>NZ_NUPZ01000032.1 GCF_002584985.1 Bacillus sp. AFS029637 | reverse complement strand
ATCGTAACAGTTAGTTACCCTCTTTTCTCTCATTTACATTACATATATAGTGTACCAAAATTTAAAAAACTCAAAAAGGATATTGTTTTATTATAAAAGCAATATATTTTCAGATAACCGACATAATTCTTTCAAAATATACACACAGCTTTGTAACAAGTCTCACATACCTTATTCCTATTTTCACTATAAACTAATTGTAGATAATGTAAAAAGGAGTGAGTATTTATTATGTCCGACGTTCTGTTACTGAGTCGTTTTCAATTTGCAATTACTATTTTTTATCACTTTTTATTTGTACCTTTGACAATCGGACTTGTTATTTTAGTAGCATGTATGGAAACTCAATACGCCCGCACATTGAATCCAACATACCGCAAAATGGCAAATTTCTGGGGTAAATTATTTACAATTAACTTCGTAATGGGGATTATAACCGGGATTACGATGGAATTCCAATTTGGAACAAACTGGTCTGAGTACTCCAAATATATGGGAGATATTTTCGGATCACCTCTCGCAATCGAAGCACTTGTTGCCTTCTTCTTAGAATCTACCTTCATGGGGATATGGTTATTCGGTAAAGACAAAATTTCACCAAAGTTCCGTGCCTTCTGTATGTGGATGGTCGCACTTGGAACAAATATTTCTGCCCTTTGGATTATTACAGCGAACGGTTTCATGCAAAATCCTGTTGGCTACGTAGTACGTAACGGCCGCGCTGAATTAAATGATTTCTGGGCGCTAGTTACAAACCCATACGCTTGGAACATGTTCTTCCATACTGTAATTGGTTGTTATATCGTTGGTGCTTTCTTCGTTATGGCGATTAGTGCCTATCACTTACTACGTAAAAACGAAGTGGAATTCTTCAAAAAATCATTTAAGTTTGGTTTAATGTTAGGATTATTCGCTGCAACTGTTACACCATTTATGGGACATCAATCTGGTGTATCCGCAGCTAAATATCAACCAGCTAAAGGGGCTGCGATGGAAGCAGTTTGGGAAACTGGCAAAGGACAGGGTTTCTCAATCATTCAAATTCCTGATGTAGAAAATGAAAAGAATTTTGAATTCCTTACGATTCCAAAACTAGGAAGTTTCTTCTATACAAACTCATTTGATGGCGAAATTACTGGTTTAAAAGATATTCCGAAAGAAGATCGTCCAAACGTTAACCTCGTGTACTATAGCTTCCGCTTAATGGTTGCACTTGGTATGTTCTTTATGGCATTAACTTGGTATGGTTTCTATTTAAACCGAAAAGGAAAACTAGAAAACTCAACACGTTATTTAAAAATTACAATGTGGTCTGTCTTACTTCCATACATTGCGATTAATGCTGGCTGGGTTGTCGCTGAAGTAGGTCGCCAACCGTGGACAGTATATAAACTAATGCGTACAGCAGAATCTGTGTCACCTATATCCGTTCCACAAATTTGGTTCTCATTAATTAGTTTAATATTATTCTATACTCTACTCTTAATTGCAGACGTATACTTAATGCTAAAGTTCGCGAAAAAAGGACCTGCTGCATTAGAAGAACCTGCTGAAGGAGGTGCGGCTCATGTCTCATGATACACTTGCAATCATCTGGTTCGGTTTATGGGGTGTGATTTGGACAGTTTACTTTATCCTTGATGGCTACGCACTCGGTAACGGGATGATTTTCCCGTTCGTTGCGAAAGACCGACAAGAACGAAATCAATTACAAGAAGCAATTGGCCCGTTCTGGGGTGGTAATGAAGTATGGTTAATTACAGCTGGCGGCGCAACATTTGCTGCCTTTCCAATCACATATGCAAATATGTTTAGTTATCTATATACGCCGTTATTTTTAGTATTACTTGCACTATTTGCTCGCGCCGCTGGACTTGAATTTATGCACAAAGACGATTCACCAATTTGGCAAAAAACTTGTAAATGGGCATTTACAATTGGTAGTTTCCTAATCGCCTTCTTATTCGGCGTTACATTCGCTAATCTATATTACGGGCTAGAAATCGGAAAAAACGGTTATGAAGGAAACTTACTTAGCTTATTAAATCATTATGGTATTTTAGGTGGTCTCTTCTTCACTGCTATATTCGTCGTATCTGGTGCCCTTTGGGTAATGATTAAAACGACTGGTGAAGTATCTGATCGCGCTTATAAAATCGCACGACCATTTTCAATGGCAGCTGCTATCATTTTAGCCATCTTCTATGTAGCAACTGCCAATCGTACAAACCTATTCCAAAACTTTACGGAATATCCTGTACTATTTATTCTTCCAGTACTAGCAATGTTAATGAGTGTACTCGCACTTATTATGGTGTACAAACATAAAATCGGCCTTGCATTCACATTCGTTTGCTTAACAATCGCAATGTTTATGACAACTGGTTTTGCAGGTATGTTCCCAAGAATGTTACCATCTCGTATTAACGATGCGTATAGCACAACGTTATACAACGCAGCAGGTAGTGAATTAAACTTAAAAATTATGTTCTTCGTTGCAATGGTCATGGTACCAATCGTTATCGGTTACCAACTTTGGAGCTATAGCATCTTTAAAAATAAAATTCATAAAGACTCTGCTAAAGGGTATCACTAAGCTGAAAAAAGACACTTCGTTTGAAGTGTCTTTTTTATACGTATGATTTTCAATAATATAGTATATTTCTAATCTAACAACTATAAACAGCTTACAGCTAGATCGTAACACAGGGCAAATTCATCATTTTATACCCCTTTGCTACACTATAACGTAAATTGCAGTCCTTGGTCATTCGCATCACTATCCTCTATATCTGCTGTACTAACACCACTAAATGTTTGGACTTTCATTCCTGTATTCGATGATCCCGATCCATTATAAGCTTTCGTCTTTTCAATTGGCTGCACGTTATATTTATCGCCTAAATTAATCGTCCCATTGCAGTTTTCAATAATAACTCCTTCTACAACTGCCGGCATGTTGTCACCTACTTTCGTTTCGTTACTTTCATTTTATGAACATCGCCTACAAAAATAGCATGTATAAATAAGAAAAAGCACTCANNTGAGTGCTTTTTCTTATTTACCGCTCTTCTCTCTCTCACAAGCAATTCCATCTCCATCACGATCTAAATGCTTACCGTAGTATGGACTATCACTTGTAATATCATAAAACCCAGCATCATTTGCTTCTTTACAATTAGCAAAGCGCTTTGGTTCTTGATTTGCTCCCGGTCTTTCCTCATATGGTAATGTCGCATTATATAAGAATTGTACATATTGTTCACGAGTTACATTCATCTTAGGTGAAAACATATTATCGCCTGTTCCAGCGGCAATTTTATTAGATTGCACAGCGCTAATCGCTTTATTCGACCATGATTTTCTATCTACATCTACAAATGTATGCTCTGATTTTGCCACTAATTTATATGCATTTGTTAACACTTGAGCCATTTCTTCACGAGTCAAAGAAGCTTTTGGTCTAAAGTTTCCTTTTTCATCTCCTGCAAAAATCCCCATTTCTGTTAATGCTAAAATTTCCTTTTTAAAACTTGTTGAATGATCATTAATATCATTATACGGATTATTGTAATTCTCTTTCGATTCCGGCTTTAGTTGCAGATACATAAGTCTAGCAACTTGCTCACGAGTTACATCATCACCAAATCCAAAAATTCCATTTCCGTATCCAGTAACAATATTTTTACTTGCTAAATCTAAAATTGCTTTATAAGACCAATGACCAGCTGGAACATCTTTAAAGCTAATACTTGCTTGTGCAGTTCCAATTGATGTAAATGCAGTTGTTACGACAATCGCACCTGTTAAAAAGATTTTCTTTAAATTCATTCTAAGGTCCCCTTTTACTTTTCTTATTAACCATCTAACATAATAACAAAATATAAAAATACATTTTGTCATATCATGTCGAACACAAAAAAGAATCCAAAGGGATTCTTTTTTTGCTAAGCATGGATGGCAAGTTTAGAGACAGTTAACTTCTTCAAAAATTTATTAGGGATAATATAAAAAAAGAAAGCCATTCATATTTTAATCCTCTTTCATTCAAAATAGACATAATATGCAAACAGAAAAAACTCCCCTATCAAGTTCCTTTTCAGTCATTTTACTTTTACCATATGTTTCATCAAGAAAATTCAAAATCCTTTTTCTTTCATTTTCAATTATAAAATCATGTAATATAAAAGGTATGTCAAATTCTTATACAAATTGAGGTGTACTATATTTATGTATTTCGGAATTATTCCTCTTATATTGTTTATTATTTTTCTTATCTCTTACTTAAAAGATCCACGAAAAATAATAAACGGCTTTTTATTTAATGCCTTTTTCTGTTCATTTTTATTATTTTGCGTTATCGCCTCCTATGAGTCTGGTAGTAACTCCTTACATTTTATCGTTATTATTCCTATGATAGCACTAGTTGTAATGATCCCTTTTGCTATAGTCGCTTTAATGTTTGGACTATTTCTTAATGCTAGAATCTTGATGAGACGTGAAGGAAGACGCTTCACAAATTCTTTAACTTTAATTGCTGCTTTAGGTATTTTATTCTTTATGATGCTTCCTATCATAAATCCCGCAAGTTTATTCTCAGAGCATTTTCAATTTATTTTTGCTGCTATTTCTCTTATAACTATGTATTTCTTTGTACATTTGTCTAACTTCTTAAGCGCATATTTTTTATACCAATTCAACAGACCGAGACGTAACCAAGATTTCATCATCGTTCTTGGTAGCGGCTTAATTAACGACAAAGTGCCTCCTTTACTTGCAAGTCGCATTAATAAAGCGATCGACTTTTACTGGAAACAAGCTGCTGTGAATACACCACCAACAATCATTTTCTCTGGTGGACAAGGTCCAGATGAAGGTCTTCCAGAAGCGGAAGCAATGCAAAATTACGCGATTGAAAAAGGAATTCCAATTGAACATACTGTGCAGGAAAACCGCTCTGTCAACACATGTCAAAACATGTCGTTCTCTAAAGAAATTATGGATTCGTTAAAACCAGACGGTAAATATAGAAGTATTTTTACAACGAATAATTTCCATCTTTTCCGTGCTGGCATATATGCAAAACAAGCTGGTCTGAATAGCCAAGGAATCGGGTCAAAAACAGCCTTTTATTATTGGCCTAATGCAATGATTCGCGAATATGTCGCAATCGTCGTGATGGGACGTAAGCGCCATATGAAAGTATGCGGAACAATTTTAGGCTTCGCTTTATTCCTAACAGTCATTAGTTTTTTATTTTCTTAACAACAGCCCATCCTTTTTAAGGATGGGTTTTCTTATACTCATTTCAAAAATATTTTAAAGACAATACGGTGATAATATCTCCTGCATACACCCAGTAAAGAGGAATTTTTTCAAATAAAATGTTAAAATGGAATTTAGGTGTGAATGATGTAACAAACAAGAAACTAGTTTGAAACGAGGACATTACATGGAAAAAATTATCAAAAACAAGCCCAATAAGCTAAAATTCGCTTCAAAATCTTTGATGATTATTATTGGGGCACTTATCACAGCGTACGGATTAGAAGCGGTATTAATTCCAAATAACGTATCCGACGGTGGTGTGACTGGTTTAAGTATCGTTAGTTCAAGATTATTTGGATTGCCATTAGGGGCTCTAATCGCAGTTATTAACATTCCTTTCGTTTGGTTAGGATATAAGCAAATCGGTAGAAGCTTTGCAATTTATTCCATTATCGGGATTGCTTCATTAGCAGTAGGTACCGTTGTCATGCACGGAGTACCAACTATTATTGAAGGCGATACATTATTAGTTACAGTTGCTGGCGGTATTATTATCGGTTTTGGTATGGGACTAGCATTACGTAACGGCGGAGCATTAGATGGAATCGATATGCTAGCTGTATTACTTTCTCGTAAATTACCTTTCGGAACAAGTGACCTTATTTTATTCTTAAACATGTTCGTATTTATTTTCGTATCAACAGTATTCGGTCTTCAAGGCGCTATCCTTTCGGCAATTGCTTACTTTATTGCTTCAAGAGTGATTCATATCGTTGAAGTTGGTTTAAGTGGTTCGAAAACATTTAAAATCATCACAAAAGAGCCTGAATTAATGGTAGAAACCATTCGCGATCGTTTAGGCCGAAGTGCAACATACAATGAAGTGTATGGTGGTTATTCAAGAGAGCAATTTAAAGAAATTTCTTGTGTAATTAACCGTTTAGAAGAAAGTAAAATGAAAGACCTTATTAATGAAATTGATCCCAATGCCTTTATTACAGTTTATGACGTAGCAGAAGTAAAAGGCGGTAACTTTAAGAAACGTGATATTCATTAATCATTATGAAAAACGAGGGTGTGCCAATATGTTGGCACACCCTCTTCTTATTATTAAGTTGCTATCGTTGTCAGTTTTTGTCGGTAAGTCGATATATTCCGATAATCGCTGATATATTTCGAGTTACGATCGATATATTCCGATAATCGCTGATATATTTTGAGTTGTGGTCGATATATTCCGATAATCGCTGATATATTTCGAGTTACGGTCGATATATTCTAATAATCGCTGATATATTTCGAGTTGCGGTCGATATATTCTAATAATCGCTGATATATTTTTACTCGCCCCATCTTCCCCCGCTTTTAATCCATGCTACGTATTTTTGAAAGGCAGGCAATTCCTGTTGAAAGCGTAGCGGAATATATAAAAAGAGAGTACATGTACATAATATCCATAGAATACCTACTACAAAGTGAAATCTCATCGTTGCGCTAATAAACAAACTGAGGAATAAGACGAGGAACATAATTACACTAAATCTTTTATACATAGTCATAACAATCTCCTCCTTATGCCTTAATTGTACCAGCTACAAGGAATTAATTCCCATAACGAAAAAGACCGAAAAGTAAATCCCACTTCTCGGTCTCTATATTATCTTCTCTTCGTAACTTTCCCTGAACCACCAACCCTTGTTTTCGGGGGAGATGTATTCTTTGGTGGCGTTTTAATAGATGATTTCGGCTTCACATCTGATCCGCTTGAACCACCTGGATTTTTCGTGATTTTCCCTTTGCTTCCAGTAGAAGGCGGAGGCGTGTTACTTCCTTTTTTCGTAATACTTCCTGTATCTCCTACAGAAGATTTCGAATCTACATTATCGCCTCGCTTAATGATAGATCCTTTCCCTTCCTTCGTAATTGGAGGCGGGGTTTTCTTTTCTTCTTTCGTAGGTGGCCTTTCCGGGATAACTGGTTTATGATTTTGTCTGTCATTATATCCGCGGTAATCACCCGATGATGATTTTTTCGAACCGAATATATCGTTTAATATACTTCCCATAAGATATCCTTGCAGGAAGGACGGTTGGTAATTTTGACGAACAAATTCTTCATTACTTACTTCAATTAACGTATCAGATGGTTTCTCTTTATCCTTTTGAAGGTTATACATTTTATCCGAATAAACGAGAAACATTTGATTTTCGTCTTCTTTGGATGCTTGCTTCGGTTTCCTTTCGGCTATAAGTTCCTTCGCGACTTCAGGAACTGACCGATTGGCGGCCCTATACACGTAAGATTCTTGTTTACCTTCCTTTGCGACAGACTCGAGTGGATAACGGTCTTGAATTGACTTTGTCTGCCCGCCTTGACAACCTGATAAGGCATAACCAGCAACAACAAGTAATGTAACGATAGCAAGTATAGGGATCACAAACGATTTAATCATGGTAAACAATCGGTTTGACATGATTACGCCCCCTTACGTTGCTCTTATAATTTGTACATCAGCAGGAATAATTGCTTCTCCCTCATACATCATTGTGCGACCATTTTGCCATTCAATACGTAATAATTTTCGGTTATCAGATTGGAATTCCCACACGTACTGTTCCTCTGAAGCAGAAAATGGTGTTTTCCCCATCACAACAACACGTCCGTTATATTGTTCTTCCATATGGTACTCCATATCATCCATTTCAATTGTCGTCGGAATTTCATCAATTGAATCTAAACGACCATCAATTGGCGTATATAATTTGTAATACGTATTTTCACGATCTTCAATTTTTAAATAACGAATATCTTTCCCGTCCTGCAACGTTAAAACAATTTCCTTGCGAGAATGCATACTCGTTTTCCCCGTTAACTCATACATGACTAACGAAACTTCAATCATATCGCCAGGAGCTAACGTTAAAAGACTCTTTTCTGGCTTCGGCGGCTCTGGGCTTTTCATTATATTTTTAATACGTTTAAATAAACTCATGATCTACCCCTCCTTTTCTCTTTATAAACAAGCACCTAAAATAAGTGCCCCAACAATATGTAAGGATCCAGCTAACATCGCATGCGCAACACTGCCTTCTTTCGTACCTTCTTCTAAATCAAGACCAGCCATTTTCTTTAATACAAATTCAATAAACATTTCGACTACTAATAAAATGACGAAAGAAACTGCTGAAGCAAGAAGCGCCTGCCATAAGTCATTTGCTTTCGTAATCGATTGAGATAAAATGTAACCTTGCGCAAATAATTTCATGACGAAACGAGTTGCTACAGCGGTATTCCCATTTTTTATTTCTTTTAAATCATTGTATTTTGTAAAAATCGAATCAACCCACATAATTGCAAATAAAAGTGCTGCACTCGCTCCAGTCCATACAAGCATGGCTACTACATTCATCCACGACATTGCAAAACCTCCTCTAACTGTAATAGAAAACCGACATGAATGTATTTAGACATGTCGGTTCATTTGTCTCTATTCTATATTATTTCTCATACTGCTTCATAATACGAGCTAATTCATCGTCAACAGCAGAATTCTTGTTTAAGCTTGCGAATTCATCATCTAATGATTTTTCTTTTTTATAAACTTCACCGCTTGCTTCTGCTTCAGCCTCTAATTGAAGAGCTTTCTCTTCCATACGGCTTAAACCAGCTTTTGCTGAATTCGAATCAAATCCAGACATCGCCTGATTAATATTCTTTTGTGCTTTCGCTGCATTTACACGCGCTACAAGTGTTTCACGTTTATTTTTCAGCTCCGTTAATTGCTTACGCATTTCTTCTAACTTCGCACGAAGATTATCAGCAGCAGCTTTGTTTTGCTCATAGCTTGCTTTATACTCATTCATCTTTTGCTCTGCGTTTTGTTTTTCTTCTAGTGCACGGCGCGCAAGGTCTAAGTTACTAGCTTGAACAGCCATATGAGCTTGTTCTTCACGTTTTTTCACAAGTGCTTCTTGCTCTTCAAATAATAATTTAAATTTCTTCTCAAGTGCGATTTGAGCTGCTACACTTTTCTCAGCTTCTTGTACATCCGCTTGCATATCACGTAAATATTGATCCGTCATCTTAACTGGATCTTCCGCTTTTTCAATTAATGAATACACATTTGACATTGTTAAATCTCGTAATCGTTTAAATACAGACATCCGAATTCCTCCTATGATATACCTCATATTTCAAATTCACTACTTGGAAAACGTAAAAATCTTCCTTTACAGTAAAGAATATTCATTTTTACAGCCTATGTGTTCATTATAACAAAACAAAGATGTCCTTACATGTTATTTCCAAAATATATCTAATATAATATGACATTCCATATATAATATTGTATTCCTAATATATTCTCATTATTTATCCTTAGAATTAACTTATTTCACGTACTTTCTCTAAATTACATTATTGTAATGTTACTGTAAGCTAACTCGATAGTTACGTTTCCATATTTCTTATACACTAATACCAGAAGCAGCAAACAAGCTTCTCCATATGTAAGTACTAATACAAAAATTGTATTTTCTATATAACAGACAAAAAGGAGAAATCATCATGAAAAAATTAGTAGGTATCGGATTAGCGGCAGCAATTTCACTTGGAGCATTATCAGGTTGTTCTTTATTAGGAGATAAAGCGAACGGCTTTGTACTGTACGGATCAGAAGAGCAGGTTCAGCAAATTACAGATAAAAACAAAAAAGAAGTGAAAGAAAAAGACTTCTATAAAATGAAAATGACAACATTAGATGGTAAAAAAGTTCTTGTAATGGATAAAAAAACTGGTGAAGAACTCGTAAAAAAAGAGTTACTTAGCAAAGTGGATGAAAATGACAACACGAAACCACTTGATAAATTACCCGCTGTAACGACAGAACAAGGTGTATTATTTGCAAAAGAGAAAGTTGAAAATACTACACTTGATGGTGCGAAATTAAAATATGAAGGCAACACAATTATCGGAAGTGGCCGCGCATATACAGATATGTACGCAATTGTTGATGACGCAACTTACAGCAATGTAAAAGGTGATGAAAAATCTGTAGGTGTATTAAAATTCGATAAAGACCCAAGTAAAGAATTCCCTGGTTACAACGGAGTAGAAGCTTCTCAACTTGTAAAAATTAAAAAATAATAGAAAAAAAGCTTTGCGAAATCGCAAAGCTCTTTTCTATTTGTGAGCAATTTGCTCCATATCCGGACTACACGTTTGTGACTGACATGACTTATTTAAAGAACATGCTGCGCATTTTCCTTTTTTACTTCTCTTTACAAAATTCACTAGCGTATATGCTGCATAACCAAAAATGATAGCTCCAATTATAATATTGACCATCACCTTAATACATCTCCTTCTAGAATCCGAGTAAGGATCCAACTTGGTATATAATGAGCGTTAATACATAAGCAACAACTAATGGATAAACGACAGAGAAAATCGTCCATTTCGCTGATCCCGTTTCACGTTTAATAACAGCTACTGTCGCTAAGCATGGAACATATAATAAAACAAAGAACATAAATGCGTACGCTGATAATGCCGTATAATGTGCCCCCATTACATTTCCTAGCACATCTTCTTTCACCGCATAAATAATCGCCATTGTTGAAACGACAACTTCTTTCGCTAAAAATCCTGTTAAAAGGGATGCCCCAGCTTGCCACGTTCCAAAGCCGAGCGGTGCAAATAATGGTGCGATAAATCCACCAATCATCGCTAAATAACTGTCGCCCATATCAACACCAAATCCTGATGGACCTGCATAGTTTAATAACCAAATGACAACAGAACCACCGAAAATGAATGTACCAGCTTTACGAACAAATCCTTTCCCTTTCTCCCATGTGCTCAGCCATAACGTTTTCGCTTGCGGCACACGGTAAGGAGGTAATTCAATTACGAAAATAGATTTTTCCGCTTTCAAAATCGTAAGAGACATAATTTTTGTAACGAGTAATGCCAGAACAATCCCTGCAACATATAAAGAAAATACAACAGTCGCCTGACTATTAGGGAAGAATACTCCTGCAAATAATGCATATACAGGTAAACGTGCTGAACAAGACATAAATGGTGTTACTAAAATTGTAAGTAAACGCTCTTTCTCCTGTTCAATTGTTCTTGCCGCCATAATACCTGGAACGTTACATCCAAAACCGATAATCATCGGAATAAAAGCTTTACCGTTTAAGCCAAAGAACTCCATAATTCTATCCATAACAACTGCAATTCGCGCCATATATCCTGAGTCTTCTAATAATGAAATGAAAAAGAATAGTGCAAAGATTTGTGGCACGAATACTAACACAGCACCAACGCCGGCGATAATACCTTCTGTAACGAGTGCTTGAATAAAATCAGAGGCACCAACACTTGTAAGTCCAGCCGTTACCCAATCCGTAAGCTGCCCACCAAAAAAGCCATCTAACATATCAGATAACGGTGTCCCAATCCACGTAAACGTAACCTGAAAAATAAAAAACATAACTGCTAAAAAGATTGGAAGTCCTAAAATTTTATGTGTAATTAACTTATCGATTTTTTCCGAAAAAGGAATTTTCCCTTCTTTCTCATG
The DNA here is from genome assembly GCF_002584985.1 of Bacillus sp. AFS029637. GTDB lineage: Bacteria > Bacillota > Bacilli > Bacillales > Bacillaceae_G > Bacillus_A. The sequence continues at coordinate 54,974 of NZ_NUPZ01000032.1, read as the reverse complement.
CTTCATAACATTTGTTTTTAACTTTTCAATATACGCTTCACGAGTTTTGTAAATGTGCTCCTCCAACGTACAATCAAGTTTTCCTTCTAAGCGAGATCGAACGGCTACAAGTTCCTTATAAATTGGTAGTGCTTTCATTTCTTTTTCTACTACTTCGTTATTGCTTAGAAATTGAAGGGCTAACCATCTCGGATGCTCATAATTCGCTGTCTCTAAAAGAGCAATTACTTCTCCAATTCCTTCATCCATTTGTACACCATATGAAATAATGAATGGTTCTTTCTCTTTTTTGCCATTCTCTTTAAGAGTCGTAAGTAATTCTTCACAGCCTTTTCCGGTTCTTGCGATGACAGGAACGACTGTTACACCTAATATTTCTGATAATCGTTTTACATCAATAACAATTCCTCTTTGCTTCGCCACATCAACCATATTTAAACCAATTGAAACCGGCTTACCAAACTCAAGTAATTGCAACGTTAAATGCATATTTCGCTCAAATTGCGAAGAATCCACAATATTTAACATATGATGAAATTCGTCTGTTAGTAGAAAATTCGTAACGACACCTTCATCACGTGAAACTGGATTTAAATCATAGACGCCTGGTAAATCAATTAATGTTCCTTGCTTATCTTTTAATTTACCAACCTTTTTTTCTACTGTTACACCGCTCCAATTTCCTACATACTCATAAGAACCAGTAAGCGCATTAAATAATGATGTTTTCCCTGTATTCGGATTCCCTAGCAAAGCTACCTTATTCACGCTAATTCCACCTTTATCATTTTCGCGTCACAATGACGAATACTAATTAACTGCCCACGACACTCCAATGTACAAGGACCTTTAAACATCGCTTTCTGCTTTATACGAAGCTCGCTTCCTTCAGAAAGACCAAAAGCAGCCAGTCTTCTTTTTAATAACTGATCTAACGACTGAATACTTTTTACTAACACTTTCTCACCAATCTTAATATCTACTAAACTCATAACCTTCCCCCTCAGAAGAGAATGATAATTATTTTCAAGAAAATTATAGCATACTCTATTTCATTTGGACTATACCTTTTTGCTTCATATTTATTAACATTTCAATACAATTATATTTCAATAATTGTCATACTAGATTCATTTGCCATTCTCATCCATTTCGCTTACAATAAACAATAGCAAATAAAGAATCTCGTTATTACAGGGGGAGCCATGCCGCTGAGAGGGAACACTTCGTTCCGACCCTTCGAACCTGTTAGTTAATGCTAACGCAGGGATTGTGCAAACGTCCGAAATACATACCTCTTTTTTATTTACGTATTTCGTATCCTCCTATGATATCTATTCTTTTTTGTATAACTTGGATTTAGGGGGAGACAACATGCGTAACACCAATTTACAAGCGATGATCGAATCTGCTATTCTTGCAGCCTTCGCCATGATTATCGACATTTTACCACTATCACTTAAACTTCCAACAGGTGGTTCCATTTCATTTGCAATGATTCCTATTTTTATTATCGCATACCGCTGGGGCTTCAAAATGGCTTTCTTAGGAGGCTTAATTTGGGGACTATTACAAATTGTTGTAGGTGATGCTTACATTTTAACACCTATTCAAGCATTCATTGAATACTTCATTGCCTTTGCTTTTATCGGATTTGCTGGTTTATTCTATCGTCCAATTCAAAAAGCACTTGCAGTATCTAACGAAGACCAATCCAGTTTGGGTAGCCGTAAAGATAAACCCGCATCAAAACAAAACAAAAAAAAGAACGCACTTGTTTACATTATTCTTGCCACATTTGTCGGTAGTTTCGCTCGCTACTTCTGTCACTTTATCGCCGGTATTATTTTCTGGGGACAATATGCACCAAAAGGTCAATCTGCTGTGCTATATTCATTAATTGTAAACGGTAGTACAATGATTGGTTCTTTCGCTTTATGTACAGTATTACTACTCCTTTTATTTAGAACTTCACCACGCTTATTCAAAAGCATCGGTGCTTCTCAAATGAATACATCAAAGAAGAGCGCTTAATTAGCGCTCTTCTTTCATATCGTAATATCAATTAAAAATACAATAAATGCGCAAAAGAAAATAAATACCATTATACTTAGCCACTTGCTATGCACGGTTTATCGACTCCTTACACAACCTCATTTTCTAACTAAATTATACCCTTTAAAAATAAAGATTAGATAAAGATAATATAAAAATAAACAAAAAAAGCGTAGATCATATTGTCTACGCCTTTTTCGGTAAATAGAAGTAAAATAACACACCATCCCCTGTATTCTTTACCCCCTCCCGCTTTCAGAAACTACAATTTTATTTTGAATAACTAGCAGTTAGCTTCGCCTCGATAATATATCTATCTGGTGCATCACCTATATAATCAAATGGATAGCAAGTTGTCAGTGTTAATATTGGTTCTTCTTTTTTTATAATAACAGTACGATCATCCGCACGGGTAATCCATATTTTCTGAATTTCATATGTGTAATTTTTATTATCATACTCTAACATAAGGGTATCCTTTTCTTTTAACTCTCCTAAATCTGTAAATACAGTATCTCGATGCCCACTAAGTACAGTATGTCCTCCTCCAGATGGCGTTGTCGTTAAATCACTAACGAACATACCAACTCCTTTTTTCAAAGTCACATCATTCGCTTCCCAATATATAGAAAACCTCTTCTTTATTTTCGGTATATTTAACATCGCTACCTTTTCTCCTTCTTTATGTTCTGTTTGAGAAGAAGGCACTTGGGAAGTTACAGGCGCTTCATGAGAAAGTTGATTATGTTGTATATTTTCAAGGTTCTTTATTTCTTCTGTCGTTAATTGTTGAGCAGAGCTTTTTCCTCTATACCATTCCAAAGTGTAATACGATCCCATGAATAGCCCTATAGCCATCAATATGATACCGATATAATTGCGTAACTTCATGTTTCATCCCTCCATGCAAAAAATGGTAGGAATAACCTACCATTTTTAATATATGAAATTATCCCATTCTTTATAGGACAATATTTTAATTACGCCTTAACTTTATTACGACGATTCCAACCAAATAATGTACCTATCGCTATAAGAGAGCCACTTAAACCCATCATTGCGACATTATTTGATGCTGTGTTTGGTAATTTTTCACCTTGTACAACTGGCTTTGCTACTTCTTTTTTAGCGGTAGCATTTTTTTGTTCGGCTTTTATCGCTTCTTCTTTTTTTGCCATATCACTTTTTTCTTGTACTTGGGCGGCTTGCTTTTTCGCTACATCATTTTTTTGCTGTTCCTTAATCGCGGCTTCTTTTTTAGCTTTATCTTGCTGCAGTTGCGTCGCTTCTTCCTTTGTTACTGTGCCAGTATCTGCGCTTGCTACTGATGAATATCCTACTGTTAAAAGTGCCATTGCACAGATTGGTAATAGTTTCTTTTTCATTTTATCCTTCTCCTCTTATACGTTTTACATCACTTCACATCGGATGTATCACTAGAATAAACAAGAGATATAAATATAAGATGCAGATGAAATATAGTTCATTTAAAGATTTCATTGTAAAAAAAGAAAAAACATCGTAATCTATACGATGTTTTTTCGGGTGTGTGTCTCAATATTTACATGTTACTTTCGCGTGATTCAGAAGTAGAATGGGCCGGAGCGATAACTAATTGTCTCGGCTCAGTTTTCTTGAAGTGATTTTTGACGTTACACTTGCGACGTTGAACAACCCACGCTTTAATAGGATTTGTTAAAATAATTCTTTGCTCTTCGTTAGGGGCCTCTTCTTCCAATCTACAACTTTCGCTCCATTTACGCCATTTCATTGTAAATTTGGGAGAAGAATGATCTTCTTCTTGATCAAACAAGTGCAAAAAATCCATTTCTCCAGCTAGCATTACGGTGTTACTAGTCGCTAAAAAAGAAAAGGTTGTCCAACGTTTCTCCATGCCCTCCTACTCCTTCTTCACATATAGAGTGCCTAAAACTTCATTTACCTAAAATATGCTTGCCTTTTACCTTACACCCATAGTTTATCCAAAACACTACTATGCAACTATCGATTTGCCTTACAACTACCTTACATTTTTGTAAGAAAAGAAAAAACCTTCATTATATATACATGAAGGTTTCTCACTCTTTATCTATATGATTTTTCATATTATCAAGTCCAGCTTCTTGCAGCTGCGACATCATGCCATGGGAAATTGCACCTAATACTAGCGTCATTCCAATGAGTGAAATGCGAATTGCAGGTACATCAATTATATAAGCCAACAGACCAAGAACAATTGTTAAAAGTAATGCCTTTATAAATGTTACACTTGTGTACTGCTTCTTCTTCATCATAATCACCCTTTTTGGAAACGTTTTCCTTCTGTGATTAGTATATCATATCATCAGATGATTTTGTCGTTGTTTTCGTGAAAAATTACTATCCTCTTTGACTTTTTCTATTCTATCCTTTACAGTCGAAATGTTCACAAGTTTTACACTGTAGGAGGATTCCAATGAATATTGAAATAAAAGACACTTTAATTTCTGAAGAACAATTACAAACAAAAGTAAAAGAACTAGCACTTCAAATCGAGCGTGACTTTGAAGGAGAAGAAATCGTAGTCATCGCAGTATTAAAAGGTTCATTCGTATTTGCTGCTGATTTAATTCGTCACATTAAAAATGATGTAACAATTGATTTCATCTCTGCATCTAGCTACGGAAATCAAACAGAAACAACAGGAAAAGTGAAACTACTAAAAGATATCGACGTAAACATTACTGGGAAAAACGTAATTGTCGTAGAAGATATTATCGATTCTGGTTTAACGCTTCACTTCTTAAAAGATCACTTCTTTATGCATAAACCAAAGGCACTCAAATTCTGTACGTTACTTGATAAGCCAGAACGTCGTAAAGTTGATTTAACAGCTGAATACGTTGGCTTCCAAATTCCAGATGAGTTCATCGTTGGATACGGTATCGACTGTGCAGAAAAATATCGTAACTTACCGTTTATCGCTTCAGTTGTAACAGAGTAATTGTTTAGCTTTTAAAAAATTGATAGTACATGAAATTTATATCGGCGATTCTTTACATATATCGACCGTAACTTAAATTATATCGGCGATTTTTTAAATATATCGACTTACCGACAATAATTGACAATCTTAGCACCCTATTAATAGGAAGGGGCTGTTCTGAAATACACCGGAACAGCTCCTTTCTTTCTATTACAAACTACAGGGAGAGATGAAAAATGACAAAGACAAAATTTGAAAAAGTACTCCTCATCGTAAATCCGAAAGCCGGGCAAGGTGACTTACATACAAATTTAGCGAAAATCGTACCACCTCTTGCCGCAGCTTTTCCTAACCTACATATCCTTCATACGAAAAAGCAAGGTGATGCAACAAAATATTGCCAAGAGTTTGCTAGTAAAGTAGATTTAATTATCGTCTTTGGTGGTGACGGAACTGTATTTGAATGCACAAACGGCTTAGCACCGCTTGAAGCTAGACCTACACTGGCAATCATTCCAGGCGGAACTTGCAACGACTTCTCTCGCACACTCGGCGTTCCGCAAAATATTGCAGAAGCAGCAAAACTCATTACAAAAGGGCATGTAAAACCAGTTGATGTCGCAAAAGCAAACGGCCAACATTTCTTAAACTTCTGGGGCATTGGACTCGTATCTGAAGTATCAAACAATATTGATGCAGAAGAAAAAGCAAAGCTTGGTAAAATCGGTTACTACTTAAGCACCATTCGAACTGTCAAAAATGCTGAAACATTCCCAGTAAAAATCACTTACGACGAACAAGTATATGAAGACGAAGCTGTCCTTGTTATGGTTGGAAACGGTGAATATCTTGGCGGTATCCCATCCTTTATTCCGAACGTAAAATGTGACGACGGAACACTTGATATTTTCGTAGTCAAATCAACAGGCATTCAAGCATTTAAAGATTATATCGGAAAGAAACTATTTGAAGACTCAAATGAAAATGACATCTTCCACGTAAAAGCGAAATCCATTCATATTGAAACAGAAGAAGAAAAAGAAGTAGATACAGATGGAGAAAGTTCGCTGCATACGCCTTGTCATATTGAATTATTACAAGGACACTTTACGATGGTTTATAATCCTGCGGTTGTGTAATACAAAAAGACGAGCTAAAGTTTTAACATGTTAGCTCGTCTTTTTTATTAGAAAGGTATTTTAATCTACGCTTTCATTTTTAATATGAGTTTTCATAATCAAACTCCACCCAATTTTTCCAATGCGTATTACAATCCTTATTCACAATAACACTTGGATCTTTCTTCTCTATTGCAGCAGCTACTGATTGGAAAAATTCATTTTCACTTACTTTCTCTTCTTCAACGTGTTTCCACTCTTCCGTTTCATACGCTACTTCCCAATCACCTTCTAAACCGCACTCTTCTAAAATTTCTTCTTTATCCCACCATACTAATTTTCGAGCTTCTTCATAAGTAGCAAGCATACGCATGAAATATGTTGGATAAGACTCTGTCGTTTGTACTTCTATTCCATGATTCACATAATCTTCTTCTGTAAATTCATATTCAAAATGATGATCCCGAATTTTCACAATGCCTTTATGAATATCCGGTATAAATTCACCTTCATCATCAAATAATTCATCATCACCATCATTTAATTGCAAAATGCCATCATCACCAATTAAATGATCCACCCCATCACCATATATTTGAATATCATTACATATGCCTAATGATCCTACACCGACAACCTGAAACACCATTAACCAATCTTTATTATCTTTAAAGAAAAGAGAGAATTTCACTTGCGAAATATCCATATCTTCATTATCAAAGGCAGGAAATTCATAGTTACTTTGCTTTTTATCTAATAGTTTCAAAATATCTTTTTGCATCTGTATCATCTTCACCTCTATATAAACTTTTCAAATTCACTAGAGTATAACATAGCCACACTTGCCTGTGAAATTCTAATAATACTACTTAAAAATAGCAGAATGGTCTATTTGCATGCCCTAGTTATTTTTAGGTAAAATGAAGGAAAGAAGCACCTTCATATAAGGGAGAGGACAAACTTTGTTCAACCAACAGTTAGTTAATTTACGCATTGATTTTGCATTTAAACAATTGTTTGGTACGAATGGTAGTGAAGATATCCTAATTACATTTTTAAACGCTATGTTACAAGAGTCTTTAGAATCGCCTATCGCTTCTCTACAACTAGAAGATCCACATTTACACCGGGAATATGAAGAGGATAAGTTATCAATTCTAGACATTTCAGCTACGTTAAACACGGGAACAAAAGTAAATGTAGAAATACAACTTAATAATAATCACGATATGATGAAACGCAGTTTATATTATTGGGGAAAATTATACACATCTCAATTACAAAAAGGGATGCCCTACAGTTCGCTTCATAAAACCATCACCATTAATTTATTGAACTTCATAATGTTTTCAGATCACAAAGAATTTCATACAGCGGGCACATTATGGAATACACAACAACAAAAACTCCTGAGTGACGACATAGAAATACACATTGTAGAAATTCCAAAGTTAACAGAACAATGGCATGAAGAAAAAGTCAATCCGTGGAAGGATCCATTTGCTCGTTGGCTTTTATTACTTTCAGCAAATGAGGATGAGCACTTAACTAAAACATTGGAGGACATTGCTATGAATCGAGATCCTATTTTACAAAAAGCAATAAACAAGTGGGAACGTATGAGTCAAGATTCCTCTTTCCGACAAGCCTATGACGCAAGAGAAAAGGTTTTAATGGATGAGGCTGCAAAATTCGCCCACGCAGAAAAAGAAGGAATGAAAAGAGGCATGGAAAGAGGCATGGAAAGAGGCATGGAAAAGGGCATGGAAAAAGGCATGGAAAAAGGTCGAAAAGAAGGCGTTCAACAGGGAAGAATGCAAATGATTAAAAGCATGTATGATCTTGGTATGCCAATTGAAACGATTGCTAAGGCAAGTAAATTAAGTGTGCATGAGGTTGAACATATTTTAGAACATAAATAATAATGATGTGTTAGCATCTTTACCTTCTTTAACACGGATTGTAGATAAATAATTCGTCACAGGGAATGGCGCTTGCATAATTGAATATGTGTAGTAGCGCTCTTTCTCATTAAATGCTTCTAAACGCTCTAAGATCGCATCACCATCAGGATTGGCCAAATGACGTAAACGTCCGCCTTCAGTTACTTTACTGCTAGGGATATATGGTAACCAATCTGGAAGTGCATCAAAACCTCCAATTAATTGCCATACTTGTTCAGGTGACGCTGGAATTTCAATAGAGATAACTGTAGAAATTATCAGTGGAACATAGAAATTTGTTATTATTCTTCATTCAAAAAAGGCCACAACGAACTGAAATATGTTCGTTGTGGCCTTTTTATCTTCTTTAAAATATTAAATTACCCTTCGAACAAAAAGGAGCAGAGTTTCCTCTTCTAATTTTCGCATCACATTTTGAGCAATATACATATCGCTCCACTATTATTTGTCGTTCTATCATATGTAAGGACACTATTCTCATACTACACATAATCCCAATTAATATAAGGCTAACAATAAGTAGCATACCTCCCGCCCCCTTTTTCTATACTTTACCATGAAATAACAACTCGATTATTTCAACTAATAATTAGGGAGTGGTTTTGGATATAAATACCTCTTTTGCATTTGTTTATTTGGTATAATAGATATAAAAGAAAACTTTTATGGAAGCCACCATCAATACGTCTATTGTTATACAACACCTAAGTAAATGAATCCGTAAATATATGCAATCTTTTTATAAAAAGTAAGAATAAGTAAATATTATGTCTAAAAAATATACTGACATGAAAGACATACGAGAAGTATCACCATACGATGATAGAGAAAGAATTGAAGACACTTTATTGCGCTCCTTCATTTCAGAAGTAGAAGTATTGATCACGTATTATAAAAATGGTTATTTTCCTACAATGTACATGACCGTATTGGAAATACATCCTTTAAAACGTACTGTAATATGCATAGATATCTTTGGTCATAAACATGCTTTTAGTCTTATAGACATAATTGATGCGCGTTAAGTATGTCTGTCGCACTTATATACAAAAACAAAAAGCCATTTACCTCATAAAAAATTAGGTAAATGGCTCTTTAGCTTCTTACGGTTATCCCCTATTACTTCGCACTCACAATCTTATAATACGAACGAACTGTTATGAAGTAATATCCAATATAAATAATACTGTATACCCCGATACTAATTAGGAGCGGGATCATAATTTCAAATGGTAATAAGTTTGCTAAACCCTTTAGTGCAAATAAGCTATGCAGAATTCCGACTACTAACGGGATTGCAAAGATAAAGCTTACTTGTTTTGCGATAGCCTTTTTCATTTCTTGTTTCGTTACTCCGACTTTACGAAGTACAACGTAACGCTCACGGTCAGCATTTGCTTCCGTTAATTGCTTGAAGTAAATGATAGAACCTGTTGCTAATAAGAATACAAGACCTAAGAACATTCCAATAAACATCATTAATCCTGTTCCTTCAAGCCCCATATGGAAACCAGTATAGAAATCTCTAAACGATGGTACCATTTCTGATTCACCAGCTGGCATCACTTTTGTTAATTTTTCTGTTAACACTTTACTATCTTTTTCATCTTTTACATCAATATTTTTTACAACGCGTGTTCCAAATGCTTGCTTCGCTTGTTCATACATTTCATCTGAAACGACAACAACTAGTTCACCTAAATTTGTAATGGCACTATCATTTGCACCTTGAATCGTTAATTGCTTCGTTTCGTTTCCAATTTGGAATACCGCTTTATTTCCTTTATAGTGAGGACTAAACTCATGCCCTTCAATATACGAACTATCATATATAAATGCTTCACCAGTAGCTACATTCACTGTTTCCGCATCGATTTTTTTAGCGAGTTTGTTAAATTCCGACTGAGACATAAACTGATATTTCTCTGAAATCGTATAGTTCATATTAAGAATGAAATCAACTTTATCTCCTTTAAATTTCCCTTTTACAGGAACCGTCTCAACTTCAAATTGATTTTTAACAGGGTGATCTTTCTTCTCTTCCGCAAGAATCTCATTTACTTTCTTATCTAATGCTGCATCTTTTTTCTCATAAGAATAACTGTACGGCGTGAATGCTTTTGATTGCGTAAATGTGTTGTAATACATCGTAACAGACGTACCAACAGCTGTTAATGTTACCGCACTTAAAATAGAAATTGTTGCAAGTGATTTTGCGTTTCCTTTAATACGGTATAGTAACTGTGACGTTGTTACCATATTCATACCGTTATAAAACGACGATTTATTATTTCGTGCACGCTTTAATACGAATACTGTAAAGAACATAAATAGTAAGTACGTACCTAATACTGTCGCCAGCAAAATGTAAAGTGCGACTGCCATAAAGTCTGCATACTTAAGTGCCTTCACATACATTAACGCTAAGAAATAACCTGAACCGATTAAGAACAATGAAATTAATGCCATAACGACTGATCCCTTTGGCATTGCTTCCCCTTCGCGTTCTGCACGGAAAAGTTCAATTAACTTAAAGCGATAAATTAAACGATATCCTTGAAGTGATGTATATAAAATAATCACAAAGAAAATAATTGCTGTATCAATAATTGCACCCATCGGTACTTCAAAATGAACATTTAAGTTTAGTCCCATCATGCTTACTAATAACTCAAGGAATAATTTTGAAAGGACGCTTCCAATCGCAATCCCGATAATTAAAGACATTAACCCCATTAACATATTTTCATAAAAAAGCATTTTACCAATTTGTCTTTTACGAATACCTAGTAAAGAATATAATCCAACTTCTTTTTTACGTTTACGTGTAAAGAATCCGTTTGAATATATAATAAACACTGCTACGAAAATGATAAGCATGACACTTGAAACTTGGAATGCGCCACTAATTTTTTTAGAAGCTTCCGCTGCTTTTTCCATTTGGGAATTGTACTGCAGTGCTTTAAATGTAAAATAAATTACAATACTAAAAATCATAGATGCAAAATATACAAAGTAGTCTTTAAAATTCCGCTGTATGTTGCGGAGGGCAATGCTAGATAAGGTCATCAGCCATACCTCCAGAAATAGAAGACATTACGTCAACGACTTGTTGGAAGAACTGTTTACGTGTTAATTCGCCGCGTTGCAATTCTTTATATAACTCACCATCTTTAATGAAAATAACTCGTTTACAATAACTTGCTGCAAATGCATCGTGCGTTACCATTAAAATTGTTGAGTTATCATATTCATTTAACGACTTCATACTTTCAAGTAAATCTGTTGCAGATTTAGAATCCAGCGCTCCAGTTGGCTCGTCCCCGAAAATCATACTCGGATTCGTAACGATTGCACGCGATGCCGCGCAGCGCTGCTTCTGTCCACCAGATACTTGATATGGGAACTGACTTAAAATATGATCAATACCGAACTTCTTCGAGATTTCAAGAACGCGGCGATCAATCTCATTTGCCTTTACTTTCGATAACGCAAGTGGTAAAGCAATATTCTCTTTCACCGTTAACGTATCTAATAAGTTATAATCTTGGAAAATGAAACCTAAATGATCGCGGCGGAACAACGCTAACTTATCATCATTCATCTTCACGATATCTTTTCCATCAATTAAAATTTCACCGTCCGTCGCATTATCAATTGTAGAAAGAACATTTAAAAGAGTCGTCTTACCAGAACCAGAAGGTCCCATAATTCCAACGAACTCTCCTTCTTTTACTTGTAAGTTAATACCTTTTAACGCTTCAAATTTATTTCCACCTGTGTCATATACTTTTTTAATATTTTTTGCTTCTAACACTGTTTTCATCTCGACATCCCTCATTTCTTCTATTCTCTATTTTCAACTATATACACTCTCTACCCTTGCCACTATCGATGTTTCTTACACAAACATGACAGTTATGTAAGGCGCATAAGTAAAGACATCAAAATTTAACCTCATGAATGAAAGTACTTTGTTACTATAACATTGGGATAACATACCATCCATTCATTCTCCTTACAGGAACATTACATTTTTGTAAGGTGAAAAAACTACCTACAAAGTTGTGCACGAAATGTCGGATGGGGCTATTTCGTTCCTGCTATTCTATGTACAGAGGAGGTCATAGTATGGATTCACTTAAAAATATGAATGCAGCAATGCAATATATTGAAGACAACCTGACAGATGAAATTGATTTTAAAGAAGTTGCGAGGCTAGCTCTCTGCTCTGAATATCACTTTAAAAGGATGTTTTCATTTCTAGCTGGCATATCACTATCTGATTATATTCGCTGTAGACGTCTTACTCTCGCTGCCTTTGAACTAAAAAACAGCAATGTAAAGGTCATTGATGTCGCTATTAAATATGGCTACAACTCACCAGATTCATTCTCTCGTGCCTTTCAAAACTTACACGGCATAACACCTTCAGAGGCCCGAAATAGTAGTCATTCTTTGAAAGCATATTCCCCAATGACCTTCCAATTATCGATTCAAGGAGGACATGAAATGAATTATCGAATTGAAGAAAAAGAACCATTTCGAATTATAGGCATTACAAAACGAGTACCGATTGTATTTAACGGTGTAAATGAAGAAATTGCTTCGATGTGGAAAAGTTTAGATCCGGGGGCTATTCAAACATTAAAGTCACTTTCAAATGTGGAACCAAACGGAATCATTAGTGCCTCTACTAATTTCTCTGAAGGAAGAATGGAGGAAAAAGGCGAACTTGATCACTACATTGGAGTAGCCACAACAAAGGATTGTCCAGAGCAATTCGCACAACTGGAAGTTGCAGCTTCAACGTGGGCTATATTTGAAGCGGTCGGTCCATTTCCTGATGCACTGCAAAATGTATGGGGGCGTATTTATTCCGAATGGTTCCCTTCTTCGAATTATGAACTAGCAGAAGGACCGGAAATATTGTGGAATGAAAGTAAAGACGTATCCTCGCCGAATTTCAAAAGCGAGATATGGGTACCTGTTTTGAAAAAGTAATATACAGGGCTAAACTGTTTCAAAATAAAGAAGCTGCTCTTCCTCTTTAAAGGAAAAGCAGCTTCTTATTTTATACTTCTTCTCGACTCGTTCTTATACAAGAAAATAGTAATAATCGCAAGCACTATAACAACTAAAAAAGTAAATACTCTGTAGTTCGAGATAGCAGCCGTACCGATTAATAAGGCAGGTATAACAGCCACAATTAAGCCACCAAACATACCAACAAATGATCCTACACTTTGTTTTACTACTTGCGTTTCTGATACCCAATCATAATAACCAAATCGATTATTAATAAAAATCCCCCATACTGCCGAAAATACTGAATATGTTATCGGTGTTATTATGATTAAAAAAGAACTCCAAACATCTAATTTTAACCCTATTATTAGTAATACAGCACTAATAAGTGATGCAGGTATACTTAATGAAAGATTCATAAGAATTTTACTGTCATAAATCATCTTTGGCGCTATAGGCAATGACTTAATAATCCATATATTTTTTCCTTCTAAAGACAATGACACACATGTTGTACATGTCATCGAAATCGCTGCTGCAATAGTAAATGGCGCAATCTTTTGCAAAATCGACTCAATTCCAGGATACGCTATTAATTGACTTGGCCCTACTACAACTATAGCCAGCGAGAAAGCTATCGCCAGCACGACTCCCATTCCACTATTTATGACATACACTGTAGAAGAGAAGAAACGCTTCAGTTCTTTTTTATACAATGCGACCAATACACTTTCTTTTCTCATACTATTAATCTTATAATTTGAAAGCATATGATAAGTGGAAATTCCTGTGTTTATTTGCTTATATTTAAACGAAAGTATTTTTATAAAAAGATAATACCAAATAACTGATATCCCAACGAATAGGATGAAAGCTACAATATCAGCATGAACAATTGCTTTTTGAAACATGTTAGCTAATGGATACACTTTCGTTAATTGCTCCGAAACAATCGTACCAATTCCGTTCATATCAGTAAGGCTATATTGAGCATTTCCGTTTTTTAGCATAAAGAAGCCGAATGTAATAATTACTATAAAACTTAAAATCGTAGTTATTTTATTCGTATTTTTAAATTTAGAAGCGATTGCCGTAATCACAGCTCCAAAAATCGCTGCTATTGTTGTTGGAATTAAAGATGCTATAAACATACTGATGAACCACATAAAGTAAAAAGAAAATGATGGATTCTCATAGATGCCATACACAACTCCCATTGGTAGCATGATTATGATTGAGAAGAGTGTATTCAGCAAGTATAAATACAAAAATCTACTTGCGATAACCGTACTTACACGAATCGGTAATGACATTAAAAGATCGTAATCCTTAAAAGCAAAAATTTCTCCATTTGCCTTAAATATAGTGAAAAACAACGTTAATACACTGCTAATAACTAGTGCATAGACTGGAATAATTTCACTCATTCCTAGTTTCACCAATCCGTATGCCGAGGCTCCGCAATATAACATGAACAGGACACCAACTAAGGCAATAGATGCTGTCAGTAAAATTTTATTCTGCCTCTTTTTCTTATCTTTTTCGTATTTAAAAGTGTTTAAACCGAGCTGCGTTATCAACCGGATTTTCAAAAGACCTAAACTATTAGTATTCATTAGCAAGCTCCTTCATAAAGAGCTCTTCTAATGAGCCTTCCTTTATTAAAGAATTCACTTCCCCTGAAAGTGCTAATTTCCCTCTATTAATCATCGCTATTTTATTACATAACTTCTCAGCTACATCTAAAACGTGCGTAGAAAAGAAAATCGCACTTCCTTTTTCACAAAGCTCTTTCATAATACCTTTCAATACTACGGCTGCCTTTGGATCAAGACCAACGAAAGGTTCATCTAAAACTAATAATTTCGGTTTATGCAAAACCGCCGATATAATCGCTACTTTTTGTTTCATACCGTGTGAATAAGAAGATATTAAGTCTCCTAAATAAGGTGTAATCTCAAAGGCATCCCCATATTTCTGTATCTGTTCTTCCCGATCCTTCGCAGACACTTTAAATACATCCGCAACAAAGTTCAAATATTGAATTCCTGTTAATTGCTCATACAAATCTGGATTATCAGGAATATACGCCATTACTCTCTTACATGCAATTGGATCCTTTTTTACTGAATGGCCATCAACAAAAATTTCACCCTCTTCAAACTCGATAACTCCTACTAATGACTTAATTGTTGTACTTTTCCCCGCGCCGTTATGTCCGATAAATCCAAAGATATCTCCTGCTTGCACAGTAATATTTAAATGATCTACTGCTTTCTTACCACCTTTGTATGTCTTGCTAAAATTCACAATTTCTAACATGTGATTTCCCCCAAACCATCTGTTTTTTAACTGAATTTTCAGACCTTTTGATAAAAAATTTACTCAGTGGCCTTTGTTATCTCCACTGAGTATTTAAATCTCTTAAAGCCTAGAAACTATAACTATAAAATTTGACGAATATAGCTCACAGTTGTACTTCTTTTTTATATAAAACGTAAGAATATAAATTCGTTATAATGACAGCAACTACTATAATCCCAAGCATCATATAAGATCTCCAATCAGCCGGAGCGAAAACACTTATAATCATAATAAGTCCCAAAGCCACAAATACTTTCCCGCTAAATCGATGTGTCTTTCTCCATACTTCTTCATTACTTAATGTCCAAGGATTACGCATCCCGACGAAAAAGTTAGGCTTGCATTGTGGTAAATAATTTCCTATTACTATAAACAAAACACCCACTAATAATTCCGGTACACGATTAATGAATAAATTATATCCGAGTCCACTTGTAATAATATCTATATTCCCTACAAATAGTAGTAGCAGTATCCCGTTATTCATCATCATAAAAGCTTTAGAAAATTTCTCGTAATTTGCTTTCCTTGGATCAATCTTTGGTAACACGTTTAGAAAAATATATAAAACAATCATAATTCCAACCATAGAAATCATTCCGTAAAGTTTAGATGAATAACCATCTACCTTACCACCACTCCAATGTGTCGCGATTGTATCCGGCAAATGTGGCCAAGCAAACGCCCATGCGATACAAGTTATAAGAATTAATATAATTGCAAAAAGATGTTTTTTCATTTCCCCTCTTCCCCCTTATTCGTAAACGTAAACACCCAATTCAATACATCCTGAAAAACAGTCGTGTTTAAAGAATACAAAACAAATTGCCCTTTCTTCTCATCTTGAATAAGTTCAGCATTTTTAAGTGCGTTTAAGTGGTGTGAAATACTTGGTTTTGTCATATTGAAATGTTCAGCAATTTCACCAGCGGTTAGATCCCCTTCTTTTAATAAGTCTAAAATCTTTCGCCTTGTTGGATCTGCTAATGCTTTGAATGCTTGATTCAATGTCTTTCTCCCTTTCACTAATTAGACATTTAGATATTTATCTAAATATTAAACCGATTACTAATATTTGTCAATCATATCCAGCGCCCTTTTTACTTTTCACACTTTTGACCTATACTGTTTACTAGCTTATCTTTCAACATAATGAAAAGACTTGAAACACATGATACACTATAGCTACAATTGTTTTTTTAGGAGGAATATACATATGTACAAAATTTTAATCGTTGAAGACGATCCAAATATTTCATCATTACTGCAATCTCACATTCAAAAGTACGGTTATGAAGCTGTTGTAGCGGAGAATTTCGATGATATTATGGAATCGTTTAACGCTGTGAAACCACATCTTGTTTTACTGGATGTAAACTTACCGAAATTCGATGGTTTCTACTGGTGCCGTCAAATTCGTCATGAATCTACTTGTCCAATTATTTTCATTTCCGCGCGTGCTGGTGAGATGGAACAAATTATGGCGATTGAAAGCGGTGCTGATGATTACATTACAAAACCGTTCCACTATGACGTTGTAATGGCGAAAATTAAAGGACAATTACGCCGTATTTACGGTGATTATGCACCAAACATTTCTGAGCGTATCGTTGAAGTAGAAGGCTTAAAACTCTTCCCAGAACGCCCTGAAATTCACTTCGGATCTGAACAAGTTCTTTTAACGAAGAAAGAGGCAATTTTAGCTGAAATGTTATTATCTAAATTCCCGCGTACAGCAAGCCGTGAAGATTTATTAGCTGCGCTTTGGGACGATGAAAGCTTCGTGGAAGAAAATACATTAAACGTAAATATTACGCGTCTTCGTAAGAAGTTTAATGAGCTTGGTATTGAGAACTCTATTGAAACAGTACGTGGACTTGGATATCGTTTTAACGCAACTTGGAGTGAATAAGCATGAAGCTATTTTTACGTGATCATTTTGCATTTTTTCTACTGTACGTATTAAACTTCGGTATCATTTTCGTTCTCTATGATGCAGTAGATGGATTTCAAAATAATAAATTTTACTTCGTAGTTTTAAGCTTATACTTATTCATTTGTTTCCTCGCTTATCGTTACGTTCGCAATCGTAGAATGTATCATAGATTAAGTGAGCAACCAGAAAAAATGGAAGACGCATTTATTGAAAGAGCAACCGCTCCAATGCCTCACGGTGTCAATGAACTCGTACGTACGCAGTACCGTCTCTTCCAAAAAGAACTACAATCATATGAAGTAAAACAACAAGAACATCAATTATTCATTAACCACTGGGTGCATCAAATGAAGACACCTGTTTCTGTCATGCAGCTTATGGTGCTCGAAATGGAAGATGAACATTTAATTCCAAAGTTCAAGAAGGAATTAGAGCGCCTAAACCAAGGGCTTGATATGGCTTTATACATGGCTCGGTTAAATAACTTCCATGAAGATTTCCATGTCGAGACGATTTCATTAAAAGATACGGTAACAAAAAATATTAACGGTCTAAAAGAACTATTCATTCGTAATGGCGTCTTCCCCGTTTTAGAAGTTCATTCTGATTTAAAAGTTGCGTCTGATGCGAAATGGTTAAAATTCATTATCTATCAGTTAATGACCAATGCTGTTCGTTACTCTGGTGAGCGCGGGAAGAAGGTATTCTTATCAGCTTATCGAAACGGAAAAGATATTATTTTAGAAGTTCGTGATGAAGGCGTAGGTATTCCGCAAGAAGATATTCGAAGAGTATTTGAACCATTTTACACAGGGAAAAATGGTCGTACCTTCGGAGAATCTACTGGTATGGGCCTTTATATTGTAAGTAAAATTTGTGATTATTTAGGGCACTCTGTCAAACTAGATTCTGAAGTTGGTAAAGGAACGACGATTAAAATCATCTTCCATAACGCCGCAAACAATCCGTTAGAGAAGGTGACTGAGGAATGAACTTAGTTACTCCTGAAATGTATGAGAATTTACTCTCATACATTTTTTGTAATACAAATAGGGCTATCCTTTCGACTTGGAGGTATAGCATATGAATTTTTGGCAATTTGCATTTAAAAATGTAACACGTAATGCAAGAGCTTACTTCGCTTATTTCGTAAGTAGCTCGTTTTCAATTGCTGTTTTCTTTTCATTCGCTGTTTATTTGTTTCATCCGAAATTACAAAATTTCAGTATGATCTCTGAAATTTCAGGATTAATGATGTTTTCAGAAGTTGTCATTGTCTTGTTCTCGTTCTTCTTTCTACTTTATTCAATCGGATCGTTTTTAAAAGTTCGTAAAAAACAATTTGGTGTGTTAACCGTTTTAGGTATATCAAAAAAGCAATTACATCGACTCATTTTCACTGAAAATATGTTAATTGGGATTTTATCTATCTTTTTCGGTATGCAGTTCGGTCTTATCTTTTCGCAATTTTTCTTATTAGTAACAGCGAAAATTACACATCTACCAGGACTATATTTATATTGGCCTACGAATGCTTTTATTTTAACAACGATTGTATTTCTTAGTCTCTTTATCGCTGTATCTTCATTGACACCAATGCTAATTCGTACGAAAAAAACGGTACATCTTTTAAAAGTTAATGGTGGAAAACAAAAAGAAAGAAAACCATCCATATTCGTCTCTCTATTTGGTGCTATCTGCTTATTAGGTGGTTATCTTTTAGCAGCGAACCCTAAATATTTCGTTTCAATAAATCCACAAGTAGGCGTTATATATATGGTTTCAAGTATTTTCGTGATTCCAACGCTTGTTACAATTGGGACGTATTTCTTCTTTTCTCAAATTAGTTTTTTACTTATTTATATTTTAAAGAAAAGAAGAACGTTTTATATGAAACGAATTAATATGCTTTGGATTTCTGATTTAGCAAGCCGTATTCGAACGAATATTAATATGCTTTTTATTGTGGCGATGCTCTCTACTGTCGCTTTTACAATGATTACGTTTTTATATGGGCTCGGGAAATTTACGAAATTAGAAGTTACGAGAAACTCCCCCTTCCCAATTTCTTATTTTTCTTATGATGCGAATCCTTTTGTTACAGAGCATTTAAATTGGCTTGAGCAACAATTACAAAAAGAACATTTCTCTTATAAGAAAATAAAAGTTGATATATATGAAGCACCACTAGAGGAAGATAAAGATATAGCTATTTATAATGACGTATACGCAATTAAGCAAAGTGACTATAACAAACTTGCAGATTCTTTACGAATGAAACAACTATTCATAGATGATAACGAAGCATATGTTTTAAATGGGACATCTTATATCACCATATTCAACGAATTTGAGCAAAGCTACCACAGAGATTACATTACACTCTCTAGTACAAATACGAAATTACGAGTAAAAGGCTATGAACCTGTCAATGCAATTCCATCTAGTTTTTCCTATCAAACGTTGGTTGTACCTGACGCTGTTATAAACAACTTACCAAATACAACAATGCATATATCAGCGTACAATTACAAAATACAAAACTGGGAACAGACGTATAAAATTGCCGATGATTTTATACAAAAAATACAAAAAGACCGACAAAATTCTCAGCACGAAGGGTCTCTCATTCGCTACTTTGAATCAGCAGGCTCATTATATAGAATCACATCTGGTAGTGCCGCATACTTCCTAATCGGGACATTCCTAGGAGTCATTTTCTTTATTGGAGCAGGCAGCGTTCTTTACTTCAGAATGTATACCGATTTAACGAACGAGCAAGAAAAATACGTGGCGATTTCTAAAATAGGTGTAACCGATGCAGAAATGCGAAGTTCTGCGACCATTCAACTTAGCATTTTATTTTTTGTTCCGTACGTTATGGCATCCATTCATACAATGTTTGCGACAAAAATGCTCCAAGATGTAATTGATCTATCATTATTCAAAGAAGTTTCAGCCGTTCTTATTATTTTTGGCATAGTTGAAATCATCTTTTTCTTATTCATTCGTTCGCTTTATATGCAAAAGTTATCACAATATACGAATGGACAAAATATTTAAAGCAAATTTGATGAAAGGAGTATCTCTTATACTCTTTTCATCTTTACTCTATTAGGAGGTTTAGGTGAATGACATTTTGGCAGTTTGCATTTAAAAACGTCACAAGGAACGCCAGAGCTTATTTCGCCTATTTTGTAAGCAGTGCGTTTTCCATCGCCATTTTTTTCTCATTTGCAGTTTATTTATTTCATCCGAAATTGCACATGACAGACGTAAATTATGCTCTGAACGTATTAATGACAATTTCAGAAGTTGTCATTGTGTTCTTTTCATTTTTCTTTTTACTCTATTCTATTGGTACGTTTTTAAAAGTACGAAAAAAACAGTTCGGGATATTAACAGTACTTGGCATATCCCAAAAACAATTAAAAAGACTCGTCTTTTTAGAAAACATGTTAATTGGTATTCTTTCTATATTTTTTGGCATACAACTTGGACTTGTCTTTTCACAGTTCTTTTTATTAGTTACCGCCAAAATTACGCATGTGCCTGGTCTATATTTATATTGGCCTACAGGCGCTATTATTTTAACAACTGTAATCTTTCTCGGTCTCTTTATTCTCGTATCGTCTTTTACACCGATGCTGATCCGCACGAGAAAAGCTGTACGACTTTTAAAAGAAGGAAAACAACATAAAGAAAGAAAAGCATCCGTGCTTATTTCTTTATTTGGTGCGCTATGTTTAATATCTGGATACGTATTAGCAGCAAATCCGTTATATTTCATGTCACTTGGAACTGTAATTGGACTTTTGTACGCCGTCTCTAGTATATTGGTCATTCCATCACTCGTTGCAGCTGGAACATATTTTTTCTTTTCACAGATTAGTTTTTTACTCATTCGTATATTAAAAACGCGAAGAAAATTTTATATGAAACGAATTAATATGCTTTGGATTTCTGATTTAGCAACGCGCATTCGAACAAATATTAATATGTTGTTTATCGTCGCGATGCTATCAACGCTCGCTTTTACAATGATTACATTCTTATATGGATTCGGGAAATTTACAAAGTTTGATGAAATTAGGCAAAACCCTTTCCCTTTTACATATTTATCACATACTGAAAATACGTTGGCTAACGAACATTTAAACTGGTTAGAGCAAAAATTTAATGAAGAGCACTTTACGTATACAAAATTTAAAACGGATATATATGAAGTATCTTCAGCTGAAGATAACCCGCAGCTCTATTATGCCATTAAACAAAGTGACTATAATGTACTTGCTAAGGCGTTAAATTGGGAAACTCTTACGTTGAATAAGGATGAATCTTATATTCTTATGAAAGACTTAGATGATCAAGTCTTTGGAACACTTCAAAATAACGAAAAGAAAAATACTCTTACACTTACTCAAAACAATTTACAACTACAAGTGAAAGAATATAAAAGTTATAACCCATTACCAAATAACTTAATATACCAATTGCTCATACTATCTGATGAAAATGTAGAAGCCCTATCAACTATTTCAAAACAAATGAGTGTATATAGCTTCAAAGTTATGGATTGGGAAAAAGCACATAACATCGGTTCAGCATTTATAACAAAAATCGCTAACGACAATGCAGCTATCCAAGCAGAGCACCCGCCGTTCCATGCAAGTGAAGCGAGTAACTCTCTATATAACACGAAACTAAATGTCGCTTCATTCTTTTTAATCGGAACCTTCCTTGGCGTTATTTTCTTTATCGGTGCTGGTAGTGTCCTTTACTTCCGCATGTATACAGATTTAACAAACGAGCAAGAAAAGTATATAACGATCACGAAAATCGGCTTAACTGAATCTGAAATGAAACGTTCAGCGACAATTCAGCTGGCTATTTTATTCTTCGTCCCTTACATTATGGCATCGATCCATACGATGTTTGCGACAAAGATGCTACAAGAAATATTACATCTCTCGTTCTTCGCTGAAATTACAGTCGTACTTATGATTTTTGGAACAGTTGAAATTTTATTTTTCCTTTTAATTCGTTCCTTTTATATGCAAAAATTATCACAACACATTAAGTTTTAGAAAATAGAAAGGTGATTACTATGGAAGAAGTATTACACATTAAAAACGTCTCAAAAGTGTATGAGGGGAAGGTCCCTCATACTGCTTTAAAAAATATAAATTTACACGTAGATAAAGGTGAATTCGTTGCGATTATGGGGCCATCTGGTAGCGGTAAATCTACGTTTTTAAACGTTATTTCTACAATTGATTCTCCTACTTCTGGTGATGTCGTTATTAACGGAAAAAAACCGCACACATTTCGTAGAGAGAAGTTAGCTATTTTCCGTCGCCAAGAATTAGGATTTGTTTTCCA
The DNA here is from genome assembly GCF_002584985.1 of Bacillus sp. AFS029637. GTDB lineage: Bacteria > Bacillota > Bacilli > Bacillales > Bacillaceae_G > Bacillus_A. The sequence continues at coordinate 32,162 of NZ_NUPZ01000032.1, read as the reverse complement.
AAACTTTAACCTACTAGATACACTAACAATCGGTGAAAATATCGTACTACCTTTAACATTAGATAATGTTCCATTAAAAGAAATGGATGAAAAGCTTGATAACATTTCAAAAAAACTTGGAATTGATCATATTTTAGACAAGCGTATCTTTGAAGTATCAGGAGGACAAGCACAGCGTACTGCAGTAGCACGTGCTGTTATTCATCATCCGTCTCTTTTACTAGCTGATGAACCGACAGGAAACTTGGACTCAAAAGCAGCCATCGATGTAATGGAGCTATTTACGAAGTTAAACAAAGAAGAAGATGCAACAATTTTAATGGTTACACACGATCCATTTGCAGCAAGTTATTGTAACCGTGTTATTTTCATTAAAGATGGAGAACTTTACAATGAACTACACCGCGGATTGTACCGTGAGAAATTTTATCAAGAAATATTAGATGTTTTAGCCTTATTAGGAGGAAGACGTGGATGACATTTTGGCAATTCGCATTTAAAAATGTCTCGCGTAATTCGAAAGCATATTTCGCCTACTTTGTAAGTAGTGCGTTTGCTATCATGGTTTTCTTTTCATTTACTGTATACGCATATCACCCACAGTTACAAATTATGAATCAATCACATGAACAAGACCCTCTCATGAACTTAGCTGGCATGGCACAGTTTGTTATCGTTTTGTTCTCGTTCTTCTTTCTCTTATATTCTATTGGAACATTTTTAAATGTCCGGAAACAGCAATTTGGCGTTTTAACTGTTCTCGGTATATCTCAAAAACAATTAAAACGTCTTTTGTTTACTGAAAATATGATTATCGGAATGCTCGCTATTTTTGCTGGTATTCAAGGCGGGCTTGTATTTTCTAACCTTTTCTTACTCGTTACTTCTAAATTAACAAATGCTAAAGGCCTCTATTTATATTGGCCAACAGAAGCAATTATCGTTACAACAGTAACATTTATTATTTTATTTTTCATCGTTTCTACATTTACACCGATGTTCATTCGTACTCGTAAAACAACTCGATTAATTAAAAATAATAAAAATGAAAAAGACGAAAAAAGGCCGTCTATACTCATTTCATTATTTGCCTTAATTTGTTTAGGACTGTGCTATTATATTGCTGGTTATCCGCAAGGCTACGTAACAGAAAAAAATGTACGGAATGGATCGGTAGCCTTTATTATATTATCTATTTTACCGCTCGTAGTAGTCGGGACATATTTATTCTTTTCACAAACATTTCTCCTCTTTATCTTTATCTTAAAAAAGCGGAGAAAGTTTTATATGAAACAAATAAACATGTTATGGATTTCAGATTTAGCTAGCCGTACGCGTAGTAATATTAATGTGCTCTTTATCGTTTCTATGTTGTCAGCACTTGCATTCACAATTATCATTGGGCTATTTGCTGCTAATAATAATACGAAAGCATCGACATTAGAACGATATCCTTTCCCCTTCACCTATACGTCCAAAGGTGAAAATTCATTTGAACAAAAGCACATTACTACAATTGAAACGGAGCTTACAAATGCTAATTTTCAATACAATAAGCATAAGTTCACAGTGTTACAAGATACAGCTTTAAAAGAAGACATTACTCTTATGAAAATGAGTGACTATAACACACTTGCGAAACAATTACAGAGGCCGGAAATAACCCTTGATTCTACACAAGTTTATATTATTTCTCGGTACTCGCCAGAACTATTAAACCTTGTATCCAATCCATTTGCAAAACAAAATACAATTACACTCGGATCAAATAAAAAAGAATTTCATATTAAAGGATTTATTAATAAAGGGATCGAACCAGCCTATGCATTCCCACATATAATTGTTGTACAAGATTATGCATTTAATAATGTGATTCCTCATATTGAAACGACCACAGTTTATAACTACTTCGTTGAAAACTGGGAAGATGCAATTGTTCCGACAAAAAATATGTTAAAACATATTAGTAATGATGCGGATAGCTTCTATAAGGCATATAAAGATATAGAATCGGCTCCTAACACTCCATTTAATATTCATACAGCTACTGATTATCTAAACTACAGTAAAGGAAATTCAATTGCTACTTTCTTTATTTGGACATTTCTTGGCTTTATGTTCTTTATCGGGGCAGCTAGTGTTTTATACTTCCGTATGTATAATGATTTAACGACTGAAAAACAAAAGTACATTACAATTACAAAACTTGGCTTAACAGAATCGGAAATGTTTCGTTCTGCAACGATTCAATTAGGAATTTTATTTTTCATTCCTTATATCGTTGCTGGTGTTCATACAATATTTGCGATTCAGTTTTTACAAAGCATGTTCTCTTTCTCTTTATTAAAGGAATTAGTGATTATACTTACTTTGTTCGGGATTATCGAGATTATTTTCTTCTTCTTAATCCGTTCTCTGTACATTAATAAATTATCACAGCATATAAAAATATGAATAAAATGGCCTTGTGCAATACGCACAAAGCCATTTTCAATAGTTTTTAATAATTAGCAGCAGTATCCACCATAGCCGCCGCCATATCCACCATAACCGCCGTAACCACAACCACCGCCACCGCCGAAGCAGCTAGCACCGATAATGATTAATAAAATAAACAATACGATTAGAAGCGCAAAACCGCCTCCACAACCATGTCTACGGTGACAATCATCATGTCTGTGTTCACACTTTTCGCTCATTACTCTATTCCTCCTTTAGTATCATTCATAACAAGTTCACCTTGCTCTAAATGAGGGGATTCCATTTATATTATGTTTTCAGGGCGAATAGGAAGCTTGGCTCATCTAAAAACGGGCTTGTTTTAGAAATTGAGCTTCATTCGTAAAAGTAAAAATCGATACTCCTTTCCTATAGATTTCCGCAAAAAAAGAGGAAGCATTTGCTTCCTCTTTATCGTAATTCACTACATAATGCTGCATTTCTGTATTGTAGTAGCCTTCACTATATTCAATTACTTCGCCAACTTCATCTCTAAAGTTTTCTAAATGTATACCTCGTTACGTTCACCGTTACACCCACTACCTTTCTACATCACCTACTGATGCCATCATTGCCCGAAGTATATCTTTCTCTGATGACATTGGCGTATCACCGACGATTGTATGTGCAAGCATTCCAGTTGCTGACGCAAATGAAACAGCTTTCTCTGGTGCAAACTCTTCTATCTCGCCATGAATAACCCCGCTCGTATAAGTATCCCCAGCACCAGCTTTCGTCACCTCAGCGATTTTATTATTTTCAACTACAATGTCTATCAAGCTAAATAACCGATGTATGGGGTATACATGGTCTCCCCTTAAATAAAGTGAAACTTTAATCAGCGGGGATTCATCCTCCACTGATTATTAGCCCTCACCAATCGGAATATCCACAAATAGCGGGATAAAATGAACTTTAAACATACTAGCATCCATCTAACAATATCTTGAGGTAATTATTAATAATATGTAGTGTAGAATACAACAATCTATCTACCTCAGATATTTTTTCACTATTCCTGAACCGTCACAATAACCCCGTCCATATTGTTCCCCGAAATTTCATACTGCTTATTTACTGGAACATTCACTTTCATGTTCCCAGAAACTTTATGATAAGAAACCGTGTATTTCTTACCTTCTACATTCGTTGAAATTTCTTTTTTCTCTTTTAAGAAGTCCAAATATTCCTCTAACGTAATTTTCTTCTTTTGCATAATTGCGCTATGTGGTAAGCCGACATAACGAATGTGCCAAGGCTCATATTGTATGCCTGTAATGTTACTTTTATTTTTCGGATAGCGTAATACAAAGCCGTGCTTCCACACGTTCTCTTCAATCCATTTTCCTTCAGGAGCTTTCTCCATTTTCATTTGAGTAGACCCAACGTCCAGTGATAACCCTAAATTATGCTCACTGTATCCTGCTGGGAGTGCATAATCAGATCCCCTTTCTTTATATAATTTACTTTGTTCTTTAAAATTTCGATACCCGCTACTCATTAAGAAATGCTGTATTCCATCTTTCCCAGCTGCATCGACAACGTTCAAAAACTTTTTCACAACATCCTTTGATAAACGAAGGTTTCTATCAAATATTACATAGCCTCTTACTAATTCACTATTATGATTTACATTTATAATATCAGACCTGATACTATCTTTTTTTACTGGGTAATCTTTGTTAACTAATAATAGATCCCCTTTATAAATTTGTTCTTCTGTAATCTCTATCTTTTCCGTATTTACAGCCTTTACCGTACTATCTTTCCCGCCGATTTTCACATCAATTTTCTTTTGAAATAACGGTGATATATAAAAGCCTACACATACTGTGCATGCTATAAAAAGAAAAACAAATACCCACTTTTTCATTTCTAGTTCCTCCTTAACGTAACTTACGTATAGAATAGAAAAAACTATTAAAATAAAAAGTGGGGTAAAGTTTAAATTTTTATTAAATTGTTAAGTTCTCATCTTTTGGCAATCTCACTTCAAATATCGTTCTAACTACATTACTTTCAGCAGAGATTGTCCCGTTATGTTGCTCGATGATATTTTTTGCAATAAATAGTCCCAAACCTGTCCCGCCACGGTTCTCTGTTCTCGCTTTATCACCTGTATAAAACATATCAAAAAGAAACGGTAAATCATCTTCTGGAATGCTATCTCCGTAATTGATAATTTGTACTACTACCTCTTCTTGGTCCATATATCCGTTCATATCAACAAACTGTCCATCATATCCGTAACGAATCGCATTCGTTAAAAGATTTTCAAATACCCTTGCTAGTAATTTCCCATCACCGTTAATCGGTAAATGGGGATCAATATTCAATCTAGCTTCTAAATGATGTTTCTCTAGTGACGGATACAATTCTTCGTCTAGCTGCATAAGCAGCTCACCTACATCAATCGGTTGTTTATTTAATTTCAACATACTATAATTCATACGTGTAATTTCAAATAGCTCATCTATTAAACTTTCCAGCCTTTGTGATTTCGTATAAGCAATCTTGGAAAAATGTTCAATTTGTTCCTTCGTCAAATTCTCATCTTTAAGAATTAAATCTAAATAACCTAAAACAGATGTTAACGGTGTTCTTAAATCATGAGCTAAGTTAACAATAAGCTGATCTTTACTACTTTCTGCAAAGTCTCCTCGTTCCACTGCTTCCTTTAATTTTTCACTCGCTACGTTTATTTCACGTGCGATATATCCAAACTCATCATTCGATGAAACGCGCACTTGATTTGTAAAATCTCCATTCGCAAGATGATGGATCCCGCTTGAAATCTCATTAAAATATTTTAAATACGGTTTTGTAAGAAAGAAGAAAAACATAATGGATAGAGGGATGAAAATAATTAAAAAGAAATTAACATCCCCAATTTGTCTTATCATAAAACGCACTTCGGCTAAACGATCCTCATAAAGAACTTCTGATTTATAATAAATCCGTAACCCTTCATAAATTATATATGTTACGCCACCAGCTAATATCATACTTAACGCGAATAGCATAACCATCTTCGAACGAAAACTTCTCATCTTTTTATCCATTAAAAGTATAACCTACCCCCCACACTGTTTTTATTAATTTATCCTTTCTTTTATCTTCCCCAAGTTTTTTCCGCAACGTACGAATATGTACCATCACTGTATTTCCGCCTTCATAATAATCATCTGCCCATACGTGATGAAAAATATTTTCCACATTGTACACTTTCTTCGGGTAACTCGCTAATAAATATAAAATATCAAACTCTTTCGGTGTTAATTCAACTTGTTCTCCGTACACATTTACTGTTCTTCGCTCAGGATCAATAACGACTCCGCCTATTGCTAAAGCAGATTTACTTTCTTCTACTTTCGATTGATTTAGCGTAAGAAATCTACGCAGTTGTGCATTTACACGCGCAACTAATTCAATTGGTGTAAAAGGCTTCGTCATATAATCATCCGCACCTAGTACAAGCCCTGTCACCTTATCGAAATCAGATGTTTTCGCGCTTAAGAAAATGATTGGCATATGATATTTAGCGCGAATTTGACGCGTAACCTCATAGCCATCCATTTTCGGCATCATAATATCTAAAACAACTAAGTCGATTGGCTGAGACTGAATAATTCGAATCGCCTCTTCTCCATCAGCTGCTTTCACAACATGATATCCTTCTTTTTCTAAATGTATCTCAATTAAATCAGCAATTTCTGCCTCATCATCAGCTATCAAGATTGAAATGTGCTTCATTTTACTCCCCCTGTTTCTCGTTCCATTTTTATATGCTCGATTGTAAACTAGTCTATCCAATTTGTACAATACGAAAAGGCTACCCGTTTGAGTAGCCTTGATAAATAGAATTATATCGATCGTAAGTTAAATTATATCAACGATTTTTTTAATATATCGACGTTTCGACAAGGAATATCGACTTACCGACAATTAACGACGAAGTCCCTACCGCTCCAAAATAATCCGTTGCTTCGTTATTTCCGCCAGTCTCCCGCGGTCTACTTCATACTCAGTATCCATACTTTGCGGTACAATCACTTTTCCGCCCTCAAGCATCACTTCCGGCGAAATAATATCCTTCTCCCAATGTCTACTAGAAGCAGATATATCTCCTGGAATTGTAAAATTCGGCAACGAGGCGAGGGCAACGTTTTGCGCTCGTGAAATCCCCATCTCCACCATACCGCCGCACCAAACGGGGATGTTATGCTCCATACAATAATTATGAATTTGAACCGACTCAGTTAATCCGCCCACTCGTCCTGGCTTAATATTCACGATTTGGCAACTGCCAAGCGTAATTGCAACGCGCGCATCTTCTAAACTATGGATGCTTTCGTCTAAACAAATCGGCGTTTCAATTTTCTTTTGCAACTGTGCATGATCAAGAAAATCGTGATCCGCTAACGGTTGTTCAATCATCATTAATTGAAATTCATCTAGTCGTTTTAGCTTCTCCGCATCCGCTAATGTATACGCTGAATTTGCATCAGCCATTAACGGGATGTGCGGGAACTCTTTACGAATTTCTTTCAATAACTCGTAGTCATGCTCTGGCTTGATTTTTACTTTAAAACGCTCGTATCCTTCTTCTGCGTACTTTTCTATTTGCTGTAACATAACCGGAATCGTATTGATCCCGATCACAACACCAACTTCAATTTTTGGCTTCGTTCCCCCAAGTAATGTCGCTAATGACTTCTTTTGACGCTTTGCATATAAATCCCAAACAGCTCCTTCCATTCCCGCTTTTGCCATTCGGTTTCTCTTTATATACTGGAACAAATCTGGTATTTCATTTGGATGAGAAATTTCAGCTTTCAATAAATCCGGTAATAAAAAATCCTCAAGTACATGTAGCGCTGTCTTCACTGTTTCTTCCGTATACCACGGTTCAGAGAATGCAACAACTTCGCCAAATCCAATGTACCCGTCCGTATCTTCTAATTCAATAACGATACTCTCACGTTTTTCATAAGTCCCATAGCTTGCAGCAAACGGGATGACGAGTGGCATTTCTGTTATATAAAGGGTCGCTTTTTTTATTTCCACTTACATCTCCTCCACTAATTGTCTTAACTCTCGTCTTAACAATTTCTTCGAAGCATTTCGTGGTAATTCCTCTAAGAAGCATGCTTTCTTCGGCACTTTATATTTCGCTAACTTCTCGTCGCAAAAATGAAGTATCTCTTCTTCTGTTACCTCTCCGCTTTTGACAATAAAAGCAGCCGGTACTTGTCCCCATCTTTCATCACCCATACCGACAACACCAGCTTCCGCTACCGCGGGATGAGAAAGCAACACTTCTTCAATTTGAGCCGGATATATATTTTCTCCGCCAGAAATAATTAAATCGCTGCGGCGATCTAATACGTATAAAAATCCTTCTTCGTCTAAATAACCGAGGTCACCAGTATGAAGCCATCCGTTTTGAATAGTCTCGCGCGTCGCATCTTCACGGTTAAAGTAACCGCCTGTTACGTTTGGTCCCTTTACTACGATTTCGCCTTCCGCAAACGGCGGCACTACTACACCGTCTTTTTCAATACGAAGTTGGCACTGAAATAGTGGCTTTCCAGCTGACCCTACTTTCGTTAACATGTAATCTGCTGATAACGTACAAATTTGCGATGATGTTTCTGTCATGCCGTACGTTTGATAAACAGGAATTCCTTTTTCTACACACGTTTCTAATAACGGTTTCGGCGCTGGTCCTCCGCCAAGTAACATGCATCGTAAAGAAGATGGATATGTCCCTTCTCCAAGTCTCTCTAATAAATCAGTTAACATTTTAGAAACGACAGAAATAATCGTAACGCCCCTCGTTTGAAGTGCTTTATGAATAAAATTAGCATCGTATTTCGGAACGAGTAAAATACGCATACCGTACATAATATTTTTCATTAAAAGAGATAATCCGCCAACGTGGAACATCGGCATACAAGCTAACCAGCAATCATCATCGCGAAGTCCTAAGTTAAACGATGAACCGACTGCACTTGCCCAGTGATTTCCGTACGTTAAAATAACGCCTTTCGGTTTTCCTGTCGTCCCAGACGTATAAATAATTGTCATCGCTTCTTCTAAAACGAATTCTTCTTGTATAGATGCTTCCGCCTTCGATCCATTCATCACCTCGGCGAATGGATAGACGGGAACATCTTTAGCATCAAAATGTTGATCCGTCACTAAACAAACAACTTCAGCATCATCCATTTGCCAAAGTAGCTCTTCTCTTGAAAGACGCGTATTTAAAAGTACAGCTACTGCACCTACGTAAGATAGGGCGTGAATAACTGTAATCATCTCCATACCATTTTTCATCAGAACAGCCACCTTTTGCCCACGCTTCACTCCTACATGCGGGAGGTGCGCACAAACAGATACTACTTTTTCATGCAGCTGCATAAAAGTAACTTTCTCTTCCTCTATTTCAATTGCAGTGCGATCTGGTGTTAAAAATGCACGCTGCTTTAACCAATTTGGCATCGTCGTCATCATCCATTCTCCTTTCATGAAAGAAAGAGACCTGATATGACATCAAGTCTCTTAGTTGTTTTGTTTCCGGTTTGATCGTCGGTGGCGTCTCACTTTGTAGGCGAGCCGCTTCCGCTTTTGGTCTCATCCAGCTACAGCGGCTAGAACAGTCGGTCGTTTCACGCCTTCCTACGAGGCAAAAAGCGCCTCTACGTCAGGAGTTCCAACGCCCTCTTGTTCTAAGCGAGCCGCTTCCGCTTTTGATTTCATCCAGCTACAGCGGCTAGAATGTTCGGTGGCTTCGCTTCTTCCTACGAGGCAAAAAGCGCCTCTTTGTCAGAAGCTCCATCCCCCTCACATTCTAAACGAGCCGCTTCCGCTTTTGGTTTCATCCAGCTGCGCCTCCTAGCCCCTTCCGTCTAAGAACCTTCCGCACGAGAAAGTAAAAAACACTTTCTGTGCGAAAGAACCTTAGCCAACGGGGCTAAACAGTCGGCTCCGCTTTTGGTTTGATCAAGGGAAACGAGGGAATTGACCGAAGTCCGGACTGCGTTTTTCTTTGAACGCGTCGCGGCCTTCTTTTGCTTCGTCAGTTGTGTAGTACAATAACGTTGCATCTCCAGCTAGTTGTTGAATACCAGCTAGACCGTCTGTGTCTGCGTTGAATGCAGCTTTTAGGAAGCGAAGTGCCATTGGGCTGTTTGCTAAAATTTCTTGTGCCCATTGTACTGTTTCTGCTTCAAGTTCTTCTAATGGTACTACTGTGTTTACTAAGCCCATATCAAGCGCTTCTTGTGCGTTGTATTGACGGCATAGGTACCAAATTTCACGAGCTTTCTTGTGGCCTACCATACGAGCTAAGTAACCAGCTCCGTATCCACCGTCAAAGCTTCCTACTTTAGGACCTGTTTGTCCGAATACAGCGTTGTCTGCAGCGATTGTTAAGTCACATACGATATGAAGTACGTGTCCTCCACCGATTGCATAACCTGCTACCATTGCGATAACTGGTTTAGGAATTGCGCGAATTAGACGTTGTAAGTCTAATACGTTTAGACGTGGGATTTGGTCGTCACCTACATATCCGCCATGACCGCGAACTTTTTGGTCGCCGCCAGAACAGAATGCACGTCCACCTTCTCCTGTTAAAATGATAACGCCAACATTTGCATCATCACGAGCGTGTGCAAAAGCATTGATTAACTCCATTACCGTTTTAGGACGGAATGCGTTATGTACTTCAGGGCGGTTAATCGAAATCTTTGCGATACCATTGTATGTTGAATAAATAATATCTTCATAATTGCCTTCTGTTACCCATTCAATAGCCATTACTATTACCTCCTTGTATATTTCTGATCTCCTCTATAAGTGTGACTTCCTTCTTAGATGAAAAAAGCATCACTGCATAGTTTTTAGAAATCCCTTTACTATTGTATCAAACTTTTCCGGTTGTTCCACATGAATTGCATGGCCAGCACCATCAATTTTGACAAATTTCGCGTCAGAGACGTATTTTTTGATGTTTTTTAATATGCGAAAGAACTTTTCATCATACTCCCCATTCAATAAAAGAACGGGCATTTTGAAGCTTTCAAGCTCATTCCACCATGAAGGCTGAGCCCCTGTTCCCATGCCGCGCAGACTATTTGCAAGTCCTTTTTGATTGTTAGCAAGTCTTTCTTTTCGCACCGCTTCTTGTACATTTTGTGCTAAACGTTTTTGCGTTTCGAACAGCGGAATATTTTCCCACATCGATACAAAACTTTCTATGCCTTCTCGCTCAATTTTATGAGCAAGTCGTTCATCTTTTTCACGACGTTCTTTTCTATCCTCTTCACTTTCAAGACCAGCTGTACAATTTTCTAATATAAGAGATCGTACATACTCTGGATATAAGCAAGCCATTGTAATTGCCAATCTACCGCCCATCGAATAGCCCAGTATATGCGCTTTTTCAATATGAAGATGATCTAGTAGTTCTTTCATTTGCAATGCTACATTTCGGATATCATAATGCGTAACATCTTCAGGGCTTTCGGTCCTACCGTGCCCAACAAGATCTACTAGAATGATTTGAAACTGCTCGCTCCAAGAAGGAACAAAAGAACGCCACGTTTCCATACTTCCCGTAAAACCATGAAGGAGTAGAAGTGGTTCCCCGCTTCCGACTACCTCATATTCATACGATACACCTTGCAGCGTTACTTTCATCGTGATTCACCTTGCAGAGATGTAGTAATTACGTCCATTGTTTTTGCCCATAATGTACGGTGCAATGTTAAGTTTTCCTCACGGTTCGTGCAAATTTCCACAACGTGTAAACCTTCCGCCCTTGTTCCTTTTTGCACTTCTTCTCGGAAGTTTTCCCAACCATTTACACGGCTAAATGAACCGCCGTACATTTTGACAACATGCTCATAATCAAGTCCAATTGGTGTTCCAAATAAGGATTCGAAATGTTCCTTTTTCTCATACTGTGGTAAGAATGAGAAAATACCACCGCCGTCATTATTTACAACGACAATTGTTATGTTTAATTCATGTAATTTCGCTGCTAACAGTCCATTTAAATCATGATAAAACGATAAATCACCAATAACTAATACGAGCGGGTCACAAATAATACTCGCTCCTAAAGCTGTCGAGATGATTCCATCAATACCATTTACACCGCGGTTTGCCATCACTTGAATGTTTTTATCCGATGTGAAGAAAAATGAATCTGTATCACGAATTGGCATACTATTACTCGCAAATAATGTTGCACCTTCTGGTAGTACGCGTACAATATCCGTAATAACTTTTCCTTCAAATGCCGTTTCATATCCTTCTACTTCAAGAAGTGTTTCCTTCGTTTTTTCGTTTATATGTTGCCACATTTGGGACCAATCATTCTTTTTCATAACTGGCATTTTTTCTATTAATGCCTTACAGAATGCAATATCACTTGCTTGTACAACTTCTGTCGCAACAAGAGCTGGATCTCTCCATTGTCCAGATTCATCAACAACGATATGAACCGCTTTCGTTTGTTTTTTTATGAACTGCGTTAATGCTTTCGAAACGGGCATACCACCAAAGCGAATTAAAACCTCTGGCTTCCATGTTTCTTTTAACAGTTCATTTCGCAAAAATGTATCGTAACAATCAATCACCATCGTTTTATCGTGATGTCCGCTACGTATATGAGAAAGCGGATCTGCTAATATTGGATATCCCATTTTTTCGGCTAGTTCTACTGCCGATGCTGCAATTTCTGAATGACTATCGTCTCCACAAATAATAAGCCCCTTTTCCATATGTGAAAGGCGCCCTACAAGAGAATCTACATATTCACTCGGCATCACCGCGTTTCCTTGCTGAACTACTCCTGTATATTCACCACGTCCTTTATCCCATAAACTCTCTAATGAGAAATCCGGAATAAGTGGCTCGCGAACTGGAAAATTGAGATGAACAGGTCCTTGCGGCGCTAAACAAGCATTTGCTATCGCACGTTGCGTTGTCATGCGAGCGTAATGATACATCGCTTCACTTGCTTGTGGAAGTGCCATCTCTGTAAATTGCTTCACAAAAGTACCGTATAAATTAAATTGATTCATCGCTTGTGGTGCACCCACACCTCTTAATTCATGTGGTCTATCCGCTGTTAAGACGACAAGTGGCACTCGTGAATGAAAAGCTTCACATACAGCTGGATAATAGTTCGCTGCTGCCGTTCCTGACGTACATAATAATGCTACTGGACGTTTCTTCGCTTTTGCGATACCGAGCGCAAAAAATCCTGCAGATCTTTCGTCTACATGTAAATACGTGTTCATTCCTTCGTGTTGTTCCATTAGTAAAGCAATCGGCGTTGATCGTGAGCCTGGACTAATGACAACATCACATACATCTAGACGCGTCAGTTCATCCACGAACGCGCCTAAATAATATGATAATGCTTCTATATGATTGTTCATTTCATTAATTCCTCCAAAGCACCAAGCATCGGTCTAAACTTCAAACTTGTTTCTTCATATTCAAGTTGTGGTACTGAATCTATTACAATCCCACAACCGGCAAATAAGGATGCTTTCTCGCCATTTAATAAGCCACAGCGAAGCGCAACCGCAAATTCACCATTCCCTTCATCATCGATCCACCCAATCGGCGCACCGTACAATCCTCGGTCTAACAATTCCACATCACGAATCAGTTTCATCGCTTCCAAACGAGGTGTCCCGCCAAGAGCTGGCGTTGGATGCAGTTCTTCTACCATCGTTAAAAGACTCGCATCCCCTCTTGCTTCTACGGGCGTATATAAATGAATTAAGTTTTTCGTTGTTAATAAGCCCGGACTTTCCGGAATATTAACGGATTCGCAGTGCTCATTTAATACCGATCGGATCATATTAACAACATAACCGTGTTCAGCTAAATTCTTTTCATCATGAAGAAGCGTATTACCATTTTGTTTACTTTCTTCTATAGAATGACCATGACCGATTGAACCAGCAAGGCACATCGACGTAAATTTCTCATCTTCTTTACGAATCAATCTCTCTGGCGTCGCTCCTAAGAAGCATGCTCCTTTATAATCAAAAGAAAATACGTAACAATCCGGTTGTCCAATGCGAAGCGCTTCTAAAACAAGAGCAGAATCAATATGATGGTTCACCTCTACTTTTAGCTCCCTCGCCAATACAACCTTATGCACGTTCCCCTGCTTCATCTCATCTTGCACTTTTTCAATCGCCTTCATCCAGCCTTTCGGATCAACTTCTACTTTAGAAGTAACTGTTAATTTCAATCCTTCTAGCGCACATTTACTTTCCCCCAAAATTTTCTCTTCTAAAGAAATCATTTCGTTATAAAGAGTGTCTGCACAATCTGTTGCTGAAACAAATGTATTCATCGTTAACCATGCTTTTTCATTTTTTACAGTTAATAAAAATGCTGGTAGTGAAAACGTCGTATCTTTAAATTCTTTCCATAAGTCCGTTTTCTCTTTTTCCGGATCAAATGAAAATCCACCAAATAAAAGAGGTCCGGTGCCAAATTCATATTTATCCCTTTGTACAAATGCTTTCTCTTTTACTTTATCCCACTCATTACGAGCAGTTTGAAAGCGCTTATGAGAAGAATTTGCTATAGTGAAAACAGAACCAAGTCCTGCAAATATTACATGCTGAGCTGGGTCTGCAAAATAACATCTATTTTCGAATGAAGTCCTTTCTCCTGCTGCATAAAACAGAAGTGGATCCACCCAGTCTATTTGTTTTACAAAACTAACTAATGTTTTTTCGTTAGTTGCACGCTTAATGGCTGCAATCAGAACTTCTTGCAAGCCTTTTTGTTTCGTTTGAATCACAATTGTCTCCCCCCTATGGGCGAAAAATAGTCATAATTACGCTTGATTTTAAGATACACCTCAAACGAAAGGCCTGTCAACGTTTAGCATTTCTGAGAAATTCACCTTCTCTTCCTAGAAAATAAACGTTGACACTAAATGATGCTTTTTCTACACTTAATTGTGTACAATATGTGACTTAAGGAGGATTCAACATGGAAATGAACGTCGAAACGAATTCCTCTCCTACGGCGCCAAAGCCAAGTAAACAAACAGGCTGGCGCATTTGGTGGAGTTTACTACGTCCCCATACATTAACAGCCGCTTTCGTTCCTGTTTTCATCGGAACAGCATATGCGATGCAGGTCGGAGGTATAAATCAAATACATCTCCCTCTTTTCCTTATGATGCTTCTTGCTTGTCTTCTCATTCAAGCAGCAACAAACATGTTTAACGAATACTTTGATTATAAAAGAGGACTCGATCATGAAGGTTCAGTTGGTATCGGTGGTGCTATCGTTCGCGATGGTATTCAGCCAAAAACGGTACTGAACTTAGCATTTGGATTTTTTGGCATCGCAATGCTATTAGGTGTTTATATTTGTATGAATTCTAGCTGGTGGCTTGCTGCAATCGGTCTTGTTTGTATGGCCGTCGCTTACCTTTATACAGGTGGACCAATTCCAATTGCGTATACACCGTTTGGAGAATTAACAGCAGGATTATTTATGGGCGTCATTATTATTGGGATTTCATTCTTTATTCAAACAGGAACAGTAACATCTGAAGTGATTTTACTGTCTATCCCAAGTTCCATTTTAATTGGTGCAATTTTACTATCTAACAACATTCGTGACTTAGATGGCGATAAGGAAAATGGTCGTAAAACGTTAGCCATTCTCGTTGGACGCGAAAGAGCCATTGGTGTTCTCGCTTCTATGTTTATCGTTGCTTACATTTGGACAATTGCTTTAATTATCGTGGGCATCGTATCACCATGGATGCTTATCGTATTTTTAAGTGCACCGAAAGCATTTAAAGCGACGAAAGGTTTTATCGGCAAAAGCATTCCAATGGAAATGGCACCTGCGATGGTCGCAACAGCAAAAACAAATACAATCTTCGGTTTCCTAATGGGAATTGGATTACTACTTGGATATTTCCTATAAAAAGGAGCTGCTTATGCAGCTCTTTTTTTCATATCCTCACTTCTAAGCTAAAATTCATCTCATAATTCCTACTCCCAACGCTCATACTATGTAAAGAAACTGAATTGTAGGAAGGTGGACGACTATGCTAACTCCACAACAAATAAATCAATTTAAATCCGTTTTAGAAAAACAAAAACAAGAACTAGAGCAAACGATTCAAACACATGAAAATGAAGACCGTGCATCTGAACGCGATTCCGTTGGAGAATTATCTAGCTATGATAACCATCCGGCCGATATGGCAACAGAATTATATGAACGTGAAAAAGATTTCGGACTCATCGAGCTTTGGCATAAACAGCTAGAAGATACAAAACACGCCCTACAAAAAATAGAAGCTGGTACGTACGGCATTTGCGAAGTATCTGGCGTGGAAATTCCGTTTGAAAGACTAGAAGCAATGCCGACCGCTACAACGTGTATACAGCACGCGACAAATAAATTAAATATGGAGACGAGGCCCGTTGAAGAAGAAGTGTTATCTCCTTCTTTCCACAAGCACGATGAAGACCATTCTGTTGAATATGATGCAGAAGATGCTTGGCAAGATGTCGCAAATTACGGAACATCTGAAACACCGTCTGATTTAGAAAGACAAGATTCCAAAAACTATAATGGCATGTACGTAAATAGTGAGGAAAACGTAGGCTACGTAGAGGATTTCGAAAACTTTATCGGTACGGATATGTATGGGAAAAATCCGCAAGTTTTTGCAACAGAAGAACACGAAGAATATGAACAAATGCTTGATGATTTTGAAGAACGTACCTTCAAAGGCGAATTATCCTCAAATGAATCTAGTTCCAAAGAATAAAAAAAAGCATTCCGAAAATCGGAATGCTTTTTATCGCTAGCTAATTAGTTTTTTGTAACGTTAGCAGCTTGTGGTCCACGGTTACCTTCAACGATTTCGAAAGAAACTTCTTGACCTTCTTCTAAAGTTTTGAATCCGTCACCTTGGATAGCTGAGAAGTGAACGAATACATCGTCTCCACCTTCAACTTCGATGAAACCGAAACCTTTTTCGCTGTTGAACCATTTAACTTTACCTGTTTGCATGTCATGTACCTCCTAAATAAAAATGAAACTATGAATCCACATGAAAAGGTGGATATAAAGGACATGAATGTATAACAAGCTTACAGCCTTTAATTCAACGTGCTTTATTTCCGTACCACATTATGTAGCTCAATAGTGACTCAACTATATCACGCTATATCCAAAACGTCAAATGAGAACACTTTCATTTCATCGGTTTTTATAACATTAGTATAACCTTAAATTTTTATTCTATTTTATTCCAAAATTAACAAAAATACAGTACTCTAATTCTTTTAACTTCTGTACAATATAAGTATTACACATGATGAGGTGAAAAAATGCAAGCACATGAAATCGAGTATAAATTATATGGCGATGATATGCAGTTTGTTGAAATTGAGTTAGATCCAAAAGAAAGCGTTATTGCTGAAGCTGGCGCAATGATGATGATGGAAGATCATATCGAAATGGAAACGATTTTCGGCGATGGCTCTGGACCATCTGGTGGTCTATTCGGTAAATTAATGGGCGCTGGTAAACGTCTTGTTACAGGGGAAAGCATGTTTATGACTGTATTTACAAATACAGGTCACGGCAAACGCCACGTATCCTTTGCTGCTCCTTACCCTGGTAAAATTATTCCTGTTGATTTAACAGAATATCAAGGAAAAGTAGTTTGTCAAAAAGATGCCTTTCTTTGCGCTGCAAAAGGTGTTTCTATCGGTATTGAATTCACGAAAAAAATAGGTAGTGGTTTCTTCGGTGGTGAAGGTTTCATCATGCAGAAACTGGAAGGTGATGGCCTTGCTTTCATGCACGCTGGCGGAACAGTATATAAGCGTGAATTGAAACCTGGCGAAAAGCTTCGCATTGATACAGGTTGTCTCGTTGCTATGACAAAAGACGTTAACTATGATATTGAATTCGTAGGAAAAGTAAAAACAGCTCTATTTGGCGGCGAAGGTTTATTCTTCGCAACGTTAGAAGGTCCTGGAACTGTTTGGATTCAGTCCTTAACACTTAGCCGCTTAGCAGCACGCCTTACAAGCCCAGGAGCTCAAGGCAGTGGTGAAGGTAGTGTTTTAGGTGGACTTGGTCGTCTTTTAGATGGGAAAGAGTAGAAAGTGCCCTTATTGGGCACTTTTTATTTAGGTGGACTATATAAACCATTTTGAATCATATAATATTCCATCGCTTCATTAAGCCACGCCTCTTCTTCTTCCGTATAAGGAGAAGGCATCATATTATTATATTGTTCTTCTACATTCTCTAATTTACCTAGAGAATACATCGTCTCTTCACCGACATACTTAAGAGTCGCTTTCATATGTTCATCAACTAGCTTTTGCACTTCTGAATCCTCAATTCGTCTTCCAAACAACCTTTTCACTTCTGTTGCTAAACGCACAAATTCTTTATCAAGCGCTATGCTCTCTTCTTCTGGCTTATTATATAATCCATCAACCACTTCTTTTGATACATATTCTTCAAGCCATAAACGTTGCTCATTTTCTTTTTGAATACTGTTAATTAAACTCATTACTATGCCACTATCTACCTGTTCTTCTTCAAGGCATATTATCGTTCTTTCAATCGCCTTTATCGAGACTTCAATTTGTTTTTTCTTTTCTTCAAAGGCCTTTCTTTGTTGTTCCAATGTTTCTTTTAAACTTACATTCAAACTTGGCATTTTAAGCATAACGCGGATTTCTTCTAAACTATATCCTAATATTTTTAGACTCACTATTTTTTGTAATTCCAATACATCTTTGTTTTTATATATACGGTGTCCAGAATTCATATTTTTTTCAGGCTTAAGCAATCCAATTTCATCGTAATATTGTAGCGTTCGTATTGATGTTCCTGTTTTCTTTGAGAATTCACCAATCGAATAACTTTCCCCTTTACTCATCCTTCCCGCCTCCTAACAACATATTTATAAAAATCATACTTCCTCACGTAACTGTAGGTGCAAGCCTTTTTTCAAAAAGAATGAATCAAGTTCCTCACTGCATATATTTAAACTATACCTTTTCTTAAGGAGGGCTTCCTTAATGCGTACTCCTTTATCCTTCGATAAAGATACTGCCATACTGTTAGCATCTTGCTGCGATCTAACATATGAACAATATAAACAAAATGGGATTTTCGAAATACCGGATGGTTTTCAATATGTACAAGGCTTTCAAGGTAAAACCATTCAAACGACAGATTGGTTTGGATTCATACTGGAGTCTGAGGATACAATTATTATAGCTTTTCGAGGTACGCAAACAGATACAGACTGGATTATCGATTCACTCGTCAACCAAAAACCATATCCATATGCTCTCAATAGCGGAAATGTCCATAATGGCTTTCTTTCTATTTATGAATCATGCCGGGATTCTATTATGGATATGCTCGTATCGTTACCAGCCCATAAGAAACTTCTTGCAACAGGCCATAGCTTAGGGGGAGCACTCGCCACACTACACATATTAGATGCACGAATTAACACTGCCTTCGCACAGTATGGAATTTATACATTCGCCTCTCCAAAGGTTGGAGATGTTGCCTTTCGAAATTATTATAAACTGCAAGTAGCTAGTAGCTTTCGCTTCGTCAATTTATTTGATGTCGTTCCTCTTCTTCCACCACGAAATGTCCATTTTAACGATCAAGACTGGGAATATGTACACGTTCATCACAATATGACATTTACGAAAAACACAAAATCCATTACGAATAATCATTCCATTACAACATACAAAACATGTCTGACTTCTCATTTTTAACCAGTAAACATTTGGAAATCATATATTCTTATACTATAATAATATATGAAATTATTTTTTGGATGAGGGGACCTTACATGCTAAAATTTATCTTTGCACTTTTGCTCATTGCAATTTTTTCATTTACAGGTTTCTTTACATTTTCATACTTTGCGACAGGAGAATATGGTGGAACAGGCATAATATATACCGCTATTCCATTTCTTTCTTAAGCAAAATAAGTAAAACGAGCTTACTCTCATTAAGCTCGTTTTACTTTTCTAAGCGATTAAATTTTTGTTTTAAAAGTAAATACGTTTTTCCTCTCATATACAATTTTGCACATTTCAACATAATAAAGAAAAGTCCCTTCAAAAGGGACTTTCACTTAATATAGTTTAACGGTATTACCAATACCCCAAATTTCATTGCTATACTGCAAGATCGTTCGATCGCTCGCGAAATGACCAGATTGTGCAATATTCAAAATCGACATTTCTAGCCATTTCCTCCTATTTTCATAGGCTCTACCGACAGCTTCCTGTCTTTCCGCATATGGACTAAAATCTCGAAGAACGAAATATTCGTCATTTTGAATAACAAGAGAATCATAAATCGCTTCAAATTCAGCCCCTACATGTGTAAAGAAACCGTTCGTTAGCTGATCTACCACTTTTTTAATGTGCATATTGTGGTGATAATAATCACTTGCACGATATCCACCATTTTGATAGTAATGAAGAACCTCATCCGCCGTTAAGCCGAAAATGAAACAGGCTCCATCACCAACTCGGTCTTTTATTTCAATATTAGCTCCATCTAACGTTCCGAGTGTAATCGCACCATTCATCATAAATTTCATGTTCCCTGTTCCCGATGCTTCCTTACTCGCAGTTGAAATTTGCTCACTTACGTCAGCTGCTGGGAATATATCTTCCGCTAAAGAAACTCGGTAGTTTTCTAGAAAGATAACTTTCATAAATTGACTTACGTACGGATCATTATTTACTTTTCTTGCAAGTTCATTAATTAATTTAATAATCTTCTTCGCATAATAATAGCCTGGAGATGCTTTTGCTCCAAAAATAAAAGTACGCGGATAAAATGAAAAACTAGCATCCTCTTTCAAACGGTTATACAAATATAAAATATGAAGAACATTTAATAATTGTCGTTTGTATGCATGCAATCTTTTCACTTGCACATCAAAAATGGAATTTGGATCAATCGTAATCCCCATTTGATTATGAATGCGCTCCGCTAAAATAATCTTACGCTCTTGCTTTACATCAGCAAGCTTCTCTTGGAAACTAGCATCATACTGAAAAGTTTGCAATGCTTGCAGTTTAATCGGTTCTTTCTTCCACTCCGTTCCAATCGCCTCGGAAATGAGATTTGTTAGCTGCGAATTTGCTTTCATGAGCCAGCGCCTATGAGCAATTCCATTTGTTTTATTATTAAACTTATCTGGGTAAAACTCATAGAACAATCGCATTTCACGCTGTTTTAAAATTTCCGTATGAATTTTCGCTACACCGTTGACGCTATGGCTTCCAACAATCGCTAAATGAGCCATTTTCACAAGATCATGCGCAATAATCGCCATATTTTCAATGCGATGCCATTCATAAGGATAACGTTCCCAAAGCTCATGACAGAAACGTTCATTAATCTCTTCAATAATCATATATATTCTCGGTAATAACGGTTTAAAAATGTGAATTGGCCACTTCTCAAGCGCTTCTGATAACGTCGTATGATTCGTATAAGAAAT
The DNA here is from genome assembly GCF_002584985.1 of Bacillus sp. AFS029637. GTDB lineage: Bacteria > Bacillota > Bacilli > Bacillales > Bacillaceae_G > Bacillus_A. Next base: position 11,054 of record NZ_NUPZ01000032.1, on the reverse strand, counting down.
CGTCTGCGTCGTTATATGCCAAGCTTCTTCCCATGCTAATTTTTCCTCGTCTAATAAAATACGCATCAATTCTGGAATCGCTAAAACCGGATGGGTATCGTTAATATGAATCGCAATTTTTTCATGCAACTGACGAAGGCTACCGTATCTTTCTCTATGCATACGAACGATATTTTGCAAGCTTGCTGATACGAGGAAATACTGTTGTTTCAAACGAAGTATTTTCCCCTCATCATGCGTATCATCTGGATATAAAAACTCAGATACAGCCTCTGTTTCACGCTTATACTTCAAAATATCTTTGCAATTTTGCGGGAAAGGAACTGGTTCCGCATTCCAAAGTCTGAGCGTATTTACAGTACTTGTCTCATAACCTACTACTGGAACGTCATATGGCACTGCCATAATCACTTCTGCATTCGTATGCCTGAACTCTAAACGTCCGTCAATGTTTAGCGGTTCAACATTGCCAAAATAACTTACTTCTACGGCTTGATCATATCTTCTTACTTCCCATACGTTTTCATGAAGAAGCCACTGTTCTGGAAATTCAACTTGATAACCATCAACAATTTTTTGATCAAATAAGCCATGTTTGTAACGAATTCCACAGCCGTGTCCTGGCAAGTTTAACGAAGCGAGTGAATCAAGGAAACAGGCTGCTAAACGCCCAAGTCCACCATTACCAAGACCTGCATCTGCTTCCACCTCTTCTAAATCGTGCAAAGAAATCCCGAGCTCAGACAGTCCTTGCTCACATACATCCTTGATGCCTAAATTTAATATGTTACTTCCAAGCAAACGTCCAAGTAAAAACTCAATGGATAAGTAATACATTTGCTTTTGCTCTCCAGCTCGGTAACTTTCATTCGTTGCAATCCATTGACTATTCATATACTCACGTACCATATGGCCGAGTGTATTATATTGATCACGAGTTGTAGAGTCTTTGAAACTTTTTCCGTACATCGTCTCTAACTTTTCTAGAAAAGCTGATTTGAAACTTTCAACATGAGTAAACATTTTTTCACCACCTACATGTTATTCCATGAGACTTTTATACAATTCCTTATAGGCAAGAGCTGATTTCCCCCAGCTATAATCTTCAGTCATCGCTTGCTTTACAAGCCTATCCCACACCGGTTTATCGTGATAAAACTCAATTGCACGGTGAACCGTATGCAACATGTCATGTGCATTGAAATTCGTGAAACTAAAACCATTTCCTTCTTCTGTTTCTTCATCGTAAGAATGTACAGTATCGTTCAATCCACCTGTCTCTCTTACAATCGGAATCGTACCGTATGCTAATGCAATAAGTTGTCCAAGTCCACATGGCTCAAACAGTGACGGCATTAAAAACAGGTCGCTTCCTGCATACACTTGATGCGCAAGTTCCTCATTAAACCCAATATACACCTTCACCTTCTCTGGATACTCATATGCCATCCATTCAAAGAACTGCTCGTATTCCGAATCGCCCGAACCTAAAATAATACATTGTACATCTTCCTCCATTATTTCGCGGAATACAGTACGTACTAAATCAAGTCCTTTTTGCTTCGTTAATCGTGTGACCATCGAAATGACTGGTGTATCTTCTTTTTCTGGCAAACCAAAATAACGCTGCAAGGCGCGCTTATTTTTACTCTTTTCATATAATGAATCTGCATCATACTGAGCCTTAATATACGAATCCGTTTCTGGATTATATACGCTCGTATCAATTCCATTTACAATGCCACTAAGCTTATCATTATATTTTCGTAATAATCCATCTAACTTCTCACCAAAAAATTCATATTGAATTTCTTCCTTATATGTCGGGCTAACCGCTGTAATTTGATCCGAAGCGATAATACCGCCTTTCATAAAGTTCACGTTTCCATAAAACTCTAGCTGCTCACTATGAAAATATTCATCACCAAGCTCTAGCAAGTCATACATCACTTCAGGAGGAAATACTCCTTGGAACTGCAAGTTGTGAATCGTATATACCGTTTTAATACGCTCATATAAAGGGTTATCTTGATACTTTTCACGAAGCAAGAAATTAACCATAGCCGTATGCCAATCGTGGCTATGAAGAACATCCACTTCGAAATCAAGATGCGGAATACACTCTAACACTGCTTTCGAAAAATAAGAAAAACGCTCCCCATCATCATAATGACCGTATAGGGAATCTCTCTTAAAGTAATATTCATTATCTATTAAGTAATACGTAATCCCGTCTTGTTCGCCTTTGAAAATACCGCAATATTGATTTCTCCACCCAAGCGGAACGTTGATGACTTTATGAAGCGTGCATCCATCTCTTAATTTTTGCGGAATAAGACTATAATTCGGAAGTATAACGCGAACATCTACACCTAATTTTTTTAGCTCTTTTGGGAGCGCACCCGCTACATCAGCTAATCCTCCCGATTTCACAAACGGTACACATTCTGATACTGCAAATAAAATATTCACTTGTTGTCCCACTGCGCGAAAAGCTAAAACTCCTTCTCTTGCAGCTTCCTCCCTTCGAGTTTTCATTTAAATTAAAACTTTAATCAGTGGGGACTCCCCCACTGATTCATTAAGAATAACTATTAATCGTACTGTTTTGAACGCTTCCTTTTTCTACAACATATGGCTCATCGACGGTTCCTTTTAACACGACACCGTCACCAATTTTCACATCTTTATCAATAATAACACCGTCTATTATACAGTTATCTCCAATTTGGCTCTTTTGCATAATAATGCTATTACGAACAATTGAACCTTTTCCAATTTTAACAGAACGGGAAACCACACTATTTTCTACTTCCCCTTCAATAATACTGCCGTTTGCAATCATTGTATTTTTCACAACTGCACCCTTTACGTAACGTGTTGGCGGCTCATCTTTTACTTTCGTAAAGATCGGTGCTTCTTTCTTAAATACTTGCTTCCAAATAGCAGGCTTCAAAATTTCTAGGCTATGTTTATAGTAACTTTCAATTGAGTCAATAATAGCTACATATCCTGTATGCTCATATGTAGCAATATGCAGTGATTTTCCGCGCTTTTCTCTCACTACATCGAATAAACTATATTGCTCCACATCTTTATATGTCTCAAATAAATCTAACAATAACTGTTTATTTAACACGTATGTTTGAAGCGAAACCCCTTCATGACAAACTTCAGTAATATCAGCTGACGTATGTATATGTCGCTCTAACACCGCTTGGAAATTTAATGCTGTTACGAGGTGACTATTCGTAATAACAACGTATTCTTCTCTAGCTCTTAGAAAATAATCAATATGTCTTCTAAAGTGTGCAAATGACCCAAATTCATCTTGGTCACATTGGCAGTTTGGCGGGAATAAAAACAGCCCGTCTCGTTTTCTATCTAAATCCCACTGTTTGCCTGATCCAACATGGTCCATCAATGAACGGTTTTTATGACTTGTAAACACCGCCACACTATGAATATTAGAATTCGCCATATTTGAAAGCATGAAATCAATGAGTCGATAACGGCCCCCAAACGGTAACGCCGCTAGTGAGCGATGCCCTGTTACTTTCTTTAAGGAAGGAAAACTTCCCGTTGCATTAATAATTCCTAACATTTTTTCTCCCATTCATTTCATCCCCCTTTTCTATTTCCCTTCAGCAATTAATACTACATCGTCAACATTTTTTTCCGGACGAATGATTGTTCCATCTTCAATAACCATTTCTGATCCAACAATCGCTCTTTCAATTACAACATTTTTACCAATCTTCGCTCCTGGCATAACGACAGAATCAATTACCATACTACCTTCTTCTACCGTTACTCCTTGGAATAAAACAGAATGCTTCACGTCCCCTTCAATAACGCATCCTTCGTTAATAAGTGATTCCTCTACTTTTGCCTGCTGTGCAATATATTGAGGTGGCTCATTTGGATTGACGGAATAAATACGCCAATTACGGTCATTTAAGTTCAGTGATGTTTCATCACGAAGTAAATCCATGTTCGCTTCCCATAAGCTTTTCACTGTTCCAACATCTTTCCAATATCCTTCGAACGGATACGCCATGAGCTTCTTCCCTTCATCTAATAAAAGCGGAAGTACATCTTTTCCGAAATCATTACTAGATTCAGGATTTCTTGCATCCATCTCTAAATACTCTTTCAAAATTGCCCAGTTAAAAATATAAATGCCCATTGATGCAAGATTACTTCTTGGAAATTGCGGTTTTTCTTCAAATTCAACAATTTCCATCTCTTCATTCGTATTCATAATACCAAAGCGACTCGCTTCATCCCAAGGCACTTCAATAACAGAAATTGAAACATCTGATTCTTTTTCAATATGGTAATCTAGCATTTTACTGTAATCCATTTTATAAATATGATCGCCTGATAAAATAAGGACATATTCCGGTTCATACTGACTTAAATAGTTTAAGTTTTGATAAATGGCACTTGCCGTACCTGTATACCACTTCACCCCTGAAGACTCCGCATAAGGAGGTAACACTGTGACTCCGCCGTTTACTCGGTCTAAATCCCACGCATTGCCGATTCCAATGTAATTATGAAGCTCAAGTGGTTGATATTGCGTCAAAATCCCAACAGTTTCAATACCAGAATTCGCACAGTTACTTAACGTAAAATCAATAATGCGATATTTACCACCAAATGGAACAGCTGGCTTGGCTAAATTTTTTGTTAATGCACTTAAACGACTACCTTTTCCCCCTGCTAGTAACATTGCTACGCACTTTTGTTTTTGAGCCATCTTGTTTTTTGCTCCCCTTTCTTGTCTTCACTGGTCGTAATATGGATACGCCAAATGGTGGAATTGTAATTTCTACATGTGCCGCTTGATTATGATACGGTTCTAGAATCGTCTTGAGACGTTTTTTATTCACTTGACCCGAACCGCCATATTGCTCAGCATCACTATTTAAAATCTCGTTATAATACTCAAAATCTGGTACACCTACTTTATAGTTTTCATATGTAGCTTTCGTAAAATTACATACGACAACTAACGCATCTTCTTTCTTATCCCCTTGGCGGATAAATGTGAAAATACTTTGCTCATTATTATTAGCATCAATCCACTGAAACCCTTCAGGTGAATGATCAAGCTGCCAAAGTGGTTTGGAGCGCTTATACAATGCTATGAGCTCTTTAAAGTAATCATGCATATAACGATGCATTTCAAAATCATGTAAATTCCAATCTAAATCTTCAAGGTCTTTCCACTCATCAAACTGCCCGAATTCTCCTCCCATGAAAAGTAATTTCTTTCCTGGGTGCGTAAAGAAATATCCATATAATAAACGAAGTTGAGCAAATTTATCCCAGTAATCTCCTGGCATTTTATTTAACAATGACTTTTTCCCATGAACGACTTCATCATGAGAAAGCGGTAATATGAAGTTTTCTGAATAAGCATATAGTAAAGAAAACGTCATTTTTTCATGAATGTGTTTCCTATATTCAGGTGCACACTCCATATATTTCAGCACGTCATTCATCCAGCCCATATTCCATTTGTAATTGAACCCAAGCCCACCTTCATACGTTGGAGCTGTTACAAGCGGCCAAGCTGTTGAATCTTCTGCTGTCATAAGAAAATCTTCGTCTTCTGCAAATACCGCCTCATTTAATTCTCGTAAAAATGAAACAGCATGCTCATTACTTTGCTCCTGTCCTTCTTTATTCCAGAACAACATATTCGCAACTGCATCCACCCTGAAACCATCAATATGGAAATATCTCATCCAAAATAACGCATTTGAAATTAAGAAATTACGTACTTCCCTCTTTCCTAAATCGAAATTGACAGTTCCCCATACTGTGTTTTCTTGTACATCTTTATCTTTATATTCATAGGTCGGTGTCCCATCAAACAAATATAAACCGTGAGCATCTTTGCAAAAATGCCCCGGCACCCAATCTAAAATGACACCGATTCCATATTTATGACATTCATCGACAAAATGCATCAAATCGTGCGGTGTGCCGAATCTACTCGTCGCTGCATAATATCCCGTTCCTTGATACCCCCAAGAACGATCATACGGATGCTCAACAAGTGGCATAATTTCAATATGTGTAAATTGATGTTCCACCACATACGGAATGAGTTCTTCTGCCATTTCCCTGTAAGAATACAGGGCTCCATCTTCTTTCTTTTTCCAAGAGCCAAAATGCAATTCATACACTGCCATCGCTTCTTTATACACTGATTTTTTCTTTTTCTTGCGACTCCAGTTTTTATCATTCCATTCATATCCCTTTATATCAAAAACTACAGATGCCGTATTCGGTCTTACTTCTGCATATACAGCATACGGATCTGCTTTTAAAATGACGTCACCAGCCATCGTTTCAATCGCATATTTATATATTTCCCTTTCTTCAATATGCGGTATAAACAAAGACCAAATTCCCTCTTCTGTCACTTGTAGCATCTTATGTTGCTCATAATCCCACTCATTAAAATCTCCAACAACACTCATTGCTTTCGCATGAGGAGCCCATACTGTAAATCGTACCCCTCGCATCTCATCCTCCGTCACAACATGTGCGCCAAAGATGTTATAGCTTTCATAGTACTTTTCTGCATGAAACTCATCTCGTTTCACTTCTTCACAATTTATTACACTCAATATGCTCACCTCACTAAGATGACAGAATTTTTTATACTTTAAACCATTTCTGCAAAAAACTGAAATATCCTTGTTAATTTATAAAAAATATACGTTTTTTTCTTAAAAACGTTGAACTTTTTTCACATTTCCATATAAAATATCGAATTTTGACGAATATTCATTGAAAACGCTTTATTTTTCATCTATATTCCATACTATTATTTATTTCTCAACCCTTATTTTATTAGATTTATCCCATTTCCCATGCTATTTTCACTCAAAACGGGCGTGAAATAACCTGTCGTACAAAAATGTTTCTCAACATTTTTCGTCACAATTGTATTGAATTGAAAAATTCATGGGCATATGCTTGTTCACAATAAAGAACATTGAACCTTCGAAAATATAATTCATACTGAACTACTCTGTTTACCCTATCTATACTCCATGCGAAAGTTCGATAAAAATTTTTTACTAGGAGGCTTTCTTATGTCATTCAAACAAAAGGTTGGAATGGGAGTTGTCACAGCTTCACTTAGCCTATGACTTACATGTGGCGGTGTATTTGCCTATTTCGGTCATTCCCAAGCGTCTAACAATGAAATTAGGGCTAACAACCTAAAAAATAATAAAGAGCACTCTATTTAAAGTAGAGTGCTCTTTTTCTATAAACGACCTTTATCCAGCAAAAGGGGTATATTGGGGATATACAAGGGAAACCGGAAAAGGAATTTATATGAATTTATATAAAAATTCAGAGGCAGGCAGCAGTTTCCCACCTCCAAATTATTTAACAATTATTATAGTACTGGTGCCATTGTTTCTTTTAATACTTTTACAGAATGAGCGAATTTCGCTTTTTCTTCTTCATTTAGCTCAAGCTCTACGATTTCACGTACACCTTGGCGGTTAATTACAGCTGGAACACCTACGTAAGCATCTTTCTCACCGTATTGGCCTTCAAGGTATGCAGATACAGTTAATACGCTGTTCTCGTTGCTTAAAATCGCTTTAGTTACACGAAGTAGTGACATACCGATTCCGTAGTAAGTTGCACCTTTACGTTCGATGATATGGTAAGCTGCATCGCGTACGTTTTCAAAGATTTTATCTAAATCTTCTTGATTGTATTGTTCGTTGTTCGCTAAGATTGTTTCTAGTTTTTGTACACCTACAGTAGCGTGGCTCCATACTGGAAGTTCAGTGTCACCGTGCTCACCAACGATGTAAGCATGAACGTTACGTGGATCTACATCTAAGTAGTCACCTAACATGTAACGGAAACGAGCAGAGTCTAAAGTAGTACCAGAACCGATTACGCGCTCTTTTGGTAAACCAGATTCTTTCCAAGTTACGTAAGTTAAAATATCAACTGGGTTTGTTGCGATTAAGAAGATTCCATCGAATCCGCTATCCATAATACCGCGAACGATTTGTTTAAAGATTTTTGTATTTTTTTCAACTAAGTCTAAACGAGTTTCGCCTGGCTTTTGTGGTAATCCAGCAGTGATAACAACTAAATCTGCATCTTTACAATCTGCATAACTACCGCTCCAAACTTTTGTTGCTGCTGGAGAGAATGGTACCGCATGGCTTAAGTCCATTGCTTCCCCTTCTGCTTTTGCTTCATTAACATCTACTAATACGAATTCTTCAGCTACACCTTGATTGATCATTGAGTAAGCGTAACTACAACCTACAGCTCCTGTTCCTACTAATACTACACGATTGATACCTTTTTTCATGATAATTTCCCCTCTCTATTGTTCACATATATTTTTTTATGATTGTTTAAGTAATTAATTAAAATACTAATTTAATGTTGTTTAACTTCTTTACATTCATATTGTAGCACGTATTATTGTGAATTACTTCACAAATTATGACCTATTTGTGAACTTTTTCACATAGAGTGTAAAGTTATTGGGATAGGTGTGGAATCCATTTCAATGGAGGCGTTTTCTTTAGATTGTGAACGGGATTTTTTGCATTTTTGTCGGTAAGTGAAATTATATCAGCGATTTTTAGAATATATCGACCGTAACTCCAAATATATCAGCGATTTTTGAAATTTATCGACCATAACTCAAATTATATCAGCGATTTTTGCGATATATCGACTTAACGACAAAACTCGACAATAATAACAGCATAAAAAAGCTGTCTCCAATAGGTCACTTATTAAGAGACAGCTTCTTCTATATATTATTTATTTTCCGCAGTAGCCCCTAACACAGCGGCCTTTACGTAATTTTGACCGTTTAATTGCTGTAAATCCGCAGCCGTTCCTGTTACGACCACTCCAATAACTTTTACATCTTCCTCACTTGGTTTTGTCTTCTTTCCTTTTAGATAATCATATATACGTTCATATTCCCCGTAATACTTTCCCTTTTGCTCCAGTCCATTTTGAATCGCTAACAGGAAATCTTTTTCTGTTCCATTTCCAAATTCAATATCGCCTGGTTTTGCTTTAAAGCCGTACACATTATAAGCACTTTCAGTCATATCATCAATATGATACGATTTTTTATCATAATATGTATCTACCCAATACCAAACAGGGTGAACTCCTTCTGGTAGCATCTCTTTTATTTCAGATACTTTATACGGTTTATCAAAAGAGATAGCGAATTCAGCTACTTTATTTTCACCTTTTACTTTTCCTATATCATTTATATAACTATTATATGAAGCAAAAGGAAGATAAAACTGCATCTCTCTTTCCATCGTTTGATTGTTATACAATTCACTTGTCTTATTAATACGTTCATTCCCTATTACAACATTATCAGCTATTGTTAATGGGTTTACATTCGATAATTGGCGAAATGTATTCCAAACTTTATACTCATACACTTCATCTTCCCACTTAACAGGTTTCCCCTCAATAACCTTATATGTTTTATACTCTACTGTGCTTTTAAATACACCGTTTGAAGTAATTGCTATGCCTCTCTCTGTATTAGGTCTTGTAATTTGTCTTATCATATTTAAATCACGATCCATAGCTAAGTAAGCTCTATTATTCAATTGTGAAATTACTATTATAAAACTAAAGAATAGAACAATAAAAAGTGAAATCGAAATCACTGTAATTTTTAATAATTGTCTTCGCTTCGCCTTCTTCAACATTGTTGATACTTTACTTGAATCTATATCAAGATCAAATTCATCTCTGCCCATTTTCAAACCTCCTATAAAGCTTTTTAAACTCATTGCGAGCCCTATACAATGAAACACGCACTGTCTCTTCTTTCATCTCTAATACGGTTCCTATTTCCTTATAAGAAAGTTCATAATCATACTTTAATAATAAAATATGTTTATATACCGGATTCATCTTTTCAAGTATGTTTTGTATTTCTACTTGAAGTTCTTTTTTTAAAATTGGTTCATCTAATCCTTTTGCTCCAATTAATTGAACAGATTCAATCGGAATTTCTTCAATACGCTTTTGCCTTCTTGCAAGATCACGATGCCTATTAATCGCAACTTGAAATAACCATGTTTTTATATACGTAATTTTCATATTCGGTATAGATAATAATGCCTTATGCATCGTATCTTGAACGATATCCTCTGCCTCTACTGGTGTTACTCCAATTTTAAGCAAGTATCTATAAATACTTTTAGATGATTCTATAATAACTTTTTCATACTCCATTGCTCTCTCCTTTCTATTAGTTAGACGATTTAAATAGAAAAAAGTATACAAGAAATCCATAAAAAAAAGCAGACTATCCAAAGTCCGCTTTTACACAACAAAAAAGAGATAGCAGATTATGCTATCTCTTTTAGTATGACCCGTACGGGATTCGAACCCGTGTTACCGCCGTGAAAGGGCGGTGTCTTAACCACTTGACCAACGGGCCAGTTCTGGCAGAGAAGAAGGGATTCGAACCCTCGCACCGCGTTCGCGATCTACTCCCTTAGCAGGGGAGCCCCTTGAGCCACTTGGGTACTTCTCTATAATATGGCTCCGCAGGTAGGACTCGAACCTACGACCGATCGGTTAACAGCCGATAGCTCTACCACTGAGCTACTGCGGAACAATTATGGTGGGCCTAAATGGACTCGAACCATCGACCTCACGCTTATCAGGCGTGCGCTCTAACCAGCTGAGCTATAGGCCCATAATTGAAAAGCGGGTGAAGAGAATCGAACTCTCGACCAGAGCTTGGAAGGCTCTTGTTTTACCACTAAACTACACCCGCATTAAATTGTAAATGGTGAGCCATGAAGGACTCGAACCTTCGACCCTCTGATTAAAAGTCAGATGCTCTACCAACTGAGCTAATGGCTCATTTTGAAAGTGGTGCCGACTAGAGGACTTGAACCCCCAACCTACTGATTACAAGTCAGTTGCTCTACCAATTGAGCTAAGTCGGCTTGCGACTTCAAAATGGTGGCTCGGGACGG
>NZ_NUPZ01000031.1 GCF_002584985.1 Bacillus sp. AFS029637 | reverse complement strand
ACTGGCAACACTGGAACTACTGGAACTACTGGAACTACTGGAACTACTGGAACTACTGGCATCACCGGCAACACTGGAGCTACCGGAAATACTGGGGCTACTGGCATCACCGGCGCTACTGGATCCACTGGCATCACTGGAACTACTGGAAATACTGGAAATACTGGTCCTACTGGCGACACCGGAGCTACCGGAAATACTGGGGCTACTGGCATCANNGGTCCCACTGGCATCACTGGTATCACTGGGGCTACCGGATCCACTGGGCCTACCGGAGCATTTGCTCCAACCTATGCAAGTTTAACCTTACTAGTCAACCAAACAGTTGTAGCAAACGGAAAAGTTAACTTTTCTGGTGGTATCTCTCACCTTAGTGGAATTACATTTAATGGGACAGATACACTCACTATTCAACAAAGCGGAGATTATATGATAACTGTAAATGTATCTCCAGCACTAGGGTCAGTTACCCCAGCAGCATTCGGTGTTGGCTTAAACAATAATCCTTCCCCTAGCACAAACATGGTATCTAACGTATCTGGTGGGATGATTTCATCAACCACCATTACTACATTAACAGTAGGCACAACACTTTCTTTATTTAATAATTCTGGTGCATCCGTTTCTTTAAATAACGGGGCTGGCGGCGCATCTGGAGCTGGCGTAGCAAGGGTCACAGTCACAAAGGTTAGTTAGAAATAACGTGAGTTTAACTCCTTATCCTTGTTTAACATACATTAATGGAAAATAAGACCTTCACTTTTAAAATCAATTTACTTCTATACTTAAGTAATTGACAGTAGCTTAAAATAAAAACGATTGAAGTTTGATTAATTCACCCCAAACTTCAATCGTTTTTCATATCATAAAGTACATTTTTTAAAATTTAATTCACTACATTATCTAATAACACATCAAAATTATTCAACGTGTAAATTCACTTCATTTATAACAACTTTCTATTTCGTTCCACTAGCCGTACTCGCCTCTATTTCATTGTCTCTAAATATTCTTTCCCCAGTTATTGCGAAGTAAACATTCCCATTTTACATAGAAGACATTACAAACATACGATTAATCCGAAAACGCTTATGGTCTTAAACGTAACCACTCAATGTAATTCTTACTTTATATAGTATGTCTCGAAAAGGAAACTGTTGAAACAATGCTTGCATAGAAAACTTCCTCGGTCATTTAAAGTCAGAGTATTCACGTTTTATCCACTTTCCATCGTCTTATCTAGACATTTTGCTCATTCTTTCCGAATCAACTTGTACATGTTTCCCTTTACTAATCACACACATATCCTATTTTGACCAAGACTATATTGTAAATGAGGTGACAACATGCCCATTACGAATCGATTTTCTACCACCACTAACGGCGCACTCGCTATTACAGGAAACACACTCGGTTTAAGTAAGATTAGCAATCTAAATCGTGCTGGTACAATCGGGGCAATTGGTGCATTCGTAACTACGAATACTGCTTTACAAGTACCGAGTTTTCCTGCTGGTACAACATTAAACTATACACAAAATAGTTCTACCGCTATTTTAACTATTCCTGCTGGTAGTACTATTCTTTACGCAGAACTTGTTTGGGGCGGAAACTACTTATCTCGTGATCAAAACATTACAAGCATATTGGGGAATCCTGTTTCTTTTACAACACCTGTGTCAACATACTCAATTACTCCTTCAGCTGTTACAGCTTCTAATCAAACATTCGTTTCTGGATCTGTCACATTTGGATTCTATACAAGATCCGCAGATGTAACATCCCTCATTCAAGCCGCTGGATCTGGCTCTTATACAACTGGATCTGTCCCTGGACTGGTTGATCCTTTAGACGCTTCTAATGGGGCTATCAATTCTTCTGGATGGACGCTCATTGTCGCTTATCAAAATGGTTCCTTACCCGCAAGAAATTTAACAATTTACGTAGCTGGTAACCGGGTTTCTGTAGAAACTGGTAGTGCAGATGTATCTGTATCAGGGTTTTTAACACCTGCGGGAGGACCAGTAAGCGGACGATTATTTTTAAGTTCTACTGAAGGAGATGCTGATTTAACTGGGGATCAAGCTTTATTTGGACCAAATTTCAGTTCATTAAACGCTTTATCTGGGCCAAATAATGCTATAAGTAATTTCTTTGGTTCTCAAGTGAATAACGCTGCTGGAAATTTAGATACAACTGGGACATTTGGAACGCGAAACCAAAGCGCTTCTACAAGTACAAATATCTCTGCCGGTAGGCAAGGTTGGGACATTACTTCTATTGATATTTCTCCTTATTTAACAAATTCTCAAGTTTCCGCCGCAATCCGTTTAACAACTAACGGAGATGCGTACATGTTAAATACAGTCGGTTTACAAATTAATATCAATTCACCTAACATACAAGCAACGAAAAGTGTGAATAAAAGTGTTGCTGCAATTGGAGATGTTCTCACTTATACCGTTACTATCCCTAATACCGGTCTTCTTCCCGCCAATAACGTTATTTTTATAGATAATCTTCCTACCGGTACTTCCTTTATACCTGGCACTGTAACGGTAGATAACGTACCACAAACAAATGCAAATCCTGCCGCTGGTATATCTCTTGGAACAATTAATAATAGCGCTTCTCGTACAGTAACTTTTCAAGCGACTGTCGTTTCTCTTCCAACTCAAAACCCTATCGCTAACACTGCTAATATTACATTTCAATATACACCAATTGCCGGAGGAACCACTTTTAACGGCCTTGCAACAAGCAACTCTGCAGGAACACAAATTAACCTCGCAGATATTAATGGCACAAAATCAGTTAACAAACTATTTACCGATATTGGTGAAACGTTAACTTACAGTATTGCCTTAGCTAATATAGGTAATATCCCAGCAACTAACGTTATATATACAGATCCGATTCCTAGCGGGACTACTTTTATTCCTAATAGTGTAACTGTTAACGGAGTTACCCAAGCTGGCGCAAATCCCGCTACTGGTATATCAATTGGATCTATTGCCGCAAATTCTACTACTACTATTTCATTTCAAGTATTCGTTCCTTCTATTCCCCAAACAAATCCAATATTAAATAGTGGTACAACGACATATCAATACGTTCCTGTACCAAATCAACCGGCAGTAAGTGGGACTGATACGACAAATATTGTCTCCACTCAAGTGAATAATGCTACTGTAACAATGACGAAAGCAGTAGATAAAAACTATGCAGATATTGGCGATACACTGACTTACACTGTTGCCTTTACAGGTACAGGTAATATGAATGCGACCAATGTTATTTTTACAGATGTCATTCCTACTGGAACAACTTTTATTCTAAACAGTTTAACAATAGATGGCACAACACAAGTTGGCGCAAATCCGGCTAATGGTGTGAATATAGGATCTATCCCAACTGGCACGACCAAAAATGTTTCATTTCAAGTAGTAGTAAATACAATTCCTCCATCAAACGTCGTATCTAATGGATCAAGCGCTTCTTATCAGTACACCGTCAACCCTAGTCAATTACCCGTTACAAAAAACATTTCTTCTAATCTCGTTTCCACTCAAATTAACAATGCCAATTTAACATTAACAAAGTCTACAAATAAACAATTTGCCAATATAGGAGATACAATAGGCTATACGATTCTTATTACTAATAGCGGAAATACCCCTGCAACAAATGTTCAGATTACAGATCCTCTTCCTACTGGTACAATATTGACTCTAGGGAGTGTATTCCTAAACGGTTCATTACAAAATGTAAATTCACTTGTAGCATTCTCTCTTGGAACAGTACCAGCAGGGGCTACATTTACTCTTTCTTTCCAAGTAACAGTGATTAATATCCCCGTACAAAACCCAATTATCAATAATGCCTTTGCCTCTTATCTTTATACCGTAAATCCAGCATTGCCAGCAACTTCAAAAACAGCAAACTCTAATTCTGTTACAACAGCAATTAGAAATGCAAACCTTTCCGTTATAAAATTTGTGGATAAAACCTTTGCTGAAGTCGGCGATACGTTAACCTATACATTCTCCCTCTCAAATAGCGGAAACGTGGCAGCAAATAACATCATAATAAGCGACACCATCGCAAACGGCACTTCTTTTGTAACGAATAGTATCATCGTGAACGGTGTTCCACAGCCTGGTATAACACCCTCGAACATAAATGTAGGGAGTATAAATGCTGGGAGTACAATTTCAGCCTCATTTCAAGTTACTATAACAAGTATCCCAAATCCAAATCCAATTCAAAACAGCGCTTCTATATCCTATAACTTTATCGTTGATCCAAACTCTTCACCTGTAAGTGCAAGCATAACTTCCACCACTACATTTACTCAAGTAAATGACGCAAATGTGATTTCAGCAAAAACAGTGGATCGAGCTTTCGCTACCGTTGGAGATATATTAACTTATACCGTTACTTTAACGAATGCAGGAAGTGTCTCTGCTGATAATCCTACTTTTATAGACATAAACCCAGATGGTACTACCTTTATTCCAAACACTTTCCGCATTAACGGTACACTACAAAATAACGCAGATCCAAATGTTGGCGTTCCTTTATCTTCCATTCCTGCTAGCGATGCAATTACGGTTTCTTATCAAGTAACCGTCGCTTCTTTACCAGTCCAAAACCCAACCATAAATTCATCTAGTACACAGTATAGCTTCATTCTAAATCCAGGCGGTCCAACAATTACAGAAACATCGATAAGTAATATTGTAAGTACACAAATCAACTTAGCAAATGTAACTATTGTCAAAGAGGTAGATTTAACTATCGCTGATGTCGGGCAACCAATCACATATACAATCTCTTTAGCTAACCTTGGAAATACTCCAGCAAATAATGTTGCTGTTACTGACATACTGCCTCCGGGAACGACTCTCGTACCAAATAGTATTTTTATAGGTGGTACTTTACAGCTAGGTGCAGACCCAAGTACCGGTCTTCAAGTCGGCTCCATTCCTGCCGGTGGTTTTACAACGATTATTTTTCAAATAAGTACAAATGGGCTACCTTCACCAAACCCAATTCAAAACAGCGCTTCACTTCAATATAGCTTTATCACTGATCCAAATTTACCTGCTGTCATTAAAAGCGATACTAGTAATATAGTAACTACACAAATTAATACTGCTACGATTGTTGCTACGAAGCTAACGAGTACAAATTTTGCTGATGTTGGTGATTCCGTAACATATACAACTACTTTAACGAACAACGGAAATATTTCTGCTTCTAATATAATATTTACTGATATCATTCCAGCCGGCACCACCTTCGTTCCTGATAGTGTAACGATTAATAATGTCCCTATAGCCAATGCAAATCCTGCTAACGGCATCTTGATTGGTACGATAGGACCGAATTCATCACGTACTGTTGCATTCCAAGTTTCTGTACCAAATATCCCTGCTATAAATCCGATTACGAATCAATCAGGCACTACATTCCAATACACGTACGATCCATCCAAACCAGCTGTAATGCAGATGGTTGCTTCTAACACTGTACAGACAACTATTAATAACGCCTCTATTACCGCTGTAAAATCTGCAGATAAACAGTTTGCTAATGTAAATGATATTATTACGTATACGGCTACTTTAACAAATACCGGAAACACCCTTGCATCAAATGTGATTTTTACAGATATAATTCCGAACGGGACTTCATTTATTCCTAATAGTGTGACTGTAAACGGCAATACACTTCCAAATGTAAATCCTGCAAACGGCGTCACAATCGATCCAATAAACCCTACTACAAATACAACAATTTCATTTCAGGTAAAAATAAATTCCATACCTAGTCCGAACCCAATCCCGAATCAAAGTAATACAACATACCAATATGTCGTAAATCCTAACTTGCCTCCAACTTCCGCCAATGCGTTAAGCAATCTAATAACGACTCAAATTAATAACGCCACCATTGTCGCTACGAAGTCAGTGAATACGCCGACAGCTGCAATTGGAGATATCGTTACCTATACGATTGCAGTTACGAACACAGGGAATATCCCTGCCAGTGCTACAGTTTTAACAGATGGACTTGGTGCAGGCGCTTCCTTTGTCCAAAACTCCGTAACTATCAATAATGTTCCGCAGCCAGGATTAGATCCATCACTTGGTATTCACTTAGCAGATATTTCACCTAGCGATACTGTATTTATTACTTTTCAAGCAAAAATATTAGCAATACCGCCTAATGGAACATTAACAAATAATGCACTAGTAAATTATGAGTATACGGTGAATCCAAGCCAATCTCCTGCTACCGGTAGCACTGTAACAAACACAACCACTACTCCGATTATTGACGCTACTTTAGTCTTAAATAAAAATGCGAGTACAAATTTCGCCACGCTTGGTGATACGATTACATTCACTTCATCTGTTACAAACACAGGGAATACTACTGCGAACAACATTGTTTTTACAGATACAATGCCAAATGGTACTACCTTTGTCCCAAATAGCTTTAAAATAAATGGTGTAACCGTCCCGAATGCAAATCCACAAACCGGTATCAATGTTGGTAACTTGAATGCAAATGCATCGATTACACTTAGTTTTCAAGTAAACATTACAACGATTCCAAATCCTAATCCAATTCCGAACAAATCATCGCTACAATATAGCTTTATTGTAGATATAAATGAACCACCTGTTTCACGAACAGTTCAATCCAATAAAACTTTTACACAAGTAAATACGGCTTCCGTTATCGCAACAAAAACTGCGAGCAATGCATTTGCTGCTGTTGGAGATACAATTACGTATACAACTACTCTCACTAATGGTGGAAATACTTCTGCAAACACACCTGTTTTTATTGATATATTACCACCTGAACTTTCATTCGTGCCTGATAGCATACAAATTAATACCATCCCACAACTCGGATTTAGACCAGATAGCGGGGTTTCTTTAGACCCGATTCCAGTTGGGGGAACGACAACAATTAGCTTTCAAGCTGTCGTTGGCTCAATACCAGCTACAAATCCAACATTGAACCAATCTAGTACAACATACTCTATCATTGTTGATCCTACCCAGCCACCGGTGACAGAAACAGCTACAAGTAATCCAACTTTAGTTCAAATTAACGAAGCAATCATTCAAGCAACGAAAAGTGTGGACCGTATCTTTTCTGACGTCGCACCTGGAAATTCATTTTTAACGTATACTGCTTTATTAGAAAATATAGGGAACACAACTGCTACTAATATCATTTTTACAGATCCGATTCCAAATAATACAGTATTTATAGAGGATAGCGTTCGAGTAGGTGGGGTTTTATTACCTGGGGTAAATCCAGCGAGCGGGATACAAATTGGGGATATTATTGCAGGGGATTTTATAAACGTTACCTTCCGTGTGCAAGTAGTTAGCATTCCAAATCCGATTTTCACAATTGGACCTGGTGGCCCAAACTCACCGGTTGTAAACGGCGCTTCCATTGATTATCAATTTATGACAGGACCTAATTTACCACTTGTTTCACGAAATACAACATCTAATTCTGTTTCGACACAAATAAATTCCGGGGAAATTGTGGCAATCAAATCTGTAGATAAAACTTTCGCAACGATTGGCGATACAATTTCTTATACAATTACATTAAGTAACCCTGGAAATGTCAATTCACAAAATATAATTTTCACAGATATTTTACCTGAAGGAACAACATTTATTTCCGGAACTTTGACAAATGATTCTGGTACACAGCAAATCGGAAGTCCAGCTAGCGGCATTCAGATTGGAAATATAAATCCAAGTGGAACGGCCGTTATTACTCTCAACGTACTTGTTACAAACATTCCAAGTATAAATCCAATTACTAATTTTAGTTCTGTACAATTTGCACATGTGGTCGATCCTAGCCAACCTGCCGTATTACAAACGAATGTATCTAATGCTGTTTCGACAACAATTAATAGTGCAATATTAAATACAACAAAAAGTGCTGATAAATCTATCATTTCTGTTGGAGATACGATTACGTATACAACTACTATTACAAATACAGGAAATACAACAGCTACAAATATTACATTTACGAGCGCTATTCCAGCTAGCACTACATTCATACCCAATTCAGTCACAATAAATGGATTTCAGCAGCCTGGTGCGCAGCCAGCCCTTGGAGTAAACATACCCAACATCGCTTCTGGTGAAACAGTAACTGTTACTTTCCAAGTAAAAGTTCTGTCTGTTCCTCCTTCCAATTCCATCATGGATAATGATACAATCTTGTATTCTTATACTATCGATCCGAACGGAACACCTATTACAACTTCTATTACAAGTAACATTGTTACAAACCCTGTGCAAGATGCTATGATAACGATGATAAAATCAGTCGATCAAACACTTGTAACACTAAGTGATACCATTACCTATACGACAATTTTGACAAATAACGGGAATACAAATGCAACGAATATTACTTTCACTGATCTTATACCAGATGGTACAACGTTTATTACTAATAGCGTTACAATAAATGGCATCACACAAATCGGACTCACCCCTAATACAGGTATAACGATTGGATCAATTGCTCCTAACAGCTCAATATCTATAGCATTCCAAGTTACAGCTACTTCAACACCAATTCAAAATCCGATTGCCAACTCTGCTACTGCTTCTTACACATTTATCGCTGATCCAACTGCACCGATTGTTACAAGGACTGCTACTTCAAACACAGTGTTTACTACAATTAATACAGCTACAATTCTTTCATCAAAGCAAGTAGACAAAGCCTATAGCTACATCGGGGATACACTCACCTATACTGTCACTTTAACAAACAACGGAAATTCATCCGCACAAACTGTTATATTCTCAGATACCATGCCGAGCGGAACTACATTTATTGCAAACTCATTTTCTATTAATGGAATTCCTCAAAGTGGCGCGAATCCAGTGAATGGTGTAAATATTGGGCCTATAACAGCTGGGAATACAGTAAAAGTTTCCTTTCAAGTAAACGTAATCTCCTTACCAACTGAAAATCCAATTGTAAATTTCTCATCGACATCGTATCAATTAGTCTCACCGCCTGAGGCAGAAACTTCAATTAGTAATCCTGTTTCAACGCAAATTAAAGAAGCAATATTATCCATGACGAAAAATGAAAATATATCCTTTGCAAATATCGGGCAAACTGTTTTTTACACTACTTCTATTTCGAATATAGGAAATACGGATGCAACTAATATAGTATTCACAGATGTATTACCAAGCGGACTCACATTTGTTCCTAACACATTAACGGTCGATAGCGTTTTACAACCGAATGCGAATCCAAATACAGGTGTATTACTGGCAACACTTCCACCAAATGAAATATATAGTATCGTATTTCAAGTTACGGTGAACAGCATTCCACCTAGTAATCCTGCACAAAATACAGCATCCACGACGTATGAATTTACTGTTGATCCAGGAAATCCGCCAGTATCGAATACAACTAGCTCTAACACTACACTTCTTCAAATAAACAACGCAAATATTATTAGCACAAAAACAGCAGATCTTACTTTTGCGGATGTTGGTAATATAATAACATTTACGCTTACCCTTTCTAATACCGGGAATGTGGCTGCAACTGATGTAACTATTATCGATATTCTTGATAACAATTTAAGTTTCGTTCCAAACAGTTTCATAGTTAATGGGCAAACCATTCCTAACGCTGATTTATCTACTGGTGTAAATATCGGTTCAATTAATGGTGGAAACACAACAATTGTCACATTCCAAGCCACCGTTTCAACCCTCCCAATCAACAATCCCATTTCTAATTCGGCTCTTACCACTTACCGTTATATTGTTGACCCAGATCAGCCGTTCATTTCAACTTCTAATCAATCTAATACAACGACGACACAAATTAATAGCGCTATCCTTACTGCACAAAAAAATTCAAATATGGCAACGGTAGACATTGGGCAAGATATTATCTACACCGTTACAATTACAAATAGCGGAAATGTTAGTGCAACGAATGTTATTTTTACCGATATTATCCCAGACGGAACTTCCTTTGAACCGAATAGTTTTACACTTAACGGAACTATCATCCAAAATGCAAATATAATTACAGGTGTTCCAATTGGTGATATCGCGCCAAATCAATCTGTCATCGTAGCATTTCATATTACTGCAAATGAAATTCCGCCTATAAATCCAATTACCAATCAAGCTAACGTTAGTTTTCAACATATCGTTAATCCAGATAATCCACCTATTTCAAAAAATATTGCTTCTAATAGCATTGCAACAACGATTGAAAGTGCTATTTTAAATACGAAGAAAATAGGAGATAAAACATTTGCAACAATTGGTGATACGATTACGTATACAACTACTATTACGAATACAGGAAATATCCCAGCTAACAATGTTGTTTTCTCAGACCCTATACCGACGTGGACACAATTTGTCGCAGGATCAGTTGTTGTTGATGGCACTTCATTGCCATCTGCTTCTATCATTGACGGTGTTGTCATAAATACAATTAATCCAAATCAACTCGTCACAATTATGTTCCAAGTTCAAATTGTAAGCAATCCAACAACGTTCACACCCGAACTCCAAAACTTAGGATTTGTTAACTTCCAATATAACGTAGGAAATGCATTACAGGCTCAACCTGGCAATGTAGAAACGAACGTCTTCGTTACTTCTATTAATTCAGCAATACTTTCCGCTTTAAAAACGGCTAATACAGCCTTCGCAAATATCGGAGACATAATCACTTATACAGTTTCCATTCAAAATAGCGGTAATACAACCGCTACAAATCTAAATTTCTCAGACATTATTCCAGCTGGAACAGCCTTTGTTGAAAATAGTTTTTCTGTAAATGGAAGTACTGTTCCAGGGGCAAATCCGAATAACGGAGTGAATATCGGAACCGTTAGTGCAGACAGTCCAGTAACCGTTACTTTCCAAGTTATTGTAACAACGACCCCACCTTCAAACCCAATTACAAACGTTGCATCTATTCAATACGTATTCCTTGTTGATCCGACTGCTCCTCCTGTTACAGGCACAATAAATTCTAATAGTGCTTCAACACAAATTAATAACGCTACTGTTACAACTGTTTTAGAAGCAAATCGAACAATCGTATCTATCGGCGATGTAATTACGTATACAGCAACATTAACGAACACTGGAAACTTCCCGGCAAACTCTGTATTACTCATTAACAGCATTCCTGAAGGGGCATTATTTGTTCCAAATAGTGTTACGCTCAACGGGATTTCACTTCCAGATGCAAGTCCAACTCTCGGTATTCCAGTTGGTATTATCGCACCAGGTGATTTTGCTACTATTACGTTCCAATTTCTTACTAATTCTATTCCACCACAAGGAGCAATTATAAATCAAGCCATTACAAGTTACACGTATATTGTCGATCCAAGTCAACCTCCAGTTACAGCAACCTCCTCATCTAATACGGTTAGTACAGCTGTCGTTGATGCATCGTTATCCGTAATTAAAAGTACAGATTCTCTCGTACAATCTACTAACGATACAATCACTTACACAGTAGTCGTTCAAAATAACGGAAATACAACTGCAAATACAGTAACTTTAACAGATTTAGTCCCAGAAGGAACTGCATTTATTCCTAATAGTATTACCATTAATAGCGTTTCAGTTCCAGGTGCCGATCCAAACGTAGGGATACCATTAAACGCCATCGCGCCTTCAGAACTTGTCACCGTCATATTCCAAGTTCTCGTTCTGTCCCTTCCAAGCGTGAATCCAATTTCTAATACAGCCGATATTAACTATACTTTTACCGCTGATCCGAACGCTCCTATCGTCTCTCGAACAATTACGTCTAATCCAGCATCTACACAAATTTCGGATGCGACTATTCTTTCTTTAAAAGCAGTCAATGTACAACAAGCAACAACAGGTGATATTTTGATCTACACGATAACATTAGACAATAACGGAAATATCCCAGTAACTAATCTTTCATTTTTAGATTCTACTCCGGATGGAACTACATTCGTAGAAAATAGTTTTACACTTAATGGAACAGCTATACTGGGTGCCAATCCAAATGTAGGTGTCACTTTGCCTAACTTAGCAGCAAACACTACTCACCTTATTTCGTTCCAAATTCTTATTAACGACCCATTCTCGCAAGAATCTATTACAAATCAATCGAACACAACCTATACAATTCAACCAAACCCGGGGCAACCGCCTATTACTGAAACATCCACAAGTAATATCGTCATCACAAATTTCGTGCAAGCACAATTAACAATTACAAAAACATCCAATCCAATAACTGTGGATATTGGTGGAACTATACTTTATATTTCTGAAGTAAAAAATATCGGCAATGTTGATGCAATAAATACTATTTTCACAGATTCTATTCCAGCTGGGACTACATTCGTTCCAGACAGTGTCACAATTAACGGTGTCTTGCAGCCAGGTATCAATCCAGAAAACGGCATATCGATTGGAACGATTCCAGCTAGCAGTTCAAAAACGATACTATTTCAAGTGCAAACAAATAATCCACCTAATGAAACCGAAATTGAAAATCAATCATCTGCAACTTACCAATATGTAAGTATCCCTTCAGCTCCACCAGTGAATCGCTCTGCAAATTCTAATATTGTTACAACATCACTTCAAAATGCAAATATTATTTCTGTTAAAGGGGCGAATGTAACTTTCGTATCCATCGGACAAAATATCACCTACACAAATACACTGCAAAATATAGGAAACGTTCCAGCTAACAATACTGTATTCATTGATAACATTCCAGAAGGTACTATATTCATTGAAGATAGCTTGCTAATAAATAACGTGACTCATCCTGGCGCGAACCCTGAAAATGGAGTAACTCTTGGCACGATACAACCAGAAGAAACAGTCACTATTTCATTCCAAGTACAACTTACAAATATACCTTCTGGCAATACAGTCAGTAACATTTCAGACACCTCGTATGAATACCAAATTGGCCCTAGTTCCCCTATTATTCAGCGTAGATCGTTATCAAATGCAGTAAATACCGAAGTGCGGACGGCAAATGTTAGTACGAGTAAATCTGCTAATAGATCCATTACACGCATCGGGCAAATTACCACATATACAGTCGCAGTTACAAACTCTGGCACAATACCTATTACAAATACGACCCTAATTGACGCAATTGCAGCTGGGACCACATTCATTCCCAATAGCATCCTTGTAGATGGCATACCAAGACCTGATGAAAATCCAATTACCGGTATCAATCTTGGTATTATTCTTCCAAATCATACAATTATCGTTACGTTCCAAGTAAATGTAGTCTCTATACCTTCACAAAATAATATTAATAATACCGCTGTCATTCACTATGAATATCAACCGGACCCAAGCGCGCCACCAATTTCAGAAACGAGCTCTTCCAATACTACAAATATACAATTTATTGATGCTATCCTTATCGCTACAAAATCCGCTAATAAAGTATTAGCTACTATCGATGAAACCATTGTATATACAGTTTTCATTAAAAATAACGGATCCACTACAACTAACTCCATCTTTTTTACAGATACTATAGAAGATGGAACAGTATTTATTCCGGGAAGTGTAATAGTTAACAACACTGTACTCCCTGCAGCAGATCCGAATATCGGCTTTTCCATTCCTAATATCGCGTCAGGTCAATCGACTACAATAACATTCCAAGTTTCCGTTACGAATTTACCAGATGTAAATCCAACACCTAACACTGCAAACATCGCCTACGACTTTATTTTCAATCCTGACTTTGCACCCATTCAAAAATCTACTACTTCCAATACTACTTTCGTTCAAATTAACGACGCTGATATCGTTTCACTTAAAACTGTTGATGTGACTTCTGTAATAATTGGTGACATTTTAACTTATACAACAACTTTAACGAATATAGGAAATACAGATGCTACTGCTGTTGTATTTACAGACAATATTCCAGACGGAACAACCTTTATAGACGATAGCGTTTTAGTAAATCATATTCCTCAGCTTAACGCCAATCCAAGTGCCGGTATACTTGTAGGAACAATTGCTCCTAACATTTCTATCTCAGTTACATTTTCTGTTACCGTCGTAGCTCTTCCAGCTAGTGGTCGCATTCAAAACCAATCAACTTCTCGTTATACAATTAATAGTGAAGAACAAATATCGACTAGTAATATTACCTTCACTGAAGTCATTTCTGCCAATGTAATTGCGACAAAAACTACGCCTATCCAATATGCTGACCTACAAACTATCATCCCCTACACCATTTCCATCATAAATAACGGGAATATACAAGTGGAAAACATTCTTGTTACAGATATCATTCCAGCAAATACGAGCTTTATAGAGAATAGTGTTATTGTGAATGGCAACGCTCGTCCAAATGACAATCCACTTAGCGGGATACAACTTGATAACATTCCCCCTAATACAACAGCAACTATTCTATTCCAAGTACGAGTTACTGCCATTCCGCAAACAAATCCAATCTCTAACACAAGTACAATTGAATATGAATACACGGTACCGGACCGGCCACCAATTACCAAGACTATTCTTTCATCAGCTGCTGTAACAGAGATTAATCATGCGAATTTGAGTAGTAATAAAACTGTTAACCTTGCATTCGCAACAGTCGGTGATACGTTAACGTATACGATTACACTACATCAAACTGGTAATGTTTCAGCAAATGATGTAATTATTCAAGATATCATCCCTCAAGGGACTACGTTTATAGAAAATAGCGTCATTGTAAACGAAGAAACGCTTCCGGGAGTTAACCCAGTAAGCGGCATACCAATTGGTACTATACTTGTCGGTGGCAATGCTATCGCTTCATTCCAAGTAACTGTGACTTCTATTCCAACGCCAAATAAACTAAACAACAAAGCAATTACTACTTTTAACTATGTAGTCAACCCAAATAACTTACCTAGTACAAATACAACTACAACAAATACAGTCACAACAACCGTCCAAAATGATAATGTCATTGCTATGAAGTCTGTTGATGTCACGCATGCCTTACCTGGTCAAACTTTAACGTATACAATTACGATTACGAATAGCGGTAATATAACGATTGAAGATCTTCTTGCTACAGACATCGTGCCAGTAGATACAACCTTCGTTACTGGCAGTGTTACGATTAACGGAATCAATCAGCCTAATGCAAATCCCGAAAACGGTATTAAGTTAGACAATCTTGTCCCTAATAAAGCTGTTATTATTACGTTCCAAGTAACAATATCTGCTTCTACTCTTCAATCCGCAATAAATAACGATGCCGATATTTCTTATGCTGTTACTATTGATCCAACCGAACCACCTATTACAGTTACAAAGCAAACAAATATCGTTACAACGACAATCGTTGATCCCATGGTTCGCATTGAAAAAACAGCTGACAAATCTATCGTCGTTATAGGAGATAGTATTACATTCACATTAAAGATAGTTAATCATTCTCCAATTCCTACAATAAATACTTCCGTGTTAGATATCATTCCAGCTGGTACAATATTTATAGAAAACAGTGTAACAATTAACGGTACTCAAATCCCCAATGTTCGTCCAGACACTGGTATGAATATCGGTGCTTTACCTGCAGATTCAGTAGCAACAATAACATTTGAAGTTCTCGTCACTTCTCTCCCTTCGAACAATACAATTATCAATTCCGCAACAGTTACAGCAGCTTTCCAATTGACACCACAGGATCCAATTATTACTTTCATCGTTAATTCAAACATTATACGCATACCAGTTCAATTTATTACCGCAACAGTAATCAAAAATGCTTCCGTCAGCTCGGCTTATTTAAATCAATATTTTGATTACACGGTGCAGATTACGAATATTTCCGATATTTCACTTTTAAACATTTCTTTACAAGACACCATTCCAGCAGATTTACAATTTATGAATGGCACTGTCTTGATTAATGGTGAGCGCTCTCCACTAGCAAATCCGAATGTCGGTTTCCTAATCGCTACTCATTTGGAACCACATGAAACAATTATCGTGTTATTCACAGTACAAGTGATAAACCCGCCTGTTAATAATGAATTTAAAAACAGTGCAAATGTTTCTTTACAACTTCAAACCACTCCGACAGATCCACCAATTACCGTAACCCTTACAAGTAATGAAAACATCGTCACCTTTATTCCAGAAAATCCAGATGAAACACTTCCAAATTTAAATTGCTTCTTTGACGGTGAGCGCTTTATACGAATTACTCCTCGGAATATACGAAATTACTTTTGGATTTGGTGGCGGTAATCAAAAAAAGAAAAAGCTTGTAATTTGGATACTCTCCAAATTACAAGCTTTTTTCACGAACAAAATGATAAGACTCAACTGCTAGTAGCGCTATATGCTACATGTCGTTTCTCAATCCGTTCTTCAATTTCTTTCATATTTTCCTTATTCGTTAGTAGAGATTGTTTATTTTCTATTAATAATTGTTTAAAGGATTTTCTCACTTTTTTTCGCATTTTCATTTTCCTCCTTGGGGGATGGTTTATATAAAAGATAAAGAATTATCTGGTTGTTCTTATAATAATGGATTGTTGTGAATTCCATTTGAACTTCATATGAAAATTCCGTTTATTTTCTGACAACTTTGTGAACAAAAAAGAAAGGCCGATTAAAAATATTTAATCGGCCTTTCTACTTTTTATAACATATTTATTAATATTTCAGGTCTTCCCCAATTCATTTCTTCACAAACGAATCTAAGTTTTTCTTCATCCATTGTGTGTAACCCTTCTTCTAGTGAACATGAAATTGGAACTTCACAGTGAATTTGTGCTAATTGTAATGAAATATTTAAGTTCTCTAAATCACTTTCAATTTTTGTACGCTGTGCTTTCGTTAATGCGGCTACGTTTTCTAGTACAGCTGATACTGTTCCATGCTCTTGAATAAGCTTATACGCTGTTTTTTCACCGATACCTTTTACGCCTGGATAGTTATCACTCGTATCCCCCATGAAAGCTTTCGCATGAACGATTTGCCACGGTTCCACCCCTTTCTCTTCCATGATTTTCTCTGGTGTGTAATACTCGTAATTTCCGATTCCTTTACGCAGAAGCATAACTGTAACATTCTTATCAACAAGTTGAAGTAAATCTGTATCACCTGTTAAAATATAAACTTCCGCTTCATTGCAGTATTGTTTTGCAAGCGTACCGATACAATCATCTGCTTCATACCCTTTCATACCGATGACCGGAATAGATAATTTAGCAGTCATTTCTTGTACTAAATCAAATTGCGGAATTAATTCTTCTGGCGGCGCTGCACGATTTGCTTTGTAATTCGAGAACGATTCTGTTCTGAATGTTGTACTTCCCATATCCCAGCACGTTACGATATGCGTCGGTTCGATTGCTTGCGTAGCTGTTAATAAATGCTTCATATAACCATGAATCCCGTTCGTTGGGGTACCATCTTGTCGTTTCATAAATTGTCCGTAGACACTTGTTGCATAAAAAGCACGAAATAATAGTGCCATACCATCAACTAATAATACTTTTTTCATAGTTCCTCTCCTACTAAAAAAATAATAACCCCACGTTATCACGTAAGGTTACATAAATAGATTACCATTCTACGTTTTTCAACTTTGTCTATTATACATTGTTTTTGTATATTTAGCACCATTAAGACGTTCTGCTACAACAAGTATGCAATATTCCTGAATACGTATTTTTCCCAGTCGAAATAACTACAGCCTTTGCATTTCCACTAACAATATACGATCCTTTAAAACACACATTTTCAAGTTCAAGTGGATTATAATCTTTCATCCGTTTTAATGGGATAAATCGTTTACGCTCAAGATGGTAGCAGCTCTCAAATTTCTCTATACTCGCATCATTTCCTGTCAGTATAGACTCATTTACTAATAAATCATTTGCATAAATGATACGTACATCTGCTGGTACTGCATCTCCCGCTGATAAAAAAATCATATCTCCAGGTACAAGCTCTTGTACTGGTATTGCCATCATTTTCAATTCACTGCTTAGTCCCATACTACTAGAACATTCAATTCTAGATACAATAGTCGTTTCACATTGTAATTCATCACGTACATGTCGTTTAAGACCTGGAATCATTCCACTTAGCTTTATCATTACGTCTGTAATACGAGCTCTTTTTGAAATTAATTCATTTCGACCGTATATTTGAATACGTTTTTGTGCTTCTTTCATAGACAAGCCATCTCTTGTTGTTTTAAAATACGCAAATACAGATTTCACATCTCTTGTTGCGATTTCAATTAATAAATCTTTATTTTTTTGAAGCATTGTTTGTTCTTTCATTGATTTTTTACTTAGTTTATATGATGTGTTACCCACAGTTTTGTTTGCATATAACATATTATCGTCTCCTCCTTTACAACATAGGAAGAAACGCTTTGTTTCTCAATTTATCCACTTTACCCTGAAAGTGTTTAGCGCTTAAATATGTAAATAAACGCTACATTATGATAAATATAGAGGGAGGAACAAGTCGTTTCCTGCCTACATCATATATTTTTGATTTGAAGTATATGGGTAACGGAACCGAGTCAGAATTCGACATGCTCCTCACCTCCTCGTTTATTTTTATAGTTTATACTATGAAATTACTCATAGATTGGTAACAAAAAAGACCCCTACTCTTAAGAGAGTAACGGCCATTACATACACAAATAAACGATTTCTAATATCATTAGAAACCTATAGACCTCTCCCTCGTCGAGTTTTAGCACTGTATAGCATAGGTACATTACCAGCTACGTTAAGAAAGACCTTAATTCGATCATTCCTGTTGACCCATTGGCGTCTCTCGACATTTTTGGGCAGTAGCATTTCTCTATACAGGAGCCTCACCTAACAGAGACTTATTTTCATTACATAGAAAATGTTACTCTTATTTAAAATAGATGTCAACAGTAGCCTACAACTTTTTGGAAGATAATAGCCAAACCACATACAAACTAACATATATAAAACAAAAAACTTTACGTTTAAACGCAAAGTTTTTAATAAGTTATACAACCAGCGATTACAATCCCAATTGCAAGCGATAAAAACATAAGAAAAAGACCGACTGCTTGATTATCTTCTTCGAGACTTTTATTTATATTAAAGCGTGGTGTAAGCCACTCAGCTAAATAAAAGACAATAATTTGAGCCAAAATCCCAACAGCTCCCCACGAAACCATATCAAGAAGTGAAATAGAATTAGCTGCTGTCGAATATAAAACAATTGCTAGCCCAAGTAATCTTCCTCCGAGCACATAGCTTACCGCCTTATTTCCTTGAGCCATTAACTTAAATTCCTTTACTTTCGTTGTCACTTCCATTAGGAAAAGACCAACGCCTAAAAGTCCGAGTGTTACTGCTAAATATAATAAAAAATTAATCATATTTTTCCTCCTTTTTCATACCTACCGGTAAATAGTACGATTCATTCCCTGTAATTTTTTCCCCTGCACGAATACCGATACTACTCGCTTTTCCAGCAATTAAAAACGAACCAAACACATATGACAGTTTCTCCATCCCTTTTTCTGTTTCCAAGGATACGACTGGAAGTTCTGTATACTTTTGAAATATCGGCAGTGACGCTTTATACGTTTGGTGTGCATTTTGAATCATAATATTTTCGTCCTTATCGCGAACGGTAATTGTGTCCCCTTCTCTACCAAATGAAGGTTTTTGAACGAAAGAACCTTTTCCTAAAAATAAATCTGGTTCTAAATATGTAGGTAACATATATTCTTTAATCCACTGTTGTTCCTCATTTGTATAAAAGGCCTCTTCTTCTGCTAACCCCCAAATAAGACACTGAATTGATTTTGGCTGAAGTAAAAATGCTGACAAAGGATTTATGATAAAAAGCTTCCCGGCTTTTACAAGTTGCAACAGTTCCACTCCTACCAAGTCTCCTGTTTCCGGATCTCGATCTTCAATCAAATCTTCTATCGGATATGTTTGGCGATATAAAACATCAATCTGCACCCCATCCCTATCCAATAAAGCATCCTTCGTAATTCTAAGTTCTGACATTGGCACCACTTTATTTTCAACATGGCATAGCTGGCTCAAATACATAGTGGTATTCCAATCTTCTATATGTTCATGATGTGCTGTAAAAACAACATTCGGGTTGTCTATTCCCTTTGTTGCCTCCATTACAGCTTTTGTAACGCCAGAAGAAAGCAATCGTTCTTGACCTAAGTTTGGATCAGCATAGCCTAGTTTTTCACAAACTTTTCCATTCATTCGAAAACATTCCATAATAAAAGTTGGTGTATCACTATTAAACTCCAGCATTTTAATTTGGTTATCACCTGTTAAGACAAAATCAAATCGCGAAATAACAGATTCAGGATACAGTCCTTTTATTCTAATAAACGGTAGGCTTGCAGGTGGAAAACCAAATTCTAGAAGCTGCTCGTCAGATAAACTCCGCAGAATTCTAGCAGTCTTAAAAAATATTTTCCCCATTCTTTCCGTTGCTAATTGTATTTGTTGCACAGCTTTCTCTTTTATTGAAAAAACATGAAACAAACTATACTCACTTTCATATAAATCCGACCAAAAATTCGGATATTTCGAATAAAACTCTTTTCGCTTCCTTATGTATTGCGACATATTTTAGCCTCCAAATCCTCCCTTTGAACCGCTTCCAATTCCCCCTTTAAATTCCGCAGACGATTGATACGATTTAAACGCTGATGAACTTTTGAAAGTGGATTTATTTTTATAGTATGTTCCACCATAAAAGTAATGCCCACGATAACCTGAACTACTATCATCACACTGCCATACCCCAAGTTCATCATCCCAATCCCAATCTGAACAACTATTATCATTCGGTTTTGGGGGAAGATCTTGCGTGCAACCAAATAAAGTGCCAGTCATTAAAGACGTTACGACACCACCTACTAGCCATTTCGTTTTTGTCACCTTCGCACTCCCCTTTTTAAATTCTATTTCTATTATATAAGATAGCATGATAAAGTAGAAGAAAAAGGAAGAAGAGGGATAAAATGCGCTTAGAATATCGACTTAATGATGAAACGAAAAAGTATCCTGCTTTATGGAACTATACAAATATTTCTAATTCTGAAATCATCGCACGCATGACTTGTGAATATTTTATAAAAGAGAAAAATACATATGTTGTTACTGCAACTTCAGTAGATCCAGACGGAACAGTAGTTATATATATTCAAAAAGAAGAGTTTGCAAATGACCCTTCAGACCCTACATACTCCCACATCGGTTTTGAAATTAGAGAACTAAGTGAAACGAGTTCAAACATAGTTGATAGTAAAGATATATGGAACTATGAAGAAATTTTACCACCACTTCATTCAGATATTATATATATTCAGCGCGACGGCATGCATATGGAGTTCTCCTTAGATTCAAGAGAGATTGATGAAGACAGAAAGTGCTATATTTATTATGGAAACTTCACAGGTGAATCCAGATAACATGGATATTTGTATGCAACAAAAAACCTTACGTATAAAACGTAAGGTTTTTATATAGTCCCACATATGCCGTTCTCTCTAGATGTCCATAAACCTGCTCTCACAGGTGGATGCTCTCACAAATGTTTGTAACTTCCCTCTTAAAAAGATGGCCTGTTAGTTACATTTAAATATTGAACTTCCGTACTAAACTTATTGGTTTAAGACATGCATAAGCTACGTACACCGTAGGAATTGTATATAAGTTTAGTTGAAATAAGACCCCCGCACGTGCCGCTCCTCGTAAATGTCCAAAAACCCGCTACTCGCAGGTGGATGCCCTCACAGTTACCGTACATCTTCCTCCACAAGGAAGGCTTGATGATGGTCGCTAAATATTGAGCTTCCGTATAACTAACATCGGTTTTAGACATAAATAAGTTACGTACACCGCAGGATGTATTATTTACTTGTCGTTATATTATCACATTGTTTCCAATGTGTAAAATACAATCTTTTTCGAGCAATCTCTTGCTTGTGACCTTATTTTAATACAAATTTTTTTCGCATGCAAGTGATTAATCTTCTTCTTTTGCAATTTGATTTTCTGGATAAGAAATCCAATCACTCCAGCTACCTGCATACAATTTAACATTTTTGAATCCAGCTAATTTCAATGCAAGGATATTGGGGCACGCTGTAACACCAGAACCACAATACACAATTGTTTCCTTATCTTTCGAAAGGTTTTGGAATCGTTCTTGTTGCTCAGCTTCATTTTTAAATTGTCCTGATTCTAGCACTCCATCCTTCCAAAAATAGTTTACTGCTGTCGGAATATGTCCTGCTTTCGGATCAACAAGTTCCTCTACACCAGCATAACGTTTCGGTTCTCTAGAATCGATTAATGTAACATTTGCACCTGCATGGATATTCTCTCTGACTGTTTCCATCGATACAAGCATATGATCTTGTATGTTTGCTTTGAATGTTTTTCGTATAACAGCAGGAGTTTCCGCTGTTGTATGTAATCTATTCTCTTTCCAAGCAGGAAATCCGCCGTCTAATATATATACTTTCTCATGTCCTACATAACGGAGTAACCACCATAAACGAGAAGCATTTGCGCCAGCTTGACTGTCATACGCAATTACTGTCGTATGTTCATCAATACCAGCTTGTGAAAGCTTGTCTGCAAACTCTTCAATATTCGGTAATGGATGACGGCCACCATGTTCTGTTACAGAACTTGATAAATCTAAATTCAAATCAAAATATAACGCATGAGGGATATGTTCTTCCTCATACTTTTCTTTACCCCAATTAGGATTCGCTAAATCAAAACGACAATCGATTATACGGACGTTCTCATCTTCTATATGCTCACGTAACCATTCGACTGTAACTATCATCTTTAACGACCTTCTTTCTCTTGCAAACGACTTACATACTCCATAACCATTTCTTCTGTAACATATTTACGCTGCAAGGTAACACCATTTTTTGCAAGATCATTAATTTGCTTTGTTACAACATTAATGACATCAACCGAAAATTCTTTCCCATTTGACGCAAGAGATACAGCTGCTTCAATAGCTGCTTCACGCTGCGCATCTAATTGTAAACATGCTTTTACACTTTCATTTTGTTTACGAGAATGTGCTGTAATTGCTTTATGTACTTCCATCTTCTCTTCCCCCTAAATAAGTTATACTTTCTCATTCAATTCCATTGCAAGCCGAATCATATCACGGCATACAATCCCATTTTCAATAAGCTCTTCTTCATAATGCTTCGAAAAGTAATCAAAATCAATAGAAAAAATACGAAATCCATATTTTTGATATAAGGCAAGCTGTGAAACACTAGAATTACCTGTACCAACTTCAAGTTTAGACATACCATATCCTTTAGCAGTTTCTACAGCATGCTTCAATAACTTCTTTCCAATACCTTTACCTTGCATATACTCTACAACCGCAATGTTCATAATTTCCATCGTCTTCGGCCTTGTTTCCAAAAGAACATATACACCGACAACTCTTCCCTCTTGCTTAGCTACATATGTTAATCCTCTTTCTACATATGCATCAATTTGCCGGTCACTTGGATCAGCAAGCAACATTAAAGATTTCGGTATCGCTTCTTTTGAAATATGCTCTATTACAACAGACATAAAAATTCCCCCTTCTCTATTGTTCTAAACCCTCCTTGTCTACCATAAGTAATAGAAAGGAGGGATTCACCATGGACAACAATGAGAAAAAGTGCAACGTCATCTCTATTGATGGAAAGAAGAAGAAAAGCGACACGTATTCCTATCCAAAATTAGTAGTAGAAAACAAAACATATGAATTTTCTTCATTCGTCTTATGCGGTGAAACACCAGACGGCAGACGACTCGTTCTTACTCATATGATTTCTACTGATGAATTTGCAGGGTTTGTAAAATCTTTAGATACTGTACTACAAAAGAAAATTGAACGAATATTTTTCTCATAACAACTATTTAACATAAATTTCTTTTTCAATTTCTACTAACTGAGTTTGCAATTGTTCTTTACTTTGTTCATATAGTGATACATCAATCGTTTCAGCCAATGCAAATAATATACTTTCATAATAGTTCATTACATCTTGCTGCATCACTGTTTGGAATAAGTTCCACTTTACATCCCACTCTTGCTTATAATGATGAACAAATAAATCTTTTTCATCAGCTACATAATTTGATACGAACGGTTCTAATACCAATTTTGCGTCCTCTTGCATAAGAGCTTTATCATTTTTTTCAAAAAAGCTTTTCTCATTTTTGAAATGTGCTAGTGCTTTTTTGAAATCTTTTATTTCAACTGAAGGGAACGGTTCTTTATGTGTAATATCTTTATATTCATACTCCACTGTTCCACTCATAGAAATTGATTCATTTTCTACTTTGCAGTTCACTACAATTTCATCCTTTGCACGCTTCATCGCTTCATCTATCCACTTTTCAAGGCGTAATGATGTCGCACGCATTTCTTGTAATAAATCATGCTGAATAAATGCTACTAATTCCATAACGCACTGTTGCAACTGCGCTTTCACGTTTCCATCCGTTCGAAGTGATGCTGGATTAATAAATTCAGTAAATACATCGTTATAGCGTAGGAATAAGCGTTGTTGCACGTAATAAAGTAATTCTTTCACTTCATTTTGCATCGCTTGTTCTTCAGCAAGCACACTATATGATGAAATGATATGAAGTAGCTGATCACGCTCTGCTTCATATTTTTTTGTTTGCTTTTCTTTTTCATCATTCCCCTGCTTTGCACCGTTTATCATATTGACAAGAAGGTGATCCGCTCCTTGTAATGCGCCATATAGAGCATGCACAGACACAAGCATTAAATCTCTCATCATAAAGGACGTGAACGATTCTTCAAACTTAGCAATACCAGAGTTTTGTAAAATGCCGTACTTCTCTTTTTCTATATTCTTTCCTTGTTTCTCTTCAAGCGCACATAAACTTGAAATTGCAAATAAACGCGGATTTCTAATACCGTATTGCAGTAGCTGATCTGCGATGTAACCTTTTACCATTTCAAGTTCTTCCTCAGACTGTGCTAAATCAGCAGCATTAATTAAGAAGAACATTTTATCAAGTGCAAAAGTATCCTTTACACGACCAAGCTGAATTAAAAATTCACGGTCAGCACGTGAAAACACATGGTTATAATATGTTACAAATAAAATAGCATCTGCGTTTTTAATGTATTGGAACGCAACGTCCGTATGGCGGGCGTTAATCGAATCAGCCCCTGGCGTGTCTACAAGCGCTACCCCCTGCCTTGTTAAAGCACAATCATAATAAAGCTCCATATACTCAACAAAACATGATTTTTCTTCATTCGCTACATAAGCAGAGAACTCTTCTAATGTAACTTGTACTTGTTCCCCTAAATGAGCAGAAATTGCCTCATACCCTTTTTGTACCGCTCGTAAAAAACTAAATGTTGTTTTTTGCTTCCCGCTTGGTGAAGGATATTTTATAATTTTATCGATTTGCGATAACGCCTCATCTAAAGTAGTAATTTCATAATGAAACAGCTTATAAACAGCTTTCATATCTTCTAATAGCGCCTGTTTTGATTTAAACTGAACAATTACTGTTCCGTGTGGTTTTTCCTCTGTAACCGGCAAAATTTGATTAATCGTTGCCGTTGTCGGATTCGGTGATACAGGAAGCACCTTATCACCTAGCAATGCATTGGCAAATGATGATTTCCCAGCACTAAAAGCTCCGAATAATGCTACTGTAAATTGTTTTGTTTCCACACGACGTCTTTTTTCTATTACCTCTTGCTGTACATGTTTCAGTGCAGGCAATGGCTCTAATATTGTTTCAGCTTTTTTTACTTTTTCTAGTATACGTTGAATATTTAATACTGCAGTTCCTTTCAGCTCTTCTTCACGAGCCATTACGTTAGCACTTACGACTTCTTGTTCCTGTAGTGTAAATTTCTCACTAACAATTTGTTGTTTATTTTGCAATATCTCATCTATTTGCAACCCTTCCGGTGTAGCAATATGATCATGCCAAATATTTTGTAAATAACCCTCATATTCCTCAAATTTATTACTGTATTGTAATTGCGTTTCTTTCGCCGTTTGCAGCATCGTATATGTTTCAATTTCTTCTTCAATACGAGCAACCGCTTCCTTCACCTTTTGCTTTAAAACTACCGCACTCTTATCAAAAATTTGCTGTGCTTTTATAAAATAACGCTTCTTCAGTTCATTTGCTACATCCGCTGTATAAAGAAGTAAGTAATCACCAGTGAAGCCTGCGCCTTGTTTAATTACTTCAGCCAACATTTCTGGTCCAAAAGCAATCTCTAAAGCATATATGTCTTTTCCAATTTCCTCTGTGAACAATCCTTCTTCTTTTAAGAAAGCTACAATAAATTCTTTTACATGAAAATCAAGTTGCGTTTCAACAGTTTTTTGTAAAGCAGAATAAAACGCTTCTAAACGCCTCTGTTTTTCTTGCTCCGTTTTCCCTTTCGCAAATAACAAACCGACCTTAAATTTCGTTAATTTTGTTTCTAAATACGCATTTGCCAATTCTCTCATTTCAAATGGCATTAAATACGCATTATCTAATATAGCTTGCAAACCTTTTATAAATTCGTTTCTCACATGAGATTCTTTACTAGCCTCACGATGTTTAATTTCTGTTAGCTCTTCCTTTTTTTCAACTACCTCTGCAATCGAAAGCGGTGATGCTAACTCTTCCTCATATTTCAAAAGATGCTTTTCATTTTCAGAAAGAATATACGAGAAATGTTCTCCCAATAAATATTCCGTCTCTCTTTCCATCCCATTTCTTACATATTGTTCTTTTTCTTCCATAATAGAAGTAATTAACGATTCTAAGTTTCTAATTTCATTATGCGGATGGTTCATCATTCGTAATGACGTATAATACACACCATCCACTTCAATATCCCAGTTAAAGAACGATTGTTTTACACTATCTTTATAATTCTCAAATGATAATTCATTTTCTTTATGTTTGTCTATTTGGTTTACAACGAGGTAAACCGTTTTATTACGTTGTTTCAATTCTTTAACAAATTGCAAATTCACTTCCGACTGGACGTGATTATAATCCATCATATAAAAAATTACGTCTGCCAGATGTAGCGTTGATTCCGTCGCTAGTTGATGGGCATCATCTGTTGAGTCAATCCCTGGTGTATCAACTAACATAACACCCTCAGGAATTGGCGCATCATTTCGATAAATATGAACACCAATTACCTCATCACCGTCTTTACAAATTTGTTTTAATTCTTCAGCTGAATATGCACCATCATACTCGTACTGTTCTCCAGATTTAACCGTTACAACAACACGATCCATTCCTTTTTCAATTTTAACGACGTTAGCGCTAGTCGGAATTGGACTTGTTGGCAATAACTGCGCTTTATATAGATGATTCATCATCGTTGATTTCCCCGCAGAGAAGTGACCGCAAAACGCTATCATAAGCTGTTCTTGTTTATATTTTTGAATTACTTCAAACAACTTTAAGCTATTCTCTGCATCACCGTGTTTTTGCCACTCTTCATAAAAACAAACAAGTTTTTTCATACCGTTTGTCTGTACTATGTTTGTCATCCCCTTGTTCCCCTTTATCCAAGATGTATATACTTTATCCCGCTATTTGCAAACTAATAATCAGTAAAAGATGAACCTCTCCACTCATTACAGTTTCACTTTACTATCATACTAAATTTTCAGCATATTCTCATTAAAAAATAAAAAATCCCTTTCATTCTTTTTACAGATGAAAGGGATTTTATGTCATATCATTCATTTTACTGTTCCTACTCCATTTAAAACATACTTCGCGATAACTGCATATACAGCTACCGTACCTGCTACTAATGCATATACCATACTCACGCACCAACCTTTTTCTGATAATGATTATCAATTTTAAATATATTTTATCATTAAAGAGAATCATTATCAACAAATTTCTAAAAAGAAAGCTCCTTCGGGAAAAGGAGCTTTACTGCCTATTTTGAAGAAGTTTAAAACTTGTTGTGCACTCTTATTATATCTCATTCTACATATCTTAACAGTTTTAAAAATTGGAAATCTCCCCTATCCCCTTCCTCTTACATTTTGTATACTAAAAGAGAATTACTTAACAAGGAGGAAAATAATGACACAAAATCTCACACAAGGCGAGAGGATACACTCCATCGACATTATTAGAGGAATAGCTGTACTAGGTATTTTTCTTGTTAACTGGCCTGTTATCGCCGGGGTTGACTCACGTGATATTTCAGGAATTTATGAAGGGATAGACCGCTACATTCGCCTATTTTACGATATGTTTATTCAAACGAAATTTTATACCATTTTTTCGTTTTTATTCGGATTAGGTTTTTATATTTTTATGAATCGTGCTGAGGCGAAAACAGATCGTCCAAAAACTTTATTTGTTCGTCGCTTGCTTATTTTATTATTATTTGGTTTCTTGCATTACGTTCTTTTATGGGACGGAGACATTTTACATACTTATGCAATCGCTGGATTTTTCTTATTTTTATTTTATAAGAGAGAACCTCGTACCATTTTAATATGGGCAATTGTTTTATTAAGTATTTTTCAATTTTTCATGCTACTCGCTGGTATTATGATTGCATTCGTCCCAAAGGCAGAGTTAGGATTTTCCTTACCTATCATGCCACTAGAAGACTGGGTGTCACAAATACAAAATCGTTTCCATACATTTTATGCTGATGGAATTGAACTAAACGCATTCATGCTCCCAGAAACAGTTGGGCTATTTTTACTTGGTTTATACGCCGGCAAAAAGGATATTTTCCGCCGCACGAAAGAGTTAGATCCAAAGCTTAAAAAATGGCAAATTATTATGTTCATTTTAACATTACCAATGTGGTTCTTCATGGTCCGTTATTTCTTATCCAAACCATCTTATGAACCAATTTATATGCAGGTCTTTACAATGTTTAGTGGAAAGACCTTATTCATATTCTACATTTTCACGCTCATGCGTTTATTACAAAAAGAAAGATGGCAAAAGATATTACGCCCGTTCCAATACGTTGGCCGAATGGCGTTAACAAATTACATCTCGCATACAATTGTTACATTACTTGTATTTGGTCTATTACTCAAAAATTATTATCCTGCTCCATTATGGGTAGGACCACTATTCTGCGTCGGTTTCTACACGTTACAAATCTTTATTAGCCGCTGGTGGCTGTCACGTTATCAATACGGGCCACTTGAGTATATATGGCGCCTTGGTACATATGGAAAGATGATGCCAATTAAAAAGAAAAGCAAGGTCTCCTAACGATGAGTAGTTCAGATAATGTGGAGAAAAACTGAAACAACAGTTCATTTCATAAACTAAATAATATTAGAATTATTAAACGAATTAGCAATGCAATCGACACAAAAAAACGCTTGGTTTTGAACCAAGCGTTTTTAATTACTTATGCTTTAATTTTTCCTTTTTCTTTTCAATAAATAATTTCGCTTAATGTAAGGAGAATCATCTTTAAATATACTATATCTTCCAAATCAAATACCTTATTTCATAAATATTGAACATCCAACATATTTAATTGTCGTCTATGTTTTCTTTCCTTATTTATTTATTTCTATATCGATATAATATATTGTAACAAACACTAAAAGACATTGTTTATTCTTCATAAAATCACAGATTTATTAATCGTTGTGCAGCTATATCTTGAACTCGCCCCTATGCCAACATCCGCCCAATATAAAAAAAGGAATAACTCAAACCTGATTCATCCCTTTCCTGTACATTTTCAAATAGTAGAAATGCATCCTTTATAAATTATCATCTACTTTTTCATCTAAACACTCTTTTTCGGGCTTCATGTTAATCTGTTTCCACTCTTCATTTCCTACTTTACGAAATTGAGCAATTTCTACGTCGGTTCCATTCGTTAATGTAACAAAAATAATACAATAATCCGCTCCATCATTACCATGAAAGTAAATATTTTTAACGTATCCATTTTTCATAG
Organism: Bacillus sp. AFS029637; assembly: GCF_002584985.1. Lineage (GTDB taxonomy): Bacteria > Bacillota > Bacilli > Bacillales > Bacillaceae_G > Bacillus_A. The sequence goes on along the minus strand of NZ_NUPZ01000031.1, from coordinate 115,540 downwards.
TTGGGTACATATGCTGAATCAATTTACACCAATTTCCATATTTCACTTTTACAACCGCTTCTCCGTCATGGTCCCAACCATGATATGGCGCGCATAAAAAATCTTCTTCAATTTTACTCAAATCAGAAATCCGAAAACCTTCTTTTTCGTATTCAAGTTGGATAAATCCGTAAGAATAGCTGAAATACTCAGCATTCTTGCCTTCGAATCCCTCAATCGTTTCAATTTCATAAAAAAATCTTATTCCCCGTCTTCCATCTGGCACTCGACAAAGCTTTAGCAAACTCGTATGCCCTATCCCAGCAAACGAATTAAAGTATTCTTCATAGCTTAATTTATTTTGATACTCTTTAGACAAAAAATTATATGCAATAGGAAACGGTATACGCGCCTGACCAATGGAACCGCAACTCCTCTCTCCCATATTTTCAGCTTCACGCAAAATACTAAAATAGTTAAGAAGGGTATCTTCGGGGGTTCTAGTCAATTCTGTAGGCACTTGGATTTCTTTTTGGGTTTTATTATAATAAGGAGCGAAAAATTCCCAATTGCTAAATCTTAAATTTAAAGCTTTCAAGCAAGATGGACGAAAATATTTTTGAGGATAAGAAGTTATGTCCTGTTGATTATGTTTTAGCATTTTTATCACCCTAGTTTCAGTTTATGGGTGATTTAAGGGTTTGTGAAGAACAGTATCTCCTTCTAATAAAATAAAAACATTTCATAAAAGACATCAGATACTTTTCGAACACTAATTCTTTTTTTTCATAAAAAAACGCCACCTCTAAATTCATTCCAAAAGGAAAGAAAATATAGACGACGTTTTAACATATTTTAGATGGTAATATGTTGGATAAAGATGTATTAAAAAATCCGTTTAACCTGCAAACTTTTTTACGCTTCTCTTACTGCACTTTGCATCGGAACAGGTTCTTCTTTTACTTTCACTTTTCGCTGCGGCACCATATTAAACACGATATTTAACAATACTGCTGATGCACTTCCAAGTACAATTCCGTTATCAGTTAAAATACGAATATTTTCAGGAAGCTGTGAGAATAACGTTGGAACAACTGTCACACCAAGGCCGATTCCGACAGAACATGCAACGATCAATAGATTTTCTTGTTTCCCAAAATCAACGCTACTTAACATTTTAATACCATACGCCATAACCATGCCGAACATAGCTAGCATCGCACCGCCAAGTACTGGTTTCGGAATGATTGTTGTAATAGCTGCGATTTTTGGTATGAATCCAAGAACGATTAACATACCACCGCAAGTATAAATAATAACGCGATTTCTTACTCCAGTTAATTGAACAAGCCCTACGTTTTGAGAGTATGTTGTATATGGAAAGGCGTTGAAAATACCACCTAACACCATCGCTAATCCTTCTGCACGATAACCTTTTGTTAATTCTTTTTCACCGATTTTTTTATTGCAAATATCAGATAATGCAAAGTATACGCCTGTCGCTTCTACAATCCCTACGCAAGCAACGAGAATCATCGTAATAATTGGCGTTAATTCAAATGTCGGTGTACCGAAGTAAAATGGCTGAATACCGTGGAACCAATCAGCCTCTCCAACCGCTTGCAAACTTACTTTCCCCATGAAAGCTGCAACGATTGTACCAAATAAAAGGCCTAGTAAAATAGAGATTGAACGGATAAATCCGTCAAAGAAACGATACATAATGATAATAAATAGTAACACACCAAATGCTAATGCTAAATTTTCAAGACTACCAAAATCCTTACTTCCTACTCCTCCAGCCATATCATTAATTGCTGCTGGAACAAGTGTAACTCCAATTACGGTAACGACAGATCCTGTTACAACAGGTGGAAACAGTTTTACAAGCTTTCCAAATAATTTCGCAAAAATAACAACGAACAATCCAGCGGCAATAATTGCTCCATAAATGGAAGACACACCGTATTGTTTCCCAATTGCAATCATCGGTCCAACCGCTGTAAATGTACAACCAAGTACAACGGGAAGTCCTATACCGAAAAAGCGATTTGATAATGCTTGTAAAATTGTCGCAACGCCGCACATTAATAAATCAATTGAGACTAAATATGTTAATTCTTTTTGATTTAAACCAAGTCCGCCGCCAACAATAAGTGGAACGATAATTGCACCCGCATACATTGCAAGCATATGCTGTATACCAAGCGATGCGATCTTAAATGGATGCTGCTTCATCGTTATTTCACCTCCGCAGTTTCTTGCTGTACAAATGTAACTGTGCCGTTATCAAGTGATGCAATTTCTGCTAGTGACTCAACTCGAACACCCTGTTCACGAAGCTTCTTTCCTCCATCTTGAAATGCTTTTTCAATCACAATCCCAATCCCTGCAATACTTGCTCCTGCTTGCTCTACTAAACTCATTAAACCTAAAGCAGCTTGACCATTTGCTAAAAAGTCATCAATGATTAACACGCGATCATTTTCATCAATATGATTTCGAGATAGTGAAATTTCATTTGTTTCTTGTTTTGTAAATGAATATACTTTTGCAACATACATATTATCTTGTAACGTTAACGATTTACGTTTTCTTGCAAAGATTACTTTTACACCAAGTTCCAATGCAGCCATAACCGCTGGTGCAATGCCTGAAGATTCAATCGTCACGATTTTTGTAATGTTCTCTTCTTTAAAACGTTTAGCAAATTCTTTTCCGATTTCTTGCATAAGTACTGGATCAATTTGGTGATTTAAAAATGCATCTACCTTTAATACATCACCAGATAAAACCTTTCCTTCGTTTAAAATCTTTTCTTGTAATACTTTCATGTTTGTTCCCCCTCTTATGCAATAAAAAAACTCCAAAAGCCGCCACCACTCGTTACAAGTGAGAGACGCGCTTTTGGAGTTTCGCAAAAAAGAATGCTAAACAAGCAAATATATTCGTCCTCACTCATAGTCAAAGTATTTAAGGTACTTCGGTAGAAACTTGCAGGCCATATCCCCGCGATTATATGAGTGTAGCTAACTATTTATTTTATAGAAGGATTATAACGCAATTTTTATACTTTGAAAAGCATTTCTTAATAAAACACGTACAAATTATGCAAAAACATCATTTTCGTTCGAGTTTTGTAAACTCTTACATTTCATCTCAAAGCTTCGTTAAAATGATTGGTCCATCTTTTGTAATCGCAACTGTATGCTCGTATTGAGCAGACAATTTCCCGTCCACCGTTCTTGCAGTCCATCCATTTAAATCTACTTTAGAATATCTCATACCTATATTTACAATCGGCTCAATTGTAATTACCATTCCTTCTTGCAGCTTAGACCCTTGCCCTGGCTTCCCAAAATGAAAAATTGCTGGTTCTTCATGAATCTCTTTCCCAATCCCATGCCCCGTAAAGTCTCTTGCAACCGAAAATCCTTCAGCTGCTACATAACTTTCAATTGCATAACCAATATCCCCTACATGGTTACCGATTGTAGCCTGATCAATCCCTTTATACAAAGCACTTTCAGCTACTAACAATAACTTTTTTGCTTCATCAGAACTATCTCCCACTACGTACGTCCATGCAGAATCTGAGAGACCACCATTTAAATTTACTACCATATCAATTGTTACAATATCTCCCTCAGTTAAAGGAACATCGGCCGGAAACCCATGACACATTTCATCGTTTACAGATGCACATGTTGCATATGGATACCCGTTATACCCTTTCTGCTCAGACGTTGCACCATGCTTTTCTAAATATACTTCAACAAACGTATCAATTTCTTTTGTAGTTACACCTGGTCTTATCATTTTCGCAATTTCTCGATGACATGAAGCTAGTAACTTTCCAGACTCGTGCATCAAATCTATTTCATCTTTCGTTTTCATTGTAATCATGCTACCTCTCCTTACTAACCCTACTATTTGTTACTAAAATTCAATCATACACATCCTCTTCCAAAATTTCAAAACTTCTAATTCCAACAAGTATCATTTATTTCTACATCAAAATAAAAAAACAGAAGAATCCTCTTCTGTTTTTTATTCATTTTTACATATATAATTCATTTTCAAAAACTCAAAACTACCGCCATTTGTTTTCTGTATAAACGTTCCAACTGCTTCGAATCCTACTTGTTTATATACTTTAATTGCCCTTTTATTAAACGCCGCTACTGATAATGTTATATAGTCACAGTCGTAGTTTTCTTTACTAAAATCTATTCCAGCTTTTACGAACTGTAAACCTAATCCATTACCTGTTATATTAGGTCTCATCCCAAGCCCTATATCAACCGTTCGATTATTTATTTTACAGCAGCTAAAGAACCCAATGAGAATACCATTTTCCTTCACAGAAAATGTATGATCTCCTCTACTCTCATCATGTAAAAACTCAGCTAAATCTTCTTGATCTGCCTCCATATCGTAAAAAGAATATTCCCCTTCATAATGCCAGTTGTATGCAATTTCCTCCGCTTCTTTTTGCGTCATTATTGTATATGTATAACCCATTTTTCCATCCCCTTTAAAAAAGAGCTGCAATTAAGCAGCTCTTTTTTACAACCCATAAATTTCTTTATACTTCGATTCTAAATAATCGGCTAAGTAGTTTGCATTTAACCCTTCACCTGTCACGTCTTCTAAAATTTCAAGTGGCTTTTTCGTTTTACCATATTGATGAATGTTTTCTGTTAGCCATTCACGAATCGGTGTTACGTTTCCTTCTTCTAGTAATGCATCAAAGTTCGGAATGTCTTTTAACATTCTTTGCTTAAATTGCGCTGCATACATATAACCAAGCGCATAAGATGGGAAGTATCCAAATGAACCGCCAGCCCAGTGAACATCTTGCAATACACCTTCTGCGTCATTTTCCGGACGAATTCCTAAATATGCTTCCATCTTATCATTCCAAGCCGCTGGTAAATCCTTCACTTGTAATGTGCCATCAAATAATTCTTTCTCAAGTTCATAACGAACCATAACATGAAGCGGATATGTAAGCTCATCTGCTTCTATACGAATAAATGATGGCTTTGATTCGTTAATCGCATCGTAAAACTCATTTACTGATATACCGTCAAATTGGCCATCACTATACTCTTTTAACAAATCGTAATTTTTCTTCCAGAATGATTTATTACGCCCGATAAAGTTCTCAAAGAATAATGATTGTGACTCATGAATCCCCATAGATGTACCACTACATAGCGGTGTACCTTCAAATTTCTCTGCAATATTTTGTTCGTATACAGCATGACCACATTCATGAATTGTTCCAAACACAGCCATACGGAAATCTTTTTCGTCATAGCGCGTCGTAATACGAACATCCCCTCTATTTAATGTAATTTCAAAAGGATGTACCGTCTCATCAAGACGACCTGCTTCAAAGTCATAATTCAACTGCTTTAATAGTTCTAATGTAAAGTTCTTTTGTTTTTCTTTTGAAAAATGTTCCGATAAAGCACTTGTTTTTAATCCCTTTTTAGACTCGGAGATTTCTTTTACAAGCGGCACGATACGCTCACGAAGTTGACCAAATACGTGATCTAACACTTCCACTGTAATACCTGGCTCATACATGTCTAATAAAGTATTGTATTTATATGTTTCGTAGCCCCAATATGTAATAAATTTCTTTTTGAATTCAACAATTTTCTCTAAATACGGGCGGAACATTTCGAAATCAGATTTTTCGCGTGCTTCTTCCCACACACTTTCTGCTTTCGCTTCTAATTTCACATATGCTTCGTATTCAGCTTGTGGAATTTTCTTATTTCTATCATATTCTTTACGACATTCTTCAACCATTTTCTTCGTCGTTTCAGAAAGTTTATCTTCACGTATTAAAGCTTCAAGCTCTGTTAAATAGTTTCCCATCTCATCTGAAGTCGACATTACAAACACTTCTGATGAAAGCATGCCGATTACTTCTGAACGCTGGTCCACACCTTTTTTAGGCGCACCTGTTCTTAAGTCCCAAAACATTAAGCTTAATGCTTCTCCGTAATTCTCTATCTTCTTCACATATGTTAAAAATTGTTTTTCTACTTCATATGTAACAACTGTCATAGTATAAAAAACCTCCTTTTTCTACCTCAAACTTAATTCGACATGGCGACGTAAATTCCTTTTATAATAGAAAAAAAGCTTGGCAAGTGCCAAGCTTTTTCCTTATAATTCTTTACCTTCTACTGGAAGTACATTTTTCACTGCTGCAATCACTTTCTCATCTTCTGTATCAGATAAGAAGATTGATATAGCACCTTTATCGTCACTCGTACGAATTAAACGTCCAATTCCTTGACGAAGACGTAAAATCATATATGGTACATCTACATCCCAGAATGGATCGTTTACGTGCTTGCGCTTCGCTTCAAACACAGGATCGTTTGGAGGGAATGGTAATGACCAAATAATAACGTGTGATAGCGATGAACCAGGAATATCTAAACCTTCCCATAAATGGACAGCGCAAAGTACAGTCTCTTCTTCATTTTGGAAACGAGAAACGAGCTGACTAATTTCCTGATCTCCCTCATATAAGAACGGAACTGACATTTGTTCTTTACTTACATATTCTTTGAACGCAGCAAGCTCTTGCGTTGTACGGAATAATACGAGCGTACGTCCATTTGTTTTCTGTATATTTTCAAGTGTATATTGACACTTTCTTTCCCATTCATTTTCTTTCGTATGTGATAGTAAGTTTACTGCCATTTGTTCTTCATAATCAAATGGTGAGGCAACTGAGAATGATAAATAATCTTTTACCCCTAAACTATTTGCTGTAAATGCGAATGAATCATTGTTAGATAATGTAGCAGAGGAGAAAATATACGGGATTTTCTTCGAAAATACTTTCTCTTGTAACACTTCTTCAACTGCACGCGGCATAATTACTAATGTGAAGGCACCATCACCTTCTTCACCCCATGTAATTACATTTTTCTCATGCATGAAAAGACGAAGTGAATGTTCTAGCACATCTAAATGCTCATCAACAATATTTAAATCATATGTGTTCACTGTATGCATTTCACTTTCAAATACTAATGCATCACCAACTTCACCGATTTTTGCATAAAGTCGCTTTGCTTCAGCTGTTACTTTTTCTGTCACAGTAATTTCTAGACGATCAGAACCAGCAATTTCCTTTTTATTCTCTTGTAACACGTCAAAGAATCGTTCAGTTTGCCAAATCGTTTCTTCTACTAAATGTGCAAACTCTTCACGAATATCGTTTTGTAACAATCTTGTTAAAAGTTGCTCCATCATCGTTTGCTTCAAACGATACGTTAAAGCTTTTTGTGCCGCATACTCTACAAGATGACCTTCATCGAATACAACACAGCTACTTTCAGGTAATAACGGAATTTGTCCTTCCCGCTTACGAGCATCATACGTCCAAATATGATCCATGTAGAAATCTTGAGAACAAATGATTAAATCTGCCGCTTTACGATAATGTTCACGTGAAAGGGTTTGACCACAACGATGACGAGAATCACATGTGAAGCAATCTTGGAAGTAATCCCAATTTACTTTCGACCATTCTTCATCATTTAACAGCGGAAATTCTTTTCTGTCACCGTAGTGAGTAAAGTTTTGCATCGTGCCATGATCAAATACGAATTGTGGTAATTCATAATATACATCTTCAATTACTTCTGGAGCTCGTCCACTCATAACGTCTTCTAGCTTGCGTAAACATAAATAATTATCCATCGATTTCGCAAGTCTTACATCAACAGATAGTCCTAATGCTTCAGATAATTTAGCAATGTCCCCTTCTTCTTTCACAAGCTGTTCAATTAGCGTTTCATCTGCACAAGCGATAATCGCTGGCTTTCCTGTATAACGTGCGTAACAAATTGCATATAAAAGATATACAATTGTTTTCCCCGTTCCTACGCCTGCCTCTGCGAACATTACTTTCTTCTCTTGGAAAGCACGCTCTAATTGAAACGCCATAAAAATTTGTTCATCACGCTCTTCAAAGCCTTTTTCAGGAAGGATGTCGTAAAACACATCTCCAATCCACTCATTCAACTTATCATAAAAATTATCTTGTTTCCCTACTTCAAATGGTAATCTCTTCTCAGTAAACATCCTTAGCCTCCAACCAAAAAGTTTTTCTATAAAAAGATATAGTAACTGCTAATCATATATGTGCAGCTACTTTCCCCTGTTACAATACATAGAAATATGCGAAAAAAAATTTCCCTTTCGCAAAAGGAAAATTTTTTTCTATATTAATGACTTTAAATAGCGTTTATCAATTGCTGTTTCATGTGAAAGTGCGGACAAATACTCTTCCTGCGCTTTTTCTATTTCATCAGCAATCGCACCTTGACTATCCACTTCTTTTCCGAGCTCATCATACGTATGGTGAATAGCTTTTTGAATCATTGATAATTGAAAACTATCCATATCACTTCCTCCTTTACGCATTACATAATAGCCAGTATATGCGCGCTGGAGGAGTTTTATACTATGAATTACGCGGTGGACGTTTTCCGAAGTATTGGTAGTAGTCTGTACGGATAAAGCCGTTAAACAACTTACGTTTTTTCGACGCATCTTTTCCGTAGCACTTCTCGAATGCTTCGTAACTTGTTAATACATATGCTGACCATGTATCTAATGGACGGAATACTTGTCCCATTTCTTTATACAATTGCTCAACAAGTGCTTTTTCACTTAAACGTTCTCCGTATGGAGGATTCGTTACAACGTAGCCATAATCCTCTTTTGTTGTGAAATCTTTTACTTGCATTTGTTTAAATGTGATTAAATCACCTAAACCTACTTCTTCTGCGTTATCTTGAGCAACTCGAATCATACGATGATCAATATCTGATCCGATAATTTGTAATGGTTGATCATAGTTCGCTAAATCTTCAGCTTCTTGACGAGCTTCACGCCAGTTTTGTTTACCTACCCAGCCCCACTCATCTGATGCGAAGCCACGGTTAAATCCTGGTGCAATATTTTGTCCAATTAATGCTGCTTCAATCGGAATTGTACCTGATCCACAGAATGGATCGACAAATGGACGATCTGGCTTCCAATTTGTTAACTTAATTAAAGACGCAGCCAATGTTTCTTTTAAAGGAGCTTCCCCTTGATCCATACGGTATCCACGTTTATGAAGTCCAACACCACTTGCATCAATGGTTAATGTTGCGATATCCTTAAGCATTGCAATCTCAATACGGAATAAAGGACCATCTTCTTCAAACCAAGTTGTACGTTTATATGTTGTTTTTAATTTTTCAACGACAGCTTTTTTAACGATACGTTGGCAATCAGAAACACTGAATAACTCAGATTTTAAAGATTTACCGATAACAGGAAACTCACCGTTCTCTGGAATATAATCTCCCCAGTTTAATGCTTTCGTTTTTTCAAACAGCTCATCAAACGTCGTTGCTTTGAATTCACCAACTTTAATTTTCACACGGTCCGCTGTACGTAACCATAAATTCGTGCGACAAATCGCCTTTTCATCTGCTTCAAACGTTACTTTGCTGTTTTCTACTTGGCATTCATAACCAAGATCACGAACTTCTCGGGCAACTAATGCTTCAATACCCATGGCCGCTGTTGCAATTAAAGTAACTTTTCCCATTTGCATTCACCTCTTATGTATATTCAAACAATAATTAATAGCATGTTGTCTTATTAATTCTTACATATTACGAAGAATTTTCTCATTTATCATTTTAACTCACAATTTATAACTTCATACAAATAAAAAGCCCTCCTCTAACAAAGGAGAGCTGAGTTATTTCATAGTTGGTTCATAACGTTCTGTAAGCCATGTTCTGTTCCTTTGTACTGCAAACGGCCCACGCCTCGTACTCCGGTGGCAATCATCTATCTACAGGTTATACAACCTGTCCTTTCCCATCGTTCATTTCCTTGGAAAAGATTCCCCTACCATTATTTGGGTTTCTCGCTCGTGGGGTTTACCTCGTTCCACTCCTATCATTTCTTCAAGGACTTCGTCACTGTGGCACTTTAAAGGTAGTCAAACCATATCCGAAAGGACTTAGGTTTTTTCCCTGCCGTTAAACCAGCCTTGCAGCCAGAATACCCTAGCTTATGAATTGGCTAGGCACGAACACTACAGCCATCTCAGGCCGTGCGAGCATGGACTTTCCTCTACAACGTTGGCGTTGCAGCGATTACCCAAACGTTATGACATCCATTAGTATAGTGGAAACAAAAAGATTTTGCAATATTTTTTTCTATGTAAAATACTTTAACCTTTTTACCACCATACATTATTCGTATAATTTACTTCCAAATACAGCTTTTTCTAAATTAGATAAACGTTTTAAAATGTCCGTATTCGTGTTGTTATATACCGGTTGTGCAACTGGTGTTTGTACAGGTTGTTGCGGAACTTGTGTTGCTGCTAGTTTTTGTTCCTCTAATTCACGTTTTAAACGAGCATTTTGTTGCTTTAATTGTTCGAATTCCTTGTGGAAAGCTTCATAATCTTTAATGATCATATCAAGAAACTTGTCTACTTCTTCTTGTTGGTAACCTCTCATGCCTGTCTTAAATTCTTTTTCTAAAATATCTTTCGCCGTTAATTTAATTTTATCCGAAATCATTTTCTTCACCTCAAATTTTTGCCAAAACTTTCATTAACTAAATTTTTTCAGAAACAATGCCTTTTGTCAATCATATAAACAAGTACTATATTACATATTACTCTGCATTATTCCACTGTTCCTCTTCTATTATATCTTGTAAATCAGAAAAAAGAATGAAATAACTGTGATAATTTTCTATTTCTCCTTTTTTCTTTGCTGCTTCTACAATATATTTAGGACTTCCTGGTTTTTCTTCATCATATACAGCTAAAAGAGCATCACTTTTTTCAATAAAAAATTGATTTTTTAATTTAAATTGCTCCGGACTTTCGTACTTCCGTTTTGTGATACTATCAACATGATCTGCTTGCGAGAGAATAAATTCGTAATATTCACAATTATCTTCTTTCCAATTTTCTTCTTGTTCTAAAAACGGAGTAAATACAGCTAATTTAACATCTGGATATTCTACTTGAATTTCAAAAACAACTTCAGCAGCCCATAATTCGACTCCTAACTGCCCACTTATAATCACCCACTCCAAACCTTCTTCTACAAAAGTAGTTAATTTTCGGTGCAATGCCTTTTTGATACATGCCACCCCTGGATGATCATTTTTAAATATACCAAGTTCAAAAGGTTTATATCCCGTTACAGCAATAACTTTCATATCAACACTCCAATTACAAAAAAAGAACTAGCATTTAGCTAGTTCTAACATATCATTTACTTTTTAAACATTCCACCAACATTTGGTCCCACATTTGGACCTACTGGCGATACATTTGGTCCTACCGGTGATACATTATTTGGTAAGAATGGTGATACATTTGGTCCTGGACCAAATGGAGATACTTGATGTCCAAAATGTCCATGGTGTCCATGGTGTCCATGACCACATGGTCCACACCCTCCGCCAAATCCTGGATCGATTGGGTCTACGACATTTACATTTGAATTTGTTTGTGGGAAGAAGCTTTGATTTTTAATTTGTTGATGATGTACATGTGTTGTATGTGTTGGGTAAATGTGTGGCACCACCGTTGTTGAAAAAGAATGTGTAACACATTGTTTCGTCGGATGAATGACAGGAGCAGTTGTACAAATAGGTCCTACAGGCTTATGCCCTCCAAAACAAGGATGACAATGATGCATAGTTTTTTCTCTCCTCTCTCGTTAAAAAAATCTGATTACACTTTACAGTATGAGAAAAGAGGTTAAGCCGCTTGTTATATATACCCATTTATTTCATGGAAATTTGTCTAGAGCTATGTTTCATTCACCGTATACATAGTGGACAACACTCCATTATTATTTACCAAAAAAGCCTCCAACTTGCTTCACAATACCGGTCACTTGATTCATCGCATTCATCATTTGTCCAGCTGTATTCATCATTTTATTTACATCATAGTTACCATCTGAGTTTTTAAATTGGGAAACAAAACTAGAAAATTGACTCGGTTGCTGTTGTTGTTTTTGTTTATTCTGCGTCGGGTACGGTTGTTTTGGTGGATAAAACATCGCTTGTTGATTCCCATATGGAGATGATGGCGGCATATAATATTGTGAATTCATATAAGGTTGCTGTTGTTGATCCATATAGGGCTGCTGTTGATTCATATAAGGTTGCTGCTGTTGATCCATATAGGGCTGCTGCTGTTGATTCATAAACGACACTTCAAATGGCTGGTAATAATTTTGATTTCCATAATGAGGCTCGAAAGGATACATATTATATCGTAAATATGTATCTGTATTATATTGGTACATATTTTGCTGTGCATATGGATTAGATTGCTGATATACGTTAGGTTGTTGAAACATGCATTCTCTCCTCCTTCACATAAGTTTCTACATATATAATATGTACCTGTAAAATAATTTGTGTGACGGATTATCTGTCTATTTTTGTCGGAAGTTTAAATTTTTAAAAAATTAAAAAAGAAAACCCTTCCATGCTATGATAATGAAGAAGAAGATTCTCATGGGGGAGGAATCAACATGGTATTAGGGGATTTAAAACAAGCGTTTTCTCAAAAAAAGGGGTATTCCACAGAAAATGCAAATGAATTATTAGACTTTGCGAGACATTGGTATCTCGAAGGGAAAATATGCATTTCTGATTACCGAACAGTAATAAAAGAATTAGAAATAAACGGTGCAACAAAACCTACAACAATGACAGAAGCTTAATAGTGAAACTTTAATTAGTAGGGGGGCATTCACCCCACTGATTATTAGCCTTCACCAATCCAGATTTTGCGAGATAAAAAAACAAGAGGGTTTCCCCCTCTTGTTATTTACATTGTTCAACTATATTTTGTAAAGTATATGAAATAGCTTGATGTGTTTCAAAGAATCGCTTACCTTTACCTTTATTTACAAAACATTGCAACACATTCGTTTGTAAATTGTCGTATACTTGATCAATTTGCTGTACATGTATATACTTCGGTTTTTCTTCTTTAATCCACGTATACGCTAATTCTTTCCACACCGCCAGTTCCTCATCTACCGTATTTACAAATGGTTTCATATCCTTATAAAAATCATATTCGATCATTTCTCTTTTTTTCACATTCGCTTCATTATTATACTGCATGAGTTTTTCCGAAGACTCAATTAACGCCCCATACTTCATTTCATTCCCACCTTATTATGCACTCACTACGACGTTTTGAAATGTTTTCACCCAATTCCCTTTTTCTTCGTGATGCACTAATTTATTTTCCATATGCTCAATATGCATTTCTGTTATTTCTATCTTATTGCATATATTTTCACCTTTATCCTTTAATGCATGATTCATTCTAATCCCTATATTCATTTCCAGCAAATCGAGAGAACTTAACATTTGATCCATTTTTTTCATTACATCTTCCTTCTGAACCATCGCCATATATAAAACGCCTCCTTCTTTGCTTTTCCTTTGTCATGTAATTTCGCCGAATGATTTATCACTCCTGCTCACATGACAAAACTAGTTGTTATTCGTCAAAGAAATCATTCTGTATGTCATTTATGGAAATGGTAACAATACAAAAGGGAGGTGTATTAAGATGGCAAAGAACAGAAACGAAAAAAAGAAGAAACAAAACAAGAAACAAAATAAACCCGAAACTGGCAATCCAAAGCTAGACGGTCCAAACTTTCCTGCTACATAAAGTGAAGCTTTAACGAATAGAGTAGCTAATTTCCAAACTATCTTTAATCTCTTACTTTCTTTAAGTTTTGAGATTAAGTCCTTAGCACACATGGTAAAATTACTTCACATTAAGAAGTCCCGCCTTCAGTTTTGAAGACGGGACTTCTTTTTTATTATATCATGAACTCATCTATCCTTTTAACAAAACGATTTACGATAGAAACAGCATAGATTTGCTCCCTCTTTCTTTTATACCATTCTGTTATATCAACTTCCCCCTTATACTCTTTCAGTGAAAATAGCTCATTTATTTCCGTATCTCTACAAAACCAATCTCTCATACTTATTTCCTTATGTGCAACAGCAGGATAAACCTCTCTAAGGGTTGGCGTACAAGATTTTCTAGCATCTCTTACATAATATTCATAATCTGTTCTTGATCCTGTGTGTATCGTTTGCAATGCAAACCTATGGAATAACCTTTTATACTTCGGATGAAATAGTAACTCTGCTAATTTCTTCCCTAGTTCTATACGCTTCTGTAACGTTTCAAATTGATAAACTGAAAAACCATACATATTCCCTTCAACAGTTGGAAAAATAACGGCACTAACATGAAGCATTTCTTGCAATTTAAAAAGTGCTGTATGGAATACCTGTTTTTTAAAATATGTATTCTCAATAACTGGTTTTTGAATTTTATTTTGTTCATTTATAATAAGCGCTGTCATAAGCCTATTTATATCTTTTTTCTCCCAAAAATATATCCATTCTTTTTCCATAAAAATTGATACGTTGAAATATTGTAACAAGTAAAATAGCGGCGCCTGCCTCCTCTTACTTTCTTCGTATAACAATAGCTGAGGAAATGCATCTAAAAAAATAATCCAATTAGCTTTTTCATAAATCTGAAAAAAATGTTTTTTTACTATTTGAGGTAAAACAGTCGCATAATACCTCCCTTTTAAATCAGTCATATTCCATCCCGCATTTCTCGAGACCATACTCGCTAAAAAAGCCCACCTAATTTCACTATTTCTTACATAATATTCTTGATAAAACTGCGTTCGAGAAATGTTATCCATATTAGCTATTTCTATTGCCCTCTTAATGCTGTAAACCATTGTTTTTTCTTCTTCTGTACAGACCATATTTTTACGATATTGTTTAATTTTTTCATAATCATTCCATGTAAACATACATAAGTCACCCTACCTTTCTTCAAAAAGGTCACATCTTTTTTCATTTTTTGATATAATCACCTTTGTAAGTAATTCTTAGCAAGTTGGGAGTGGACACACTATGACCATTCGTTACCCAAATGGAAAACGGTACAATCAAGCTTCACAACCTCATAAAACACCAATTAAAAAACATACTTATAGTAATAGAGGTATGTCCCTTGAAGAGGAACTGAATGAAACAAATGAATATTACTTAACCCATAATATTGCATGTGTACATAAAAAACCGACACCTCTTCAAATTGTAAAAGTAGATTACCCCGCTCGAAGTGCTGCAGTGGTAAAAGAAGCGTATTTTAAACAACCTTCTACAACAGATTACAACGGTGTATACAAAGGGAAATACATCGATTTTGAAGCGAAAGAAACAAAAAATAAAACTAGTTTCCCACTTCAAAACTTCCACCTTCATCAAATTGAACATATGAAGCAAGTGATTGCTCATAATGGAATTGCATTTGTTATTATTAAATTTACACTTTTTGATGAACTTTATTTACTCGATGCGAAACATATTATTGCATTTTGGAATCGTCAAAATACTGGTGGACGTAAATCAATTACGAAAGCAGAAATAGAAGAGCATGGCTCTTTATTGTCATGCGGTTATCACCCTCGGATTGATTATATCCGTGTACTAGACACGGTTTATTTTTCGTGATAGAGTCATCACTAAGGCTCTTTTTTCGACTTTTGGGGAGAGAATGAAAGGTAGGAGAAAGTATAATGTCAGATAATTATCGTTCTCGTACAGAACGAAATCATGTGAAAAATCAAAAGAAAGAAACAAATAAAGAAGAAAAACCAAAGAAAAAAGGCTCCTTTTTCAAGAAATTCCTTATAGGTTGTCTACTTCTTGGTATCGTTGGTCTCATAGCTAGCGTTTCCGCTTTCTTTGTAATGGTAAAGGACGCTCCAAAATTAGACAAATCAAAACTTGTTAATCCTTTATCTACAAAGTTTCTTGATAAAAACGGAAATTTCTTCTATGAATACGGTGCTGAAAAACGAACCCATGTTACTTACGACCAAATTCCGAAAGTAGTTGAAAATGCATTCCTTGCGACTGAGGATTCACGCTTCTATGATCACAATGGAATTGATTTTAGACGAACTACTAAAGCAGTTATGGAAAATATCACTGGTGGTTTCGGTTCCCAAGGTGGTAGTACGATTACGCAACAAGTAGTTAAAAATTATTTTCTAACAATGGACAAAACTGCCAAGAGAAAAGTACAAGAATGGTACTTATCTTACAAATTAGAGCAACAATACTCTAAACATGAGATTTTAGAAATGTACTTAAACAAGATTAACTTAGGTAACCGTTCGTACGGTATTGCAACAGCAGCCAAAAAATATTATAACAAAGATTTAAAAGACTTACAGTTACATGAAGCTGCAATGCTTGCTGGTTTGCCCCAAGGTCCAAATATTTATGATCCAACAAAACCAGACAACGTTGAACGAGCTACACAACGTCGTAACGTCGTATTATCATTAATGAATCGACATGGTTATATAACAAAAGATGAAATGAATAACGCAATGAAAATCCCTGTAACTGAGGGTCTTCAACCATCTTCAGAAGTAACTGAAATGAAGTATCAAGCATTTTTAGATGCTGTTGTAAAGGAAGTTGAAAAAGAATATCCGGATGTAAATATCGGTTCAGATGGTTTAACGATTCATACAACACTTGATCAAGATGCTCAAGATTACGCTGATAAAATTATGGATGGCAATCTTATTAAATATCCGAACGATCAATTCCAAGGATCATTCGTATTTATGGATACACAATCTGGAGAAGTTCGAGCAATTGGTGCTGGGCGTAAAGAAAGTAAGTCTACTTTCAAAGGTCATAATATGGCCACTGATTTAAAACGCCAAGTCGGTTCAACAATGAAACCAATTTTCGACTACGGCCCAGCAATTGAGAATTTACAATGGTCTACATACCATCAATTAAATGACTCAGAGTATACGTATTCCAATGGTAAAAAAATACGAAATGCAACAAATAGTTACAAAGGTGACGTTTCACTACGTGAAGCTTTGAAAAAATCATTAAACATCCCTGCTTTAAAAACAGCCCAAGCGGTTGGTATTCCTAAGTCACAAGCTTTTGCTGAAAGCTTAGGTATGACATTTAAAGACGGCACAGCGTATGAATCAACAGCAATTGGTAGTAACGATAGTTCCCCATTAGAATTAGCAGGGGCGTATGCCGCATTTGGTAATGACGGTGTGTATAACAAGCCTCACTTCGTAAAAGAAGTTATCTTCCCAGATGGGAAAAAGAAAAACTTTAAACCGAAAGAACAACGTGCAATGCACGACTATACAGCTTACATGATTACTGACGTTCTACGTGACGTAGTAAAACCTGGTTCTGGCGGTACAGGTCCAACAGCATACGTTCCAGGTGTTGATGTAGCAGGTAAAACAGGAACACAAAACTTTGATGAATCAGTTATAAAAAAATATGGTATCCCAGCTGATGCGAACAGAGATAGCTGGTTCGCTGGCTATTCACCTCAATATACGATGGCTGTATGGACTGGTTACGAAAAAGATGGTCCAGAAAATTATATTGGTGATCGCTCTACCAGAATTGCACAGCAAATGTTCCAAGTAATGATGAGCAAATTTGCTACAGATAACTCTCGTTTCGAACGTCCTTCTTCTGTACAAGAAATAAACGGAGAGTTATATGTAAAAGGTGCGAAAAAAGATGCGATTAAACAAATTAAAGTAGATGCACCTAGCGGCCTCAATGTTACTTTCGACGGCGCTAGCACTGTTACACTAAAATGGTCTGGCCCGGCAGAAGTTGATGCATATGCAGCAAGCTATAAAGCTACTGACGGTTCAAGCGGTAGCCTATCAATAAATGGTACAACAGCTACTCTTGGTGGAATTAAACCAGGTGTTACTTACAGCTTCTCTGTAGTAGCGAAAAAAGGCACAGGAACAAGCCCTGCAGTTGGCGCATCCTTCACTGCTCCTGGAGGAGTTCCAGATGCTAAGAAAGCTGAGGACGAAGCTAAGAAAAAGGCTGAAGATGAAGCTAAGAAAAAAACTGAAGAAGAACAGAAAAAAGCTAATGAAGACAAACTAAAACAAGAAGAAGCTCAAAAGAAAGCTGAAGAAGAACAGCGAAAACAGCAAGAACAGCAACAGCAGCAACAAGAGCAACAACGTAAACAGCAAGAAGAAGCTCAAAAGAAAGCTGCTGAAGAAGAGGCTAAGAAAAAAGCTGAAGAAGAAGCTAAGAAAAAGGCTGAAGAAGAAGCTAAGAAAAAAGCTGAAGAAGAACAACAACAGAATACCGGAGAAGATACACCTCACGCAGACGGAAATGTTGTTACAACAGAGTCTTAATAAACAAAAAGAAGTCCTTTCTCTTAACGAGAAACGGACTTCTTTTTTGTTATCATTTTCTTTACATATAGCTTTTCTATTTCGATATACAACTGTGCTAATTGAATATAAGAATGATAATTACTCGGTTTCTTTATAATAAATGAATATCGCTCCATAAAATTAACAGGTTGTACTTCCAATTTATTCGTATTTACTTGCATTTCATTCAAACTATGAACAGGCTTGTCATTTAGCCAATAAACAATCGATAGCAAGTGCGCTGCAAAAAGAATCATTGGACCTTCAGCTTCTTGTTTTTTTCTGTTTCGAAATAGTATAGCAATTTCTTCATGCTTGCTTTTCCATACATGCAACATCGCAGGAACACTTTTTTCAATTTCATTCCATGGCTCATATCGTCTTTCCATATCAAATATAAAGTAAGCATTTTGTATTATTTCTTCAAATGATTGTTCTATATTATACGCAATCGAATTTACGCCTTCTTTAAAAAATGGTAAGTATCGAAATTCTTTCGGTATTTCTATAACTCGCTCCATCCTTTATTTCCCCTTCATTCGCTTCTTTCCTTCACGACATACTTCTAGCAGCCGGCACTCTTCACATTGTGGTCGCTGCGCTTTACAGTGATAACGCCCAAAGAAAATCATACGGTGATGTGTAACGCTCCATTCATCCATCGGAACTTTCTTCATTAACGTTTTCTCCACTTCTAATACAGTGTCTTTCCATCTGCAAATTGCTAATCGTTTACTCACTCGTTCCACATGCGTATCAACAGCAATTGCTGGCATTCCAAATGCTACTGATACGACAACATTTGCTGTCTTCCTTCCTACACCTGGTAAATTCGTAAGTTCATCCCGGTCTCTCGGTACTTCTCCATTATAATCATCTAATAACATTTGGCATAACTTTTGAATGTTTTTTGCTTTATTTCTATACAATCCAATAGAGCGTATATCTTGTTGTAATTCTTCTAGAGAAACACTTAAATAATCTTCAGGCGTTTTATATTTTTGAAATAAATTTTTCGTCACCTTATTTACAAGTGCATCTGTACATTGTGCAGATAATGCTACCGCGATTACAAGTTCAAACGGATTATCATGAATTAATTCACAATGCGCTTCTGGATACATATCCGCCATTGTGTCTAAACAATAACGAATTTGCGTTTTATTTAACATATACTTCCTCCTACATTACTGCTCCAACCAATTATAAAAAGGCACTTTCCCAGTAAATTTCGTCTCTTGTTTCGTTGTTTGTTGCGTTCGCTGCTGATTCGCTCTAAATTTCCGTCCTTGATTTTGAGCTTGATCTACTGTTTTAATGCCATTCTTTTTCCACTCAAATAAAATACGGTCAATATAGCGGAAATTCAACTTACCACTCATCACCGCTTCCCTCAAGGCCGCTTGAATTAAATTCGGATGATGTTGATCTTGGTCTTCCCACATTCCTAACGTTTCACATTCAAATGGCGAAAGTGGTCTTCCAAATTCTTTTTCAAATACTGTATATAAATTTACTTGCAGCTGTTTTTTTTCTTTTTGTTCTTCCTCTATTGATTCATCCATTAAGAAATGCAATATTTTTTCCCATAACGGTTGTAACGAATAACTTTCGCACATCATCGCTTCTGATCTTTGTCCACCTTCTAGTGATAAAAAACCTTTTTGAATCAATGCCTGAATTACTTCCATACACTTCATTTCCGTTATCGTCATCCGTTCTGAAATCTCTGAAGGAGTCGGAAACGAATTACCCGATTCTAAAAATGTGTGTACATGAAGTACAACCATAAATTCCGTCTCATTTAAACCTAATTTTTTATAATGCATCATAAGTAATTTTGGAATTGCAATACTTCCCTGCTCAAACCACTGTAACATCATTTTCTTTTTCATCACCAAACACCTCGCTCTCTAGTATAACACACCTTTCACTATTTCTTTTTGCCACAATTCGTCAAAAAAACCTCCCTTATGTAGGGAGGTTTTTTGTATTACATGAATAAAATATACAATTAAGCTTGCACTTTACTTTTCATGAACGTATGAATGCGTTCTAATGCTTTCTCTACTTGTTCAAGAGATGTCGCATATGATAAACGGACATTATTTGGAGCCCCAAATCCTGTACCTGGTACAAGAGCTACTTTTTCCTCTTCTAATAAAGCTTTTGCCCACTCATCAACTGTATCATATCCTGATAAAGCTACAGCTTCTTTCACGTTAGGGAATAAGTAAAATGCACCTTGTGGCTTAATACAAGTAAAGCCAGGGATTTGAATTAATTTATCATAAATAATGTTTAATCGTTCTTCAAACGCTTGACGCATTGTTTCTACAGGTTGTTGTGAGCCTGCATATGCCGCAATTGCGCCGTATTGAGCAATTGAAGTAGGGTTTGACGTACTATGACTCGCTAAGTTCGTCATCGCTTTAATAAGCTGCTTATTTCCTGCTGCATATCCAATACGCCATCCTGTCATAGAATGAGATTTAGATACACCATTAATAATTAGGGTTTGTTCTTTTAATGCATTAGAAAGCTGGGCAATTGAAGTATATTCTGCACCACCATAAATTAACTTCTCATAAATTTCATCTGAAACGATTAAAATATTATGTTCTAAACATACTTCTCCAAGCTGTTGTAATTCTTCTTTGCTATAAATCATTCCTGTTGGATTGCTCGGTGAATTAATAATAACTGCTTTCGTTTTTTCTGTAATTGCCTCACGTAACTGCTTTGCTGTAATTTTGTACTCATTGTCTTCTAGACCTTCTACATAAACCGGATTACCGCCAGCAAGCTTTACTTGTTCTGGATAGCTTACCCAGTAAGGAGTTGGGATGATAACTTCATCTCCTTCATCAAGTAACACTTGGAATAATGTATATAAAGCATGTTTTGCACCATTACATACAATAATTTCAGATGGGTCATACTTAATGCCTTGATCGCGAGTAAATTTTTTCACGATTTCTTGCTTTAACGCTTGCAAACCACCTGTTGGTGTATATTTCGTATGTCCTTCTAACATCGCTTTATGCGCCGATTCCATAATATGCTCTGGTGTATTAAAGTCAGGTTCCCCTGCCCCTAATGCAATTACATCATGACCTTCAGCTTTTAATGCTTGTGCCTTTGCTGTAATTTCTAAAGTTGAAGACGGTGTTAAAGCAGCTACTCGCTTTGCTAATTTCATTTGTGGTTCCCCCTACATCTATTTTTCAATGCTGTAATGTGCAGCATATTCCCCATTTTGAAATTCTAGATAATAATACGTATAACGATCTTCCTGATCAATATATGTAATTTCCCACAACGGAATATCGTTTTCAGCACCTAATTTTACTTTTACAATTTGTTTTGGCTTTGGCTTCGGCTCATCGCCTTTTCCAGTCGCTTGCTCTGCCAGTTTTTGTAAAGCTTCTTTCTCAGAAATGCCTTCACTCTTTTTCTTCACAAGAACATTTCCTTTTTTATCAGGTACCCAAACAATAATTGGTTCTCCTTTTTCATCCGTACCTTGTACGACTGTATATGAAGATTTTCCGTTATAATAATCAACCGATTTTACCTTTGTAAGCTTTGCTTTTTCTTTAGCAATTTCTACAGATTTTGATTCTTTTGGAATTTTCTTTTCCATCGTTTTATTATAAACATACGCCCCATATATTCCGCTAGCAACGATAACGATAATGATTGCAAAGATCCACTTTTTCATTGTATCACTACGTTCTGTAAATGGTAAATACAGCTGTTTCTTTGTCTTTTTCGTCCAGTGCTAATCCGAACATGAGGTCCTGCTCTTTTAACGTACGATTTAAACTATCAACAATTTTATACAAATCAGACGAATATTTAATACGCGTCGTTGATAGTACTTCGATTTTCTTCTCCATGAAAAAACTCCTCCGTTACACAAAAATTTCTAATTATAGAAGAACGCAATGCGGTTACAATAAGAGTACATTCTTTACAACCCCTGCTTCATCACCCATCTATTATAGCAGGACATGTACAGCAAAAAAAGGTTTCAAGTCGAAAACCGATACATTTTGTATACAAGAAGTAAGAAAAATAAAATTCCTCCTACCCACATTTTTTACGCCTGAAGTTTCTAAATACTTCAGGCGTATTTTTCTTCCAAAATTTATTAACTTGATGGCTCTTCTAAGTGCACTAGTAATTCTTCTAACGGTCCCTCATAAAGAGGTACATTCGGAATGGATTGTAAAAATCGTTTTCCATAGGAAGAACTCGTCAAACGACGATCTAACACTACTACGGTTCCCGTGTCTGTATTCGTTCGAATTAAACGTCCGAACCCTTGTTTAAAACGTAATATTGCTTGCGGGAGCGCTAATTTAGCGAATACGTCCTCACCTTGATTTTTTAACCACTCACCTTTCGCTTCCATCATTGGCTGATGAGGAGGTGTAAACGGAAGACGGACAATGACTAGACAACTTAAGGCATCTCCTGGAATATCTATCCCTTCCCAAAAACTACTCGTACCTAACAAAATCGATTTGTCGAACTCTTGAAACTTTCGAATTAAGCGGCTTCGACTTCTATTATTCACACTTTGTGTTAATAATAAATAACCTTCTAATTCATCATTATTTTTCAAATTCGTATATGCTTCTTTCAGCATTTCATACGAAGTAAATAAAACGAGCATTCTACCTTTTGTAGCTTTCGCTATCTTTGCAATATGTTCCGATACAGATTCAATATATTCCTCATTACTTACTTGCTTAATAAAAGGCACATCCGTTGAAACCATTAACTTCATTTGTTCATCATAACGAAATGGCGATGGAACTTTTAATGTGTTTGGAGCAAAATCATGTAAGCCAAGCTCCTCTTTTATATAATCAAATGTGTCGTTAACTGTTAATGTTGCAGATGTAAAAATAACACTCTTTTTTTCTGTTAAAAATTCATCAGCAAATCTTTCACCAATATGAACAGGCTGTGCATATAAAACAGTGGAATGAATCGTCCCTTTTGTTTCCGTCTCCATCCAAGTTACATATGAATTTTTTTCTAATACGAGTAACTGTAACGATTCTGCCATCTTTCTTAGTAACTCAATTAAATGCATAAATTCACCTGTAACAACATGCATCTCCCATTCTAACTTACTTTGCAATATATTCACTTGTTTCTCAAGATTATTCACTAATCTTCTTAATTCATATACAAAACGATTTGTTAATTCAACAATACTATCCCACAACTTGCCTTTCTCTACTTCTGTGTTATATCGATAAATGAGCGGCATATTGTTCGGTCCTTGCTCTTGCTTCGTTTGTTTAAATATAAAAGTGCGTAACATTTGGAATAGTTCATCCGCATCAAATTTTAGTTCCTTCAAACTATGACTTATCATACGGAAAGTCGAACGAGATGCTTGTTCTGATTTTTTCATCATTTTATATACTTTAGACAGCACATCATCCGTTTCTAGTGTACCGAGACGAGATAAAATCAATTGAAAATACATACAGGAGAACTGTTCACCTAATGTTCTACTCGCTGCCTCTTCAATATGATGAGCTTCATCGAAAATAATATGTTCGCATGAAGCAAATAATGGTTCTTCACTTGAAAAATCTTGGAATAATAGCGCATGATTTGTAATAACGATATCTGCAAATAAAGCTTTATTCTTTGCTCGCTGGTAAAAACAACGACTAAACCAATTACTTTGCATACCGCCTGGGCTATATGCATCGCTACAAATACGATTCCAGAGTAACTTTCCACCCTCAGGAATATTTAATTCGTCACGATCACCCGTCTCAGTTTGCAGTAGCCAAACTAAAATCTTCGCCTTCGTAAGTGCCATATCATAATTTTTTTCTTCCTCTTGCAAAGCATACTCAAATTTATGTAAACAAAGGTAATGCTTTCTTCCTTTTAGAAGAGCTACCTCAAATACAAATGGCATTATTTTTTGTAACAACGGAATTTCTTTTTCCAATATTTGTTGTTGGAGTTGTACCGTTTGTGTACTTATAATGACAGGTTCTTCTTTTTTCTTTGCAAAATAAAGGCTAGGCAATAAATAAGCAAGCGTCTTTCCTGTCCCTGTACCTGCTTCAATAAGAGAAAAACGAGAATCTCTTAATGCCGTATATATCTCTTTCATCATCATTTGCTGACTTTCTCTTCTTTCAAACTTTGGCATATGTAATTCCAATTTATCCATCGTTTTATTCAAGAAAGCATCAAACTTCGATGAACACGTATCTCCAAGGCTTAAAGAATAGTTCCGCTTCCGTAGCGCAATATTTCGATGTACTTCATACTCTGCTATATCTTCTTTGCCGTGCATTACTTTCTTTAAAATATTTTCAGAAAGCACATCAGCTATATCACTTTGGAAAACATCACTTAATTCATAAAGCGATTGCAACGTGACAAGTGGTAACTTTTCAATTTCAGTTAAAAATTGTAAAAATAATTCCGCTGTTGCAAGAGCATCACTATCCGCACGATGCGGTTGATCGTGCTCGAGTTCATGTTGTTTAGCTAAATCACGTAATTTATAACTATCAGCCGTTGGCAAAAGAATTTGCGCCAACTCAACTGTATCAACTTTTGGACAATGTATTTCTGTATATCCAGCCTGCCTTAATTCTTCCGTTAAAAAATTCCAATCAAAGTGAACGTTATGTGCAACGAAAGCTGCACCTTGTAATAGCTCAACAACCATCGGGGCTATATCTTGAAATAACGGGGCTTGCTTAACCATACTCTCATCAATCCCTGTTAACTCTGTAATAAATGGCGGAATCTCTCTCTTCGGATTAATAAAAGATGAAAAAATCTCTAATATCTCTCCATCTTCTACTACAACAGCTGCAATTTGGGTAATTTTATCCTTCCCATCTTTCCAGGAGTTCCCCGTCGTCTCTAAATCAACAACGACATAACGCTTACTCATATATGTAACACCTCAATTTCTTACCTATCAAACACAAAAATTATATAATGTTACTATACCACGTTTTATCTTATCTTAATGAAAAGATGCACAAAAAAGCTACCTCTTTAATAGAGATAGCCTTTCCTACTTATAATATCGTACCCGCTTTTTCAGCGCCTAACATTTCAATAATTTGGTTCTGATCGTCTAACACCGCAATTTTTGGTTCTTGTTTATGAACCTCTTCTTCCGTAACTAGTCCATAACAAATAATAATTACTTTGTCCCCTGGTTGTACAAGTCTTGCTGCAGCACCGTTTAAACAAACAACACCACTACCGCGTTCCCCTTTAATAACGTATGTCTCTAAGCGAGCACCATTATTATTATTTACAATTTGTACTTTTTCGTTTTCTACAATATTTACTGCATCCATTAAATCTTCATCAATTGTAATACTACCTACATAATTCAAATTTGCCTCCGTTACAGTGGCACGGTGTAACTTTGCTCTCATCATTGTGCGAAACATAGATGCTCCCCCTTATTTAACCGTTAATGTTATATTGTCAATTAATCGTACATTTTCAAACTTAACTGCAATCGCTAAAATGATTCGTCCTTCAAGTTTATCTACTATTGCCAATGAAGGATATGCATATAAATCCGCATAATCTACAGTGCCTTTCGTATACGTCTCGATATGCTCTTTTACAAGATTCGTAATGATTTCTGGATTACGTACGCCTTCCTCAATGCGTTCTCTCGCTATACATAGACTGCGGTATAAATGAGGAGCCTCTGCACGTTCTTCTTGTGATAAATACACGTTACGTGAACTTTTCGCTAATCCGTCTTCTTCTCTTACGATATCGACTGGTACAATCGTAACTGGAATATTAAAATCAGTTACAAATCCTTCAATTACAGCGACTTGCTGTGCATCCTTCATACCGAAATAAGCACGACTTGGCATTACAATATTAAATAGTTTCATGAGTACAGTCGCAACTCCTGCAAAATGACCAGGTCTTTGTTTGCCGCATAATACGTCAGTACGTTTCACAACTTCTACTGTAGTTGTTTGTTCTGCCGGGTACATTTCTTCTACACTCGGATAAAATAAATAATCAACACCGTTTTCTTTTGCTACATTTTCATCTCTATCAATATCACGAGGGTATCGATCTAAATCTTCATTCGGTCCAAACTGTAGCGGATTTACAAACACGCTTAAAACTACAATTTCATTTTCTTCTCTTGCCTTACGTAATAAAGTCGCATGCCCTTCATGTAAATAACCCATCGTTGGGACAAAACCAATACTTTTTCCACTTGCACGAAGTTCGTTTGTAATTTGCTGCATCTCTTGCACTGTAGTTACAATTTTCATTATTGTTTTCCCCCGTATAACGCTAAGCATTCTTCCTCTTTCATTGTGAACGAATGTTTTTCTTCCGGAAATTGCCCTGTCTTTACTTCAGCAACGTATTGCGAAATCCCTCGCACAATCTCCTCTTGAACAGACGTATATTGTTTCACAAACTTCGGAACACGCTTTACGCCATATGATATAAGATCATGATATACAAGAACTTGCCCATCTACTTTCTGTCCTGCTCCAATGCCAATTGTAGGAATTGTTAGTTGCTTCGAAATTAGTTCTGCCAGCTGCATTGGCACACATTCTAATACAAGCGCTATCGCACCAGCTTCCTCACATTTCTTTGCATCTTCTATTAATTTCTTTGCACTTTCAGCATCTTTTCCCTGCACTTTATATCCACCCAATACACCTACAGATTGAGGGGTTAAACCTAAATGTGCTACGACAGGAATTCCTGCATTCGTCAAATAATGAATCGTTGATATAACTTCTCCAGCACCTTCTACTTTCAGTGCATGTGCCCCACTCTCTTGAACGATGCGGCGTGCATTCACCATCGTTTCTTGTAATGATACGTGATAAGACATAAACGGCATATCAGTTACAATAAAAGTTTCTTTTGCTCCGCGGCGTACAGCTTTCGTATGATGAATCATATCCTCTACTGTTACAGGTACTGTTGAATCGTATCCAAGTACAACCATCCCAAGAGAATCTCCAACTAAAATCATATCAACTTCAGCTTCTTCTGCTAATTGAGCAGAAGGATAATCATACGCCGTTAGCATTGTAATCGGCTCACCTTGCTCTTTCATCTTCAAAAAGTCTGTTTTTGTTTTCAAAAACTACTCCTCCTTTATACAGGAGAGAGGAGATGGCCGAAATCATATAAAAAACCCCTCTGGCCATAAAAGGGCAGAAGGGTTGTGTGTTAGTCGGCATTATTCATCCCTCTGTCCCAGTCCGTTATTGGATCAAGGCAGAATCCAAGTTATTATTTTTTCGTATTGCTTCGAATTATGGTGCAGTTCGCTCCGATACTGCCCATATTCGAACTAATTATAGCAAATTACAAAAAGAAATTACTACATTTTTTTGAAAAAATAATTTTTATTCCTATTACGGTATGTGAAATTCCCATAAATAACTCAAATTATAAAAAGATAAATAGTTTGTTTACATGCATAGTATAACTCTTTCAATAATGATGCAGGTTAATTGAGGAAACATACTTACAAAAGGAGAATTGCGAATGTCTATGAACAAATGGTTATTTCGATTCATCGGTTTGCTTGTGATGATTATAGGGATAATAACTTTTAGCTCCTTCCATGCATTTGCCTCAGTTAACGTCGTAACACAACCTGTTGAGCCAGCAAAAGTGATTGAAGTCGAGCTAAATGATGATTACTTTAAGCCAAATGTTATCACGATTCCAATTGAAGAATCAACAACATTACTATTAAAAAATAAAGGTAAAAACGAACACACCTTTACAGTAAAAAAACTCGGCATTGACGTCGTAGTCGAGCCAGGAAAAGAAAAAAATATTACTGTGAAACCTAAAAATACTGGTACATATGAATTAATATGCCGATATCATCTCCTTAAAGGAATGGAGGGCAAAGTAATCGTCAAATAACATGCAAGGCCAAATAGACAGACGATAATAAGAATTTATTATCAATTTACGAATTCAACTCAAAAATATTGAAATAAAAAGAAGTTCCAAAAGAGGAACTTCTTTTTACTTAATTTCGATATCTGCAGAATGAATATGATGTACTTTCCCTTCATGGTCCTCCAGAAGTAATACACCATCCTCTGTAATACCTTTTGCTACCCCCGTAATCGTCTCTCTCATCGTTCGGGCGGTAATTTCTTTCCCGATGCTTACAGCGTAACTTTCCCAAAGAATTTTAATTACAGAGAAGCCATTTTGTAAATACTCTTCGTATAATTTTTCTAGTTGGAAATAGATTTGTTGCATAAGCTCTGCACGAACAATTGGCTTACCTGATTCAATCGCTAATGAAGTAGCAATGTGCTGAATTTCTTCGTCAAAATGTTCTTGCTTTTGATTCGCATTAATACCAATGCCCATAATGACAGCATTAATTTTATCAGGATCCGCTTGCATTTCTGTTAATATACCTACAGCTTTTTTACCTTGGATTAAAATATCATTCGGCCATTTTATTCCTACGTTTACACCTGTACATTTTTCGATTGCTTGCGCAACACTAACAGCCGCTAACAAAGTAAGCTGCGGTGCATGATGAACCGGGATCGATGGACGTAAAATAATACTCATCCAAATTCCTGTTCCTTTTGGTGAATACCATTTTCTACTTAAACGACCTCTTCCCGCTGTTTGTTCTTCTGCCACAACAATCGTTCCTTCTTCTGCACCCTCATAAGCAAGTTTTGCCGCAATATGCTGCGTAGATTCAACAGTTTCTTCAAAATACACTGTTCTACCAATTCGCTTCGTTTGTAGCCCTAACTGAATTTCATTAGCAGTCACTTTGTCTGGCTTACTCGCAATGCGATAACCTAATCGACGTACAGCTTCAAGTTCATACCCTTCGTTTCGAAGGTCTTCCATATGTTTCCATACAGCGGTTCTTGAACAACCAAGTTTATCACTAATCGTTTGGCCAGATACAAACTCGCCATCCGATTCTGAAAAAACTTGCAATAACTGTTTTCTTATAGTAGATTGCATCCTTGCAGCCACTCCCTTATACTCTCTTTCTCATTAACTACATTTCCTTGTACGATTGCTTCTTCAATTTTTTGAATTATTTCAGCAACCCACGGACCAGGCTTTTTATTTGCCCATTTTAATAGTTCATTCCCCGTCACATTCATTTCTTGACGGCTCTTTATTGGCAATGCTTGAAACAATGTTTGTACTCGTTTAACAGATGTAGGGTCATAGCTTTCAATCATCGCTTCATATACTCTCTCTGCCATTTCAGCGATATGAATTCCCGTTTTATAAAGAAGGAATGTATCCCACTCCTTCTCCTTTCTAGTACGGATAGTTAATAAAACTGCGACAATATCTTTTATTTTTTTATTCGAAAACTTCCATTGGCGTAAAAAGACAGATGGATGCTCTTCTCCGATACAATATAAGAAAAATGCCCATGCCTCAATATCTGTTTCAAAAGAATCCCATTTGTACTGCGTAGCTTTTAACAGTCTCTCTTCTGACATTTGTAAATAGGGCAAATGAGAAAATAGCTTCGTCTCCACTAACTCTTGGAGGCCCTTTGTACAATATGTACCCGTTAACAGTTTCTCAAACTCCACTGTAATACGCTCAATTGCTATATGTTCCAGCAAATGTCCATACGTTTCAATCGCTTGCTTCGTTTTTGTTTCTAAAGAAAATCCTAACGTACTTACAAATCGAATACCGCGCATCATTCGTAAGGCATCTTCTTGAAAGCGATCAGCTGCATTTCCAACTGTTACAATCTCTCTCTTTTGAATCGCTTCCTGCCCAGCAAATAAATCAACCATTTCGCCTTCTTCTGTCATGGCAATCGCATTCATTGTAAAATCACGACGCTTTAAATCTTCTTCTAATGAACGAACAAATTGAACACTACTAGGTCTTCGAAAATCTTCATATTCGCTTTCTGTTCGAAAAGTGGTTACCTCATAAGGTTCACCATTTTCTACAACAATGACAGTTCCATGCTCAAGACCAACAGGAACATGCCCTGGAAATATTCCCATCACTTCTTCTGGTAAAGCAGATGTCGCAATATCAATATCTCCAATTGGCCTATCAATGATAAGATCTCGTACGCTCCCGCCAACAAAGTAAGCCTCATGTCCTTGTTGTTTTAATGTCTCAATAATAGAACTAGCTTTTTTAAATCTTTCCATTTTTGTCATCCCTTAGTATGTCATAGTAAATCGTTTCATATTGTGAGACGATTTTTTCTGAGCGGAACTGCTCGTAAACACTTTCTCTTGCTCGTTCTCCCATATTACGGTGAAGTTCCTCATCCTTTAACAGCTGAATAGCTTGGTTTGCTACGCCTGTTATATCACCAACTTCATATAAATAGCCTGTTTCACCATGTTGAATGACCTCTGGAATACCTCCAACCCTTGTTCCGATACAAGGTACACCACACGCCATCGCTTCTAATAAAACAAGGCCAAAACTTTCCTTCTCTGATAGAAGCAACATTAAGTCACTCATCGTAAGTAACTCTGCAACATTATCTTGTTTTCCTAGGAATAAGACGCGATCTTCAATATGTAAATTCTTCACTAACTGTAAGATCGTACAAAATTCTGGTCCGTCCCCAACAAGAAGCAACTTCGCATCTACTTCTTTAGCAACTTTAGCAAATGCCTGCACAACGTCCTGTACACGTTTCACTTTACGGAAATTTGAAATATGAATCAGTATCTTTTCACTCTCACTTATACCGTATTCTTTCTTTAATTGAGACATATCACGCTTGAAATATACACGTTCGTCTATAAAGTTATATACCGTTTGAATATCTTTATTTGGTTTTACAAGCTCATGCGTTTCATTAATTAATGAATGCGAGACAGCCGTAACAACATCCGACTGCTCAATACCAAAACGAATTAAATTATTTAACGAAGGGTCGGAACCTAACACAGTAATATCTGTTCCATGCAAGGTTGTAACAATTTTAATGCGCTCTCCAATCATTTGTTTTGCTAAATACGCACAAATTGCATGTGGTATTGCGTAATGCACATGTAAAATATCTAAGTTTTCTCTTTGTGCAACCTCTGCCATTTTACTCGCTAACGCTAAATCGTATGGTGGATATTGAAATACAGAGTATTGATTTACCGTCACTTCATGAAAATAAATGTTTGGATACACTTTATTTAACCGGAATGGTAAACCCGATGTAATAAAATGAATTTCATGCCCGCGCTCCGCCAATTGCTTCCCTAATTCTGTTCCAACAACTCCAGAACCACCTACAGAAGGATAACATGTAATACCTATTTTCAATCTCATTTACATCCCCCTATTAAATCAGCATGTAATAAAACGGGTTTCTTACTCATAAA
Organism: Bacillus sp. AFS029637; assembly: GCF_002584985.1. Taxonomy (GTDB): domain Bacteria; phylum Bacillota; class Bacilli; order Bacillales; family Bacillaceae_G; genus Bacillus_A. The sequence continues at coordinate 83,718 of NZ_NUPZ01000031.1, read as the reverse complement.
TCCTTCGGCATACAAGACTCCCACTTCTTTTCCAAACATCTTCTCACGAGCGACCACAGTTTCAACGTAACCTTCTGTTAACGGCGTCTTCACACCATCACTCCCTGTTGAAAACTGACTTTCATACGCTTCTAATACTTCCACTTTTTGCGATAGGTACTCACTAATATCTATACAAAAATTCGGTTTATGAAAACCATTAATCATATAATTATAAAATGACTCTACACGATGCGGTGGAAATTCTGGCATATATTTTCGGATTCCTGCTGAAAAAATAGCTTCTTCCACAAGCTTTGCACAATTTGCATGATCTGGATGACGATCTTCATAATACGGTGCAAAAACTAGTTTTGGTTTATATGTACGGATCACCTTTACAATTTCACGTATATACTCTTCTTTCATATACAAACCACGGTCTGGCATCGCTAAATTCAGTCTCGTCTTTACTCCCATTATACGAGCAGCGGCCTTCGCTTCTTCTTTTCTCAATTCTACCGTTCCATTTGAAGAAAGATCAGCTTCTGTTAAATCACAAATACCTACTTCATACCCTTGCTTTGTATATTTTGCAATGGTACCAGCCATGCCGATTTCAACATCATCGGCATGAGCACCAAACGCTAATATATGTAATCCACTCATAATTGTTCCCCTCATTTTCTTAACTTGCGATAATCTAAATCTCCTCGCTCTAATGCGTGCATTAACATTTCAGCACTTGCCATATTCGTTGCAAGTGGAATCGCATATACATCGCACAAACGAAGCAACGCATTCACATCAGGTTCATGCGGTTGTGCTGTTAATGGATCACGGAAGAAAATCACCATATCCATATCATTTTTTGCAATCATCGCACCAATTTCTTGATCACCGCCAAGAGGACCCGATTGATATCTTGTTACAACTAAACCAGTCGCTTCCATAATGCGAAGTCCTGTCGTTCCTGTTGCAAATAACTCATGTTTTTCAAAAATCGGTTTATATGCGTATGCAAACGAAACCATATCATTTTTCTTTTTGTCATGTGCGATTAAGGCAATTTTCATCCGTTGTCTCCCCTTTAGTCGATAATATTTTCTAAACCGTACACAAGATGATCCAGGCTCATTACTGTCTCAATTGATAGTTTTACACCTGACATAAATGATGCACGATTGAATGAATCATGACGAACTGTTAACATTTGTCCATCCCCGCCGAACATTACTTCTTGGTGCGCAATAAGTCCTGGTAAACGCACACTATGAATGTGAATACCGTCTACATTTGCACCACGTGCTCCTGCTAATTGTTCCGTTTCATTCGGGTGTCCTTGCTCTTTTGGCACACGATTTTGACGAATTAATTCTACCGTTTTTACAGCTGTACCAGATGGTGCATCTAATTTTTGATCATGATGTAATTCAATTACTTCAACATCTTGGAAGTACTTCGCTGCCATTTGTGAGAATTTCATCATAAGAACTGCACCAATTGCAAAGTTTGGAGCGATAATTGTTCCTACTTCTTTTTCTTTTGCATTTTCTGTTAATTGCTTTAGTTCTTCTTCAGTAAATCCAGTTGTACCAATAACAGATCGAAGTCCACGTTCAACTGCAAGTGTCACATGCTTCTTTCCAACTTCCGGTGTTGTTAAATCTAATAATACATCTGCTTCTACTTCATCTAAACAAGTATGTAAATCTGCGTAAACTGGTGTGTCTAACATCGGCATACCAGGTAAATCGGAAATCTTCTCTCCGCCATGCTTATAGTCCACTGCTGCTACTAAATTGAAATGTTCTGTTCTTTCCATAAGAAGGACTGCTTCATGTCCCATACGTCCTCTTGGTCCAGCGATAATTACTTTAATTTCTTTCATTATTTTTTCTCTCCCTCATCAATACGTGTCCAGCGATCTTTATCACGTGTATTAAATTTCTCCATTACAATGTTATGCGCTGTTTCTAAATCAATATTTAAACTATTTGCCATACAAATCATAACAAATAATACATCTCCAAGCTCTTCTTCAATACTTCGTTCTTTCTCAGTTGTTTTCTTCGGTTTCTCACCATAATAATGGTTTACTTCCCTCGCTAGCTCTCCCATTTCTTCCGTTAAACGAGCCATCATTGCAAGCGGACTGAAATAACCTTCTTTAAACTGACCAATATATGCATCTACTTCTTTCTGCATATCCTTCATCGTTTTCGCTTCCATACAATTCACCTCTAATCCTTCCTCTTTCATGTTAGCCAATTCATCGCGATTTGACAAATATTATTCCCTACCAAACACCTATTTGCGACCCTTTTTTGGATAGACTATAATAAAGTGAAACTTTCTTTTGCGGTTTTTGCAAAAGATTAGTTGAACCAATCGGGTTCTTACAGCTGGTTCGCCTTTCTTCAGAGCTTTATCTCCTACCAGCCGTTGGAACGGGGTAAAGTGAAACTTTCTTTTGCGGTTTTTGCAAAAGATCAGCCCACACCAATCGGGTTCCTACGGCTTTTACTATTTTCACTAGCAACTAGAAATTACTTATCATTATGTTTTACCGTTTCAGCGGAGCAATGCATTCTACATAATTAGGGGGATTTCTACATGAAAGCAAACTTGAAAATTCGAAATATCATTTTCATCTTAATCGGTTCCGCTATTTTCTCTTTCGGTATTGTAAATATCAATATCGAAAATCACCTTGCAGAGGGTGGATTTACCGGTATTACGCTATTATTATATTTTCTATTTTCGCTTGACCCTTCCTATACAAACTTAATTTTAAATATTCCTATATTTTTCATCGGTTGGAAATTACTCGGCCGAACGACATTTTTGTACACTTTAATAGGTACATTTAGCGTATCTTTATTCCTATGGATTTTCCAGCGCTACGAAATACTCAACTTACATTTAAACTTACAAAATGATATGACACTCGCTGCTTTGTTCGCCGGGGCATTTATCGGTATTGGACTTGGAATAATATTTAAATACGGCGGCACTACTGGCGGTGTAGATATTATCGCAAGGTTAGCTCATAAATATGTTGGCTGGAGCATGGGAAAAACGATGTTTATGTTTGATGCCGTCGTTATTATCGTCTCTATCCTTACTTATTTATCATATCGCGAGGGTATGTACACGTTAGTGGCTGTTTTTATCGGAGCGAAAGTCATTGATTTTATGCAAGAAGGAGCTTATGCGGCGAAAGGAGCGACTATTATTTCGGATAAAAACGATGAAATTGCTTCAAAAATTTTATCCGACATGGAGCGCGGAGCAACCTTTTTAAAAGCTGTTGGATCGTATACAAAAGTGGAACGGAACGTATTATATTGCGTTGTTGCTAAAAATGAAATCGTGAAATTAAAAAATATTATTACTTCTGTAGATCCTCATGCCTTTGTTGCTGTAAGTGATGTACATGATGTAGTTGGTGAAGGGTTTACACTAGATGAAAATAAAAATCCGTTACATAATTAATATGACTAGAAAAGCTACTTAGCTTTTCTAGTTTTTTATTGATATATGTTGCTTCAGCTTCTCTAAATCCTCATAAATCAACTCCAATAAACTCCGGTTATAAAAAATTGAAGCTGGATGAAAGGTTGGAAAAATAGCATATTCTTTTTCTGTCCATATAAATTCTGTACCACTACTATCTTTCAGTTGTTGCACAGGTTGCTTGAACAATTCTCCATGAACATCCGTAATTTTATTATTTTTACCAACTAAACGCTGTAATGCAATATTACCAAGTGTGACGATAAGCTTCGGGTTTATTTTCTCTAATTCATAATCTAACAAAGGGGCATGGGCAATTATTTCTCTTTGATTTGGCGTCCTATTATACTTTTTCTGTATAATTTCACCATTTCGTTCTTTTTTCTCTCTCCATTTATAAGGCCTACTCCGAACAGCGCTCGTAATATATACTTCTTCCCTTGTAACGTCAATCCGTTCTAAAAAACCCATCAATTGTTTTCCCGCTCTCCCGCTAAACGGAATCCCATTATGAATTTCTGTTTCACCTGGTGCTTCTCCTAGCAACATAAATTTTGGATTTTCAGGACCTCGTCCACTTAAAAAACCTTCTAGCTGATAAGAAGCGCTACGCTCCTTCACTTGTTTTACTAAATGATCTGGATATTTAATTTCACCCACCACCTTTCCTCATCAATTCTATTATTTCCATTTGTAACACGTTATAAGATTTAATCTACAAAACAAAAAAAGACTATCATAATTGATAGTCTTTAGTCGTCGCTACGCTGCATACCAGTATACATTAATACGAGACGTAATAATTCAAATACCGCTACAGCTGCAGCTGCTACATATGTTAATGCTGCCGCATTTAATACTTTACGAGCTTGGCCATATTCATCTGTTGATACGATACCTAGCGCTTCGATTTGTTGCATTGCACGTTTTGATGCATCAAACTCAACTGGTAATGTAACAAGTTGGAACACAACACCTGCTGCCATTAAAATAATTCCTAATAACAATAGTTTTGACATTGTCGCAAATATACCAATCATAATAAATACCCATGATATATTCGATCCAAAATTTGCCACAGGAACTAACGAATGACGAATACGCATAAAGTTATAATCTTGTGCATCTTGAATCGCATGTCCTACTTCGTGTGCTGCAACTGCTGTACCAGCAACTGAATGACCATAATAGTTATCTGTTGATAATCGAACCGTTTTGGCAGTTGGATCATAATGGTCTGATAAGTGACCTGGTGTTTCTTCCACAGCTACGTTGTATAATCCATTTTCATCTAAAATTTTGCGAGCCACTTCCGCTCCTGTCATACCTGATGTTGAATAAACTTGTGAATACTTGCTATAGGCACTACGTACTCTTGACTGTGCATACAACGGTATGATCATTATGATCGCGAAGTAAATTAAATAAAACATCATGAACCTCCATTGAAGTTTTAATTATAGTACTTCTCATTCTATTTTCTTCTGCCATTATTGTCAATGAATAAACCTTACAATCCGTATCTTTATTTATCTGCATTATCTATTTTTAGAATGGACATTACTTTTTCTTTTCTCTCGCTCTCCTTTATACTTTCTCCATCCAACATAAGTTAATGTGAATAAAATAAGCCCTCCAGTAATTGTCATAAACCAAATGAGAGAGGGAGCAATTTCATCCTTTTTTACTGTGTGAAATATCTTTTTTAAATCCCCTTTAATGATTCCTAATTGCATTTGACCGCCTTTCGTTTTTAACATAACGTTACGAAATTCGTCCAAATAAGATAAATGAGCATTTACACGTTGCACCTCGTTTTCCGGCAAAGCAATCATTAGGCTTGGGTAAATAATATTAAATTCCTTTAAAAATGTATTTAACGTTTGTTGAAACTGCCCAGCATCTTCTTTTTCCATCGCTTTTTCCATTTGAGAAAAGGCCTCCATTACTTTCCCTTCTCTCTCCATCCAAAGTGGTTGATATTTCGATACTTGCGCATCAACAGCAAGTTGCAGGGCTAACACATTATCAATTTTAACTTGTTTACCTAAATCTTCTTCCAAGAGAGATTGTTTCGCTGTATTATATGCTAAAGAAATGACTCTAACGTGATTCGGTGTTACTTCTTGCTTCTTCTCATTCCCCTTCATTACAAACTGCTCCGAGAAATGTTGTAATACTTGCACTGCTTTTTCATTTTCACTACGCTTCACCAACTGTAACGAGTCGTCTAATAACCCTGTTAGTTCACTCCACTCTTCAGCATATATACGTAACGGAAACATTATAATTAGAAATGCGATCAATCCAATTAATGTTCTCTTCATCCCGGTCCCCCCTATAACTACTAGTACAAAATATGTTGAATTGGACAAGAATAGAACAGAACTGGGCTGAAAAATATATTATCGTTTTCAAAACAAAAAAATTCTCTTTAAGCAGAGAATTTTTTCTTGGAACCCCTTTTCTTTTTTACGAAATATCTATACAAGCTGAAACAAAGTATACTACCACTTAAAATGAATAATAAAATAGCACAGGCAGCATGCATAAAGAACTCTTCCGGTAGCATTAATATAATTGGATCCGTTTCAATATCAAACATCCAATAATCATTACTGAATAAAAGCTTATGGAATAATACAAAACTCTTTTCAAAATTAATAGCAATCGGTAACATCAGTGCTATCGGAAATATAATCGTTAAAATCGATCCGTGCAGTAAAAACTTTTCGTTTTTTCTTTTTAATAAATAAACGCCGCCTATCACTGCTATCATAATTGTCGCATACATCACATATTGAATCTTTACTAAAATATTTTTAACATCTACAAAATGTATACGCCCATTTGTAGACATATCTAATGTCGGCAATTGTAATGCCCCATCATAAAACGGAGATAAATATGTAATAAGCACATCATAATTTCTCTTAATTTCATCTTTCGTCATATCCGCTAAATCTGGAATATTTAAAAAATCAATTTCAAAATAATACAGCCATTTTCCATATACAATCGCCATTGTTGCGAGTGCAAAAACGGAAAATGCTATGCTATATGAAACAACTATCGTAACCAATCGATCCAATACTTTTGTACCGCTCTTATTTTTCTTCATTTTCTCCCCCTAAATGTTCTCACTACCATAAAGAAAACTGTTTCCTGTTCTCACGTAAGCAACAATAATATGTAATGCACAGCACAACAATACTTAGCCAAAACGTAAAATAACCAATCTTCTCTACAAACAAATGCATAATGCCATATCTCGGCATTTGCCAAAATAAATAATCAATTGCGTCATTATGTAATGTCCATATAGCTGCTACCGCAAAATGCCATTTTTTTATACGGTAAAACGGAGCGTATAACACTCCCTGCACTGCCATTGCAAAATGCGATAACATTAACATATACCCCATAAGACCAATAGGACCTTCCACATAAATCATAACCCCATTTACAACAACAGCCCATACACCATATTTTATTAAAGTAACAATTGCTAGCGCCTCTATTAATCCCCAGTTTTTCTTTATCAAGAAACCAATTAAAACAAAGACAAAAAAGAGACTCGCCGTAGGACTATCTGGTACAAATGGCCAAAATATAGGTGAAGTTTCTTTTAATTGATTTCCATACCATATAAATCCGTAAATTGTACCTAATATATTAACAACCAATAAAAATAATAATACCGAGCGTTGTCTTAACACTGCATATAAGTAAGCCAAGCTGTACATCCAACACCTTTCATTTTTCATCAAACTCTACTCTATTATATAGCAAACTCACTGTCATCAAAATAAAAAGCTGACTACAAAATTTTTGTAGTCAGCTTTTTTTACTTCTTATTATACTTTGCAATAAATTCCGAAAGCTTTTTCAGTTCTTCATCTGTACCTTTAAATACCCCTTTAGGCATTGAACCTTTTCCTTCTTTCGCAATTTTTGCGATTTCTTCTGGTTTTAAAGTTAAGTTTTGCAGTGCAGGCGCTGCCGCCCCGCCCTGTAAATTGTCACCGTGACATGTTAAACAAGTATTTTTTTGCATTAACTTGTAGCCATCATCATTTTTATCAACTGGTGCCGTTTTTACAATTGCTCCTTGTTTTTTTGCAGCTTCCCAATCGTGGTGTGCTACAGATTCCCAAGTTAAAAAGATAATCGATGCAATTGCTAAAAGCATAAATCCAGTTGCTACAGGGCGCTTCAATGGACGTCTCTCTGGACCTCGATCAAGAAATGGAGCTAACAGTAATGCTCCAAAAGCAATACCTGGCATAATAAATGCTCCAATTACAGTAAATGAACCAGAAGCATAAGAATACTTTAATAACTGATACAAGAATAAGAAATACCAATCTGGAAGTGGTATATATCCTGCATCTGTCGGATCCGCCATTCTCTCAAGCGGTGATGGATGCGCCACTGTTAAACATAAATAACCGATTAAAAAAACTGCACCAACCATCCATTCTTTCAACAAAAAGTTCGGCCAAAATGCTTCTGTTTTTCCTGGGTATTCAGAATAATCTTTTGGAATATTCGGTTTCCGAGCTACTGGTACCCGAGAATCTCCTACAAACTTCATCCCTTTGCCGCGATGCATAATCTCCCTCCTTTAGTTCTTTCCCCTTTAATTTAGCAATCTCTTATAGCGGACCGGAAATACCTTGTTTGCGAATCATGATGAAGTGGAAGGCCATTAAACCTAGAAGTGCTGCTGGTAAGAAGAAGACGTGAATAGCAAAGAAGCGAGTTAATGTTTGAGCGCCAACAATTTCGGAATGACCAGCGAGTAATGTTTTTATATAAGGACCAATGAGCGGCGTTTGCTCTGCAATTTGAATCCCTACTTTCGTAGCAAATAACGCTTTCATATCCCACGGTAATAAATATCCGGTAAAACCAAGACCTAACATAACAAAGAAAATAAGAACACCAACAATCCAGTTTAACTCACGAGGCTTTTTATACGCACCCTGGAAGAAAACTCTGAGTGTATGTAAAAACATCATTACAATTACGAGACTAGCACCCCAGTGGTGCATACCACGAACAATTTGTCCGTAAGCAACTTCATTTTGTAAATAGTAAACCGATTCCCAAGCATTTTTAATATCCGGCACATAATACATCGTCAAAAACATTCCAGATAAAATTTGAATTACAGTAACGAAAAAGGTAAGTCCCCCAAAGCAATAGACGAATGCAGAAAAGTGATGTGCCGGGTTTACATGTTCAGGTACTTCATGATCAGCGATATCGCGCCATATTGGTGTAATATCTAATCGTTCATCTACCCAATCATAAATTTTATTTAGCATCTACTTTCCACCCCCTCTTGGCTTCGCTTTTCCTAAATACAGCGTTCCATCTTTCACTTTAGACTCGTACACATCAAGCGGAGCAAGGGGCGGCGTGCCTTTAATGTTCATTCCATCTTTTGTATAACGGCCCCCGTGACATGGGCAAAAGAATTGATTCGGATGTGCTTTGTCCGAATTCCAGTTCACTGTACATCCTAAATGTTTACATACTGGAGAGAATGCGACAATGTCTCCGCTTTCATCTTTATGAACCCAAGCTGATTTTGGCTCTTCAGACTTGTACCAACCATCAACCTGCTTCACCTTAAAGTCGAAACGCTTCGGTTCTGTTGTAATATCTTTTACTTGTGCAACAGCAACCATATCTGTTCCCGCTTCTTTTCTTAACACCGGATCAAGCGCAAATCGCGTCATCGGCATTAAAATACCTGCTGCCATAAAGCCTCCTACCCCTGTAAGTGTGTAATTTAAAAATTGTCTTCTTGACACACGATGTTCTTTCTCGCTCACGAAAATTTCCCCCCTCTATCAGAAATTGTCCCCTCGTGATAAATTATATAAAAAATAAAAACTAGGACACTATCATGATATAATACGCTCATGCACAGGTCAATATCATACTACTCATAATAATAAGAACTTTCTGTTTATTATTATTTTCCCCATTTTTCTTCTAACATCACCATTATATTTTTTATATGCGCATGAATCAGCTCTCTTTTTGCTTGATCACTAAATTGTTCTAACGCTAATGACGGAAACCAAAATAAATCTCCCTGCAATTCTTGCATATCTTCTTTCCATGAAAAATCACTTGTAACGTACGCAATGTGCTTAAAACCTTGCCTTTGTAAATGATCTGTCCATTCTTGCAAACGACCTTTTTCCTTCTTTTGACTTTCTACTAAATACGTAAATGCTGGTAGTAAAAGCACTCTTCCTTTATATTCTCTTTCTAACTCCATACTCAACAATTCAATAAATTCACCTTGTTCTACAACCATTTTCATTTCTTTTGCTGCCGAAACTGATAACAGTGGTATAACCCCTGTATCTACATACTCCCTTGCTTGCTCAAACTGTTCCACATCTTTTACAATCCATTTCAAGTCTCTTCCCTCCTCCACTTGAAAATGACAGAACTTTCACTTTATATATATTAAACCATACTAAAAGAGGTAAAAAAAGAAAAACTACCTAATATAGGTAGTTTTTCTTGAAAAAATTCTGAAATTTGTAAAAAGTTAATAATCCTAATGAATTCTATAAAGTCTTTAGCTCTGCCGTTAACCTATGAAACGCTTCCTTATCTTGCTTATCCAACGCTTCATCAATTTGTTTCAAAAGACGTTCTTTTCTAAATGAAAATACACTCTCTTCTAAAAATCTCTCTGCCAGTAAACGGTCTTTTTCATTTACTTCAATATGCTTTGGTAAATATGGGTTTTCTTCTAATACAGCTACATAATTTGCATTTTGGAACGACGATTTAAAGTTGAGTTGAATATAAATATCTTCATCCCGATTTAAACGAATATCATGAAACGATTTTTCAGCATCTGTTGTCATAACATTTTGTTTAAAAAAGTGAAACGGTGTGTCTTTCACACAATTTGCTGACATTACTAAGCCACGCGGACAATATTTTGCATGCTCTACGAAGTGGACTTTATGCATTAATTGGTCGTGACTCATTAAATAATTCAAAATCCATACACATTCACGCTGTTTCAGTTGGTAATTATTCAAAAACCATTTTACAAAATCCTTCTTCTCGTTTACAGAAACAGGGGTATTCATAGCAATTAAGTCCCTCCTCTGTCTTTCTCTTTTCTTTTTAGATTCAAGAAGCGGCATTCAGTTTCCTTCCAACTTATGAAAAATCCTCTAAATTATATAACAACTCTTCAATATGAATTTGTGTCGGGTCTAGTTGTATTAACTGTGTAAATACTTCTTTCGCCTCTTTTCGCATACCTTCTTCCAATAAGAAATAACCGTACTCTTCCAAGAAGTCTGGATGATTCTTAAAAGAAGTATATGCACTTTCATAGTGTTTTAATGCATCCGAATACATTTCTAATTGTTTTTTCGCAAACGCCAAGTCCCAAAGTAGTTGTGTATCTGGTTCTCCACTGTCAATAGCACGCTCTACAACTGCAATTAACTCTTCATACTTTTCTTGTCCTTTTAAGATATACGCATATTTCAATGTTGCCCCAAGGTGTCCAGGATCTAACTCAAGCGCTTTTTGAAGTACTTCTTCTGCTTCTACTACTTTTCCTAATTTGGCTGCAATGTTCGCTAATTCTACGTAAAACGGAACAGAAAGCTCATCTACTTTAATTCCTTCATGAAGTGTTTCATAGCTTTCTTGAAGCATTCCTTCTTTTTCATAGCTTTTCGCTAAATACATGTATAGTGATGCGTACTCAGGGTCTAATTCCTTTAATTCTTGCCAAGCACCAATTGCTCTTTGATATTCTTCGCCTTGGTATAATGTAAAGGCATATCCAAATAATGAATGAATATCTTTTTGCTCTTCTAAGCCTGCTTCATAGTAAGAGATTGCCTCTTCCCAGTTTCCAATCGCACTTAACGTTTCTGCAAGACGAAGTGCAATCACAACACCACCCATTACTTTATGTTCTGCTAATAGCGACTCGTAATAAGTAATTGCCTTTTGTTCTTCCCCTTTACTACTATATAATTCTGCTAATCCAAACGAAATAACAGGTTCGTCAGGCATCATTTCTTTTGCCTTTAATAGTTTCTGCTCTGCTACATCATCAAAACCTTGCATTTGGAATAAATCCGCAACAAGTAATAACGATTGAACATATAAATCATCATTTTCTGGAATATCATGAAGCACTTCAATCGCTTCATCCTCTTTGTCTAAATCAATATATAATTCTGCTAAAAATACCGTAAATTCACTTTCTTCTGGATACAGTAAGCGTAAGTCTTCAGTAATTGCTAGCGCCTCATCCATAAATCCAAGTGTATGGTAATAGCGAGCGATATCATACTTCTCTTCATCATTCGCAATTTGTAATTGTTCTTTTAATAATTGTAACCCTTTTTCCGCTTCTCCATTTTCAATATATGAAACAGCTTGTTCAAACTTTTGCATAAACGTCTCCTTTAATTCTAAAAAATATTCTCTTCTGTTCATTTACCCTGCTATTAACGGGCAGTAAGACCCCCACCTCAAAAGTCAGCTAAGGCAAAGAAGTTAGTTTTGGGATCAACTGCCCGTAAAAGCCCGATTGGTTCAACTAATAATCAGCGGGGGATAAACATCCCCACTGATTAAAGTTTCACCTTATCATAAGCAACTCACTGTAAGAACGCAACCTTTAGAATGAGCATACTTCTTCTTGTACTTTCTCTTATAGCGCGGCTCGTTGTTCAAAAGGTTCTCATATGACACCGATACCGCATTCCTACTTTCTATTGTACCGTTTTCTTTCATTACCGTGCAAATAACTTTCCTCGTTGATTATTAAGTTATATAAATCGATCTTTACGAGCCAACCTGACTACCACACTTCAACCCCTATTAAAAATAGGATTCTTACTACCTTACATAAAAAAGGCACCTATAATAGGAGCCTTCACAATTTCTTAAGAATATGTTTCCTCTTTCTTTACCTTCTCATTTACAAGCTCTTTCAGTAATTCTATAATTTCATCATTCTCTTCTTTTAAACCGACTGTAATACGAATACCGTCATGTATGCCAAATGCAGCACCAGAACGAACAATATATCCGTTTTTCATTAATCGTTCGAAAGCTTCATTACCAGGAATACCAAGTTTTAAGAATATGAAATTTGTTTGAGATGGATAATAGAATACGTTATATTCCTTACAAAATGCATAGTATTGATTTAGTCCTTCAGCATTCTTCTGCACACATTCTTCTAGAAACTTTTGATCTTCTAATGCAGCTATTGCTACAGATTGCGCTACAGTCGATGTATTGAATGGTAACCTTGCTACTTCTAGCTGCCCAATTAACTTCACATTACCAACCGCGTATCCAATACGAAAAGCAGCTAGGCCATATGCTTTTGAAAACGTGCGTAAAACCATAAGGTTTTCATACTTTTCAAGAAGAGGCAATGTTTGCGGATAATCTTCCGCTCCCGCATATTCATAATATGCTTCATCCATAATAACGAGCGCTGACTTAGGTACTGATTCTAAAAATGAAAGTAACTTTTGTTTCTCTACATATGTACCTGTCGGGTTATTCGGATTACAAATCCATACAATCTTCGTTTTGTCATCTACTTGCTGTAACATTGCATCTAAATCATGAATACCATCTTTAAGTGGTACTTCACGAACTTCTGCCCCTTCAATAACAGCATGGTGATAGTATTGCGAAAAGGTAGGATTCGCCATTACAACATTTGTACCTTCATGTAGTAATGCACGGCTAATCATTTGAATGACTTCATCTAATCCACTACCAAATAACAGTTGTTCCGCATTTACACCTACATGCTCTGCTACTTTCGTCCGAAGTTCAAAGGCATGTCCATCCGGATAAAGAGCATATTGGCCCGCCAAAGAAGCTAACGCTTCTGTCACACGTGCTGAGCAACCAAATGGATTTTCGTTCGATGCTAATTTCACAATTTTTGATAATCCATATTCCCTTTTTACTTCTTCAATATTTTTCCCAGGTACATATGCTCTTAAAGTTAACAATTGCTCTTTCACTCTCATTTCTCTTCCCCCAGTCATTTGATTCAATTCAATTACAATATGGTTATAGTTCCTTACTGCAATCTCTTTTTATAACTGTCATGATTACGAGAATACTTTTACACACGCATTCCATATCTCTACCCTTTTATGCCATATCCTTTTGAAATGCCTCTAACGCAATATGAACAGTCTCATCTGAAATAGATACGACATTTACTACCCCATATTCCTGCATAAGCACCATATGAATTGTTCCTGCATTTGCTTTCTTATCTTGTTTCATCAATTGAACAAGGCGCTCTACATTTAAATCACTTGGCATTTTTGGATAGCCGTACTTCAAGAACCACTGTTTCATCTCTTCATAGGCAAGATCAATCTTGTACACTTGTTCACTTAAGAATATAGCAAATAACATACCAACAGCTACTCCGTCACCGTGAGTAATATTTCCATACCCAATCTCTTTTTCAAGAGCATGACCTAGCGTATGTCCAAAGTTCAAATGGGCACGTACACCTTTTTCTGTTTCATCTTGGGCTACAATATTGGCTTTTACAGGAATCGCCTTCGTTAATATATGAATTAACTTCTCATCACGAAGTTCTGCTAATGTTTGTACTTCTTTTTTTAACCAATGATACAGCTCAACATTACCAATAAGAGCATGCTTTATCACTTCTGCGTAACCTGAACGCCACTCTTTTTCAGGAAGCGACTGTAAAAACGGCGTATGATATACAACCGCTTCTGGCTGATGGAATGCACCGATCATATTTTTCCCTAACGGATGATTAATTGCTACTTTTCCGCCTACTGCACTATCATGAGCTAATAAAGTTGTTGGAACTTGGACAAAACGAATGCCACGCATAAACGACGCAGCGACAAACCCAGCCAGGTCTCCAATCATTCCGCCTCCAAGTGCAATAATTAAAGAATTTCTATCTAATTTATTTTCAAGAGCTGAAGTATGAGCCCCGTAGAAGTTTTCAAAAGACTTTTCTTTTTCACCACTCGGTACAACAAATGAAAATACTTGTTGCTCTACTTGCAATGCATCAACAACTGTCTGTAAATGTAGAGATGCAACAACTGCATCTGAAATGATCATTACATTAGATACAGCTGGCTGCATATTTTGAATGAGTGTTTTCAAATGTGACAACACTTCTTTTCCAACATGTACATCATATTCTTTTGATTTCGTTTGAATATGTATGTTTCCCATTAAAATCCCCTCGCATATTCATTATGTTTCTCAATATTTTCACGAATAAGGTCCATACGATCTACTCCAAATTGTTCTAGTAAAGCTGTCGCTAATTCCCAAGCAACAACCGCTTCTGCAACGACACTAGCTGCCGGTACAGCACAGCTATCTGAACGTTCAATACTCGCTGTAAAAGGTTCTTTCGTATCTATATCCACACTTTGAAGAGGTTTATATAGTGTAGGTATCGGTTTCATCACACCGCGTACAACAATTGGCATACCAGTCGTCATGCCCCCTTCTAATCCACCTGCATTGTTCGTTCTTCTTGTATATCCATGCTCTTCATCCCACAAGATTTCATCATGAACTTCACTTCCCGGTCTATGAGCTGCTTCAAAACCAATTCCAATCTCCACACCTTTAAAGGCATTAATGCTCATAATTGCCGCTGCTAGTTTCGCATCCAATTTTCGATCATAATGCACATAGCTACCTACTCCAATTGGCATACCTTCCACAACTACTTCAACAATGCCACCGATTGAATCACCATTTGACTTTGCATCATCAATTGCTTTCATCATTTGTTTACCAGCTTCGTCATCTAAGCAACGTACAGGTGATTCTTCTGTTATACTTTTTAATTCTTCAATTGAACTATATGTAATCTCCTTAGCCAGTACACCGCCAATCTCAATTACATGTCCTGCCACTTTAATACCCAATTCCGCCAAAACTTTTTTCGCAACCGCACCAGCAGCAACACGTACTGTCGTTTCACGTGCCGACGAACGTTCAAGTACATTTCTCATATCCCTATGACCATATTTAATCGCACCATTTAAATCCGCATGCCCAGGCCTTGGCTTTGTCACTTTCCTTTTCATTTCTTTTTCTTCTTGCTCAGTTAAAGGCTCTGCTCCCATAATTTTCGTCCAATGTGCAAAATCACGATTTTCAACAACGAGTGCAATAGGAGAACCTAATGTTTCTCCATGTCTAACACCACTTACAATTTGCACTTGATCTGTTTCAATTTGCATGCGTCTACCACGACCATATCCCTTTTGCCTTCTAGCTAATTCTTCGTTTATATCATCCGCAACTATTGATAGTCCCGCTGGAACACCTTCTATAATCGTTGTAAGTTGTGGACCATGAGATTCACCAGCTGTAATATATCGCATACGTTATTCCTCTTTTCGCATATGTATTTATCTCACTATATTAAGCAATAATATCAATTTCCGTTATTCTAAAAATATGAAAGAAATTATACCGTAAATCGACCATTTACTTCTTCTCGTTCTATACTTCCGATAGGCCTTTTACTTTACATACCAATATATCATAACAGCTTTAACTTCGTAACTAATTCAAATAAAAAAAGTGCAAGAAGAATACCCCTATTCTTCTTGCACTTTTTACTATTATCACCGTTATTAAAGCGTTTACAAATTATTTCAAAATAATTAGTAAATCCATTCATTCATTAATTTTGAGTAGTCTACTAATTCTTCTTCTTTAAAGAAAATAGCAATCTCGCGCTCTGCGCTTTCTAAAGAATCAGAACCGTGGATAATATTTTTTGCAACAGTTACACCGAAATCTCCACGAATTGTTCCAGGAGCTGCTTCATGTGGTCGTGTTTTACCCATCATATTGCGTGCTGTATCTACTACACCTTCACCTTGCCATACCATTGCAAATACAGGACCAGATGTAATAAAGTCTACTAATTCACCAAAGAAAGGTCTTTCTTTATGCTCACCGTAGTGTTCTCCAGCAATTTCCGGAGTGACTTGCATTAATTTTGCACCAACTAATTGAAAGCCCTTTTTCTCAAAACGAGCTACAATTTCCCCAATGAATGCACGTTGTACACCGTCTGGTTTTACCATTAGAAATGTTTTTTCCATAAAAAATCTCTCCACTTCTGAATTATGTATGTAATTGTATATCCCCACACACATAGTAACACCCTTATCACAATTGTGCAATAGTTTTGAAAAGGAGAGATTTTTTTATTTTTTAGAAAAAACACTAAAATTTTCGTTTCCCAATATACTTTGCTACATTTTGCAATGCATACTTCGCTTGTCCGCGCGGGAGTGGTTTTATTATTTCTAATGCTTTATGTAAATAACGTTCACTAAACGCAAATGCTTTATCAATAGCATCACTATTCTTCACAGCCTCAATAATTTCTTTCATTTCATCAGCTGCTGTATTTTCATGTACAGATGTGATTTTCTTACGAAGTACTGGGTCTTCCATAGCATATAAAGCAGGAAGTGTAATATTTCCTTGCAATAAATCACCACCGGCAGGTTTTCCAAGTTTCGCTTCCGTTGAAACGAAATCTAGAATATCATCAATAATTTGATATGACATCCCTACAAAATACCCATACCAAAACAGACGATTTACCGTATCACGATTCGCACCAGAAGCAATTGCTCCCAACTGACAACTCGCAGCAATTAATAATGCTGTTTTTCGCTTTATCCTTCTTAAATACGTTCGCAAGTTTTGGTCATAATTATATTTATCTTTAATTTGTTCGATTTCACCTTTACAGACTTCTAAAATTGTATGTGATAGCGCCTGATGCGCCTCTGGAATTTCGATATTTGTTACACATTCAAGAGACTTAGCAAACAAATAGTCTCCTGTATACATCGCAATACGATCTCCCCATTTTGCATTCACAGTCGCACTACCACGTCGTAAAAATGCAGCATCAATAACATCATCGTGAACAAGAGAAGCCATATGAATAAGTTCTAATGCAACAGCAACATGCTTAATTGCGTCTAACTTATAATCTCCAAATTTCCCTGCAAGTAACACAAATACGGGCCGAATTCGCTTCCCACCAGCCTCGATAAGTTGTAATGCCGCTTCTTCTACTAATGGCTGTTCAGAAGCAACCGTCTTTTTTAATTCTTTTTCTATCACATTAATATCCGATCGTAAAAAAGAGTACATAAGTTGTAACTTCATATTGTTCACCTTAACCTAAAACGTCTTTTTTCTATTTTGATTCTGGTTTAATACCTAAATGCATCGCTGCTACTCCAAAAGTAAACGGCTTCACTTGTACACGTTCAAGTCCAGCTTCCTCAAACATATGAGCCAATTCCTTCATCCCTGGGAATGTACTTGCCGATTCCTGAAGCCATGAATATTCTTTATAACTTTTCGCAAACATCTTTCCAAATAACGGCATGATATATTTAAAGTATAAAATATATCCTTGTCGAAAACCAATCATTGTTGGCTGCGATGTTTCTAAACAGATTACTTTTCCACCTGGCTTTACTACACGCGTCATTTCTTTTAATACATGCATATAGTCTGGCACATTACGCAAACCAAATCCAATCGTTACGTAATCAAATGTATTATCTTCAAATGGAAGTTCCATTGCATTCCCATGTAGAAGTTCTACTTGCTTTAATTGTAAAGCCTCTACCTTTTGCTTACCGACAGATAACATATTTTCACTGAAATCCAAACCAACAACCTTCCCCTGCTCGCCTACCGCTCCAGCTAACGCAATTGTCCAGTCCGCTGTCCCGCAGCATACATCAAGCGCTTTACTGCCCGGTTGTACATCCATAATACGCATCGTCTCTTTACGCCATGCCTTATGTCTTTGAAAACTGATTACAGAATTCATCACATCGTATTTATCAGAGATTTTTTCAAATACATCGTGTACTCTTTCTTCTTTTGATTGTTGCATGCTCGTACCTTCTTCCAATGTAAAATTGCTTATGTCTTCGATTTATCTTTTAACACAGAATTGATTTCACTTATGTCTGTGTGATTTTCTAAAAATTGATTTTCTTTCTTTCTCAGTTCCATCATCCAGCCATTAATAACGGTTTCTGCATCTGCTTCATCTCTCAAGATCTCTTGAACCGCTTGAAAAACAGGTGAATGTTGTTTATCAGCGTGCAATTGATACTCTTTTTGGAGACGATTTTTTCCTAACACATAAGTTATAAATGGCTTCCAATGCGATACATGAAAATGATCACACGTTTTCTGCAATAACGCAGACTCAATCGTTATTACACTTTTCATTATGTCCTCAATCGTTTTATGTGCTTTTTGATATAACATAATCTTATGTTCATTGATTTCTTTAATTCCTTCAGCAAGCGCACGAATTAAAACAATATCACGATTCATAGACAATAAATAATAATATAACCCACTATAGTAATCACCTGCAAGTACTGTTAATTGGCGACGTTTATGCGATTCAATCGCTTCTTCACCTGCTTTATTTGATACTCTTTCATGTGTATCAAGCGCAATTTGTACTAGCATAATCGTTACTACATAATGCTCAATTTTTTCTATATGTAAATCCGCACTCTTTAAAGCCCCATATAGCAATGCTATTTTTTCTTCATCAATAAATGGTTCTTCAATATAGTTTATAAAATAAGGATGGCGCAATTTCTCCATCAATTTCTCTTTTATACCCGCATACCCTCCGTAGATGTCACACACAAAAATCACCCTTGTTTTCTAATTCATAAAACTTATTATAACACATACATTCTATTTTCTATAACCAAAACTTGGTTACTCCTTCCAAACCTCCGCTGAATTAAATAACATCTTCCATTCTTTTAAATAGTCTTTCCATTCTCAATCTGCCCAACTAAAACTATATCATTTATTCACATAAAAAAAAAAGAAAAGCAGTTTCCCGCTTTTCTTTACTTTGTTTTAATGAAAGATAAAATTTCACTACGCGCCGCCGCATCATTTTCTAGCACACCACGGACTGCTGTCGTTACTGTTTTCGCACCTGGTTTTTTCACACCGCGCATAGTCATGCACATATGCTCTGCTTCTACTACTACCATAACACCATGCGGCTCTAGTACTTCCATAATAGAGTTCGCTACTGTTGAAGTAATACGTTCTTGCAGTTGTGGACGACGTGCAATTGTGTCTACAGTACGGGCTAATTTACTTAAGCCCGTCACCTTTCCGCCTTGCGGAATATATGCAACGTGAGCAACTCCATAGAAAGGAACTAAATGATGCTCACACATCGAATAAAATGGTATATCTTTTACTAATACAAGCTCTTCGTGATCTTCTCCGAATACTTTATGCAAATGTTCTTTCGGATCTTCATGCATGCCTGAGAACACTTCTGCGTACATTTTCGCAACACGCTTTGGTGTATCAAGTACTCCCTCGCGATTTGGGTCATCTCCGATTGCCTCTAAAATAAGGCGTACTGCATGTTCAATTTGTTCTAAATTAACTTTTGCCATCCGCTAGCCCTCCCGAAAACCTAAAAGTGATACGAACACATTCTAGCATATTTATGTTTTTAAAAGCAAAAAGAAGAGTTCCCAAAAAGGAAACTCTTCTTCCCTGTTAATATGTAAGGATTATTTAACCGCATCTTTTAACGCTTTACCAGGTTTGAATGCAGGTACTTTACTTGCAGCGATTTCAATCTCCTCACCTGTTTGTGGGTTACGACCTTTACGAGCCGCACGCTCACGAACTTCGAAGTTACCGAATCCGATCAGTTGTACTTTATCACCTTGTTTTAAAGCTTCTAAGATAGAATCAAAAACAGCGTCTACTGCTTTTGTTGCGTCCTTTTTAGAAAGGGAACTTGCTTCTGCAACAGCATTGATTAAATCTGTCTTGTTCATGCCATTCACCTCCTCCCAAAGATAAGACTGTATAATGATCATAAAATGAGTCTTACTTTCATTTGTAGGCAATTTTTGCAAATTCTATACTACAAAGATGTAGATAAATCATTATCAACGCCTATATTATACGATTCTCCTTTATAATTCAATATTTTTAAGGAAATTGTTACTCTTAAAATGTGAAAATCTGATGAAACTTGACAATTTACAACAATATATTAGATAATGGCTGTTTATTTTTCTATTACATACGTAAAAACAAAAAAATCCCTCTACAATGAGAGGGATTTTTTTCTTACAATATGATCGCAATTAATCCGCCAGATCCTTCATTAATAATTCTTTCTAATGTTTCTTTTAATTTATATCTAGCATTTTCTGGCATTAAAGATAGTTTCGCTTGAATTCCTTCTCGAACAATAGAGCTAAGCGAACGTCCAAATATATCAGAATTCCAAATTGATAACGGATCATCTTCAAAATCTTGCATTAAATAACGGACTAATTCTTCACTTTGCTTTTCAGTACCGATAATTGGCTCAAACGTTGACTCCACATCTACTTTAATCATATGAATAGATGGAGCTACGGCTTTTAACTTCACACCAAATCTGGAACCGTGACGAATAATTTCTGGCTCATCTAAGCTCATATCTGCTAATGCAGGCGCTGCTACACCATATCCTGTTTGTTTTACCATACGCAGGGCATCCGCCACTTGATCATATTCTATTTTCGCATGAGATAAATCGAGCATAAGCTTCAATAAATGATCTTTCCCTCGAATTTCTACTCCTACTACTTCTTTTAAAATTTGATCATATAATTCATCTGGTGCATATAAATCAATCTCCGCCACACCTTGCCCCATGTCAATACCAGCTAGGCTCGCTCGATCAATAAATTCATATTGACTAAACTGCCAAACGACACGGTCCACATCACGAAGACGTTTTATGTCCTTCACAGTCTCTTGAACTGCTTCCTGATAGCTTTGGCGTAACCAATGCCCTTCATTTAGCACCATTACCCAACTTGGAAGGTTCACATTCACTTCTAAAACCGGGAACTCAAATAGCGCTTCTCGAAGCACATTATACACATCTGTTTCTCTTAAACTCTCTACACTCATCGCAATTACCGGAATATCATATTCTTCTGATAAACTTTGGCGTAATTGCTCTGTATCCGGATGATACGGCTGCACAGTGTTAATAATCATAATGAAAGGCTTTCCAACTTCTTTTAACTCATTTACAACGCGTTCTTCTGCCTCTATATAATCTCTTCTTGGAATTTCGCCAATCGTTCCATCTGTTGTGATTACAACACCAATTGTTGAATGTTCTTGAATTACTTTACGTGTTCCAATTTCTGCAGCTTCATGGAACGGAATAGGCTCTTCATACCAAGGAGTATTAATCATACGTGGGCCATTCTCATCTTCATAGCCTTTTGCTCCTGGAACCGTATACCCAACGCAATCTACTAATCGAATATTCACTTCAAGACCTTCATCTACTTCGATAGAAACCGCTTGGTTTGGAACAAACTTCGGTTCCGTCGTCATAATTGTACGACCAGCAGCACTTTGAGGCAGTTCATCCTGCGCTCTTTGACGGTCAGACTCATTTTCAATATTTGGAATAACTACAAGTTCCATAAATTTTTTAATGAATGTTGATTTCCCTGTTCGAACAGCTCCTACAACTCCAAAATAAATATCACCGCCTGTGCGTTCCGCAATATCTTTAAAAATATCTACCTTTTCCAAGTGATTCCCTCCCTCAAAATTTTTGGGAATAATTCCGCGTTTATAGTCAACTAATACCTTCTCTAACGTTGCCTATAATATCTGATATAATATAATGGTATTCTAGAAGTTCGGACAATATATCATATAATTTTGTCCAATTTCATATGACTATTTAAAAATATCTTTTGTTTGCATCACAAGTTGTATAACATAAAAAACCTTTCTTCTAGAACTTATTCGCTAAAAGAAAGGTTCATGACTTATGATTTAAAAAAAATTGGTTCTCCATCCTTTATCGTATACGGCAGAGAATAAGCAGGAACAAATGGAGAGTCTTTCAATAGTATATTCCGAATATCTTCCCCTTCCTTAAATTGACCTTCATTTTTTTTCAAAGCTTCATACAAATCGATTCTATAATCAACAAAAACTTCTCCTTTTTCATTAATTACAAAAGGTAACCCTTTACCAGAATACGGACTTGTCACTTGCGGTACATCTTTATATCCTAGTTTTTTGAAATCTAATTCATAGACACCATCTGCAATTACTTTTTTAAAAGGTGGATATTGATGTTCATCACGATACATTTTAAGTTTCAATGTTAATTCCTGAATTTGGTCAGCCATCCTTACGTCAATTAACTTTACCGTGGGATTTGTTTCAACATCTATTAATACATATTGATATACTCCACCACTTTCATATGCGTTCCCTGGTGCGTCTTGTATGTAACGCGGAGCAATTTTTTGAAAATCGATTGGATACTTTTGATAAATAGGCGTATTCATATCCCGCGTCTTAATTGGTAATAAACCATTCGTTTGTTCCTGATATGTAGTAATAGCTTTTTGAACAACTTGTAACTGATCTTCATAAGGAATAGCGTTTTGTTTCATATTTTCTTTCGGATACATACACCCCGTTAAAATGCTTATGCAACAAAATATTAAAATAATATGGATTTTTTTCACTAGTAATCACCTTTTCATGCTAGTATTCCTTACCACTTATGTAACATTTACTACGTAAATCGCTTTTATTGCTCAACAGGTCCACTAAATACAACAAGAAAAATAACAATTCCGGACACAATCATAAGAGTGTATGCTACTAACGCTGTAATCCCTTTCAAAAACTTATTCTTTATTTTATGCCTACTTAATAAAATAAAAGCTACTGCAACAAACATAAATCCCATTGCCCCTAAGGAAAACCACATTTTTATAAGCCCTTCTGACATATACACACCCCTTTGTATTAACCTATTTTTATACTATTTTAACAAATTAAAATCTTTAAACAAATACAAAAAAATAACATTTTACTACAAATTGCGAATATATAACTTTAATCAACAGGTTTTTTCACAACTTTCACTAATCTAGATAAAAATAAAACCGAAGCGAGTGTCTCTCTCGCTCCGGTTGACCAAATATGCCCAAATCAGCTCTATTCCCATACTTTCATGGCTATCATATGCAATCCACAAACTCTTTGTTTCTCATATTTTATTTTTTAAACATTTTACTTAACGAGCCAAAATCCGCTGGCATATTATTATTAACAATCGCTTTTACAATTTGATCCTCTTGTTCTTTCGGCACTTCACGTCCTGCCATTAGAGCAACTTGATGAATCAATTGACGAAGCACTTTCTCATCACGTAAATTCGCATTTTGCACAGATGATGCTAATTTAAAAATATCTTCTTTATTCACTTTCGCTTCTTTTTCAATGTTATTAAAAATGTTATTATCCATTCTTTTCACCCTCTCCTCAAGTTACTCTTCATCCTATGCAAAAATAAAAATATGGTGAAAAGACCCAGGGAAAAATAAAAAACGACAGAAGTACACTTTGTACTTCTGTCGCTTTTATTTACAGTAAATCAGGTACAGCTTCCACTTCATGTTTTTTCACACGTCCCATCAATGAGCCTACCGCATCTTTCACGTTATTCCCATTAAACAGCACGTCATATAAAGCAGCTGTAATCGGCATTTCAACTTCCATTTTCTCTGCTAATTCATGAGCAGCTTTCGTAGTTCTTACACCTTCTACAACCATACCCATATTTTCCAACACTTCTTCTAAAGAGTGTCCTTTTCCAAGCATATTTCCAGCTCGCCAATTTCGACTATGAACACTTGTACAAGTTACAATTAAGTCTCCCATACCAGTTAAACCAGCAAATGTTAACGGGTTTCCACCCATTTTTCTTCCTAAACGAGCAATCTCTGTTAAACCACGTGTCATTAATGCCGCTTTTGCATTGTCACCTAATCCAAGTCCATCAGTTATTCCAGCAGCTAATGCGATAATATTTTTTAACGCACCACCAAGCTCAACTCCAACGATATCTGGATTTGTGTATACACGGAAGTAACCATTCATAAACAAATCTTGTACTTCCTCAGCCGCTTCCATACGCTTTGCTGCAGATGTAACAGTTGTCGCTTGACGTAAGCCGACTTCTTCAGCATGACTCGGTCCAGACAACACAACAACATCTTTAATTAAGTTCTCTGGAATTTCTTCCTCAATCATTTCCGAAATACGTTTTGACGTACCCGGTTCTATTCCTTTACTCGCATGAATCCAAGTAATTGGTTCTGTAACAATTTCTTTCATCTCTTGTAATACATCTCTGTACGCTTTCGTCGGTACTACTAGCAGTACTGTATTTACATCTACTAATGCTTCTTCTAAAGAAGAGTAGGCTACGATTGTGCTTGGCAATGTAATTCCTGGAAGGTATCGGCTATTCTCATGTTTCGTATTAATCTCATCCATAAGTTCAGAACGATTTCCCCAAATACGTACATCATGCCCATTGTCAGCTAATACCATCGCTAACGCTGTTCCCCAGCTACCTGCTCCTATTACTGTGATTTTTGTCATAAAATCACATCCTCTCCATTAGTCTCTTGCTCTAGCGATAATGTGAATCGGCGTTCCTACAAAGCCAAATGATTCACGTAAACGATTCTTTAAGAAGCGCTCATATGAGAAGTGCAATAATTCCGGATCGTTTACAAACACAACAAATGTTGGTGGTTTTACCGCAACTTGTGTTGCATAGAAAATTTTCAGACGGCTACCATTATGAGTTGGCGTTGGATTCATCGCTACCGCATCCATAATTACGTCATTTAATACATTCGTTTGAATACGGATGCTATGACTTTCATTTACCTCATCGATAACTGGTATTAACGTTTGTGTACGTTTTCTCGTTTTTGCAGATAAGAACACAATCGGTGCGTATTCTAAAAATTGGAAATGAGCACGGATATTTTCTTCAAATGCTTTCATTGTTTTCTCATCTTTTTTCACTGCGTCCCATTTGTTTACAACGATAACAACAGCTCGTCCTGAATCATGAGCATATCCAGCAATTTTTTTATCTTGTTCAATAATTCCTTCTTCACCGTCTAAAACGACTAGCACAACGTCAGAACGTTCAATCGCTCTTAGCGCACGAAGTACACTATATTTTTCTGTACTTTCATACACTTTTCCTTTTTTACGCATACCAGCTGTATCGATAATTACATAATCTTTTCCGTCTTTACTATACGGTGTATCGACAGCATCACGAGTTGTTCCTGCTACATTACTAACAATTACACGCTCTTGACCAAGAAGAGCATTTACAAGTGATGATTTCCCTACGTTTGGACGTCCAATTAAAGAGAAACGGATTGTATCTTCATCATATCCGTCTTCTTCAATCTTCGGAAAATGCTGTGCAGCTTCGTCTAATAAGTCACCTAATCCTAATCCATGTGTACCTGAAATTGGGAATGGTTCACCAAATCCTAACGCATAAAAATCATAAATGTCACTGCGCATTTCCGGATTGTCCACTTTATTTACTGCAAGTACAACTGGTTTATTTGAACGATATAATATTTTCGCAACTTCTTCATCAGCTGCTGTTACACCGTCACGACCATTTGTCATAAAAATGATAACATCTGCTTCATCTATCGCTACTTCAGCTTGTTGACGAATTTGTGTCAAAAACGGCTCGTCTCCAATATCAATTCCACCTGTATCAATAATGTTAAATTCATGATTTAACCATTCTCCAGCGCTATAAATACGATCACGCGTTACACCTGGAATATCTTCTACGATTGAAACTCTTTCTCCAACAATTCTATTGAAAATAGTAGATTTCCCTACGTTCGGGCGGCCTACTATCGCTATTACTGGTTTCGGCATATACATTCATCCTTTCAACTTGCTTCTGTTTATTATGTAAAAAACCCTTCTTTGTGCAAGAAGGGATTTGCATTCCAGAATATTTCTCAACGTATCAAAACACCTCACATTATAACACACGTTGCTAATGTTTCACAATAATATATACATTCTCTTGTAAGCGATGCGCAATTCCATCTAAAATTGCCTCTAAATTATTTGCAACAAATTCTAGTTCCTCTGTCGAGTCACAAGTAAATAAAGGCGCACCACCTGCAAACTTCTCTGGCACTGTTGTAATAACCGCAAGAATAACACTCTCTAACATCATCTCTTATCTCCCCTTCCTTTCGGGGCTTCTGATGACATATGGACAGCACTTTCTAACGTCGGTACATTCCCTATGACCCCTATCGCTTTCTCTGCATCTTGATCTTGTGGTAAGACAAAGATTCCCACCCTACCATCCTCTAAATCACGCTTTGCTAACGGTACAAGCGCAGGTGTACCTGAATCTCTATAAATCCCTAACGCCACCGAAACATCGTGTAAAATAGCTTGCCGTTGCCCTAAATTTGCGATGGTTACCATCGCATCAATTGATTTTGGTTTTAAAATAAATCCCATGCCATATTTCATAATCTCTTCTTGCCTTGCCGGCAATCCAATATTCATAATATAAATATTATCAATATAAAGTCCTGCTCCTTCAAAATGAAGCGGAACATGTTCAATATCTACAAGGTCATGAAGTCTTCTACCAGACATTAATTTTTTCGCAATAAAAAATGCGAGTATAGCCATAATTACTCCAGCAATCCACGAATGGAATCCTATATACGCAAACGTCGTTGCAAACGACGTTAACATCGCCAAATAGTTACGACTTTCAAAAACTAATGCAATCCCTTCAATATATGTATTTCCACGTGGTACGAGCTCATATCCATCTAATTGTTGAAGTGTATTTCTTTCCATATTACGTACATCACGAAATTGCGTTGCTGCTAACGTAAGAAATGTAATGGCAGAAAAATCTTTTTTCAAAATGGACGGGATAGCAATCGCCCCTAAAGCAGCTGCAATTAATCCCATTGCAATATGAATAATTTTCCCGTGAAGCCTCGTCGGATATTGCCTCGTATCCGTCCGAAGCATTAACACCCTCGTTACTGTCCCTGCTATTACGCCGCATAAAATGGCCGGTGTATATTCAGTCATGTATTACCCTCGCCTTTCTTTTACGTGCTTTTCTCTTATACTGTTCCATGTATACTGATGCTTTTGCAATCCAAAACAAAATTGCCATAAAAAATGTGGAAACGGCGACGATATCAAAAAACGCTAAACTACCGTAATCATAAGGAAAATGTAGTTTCCGAAAAATAAGCGTCACTAACAATTCTCCTTGTAGCATTCCAATATAAAGGGAACATAATCTTAATACGCGATCTCCATGTAATAAAACCGATGCATACACAAGAGCACTACTTAACAAAAATAATCTGTCCACCACAATCCAAATTGGATCATATACTTCTAACAAATGAAAACTCGTATATAACATTGCAATAATAAGTGCCGAAAGTAAGCCATATAATTTTTTCCAAACAGAATATAGCGCGATTCCTATAAAAGAAATAATACAAAGCAACAGAGCATTTACTGATACTGTGAATGAAGCAATCGTCACATGTAACGGAGAGCAAATTATAAAAATCAATATACAAGCGCTTAACTTCCACCGAATAGCGTCCTTTTTCATAAAGAAAGTTACGATAATCCACCCTATCCAAGCTACAAAATAAAAAGTATTCCCATCCATCATTTCACCTCCTATGTTTTCCATTATGGGAACTTTTTATGAAAGTTAATCCCTCTTTCTTTACGCATAGTTTTTTCATATAACAGCAACACTTTTAATAAGGAGGTGCTATTCACAATGGGTAAAGATCGCCAAGAACGAAAACTAAGAGAATCACGCCGCGTTGAATCTGATCGCGACCAATCACTTCAATATCCAGGGGCAACTGGACTTGATACACCAGAGCAAGCTCGAAAGCAGAATCAGCACTAATCATACAAAAAGACGGTTTCGATATTGTACGAAACCGTCTTTCACATAACAATTTTTATTCACAATATAATTCTTTTATTTTCGTGTTACAAATTCAATTACTTCATGTAACATCAATCGTAATTATTCCTGGTAGTTCTTTAGAATACTAATTCCATTCCCTACTTTATAGTACAAAAAAGAAAAAAACCAACCGACCGGTTGATTTTTCATCTCCTACTATAACGCGTAGTATCAATTCCACGCTGCATTAACCAATGATACGTTTCACCCTTTACAACAAGAGGTACAGATTGTAATTCTTCTATCGTATTTGCCCCAAGAGCTGTCATAATAAATTTCAAATCTGTATGTAAAAGAGTAATTTCATCCATTAACTTCTCGACACCATCTTGCATTAAAATGCGTAAAAAATATCCAGCAAACGCAGTTGTATTTGCCCCTAACGCGATCGCCTTTGCTACGTCTAGCGCTGTTTGTATGCCCCCAGATGCAATAAAAGAGAGGTTATTATTTGTAGAGGTTGCTTCAATAATCGAGGTAGCTGTTTGTATGCCCCAGTTATTAAAATAAGAGAGCATGCGCTGTCTTCTTTCATTTTCAACTGCAGCAAAATTGGTACCACCTTGTCCACCAATATCAATCGCTGTTACACCTATACTCACTAACTGTTGCATTGTTTCCTTGCTCATCCCAAATCCAACTTCTTTTACAATGACAGGAACTTCACTCTTTAAAACAATTTTCTCAATTCGCTGAAGTACACCCGTAAAATCACGGTCCCCTTCTGGCATCGTTAACTCCTGTATAACATTTAAATGAATTTGCAGTGCATTCGCTTCAATCATATCAACGGCACGATCTGCCTGTTCCGTAGTTGCCTCACTACCTAAATTGGCAAAGAAAATACCGTTTGGATTTACCTTTCTAATGATCTTATACGAAGCTACTTCGTTCTCATCCTTTAATGCTGCCATTTGCGAACCAACAGCCATAGCGAGATTATGATGTTTCGCTACATATGCTAATTGTTCATTAATATGTAACGTTTGCTCTCCGCCACCACCAGTCATCGCATTGATAAAAATCGGCGAACTTAGTGAAAGTTCGCCGATTTTTGTTTCACATGTTATCGTATCATAACTTGAATTTGGCAAGCTTTGATGCACAAAATCAATATCATGAAAGCCATGCGTACGAGACTGACCAGTAGAAAGAGCGTATTCAATATGATCTAATTTACGCTTTGCCCTTACCACTTGTACCCCTCTTTATTTCTTTAATTTTTTCAGTTGTTCACCAATAATATCACTTAATTGGAAAGTAGCAGAATCAGCATTTGGTTCATACTGACTGTAATCTTCAATTACATTATTTTCTTCAAGTGCTTCTTTTATACTTAAAGAAATTCGTTTCTCTGCTACATGGACTTCAAGTACTTTCACCTTTACTTCTTGTCCCATTTCCAATACTTCATTTGGATTTTTCACGTGGCGATTTGCAATTTGAGATACGTGCACAAGTCCTTCTACACCAGGTAAAATTTCAACGAATGCACCGAATGTAACAAGACGTTTTACTACTCCCTCACGAATATCTCCAGCTTTTATTTCACCAGCAACATTTTCCCAAGGTCCCGGCTGAGCTGCTTTAATTGATAAAGAAATACGTTGTGTATCAGCATCAACAGATAGCACCTTCACCTTTACCTTTTGACCTTGCTCTAATACTTCAGAAGGTTGTTCTACACGCTCGTGGGAAATTTGTGAAATATGAACTAAACCGTCCACACCACCAACATTAACGAATGCACCAAAATCCGTTAATCGTTGTACTGTTCCTTCAACAACGTCCCCTTCTTTTAATGAAGAAATTGCTTCTTTTTTCTTAGAATCTAGTTCTAATTCTACTACCGCTTTATGCGAAAGGATTACACGATTTTTTTCACGGTCTAATTCAACAATTTTCACCGCTAATGTTTTACCTTTATAGTCAGTAAAGTCTTCTACGTAATGTACTTCTACAAGTGAAGCTGGGATAAAACCACGAACGCCAAGGTCCACAACTAATCCACCATTCACGATATCTTTTACAGTAACATCAAATACATGGCCAGAAGTAAATTTCTCTTGCAATTCTACCCATGCTTTTTCTGCATCAACAGCACGTTTAGATAAGACAAGATCATCTTCTTCTAATTTGATAATTTTCAATTCTAGTGTTTGATCTAATTCAACAACATCGCTTGCTTTTTCAATATGAACGTTAGCTAATTCACTAATCGGAATTACGCCATCTGTTTTGTATCCAACATTTACAAGCACTTGCTTCTCTTCAACTTTCGTTACAGAACCTGTAACAACGTCACCAACTTGTAATTCTTTTGAATCCATAACTTCTTCATTCATTTTCTCTACCATGGAAATACCTCCCTACAGAATTGACAAAGCATTTTTATGTATATACGAAATGAAAACAAAAGTTTTCATTTGCATGTTTAAGAATTTATCATCACATACTCTGTTTCAATACCATTCACAAGAAAATATATTAATCCTATATAAATAGTATACAGCAAAATCATCTTG
The DNA here is from genome assembly GCF_002584985.1 of Bacillus sp. AFS029637. Classification (GTDB taxonomy): domain Bacteria; phylum Bacillota; class Bacilli; order Bacillales; family Bacillaceae_G; genus Bacillus_A. The sequence goes on along the minus strand of NZ_NUPZ01000031.1, from coordinate 52,602 downwards.
AAGAAAGTATGTTTTGAAATATAATAGCGAATATATTCTGAAAGTTTCACTCCTCTTTTACTAACTTCTTACAAATCCGATCATTTGTCAAGGAAAGAGACTCACAATTCACGTATCCTTTACATTTCTATACAAACAAAAAAAGAAAGAGGTTATCCCCTTTCTTTACTTTGCAAACACCCCTGAAACAATACTCATAATTTTTTGGACAACTTCTTCAATTGATAAAGAAGTTGTATCTAATTCCAATGCATCATCAGCTTTTTTTAGAGGAGAAACTTCTCGTTCTGAATCCAATTTATCACGCTGAGCAATTTCTTCTTTTAACTGCTCTAAATTAGAATCGAAACCTTTATTCATATTTTCTAAATGTCTTCTTTCTGCTCTTTCTTCTACAGAAGCAAGCATAAAGATCTTCACTTCAGCATCTGGTAACACATGTGTACCAATATCACGGCCATCCATGACAACGCCGCCTTTTTCCGCTAATTCTTGTTGACGACGGACCATTTCTTCACGAACAAGGCGATGTTTCGCCACAATGGATACTCGATTCGTCACCTCAGGTGTACGAATGACTTCAGAAACATCTTGTCCATTTAAAAATACAAGTTGTGTATTTTCACCTTGCTGAAATTCAATATTTACATTCTTTACAACTTCCATTAACTTCTCTTCATTTTCAATGTCCACTTTTTGTTCAAGGGCTGCATACGTAAGTGTACGGTACATTGCGCCTGTATCGATGTAAACGTAAGAAAGTTTTTTTGCAACAACTTTTGCAACTGTACTTTTCCCAGCAGCTGCTGGACCATCTATAGCAATTGAAATTCGTTTATCCATTGTAACACCTCATTTTTTCACTTATAAAACAAAACGAAAAGCAGGTATTCATCCCTGCTTCTTCTCATTTGCTTCACGTCATTAAATCCTCAATTATTGTAGCATAATCCTCTATAGAAGAAAATGAAAACTACCTATTCACCGGCAAGATTTCCACTTTATTTTTCGTAACGACACCTTCATAATAAACAATTTTAGATAAATATTTCACCGAAGACTTATGTATAAATAACAATTGTACAACACAAAGACAAATGAATTGTATTACTAAAATACGAATAAAAATTTTCTCTACTTTTTTCAAAGTACCGCTCCTTTCCACCTTCTATTCACACTTTTCATTCTTGATTTTATAAAACATGCAAAGAATCCCTATATTTATTGTCATTTTCCAAGCATACTTTTATACATTTCCATTGTCGAATTTACTCAAAACATGTTATGTTCTAAATGTATTTTTTTACTTGAAAGGGGTATAAGCATTGAAAAGAATCCTAGTTTTACACACAGGTGGAACAATTGCAATGGAGGAAGATAAAGAAACTGGGGTCGTACAACCAGGTGAAAAAAATCCTCTTTTAAAATTCATTCCTGATTTAGAAGGCGATGTTGATTTGATCGTTGAAGATGTGTTCCATCTACCATCTCCCCATATGACACCTAGCGAAATGTTACAATTACAAGTCATCATTGATGAAAGAGTAAAACATGACAACATTCATGGCGTAGTCATTACGCATGGCACAGATACATTAGAAGAAACAGCCTATTTCTTAGATTTAACAGTCCAAGCAACTATTCCGATCGTTGTGACAGGTGCAATGCGCTCTAGCAACGAATTAGGTGCTGATGGTCTATATAACTTCTTATCAGCTGTAAAAGTCGCTAGCAGTAGTGAAGCCGCAGAAAAAGGCGTTCTAGTCGTATTAAACGACGAAATTCATTGCGCTACAAATGTAACGAAAACACATACAAGTAATGTAGCAACATTCCAAAGCCCGCAATATGGACCAATTGGTATGGTAACAAAACGTGGTGTTGTATTCCACCATGCTTTAGTACATCACGAAACATATTCAGTAAATAAGGTTTCTAAAAACGTAGTCGTTCTAAAAGCATACGCTGGTATGGACGATACATTATTAGCAGCGATTGAAAATCTTCCAGTAGACGGAATTGTTATTGAAGCACTTGGACAAGGTAATTTACCGCCAAGAACACTCCCTAGTCTAGAACGATTAATAAACAAAGGAATTCCTGTCGTATTAGTTTCTCGCTGTTTCAACGGCATCGTTCAAGATGTATATTCATATGAAGGTGGCGGCAAACAATTAAAAGATATGGGGATTGTATTCACATACGGTTTAAATGCTCAAAAAGCCCGTATTAAATTATTAGTTGCATTAGAGAATACAAATTCTCATGAAACAATCCAAAATATGTTTATGCACGATTAAAAAAGAAGCTGTCGAAGTTTATTCCGACAGCTTCTTTTTACATTTCTCTTGTTGCAATGGTTTGCGCGATCGCATCTCCATGAAATCGACCGTTCTCAATAAATATTTCATTTGCATTATTTCCGGCAGCAATTACACCTGCAATGAATATATTTTCAGCGTTCGTTTCCATTGTATCCTCTGTATAAATCGGACGTCCTGTTTCTTCATCAATCCGAACACCCATCTTCGTTAAGAAGCTATGATCTGGATGGTAACCAGTCATCGCAAATACAAAATCATTTTGGATTGTATTTGCATCGCCATCAACTGTATACGTTAATGTATGTTCAGTAATTTCTTTCACATGAGCCCCGAAATGCATTTGAATTGTATCGTTTCGTACTAGCGCCTCAAACTCCGGCAAAATCCACGGCTTTATGCTTGATGAATACTCCCTTCCGCGATATAGTACCGTTACACGTGCACCCGCTTTAACAAGTTCTAACGCGGCATCTACACTCGAGTTTTTCCCACCTATAACTACTACATCTCGGTCAAAATAAGGGTGTCCTTCTTTAAAATAGTGAGCTACTTTCTTCAGTTCCTCACCTGGAACATTCATATAATTTGGATTGTCATAATATCCAGTTGCAACAACGATATATTTCGCTATATATATTTCTTTACTTCCGTCACGCTTTGTCGTCTCAACCTGAAAAACTCCTCCATCTTTTTGAACTTTCTCTACTCGTTCAAAAGCATTTACACGTACAGATTTACGTTTTACTACTTCACGATAATACGCAAGCGCTTGATTTCGAACTGGCTTACGATTTTCTGTAATAAAAGCCACTTCACCAATTTCTAATTTTTCACTAGAAGAGAAAAATGTTTGATGTGTTGGATAATTATAAATGGCATTTACAATGTTTCCTTTTTCAATTACTAACGGATTTATCCCTACCTTTTGCAATGAAATTGCCGCTGCTAAACCGCACGGACCGCCTCCAATTATGATAGCTGTTTCTTTCTGCATACTCCGCTCACTCCTAGTCTTCTACCAATACACTATTTATAAAAACAAGAAAAAACCTACTTACAGCAGTAGGCACCTATCTTTATTGTATTCATTTTTCATATATTTGTCATCTAAACGAAACATACATCCGATAGACATCTGCTAAAAACTGCTGAAATTTAATACCTTGTTTCCCTAATACATTTTCAGGATCAATCTTTCTAGCTGGGTCAAGTGTTTTATGTGATACGATATCTTTTTTCGGATTCAAGCCGAAATTTTGACATAAATACGCATGATACCACGTAAAACGGGTATACGCTTCCCAAAAGTTAACATTACCACCATAACAAAGTTCTACTCCAATGGCAGCCTTATTGGCATCATAACCGTATAAGTCATTATCTGTTGGCACACCATATCGAACATGATAGGCAACTTCATTTATAGGAATAATTTCTAATATTGTTTTATCATCTATAAATGTATGTGCCGAGGCTTTCGGTTGTATTTCATTAAAATAATCCCGATTCCCTATCGCATTGCTACCAGGATTCCCCGTATCATGACTTACAATAAACCTTACTTTAGAAAGAGGAATTCCCGGTCGTGAACTTCCATATCCAATATAGTTACGCTCTATAGGAAACATCGCCATTACTACCAACTCCCGCTTCAGAAGATTACCTTACTTCCTTATATATGTATTCGGTAGCAATGTCCTTATCGCATATTTCTTACACGAAGAGAAAATCGAAAATATTTGATGTGAACACCATAAATAATAAAATACTTACAGCAACTCCATAAAAACCGTAAAACCAAACACAATCTTCTTTCGTATCTAAGCCGAAAAATTTATTTACTGATTGTAATAATGTGCCGCGCTTACTTTGTTTGTTTCGTAATACTTCCACTCGTTCTACAACATCTGCTGGCATCATAAATCTTTGGTCTACTGTCATTTTCATCATTTATCTCTCCTTAAAATCATTTCCGTTTTGTTTATCTAAGGAAAGTATAGCACATTTGTTCGTGTAGAACAAGCGTTCTTTTTATTTTTGTTTTATTTTTCAGCAAACCAAGTAAGAATTGAGATTATAAAGGCTATAATCGGCCCTACTACAACCGCACCAAATATTAAAAACAGTAATCCTTCCCCGAACACCCGAACGATACTTGTTTTTGGGGCTCTCATCGTTCTTGCGAGTTCTCCCTCTAACCTCTTAACCTTTTCTTCTAATTGTTCTACTCGTTCCATCATTTCATTTTCCATACGCAACACCTCACTCTAATACTTCAACAAAAAAACGTGATTCCCTCGAAAGGAATCACGTTTTCTCACGTTATAATATTATACCCAACCTCTGAAGCGACTTGCTTCAGCCATTTTACGAACACCAACCATATACGCCGCTAAGCGCATGTTCACTTTACGAACTTGTGCTGTTTCATAAATGGAATCAAATGATCTTACCATTACTTTTTCTAAACGTTGCTCTACTTCTTCTTCCGTCCAGTAGTAACCTTGGTTATTTTGCACCCACTCAAAGTAAGATACCGTTACACCACCAGCACTTGCTAATACGTCTGGAACAAGTAAAATTCCGCGATCTGTTAAAATTTTAGTTGCTTCTAATGTTGTTGGACCATTTGCAGCTTCAACAACGATTTTCGCTTTAATATTATTAGCATTTTCTTCTGTAATTTGGTTCTCAATTGCAGCTGGAACTAAAATGTCGCAATCAAGTTCTAACAATTCTTTGTTTGAAATTGTATTATTAAATAGTTTTGTTACTGTACCGAAGCTATCACGACGGTCTAATAAATAATCAATATCTAATCCATTTGGATCATGTAATGCACCGTAAGCATCTGAAATTGCAATAACTTTCGCACCTGCATCATGCATAAATTTAGCTAAGAAGCTACCAGCATTACCGAATCCTTGAACAACAACGCGCGCACCTTTAATATCAATGTCGCGTTTTTTTGCAGCTTCGCGAATACAAATTGTTACACCTTTCGCCGTTGCTGTTTCACGTCCATGTGATCCACCTAATACAAGTGGTTTACCAGTAATAAATCCTGGTGAATTAAATTCATCAATACGGCTATACTCATCCATCATCCATGCCATAATTTGAGAGTTTGTGAATACATCTGGAGCTGGAATATCTTTCGTCGGACCTACGATTTGGCTAATTGCTCGTACATAACCGCGGCTTAATCTTTCTAACTCACGGAATGACATTTCACGTGGGTCACAGATAATTCCACCTTTACCTCCGCCATATGGTAAATCAACAATACCACATTTTAAACTCATCCAGATTGAAAGTGCTTTCACTTCATTTTCTGTCACATTCGGATGGAAGCGAATTCCACCTTTCGTTGGACCAACAGCATCATTATGTTGCGCACGATATCCTGTAAATATTTTAACAGTCCCGTCATCCATACGAACTGGTATTTTCACTGTCATCATACGAATTGGTTCTTTTAATAATTCATATACTTCGTTTGGATAACCCAATTTTTCTAACGCTTCACTAATAACAATTTGTGTCGAATTCAATAGTTCAAAATGTTGTTCCCTTTGTTGTTGAGTTTTTGTTTGAGTTCCCTTTTCGGCTACCATAGTAAGTAAACCCCCTGTAATTTCACTTGTTTAGTAAACCTTCATTGCCTAGTATACACCCTTAAATTTGGAATGCAATAGAAAACGCTAACAAATATATACAAACTATTTTCCGTTGCAAGCGTTTTCACTATTATTATAGTCCTTTTATTACTTTTAGAAAAGTAAAATACTCAAATATTTAAATATTTTTTATTTTTATCAAATACAGTACAAAAAAACGAATATATTTGCCAAATAAAAAGAAAACCTCAAGCTATTCGACATTAGCTGAGGTTTTCTTTCTTCACAAAATAGTTGTGTATTTGTTCAATTGCTTGAGAAGCCATTAATTCCTTACCATACTCCATTATACGATAAATAGTCGCTGTAGACGGATTACCATATTCCGCTAAAATAGCTATAAAATCCGCTTTCAGTAATTGAATTTGCTCCTCTTCTTCCATCCAAAGATAAAAACGCCCATCCCACGTATACAACTTTCCGCCAGTTACACCAAGGTTATATAAGCGATTCGACAGGTTAATTACGTCGTCTAGTGTAGCAAATTCATATAGTATATGTTCGCTTTCATCTAGAGTCACTTGCATTTCAATAAACTCGTCACGGAACTCATCATCTGTATCCATTTCTTGATTTTCTTTCGTTACAATTACAACCATCCCTTGTGCTTGTAGAGAAAATACTTCCACTGCAATCGGACCATCTGCTTCAAATCCTAATTCCTTATTCGCTTCTTGCATCATATCACGAAATAATTGCTGTACTTTCGGTGCATTTCTCCACAAATCTTCTTTCGTTAATCCTCGTTCAGATAAATCGTCAAATGTTAAGAAAATTTTTATCTTATTGTAATTTAATCGTTCCAGCCTCATCTCATACCCTCCCTACGTAACCAATGAATCTAATTTTTATTATATGAAATAGAAAATAGATGGTTCTTTTCGAACAACTATTCTGACATTTTTAACCATCCATCCCATTCTTCCTTCGTATCACCAATTAGGATCGTTTGAATGTTCAACTGATCTCGAGCACTTATTTTCCCTATAAGTCCAACAGAAAGGTTCCTACTTTTTTCTTGTAACGAATTAACAAAGTTCATCGCCTGTTTACATTCTCGTCCATCTTCAAAAGATACAAATACATACTTAGGCTGTATTTGTTCAACAACTGACAACAGACTATCTTCCTCTAAACTTGTCCTAATATATATCGCCTCATATCCTTTTAAGCGCAAATACGTTGAAAAGATAAATCCTTTCAGCATATTATTTTCTAACACAATAACTTTGTGTAAAGAAGAAAGCGATGACGCATTATGATATACCATCCCTAAACGAGTTTGCAAAAAAGATACAACATATTGAAATTGCACCATTGTAATCTCATTATTGTTTTTTAGCGTTAGCAATTTATTTGTCACTTGAAGAATAGTACTTGCAACAACTTTTTCTGTTGAATATATACTAAAAGCCTCGTTTAATAATGCAGAAGTTGTAATTTCATCAAATTTTAACAAAGCTTGTAGCAAATCGTCCACTAAAACAACTTCTTTATCCGAATGTACTTCTTTTTGAACGTTACTCTGCAAACGATTCCCTTCTAATAATTGAACCGCTTGTCCAATCATCATACCGGAAGAAACCTTTTCCATTAACCATTGTAGAGTTTGAATATGCTCCTCTGTATATAAACGATGCCCTGCATGATTTCGCTTTGGGGCAATAATATGATAACGTCTTTCCCATGCACGAAGTGTACTCGGCTGAATTCCAAGTATATTCGAAACAGCTTTTATATTATATTTTCCATTTAGAGCTGGCATCATTTCCCTCCGCATAAAGTAATAATATGAGTTTGAGCAGGTGCTCGAAAACGAAGCGGGATTAATGTTGTTCCATACCCATTACTAACAAAAAGAGTCATATTTGAATGATTATATACGCCACCCTTTAAATATTTTTCAGATGGGAATAATCGAATCTGCCCTCCATGTGTATGTCCACTTAACACAAGTGAAATTTGTTCTGTTCCAGACATTTTATTTATTATATCAGGGTTATGACTAATTAATATGCGAAAACCCTCTTCTTTACAATCAGCCAACGCTAAATCTAAACGATCACGTTTTAACCCAACATCATCTACACCGAGCAAGCAAATTTTCTCCCCTAATTCAGACTCAAATACAACTCGTGTATTATCTAAAACTTTCACATTATTTTCTAATAACAAAGCATCTAATTCATGATATTCAATCTCATAATCATTATTTCCCCATACAAAATATACAGGAGCTACCTCTCTTAATTTTTGAATATTTGCAGAGATTTTCGATAAGGGTACGCCTTTTTCTGCCAAATCGCCACCAATAATAACGAGATCTACTTTTCCTTTTACTTGTTCAATTATCGAACTTGAAATAACTCTTCTATGAATATCAGAAATAAAAAATACATTTACTTTTTGAAAACTTTTCGGAAATTCTTTAAACACTAAAGTATGTTTCAACACAGTATTACGCATCGCTTCTTTATACATCACAAGAAGAAATAGAATACCAATACATATGAGAGTACTTAATAATATAATCCATATCATATATTTTCCTCCCCTCCTCATAAAGGTAATCCTCGGTTTTTATAACAAACTATGAATCACTTATTTTATTAGCTTTCTTGCTCTGCGGACTTATCTTTTATCGGAATTTTTAATTCTTGCCCCACACTTACTTCATCTTCTTGTAAATTATTATATTTTTTAATCACTTCAATCCCACTGTCATCTGAAAAATATTGCTTCGCTATACTCTCTAAAGTTTCTCCCTCTTTCACCGTATGCGTTGCCACTTTCTCAGACTGTTTTGGTGATTCGGATTTAGCTGAATCAAAGAAAATTACTTCAAATGCACTTTTCGCAGCATTATTACTATCACTTTTCACCTGAATATACTTATCTGTATACCACAATATACTAATTGGTAGCAATATGAACAGCAATGTTAAAACCCGGACGAAAATATGATTCATTTTAAATTTTTGTTTTTTCTCTTTATTCCTATGAATTTCACTACGCGGCGGTAAACTTTCATTTTCTTCCACTCGCTCAACTTCTATTTCCTCTTCAAAATCAGGAATTCGTTTCCTCATGTTGTTCACCACCACCTTCCATTTATTTTCTTAATTGGAGCCCCATTATAAAATCAACAAGAAAGTGTGCAAAGATTGTTATAAACAAATTTCCTGTCCATTCAAATACATAACCAAAGACAAAACTAATGAAACAGACGAAACAAAACAAAAACGGTTTTTTTATATAACGAATATGTAACACTGCAAATACGAAACTCGCTATTACAATTCCAAAATGAGTCTGCACTACACCTCTAAATAAAAATTCTTCCGCGAAGCCGATCACAAACGTAATAACGAGTAATTGCATAACTGACATTCCTTGAAACATTTTATCGTTAATACCCCCATCATCAAACCATGACTCTGGAAATACTCGCATTGCAACATAATCTAATAACACAATACCAATCGCTAACAAACCACCTATTATGAGTATAGAAACCGGTTCCCATTTCCAAAGACTATACACTGCCTCTATATCTTGAAACAATATATATGCGAGTAAACAGCCAATACCAATGATAATTAACTGTGTTATATACAAATTCAGCCTTATTTCCTTTGGACTCATATCTTCAATATTATGCCTTTGAATGTTCATCATTCCCCCATCTTTTCTAGGCCGAAAAGCTTTTGTAACTCTGTTTCCCAATTATAGTCGAAATCCGATTGTTGCGCTTGTCTTTTTTTATAATCTGTTTTTGTAATACTACAGTAGTCGCAGCAATTTTTTAACTCGTTCTCTTTTCTATAACCGAACTGTTGCAACAAATATTCACGTCTACACCCTTTAACTTGTATCCATGACTTCATGTTTTCTAACTCACTATATTTATTACGTAGCCTTAATTCTACTTCAGCTATTATTCTATTCATAATTTCATCTGACAAGCTCTCCAATATTAATTTTCGCTGTTGTATGATTCCAAGCTGTTCGAGATGATAGCGGATAAAACGCCAATATTGTTCATTAAATCTTGCTGCATTATAACAAATTTCCTCTACATCTTCTATTGGTAATTCTTTCGTTTGAAACATCCTTTCTTGTAGTAACGAAAATAAAAATTGTATTTGTGACTTACTTGGCAATTCATCCTCTATTATTGAAATTGGCAAATCGTGATCTAACGGACTACATAATAAAATGGCGATACTCGGTTCACCATCTCTTCCTGCCCTTCCGATTTCTTGTAAATAAGACGCTATATTAGTCGGATAATGGAAATGAATAATATATCTCGTATTCGACTTATTTACCCCCATACCAAAAGCACTTGTACATATTACAAGTTGCAACTGATTATTCATAAACTGTTGTTGAATTAACATACGCTCTTCATGTTCCATACCACCATGATAAAAAGCTACACCAGTAACGCCTTTCCCTCTTAAATATTCCGTTAAACGTTCTGTCCACGCTCTACTTGAACAATATACAATCCCAGGACCTTGTAAATACATCACCTGATCAAAAAGCGCCTCTTTCTTCTCTTCTATCGTCTCTACAAATTGTACTTCCATTGCAATATTCGGTCGATCAATAGAGTACACATGCTGCGTGACATTCTTTAAATTTAAACTCTCTTCTATATCTCGCAGTACACCTTTTGTCGCTGTGGCCGTTAATGCTAGTACGGCAGGGGATCCAATGCTATCAATTACTTGATCTAACTTTTTATAATCCGGACGAAAATCATAGCCCCATTGTGAAATACAATGAGCCTCATCAACAACAAATAATGAAATATGAACTTTCTTCAATTCTCTTATTAACAATTCCGACTGCAACATCTCTGGTGAAACAAAAATAAATTTATAAGAAGCTAATTTTTTCATTGCTTCTCTTTTTTCATTTAATGTCCGAAAACTATTAAATGCGATTACTCTATTTTTCACAATATACTTTAATTGTGTAACCTGGTCTTCCATCAAAGATAATAACGGCGATACAACAAGGACTGTGCCTTCTTGCATTAAACCTGGAAGTTGATAGCACATAGACTTCCCCCTTCCGGTCGGAAGCATTGCTATTACATCTTTTCCTTCCAGTAGGTCTGTAATAACCCCTTTTTGTCCTGGACGAAATTCAGAATATCCAAACCACTTATATAAATATTCCTCAAGTTTCATTTATACCCTCCATACGTGCCAATACAAGGCGGACTTCAAAATAAGAGATATTTTCCCCAACCGCTTGTTTCAATTCACGCAACTTGCGTGTTTGTAATGTCTCAATTACTTTTGTTACTTTGTCTATTTTTTCTTTTTCCATAAACATCTCAATGGAAAACTCTTTTTCCCGCAAAGCAATTTCCACAAAATGATCTTCTATCGTTGCTACCTTTAAATTTCTAATTGTCGCTATCTCCTCTAAAGAACGCCCTTGTCTCCAAAAATTATATGTTTTTTTCGTTGATAAACTAAATAATTCAGCTCTTTCATTTGGATAAGATATAATTTCAGCTAATAGCGGAAATTCTTTTTCTTGATCGCGCACTGCTTGTATAAAGAAGTGAATTGTGCCCCAAAATAAAAAATACACCCTGAATATATCTTGTTTCGTAATCTCTGCTAATTGTTGCAATGTACAACCGATGCGTTCATAACCTGTTAGTCGATATGTTACAATCGTCGCTTCTACCACATTACTTCTCCCTAAAAGATTATGTATTTCTTTCCATAACCTTTTCGCCAATTCACTTCTCCTATACGGCATTCCGGTAAGAAAGCGTTTCACCCATACCATTATTTCAGCATCTTGTTGAATCGGGATGAATTTCGTATTATTCTGTTGTAAATTTGATACAGTTTGAATAATTAATGATAACCTTTTCCAAAACGTGTCACCTAATTCACCATAGTGCAAACCGTGTAAATACGTTGGAAAAGCATAATCTTCCTCCCATTTATGTAACTGCGCTTTACCTATAGGCGTTAACACATATGTATTTTCATGTATTTCCTGCATACAATCTGCTTGCAACAACTTTGCAACTTCATGATCATAGTCAGTTCTATTTAACGATTTATATATTCCGAACAAAAAAGAAATTCGGAACATGTTTCCATCTTGTAACGTTTGCGAAGAACGTTTTCCTTTTAATAAATAATAAATAGAAGAAACGGTTCTTTCACCATTCAATTGTCTCAAACAATACAATAATGTATATTGTAGTTGCATTACCGCTTCCACCTTCCAATCTAACTTTATTCTTTTTGAGTATGATTGCATCGGCTATGTTACTTATTAAACTTATCATATAGGCAATATATACTCGTATATATTCTATTGTACCAAACGAAATAACATTTACATATTTTGAAAATCTTATGACATAATTCAAAAATAAGTTGACACCCTAATTGATAAGCATTATCATTATAATTTTATGTTGAAAAGTTTTAAAAACCGTTTTACAATAAAGTTATAATTTTTATGACGAGCTTTTCACATACATATTATCAGGAGGGAAAAAAGATGGCAAAATATACAATCGTTGATAAAGATACTTGTATTGCATGTGGTGCTTGTGGCGCTGCTGCACCAGACATTTATGACTATGATGATGAAGGTATTGCATTTGTAACATTAGACGATAACCAAGGTATCGTTGAAATTCCAGATGTATTACTTGAAGATATGATGGATGCTTTCGAAGGTTGTCCAACTGACTCAATTAAAGTTGCTGACGAATCATTTGAAGGCGACGCTTTAAAATTCGAGTAGTCTTTTATTAACTTCAAAAAATGCCCCTCATATTAATGAGGGGCATTTTTTGTTTTCATGATACTTAATAAAAAACCATTAGTAGTTCCATACTACTAATGGTTTTATTTTATCTTTTATGCATTTTTCATTTTTGCAAACACCCATACTTTTAGGCGTGAAAATAACGCTACAAATACAATTGTCACAACAATTCCTTTAATCAAATTAAACGGTAAGATTGCCGTTACAACTGTTGTTCTTATCGCCTCACTAGACATAGCTGGTGAATTTAAAAACCAAGTGTAAGCTGGGAATATGATGATGTAATTTAATACACTCATAATAAGCGCCATTGTAATTGTCCCTAGCATTAATCCTGACGTTAAACTCTTTACAGTACGATACTTTCTAAATAAGAAAGCTGCTGGTCCAATAAATAAACATCCTGCAATAAAGTTTGCAATTTCTCCAACTGGCACTCCCGTTAAACTTCCTTGAATCCCGTAATGTAAAATATTCTTTATCGCCTCTACAATTACCCCCGCAATTGGTCCGAAGATAATCGCTGCAATTAAAGCTGGTACATCACTAAAATCAATTTTTAAAAATGGCGGAAGCCCTGGGAACGGGAAATCCAACATCATCAGTAAATATGCAATACTACTTAGCATCGCTACACTCACCATCTGCACTACACTGTTTTTTTGTTTCATCTTTCTCTCTCCTTTTCCATCGATCATCTCATGGAAAGTGGAAAGGTTCTGCTATGCCTATTTTTTCATAGAACGAAAAAACCCTTTGTGTTTTACACAAAGGGAGAATTTAAGGCACATCAAACAGACGTTCAAATACCTATCTTTTTTGAACGCTTGAACCTCCATCTTCTCCCATCCAGACTATACTGTCGGCTTTGGAATCACACCAAATCCTGCCTTAACGGCTCGCGGGCTTAGAACAAAATCATACATAGTTCATCACCGCCGGTCGGGATTTTCACCCTGCCCCGAAGATAGACCGATATTCTATTTTCCCCTTCATTATACAACAACCTTATAACATTGTGAACTAAAAAATTGTAACTTATTAAAAATTAGTTATTTATTTTTAATAACCACATGGAAATGACGAAATATTTTACAATACAACCCATATTTTTTATTATTCGTCATTTCTCTTATGAATTCCCTAGTCATATATAATTAAAAGTGATAAGATGTTGAATTGTTAAGATAAGAACATTTTCTGAATTATGGAGGAAATGTCATGAAGAAAGATAAGAGACACTCTATTCGAGAAGCAATGAAAAAAAGTTTAAGAAAAGAATACTTTTACTTAAAAAAAGAATTACTTTTCTGCTGTCCAATTGATTTAGGCACATTCTCAAGCGAGACATACTATGCTGCTTTCGATGAAGATGGCATCAGTATTTATCAGTATGATAAAAAATCAGAAAGTAAATTAAAATTGTGCGAGCGTCATCCATGGAAGAATTGGAATAAAGTGAAGGTTGATCACTATTTGACAACATCTCAATTTATTTTTCAAGGTGAGCGAAACTGGATTTTATCCCTTTTCCAAAAAGGAAAAGAAGCTCAAAAAATTATCGAAGAGCATACACCTTTACAAACAGAAGTTGTTTCCCGCTCTTTCTTAAAAAAACTTCCTGGTTTTCGTTCTAATACACCGTTGAATAAATACATCGGCAGCATTTGCTACACTGCACTTATTGCATTTTTATTAAAATGGATGATTCCATTTCAAGCACCACAAATCGCCCTGTACTCTATTTCAATTGGTTGTATGCTTCTTGGTCTACTCTGTCTGACAATTGGTTTAATTGAACCGACTATTGTACTGTTTCGGACAAATGAGAAAACAAGAACAAAAGTCTTTTACTTATATAGCTACTTAGCTATTTCTGGATTTATATGTGTCTTTATTTTTTGGTAAAAGAAACCGTCCCAAAATATATTTGGGACGGTTTTCTTTTAGAAATAGGTTGCTCTTTTTATAATTATATTTTCAGGACGTTTCACTTACTTAACGTATAATTGTTGATTTGGATAAATCCGCTCTTGCTGCAATCCATTTTTTTCTTTAATCTCATTAACTGTCATACTAAATTTCCGTGCAATTCCGACTAAAGTATCTCCTTTTTGCACGACATATAATGATGAGGATACGACTTCATTTTTTTGTTCATTTAAAACAAACAATGGATTCACCGCATTCTTTTTCGCCATCGTCCATCTCCCTTGATGAACTTCTAAATGTAAGTGCGCACCCCGCGATTCTCCTGTATTCCCCACTTCTCCAACTATTTCTCCTTTTGAAATATGATCCCCTTGAACTACATATCTCTTATTTAAATGTGCATACACAGCCTCATATTCTCCATGTTTAATAAATACAACATTCCCATAACTACTTGAATAATAAGACTTTGTAACCTTACCATCTTGAATAGCTGCCACAGGCGCTCCGATCGGTGCAGCTATATCAATACCATAGTGTTTTCCATTTCTTGTCCCAAAATAATCACTTATCTGACCTTCAACGGGCCATGTCCATCGATTCTCTTCTGCATAAACATGTAATTGAGATACATACAGTACAGTCAATAACATGACTCCACACTTTAACACTTTCATATACATCCTCCGTTTTCTAATCACCGCCATACCTTCTCTATTTTGGTATATTACAGAAAAAAGTATACAAAAAAGAAAGTGAATTACTCCACTTCCTTCTCTTTCTTATCACGAAAAACTAATGCGCTGCGGTTATACTCCACATCTTTCACTTGTAATCGAGCATTTATTACTCTAGCTACCGCAAACAAATAATCAGATAATCTATTTACATACTTTAGAACAACCTCATTTATATCACTTTCTTTTTGCAATGATACGATAGAGCGCTCTGCTCTTCTTACAACCGTACGCGCAATATGAATAACAGCTGCTGCCTCGCTACCACCTGGCAAAATAAAACGCTCTAACGGCGGTGCTTCTTCTATATACAAATCAATCCTTTTTTCTAAGTTTTCAACCATATCGATTGTCACTTTGTAAGGAATTTTTTGCTCTACTATCGCCAAGTCTCCTCCGCAATCAAATAGTTCATGTTGAATATTTTCAAGTTCATTGTAAATATTTTCAAAAGATTGTTTCTGGAGCTTAGTCATTGCATATCCAATATGAGAATTCGCCTCGTCTATTGTTCCATATGCTTCTACACGGATATCATCCTTATCCACTCGGCCACCTATTACGCTCGTTGTTCCTTTATCTCCTGTTTTTGTGTATAATTTCATTTCTCCTCAGCCCCTTTCAACTAATATAGAAAAAAGTCCTACTATTATTTATTTAATTGCATTTACAAAAAAATAAAAAAACAGTAGAACTTTATTCATTACCAACTTTAAAAACACATATCTAAATTATACGATTAGGTAAATATACAGAGAATGTAGTTCCTTCTCCAACAACACTTGAAACAGAGATTTTCCCATCATGACCTTGAACAATATTTTTAGCAATCGCAAGCCCAAGTCCGGTTCCACCTTTTTTCCCGCGCGTTCTCGCTTTATCAGCTTTATAAAAACGATCAAACAAGAACGGAATATCTTCTTCAGGAATACCCGCACCTGAATCTTGTACTTCGAAAGTAAGGCCATTATTTTCCGTATTCATTACAAGTGCAACACGCCCACCTGCATTCGTATGACGGATTGCATTATCAATTAAATTCGTCAACACCTGTTCCATACGGTCTGCATCAAACGGATATTGTTCAATTGGGCTTTGGAAATCAACTGTTAGTTCAACTTCTTTATCCTTTGCAATCCCTTGGAATTTACGACCAATTTTTTCAACAAATGGATGAATATCCACTTCACCTATATGTAACTCTACATGACCACTTTCCATACGCGCTAAATCTAATAACTCATTTACAAGTTTACCTAAACGAACAGATTCATCATAAATGATTTGAACAAATTCATTAATTTCTTCTTTCGTTTGCACAATATCATCTAAAATCGCTTCACTATATCCTTGAAGCATTACCATCGGTGTACGAAGTTCATGTGATACATTCGCAATAAAGTCTTGACGCATCTTCTCCAGACGACGTTCTTCTGTCATATCACGCAACACTGCTACAGCCCCACGAATTTTCGTTTGATTGTAAAGTGGTGTCATAAGAACTACATAGTTCCCTTTTTGTAAATTAATTTCAACAACTTGTTGTTGCTCGCTTTCTACAACGAGATGGAATAGTTCAACAAGTTCAGAAGGTAGTTTTTTACTTAGTTCTATCTCTTTCTCTTCTTGCCAAACTTGTAAGAAATGTTCAGCCGGTGGATTGATTACAACGACTTCACCTTCTTGATTTAACGTAATAACTCCATCTGCCATACTACTTAAAATACTAGCTAACTGCTCTTTTTCTTGTTGCAAAGCATTCATGTTAAACTTCAACTGTTTTCCCATTTGATTTAAGGCCGTTGCAAGCTCACCGATTTCATCCTGAGATACCATAGGGGCTTTCGCATCAAACTTGCCACGAGCCACTTCAAAAGCAACCTCACGCATTTTCCTTAATGGGGCTGTAATTCGAGTAGATAAGAAGAACGCGAAGAAAGTTGTTAAAATAATCGCAATCCCAGCTGATAAGAAAATGAAATCAGTCGTTCTCTCCATACCTTGTATCGGAACTTGTAACGATTCATATACGAACACAGCACTTTGATTTTTTGACTGCACTGGTTTCCCGACAATCATAATATCATTTTCAGTATTTTTATTCCTTCTACTATTAGAAGCTTTTCTAATGTTATTCTTAATTTCTTTTTTGTCTGTAAAAACAGCCGCTAATTCTTTATCTTCTTTCAAATCATCCATTGTAAGAGTAACTAATCCTTCTTGTTTCGGCGAAGAAGATATTTCCTTACCATCTTCTACAATAATAATCCTTGAAAGCGGATCAGAGAATTTGTACGCGATATTCTCAATCGTTTTTACATCAGCACCTTCTTCAATTAGCTCTGAAACACTTGTTGCGACTTTCTGAAGCCTAGCTTCACTCATATCAACATAGTACGTTCTAAAAAACTGCGAAAGTAAAATCGCAACAAATCCAAGAACAAACGAAACGAGAAGTAATATGGTCATCCATAACTTCCCTACTACACTTCTCCAAAGCATCAGTCGTTCACAACCTCAAACTTGTATCCAACGCCCCAAACCGTAACAATCATCTTCGCTGCATCTGGTGATTTTTTGCTCAACTTCTCACGTAAACGCTTTACATGTGTATCAACTGTACGTAAATCTCCAAAGAATTCATACTGCCATACTTCTTTTAACAATTGCTCACGATCGAATACTTTATCAGGCGCTTTCGCTAAAAATAATAGTAATTCGTACTCTTTCGGTGTTAAGTTCACTTCATTACCATCTGCTGTAACACGGTGTGCATCATTATCAATTGTTAAATGCGGGAATACAGTAACATCTTTTGTCGTTGTATCTTGTGTAAAGAATGTTGTCGGTACAGAGCGACGTAATACCGCTTTCACACGAAGCACTACTTCACGCGGGCTAAATGGTTTCACAATATAATCATCTGTTCCTACCTCAAACCCTTGTACTCTATTTACTTCTTCACCTTTTGCTGTCAGCATAATAATTGGTGTTGCTTTCTTCTCACGAACCCCTTTGCACACTTCGATACCGTCTTTACCAGGCATCATAAGATCTAATAAGATTAAATCATAATCATTTTGCAGTGCCATTTCTAAAGCTGTATCACCATTATCTGCTTCTTCAATTGTGTATTGTTCTCTTTCTAAATACATTTTCAATAGACGACGGATACGATCCTCATCATCTACAATTAAAATTCTTGATTCATTTTCCATTTCTACCCGCTGCGTATTTTTAACACAACGGTTCACACCTACCCTTCTACACTATTATGTTGCGCTATTCTCGTTTATTTAAGCAATCTTCTAAATGTTTCACTTCCCATATTATGCTTCACAAGAATAATAAATTTTGTTCAATTTTTTTCCAAAACTATGTATTTTTTTTGAACAGTATATAATGTCCTCGACATCATTTTACAAAATCAACCGCTACTTTGTCATGTTTTTCTCAAAAAAGAAGAAAAGTTGACAAAAATAAAATAGGAAAGTGACATACACTCTCCCATTTTATTTCTCTATGCGTATGAATGTAAACCCGCAATAATTAAGTTTACTACAATAAAATTAAACATTATGATTGCAAAACCAATTACTGCTAACCACGCTGATTTCTCTCCATGCCATCCTTTTGATAATCGTAAATGTAATACCGCAGCATAAAAGAGCCAAGTAATAAGCGCCCAAACCTCTTTTGGATCCCATCCCCAAAAACGCGTCCAAGCGATTTGAGCCCAAATCATCGCAAAGATTAAAGCTCCTAATGTAAACACCGGGAATCCAATTGCAATAGAACGATATCCGATCTCATCTAGTAAATCACTATTCGTATTCTTTACTAACGGCTGAAGTGCCGCCGATACTCGCTTTCGCAAAACAAGTCTTAATACAATATAAAGTAATGTTCCAACTAACACTGACCAAATGACAGTATTTAATTTTTTCGCATTTACAATCGCTGGGACTTCAGCTTTTGGCTCTAATTTATTTTCTGTCAGTAACTTCCCTTCGTGCGGTCCAACTAATGCCGGAAGATTATACTTCATCTCAACTTGCTGTTCATTTTTATCAATCCATTGAAACTTCGCTTCATATTTCATACCCGAAAATACCGTTGTTACTCCAATAAACCCAACTGTACAAACAAGTGTGAACACTACCGTCTCTAGCCAAAATGTACGTTTACTTCTCGTAGATTGATCTACATTTTTCAATAAATACATCACGCCCGTAATAAAACTAATCGCTAAAATCGCTTGTCCTGCAGCTGCAGTCGTCACGTGAATATGTAACCAATTACTTTTTAAAGACGGAATGAGCGGAGATATTTCTCTCGGAAACATGCTTGCATAGGCAATTAATAAAAGCGCAACTGGTAATGCAAATAGTCCGATTATACTTACGCGGTACATAAAATACATGACAATAAATGCGCCGACAAGCATCATACCGAAAAATGTACCGAATTCAAAAAAGTTACTAACTGGCGCATGCCCTGATGCAATCCACCTTGTAACAAAATATATTGTTTGTGCTATAAACCCTACAATTGTAATCGTTATTCCTACATTTGCCCATTTATGACCCTTTTCTTTAATTGCTCCCCCAAAAAATAGAGTTGCAACTAAATATAAAATAAATGCGGTAAAGAGAAAGTTACTACTTATTTGCACCATATCGTTTCCCCACCTTAACTAATTTTTTTATCCGTTACTTTATCATTCGGCTGCGGAATTGCTGTACCTTCTAGTACTCTTTCAATATCTTTCTTTAAACCGAACCAATTTTTATTCGTATGTCCTGCAATCCACCATTCATCATTAACACGTTGTATCCAAATACGGCGATGATTCCAATACATACCTTGAATCACACCAACCATAAATATAAATCCTCCAATACCGAGAATCCAAAGCGTTAAATCTTTCCTTACAGTAAGTGCTGTCGCATTTTGCATTTCAACACCTGCAAATGACATTTTATATTTGTTATTCCCATCAGGTTCTATATTTTGCTGAATACCAACAAAACTCACTTCACCATCTGGTGTTTCAGGCGTAAACATTTTAAACACAAATGCAGGGTTGTTTGGTAATTTTGTTTTCGTATTCGGTCTTCCACTCTCATCAAAATAAAAATCAGGAAAATAGCTTAATAGTTCTAGAGAATAACCATTTCCTAAATCATATTTTTCTGAAGGGTCTGCTAAATTTACTTTAATTGGTCCCCACTTTTGATTATTTTCTTTATTTTGCAAGTTAAAGGACATACTTTTAAATTCACTTTCTTTATAATCGACTTGATACACTGCAAATTGATCAAATTTCAACGACTCGTTCACTCGAATTTCCGCTTCTTTTACTTTTTTCAATTTCGGTTCTTGCCCTGCTATATTTTCGCCTACCACCTTATATAATACAGCGTTTGTTTGGAAGTTTTTCGCAATCATTTTATCGCCTACACGATCAATTGCTTCATCATAAACTTCCTTGTCCTTACTTTTATCATAAACTTCCTTTATAAACTTCTCATTTTTTAAATAGTATTGCCCCTCCGTCCCTGGTATTTCTTTCATTTCACCATCACGTAACCAGAGCGCTTCATCTACGTACATGCTTGGTAAAGAACGAAGCATTACACCAAATAGGAAGATAATAAGACCGATATGATTTACATATGGACCCCAACGCGAGAAACGTCCCTTTTCTGCTAAAACGTTTCCGTCTTCCACTTTCACATTATAGTTCGCTTTCTTTAAATTCTTTTGCACTCTTTCCAGGTCACCATCTTGCGGTGTACCAGTTCCGTATAACCTTTGTCTCTTTAAAAAGCTAGGATGTCTTTTTACACCTTGCTTTTTTAAAGCTTTATAAAGCGGAATGACACGATCTAAACTACATATCACTAGTGAAATACCGATAGAGGCAATTAACATCCTGTACCACAATGAACCATACAAATTATTAAATCCCAATTGATAGTATAATTGCCCTAAAAATCCGTATTCTTGTTCATAATATTCAGCTGGTGCAATCCCCGGAGTTATGTACATTTCTTGCGGAAAAATAGTTCCGATCGCCGATGCTGCTAAAGTAATTACGATTAGCCATACACCCACTTTTACAGAAGAGAAAAAACTCCAAATTTTATCGACTATCGTTTTTGTATGCGTGAGAGATCTCCGAGCACTCCCTTCATAGCGCATATCCAATAGTTTTACATTTTCATTGCTTTCAAATGGTTTCCCACAAGCTTCACAAAAAACGGTTCCTATCGGATTAACATGTCCACATTCACACTTAATTTCTTTCAACACTCTCACCGCCCCTGTATCTATATGTACTATTGTATATTCTAACCTCAAGTTACCGCAATACTCAGAATTTTTAAACTGGAGGTGCTATAAGTGTGCACCTCGTATGTAAAGGCTTTCTTTATTACGGCGTAATTTTCTTTAAATATCCTTCTAGCTGTTCTTTCGTTTGTTCACCTATAATTTGCTCCACTACTTTTCCATCTTTATCAATCAAGAAGCTTGTCGGCAATGGACCTACTCCATATGTTCCTATAATCTTTTGTCCTTTATCAATGGCAACCGGGAACTTCAATCCATATTGGTTCACAAAGTTCTTTACTGCAATATCCGTTTCATCTGCATCTATCGCAATAATTTCAACGCCTTTTTCTTTATACTTCGGATATAGTTCATTCATATAAGGCATTTCTTTTTCACAAGGTTTACACCAAGTACCCCAAAAATTTAAAAATACACCTTTTCCCTTTAAATCTTTTAATTCAATTTTCTTTCCTTCTAAATCTGTCACAACAAAGTTAGGTGCTTCTTTTCCGATTTGCATTTTCTCTTTATCAGCAAAGAATCCTTGATAAAGTGTAAACCCTACAGCACTGCTTAAAATGAGCAAAATAATAACGCGAAATAATAAGCGATTTTTTTTCATATTGTCTCCCCTCTCTTCGACGAGTGATGAATATATGTATTTTTTAATAAATCACCAGCGGAGCATTCCACTGGTGAAAGTTTCACAATATCGATTAGCGAGGCTTTGTAGAAGCCAATGCACGTAATTGTTTCACCTCATGTGGTGTCAATTCTCTTGCATCACCAGGTCGCAGGCTACCCACTTCTAAAAAGGCGTAGCGTTCACGCTTTAGTTTCACTACTTTACAATCTAAAGCTTCAAACATACGACGTACTTGACGGTTACGTCCTTCATGAATTGTTAATTGTACAATCGCCATTTCTTTACGCTTGTCCCAAGAAATAATCTTCACTTTTGCTGGTGCTGTTTTTCCGTCTTCTAGCGCAACACCACGTTCTAACATGCGAATTTTCTCACCTGTTAGTGGGCCTTTTATTTTTGCAACATACGTTTTTTCAACTTTATATTTAGGGTGCATTAATATATTTGCGAAGTCCCCATCGTTTGTCATTAATAATACGCCAGACGTATCATAATCTAAGCGTCCGATTGGGAATAAGCGCTGTGTAATTTCTGGGAAAAAGTCTGTTACAACATTTCTTCCTTTATCATCTGATACACTCGAAATTACGCCAGTTGGTTTATATAGTAAAAAATAAACAGGTTCTTCTTTTTCAAGAGGGATGTTATTTACTTCTACTTTATCTTGAGGAGTTACTTTCGTTCCTAGCTCCTTCACTATTTTTCCATTCACTTTTACTTTTCCTTGCTGAATTAATTCCTCAGCCTTTCGTCTCGATGCAATACCTGCTTGCGCAATCACTTTTTGTAATCGTTCCATTTCTTTTTTTCACCTCGAATTTATCTTACCTTACATTAGAAAGACTTGGCAACCGCATACGCTTGACGGTTATTTGCTTCATCTTACTTAACAACATAGCGATGATAATAAACATATAAAGGTCAAATCATGTTTTTATCCTTTATTATTGTCCATATTTTTCATATTTCTCACAATAAAAGTTCATCATTTTGTCAAAAATACCGCATAAAAAAACCACTATTAAGCTACACCTTAATAGTGGTCGTATACGTATTATACGCGAAATAGTATAAAAAATGAATAGCCTTACTGAAACAATAAAGAAACAAACACAATCGAACAAATAATTCCGATTAAATCAGCAAAAAGTCCTACTTTTAATGCATCTCCCATTTTTCTAATACCAACAGCTCCAAAGTATACTGTTAATATATAAAAAGTCGTGTCTGTGCTCCCTTGCATCGTAGAAGCCAATCGCCCAATAAACGAGTCTGGCCCATATGTGGCAATTAAATCGGTCGTAATACTTAAACCAGCAGAGCCTGAAATAGGGCGTATAAGTGCTAGTGGGACAATTTCTGCTGGGACATGAATTAAATCTAACATCGGCTTCATTACAGATATCATCGCATCTAACGCTCCAGACGCCCGAAAAATTGAAATAGACACAAGCATTCCAACCATAAACGGTAAAATGGAAACTGCGATTTGAATCCCTTCTTTTCCTCCCTCAACGAACGATTCATACGTCGGAACTTTTTTTATCGTGCCATATAAAAGGATAAAACCGATTACACAAGGAATTACCCATAATGAAATTGTATTTACAATACTCATTTTTTCCGCCCCTTTCTACTCCTTCTTCTGTAAAAATAGCGGTCAATCCAAATTGCTCCGATCATAGAAAGTACTTGCGCAATGAATGTTACCCCAACAATTTCAGTAGGGTTCGCTGATTCATAAGTCATTCGAATCGAAATAACGGTAGTAGGAATTAAAGTAATAGCTGATGTATTTAATGCTAAGAACGTCACCATAGAACGGCTCGCCGAATCTTTTCCACCATTTAGCTCTTTCAGTTGTTCCATCGCTTTAATACCAAGAGGGGTTGCTGCATTACCTAATCCAAAAAAGTTCGCCATCATATTTGATAAAATAAATCCCATTGACGGGTGATCCTTCGGTATTTCCGGAAACAACCTTTTTACTATTGGCATAAAAAGTGTAACTAACTTTTTTAACAACCCTGCTTCTTCTGCAATTTTCATTAAGCCGAGCCAAAATACTAAAACACTAATAAGCCCTATACAAATTGTTACCGCATCTTTTGACCCTTCAAATACGGCTTTAGTCACTTCTTCCATCGTTCCATTTATCATAGCGTACACTATCCCTATAACTGCCATCGCTGCCCAGACGAGATTAACCATCGTTCCCAACACCTATCATGTAAGAAAAAATTTCTTTCACATTATTCCAGTACATTCCCGTTGTAGCTACTAACTTCCGTTTACTATAAAATAAATTCCGTTCTCCAACTTTCTCATTGCCAACATAAACGTCTGTCTTTCCAACCTTTACTCCATCCGTAAGTTTTGCACTTTTATCGAGTTCAACTTTTAATACTACGCTCTTTTTTTCCTCTTCAGTTAACGGTACGGAAAAACTATTTTTCGTATAAACATGATTCGCATATTTCTTTTCATTTATTTCAGCCAACGCTCCTTGTCCTAAAACTTTCGTTTGCTTGAAACGTTTAAAACCTTTATCAAATAAATTCATATGATCATCCCAATCGCTAGAAGCGCTCAAAGTTACGACAATTAGATCTAGTCCATCTTTTGATGCTGTTGTAACAAGCGTCCGTCCTGCTTTCTTCGTAAAGCCTGTTTTTCCTCCTGTTGCAAATTCATAATAAGACGTCACAAGCTTATGTTTATTTTTCCACGGATAATCCCACGAATCTGATTTATACGTTTTTGTCCCAAAAATCTTCTTAAAGGTTTCGTTCCCCATTGCATACTTCGTTAAAAGTGCCATATCATAAGCCGACGAATAATGGGATCCATCTCCGTCTAAACCATGTGGGTTTGAAAAGTGAGTATCTTTCATTCCAATTTGTTTCGCCTTTTCATTCATTAAATATACAAACCCTTCTATACTCCCTCCTACATTTTCAGCAATTACTTGTGCTGCATCATTACCAGATCTAAGCATAAGTCCGTATACTAAATCCTCTAACTTTACTTTCTGTCCAGGCTTCAAATAAATTGCTGAGCCTTCTACTCTCACTGCTTCATTACTAACCGAGACCATTTCCTTCATTTTTCCTGATTCAGCAGCTAACAAGGCAGTCATAATTTTTGTTATACTAGCAATCTTTTGTGGCTCATGCTCAGCTTTTCCGTATAATACGCGACCTGACTGTTGCTCCATTAATACAGCATTTCGAGCACTCACATTACTGTTCATCTTTGCATATGTAGGAATTGGCATAACGCTTGCGTACATAATAAGAAGCGTAATTATTACACAAATTCGTCTCATATTTCCCCCCACGTCCTTTTGGCACTTTTTGTACAAGTGTATGCTTGGCCTTTTAAAATATGAACCAAATCTCCTTCTCCTTCCAATAAAAAAGACGCAGAGAACCTGCGTCTAATACGGTGTCCATTCTATTTGTTTCGCACTTTCAAATCTTTTTTCTACATCAGGCCAATTTACAACATTCCACCAATTTTTAATATATTCATCTTTTCGATTTTGGTATTGTAAATAATACGCATGTTCCCACACATCTAGTACGAGGAGCGGTATCGTATCCCATTGTGTAAATAATTGATGAAGTGTACTCTGCAAAATTTCTAATCTTCCAGATCGTGGTACCCAAACGAGAATCGCCCATCCTGATCCTTCCACTTTAGAAGCTGCTTCTGTGAAATGTTTTTGAAAACGTAAAAAACTCCCAAAATCTTGTTCAATCTGTTGTGAAAGAGCCCCTCTTGGACTTCCGCCACCATCTTTTTTCATGTTATTCCAAAATATCGTGTGTAAGTAATGACCTGATCCATGAAAAGCTGCTTCTCTTTCCCAATGCTTAATCAAATCAAATTGATTTGTTTTTCTCGCTTCTTCCATCATCTTTTCTGCCTTATTTAATCCTTCCACGTAACTACGATGGTGTTTATCATGGTGTAACATCATAATTTCTCTAGAAATATACGGTTCTAACGCATTATACGGATAAGGTAATGGCGGGAGTGTGTGTCCTCCAATTGGAACAGCTCGTTCACTGTCCCCTCTTTCATATACTTCATATTCCTCTTCTCCCTGCACGAATACTTCCTGCAAATGATGCTGAATATGTTCTACATCATCACTTATTTCATACATAAACTCTGCATCTGTATCATACTCATGCTCTTTCATACGGTCTAATAACGTTTGAATTTTATAAGCAAGCATATGGACATCATACACTTCCATTGCACGGCTATCTAATACGTGAAGAACACTTTCACACCAGCTTTCTACTTCATGAAAGTAATCTGTAAATACACCTTGCTGACTCATGTTACACCTCCTTAATGCTATCCCCTTAAATATATTCAACGGAAATCCCTTATATAACTGTACAAAAGGAAAAGAAGCTAAGTCCCCTTAGCTTCTTTTTCGCAATTAATATTTGTGTAACATCTTTGTTTGGTAATCCGTCTCATAATATTCTAGTTCTTCACGCATCAGTTGAAATTTACCTTCTAAATTCTCCATTACTTGCTCTATAGATACAGGTGGTGTTTGTTGAAAAACGATAGAATTTTTCCCTGTATATGCAGAACGACTATTTTCATACCAATGATCGCTCTTTGGTGAAAAGAACTCTGCAATTACTTGATGATAAATCTTATACAAAATTTTCTCAGCCGCTGTTTTTCGAAACGGCTGGCTATTCAACAAAACAAAACACGCATCATGCCCTTCTTCGCAAAAAACGAGAAGACGTCTTATTGATGCTAATAACCCTTTATAATATTGCTCATTCCCTGCCGGTGTCTCTTCTAATAAAGAAGGCAACGTATGATAATTTACATAATTGGTTATCACAGTAATAACATCTTCTAAAAACATAGAAACTTGTTCTGTTTGATTTTCAACCATCAAATTAGACATTTCTTCTCTCTCCTTTGCCATTTCACGCAATTTCTACTCTTTTATTTTTATGTAATTCAGCCAATATTTCTTGTACTTTCACCACTATTTCGTCATCAAAATATTGTTGAAATTCTTCTATATTATTGAGATACAAACGTTTTTGTGCGCGAAGCTCCTGATCTTTTACTAAACAAGATATTGCTACAATATCCCGTAAATATATGTCTTGTTCTTCTACTTTACATACTGGATTTCCTTCAAAAGGAGTAATTTCTTGTAAAACTTCTTCAAAATATCGAAGGTATAAAACTGAAAAAGTTTTCTCCTTATCATTTAATATATATGTCACTTCAGATCTATTAAAAAAATCTTCTGATGTATTAGGCTTTGCTTTCTCTAATTCATATCCTGCATAACCTGTTATAATCACCTGTTTCCCCTCTCTTCCTTCTTCCACTTTATTTTAACTTAATTTTCTTATAAACAAAATATTCTTTTAAATATACCTATATAAAAAATAGCTTCCCTATACAGGAATTTACCTTTTTATTTTTCTGGAAGTTTGTCATAATAATATTATTGTCTCAGTTTTCTTATACAAGGAGAGTTGTATTTATGTCGTTTTCATGGAAACGTTTCTTACAAATCGGGAAAATAATCTTCCCATTTGTTGTGTTAACAATTGTATTCTTTCAAGCAAAAAAAGAATTAGCAGGCATTTCTTTCTTAGAAGCGATTGATACAATTAAAAACATTCCAACTGGAGGAGTCTTTTTAGCAATTACACTTGGTGCATTTGCTGTATCCACAATGTTCTTTTATGACTATGTGATGCTTCGTTACTTAAAGGCGGATATACCTGTCCAAAAGATTTTCCGTATCTCATGGATTGCTAATACTTTAAATGGGTTTATCGGATTTGGTGGTCTCGTTGGAGCTGGTATACGCACAATGCTGTATCGCCCATACATAAAAGAAAATGGCAAACTTATTAAAAGTATCGCATGGATGACAACTGCCTTTATTAACGGGTTGGCAATTCTTTCATTCCTCGGCCTTGTCGGAATATTAGACACTCGCTTTATTTTACATGAAAAGCCGTGGCTATGGCCTGTTCTTATCTTCTTTGCCCTGTTCGTCCCTATATACATTGGCTTTTCTAAACTTAAAAATAGAAAAACAAAGCAAACCGAAGAACAAGAAGAGGCAGAGAAAAATCCAACTGTTTTATACTCATTAGTCTCATTAGTCGAGTGGGTATCTGCTGGTATTGTTATGTACGTCATTTTAATATTGTTTGGAATTGATATCGAATTTCAAAAGTTTTTAGGTGTGTATGTCATTGCTGCTTTAGCTGGTGTCGTCAGTCTTGTTCCTGGTGGTCTTGGTTCATTTGACCTTGTCTTCTTAACTGGACTAGGACAATACGGCATTGATACAGGTGTATTACTGCCTGCTATGTTATTATATCGCCTCGTCTATTACATCTTACCATTCTGCATTGGTCTCATTTTTGCAGCTTTTGAAATGACTGGAGCGGCCATTAAAAAGTTTGAAGATAAGCCTTTTATTGCGCCTGCATTAGAAACAACTGGTGTTATATGGACTTTGCAGCGTGACTTTTTAGGAAAACTAGGTTCATGGGCATCTGCTGCTTTAACAGTATTTGCTGGGTTAATGGTCATTTTATCGACCATTCTACCAACAAGTATAAATCGGGCACACGCCTTACATATTCTAGCACCAAAATATCTTATTCAATTTTCTTTTAGCTTATCGCTAACATTTGGTATTCTCCTCTTAATCCTTTCACGGGGGATATATTACGGAACAAAACGTTCTTATTATATGACGATTGTTTCGTTAATTGGAGCGGCTATCTTTAATACACTAAAAGGAATTGATATTGAGGAAACATTTATTTTATTAATCGTACTCGCTGTATTATATATGCTTCGAAAAAGGTTTGTACGCGAGAAAATGGAAGTCTCAATTTCTGATATTGTAAAAGTTTTTATATTCTTATTAGTAACATTATATTCATATAAATATTTAGGGGTCTTATTTGCAAGTGCAAAAGAAGCTTTTAAACCTGATTTTGTCGTTCGTAATATTACACAAGTGAAACGAAGTGCATTAGCCTCTGCCTTTTTCGTTCCTACGTTTTTACTAATTGGCTCACTCATTGCCAATCGTTATCGAAATGAATTTCCCGGGCAACCAGCTAATGATAAAAGATTACAAAACTTTTTAGCTGAACATGGCGGAAATGTACTTAGTCATTTAGGCTTCTTAGGAGATAAACAATGCTTCTTCAGTAGTGATGGGAAAGCACTCCTTCTCTTCTCCATAACCGGGAAACGCCTTGTTGTACTAGGTGATCCAATTGGTGATTCATCATCCTATCGTACTGTGTTGCAAGAGTTTTTAGCTGAGGCCGATCGATTTGGATACATTTGCGTATTCTATCAAATCGAAAGTAAATGGATGAGTTTATACCATGATTTTGGTTATAACTTCTTTAAGCTTGGTGAAGAAGCTGTCGTTGATTTAAATACATTTACAATAACAGGAAAGAAACGCGCTGGTATGCGAGCGACTTTCAACCGTTTTGAAAGAGAAGGCTATACATTCTCTATTCATGAACCGCCATTCTCAGACGAATTATATGAAGAGTTAAGGAAAGTTTCAGATGCATGGCTCGGCGGAAAAAAAGAAAAAGGTTTTTCACTCGGATACTTCGATCGTGAGTATATTAGCCACGCGCCTATCGCTACATTATCTGACGCGGAAGGAAAAATCATCGCATTCACAACCTTTATGCCTGTATATCAAAACGGATCATTGTCTGTTGATTTAATGCGTTATTATCCAGATGCGCCTAGCGGTATTATGGATGCAATTTTCATTCACTTATTCCACTGGGCAAAAGAAAATGACTACCACTCCTTTAATATTGGGATGGCACCACTTTCAAATGTTGGTTTATCAACACAATCTTTTTGGTCTGAACGAGTTGCTGCTGCAATCTTTAATAATGTCCGTTATACGTATAGTTTCAGCGGATTACGACACTTTAAAGAAAAATACAAACCAGCATGGAGTGGTAAATATTTAGCATTTAGGAAGAATCATTCTTTACCACTTACAATGCTCTCTGTAACAAAATTAATAGGAAAACGAAAAAACAGCTAAACATCTAGCTGTTTTTTCGTTTTTGAACTTGTACAATAAACTCCTTTTCATATTTCTTGCCATTTATATAGAAAGTTCCCCACATTTTATACGTACCTTCAGCCGGAAATGTAATGCGATATTGTAAATGCTCGTCCGTATCAACAGGCAAAGCATATAAAAAGTTTTCCCTCGTGTCATCCACAATATAGAGAGACTCCACTTCGCCTCTCTCTGCATGTAATTTCAATTTCACACCCTTTTTCGCTTGAAACTGAAATGTTAACGTCACAGGCTCATTCGGATGCAATGCACCAAATAAAAGAGAAACTTCATATTCGCCTATTTTTTTTGTAAGCACACTATCGATTGGGGTTTTCACTTTTTTCTTATTTTTCTCCTCTATTTCTTTCCCAAAATCTTTCTTAGCGAATGATTCTACGGACTTATTTTCTTCTTCATATAAAAATATTGTATACCCTTCATCTTTCGCTATTTTGGAAGATAGCTTATAGGATCCATTCCCTGCAAATGTAGGTTTCATTTGTTGTACCTGTTTTAATTGTCCATCTACAATAACTGCCCGAATTTGATCATTCACACCACGAACTTCATTATTGTTTTTATTTCGTAATTGAAACAAAATATCAACTTTCTCATTTCCCTTTCCATTTGACACATCCCATTTTACTTCCTCAACATCTCCTACTGTCCCTACGGTTTCTTGATATTTTTTTATGTAAAATCCTCCTGCTACAATTAATAGCAAAGCAACAAGTCCAATGACAAGGTTCTTCAAAATATCACCTACCATTTTTATTGTCTCTATTCATACAAAACTTCTTACATATATATTCTAGATTATGATTTATGAAATCCTTCTAGTTTGCACATATTACAAATTATAAAAAGATTTTAATTGAAAGGATTCGTAGTGTATAATGCAAATGATATTGATTTCTATCAATACATTATAAGGAGGACTTTTCATGAGTGTACATATTGAAGCAAAACAAGGTGAAATCGCTGAATCTATTCTACTACCTGGTGATCCATTACGCGCAAAATATATCGCTGAAACATTTCTAGAAGACGTTACTTGCTATAACAACGTACGTGGTATGTTAGGTTTCACTGGAACTTATAAAGGAAAACGAGTATCTGTTCAAGGTACTGGTATGGGTGTTCCTTCTATTTCTATTTATGTAAACGAATTAATCCAAAGCTACGGAGTTAAAAATTTAATTCGCGTTGGAACTTGTGGTGCGATTCAAAAAGACGTAAAAGTACGTGACGTTATTATTGCAATGACAGCTTGTACTGATTCTAATATGAACCGTTTAACATTCCCTGGTTTTGATTTTGCACCAGCTGCAAACTTTGATCTTTTAAAGAAAGCTTACGATACAGGAACTGAAAAAGGATTACACGTTCGTGTTGGTAATGTTTTAACAGCAGATGTATTTTATCGTGAAAGCATGGACATGGTTAAAAAACTTGGGGATTACGGTGTATTAGCAGTAGAAATGGAAACAACTGCTCTTTACACATTAGCAGCGAAATATGGTGTAAATGCCTTATCTGTATTAACAGTAAGTGACCACATCTTCACTGGCGAAGAAACAACATCTGAAGAGCGTCAAACTACATTTAATGAAATGATTGAAATCGCTTTAGATGCAGCAATTCAACAATAACACACTAAAGAACTTGTCATACGTCTGGCGAGTTCTTTTTATGTGACTTTTCATAAAAAACTACTTTAGGAAGAGACAGATTTCCCCTCTCTACTTTCTTGTCATGTTTGTTATAATAAAGTGAACTTTAATCAGTTTTTTTCCATCCCCACTGATTATTAGCCCACACCAATCGGGCTTTTGCGGGATAAAGGGATCATTTACAGTATTTCTCATAAGAGGTGACGCAGTGAAAAACAGAAGTATCGTCTTTAAACTATTCTTATTAACGTCAACATTATTTACAATCATATTCCTCCTTTTTTTCCTAGGACAATCTTTATTTCTAGAGAAATTTTATATTAATAAAAAAGTAAAAACCGTTCAAACTGCTTTTGAAAAATTCATAGATAATTATGAAAAAAGCGGAAAAAGTTATGAGGAAATTAGAAAACTAAAACAAGAATTTCATGATAAAACCAATGCTGACATGCAATTTTTAGATTCTAACGGCATTATTAAAAGCGAAAACAATTTCTACATTGATGTAATTAATACTGCCAATCACAAAACGTACTCCATCCCACTCAATAATCTTTTAACACCTGAAGAATATAATAAATTTGAAAATTTAGGTTTAAAAAAAGATGGAATGATCCATGTAGCCGGATTCGTACAAGGTAATATAATAACACCACTAGAATTAACAACGAATTATAATCGATGGCGAAACGAACATGTCAATTCAGATTTCCAATCAATAAATGGTAATCCTTCTAAAAATAAACTTACAAGCCGATACAAAACTACAACTCAAATTGCTTTTACTGGTGTTATATCTAAGTTACAGCTCCCCTCAAAAGCTGAGGTTCGTCTTGCAAATGATTTTGAAACGTTACAAGCCGTTCAATCTTTTGCAGGTACTATTAGGGATGGCACTTCTAACTCCCAGCAATTAAACACTTATATATTAGATGGCGGGGAGAATATAAAAAATAGTATCTTTGTAAAACCTATTATGGAAAATGGAAAGATTACAGAATACGCTTTTGCGATAGCATCTTTACAACCTGTTAATGAAGCTATGCTCGTTTTAAAAGATTATTATGTCTATGCCTTAATCATCGTGTTTCTCGTAATTATTTTGTTATCCTTCTACTACTCAAAAATCATTGTGAAACCATTACTTAAGATTAATCGCGTTACGAAAAAAATGGCTAATTTTGATTTTAGTGAGAAATTACCAGTTACAGCAGACGATGAAATTGGCGGTCTTTCTGGTAGTATTAATACATTATCAGTAAACTTAAAAGACCGAATCGATCGATTAAATGTTGCCAATACAAAATTACAACAAGACATTGAACGTGAACGCCAATTGGAAAAGACACGAAAAGAATTCATCTCTGGTGTATCACACGAATTAAAAACACCACTCAGTGTAATTAGAAGTTTCGCCGAAGGAATTAAAGATGGTGTTAGTAAAGATACGACATATTATACAGATGTTATTTTAGAAGAAACAGAAAATATGAACAGATTAATTGTTGAAATGTTAGAATTAGCAAAATTAGAATCCGGTACGTATAAACTAGAAATGACAACATTCTCAATCGGTGAATTAATTCAACAAGTCTATACAAAGTTACTATTTAGTATGGAAGAAAAGCATTTACAAGTGAACGTCGATGTAGACTCTTCTATATTTGTTACAGCGAACCGTAGTCGTATTGAGCAAGTAGTTGTGAACTTACTGAGCAACGCCATTCGTTATACGCCTGATGGAGAAAAAATACAAGTCTCTGTTGTAGAAACGGAAGATACAGTAAAAATCGAAATTGAAAATACAGGAAATCCTATCCCAGAAGAAAGTCTTGAAAAAATTTGGGATCGCTTCTATCGTTTAGATGCATCTCGTAGCCGTCATACGGGAGGTACCGGCCTGGGATTATCTATTGTTAAAAATATTTTAGACCTCCATCATGCCGAGTACGGTGTATATAATACGACTAATAGTGTTGTATTCTATTTTAATTTACAAAAAGTAAAAGAAGTCAAATAATTTGTCTTAATTTCACTAGGAGTTCACATGAAATTCACACTCTCCCTTTATAGTAAGAAACAAGTTAATCCTTTCCTTTACACATATAAAAGAGGAGAGTGCGTGAAATGAAACAAGCAGGACAACCTATTCAAAATGAAAAACAATTAGAAACTATCAAAAATATACTTTTACAATCTTCGAAACGTGATGGCTTATTATTCGTATTAGCTGTAAATTCTGGTTTAAAGGTAAGTGAAATCTTACAGCTAAAAGTTAATGATGTAATTGATGAAAATGAAAATGTTCGCCATTCCATTTTATTCTACAATGAAAAAGTAAAGAAACATAAATGGTTTGCTGTAAATGAAGACTTACAGCACGCAATCGAAGACTACATGAAAGAACGTAAAACTTGGAAACGTAATGAGCCATTATTAAAGTCTCAAAAAGGAACAAAATCTATTACGAGACAACATGCATGGTACATTTTAAACAAAGCTGCAAAAGAAGTTGGATTAGAAGGGATTAGCTCACATACACTTCGAAAAACTTGGGGCTATTGTGCATACAAATCAGGTGTTGACATTGCATTTTTACAACACTTCTTTGATCATAGTACTCCATCAAAAACTTTAAAGTATATCGGTATTGCATAATAATTTTTATACATAAAAAAGGTTACCATTTATAGTTTTGGTAACCTTTTTTATGTTTCACATCCACTTCTCTTGTCTCTCCTATACTGTAGTGGTACTCTAATAGTAAGGGGGAGAAATTATGAACACATTAACAATTGAATTACCACAAGAAACGGCTGAAAAACTTGATTTATTAAGACAAGCTTATGAAAAGAAAACAGGTGCTACCATTTCTGAGAGCACTCTTGTTCAAACACTTATCTCAAAAGAATTTATCCAAGCGATAACTCCATTTGATTTACAACAATTCATCACTGGAAAAGAACAGCATTAATCGCTGTTCTTTTTTTATTGGTATTCAAAATATATAAAGTTTTTTATTTATTTTCCGAAAAACCATTGACAATGATAATGATAACCATTATCATTTATTACGAAGCCAACAATTGATGAATCAACCAAACGCTCAGTAACATTGTTACCCCTCTTTTTCATATAGAAAGGCACTGTACATTCCCCCTGTTTGTACAGTGCCTTTCTTGTTTTATTATTCAAACAAATTTAATTGCTCAGGTTTTGGCTCACCATATGTAATGTTCATCATTTTCATAAGCTGCTTCGCATTATCTGCGGCATCCCCACCTGAATTGTTGTTAAATAATACGTATATTTCCTTTGTCTTCTCTTTTAATTGTTCTAGTCGTTCTACCCATTCTTCCAATTCTTTATTGTTGTAACGATATAAACAGCGAACCGCCCTCCAATTTTCCCCTTTATCAAGCCAGCCATGAACATTCCGACCATGAAAACGTATTAACGCCATGTCTGAATTCGTTACTTCTAACACGAGCGGTACCGAGCCTATTCCTGCCTGCGGCTCATCACAAATTGTATGAATCCATTTCTCCTGTTCTAAAAACTGTACCGTCTTATCTCTCATTTTCGGATAAAACCATGTTTGATTTCGAAATTCTATTGCGCACGGTAAACCTTCCATTTTTTCTTTCGTATATCGAAGGAAATCTACATTTTTCTTTTTGCAATCAAACCATGGTGGAAATTGAAATAAAATCGTTTTTAACTTATTCGCTTCTATTAAAGGAAGAATAGATTGTTTATATACATCAAACATCTCATCAAACGTAGAAAAAGGAATTTCCCCTTTCATGTGCCCTGTCATTCCTTGATATGCTTTTACGATAAATGAAAAATCTTTTGGTGTTTCCATCGCCCATTTCGTATAATTTCGTGCAGGCTGCATCGCATAAAATGAACTATCTACTTCCACAATGGGAAAATGCTCACTATATGTTCGTAATTTATTTCTATTTTCATAGGGATCTATATATAAAGAATCATGATCTCCCCACCCTGTGACTCCAATGAAAAGCAAACATATCCCTCCCTTTCTACCTTCATCTTACATTCATTCCACTTACTCCCTAACCCCTTCGGCTAATCGATTTCATTCAGTAGCCCTTTCTTTAAGAGTATCCGTATAAAAGTATGATATACTAAATGGAAGAATTTTTAAATTGAGGGGTTATTTATTTATGCTTCCAAACGACGCTATTGTATCTCATAAAAAACGAATAGAAGAACTAGAAAATAAAGTACGTTTTTATGAAGAACTTGTGGATCAATTACCACACCATTTCACATATAAAAATCCACATATTGGTTTACAAATAAAAAAAACACGAACAACTCATTCTATTCAAAATATACGTAAAGAGAATAAAGAAGCTGATTTTCAACTTACTTGCGATTCATTATTTTTATTTGAACAACTCGAAAAACACTTTGTTCATATTTTTGATGCTTTTTCACATCATGTAACCTTTATTGATAGTAAAGGGAATATTACTTTATGTAATCAAGCTGCTGCAGATGATTTTGGCGTAATACGAAACGAAATAATCGGCAAGCCAATTCAGCAGTTATTAAACTTACCAGAAGAAAAAATTAAAGCTATCGAAACATTAAAAACAGGAACCGAAATATATAATGAAGAAGTTTTAGACAAAAATTATGGCATTATAAATAACCGAATTATTCGTGATTATAATGGAGAGATTTTTAGAGTTATTAGCGCCTTTCACTACTTAAACACAGAACGTGATGCAGAGAAATTTTCATTAGCAGGGAGAATTGCAGCTGGGATTGCACACGAAGTACGCAACCCACTTACAACCGTACGAGGATACTTACAATTTTTACAAGAGAGCGTTTCTTCATCAAATAAAGACTTATTTGAAAATTTATTGATTCCTGAATTAGACCGTGCAAATAGTATTATTACAAAGTTTTTATCTATTTCAAAAACACGTGAATTTACAAGGGAACCGTTTTCTATTAATACATTTTTACGTGAATATATTCAGCAGTTACTCGCTAGTGAAGTCTTTTTACACAACATTTCGATTGACTATGATTTTTCTACCGAATTAGATGATGTGTTAGTCAATATGGATCGTCATGAACTTGTACAAGTTTTTTTAAACTTATTTCAAAATGCTGTCGATGCCCAAGGCGAGAAACCTCTTTCTATTCAAATCTCTAGTTATCGCCTAGATAATTTTGTTCGGATTACTTTCACAGATAACGGGACTGGTATTCCTCCAGCTATTCAAGAATATATCTTTGATCCGTTCTTCTCAACAAAAGACTCTGGAACAGGACTAGGCTTATCAGTAACGAAGAAAATCATTCAAAATCACAACGGGACATTAAAATTGGCTAGTAATCACAATGGGACAACTTTCACGATTTCTATTCCCATTTTACCTAAAACAAACCTTGAAAGAATGAATCAGTACAAATGATAAACTATTTCATAAACTACACGCCAATCGCTAAGTTATTCAAAATTAATTGCTGTGCTACCGATAAACTCGTTAAGCTCATTGCAGAAATTCAAGCTATCTTAGTTCAGTATGGATCTGGATATCTAGGTGGTGGTACTACAGGGGCTACGGGACCTCAAAGGGCTCAAGGACCGGCTGGCGCTCAAGGACCTCAAGGTATTTCAAGGACCAGCTGGTTCTCAAGGGGCTACGGGTGCCCAAGGGCCTCAAGAGGTATTCAAGGACCGGCTGGTACTCCAATTCCTGTAACTATAGCTGCAATAGGAAACTCAAACCCTCAAACTATATCACCTGGGAAGAATATTCAATTTAATCAAGTTTTCGAATTAAACAATATTAATTTTAATGATACTTCAGATACTTTAACAATTTTAGAAACAGGCGTATAAGCATATTTTTATAGTAATATACTTCGTTTGACTGTGTATTAAATCTCTCTTTATATAGAAAGGAGCACTTATTTGGGAGGATAAGTGCTCCTTCTTTACGTTTCTTTACCTCAAATTTACTCTATCTTAATCCTCATTTTGTATGATAAATAGTGAAGTCAAAGATATGAAAGAGGGATGAAAATGAGAGTTATATCACTAATACGCATTTGGATTGGTCTTATGGTATGCATTATTTTATGTGTAGGATTTTTTTTAACTCTAAAATATTCCACTGTATCAAAAGCAGATAGAAAAACAGTTCCATACGAACTTCTGTATACAAAGCAAAATAGTGTCCCTTATTCTTCTTACACTCATAACGAAAAAAAGGTTATAACAGGAATGCTTATTACAAAAGCTTCTAGTTACGAAAACCTACTTCAAATTGCTGAAACAATTAAAGATCAGTATAAAAATAAAGACATTGATGAAATCACCCTTTCCATCCATAATGAAAATAATGGTGATTATGAAGAAGAATTGCCTTATGAACCTATTAGTAAGGGAAAAATAATCGTCACATACGATTCTCAATCTTTTGGTAGTACAAATGTTACACTTAACGAGTAATATCACTTATCCCGATTGGTTTGAGCTAATAACCAGTAGGAATGAACAAAATCCAACTGATTATTACTCTACTTGATTATCCACAGAAAAAAGAGGCGAATCTTGTTATTCGCCTCTTTCTTTTACCAAAATGATGGAATCCACTCTTTTACTTTATCAAACCACTCTTGCTGCTCTTGTTTTCTTTGTTGTTCCTCTTCTTTCCTTCGCTTCTCTTCTTCTTTTCTGCGTTTTTCCTCTTGAATTGTTTGCAATTGTTTTTTGTATTCAGCCTCAGGTATGAGCGATAACTGAAATGCTTTTTGAGCTGGATTCGCATTTGCTTTTTTCATAATATCTCGGAACATCGTCGTCGTAATTTGACTCCCTCCCGGAATATAATGCTCACTATCCGTTTTATCATACCCTACCCAAATCGCACCTACTAAATCTGGCGTATATCCAACAAACCATGAATCCTTCGCACCAGCACTTGGCCCATTTACAAGTTGAGTCGTCCCAGTTTTTCCTGCTGTATCAATATTATTAACTTTCGCTTTTTCACCAGTTCCTTTTTCGACAACACCTTTCAATAAGTATGTCATCTTTTGAGCAATTTTCTCGCTCGTCACACGTGTCTCTTTCTTATACCATTTTCCAATGGTTTCACCTTCAGCATTTTGTATCTCTCTAATTGCATGAGCTTCCACTTGAACACCATCATTTGCCAACGCACTGTATGCTTGAGCCATTACAAATGGAGAAGTCCCCACATGCATCCCGCCTAAAGCAATCGGATACGTACGATCTTCTGGTTCTAACGGAATACCAAATCGCTCTAAAGAGTTCAACCCTTTGTCTAATCCTATTTGTTCTAATAGCCAAACAGCCGAAACGTTGTATGACTTTGCCACCGCTTCATACATTGTCACATCACCGTGAAAAGTATGATCACTATTTTGCGGTTTATATTCTTTAATATTAAATGGTTCGTCTTTTAATATATCGTATACTTCATACCCCTGTTCTAGAGCTGGTACATACACAGCAAGAGGCTTTAATGTTGATCCTGGTTGTCTTTTTAATTGGGTTGCATGGTTAAACTGTAAAAACTGATACGGTCCTCTGCCCCCAACTAAAGCTGGAACACCACCTGTTTTTGGATTTATAAGAACTACACCTGTTTGCATAAGCTGATCTGAGCCACTATCTTTGAAATAACTATCATTATTTACAACATCCTCTACAGCCTGTTGTTTTTTCGGATCAAGCTCTGTATAAATACGATAACCACCTGCTAAAATTTCATTTTGTGTCAATTCATACTTATCCATCGCTTCTCTAACAATATAGTCTACATATTGAGAGTATTTCCCTTTATATTTGTCATCAACACCACGTCTTAATACAAGGCCTGTCTCTTTTTCTTTCTTGTACTGTTCTTCAGAAATATATCCTTGTTCTTTCATTAAACCTAGTACGACATTACGTCGTTCAATTGATTTATTAAAGTTTTTATAAGGCGAATACGCAGACGGTGCTTTAATCAAGCCCGCAATCGTTGCAGCCTCTGAAATTGTTAAATCCTTTACATCCTTATCAAAATAAGATTTAGCTGCTTTTTTTATCCCCCAAGCACCTTCACCAAAATAAATTTGATTCATATACATTTCAATAATTTCATCTTTTGTATAAGTACGTTCTATTTTTTTTGTTAGAAAATATTCCTTTATTTTACGCGAGTATGTGCGGTCTTGTGTCAAAAACACATTTTTCGCAAGTTGTTGTGTAATTGTACTTCCGCCTGCCACAACTTCTCCTGCTGTGAGATTTTTAAAAACTGCACTGATAATTCCACTATAATAAATACCGCGATGGTTAAAAAATTCCTTATCCTCTACAGCAACAATTGCCTGAACCATAATGTCAGGAATATCTTTCCTTTTAACACCTTCTGTTTTAGAAGAAGCTAATTTGGTCGCAACTTCATTATTTGCATCGTAAATTAAAGTTGGTTGTGGAACTGCTTGTTTTAATTCAGATATGTCTTGAATGGAAATTATTATATTTATAACTACAAATATAATAGCGAGCAAACTTCCTAATACAATTAATGAATTACGAAGTTTCTTCCTCTTATTGAACCACTCAAGCATTTTTTTAAAGTGAGTGTTCTTCAATTTCATTCGTTCACTTCCTTCGTTTGTTTACACTCTTCTTTTCAAAAGGAAGAATATACCTCCTTTTAAATTTATTATAATAACGTAGTGGTTCCTATAGTGTAAAGCTTTTCTTTCACATTCATACTTTTTGCAAGAAAAGGACATTCTACAAGTAAGATATTCCTTATTGAATATTAATATTATTAATACAACAATGAGAGTTATGTTAAGTTTTTGTAAACTTTTCGATAAAATGTTTTAAAAAACGACAGTTTTTTGTTAGAATTGATTAGCCAATATATTTTACATATATTACTTTTGTGGGGGTAACAATAATGGTCTTTAAATCAAAAAAAGATAAATTTTCTGAAATGCTAATGAATGTTTCCGAAAATTTAAAAGAAGGCGCGCAGTTTTTCGTGGAGTATAAAATTAAAAATGCTAGCGATTTAAAAGAGTTTTCTATGCGCATGAAAGAGTATGAGTCAAAAGGTGACTCATTCATTCACGAAATCATTATGGAGCTAAACAAAGCGTTTATTACTCCTATTGAACGTGAGGACATCCTACAACTTGCAATGAGTATGGATGATGTATTAGATGGATTAGATCACAGTGCTGGTCTATTCGAAATGTATTCTATTACAGAAGCTGATGAATACATGATTAAATTCGTTGAAGCAATCAATCAAT
Source organism: Bacillus sp. AFS029637 (assembly GCF_002584985.1). Lineage (GTDB taxonomy): Bacteria > Bacillota > Bacilli > Bacillales > Bacillaceae_G > Bacillus_A. The sequence continues at coordinate 10,952 of NZ_NUPZ01000031.1, read as the reverse complement.
GTGCGATTGAGATTGCAAACTCTGTTGAATTAATGTCTAACAAAAAATTAGTCGACATTCGTACAAATGCGATTAAGATTAAGGATTACGAGTCACAATGTGATGATATTCGCCGTCATGCGATTAAGCACTTATTCTCTCGTGAACAAGATCCGATTAAGATTATTCAATATAAAGAGATTTACGAAGAGCTTGAAGAAGTAGCAGATAGCTGCCAAAGCGTTGCAAACGTATTAGAAACAATTATTATGAAGAACGCGTAAGGAGTTTGATCATGGATACACTCTTGATACTGACCGTTTTAGTAGTCATTTGCGCTTTAGCTTTTGACTTTATCAATGGATTTCACGATACAGCAAACGCTATTGCAACGGCTGTTTCAACGAAAGCTCTAAAGCCTAGACATGCAATTATTATGGCAGCTCTTATGAATTTTGTAGGTGCGATGACATTTACAGGTGTAGCAAAAACTATTACAAAAGATATCGTTGACCCATTTGCTTTACCTAATGGTTCTCTTGTAATTTTAGCTGCTTTGCTTGCGGCAATAGCATGGAATTTAATCACTTGGTACTATGGTATTCCAAGTAGTTCTTCGCATGCAATCATTGGCTCGATCGCAGGCGCAGCAATCGCTGCTGCTGGTTTTAGTTCATTAAACTTTAAAGGGTTCATAAAAATTCTTGAAGCTTTAATCATTTCACCGATTATCGCTTTTGTTATTGGTTATATCGTATACAGTATTTTTAAAGTCGTCTTTAAAAACTTTAACTTAACGAAAACGAACAAAAACTTCCGTATATTCCAAATTTTTACTGCAGCATTGCAAGCTTTTACACACGGTACGAATGATGCACAAAAAGCAATGGGAATCATTACGATGGCTCTTATGGCCAATAACTATCATACTTCTGACGAAATCCCTTTCTGGGTACAATTAGCCTGTGCAACTGCAATGGGTCTTGGTACTTCTGTCGGTGGATGGAAAATTATTAAAACTGTCGGTGGACAAATTATGAAAATTCGTCCTGTAAATGGTGTAGCTGCCGATTTATCATCATCACTTGTTATTTTTGGCGCAACATTCATTCACTTACCAGTTAGTACAACGCACGTTATCTCTTCTTCTATTTTAGGGGTTGGTGCTTCTCACCGTGTGAAAGGTGTAAAATGGGGAACTGCTAAACGTATGTTAATTACATGGGTAATTACACTTCCTATTTCAGCTTCTTTAGCTGCTTTATTTTACTCTTTATTACACTTAATCTTTTAATTAAAAGTCGTCTTCCTGATTTATCTAGGAAGACGACTTTTTTGTGAACAACCCTATTTCTTATTAAAAAGCGTGTATAATAATTGGTGGATAAGTTATTTAGAGGAGTTGGAAAGTTTGGAATACATCATGTTACTTTGCATCGGACTAATCGCCGGGACGGTCGGGAGCCTAGTTGGACTCGGAGGCGGAATTATTATTGTTCCATTATTAATTGGATTACACAGTTTATCCCCACAACTCGCAGTGGGAACTTCTATGGTAACAGTCGTTTTTACAGGACTGTCTTCCACCCTTACTTACATGAAACATAAGCGAGTAGATTACAAAAGTGGACTTATTTTATTTATCGGGAGCGGCCCTGGTGGTATTATCGGATCATGGGCGAACAAGTTTTTAAACCAAGATACATTTTCTTTATATTTTGGGTTGTTCCTTATTTTCGTCTCAATTCTTCTTATGTTACGAGACAAATTAAAACCTCTTTCCTTATCAAATATGACTGTAATTAAGCGTTCTTTTACAGATAACGAAGGAAATACTGTAAACTATCAATTCCCACCGCTCCTCGCTATCTTTATTGCCTTTATAGTTGGATTTATTTCTGGTTTATTTGGAATTGGCGGTGGCGCCTTACTTGTTCCAGCGATGATGCTCCTGTTTGCATTCCCAGCACACATTGCTGTAGCAACTTCGATGTTTATCGTATTTCTATCAGCAATTGTAAGTTCTGCAACTCATATCTCCCTGGGAAATGTTAGCTGGATTTATGCATTAATCCTTATTCCTGGTGCGTGGATTGGCGGAAAAATCGGGGCTTATATTAATACAAAACTTAGTGGTAAAGCAGTAATTAATTTATTACGTATTACATTAATGATTCTTGGAACTAGATTAATCATTACGTCCCTTTTATAACGCGTTCTTTTTAGAATGCGTTTTTTCTTATACACATGAATATAAAAACGTTCCAAGGAGAACAAGTAAAATGAGACAAACACCTAATAGCATAAAATTTGAAATATGTACGTTCCTCAAGTTGACCACTCCTATAGCTACGACTGTTACCTTAATGATAGCGAAAAAATAGTTCACTTGCAGTTACAAAGTGTTAACAATGCAAAATCATTTATTACAAATCTTATCCATATATTTCATTTCTTTGTATAATCTATCGATTCAATAAAAAAAGATGTCATATTGACATCTTTTTAGTGAAGAAGTGACCATCCCATAAAGTCCTCATGTACTTGGCACGCCCTCTTATCATTTCGATCATATAATTCAGCATAACTATCGGTTTCTTCATCATAGGCCATTGTATAAATAATTTGGCCGTCTATTTCAACGGATAGAACAACTCCACCTTTCATCTCTTCCACATGAATGATAGCATTCGCCGGAATTCTCATATCCGTCATCTTCATCGCATCTAACAATATACTAAACCCCCTACAGCGTATTCATTGCTAGTACTATTACACACTAAATAGTATACTACTGTAATAGCATACATTTCGTCAATGAAATTGCTGTTTAAATAGCATATTGTCTTTATACATATAAGCTAAAATAGAAGAAATAGAAATGTTTAAATGGGGGGCTAACATTGATTCTACACAAGGGAGACGTACTATTCCGTCAAGGCGAAGACGGTCCTTTATATTTTATTAAATCCGGTTTATTAAAAGTAGTGAGACTACAAGAAGATGGAACACCATTTTTATTTAACATTATCGTTCCAGGTGAAACAATACCTCACCATTCATTAATTTCACCGAAAGAATATCACGGTACAGCCATCGCTTTAATAAAAACCGAGGTAGAACCTATTATGAGTAGCGAATGGTACGATAAACTTCAGGCAAATCCTGAATCATATGCCAATATCGCTATGCAATTGCAATCAAAATTAAGAATGATGCAACAACGTATTGATCAATTAACAACAGTCTCTCCGAAAGAGCGCCTTCATCGTTTACAAGAGTGGTTTACCTTATATTTAGGTGATATCCCTATTTATGAAATATTAACGCAAAGTGAAATTGGTCAACTGATAGGTGTACGCCGTGAAACAGTAAATCGATTATTAAGAGAACAAGCAAAAAACGAGGTNNACCTCGTTTTTTGCTTGTTCAAGTTCCCACTATTGTAAGCTTGCTGCTGGACCGAAAAATTCATAATGAATGTGCTCTTGTTTCACACCTAAATCAGTTAATATAGCGTTTATATGCTTCATAAACGGCACCGGACCACAGAAATAAAATTCTGCTTCAGTTGTCGGAATAATAGATTGTAACCATTCGCCTTCAATGAAGCCTTCCTTATCAAAGTTCTTCATTTCTAAGTCTTTTTCAGTCGGTGCAGAATAGCAAGTGTATGCTTTAACTTGTTCGTATTCATTATCTACTGCCTCAACATGTTCCTTCATTGCATGTGTATTACTATTGAGCGCTGCATGAACAAAATATACACTACGTTTTGAGTCTTGTTCAATTAACGTATTTAGCATACTCATCATAGGTGTAATACCTACTCCACCACTAATTAGTACAACAGGTAATGTTGAATTCATATTTAATACGAAATCTCCCGCTGGTGCACTTACTGGTAACATATCGCCTTCTTTTACATGATTATGTAAGTAATTGGATACTTTACCATCTGGTGTATCTACACCTTTTTCTTTCTTTACACTAATACGATAATATTCTTTTCCAGGAGCATCAGATAAGCTATATTGACGATTATGTGTATATGTTTCACCTTCGATATTGATTTGAACCGTTACATATTGTCCTGGGATGAATGAAGAAACTTTCCCACCATCTTCAGGTTTTAAATAAAATGACGTAATAACATCGCTTTCCTTCACTTTTTTAACAACTACAAAGTTACGGAAATCTTTCCAGCCACCTTCTTTATGTGCCGCTTCTTCATACATCTCTGCTTCAATGCTAATAAATGCATCCGCAATGACACCATAAGCTTCTCCCCATGCATTTAAAACTTCATCAGGTGCACCTGCAACCTCTTTAATTGCACGTAATAAACATGTACCTACAATCGGATAATGCTCTGCTTTAATACCTAAACTTCTATGCTTATGACCAATTTGTTTTACAACTGGAATAATGGCTTCTAAATTATCAATGTACGTTGCAGCTGCGTAAACAGCATTCGCTAACGCTTGTTGTTGTCTTCCCTTTTTCTGATTTGTATGGTTGAAAATATTCAATAACTCCGGATGCTCCGAAAATAAAATTTCATAAAATCTCGTTGTAATTTCAACGCCTTTTTCTTGTAATAATGGTACTGTTGATTTTACGATTTCAATTGTTTTTTCACTTAACATTGTATCCCACTCCTCTATTTCCTTAACTGCTTTTAGTGTAACTGAATTAAATCCTACATATTGTGATTTTAATCACTATTAACACGGTGTTTTTGTGAAAAATATATGAACATTTCACTTACAAAAGAAAATAAGCTAACTAGAATGCTAGCTTATTATTTTGCTTGTATAGCTTGTTCAATTACCTTTATATCTTTCCCATCTCCAAACTCTGTATACCCCCAGATGTTCGTTTCACCTCTATATTTATTTACGATAATATCTAAGTCATGGTATACACGATGTGCATAAACTACATACTCAATATTTTGGAGTTCCACACCTTTTTTTACAATTTCATAACTTCTATTTACATCGCGTTTTATTTTTTCATTTTTTATTTCTGTATGTATATTTTTTAAAGTTGATTCTTGTTCTTGAAACCATTGTTTAAATTGGTTCCAGTCCCCATCTGTATAATTCTCTGCCTTACCATAGTTTAAGAAATTATTGTAACTCTCATGTGTCGTACGAATAAAATCAAGCACTTTCGTCTCTTCTTGCACATCTTCTATTTGAGCCGTTGTACTTACCTCAGCGGGCTTATCCGCATAATGTAATAACACCTTCATAAGACTATAACTCGCAATACCCATTACGATAATAATCCCGAACACACTTAACAATTTCTTCATATACAGAACTCCTTCTCTACTTGGAATATTACAATATAGTACTACATTTGTAACATTCTCTCGTAGAATTATAATTCCTATATAAATCCTTCTTATTATTTCGACACTATTTTTCTACAAACTTCTCTGTGGTAAATGTTCTTGTAAAACAATATACCCTTCATAAGCTGTGTAACCAAGTATAGCCATTAATCCAATATAACAAGCAAATACTGTCCATTTCGTCTTCATATCCACTTTATAATAGTTTTCTTGTTGTCTCTTTTCTGTCTCCCATTCCTGTAATTTTCTTTCTGACATTTCAAACGCTTCTCTTATATGGATCGTATGCGTCTCTTTCTCATCTTCATACGGAACGTAATCAAGTGGTTCAAACTTTGGTAAAAGATACTCTAACACTTCCATTTTTTGAAGCTCTCCTATTTTTAATTCTTTTTCACGCTCTCTTTGCCTTAATCCATTCATTTCATGATGCATCATATATATAGTTCGATGTGCCGCACCAGTTTCTTTTAATTCCTCTTCAAGCTTATCAATATATTCTTTCATTCCATCCATTCTATGGCCTAATTCCTTAATCGGCTCGTCTCTCTTTATAACTCTATATAACTCCATACAGCCGATAATAACAATAAATCCTCCTAAAATGCTTTTAAAATAAATGGAATAACCTAACAATAAAACAAGCCCTGCTCCCCAAATTTTCGTACTCACAACTGAAATAATTCGGCCACCATCTAACGGTGAAACTGGAATCAAATTAAAGAAATTAATCATACTTCCAAGTAAAATAATGAGCGCCCAAAACGGCTCTTTCGTTATTATATAAAGTGGGATTGCAGGTAAAAAGGAAAGCAATCCGAACAGAGGTCCCATATAGGCAATATAGGCTTCATCCTTTGCATTTTTTGGCATCTCTTTCATCCCAATCAAGGCCCCCATAAATGGAATAAAAATCGCCGGCGATGTTGGTATACCTTTTCTTTTCGCAGCCCACAAATGTCCCATCTCATGAACAAATAGCAAATAAATAAGTGCTACCCCAAATTTCCATCCATATATAACTGCGTATGCACCAAGCGATAGAAACATACTAAATACGGTTGAAAACTTTGCTAATTTAAAAATTGCAAATATCCACTTTAACTTAGAGAGTAAAAATAGCCCTATTGCTACAATAATTCCCCATAACCCTTTTTTATTATTTTTCATATTCCTCTCCTTTATCTCTCATTAATGAATCATATTCATTCATCAAAGCTTGTTCTTTTCTCTATTATGACATATTTTTTTCTATTGTTAGAAATAATGTTTATTTAATCCATTTTTAGCCAAAAATATAAATAAAAGGAGGTGCACACCATTGAATTTACAATCTCTCATAATAGGCGCTCTATCGTTTTTAGCTTCAACTCTTATTTTTTATACCGTTAGTTACGTATTATTATTAGATTTGTTGCCCAATCACGTATTTATTGCCCTTATCATCCTTTCCGCTCTTATGATTTCTTTTCTTATTACACGAAAATCAATGAATGAGCCATCTGCAAAAGTAAAGTAATAGAGAGGGGTGTTTTCCCCTCTCTATTATCATTTCCTAGGAAAGGCCATATGGACTTGACGTGTTTATATTCCTCTCAATCCGTAAGAACTAATTAAAATTTCACTTTATCTTTGTAAATTCATTTTTTCACCATACTCTTTAACAATTTGAATGATATTTTGAAAAACACCTATTTTTTCTTTTTTACTATTAAATATTTTCAAATCATAATTTTCATAATATGTTTCTAATGACTTTAATTGTGATTCTGAAGCATCTTGTATCGGAACAGTAGCATGCAATTCATACTGTTTATACCCTTCCTTTACCTTTTCACCTAAAATTTTTTCACTCTCTTTTGCTCCAATTAATTTTTGAACTTTTTCTGGGAAAATGACTTGCAAATAATATTCTTGTTCCTTCTCTAGCTTGTTGTATAATGATTGTGAAATCGTATACTGTACCGTATAATTCACTTTTTGATTGCCCGCTTTAATATGGAACGCGGTAATCTGCAAATCTTTTTTTGTTATTTCCGTTAACGGACCTACCTGCATCTCATCTTCTTTTTGTTCTGAAACATTTGGAAATATAGCCAAAAGCTTTTCCGTATCTTTTTTATTCAGCATATACATAGCTTTCTTATGTTGTACCCATCCTCGTCTATCTTCTCCTCTTAGCCATGCATAATATGTTTCTTTTTTCCCATCTCTACTAATTTGTATTTCATATTCAGGTTCACCGAAGCTACCTGTTATTTCTTGTTTCTCAGCTTTATCCATAATATCTATTACTATTTTAGCTTCTGATTCCTGTAACTTTTTCTCTTTATGTTTTTTTTGTATAACGGTTACCCCTATGGTTTCTTTCACTTCGTTCACCGTCTCCTCCACTTTTTTTGTTTCTTTTTTTTGCTCCATTTGACTACAAGAAGCTAGTAACATAGCAAATAACAACAATACATATTTCCTTTTCAACTTAATCCTCCTTTTACAATAAGAAATTCTTATAATCTTCATATAAAAAACAAAAACGTGAAACACTATAAAATAAGCTATACTAAGCATTGAAAGGAGGTCTTTTTCATGTCCATTAATTTTCACGATGCAAATAATAAATACACATACGCACAGCGAAACGCCCATATTTCTTGGAGAGAAATGATAAAAAATATTACAAATATACAAAACAAGCAAATAATTGATATCGGCTGTGGCGGTGGGATTTATACGAAAGAACTTGCTCATATGGGAGCCAAAAGTGTTGTTGGACTTGATTTTTCAAGAGAAATATTACAAGCCGCAAAAGAAAATTGTAGCGGCGTTCCAAATATTTCATTCATTCAAGGTGATGCACATAGTATCCCCTATCCTAATGAAACATTCGACCTTGTTATTTCGCGCGCAGTGATTCATCATTTACAAGACATTCCTACATTTCTACGTGAAGCTTCCCGTATATTAAAGAAAAACGGTGTACTTATTTTACAAGACAGAACTATTGAAGATTGTACAATTCCCGGAAGTCCCGAACACATTCGCGGATATTTTTTCTCAGCATTTCCAAAACTCATTGAAACCGAATCAAATAGAAGGCCAAAAACTAACACTATACAGCAAGAATTACAAAAATATTCTCTTCGTGTATTCCCTACTCAAACACAATGGGAAATACGAAAAATACATGATTCTGTAGAAGCATTGCTACAGGATTTATCTCCTCGAACGGGTCGATCCATTCTATACGAATTAACAGATTATGAACTTTCTCAACTTCTACACCAAATTCAAATCGCATTACAAAACGTCTCTCCTATTATCGAAAGAGATCGTTGGACAATTTGGAGCGCCATGAAATTGTAAGGAAGGAAGCCTCACAAAATAATGTGAGGCTTCCTTCTTTCATAATCTAATTTTGCAACACTCTTGATATCCTCCACTTCTGGCCTGTGCACTTCCACACTTCGGACATACTAAATATCTAGACTGATTTGTCAACAAACTACCTTTTTGAAAGAGTAAAACTTCTGCTTGTTTAAACGAACGCGAATAATATAACCACATAAAACCAATTATAGCAATAATGCCAAATAATACTCCCATCGCAAGCATTTCAGTCACCTCTTTTGGTTTGTTCTTTCCAGCAAGTGGATTGTTGTATTATTCTCTATAAATTCAACTAATCCCTTCTTCACTCCTATAAATATCAATTTTCTCCACAATTTTTACAATTACCTACAAATTTTCACTTCTCTTTTACAAGATCATTTTAGAAATCTATTCCCTTCAAGTAGTTTATGTAATCGACTACATTTCAATATCCAAATGAACACAAAAAAATATGTTGACTTTCTAAAAAAATCATGTGACAATACTGTCAGAATACTTAAATAAAAATTCATTGACGAGAACGAGTACGTTATAGAACTGTTCCCCAGAGAGTTGGCGATTTGCTGCAAGCCAACGTTCAGCGCGTAACCGAAAATCATCTCCGAGAAGTAGAACCGAATTTCACAGTAAGTTCTTACCGGCTGTCCACCGTTACAAGGAACACGTATCATGTTGTACGTTGCAAAGCCGTATACATATAGATCTATTTCTACATGTATAAATTAGGGTGGTATCGCGGGTAAATATAACTCGTCCCTTTCTTGAGGGACGAGTTTTTTGTGTTCTCACAAATGAATTTAAAAAAAGGAGGAAAAAACAATGAACACTGTATCAAAAAAACATATTTTTTCCACGGGTCTTATGCTATTTTCTTTATTTTTTGGGGCAGGTAATTTAATTTTCCCTCCCATGCTTGGACAAAATGCTGGTGAAAACTTTTGGCCGGCAATGATTGGATTTTTACTAACAGGAGTCGGCTTACCATTATTAACTGTTATTGCTATTTCTTTATCAGGAAATGGCATGCAACAACTTGCAAGTCATGTTCACCCATTATTCGGAATCTTCTTTACTGTAGTTGTATACATTGCAATCGGTCCATCTATGGGCATTCCGCGCGTCGCTAACGTCGCTTATGAAATGGGAATTAGTTCTTTCTTGCCTGAAACGATTCGTTCTAGCAGCCTAGCGCTATTTTTATACACAGTCATCTTCTTTGCTATCGTATTTTGGCTTAGTTTAAATCCTTCTAAGCTCGTCGACCGTATCGGAAATATATTAACACCTATTTTATTATTCTCTATTTTCTTATTATTTGTTAAAAGTGTATTTACACCACTCGGGCAATCAGGACCAGCAATGCAAGAGTATCAAACTTCTCCACTCTTCAAAGGTTTCATGGAAGGATACTTAACGATGGATACCATTTCAGCACTTGCATTTGGCATTATCGTTGTAAATGCCATTCGTTCTAAAGGTGTGAATGATCGCAAATCCATTGCCATCGCAACAGCAAAAGCAGGGCTAATTGCCGCTACTGGGCTCGTACTTGTATATGGTGCACTTGGCTGGCTAGGTGCGACTAGCGTCTCTCTCGGATACGCAAAAAATGGTGGACAGCTGCTTACTGTTATCGTGCAGCAACTACTTGGTCCATCTGGTCTGCTTCTACTATCACTTATCGTTACACTCGCTTGCCTAACGACATGCGTTGGACTTGTATCTGCATGCAGTCAATATTTCTCAACATTATTGACAAAATTTTCATACAAAATGTTTGCAAGTATCATTTGCTTTTTAGGACTACTAGTTGCCAACTTAGGTTTAACAAAACTTATTACAATCTCTCTTCCTATTTTACTTGTTGTATATCCAATTGCGATTGTACTCGTTCTACTATCGCTACTTCATAAATATTTCGGTGGATATCGCTCTGTATATGTATGTGCATTAATTGGAGCAGCAGTTGTGAGCGTATTTGATGGATTAAAACAAGGTGGGATTCCTGTTTCATTTATCACGTCCTATTTTGAACTTATTCCTTTATATAATGAAGGAATCGGCTGGCTCGTACCAGCATTAGCTGGAGCTCTTATCGGATTTACTATCGCTAAACTAAGCGGTGCAAAAAAAGTCCCACTAATAGCCGACTCTCATGAAGCAAAAGCATCGTAAAAAAAACTCCCTTATGGGAGTTTTTTTACAGAGTGTTTGGAAA
>NZ_NUPZ01000030.1 GCF_002584985.1 Bacillus sp. AFS029637 | reverse complement strand
GCAACTTAAAACACGAGTCAAACGACTCGTGTTTTTTCGTGTTTTCTTTTATAATTTTGATTAAATACAGGAAGATGTGGCTAGGATAGTGAATAAGCAAAAGAGTTGCAAATTTTATTAATACGTATATAATTAAAGTCAAAGATAGTCAAAGTCAATAAAGGTGGCGGATAAATGAGAAATATATCTGATATCATTGAGCAATATCTAAAGCAAGTTATTGACTTAAGCAATAATAATGTGATTGAAATCAAGAGAAATGAGATTGCGGACCGATTCGAGTGCGTACCATCTCAAATCAATTATGTAATCAATACCCGTTTTACGTTAGAAAGAGGATTTGTAGTAGAAAGTAAACGTGGTGGAGGAGGTTACATTCGCATTATAAAAGTCAAACTGCATGATGATATAGACATTATTGATCAAATGCTTCATATGATTGATCATAGCGTTGCACAAGGGAATGCAGAGAGTATGATTATACGTTTAATAGAAGAGGGAATCATAACAAATCGTGAAGCTAAATTGATGTTAAGCGTACTAGATCGTTCTGTGTTATCAATGGATGTTCCTTCTCGAGATGAACTTAGGGCTCGAATATTATGCGCAATGTTAAGAACACTGAAATATAAATAAATACAGCTTTTGTAAAAGAATGATAGCTAAGATAAAGCAGTTAAATATTGTAGAGGTTTTGAAAAAGAACATGCACTTTTATCTAAACGAATTAAGAAAAGTGAACAATCTAGTAATGTATGAAAAGTACCATGAGATAGATCGTTCCTGTTGTAAAGGTGGGGATAGTGATGACTTGTCAAAACTGTAATATAAGACCAGCAACTTTACATTATACAAAAGTAATCAACGAGAAGAAGGCGGAAGTTCATCTTTGTGAGCAATGTGCAGAACAAAGTGGCTATACGTCTTTCTTTCAATCATCGCAGTCTAACTTTTCATTCCATGATTTATTTGCTGGGTTATTACACGGTGAATCAACAATGTTTGAAGAAGGAAAAAATGAACTTTCGAATACAAGTATAGTAAGATGTCCAGGTTGTAAGATGACATACGAGCAATTTACAAAGGTGGGGCGCTTTGGCTGTGCTTCCTGTTACGATACATTTAAGGGGCATTTAAAACCATTATTAAAGCGTCTTCACGGTGGGCATACAGATCATTGTGGAAAAATTCCGGAACGTATAGAAGGAAATATCCACCTAAAGAAAGAATTAGATGAACTAAAACTCATTCTGAAACAATACGTACAGAAAGAGGAATTTGAGAAAGCTGCTGAAGTAAGGGATAAAATTCGAATTCTTGAAAATCAGCTTAGTGAGCATAGAGAGGGGGAATAGTTCTATGTCACTGGACAAAATTATGAATGAAGCGATTAGTCCATGGATGAAGGGAGATGGCCCTGATTCTGATATTGTTTTAAGTAGTCGAATTCGTTTGGCTCGTAATTTTAAAAAATATCAATTCTCTACTATGCAAAACGAAGAAGAAGCTAAACAAATTCATGAATTATTTAAAAAGGAATTTATAAATAAAGCAGTAGAACCTTTTGGAGAGTTTGAACTATTAAAAATGAATGAATTAACTCCTCTTCAAAGGAGGGTTTTGGTCGAAAAACATTTAATTAGTCCCAATCTTGCAGGAACAGAATATGGAGCATGCCTATTATCAGAAAGTGAACATATTAGTGTTATGCTTAATGAAGAAGATCACATTAGAATTCAGTGTCTATTTTCAGGATTGCAATTATCAGAGGCGCTTCAAAGTGCTAATCAAATAGATAATTGGATTGAGGAAAAGGTTGAATATGCTTTTGATGAATCCCTTGGATATATTACGAGTTGCCCAACTAACGTTGGCACAGGATTAAGAGCTTCTGTAATGATTCATTTACCGGGGCTGGTCTTAACAAAAAGAATTAGCCGTATTATACAAGTAATTCAAAAATTAGGGCTAGTAGTAAGAGGAATATACGGTGAAGGTAGCGAAGCGTTAGGTAATATATTTCAAGTGTCAAATCAAATGACGTTAGGGAAATCTGAAGAAGATATTATTGCAGATTTAAAGAGCGTCATTCAACAAATTATACAACAGGAAAAACTGGCTAGAGAATTAATTGTACAAAATTCAAGTATTGAACTTGAAGATAAGGTTTTTCGCTCTTATGGCATACTAGCAAACAGTCGTTTAATTCAATCTGCGGAAGCAGCCACTTGCTTATCAGATGTACGACTTGGTATTGATCTAGGATATATAAAAGGGATATCGAGAAATATTTTGACTGAGCTAATGGTTCTTACGCAACCAGGCATTTTACAACAATATGCAGGAGGACCTTTAGGACCAGAAGAAAGAGATTATCGAAGAGCAACCTTAATCCGTGAGCGATTACGTATTGAAAAAAACTAAGCGCAAGTAGGAGGGATTTCTATGATGTTTGGAAGATTTACAGAAAGAGCACAGAAAGTATTAGCTTTATCTCAAGAGGAAGCAATTCGCATTGGGCATAATAATATTGGAACAGAACACATTTTACTTGGGCTTGTACGCGAAGGTGAAGGAATTGCAGCAAAAGCGTTAATTGCTCTTGGATTAAGTCCAGAGAAAGTTCAAAAAGAGGTAGAAGCGTTAATTGGACGCGGGACAGAAGCATCCCAAACTGTACATTATACACCTCGTGCTAAAAAAGTTATCGAGTTATCTATGGATGAAGCGCGTAAATTAGGCCACTCTTATGTTGGAACAGAACATATTTTACTTGGCTTGATTCGTGAAGGTGAAGGTGTAGCGGCACGTGTTTTAAATAATTTAGGTGTTAGCTTAAATAAAGCAAGACAACAAGTATTGCAACTTCTTGGAAGTAATGAGGCAAGTTCAGGTCACCAAGGTGGTTCTTCAACAAGTGCAAATACACCAACGCTTGATAGCTTAGCACGTGATTTAACAGTTGTTGCACGTGAAAATCGTCTAGATCCTGTTATAGGTCGTGGTAAAGAAATTCAACGTGTAATTGAAGTGTTAAGTCGGAGAACAAAAAACAATCCTGTATTAATCGGAGAGCCTGGTGTGGGTAAAACGGCGATTGCAGAAGGATTGGCACAACAAATTGTAAATAATGAAGTTCCTGAAACTTTAAGAGATAAGCGCGTTATGACACTAGATATGGGTACAGTTGTAGCTGGAACGAAATATCGTGGTGAATTTGAGGATCGTTTAAAGAAAGTAATGGATGAAATCCGTCAAGCTGGCAACATTATTCTATTTATTGATGAACTTCATACGTTAATTGGTGCAGGTGGAGCAGAAGGTGCAATTGATGCATCTAACATTTTAAAACCATCTTTAGCACGCGGAGAGTTACAATGTATTGGTGCGACAACTTTAGATGAATATCGTAAATATATTGAAAAAGACGCAGCTTTAGAGAGACGATTCCAACCAATTCATGTTGATGAGCCGAGTTTAGACGAATCAACTCAAATCTTGAAAGGTTTACGTGATCGTTACGAGGCACATCACCGCGTATCTATTACGGATGATGCAATTGATGCAGCTGTAAAGCTTTCAGATCGTTATATTACAGATCGTTTCTTACCAGATAAAGCAATTGATTTAATTGATGAAGCTGCTTCCAAGGTTCGCTTACGCTCTTATACAACACCACCAAATTTAAAAGAGCTTGAAGTGAAACTTGAGGAAATTAGAAAAGAAAAAGATGCAGCTGTACAAAGTCAAGAATTTGAAAAAGCTGCTTCCCTACGTGATATGGAACAACGCTTACGTGAGAAGTTAGAAGATACGAAGCGTCAGTGGAAAGAGAAACAAGGACAAGAAAACTCAGAAGTTACGGTAGAAGATATTGCAAATGTCGTTTCTACATGGACTCGTATTCCAGTTTCTAAACTTGCACAAACAGAGACTGATAAATTATTAAACTTAGAATCCATTCTTCATGATCGTGTCATCGGTCAAGATGAAGCAGTAGTAGCTGTAGCGAAAGCTGTTCGTCGTGCGAGAGCAGGATTGAAAGATCCGAAACGTCCAATTGGTTCATTTATTTTCTTAGGACCAACAGGTGTAGGGAAAACAGAACTAGCAAGAGCACTAGCAGAATCTATGTTCGGTGATGAAGATGCAATGATTCGTATTGATATGTCTGAGTACATGGAGAAGCACTCAACTTCTCGCTTAGTTGGTTCTCCTCCAGGATATGTTGGATATGAAGAAGGTGGGCAATTAACAGAGAAAGTTCGTCGTAAGCCTTATTCAGTTGTTCTATTAGATGAAGTAGAGAAGGCTCATCCTGATGTGTTTAATATTTTACTACAAGTATTAGAAGATGGTCGTTTAACAGATTCTAAGGGACGTACAGTTGATTTCCGTAATACAATTGTTATTATGACATCTAACGTTGGTGCAGAGGCATTAAAACGTAATAAGCATCTTGGATTCAACGTACAAGATGAAAGTCGCGATTATTCAGATATGAAAGGCAAAGTAATGGATGAGCTGAAAAAGGCATTTCGTCCAGAATTCTTAAACCGTATTGATGAAATTATCGTGTTCCATATGCTTGAGAAAAAACATATTCAAGAGATTGTAAACCTTATGGTGAATCAGCTAGTAAATCGCTTAAAAGAGCAAGAAATTGAATTGCATTTAACAGAAGGAGCGATTTCAGCTATTGCTGATAAAGGATTTGACCGAGAGTACGGTGCTCGTCCACTGCGTAGGGCAATTCAGAAGCACGTAGAAGACAGACTATCGGAAGAACTTTTAAAAGGTGCTATTGAGAAAGGACAAAAAGTTATCTTCGATGTAGAAGGGGAAACATTTGTCATTCATAGTGCCGAAAAGGTAAAATAAGTATAGACAAACTAAGAGGGCTACGAGATAGCCCTCTTTCTTGTACGAGAAGGATAAAATGTTTATAGATGAAAGTGAAGTGAACTATAAAACGATATGGCTAAAAAGAAAACAAAATTCACATGTCAAGAATGTGGCTATCAGTCACCAAAATATATGGGTAAATGTCCTGGATGTGGTCAATGGAATACACTTGTTGAAGAAATGGAACCGGTTGTATCATCAAGACGCCTTAATTATGCAAATGCAATTCAAACAGAAGTAACAAAACCAAGACGTCTTACAGAGGTAGAAACAAAGTCTGAGGCGCGTATTGAAACAAAATTTCAAGAATTTAACCGTGTACTTGGTGGTGGAATCGTAGATGGATCTTTAGTACTTATTGGCGGGGACCCTGGGATTGGAAAATCAACTTTGTTATTACAGATTTCATCACAATTAGCAGACTCTTCATATGATGTACTATATATATCGGGTGAGGAGTCAGCAAAGCAGATAAAGCTTCGTGCAGATCGTTTGGATGTAAAGGGTAGTAATTTATTTGTTGTAGCAGAGACTGACTTACAGCGAATTGCAACACACATTGAAGAGATGAATCCGGCCTTTGTTGTTATTGATTCCATTCAAACGATACATTTACCAGAGGTGACGTCAGCTCCAGGAAGTGTGGCACAAGTACGTGAGTGTACAGCAGAATTAATGAAACTTGCAAAAACGAAAGGAATCCCTATTTTTATCGTCGGACATGTGACAAAAGAGGGGGCAATTGCAGGACCGCGCATGTTAGAACATATGGTCGATGCAGTTCTTTATTTTGAAGGAGACCGTCATCATACATATCGTATTTTGCGAGCTGTGAAGAATCGTTTTGGTTCTACAAATGAAATGGGTATTTTTGAAATGAAAGAACTTGGTCTTGCAGAAGTCTTAAACCCTTCAGAAATTTTCCTTGAGGAAAGACCAGTTGGGGTCGCAGGATCAACGGTGGTTGCCTCAATGGAAGGAACAAGACCAGTTTTAGTAGAAATACAAGCATTAATCTCCCCTACTAGTTTTGGAAACCCTCGAAGAATGGCGACGGGAATTGACCATAATCGTGTATCGCTTATTATGGCAGTACTAGAAAAAAGAACAGGTTTATTATTGCAAAATCAAGATGCATATTTAAAAGTAGCAGGTGGTTTGAAATTAGATGAACCAGCAATTGATTTAGCTGTAGCTTTAAGTATAGCTTCAAGTTTTAGAGATAAATCTACGGCACCGACCGACGCAGTAATAGGAGAAGTAGGGTTAACTGGAGAAATAAGAAGAGTATCAAGAATTGAACAACGTGTACAAGAAGCAGCTAAATTAGGGTTCCAACGCGCTATTATTCCTAGAAAAAATTTGGGAGGGTGGACAATTCCGGATGGGATTGAGGTAGTAGGTGTATCTAATTTAGGAGAAGCGCTTCGTTTGACATTAGGAGGCTAGGCTATGGAAGAAAACAAGCAACGTGTCAAAAGTATGATTAATATTTTACAGCTCGTGGCCCCAGGAACACCACTGCGCGAAGGGATAGATAATGTACTTCGTGCACAAACGGGGGGATTAATTGTTCTTGGATATAATGAGCAGATTAAAAGCATTGTTGATGGAGGTTTTCATATTAATTGTGCATTCTCTCCTGCTAGTTTATACGAATTAGCAAAAATGGATGGGGCACTTATTTTAAATGAAACAGGAAGTAAAATTTTAATTGCGAACGCACAGTTAGTTCCAGAATCATCTATTGATTCTATTGAAACAGGTATGCGTCACCGAACAGCAGAGCGTGTAGCAAAGCAGACGGGTAGCCTTGTTGTGGCTATTTCACAAAGGCGTAACGTAATTACGCTATACCAAGGGAATTTACGTTATACACTAAAAGATATAGGCGTTATTTTAACAAAGGCAAATCAAGCTATTCAAACGTTAGAAAAATATAAGGCTGTATGGAATGATGGTATTACGAATTTGGGCATTCTAGAATTTGAAGAGGTCGTTACAATGTCTGAAGTGGTTCATGTTTTACATAGTGTTGAAATGGTGCTGCGTATTAAAAATGAAATATTGAGCTATATTCATGAACTTGGAACAGAAGGTAGGTTAATTCGTTTACAACTTACAGAATTACTGGCCGATTTAGAGGCAGAGGCAGCGTTATTAATTAAAGATTATTATCAAGAAAAAACACAAGACCATCATCAAATTTTGAAAAAGTTACAAGATCTTGCGAATACACAACTTCTAGAGGATAGCGATTTGGTTAAATTGCTTGGTTACCCAGGACAAACGAGCTTAGAAGAAAGTGTGACACCAAGAGGATACCGAATCACAAGTAAAATTTCGCGTGTTCCGCCACTTATCATTGAAAATTTAATTAATCGATTTAAAACGTTGCAAGGTGTTTGTCGTGCGACTATTAATGAATTGGACGATGTGGAAGGAATTGGGGAAGTCAGGGCGAAGAAAATACGGGAAGGCCTAAAAAGAATTCAAGAGCATCTCTATATGAGTAGACACAATTAAGAATATTACATTGATTCCATAATATAACGACACTAGAACATTTTTGGTATATGATATGATATATTGGTAAATAAAACTATTTATAAAAAAAACACGTCCGCTTTTGCATTCGGCGTTTTGATTAGCGAAACAATGGTTAATAATGAGTAGGAGGTGGTTGGATGTTAAAACGGATCGTACAGCTCTTCTTTTTAGTGATCGGAGGAGCGTTAGGGATTTTCTTAATCCCAAAAGTTATTAATGTAATGGACATTGGTGCGGTTCCCTGGTTAGAAGGATCGTATGTTCGTGCAATTATTGGTGCAATTATTTTATTTTTAACAACATTTTGGCTTGTAGATTATATTGTTCAACTTATTAAGCATATTGAAGAAGCCCTTGTAAAGGCACCTGTAGCAGATGTCTTATTTGGTACATTAGGGTTGATCTCTGGTCTTATTGTTGCATATTTAATTTTAATACCAATTCGTGAATTTACAATTCCAGTCATTAGTACAGTATTGCAAGTGTTCTTTACCCTTTTACTTGGGTACTTAGGGTTCCAAGTAGGGTTTAAAAAGAGAAATGAATTGCTAGGACTATTTACATTACCGCAACGTGGCGGTAAGAAAAAGAACAATAGTGAGACTGAAGATGTCGAGGGAGAAGGAGAGAAATCTACAGCTCACTGGAAGATTCTCGATACGAGTGTAATTATTGATGGACGTATTGCTGATATTTGCCAAACAAAGTTTTTAGAAGGAACCATTGTGATTCCGCAATTCGTATTAGAAGAATTACAACATATTGCCGACTCTTCTGATGCGTTAAAGCGAAATCGTGGTCGCAGAGGATTAGATATTTTAAATCGTATTCAAAAAGAGATGCCGATTCCGGTAGAAATTTATGAAGGCGATTTCGAGGATATTCAAGAGGTGGATAGCAAACTTGTAAAGTTGGCGAAAATCACTGGTGGAACTGTGGTAACGAACGATTTCAACTTAAACAAAGTGTCTGAATTACAAGGGGTAACGGTGTTAAACATTAATGATTTAGCTAATGCGATTAAACCAGTTGTACTCCCAGGTGAAGAACTAAGTGTTTATGTTGTAAAAGATGGAAAAGAACAAAATCAAGGTGTTGCATATTTAGATGATGGCACGATGATTGTAGTAGAAGATGGTAGAGAATTTGTAGGTTCACAGCTCAATGTACTTGTTACTAGTGTATTACAAACATCGGCTGGTCGTATGATTTTCGCAAAACGTAAATTATTAGAAAAAGCATTATAAGTAGAGGATTATTAATATGTATACATTAATTATTCCAGCAGCTGGTCAAGGAAAGCGGATGGGTGCTGGCAAAAACAAGTTGTTCTTACTTATAAATGAAGTACCAATTATTGTGCATACATTACGTGCTTTTGAAAAAGATAAGGCGTGTAAAAGTATTGTTATGGCAATTAATGAAGAAGAACGCCCGTATTTTGAAGAGCTAATGCAGAAGTATCCGGTTGAAAAACCAGTACAATTTATTCAGGGTGGAGCAGAAAGACAAGATAGTGTATATAATGCGATTCAGCATGCGAGTGATGTTGAATATGTTCTTGTGCATGACGGTGCACGCCCGTTCGTAACGAATAAAGTGATTCAAGATGTATTAACTGCGGCAGAAACATATGGAGCTTCCATTTGTGCAGTGTCAGTGAAGGATACCGTTAAGAAAGTAAAGCAGGGTGTTGTTGTCGAAACGGTAGAAAGATCTCAGCTTAAAGCTGTACAAACACCACAAGGATTCTCTGTTCCCCTTTTGTTAGAAGCTCATAAAAGCGCGAAACAGAGTTGCTTCCTTGGTACAGATGACGCAAGTCTTGTAGAGCGTATTGGGAGGCCAGTAGGTGTAGTAGAGGGGAGTTACTATAATATTAAAGTGACGACTCCAGAGGATTTACTAATTGCTGAAAGTTTCCTTCATGCTCAGAAGAAATAGCCGTGATGGTATGATAACAAAGAAAAGCTCGGCAAAAGCCGGGCTTTTCTTTATAAGGATAGCGATATAATATAGAGTCATAAAGCTCAGTAGTTTAGCTTGAGGAGGATGTAAAAATGTTTCGAATTGGACAAGGTTTTGATGTACATGAATTCGCGGAAGGAAGACCGTTAATTATTGGCGGAATTACAATTCCTTACGAAAAAGGGTTAATTGGTCATTCGGATGCGGATGTATTGTTACATACGATTGCAGATGCATGTTTAGGTGCGATTGCAGCAGGAGATATTGGAAAGCATTTTCCTGATACAGACCCAGCGTTTAAGGATGCTGATTCAGCTGTATTATTGCAAAAGGTTTGGGAATTTGTGCGCGAACAAGGTTATGAATTAGGGAATTTAGATTGTACAATTATTGCTCAAAAGCCAAAAATGGCACCACATATTGAAAGTATGCGTAAACGTATTAGTGAACTATTAGAAACGTCTATTGATAATATCAATGTAAAAGCAACAACAACAGAAAAGTTAGGATTTACAGGTAGGGAAGAAGGAATTGCTTCTCAAGCAGTTGTTTTATTACAGAAAAAATAATGGTTTTTAATTCGTAAGATGGATAATCACATTTTTTTGGTGTACAATTATAGAATGTGTTGACATTAAGAATGGAAGGTGTACCAATTATGGAAAAGCAAGTGAGAGTGCGCTATGCGCCAAGTCCAACAGGACACTTACATATCGGAAATGCGCGTACGGCATTATTTAATTATTTATTTGCTCGTCATCAAGATGGTAAGTTTATTATTCGTATTGAAGATACTGATGTAAAACGTAATGTTGCAGGCGGAGAAGAAAGCCAATTAAAATACTTGAAATGGCTCGGTATGGACTGGGATGAAGGTGTTGACGTTGGTGGTGAATTTGGACCATATCGTCAAACAGAGCGTTTAGATATTTATAAAAAATTATATGTAGATTTATTAGAGCGTGGTTTAGCTTACAAATGTTATATGACAGAAGAAGAGCTAGAAGCAGAGCGTGAAGGGCAAATTGCTCGTGGTGAAACACCTCGTTACGCTGGTAACCACCGTGATTTAACTGAAGAACAAGTGAAAGAATTTGAAGCTGAGGGACGTATTCCAAGTATTCGTTTCCGTGTACCAGCAGATCGTGATTACACATTTAAAGATATCGTAAAAGACGAAGTTGCATTCCATTCAAATGACTTTGGCGATTTTGTTATCGTGAAAAAAGATGGAATTCCAACTTATAACTTTGCGGTAGCAGTAGATGATCACTTAATGGAGATTACACACGTACTTCGTGGTGATGACCATATTTCAAACACGCCAAAACAAATGATGATTTATGAAGCTTTCGGTTGGGATATCCCGCAATTCGGTCATATGACCTTAATTGTAAATGAAAGCCGTAAAAAGTTAAGTAAGCGTGATGAATCTATTATTCAATTTATTGAACAATATAAAGAGCTTGGATATCTTCCAGAAGCAATCTTTAACTTTATTGCACTACTAGGTTGGTCACCAGTAGGAGAAGAAGAAATCTTCTCTCAAGATGAGTTTATCAAAATGTTTGATGCAGCACGTTTATCAAAATCACCTGCATTATTTGATTCTCAAAAATTAAAATGGATGAACAACCAATATATGAAAAAACAAGATTTAGATACGGTTGTTGAACTAAGCTTACCGCATTTAGTGAAAGCGGGTCGCGTAGGTGAAAACTTAAGCGAACAGGAACAAGCTTGGGTTCGTGATGTAATTGCTTTATATCATGACCAAATGAGTTTTGGAGCTGAAATTGTAGAGCTTTCTGAAATGTTCTTTAAAGATCACGTTGATTACGAAGAAGAAGGACAAGAAGTATTGAAAGGTGAACAAGTACCTGAAGTACTTCGTGCATTTGCGGGTCAAGTAGAAGCTCTAGAAGCAATGGAACCAGCGGCAGTTAAGGCAGCTATTAAAGCGGTTCAAAAGGAAACGGGACATAAAGGTAAAAACTTATTTATGCCAATCCGTGTTGCGACTACTGGACAAACACATGGCCCAGAACTTCCTAATGCGATTGCTCTTCTTGGAAAAGAAAAAGTTTTAAATCGTATTCAAAAAGTAATTGGTTAACATTTTCTAGGTTTAGAAATATAATAAGTATACTTAAAACCTAATAAGGAAAAGCGACGAGAAGGAAAAGTAGAAAATCAGGCTTTTTACAGAGAGAACCACCTTTAGGCTGGGAGTGGTTTATAAGCGGATTTTTGAAATGCCCCTTCGAGTCTTCTGTTGAACAGCGAAGTATTTCGCGGAACGTCTTTGGACGCAAAGTAAACAGAAGCGGTGCAAACCGTTATCATGGAAGAGTTTGAGGCTTTCTTTAGCCTAAACAGAGTGGAACCGCGCTTATAAGGCGTCTCTGTCAATATGACAGAGGCGTCTTTTTTTATACCATATAAATGGGTATGAGTATAAAATTTATCTCTTCGTATAGAGATTTAGGGGATAAGTGGGGAGTTTAAGGAAGTTAGTTCGCTCGACAAAGCAGCCCATAAAGGGGAGGGAACATCAATGTTTAAGAGGCTTCGAGAAGATATTGAAGTCGTTTTTGAACAGGATCCAGCGGCACGAAGTTATTTTGAAGTTATTTTGACTTACTCTGGATTACATGCAGTTTGGGCTCATCGAATTGCACATGCTTTTTATAAAAAGAATTTCTTCTTTCTTGCACGTTGGATTTCACAAGTTAGTCGTTTCTTTACTGGTATTGAGATTCATCCAGGGGCAACTATCGGTCGTCGTTTTTTCATCGACCATGGAATGGGGGTTGTAATTGGAGAAACGTGTGAAATTGGTGATAATGTAACAATTTATCAAGGTGTTACATTAGGTGGTACAGGTAAAGAAAAGGGAAAGAGGCACCCCACGATTCAAGATAATGTATTAATTGCGACAGGTGCTAAAGTACTAGGTTCTATTACAGTTGGAGAGAATTCTAAAATTGGAGCAGGATCTGTCGTATTAAAAGAAGTTCCTGCACATTCTACAGTTGTAGGTATACCTGGAAGAGTCGTTATTCAAAATGGAGTGAAGATTGGTCAAGAATTAAATCATTCTGATCTTCCAGACCCAATTTTTGATAAATTAAAGGTTATGGAAGAAGAACTTGATAAATTGAAAAAGCAACTTGAAGTAAAGGTAGAAAGGAAGGATAAAAATGACTATTCACATTTATAATACGTTAACACGTCAAAAGGAAGAGTTTGTTCCATTAGAAGAAAATAAGGTAAAGATGTATGTGTGCGGACCTACAGTATATAACTACATTCACATTGGGAATGCAAGACCACCTATGGTATTTGATACAGTACGTCGTTATTTAGAATATAAAGGGTATGATGTGCAGTATGTATCTAACTTTACTGACGTAGATGATAAATTAATTAAGGCGGCAAATGAATTAGGCGAAGATGTGCCGACAATTGCAGATCGTTTTGTAGAAGCTTACTTTGAAGATGTAACAGCGTTAGGTTGCAAACACGCAACGGTTCATCCGCGTGTAACAGAAAACATGGATATCATTATTGAATTTATTCAAGAACTTGTGAATAAAGGGTACGCGTATGAATCAGAAGGTGATGTGTACTTTAGAACGAAGGAATTCGAAGGTTACGGTAAATTATCGCATCAACCAATTGCAGACTTACGTCACGGTGCGCGTATTGAAGTAGGGGAAAAGAAACAAGATCCTCTTGATTTTGCTTTATGGAAAGCTGCGAAAGAAGGAGAAATCTTCTGGGAAAGCCCTTGGGGTAAAGGACGTCCAGGATGGCATATTGAATGCTCAGCAATGGCACGTAAGTACTTAGGAGATACAATTGACATTCATGCTGGCGGTCAAGATTTAGCATTTCCTCATCATGAAAATGAAATTGCACAGTCAGAGGCATTAACAGGAAAAACATTTGCACGTTACTGGATGCATAATGGATATATTAATATTAATAATGAGAAGATGTCTAAGTCACTTGGAAATTTCATTTTAGTTCACGATATTATTAAGCAATATGATCCACAGTTAATTAGATTCTTTATGTTGTCAGTGCATTATCGTCATCCAATTAACTTTAGTGAAGAGTTATTACAAAGCACAAATAACGGGCTAGAAAGAATTAAAACAGCTTACGGTAACTTAAAGCATCGTATGGAAAGTAGCACGGATTTAACAGATCATAATGAGAAATGGTTAGCTGAAATGGAAAAATTCCAGGTTGCATTTGAAGAAGCAATGGATGATGATTTCAACACGGCTAATGCGATTACTGAGTTGTATAATGTAGCAAATCATGCGAATCAATATTTACTGGAAGAACATACTTCTACAGTTGTGATTGAGGCATACGTAAAACAACTTGAAACATTATTTGATATTTTAGGATTAGAATTAGCGCAAGAAGAATTGCTTGATGAAGAAATTGAGGCGCTTATCCAAAAGCGTATCGAAGCTCGTAAAAACCGCGATTTCGCATTATCTGATCAAATTCGCGATGATTTAAAAGAACGTAATATTATTTTAGAAGATACCGCTCAAGGTACAAGATGGAAAAGAGGATAAGCATGATTGATGCAAAGCAATTAAACAGCTTAGCGTTAGCATATATGGGTGATGCGGTATATGAACAATATATCCGCTATCACCTCCTTCAAAAAGGAAAGGTTCGCCCTAATCAATTACATCGATTAGGGACGAGCTTTGTTTCGGCAAAAGCACAGGCGAAAGTTGTTTATCATTTATTAGAGACGGCATTTTTGACAGAGGAAGAAGAGGCAGTACTAAGAAGAGGGCGTAATGCAAATTCGGGCACTGTTCCGAAGAATACGGATGTACAAACATATCGACATAGTACAGCCTTCGAAGCCTTAATCGGTTATCATCACTTGTTAAATAATCGTGAAAGATTAGATGAAATTGTATATAAAGCAATTGCTGTTTTAGAAGAAAAGGAAGGGGGCACATCATCATGAGTAGTGAATATATTATTGGACGTAACCCTGTAATTGAAGCGTTACGATCAGGGAGAGATATTAATAAAATTTGGATCGCAGAAGGTGCTGCCAAAGGACAGGTACAAATTGTACTGGCATTAGCGAAAGAGAATAAGATTATTTTACAACATGCACCAAAGAAGAAGTTAGATCAATTAGTTGAGGGTAACCATCAAGGTGTAATTGCTCAAGTAGCTGCATATCAATATGCTGAGTTAGAAGATTTATTTAAGGTAGCAGAGAAGCGTAATGAAGATCCATTCTTCTTAATTTTAGATGAAATTGAAGATCCGCATAACCTAGGTTCTATTATGCGTACTGCTGATGCAACAGGAGCACATGGGATTATTATTCCGAAACGAAGAGCTGTAGGACTTACTGCATCAGTTGCGAAAGCATCGACTGGGGCGATCGAATACATTCCTGTTGCGCGCGTGACAAATTTATCTCGCACAATTGATGAATTAAAAGAACGTGGGCTTTGGATTGCTGGTACAGATGCCAAAGGGAAAACGGATTATCGTAATTTAGATGGGAATATGCCAATTGGATTAGTAATTGGAAGTGAAGGGAAAGGTATGAGTCGTATTATTGGTGAAAAGTGTGATTTCCTAATCACCTTACCGATGGTTGGAAAAGTTACATCCTTAAATGCTTCAGTAGCCGCAAGTTTGTTAATGTATGAGGTATATCGTAAACGTCACGAAATTGGTAAATAAAAAATGAACGATATTTTAATCGTTGATGGCTACAACATTATCGGGGCTTGGGGAGATTTGAAGAAACTGCGGGATGTAGATTTGCAATCATCAAGAGATGCACTCATTGATAAGATGGCGGATTATCAAGGTTATACAGGCACAAAGGTAATGATAGTATTTGATGCCTATACAGTTTATGGTATTGAAAAAAAGATGAAACAATCTCGTGTGGAAGTAATATTCACGAGAAAGAATCAAACTGCGGATGAAAAGATAGAGCAACTTGCGATTGAGCTTAGAAATATAAATACACAAATATACGTTGCGACTTCTGATTATACGGAACAGTGGGTTATATTTGCGCAAGGTGCTCTTCGGAAATCTGCACGTGAATTAGAGTTGGAAGTACAAGCGATGGAGCAACAAGTAAGAAGACGTACAAAAGACACGAAAGAAAAACAACCCGCCATGCGGAAGATATTTAGTAAGGATATTACAGAAAAATTAGAAAAATTAAGACGAGGAGAGCGTTGAAGCATTGACGCTCTTTATCTTTTTGCTGTATAATATTGCTAAATAAATAGCGGTCGGAGGGATCAAGGTGGAAGCAGGCTTCGTAAGTGTAGGCGACGTTACATTTCGTGATTTAGAGGATGAGGCAATCGTTGAATTAGTTCGAAAAGGTAATACTGATGCTTTAGAATATTTGATTCACAAATATAAGAACTTTGTTCGCGCGAAATCAAGATCTTATTTCTTGGTGGGTGCCGATCGAGAAGATATTGTTCAAGAAGGTATGATTGGATTGTTTAAAGCAATTCGTGATTATAAAGAGGACAAGCTGTCTTCATTCAAAGCATTTGCTGAACTGTGTATCACTCGACAAATTATTACCGCTATTAAAACAGCAACCAGGCAAAAGCATATTCCATTAAATTCATATGTATCTTTAGATAAGCCGATTTATGATGAGGAATCTGATCGAACACTATTAGATGTTATTTCAGAAGCAAAAGTAACTGATCCTGAGGAAATGATTATAAGTCAGGAAGAATATACAGACATAGAATCAAAAATATCTGAATTATTAAGCGATTTAGAAAGGAAGGTACTATCTCTATACTTAGATGGCCGTTCCTATCAAGAGATTTCAGAACAGTTAAACAGGCATGTGAAATCTATTGATAACGCATTGCAACGTGTGAAAAGGAAACTGGAAAGATATATGGAGATGAGAGAGAGTACAACCTTAAATTCATAGCAAGTATCGCAGGTGTAAGATAATTCACCTGTTTTCTTTTTGTAAAGAGAGTAGGAGTCATGACATTGACATTGTCTTTTGTTGTATGATACATTTTTAGGGACATAATGTTACAAGGTTGGTGTAACTAATGAGGAAAAAAGTTGTACTCTCATGTGAAGAGTGTAAAAATCGAAACTACTCTACGATGAAAGATACGAGCTCAGTAGAGCGACTTGAGATAAAGAAGTTTTGTAAAACATGCAATAAGCATACAGTTCACAAGGAAACAAAATAAATAATTGAAATACTAAATTGGAGGTCCCGTAGATGCGTTTAACGAACTTTTTCGGCGATGTAGGTCGCGAAATGAAAAAAGTAAGTTGGCCTAAAAAAGATGAATTACTTCGCTCAACAGCGACAGTTATTGCTACAGTTGTCTTCTTTGCGATTTTCTTCGCAGTAGTTGATATGGGCATTTCTTCTTTAATTCGGTTAATTCTTGGTTAATTCTTGAATAAGAAGCACTTATCCATGATATAATGTTATTTATAAGAACTGTGTAAAAGCCCGGTGAACGGGTTTTTTCATTTGCGCAAAAAAATGTACGTCAGGGAGGGAAGGACGCTCGTCCTAAATGAATGGAAAAAAGTTGGTATGTTGTCCATACTTATTCTGGATATGAAAATAAAGTAAAAGCAAACCTAGAGAAACGTGTAGAATCAATGGGTATGCAAGATAAAATTTTCCGTGTTGTTGTCCCGGAAGAAGTAGAAGTAGAAATGAAAAACGGTAAAGAAAAATTAATGAAAAGAAAAGTGTTCCCAGGTTACGTATTAGTAGAACTAATCATGACTGATGACTCTTGGTATGTTGTACGTAACACGCCGGGTGTAACTGGGTTCGTTGGTTCTTCTGGTTCTGGTTCTAAACCATCACCTCTATTAGAAGAGGAAGTTGTTACCATCATGAAGCATATGGGAATGGACAACGAAGTGGTTGATTTCGACTTTGAACTTCATGAAACAGTGCGTGTAAATGAAGGGCCATTCGCAGATTATACAGGTGCTATCGAAGAAATTGATGTGGAGAAGAAGAAGGTTAGCGTGCTTGTGGACATGTTTGGTCGCGAGACTCCAGTTGAGCTTGACTTCCATCAAATTGAAAAATTATAAAATGAAACTTGAAATGAATTGTAAAAAGTGATAATATCTTTTAAGTCAGTACGTCTTCGTTATCGGAGACGTTTTTTGAAAGATTTTATCACTACGATAAAATATGACGTGGGAGGGCAAATCACTGTCCAATTGACCACATCACGGACTTAAGGAGGTGTGTCTCGTGGCTAAAAAGGTAATTAAAATGGTAAAGCTTCAAATTCCTGCAGGTAAAGCTAACCCAGCTCCACCAGTTGGTCCAGCATTAGGACAAGCAGGTGTTAACATCATGGGCTTCTGTAAAGAGTTTAACGCTCGTACAGCAGATCAAGCTGGTCTTATCATCCCTGTTGAAATTACGGTATTTGAGGACCGTTCATTCACTTTCATTACTAAAACTCCTCCTGCTGCTGTTCTTCTTAAGAAAGTAGCTGGTATTGAGTCTGGTTCTGGTGAACCAAACCGTAATAAAGTGGCAACTGTTAAGCGTGATAAAGTACGCGAAATCGCTGAAACTAAAATGCCTGACCTAAACGCTGCTAGCGTAGAAGCTGCAATGCGTATGGTTGAAGGTACTGCACGCAGTATGGGCATCGTTATCGAAGACTAATTCGATTTGTTTTTAAAAAAGGTTGCGGGTCTGGAATTCCAATTCGCAACCTTTATTATCGTAAATGATTATCGTTTTTAAATAAATGGATGGCGCGCATCCTCAGGTTATACCTGAAAATAAGCGTAAACGTGGGAGGTTATTCCGCTAAAACCACATTCGAGGAGGAAATAAAAATGGCTAAAAGAGGTAAAAAGTACGTAGAAGCTGCGAAGCTTGTTGATCGTGCAGCTGCTTACTCTGCAACAGAAGCAGTAGAATTAGTAAAGAAAACAAACACAGCTAAATTTGATGCAACTGTAGAAGCTGCATTCCGTTTAGGTGTTGACCCTAAGAAAGCTGACCAACAAATCCGTGGTGCAGTTGTTCTTCCACACGGTACTGGTAAAGTACAACGTGTATTAGTATTCGCTAAAGGTGAAAAAGCTAAAGAAGCTGAAGCTGCTGGAGCTGACTTCGTAGGCGATGCTGATTACATCGGTAAAATCCAACAAGGTTGGTTCGATTTCGATGTAGTAGTAGCAACTCCTGACATGATGGGTGAAGTTGGTAAACTTGGTCGCGTATTAGGACCTAAAGGTTTAATGCCAAACCCTAAAACTGGAACAGTTACTTTCGATGTAACTAAAGCTGTTAACGAAATCAAAGCTGGTAAAGTTGAATACCGCGTTGATAAAGCTGGTAACATCCACGTTCCAATCGGTAAAGTATCTTTCGAAGATGCTAAATTAGTAGAAAACTTCAGAACAATTGCTGACACTTTACAAAAAGTTAAGCCAGCTGCTGCAAAAGGTACTTACATGAAGAACGTAACGGTTGCTTCTACAATGGGACCTGGCGTACGTGTAGACGTTTCTACATTAGCGTAAAAATTGGAAGTTGACTTCATAAAGAAGATTTAATATAATCATTTATGTTGTGAATTTAAATAGTGTACCGTAGACAGTAGGTGTCAATAGACTTAATTTCCTACCTAGGTGTTAATATACGAAACGGAATTTTTTTCTGTGACTATATGCCTCCATGTCTACAAGTTGGGCATGGAGGTTTTTAGTGCACTTTCGGTACATCTTCTATATAATCTACAGGAGGTGTAATAACATGAGCAAAGTAATCGAAACTAAACAACAAGTTGTGACTGAAATCGCGGACAAACTTCGCGCTAGTAAATCTACAATCGTTGTTGACTACCGTGGTTTAACAGTTTCTGAAGCAACAGAATTACGTAAGCAATTACGTGAAGCTGGCGTTGAGTTCAAAGTTTACAAAAACTCTTTAACTCGTCGTGCTGCAGAGTCTGCTGAAATGGCTGAGTTAAACGAATTCTTAACAGGACCAAACGCAATCGCGTTCAGTAACGAGGATGTAGTTGCTCCTGCGAAAGTATTAAACGACTTCGCTACAAAGCATGAAGCTTTAGAAATTAAAGCGGGCGTAATCGAAGGTAAACTTGTAACACTTGATGAGGTTAAAGCTATCGCTACTCTTCCATCACGTGAAGGCTTACTTTCTATGCTTCTTAGCGTTCTTCAAGCTCCAATCCGTAATCTTGCACTTGCTACTAAAGCAGTTGCAGAACAAAAGGAAGAGCAAGGCGCTTAATTTTTTAAAAGATAATTACTTGTTATCTATAAAACAATACAAACCTATTTAAGGGAGGATATTTACAATGACTAAAGAACAAATCATTGAAGCAGTTAAATCTATGACTGTATTAGAACTTAACGACTTAGTAAAAGCTATCGAGGAAGAATTCGGCGTAACTGCTGCTGCTCCTGTAGCTGTTGCTGGTGGCGCTGGAGAAGCTGCTGCTGAGAAAACTGAATTTGATGTGGAACTAACTAGCGCTGGTGCACAAAAAATCAAAGTTATCAAAGTTGTTCGTGAAATCACTGGTCTTGGCTTAAAAGAAGCTAAAGAATTAGTTGACAACACTCCAAAAGTAATCAAAGAAGCTGCTGCTAAAGAAGAAGCTGAAGAAATCAAAGCTAAACTTGAAGAAGTTGGCGCTGCTGTAGAAGTTAAGTAATTAACTTTTGATGCTTTAAAAAAAGCTCGCTCTCATGCGAGCTTTTTTTTTAACTGTAAAGAAAAGAGGTGGCCATATGGCAGACCATTATTTTTCTAACGACCCTTCTAGTAAAAGTGATCGTAAACGATGGGAATTTACCCTTCGTGGATCTCGATTTACTTTTTTATCTGACCATGGGGTGTTTTCGAAAAACGAGGTGGACTTTGGTTCTCGTCTTTTAATTGAAGCGTTTCAAATGCCGGATATTAAAGGTGATATATTAGACGTAGGTTGCGGATACGGTCCTATTGGTTTGTCGTTAGCGAAAGAGTTTCAAGGTCGTAACGTTCACATGGTGGATGTGAATGAAAGGGCGCTTGGGCTTGCAAAAGAAAATGCCGCTAATAACAAAATCGAGAATATACGTATTTTTCAAAGTAGCGTCTATGAAAATGTAGATGGCGAGTATGCTGCCATTCTATCTAATCCTCCAATTCGTGCAGGGAAAGATATCGTGCATGAAATTTTAGAAAAAGCTGTGGAGTATTTAGTTCCAGGTGGAGAGCTGTGGATTGTTATTCAAAAGAAGCAAGGTGCACCATCTGCGCTGAAGAAACTAGAAGAAGTGTTTTCTGAAGTTGAAGTTGTAGAAAAGAAAAAAGGATATTATATCATAAAATCAAAAAAACGTTGACGGTTATTTTTGGCTATGTTAACATTATACAATGCCAATATATGATTTTCTGCGTTGAGAAAAATGTATATTTTTGTTTCTCTTGGAAAAGATAGTAAAATCAGCAGATTATGAAACAGAATGATGGTTTTCTTATAGAAGCCATTTTTCTTTTTTGAGCAGGTAGAAAGACTCAACGTATTTATCTTTAAGAGAAAAAGACTACGCGAATAGCAGTAGTTGTATTTATTTGTGATTTTGCACAAATTTTTTTGTGCATTTATAATACTCATGATTTGAGGGGTGAAGCAGTTGACAGGTCAACTAGTTCAATACGGACGCCACCGCCAACGAAGAAGTTATGCCCGTATTAGTGAAGTATTAGAGTTACCAAATCTTATCGAAATTCAAACCTCTTCTTATCAGTGGTTTCTTGATGAGGGTTTGCGAGAAATGTTCCAAGACATTTCTCCGATTGAAGACTTTACGGGAAATCTATCGCTTGAATTTATCGACTACAGCTTAGGTGAACCTAAATACTCTGTAGACGAATGCAAAGAGCGTGATGTGACGTATGCAGCACCACTTCGTGTAAAAGTGCGTCTAATCAACAAGGAAACTGGTGAAGTAAAAGAACAAGATGTGTTCATGGGAGATTTCCCACTCATGACAGAGACTGGAACATTCGTAATTAACGGTGCAGAACGTGTTATCGTTTCCCAGTTAGTTCGCTCTCCAAGCGTATACTATAGTGGCAAAGTGGATAAAAACGGAAAACGTGGTTTTACTGCTACTGTAATTCCAAACCGCGGAGCTTGGTTAGAGTATGAGACAGATGCTAAGGATGTTGTATATGTGCGTATTGACCGTACGCGTAAACTTCCTGTAACTGTTTTGTTACGCGCATTAGGGTTTGGCTCTGATCAAGAAATCACCGAGCTTTTAGGTGATAACGAATACTTAAGCAACACATTAGAAAAAGACAACACAGATAGCACAGAAAAAGCATTGCTTGAAATTTATGAGCGTCTACGCCCTGGTGAACCACCAACAGTAGAAAATGCTAAGAGCTTACTTGTGTCTCGTTTCTTCGATCCAAAGCGCTACGATTTAGCAAATGTAGGTCGCTATAAGATCAACAAAAAGTTACACATTAAAAACAGATTGTTTAATCAACGTTTAGCTGAAACGTTAGTGGATCCAGAAACTGGTGAAATTTTAGCGGCAGAAGGAACAATCTTAGATCGTCGTACACTTGATCGCATTTTACCTTACTTAGAGAAAAACATTGGATTCAAAACAGCGAAACCAATGGGTGGAGTGGTAGAAGGCGATGTTGAGCTGCAATCCATTAAGATTTATGCTCCTGAGTCAGAAGGCGAACGCGTAATTAATGTAATTGGTAACGCAAATATTACTCGTGATATTAAACATATCACACCAGGTGATATCCTTGCTTCTATCAGTTACTTCTTCAACCTACTATACAAAGTAGGGGATACAGATGATATCGACCACTTAGGAAACCGTCGTCTGCGTTCTGTTGGAGAATTATTACAAAATCAATTCCGTATCGGTCTTTCTCGTATGGAACGTGTTGTTCGTGAGAGAATGTCGATCCAAGATACAAATGCAATTACACCACAGGCATTAATTAATATTCGTCCTGTTATTGCATCTATTAAAGAGTTCTTCGGAAGTTCTCAGTTATCTCAGTTCATGGACCAAACAAACCCATTAGCAGAGTTAACTCACAAACGAAGACTATCTGCATTAGGACCTGGTGGTTTAACGCGTGAGCGCGCAGGCTTTGAAGTGCGTGACGTTCACTACTCTCACTATGGTCGTATGTGTCCGATTGAAACACCAGAGGGACCAAACATCGGTTTGATTAACTCATTATCTTCGTTCGCGAAAGTAAATGAGTTTGGTTTCATTGAAACACCATACCGCCGTGTTGATCCAGAAACTGGTCTTGTAACAGGGCATGTTGATTACTTAACAGCAGATGAAGAAGATAATTATGTTGTAGCCCAAGCGAATATGAAACTATCTGAAGAAGGAGAATTCCTTGATGAAGATATCGTAGCTCGTTTCCGTGGTGAAAACATTGTCACAAATAAAGAACGCATCGACTACATGGATGTATCTCCAAAACAAGTAGTGTCGGCAGCGACAGCTTGTATTCCGTTCTTAGAAAACGATGACTCTAACCGCGCACTTATGGGAGCGAACATGCAACGTCAGGCGGTTCCGTTAATGAATCCGGAATCTCCGATTGTAGGTACTGGTATGGAGTACGTATCAGCAAAAGACTCAGGTGCTGCAGTAATCTGTAAACACCCTGGTGTTGTTGAACGCGTAGAAGCACGTGAAGTTTGGGTACGTCGCTATGTAGAAGTTGACGGTCAAACAGTAAAAGGCGACTTAGATCGCTACAAAATGCAGAAATTCATTCGTTCTAACCAAGGAACTTGTTACAACCAACGTCCAATCGTAAGTGTTGGAAACGAAGTTGTAAAAGGTGAAATCCTTGCGGATGGTCCTTCTATGGAACTGGGCGAACTAGCACTTGGACGTAACGTGCTTGTTGGCTTCATGACTTGGGACGGTTATAACTACGAGGATGCGATCATTATGAGTGAGCGCCTTGTAAAAGATGATGTGTACACTTCTATTCATATTGAAGAATATGAGTCAGAAGCTCGTGATACGAAGCTTGGACCAGAAGAAATTACACGTGACATTCCAAACGTTGGGGAAGATGCATTGCGCAACCTTGACGAGCGCGGTATCATTCGCGTTGGTGCGGAAGTAAAAGATGGAGATTTACTTGTTGGTAAAGTAACACCTAAAGGTGTAACAGAATTAACAGCTGAAGAACGTCTATTACATGCTATCTTTGGAGAAAAAGCACGTGAAGTACGTGATACATCACTACGTGTACCACACGGTGGTGGCGGTATTATCTTAGACGTAAAAGTATTCAACCGTGAAGATGGCGATGAATTGCCACCAGGAGTGAATCAACTTGTACGTGCATATATCGTTCAAAAACGTAAAATTTCTGAAGGTGACAAAATGGCCGGACGTCACGGTAACAAAGGTGTTATCTCTCGTATTTTACCAGAAGAAGATATGCCTTACTTACCAGATGGTACGCCAATCGATATCATGTTAAACCCATTAGGGGTACCATCTCGTATGAATATCGGTCAGGTATTAGAGCTTCATCTTGGTATGGCAGCGAGATACCTTGGTATTCACATTGCAACACCAGTATTCGATGGTGCTCGTGAGGAAGATGTTTGGGGCACGATTGAAGAAGCTGGTATGGCAAACGACGCGAAAACAATCCTGTATGACGGACGTACTGGTGAACCATTCGATAACCGCGTATCTGTTGGTGTCATGTATATGATCAAACTTGCGCACATGGTTGACGATAAACTTCATGCTCGTTCTACTGGACCATACTCACTTGTAACGCAGCAGCCTCTTGGAGGTAAAGCTCAGTTCGGTGGACAGCGTTTCGGTGAGATGGAGGTTTGGGCACTTGAAGCTTACGGTGCTGCTTATACTCTTCAAGAAATCTTAACAGTGAAGTCTGATGATGTTGTTGGACGTGTTAAGACGTATGAAGCAATTGTTAAAGGCGAAAATGTTCCAGAACCAGGCGTTCCTGAATCATTCAAAGTATTGATTAAAGAGCTGCAAAGTTTAGGTATGGACGTTAAAATGATGTCTAGCGACGATACAGAAATTGAAATGCGTGATACGGAAGATGACGATGATCATCAATCAGCAGATAAATTGAATGTCGAAGTGGAGACAACTAAGGAATAATTGGGATAACCTGTAGACTAAAAGGGAGGTAGGCCCCTTGATAGATGTAAATAACTTTGAATATATGAAGATTGGACTTGCTTCACCTGACAAGATTCGTTCTTGGTCATACGGTGAAGTTAAGAAACCAGAAACTATTAACTATCGTACGTTAAAGCCTGAAAAAGATGGCTTGTTCTGTGAACGTATTTTCGGACCACAAAAGGACTGGGAATGTCATTGCGGAAAATACAAACGTGTACGTTATAAAGGTGTAGTTTGTGATCGATGTGGCGTTGAAGTAACGCGTGCAAAAGTACGTCGTGAACGTATGGGTCATATCGAATTAGCTGCTCCTGTATCTCATATTTGGTATTTCAAAGGTATCCCGAGCCGCA
Organism: Bacillus sp. AFS029637; assembly: GCF_002584985.1. Lineage (GTDB taxonomy): Bacteria > Bacillota > Bacilli > Bacillales > Bacillaceae_G > Bacillus_A. The sequence continues at coordinate 33,060 of NZ_NUPZ01000030.1, read as the reverse complement.
TGGGACTTGTCTTAGACATGTCCCCTCGCGCGCTTGAAGAAGTAATTTATTTCGCTTCTTATGTTGTAACAGAAAGTGGAGATACACCACTTGATAAGAAGCAATTACTTTCTGAAAAAGAATACCGTGCATATCGTGATCGATATGGTAGCACATTCCAAGCTGCTATGGGTGCAGAAGCGATTAAAAAGCTACTACAAGATATCGATTTAGATAAAGAAGTAGACTTCTTAAAAGAAGAATTAAAAACAGCACAAGGACAACGCCGTACTCGTGCTATTAAACGTCTAGAAGTATTAGAAGCATTCCGTAACTCTGGAAATGAACCATCTTGGATGATCTTAGATGTTCTACCAGTTATCCCACCAGAACTACGCCCAATGGTACAGTTAGATGGTGGACGTTTTGCTACTTCTGACTTAAACGACTTATACCGTCGTGTAATTAACCGTAACAACCGTTTAAAACGTCTATTGGACTTAGGTGCACCAAGCATCATCGTTCAAAACGAAAAACGTATGTTACAAGAAGCTGTAGACGCATTAATCGATAATGGTCGTCGTGGCCGTCCAGTAACTGGACCAGGTAACCGTCCATTAAAATCACTATCTCACATGCTTAAAGGTAAACAAGGACGTTTCCGTCAAAACTTATTAGGTAAACGTGTTGACTACTCTGGCCGTTCTGTAATCGTTGTAGGACCGAACTTAAAGATGTATCAATGTGGATTACCGAAAGAAATGGCGCTTGAACTGTTCAAACCTTTCGTTATGAAAGAGTTAGTTGAAAAAGGATTAGCACACAATATTAAGAGTGCGAAACGTAAAATCGAGCGTGTACAACCTGAAGTTTGGGACGTTTTAGAATCTGTGATCAAAGAGCATCCAGTACTTCTAAACCGCGCACCAACACTTCACCGTCTTGGTATCCAGGCGTTTGAACCTACATTAGTAGAAGGTCGCGCAATCCGTCTTCACCCACTTGTATGTACTGCATACAACGCTGACTTTGACGGTGACCAAATGGCGGTTCACGTTCCATTATCATCAGAAGCGCAAGCAGAAGCTCGTCTTCTTATGTTAGCGGCACAAAACATCTTGAATCCAAAAGACGGAAAACCAGTTGTTACTCCATCTCAGGATATGGTATTAGGTAACTACTACTTAACACTTGAGCGTGAAGGTGCAATCGGTGAAGGTATGGTCTTCAAAGATGCAAATGAAGCATTACTTGCATATCAAAATGGATATGTACATCTGCACACACGTGTTGCAGTTGCTGCAAGCGCAGTAAACAATGCAACATTTACTGAAGAGCAAAAAGGTATGCTTCTATTAACAACAGTTGGTAAATTAATATTTAACGAAATCTTACCAGAGTCGTTCCCTTATATTAACGAACCAACAAACTCAAACCTTGAAAAAGAAACACCAGCGAAATACTTCGTTGAAAAAGGTGCGAACATTAAAGAGATTATTGCTAGTCGCGAAGAAGTGGCACCATTTAGCAAGAAGATCCTTGGAAACATCATTGCGGAAGTGTTCAAACGTTTCCAAATTACAGAAACATCTCGCATGCTTGACCGTATGAAAAACCTAGGATTTAAGTACTCTACAAAAGCTGGTATTACAGTTGGGGTATCTGACATTCTTGTATTAGGTGAAAAAGATGAAATTCTCCACGAAGCACAAGCAAAAGTAGATAATGTAATTAAACAATTCCGTCGCGGTTTAATCACGGAAGAAGAACGTTACGATCGCGTTATCTCTATTTGGAGTAATGCAAAAGATGTTATCCAAGGAAAACTGATGAAGTCCTTGAATAAACGCAACCCGATCTTCATGATGAGTGATTCCGGTGCCCGTGGTAACGCATCGAACTTTACTCAGCTTGCTGGTATGCGTGGTCTGATGGCCAATCCATCTGGTCGTATTATCGAACTTCCGATCAAATCAAGTTTCCGTGAAGGTTTAACAGTACTTGAGTACTTCATCTCTACGCATGGTGCGCGTAAAGGTCTTGCCGATACAGCACTTAAAACTGCCGATTCTGGTTACTTAACACGTCGTCTAGTTGACGTTGCACAAGATGTAATCGTTCGTGAAGACGATTGTGGAACAGATCGTGGTTTACTAATTGGTGCGATTAAAGAGGGTAATGAAGTTATTGAGTCTTTATATGATCGTCTTGTTGGACGTTTTGCAAGAAAAACTGTAAAACATCCTGAAACAGGTGAAGTATTAGTTGGTGAAAATCAATTAATTACTGAAGATATCGCTCATATCGTTGAAAATTCGGGTGTTGAAACTGTAAACATTCGTTCAGCGTTTACGTGTAACACTCGCCATGGTGTATGTAAGAAGTGTTACGGTCGTAACTTAGCAACTGGTACAGACGTAGAAGTAGGAGAAGCGGTAGGTATTATCGCAGCTCAATCTATCGGTGAGCCAGGTACACAGTTAACGATGCGTACGTTCCATACAGGTGGGGTTGCCGGAGATGATATCACTCAAGGTTTACCTCGTATCCAAGAGATCTTCGAAGCTCGTAATCCGAAAGGTCAGGCAGTTATCAGTGAAATCGACGGTGTTATCGCAGCGATCAACGATGTTAAAGATCGCCAAGAAGTAGTTGTACAGGGTGAAGTAGAAGCTCGTACGTATGCTATTCCTTACGGTGCTCGTTTGAAAGTAACTCTAGGACAGCCAATTAGCCACGGTAAAGAGTTAACAGAAGGTTCTATTGATCCGAAAGAATTACTAAAAGTAACGGACATTACAGCAGTTCAAGAATACTTATTACGTGAAGTTCAAAAAGTATACCGTATGCAAGGGGTAGAAATTGGTGACAAACACGTAGAAGTAATGGTACGTCAAATGCTACGTAAAGTTCGTGTAAGTGATGCAGGTGAAACAGATGTATTACCAGGAACGTTACTAGATATCCATCAGTTTACTGATGCGAATGCGAAGGTGTTACTGCAAGGTAAACAACCAGCAACAGCTAGACCTGTTCTACTTGGTATTACAAAAGCTTCACTTGAAACAGATTCATTCTTATCTGCAGCATCGTTCCAAGAAACAACTCGTGTCTTAACTGATGCAGCAATTAAAGGTAAACGCGATGAACTTCTAGGATTGAAAGAAAATGTTATTATCGGTAAACTTGTTCCTGCTGGAACAGGTATGAATCGTTATCGCAAAGTGGATCTTGTAAAAACAACGCAAGATGACATGAATGTAGAAAACGATGAAGTTTATGTGGAACAGTAAAATTTTCCGTCGTAAATTTTGTATAAAAACAGTTAATCCTAGTTGACATTGTATGAGTCAAAATGTTACTATAAGCAAGGTTGCTCCTGAACGATGCTTTGGAGGATATTTATATGTCTTATCAAAAAGTGTCAAATGCTGAAAATGTAGTCGTTGGTCATAAACGTACATTGGAGGCAATCAAAAACGGTATAGTTAAAGAAGTTGTCATCGCAGAAGATGCTGATATGCGGTTAACCAATGTTATCATTCGTAATGCATTGCAACATAACATACCTATAACAAAAGTTGAATCAGTTCGTAAACTTGGAAAAGTTTCGGGGATTCAAGTGGGAGCTTCAGCAATAGGAATAATAAGTTAAAACTGTTTTTGTGAGGAGAGAGCATTTGCTCTCCCTTGCAAAAACTTTGTTTTCAACTAATAATGAACCACCTGGATATGTGGTCATACAAACATGCGAAGGGAGGATAATCAAATGCCTACTATTAACCAATTAGTGAGAAATGGTCGTACTGATAAAGTATGGAAATCTAAATCACCTGCGTTAAACAAAGGGTTCAACTCTTTAAAGAAAAAATCAACTGATATCTCTGCACCTCAAAAACGTGGTGTATGTACTCGTGTTGGTACAATGACTCCAAAGAAACCTAACTCAGCGTTACGTAAATACGCTCGTGTACGTTTAACAAACGGTATCGAGGTTACAGCTTACATCCCAGGTATCGGTCATAACCTACAAGAGCATAGCGTAGTATTAATTCGCGGTGGTCGTGTAAAGGATTTACCGGGGGTACGTTACCACATCGTTCGTGGTGCGCTTGACACAGCTGGTGTTGACAAACGTATGCAAGGACGTTCTAAATATGGTACTAAGAGACCAAAACCTGCTAAAAAATAATAACTTTAAAATGAAAGGAGGAACTCAATATGCCTCGTAAAGGACCTGTTGCGAAACGTGACGTGTTACCAGATCCAATGTACAATTCGAAGCTAGTAACACGCCTTATCAACAAAATGATGGTTGACGGTAAAAAAGGTAAATCTCAAACAATTCTTTATAATGCGTTCGATATCGTAAGCGAACGTACTGGTAAAGAGCCAATGGAAGTATTCGAGCAAGCTCTTAAGAACATTATGCCTGTTCTTGAAGTACGCGCTCGTCGTGTTGGTGGTGCTAACTACCAAGTTCCAGTTGAGGTTCGTCCAGAACGCCGTACAACTTTAGGTCTTCGTTGGTTAGTAAACTACGCTCGTCTTCGTGGTGAAAAAACTATGGAAGAGCGTCTTGCTAACGAAATCTTAGATGCAGCTAACAACGCTGGTGCATCAGTTAAGAAACGTGAAGACACTCATAAAATGGCAGAAGCTAACAAAGCATTTGCTCATTACCGTTGGTAGGATTCAACGTAAAATAAATGTAAGCATAAACCGCTTTATTTGTCGCTTATGGAAGTGTGGAGAGGGAGAATGCCTCTCCCTTTCGTTGGGCGCTCGTTTTACATAATGAGAGTACTGGACATACTGACATGTGTAACAATATAAAGTGGCTTTTTTGCTACTTAAAATAAAAAAATCCAATCCATATATGGAAGGAGCAAGACACCAAATGGGAAGAGAGTTCTCTTTAGAAAACACTCGTAATATTGGTATCATGGCTCACATCGATGCTGGTAAAACAACAGCAACTGAGCGTATTCTGTATTACACAGGACGTATTCATAAAATCGGTGAAACTCACGAAGGTGCATCTCAGATGGACTGGATGGAGCAAGAGCAAGAGCGTGGTATCACAATTACTTCTGCTGCAACTACAGCACAATGGAAAGGTCACCGTGTAAACATCATTGACACTCCAGGACACGTAGACTTCACAGTAGAAGTAGAACGTTCTTTACGCGTACTTGATGGCGCGGTAGCAGTACTTGATGCGCAATCTGGTGTAGAACCACAAACAGAAACTGTTTGGCGTCAGGCTACTACTTACGGCGTACCTCGTATCGTATTCGTTAACAAAATGGATAAAATCGGTGCAGATTTCTTATACTCTGTAGGAACAATCCACGATCGTTTACAAGCAAACGCACACCCAATTCAGTTACCAATCGGTGCTGAAGATGAGTTCAATGGTATCATTGACCTTGTTGAAGAATGTGCTTACATGTACGGTAACGATTTAGGAACAGACATTCAACGTGTTGAAATTCCTGAAGAGCACAAAGAACTAGCTGAAGAATACCGTGGAAAGCTTATTGAAGCGGTAGCTGAGCTTGATGAAGAAATGATGATGAAGTACCTAGAAGGTGAAGAAATCACTGTAGAAGAGCTTAAAGCTGGTATCCGTAAGGCTACAACTTCTGTAGAATTCTTCCCAGTAATCTGTGGTTCTGCATTCAAAAATAAAGGTGTTCAAATTCTGTTAGACGCAGTTATCGACTACCTACCATCTCCATTAGACGTACCTGCTATCAAAGGTACTCTTCCGGATACAGATGAAGTGGTAGAACGTAAGTCTAGCGATGAAGAACCATTCGCAGCTTTAGCATTCAAAATCATGACTGACCCTTATGTTGGTAAGTTAACGTTCTTCCGTGTGTACTCTGGTGTGTTAAACTCTGGATCATACGTGAAAAACTCAACTAAAGGTAAGCGTGAGCGTGTAGGTCGTATCCTACAAATGCACGCTAACAGCCGTGAAGAGATTTCAACAGTTTACGCTGGTGATATCGCTGCTGCTGTAGGTTTAAAAGATACTACTACTGGTGATACTCTTTGTGACGAGAAGAGCCTTGTTATCCTTGAGTCTATGGAATTCCCAGAGCCAGTTATCTCTGTAGCTATCGAACCAAAATCTAAAGCTGACCAAGATAAAATGGGTACAGCATTATCTAAGCTTTCTGAAGAAGATCCAACATTCCGTGCTCACACTGACCAAGAAACTGGCCAAACAATCATCGCTGGTATGGGTGAACTTCACCTTGATATCATCGTTGACCGTATGCGCCGTGAATTCAAAGTTGAAGCAAACGTTGGTGCTCCTCAGGTAGCATACCGTGAGACTTTCCGCGCTGCTGCGAAAGTTGAAGGTAAGTTCGCTCGTCAATCTGGTGGACGTGGACAATTCGGTCACGTTTGGATTGAGTTTGAACCTAACGAAGAAGGTAAAGGATTCGAATTCGAAAACAAGATCGTCGGTGGTGTAGTTCCTCGTGAATACATCCCAGCTGTTGGAGCAGGTCTTGAAGATGCACTTAAAAATGGTGTACTAGCTGGTTATCCACTAGTTGACATTAAAGCTGCATTAGTTGACGGATCTTACCATGATGTCGATTCATCTGAGATGGCGTTCAAAATCGCTGCATCTATGGCACTTAAAGCTGCGGTTTCTAAATGTAGCCCAGTAATTCTTGAGCCAATGATGAAAGTTGAAGTTGTAATTCCTGAAGAGTACATGGGAGACATTATGGGTGACGTAACATCTCGTCGTGGACGTGTAGAAGGTATGGAAGCTCGCGGTAACGCACAAGTTGTTCGCGCTATGGTTCCACTTTCTGAAATGTTCGGTTATGCAACGTCATTACGTTCTAACACTCAAGGACGCGGAACATTCTCTATGGTGTTTGACCACTATGAAGAAGTACCAAAGTCTGTTTCTGAAGAAATTATCAAAAAAAATAAAGGTGAATAATTGATTTTTATCGATTGTTCGAGTATAACTACTTATGTAAGCTTAGAAAGTGGGACGCAAGTTTCACTTTCTAGTCTAAATATAAAATAACCTATATAAACTAAGGAGGAATTTAGAATGGCTAAAGCTAAATTCGAACGTTCTAAACCCCATGTTAACATCGGTACAATCGGCCACGTTGACCATGGTAAAACTACATTAACTGCTGCGATCACTACAGTTCTTGCAAAAGCTGGTGGTGCTGAAGCACGCGGATACGATCAAATCGATGCTGCTCCAGAAGAAAGAGAGCGCGGTATCACAATCTCAACTGCACACGTTGAGTACGAAACTGAAACTCGTCACTATGCACACGTTGACTGCCCAGGTCACGCTGACTATGTTAAAAACATGATCACTGGTGCTGCTCAAATGGACGGCGGTATCTTAGTAGTATCTGCTGCAGATGGCCCAATGCCTCAAACTCGTGAGCACATCCTTCTTTCTCGTCAAGTAGGTGTACCTTACATCGTTGTATTCTTAAACAAATGCGACATGGTAGACGACGAAGAATTATTAGAATTAGTAGAAATGGAAGTTCGCGACCTATTATCTGAATACGGATTCCCAGGCGACGACATTCCTGTAATCAAAGGTTCTGCTCTTAAAGCTCTTCAAGGAGAAGCTGATTGGGAAGCAAAAATCATTGAATTAATGGCTGAAGTTGATGCTTACATCCCAACTCCAGAACGTGAAACTGACAAACCATTCTTAATGCCTGTAGAGGATGTATTCTCTATCACAGGTCGTGGTACAGTTGCTACTGGTCGTGTTGAGCGCGGTATCGTTAAAGTTGGTGACGTAGTAGAAATCATCGGTCTTGCTGAAGAAAATGCTTCTACAACTGTAACTGGTGTAGAGATGTTCCGTAAACTTCTTGACCAAGCTCAAGCTGGAGACAACATCGGTGCTTTACTTCGTGGGGTTGCTCGTGAAGACATCCAACGTGGACAAGTACTTGCAAAAAGCGGTTCTGTAAAAGCTCACGCTAAATTCAAAGCTGAAGTTTTCGTATTATCTAAAGAAGAAGGTGGACGTCACACTCCATTCTTCGCTAACTACCGTCCTCAGTTCTACTTCCGTACAACTGACGTAACTGGTATCATCCAATTACCAGAAGGTACTGAAATGGTAATGCCTGGTGACAACATCGAAATGACTATCGAACTTATCGCTCCAATCGCTATCGAAGAGGGAACTAAATTCTCTATTCGTGAAGGTGGACGTACAGTAGGTTACGGTGTAGTTGCTACTATCGTTGAGTAATCTTAACTGATATAAAAAAACCCAAGGGATTTTCCCTTGGGTTTTTTGTTTGTGTTTATATAAGAAACAAGATAACATTTTTTCGTTTTGGCGAGTTTCTTCTATAGTATATAAAATCAATAAAACAAAACCCAGAAACTGTAAAAAGAATTCTAGTAGATGAAAACTTGAAATTCTTTAAAGTGCCATGTATAATAGCAAAAGTAGAGAAAAGCAGATGCAAACAAAAAGATGCTTGCATCTAGACGAATAACATTGTATAATAGACAATGTTGGTCTTTGACTGCGATGAAGTGGAAGGTTGCTGACACACCCGGCCGCTTTGCCATGGCATGGTGTGGGGAAATTTCCATGGAGAAGGTCTATTTTAGAAATAGGCGAACGAAGGAGGGAAAATAATGGCAAAAGAAAAAATTCGTATCCGTTTAAAAGCTTACGATCACCGTATTCTTGATCAGTCAGCTGAGAAAATTGTAGAAACAGCTAAGCGTTCTGGGGCAACAGTTTCTGGTCCGATCCCATTACCAACTGAGAAAACTGTTTACACAATTCTTCGTGCTGTTCATAAGTACAAAGATTCTCGTGAGCAATTCGAAATGCGCACGCACAAACGTCTAATCGACATCGTGAGTCCTACTCCACAAACAGTAGATTCATTAATGCGTTTAGACTTACCATCTGGTGTAGATATCGAAATCAAACTATAATTTATATAACTTAAAAATGTAGGAGGTGTAACTCATGACCAAAGGAATCTTAGGAAGAAAGATCGGTATGACTCAAGTATTTGCTGAGAACGGTGAGTTAATCCCAGTAACAGTTATCGCTGCTAATCCAAACGTTGTTCTTCAAAAGAAAACAACTGAAACTGATGGCTACAACGCAATTCAGTTAGGATTTGAAGATAAACGTGAAAAGTTAACTAACAAACCTGAACAAGGCCACACTGCTAAAGCATCTACAACTCCTAAGCGCTTCATTCGCGAAATCCGCGATGCAGACGTGGACGGATTAGAGGTTGGTCAAGAGGTAAAAGTTGACGTATTCGCTACAGGTGAAATCGTTGATGTAACAGGAATTTCTAAAGGTAAAGGTTTCCAAGGTGTTATCAAACGCCACGGACAATCTCGCGGACCTATGTCTCATGGTTCTCGCTATCACCGTCGTCCAGGTTCAATGGGCCCAGTTGCTCCGAACCGTGTATTCAAAGGCAAAAAACTTGCTGGACGTATGGGTGGAGACCAAGTTACTATCCAAAACTTAGAAATCGTTCAAGTTGACACTGAGCGCAACTTATTATTAGTAAAAGGTAACGTTCCAGGTGCTAAGAAATCTCTTGTAGTTGTTCAAGGCGCTGTGAAGGTTAGCAAATAATTCACAATAGGAAGGAGGAATTCCAATGCCAAAAGTTACTGTATATAACCAAACTGGTTCACAGGTTGGTGAAATCGAATTAGCTGAAGCTATTTTCGGTATCGAACCAAATGAAGCTGTACTTTTCGAAGCTGTAATGATGCAACGTGCATCTTTACGTCAAGGTACACACAAAGTAAAAACTCGCTCTGAAGTTCGCGGTGGTGGTCGTAAACCATGGCGTCAAAAAGGAACTGGACGTGCTCGTCAAGGGTCTATCCGCTCTCCTCAATGGCGTGGTGGTGGTACGGTATTCGGACCTACACCAAGAAGCTATGCGTACAAACTTCCTAAGAAAGTTCGTCGTTTAGCAATCAAATCTGCATTAGCTACTAAAGTAGTTGAGAACAACATTGTAGTTCTTGAAGACCTAGTGTTAAATGCACCAAAAACAAAAGATATGCTAGCAGTACTTAAAGGATTAACTGTTGAGAAGAAAGCTCTTATCGTAACTGCTGATGCAAACGAATCTGTAGAGTTATCTGCTCGCAATATCCCTGGAGTAACAGTAATCACTGCTGATGGCGTAAACGTTTTAGACGTGCTTCATCATGATAAGCTAATCATGACAAAAGCGGCAGTGGAAAAAGTAGAGGAGGTGCTTGCATAATGAGAGATCCTCGTGATATCATTAAGCGCCCAGTTATCACTGAACGTTCTATGGAAATGATGGCTGAAAAAAAATACACGTTCGATGTGGACGTTAAATCTAATAAAACAGAAGTTAAAGATGCTCTTGAAGCGATCTTTGGTGTTAAAGTAGAAAAAGTGAACATCATGAACTACAAGCCGAAAGCAAAACGCGTTGGTCGTCACGCTGGTTTTACTAGCCGTCGTCGTAAAGCAATCGTTAAGCTAACTGCTGACAGCAAAGAAATCGAAATCTTCCAAGGCGTTTAATTCTTACTAAAGAAGGAGGGAAATTGAGATGGGAATTAAAAAGTATAATCCAACTACTAACGGTCGTCGTAACATGACTACGAATGATTTCGCTGAAATCACGACTGACAGACCCGAAAAGTCATTACTTGCTCCTTTAAGCAAGAAGGCTGGTCGTAATAACCAAGGTAAAATTACTGTACGTCATCAAGGTGGCGGACATAAGCGTCAATACCGTATCATCGACTTTAAGCGTAACAAAGATGGAATTCCAGGACGCGTTGCTACGATCGAATACGATCCAAACCGCTCTGCGAATATCGCATTAATTAACTACGTTGACGGTGAAAAACGTTACATTCTTGCTCCTAAAACTTTAGAAGTAGGTATGGAAGTTATGTCTGGCCCAGAGGCTGACATCAAAGTCGGTAACGCATTACCATTAATCAACATTCCAGTAGGTACTGTTGTTCATAACATCGAGCTTAAGCCTGGTCGTGGCGGACAATTAGTTCGTTCTGCTGGTACATCTGCTCAAGTACTTGGTAAAGAAGGTAAATACGTACTTGTACGTTTAACTTCTGGTGAAGTACGTCTTGTATTATCTGCTTGTCGCGCTTCAATCGGTCAAGTAGGTAACGAACAACACGAACTTATCAAAATCGGTAAAGCAGGTCGCTCTCGCTGGTTAGGTAAACGCCCAACAGTTCGTGGTTCTGTAATGAACCCGGTTGATCACCCACACGGTGGTGGTGAAGGACGTTCTCCAATCGGACGTAAGTCTCCAATGTCTCCATGGGGTAAACCAACTCTTGGATTCAAGACTCGTAAGAAAAACAAAGCGTCTGACAAATTTATCGTTCGTCGTCGTAAAAAATAATGGGATTGTAGTACGGTTCATTTCTAGAACCGTACGCCAATCACGAAGGGAGGCACCAAAATGGCTCGTAGCTTAAAAAAAGGACCATTTGTCGATGATCACTTAATGAGCAAAATGGAAAAATTAGTTGCATCTGAGCAAAAACAAGTTGTTAAAACTTGGTCTCGCCGTTCAACAATCTTCCCTCAGTTCATCGGACACACAATCGCTGTATATGATGGTCGTAAACACGTACCTGTGTACATCACTGAGGATATGGTTGGCCATAAGTTAGGTGAATTCGCACCAACTCGTACGTATAAAGGTCACCTTGCTGACGATAAGAAAACTAGAAGATAATGAGAGGAGGCACTTCAATGCAAGCTAAAGCAGTAGCGAGAACAGTTCGTATTGCTCCTCGTAAAGTTCGTTTAGTAGTAGACTTAATCCGAGGTAAGCAAGTGGGTGAAGCGATTGCTATCCTTAACCACACACCGAAAACTGCTTCTCCAGTTGTAGAAAAAGTTTTAAAATCTGCAATCGCAAATGCAGAGCACAATTATGAGATGGATATTAACAACTTAGTTGTTGAAAAAGTTTTCGTTGACGAAGGTCCAACGTTAAAACGTTTCCGTCCACGTGCAATGGGTCGTGCAAGCCAAATTAACAAACGCACAAGCCACATCACAGTTGTGGTATCAGAAAAGAAGGAGGGATAATCGATGGGTCAAAAGGTTAATCCAATTGGTCTTCGTGTCGGCGTTATTCGTGATTGGGAATCTCGTTGGTTCGCTGAGAAAGATTACGCTACATTATTACATGAAGACATCAAAATCCGTGAGTACATTAATGTACGCTTAAAAGATTCTGCTGTTGCTAAAGTAGAAATCGAACGTGCAGCAAATCGTGTAAATGTTACAATTCACACTGCAAAACCTGGTATGGTAATTGGTAAAGGTGGTACTGAAGTTGAAGCACTTCGTAAAGCTCTTAACCAATTAACAGGCAAGCGTGTACACATCAACATTTTAGAAGTTAAGAGAGCTGATCTTAACGCTAAATTAGTAGGCGAAAACATCGCTCGTCAATTAGAAAACCGTGTATCATTCCGTCGTGCACAAAAGCAAGTTATTCAACGTGCTATGCGTGCAGGTGCTAAAGGTATTAAAACACAGGTTTCTGGTCGTCTTGGCGGAGCTGATATCGCTCGTGCAGAATCTTACAGTGAAGGAACTGTTCCACTTCATACACTTCGCGCTGATATTGACTATGCAGCAGTTGAAGCTGATACAACATACGGTAAATTAGGCGTAAAAGTATGGATCTACCGTGGAGAAGTCCTTCCTACAAAAAAGAAAGCTTCTGAGGAAGGAGGAAAATAATATGTTAATGCCAAAACGCGTAAAATATCGTAGAGAGCATCGTGGTAAAATGCGTGGTCGTGCTAAAGGTGGAACTGAAATTGCTTTCGGTGAATTCGGTTTACAAGCACAAGCTGCTTCATGGATTACAAACCGTCAAATCGAAGCTGCTCGTCGTGCAATGACTCGTTACATGAAACGTGGCGGTAAAGTATGGATTAAAATTTTCCCTTCTAAACCTTACACTGCAAAACCTCTAGAAGTACGTATGGGTTCCGGTAAAGGGGCACCAGAAGGCTGGGTAGCAGTAGTAAAACCTGGGAAAATTATGTTCGAAATCGCGGGTGTATCTGAAGAGGTAGCACGCGAAGCATTACGTCTTGCAGCTCACAAGTTACCTGTGAAATGTAAATTCGTAAAACGTGAAGAAAATGGTGGTGAATCTAATGAAAACTAATGATATTCGTGAATTAACCACTGCCGAAATCGAAACAAAAGTTAAAGCTTTAAAGGAAGAGTTGTTTAATCTTCGCTTCCAACTTGCTACAGGACAATTAGAGAATCCAACTCGCATTCGTGAAGTGCGTAAAGCAATTGCTCGTATGAAAACTGTAGTTCGTGAAAGAGAGATCGGAATTAATCGATAAATTGAGGGGAGGTTTGCATAGTGAGCGAACGTAACCAACGCAAAGTTTATACTGGTCGTGTAGTGTCTGACAAAATGGACAAAACGATTACAGTTTTAGTTGAAACTTACAAAACTCATTCCTTGTACGGAAAACGTGTTAAGTATTCTAAGAAGTACAAAGCCCATGATGAGCAAAACCAAGCGAAACTTGGCGATATCGTTAAAATCATGGAAACTCGCCCGCTTTCTGCTACTAAGCGTTTCCGTTTAGTTGAAATCGTTGAAGAAGCGGTTATTATCTAAATAGACGAATCGGAATTTTTAGTCCGAAGGGAGGTTTCATAACATGATCCAACAAGAATCTCGTTTGAAAGTTGCTGACAACTCTGGTGCACGTGAACTTTTAACAATTAAAGTATTAGGCGGCTCTGGTCGTAAATATGCTAACATTGGTGATATTATCGTTGCTACGGTAAAACAAGCAACACCAGGTGGCGTTGTTAAAAAAGGTGACGTTGTTAAAGCAGTAGTAGTACGTACGAAGAGCGGAGCTCGTCGTCCGGACGGTTCTTATATCAAATTTGATGAAAACGCAGCGGTTATCATTAAAGACGATAAGAGCCCACGTGGTACTCGTATCTTCGGACCAGTAGCTCGTGAATTACGTGATAGCAACTTCATGAAGATCGTTTCTTTAGCTCCAGAAGTTCTATAATTTAAGGTATTGCCTTGCTAAGGAGGTGCAGAATTAAGATGCATGTAAAAAAAGGTGATAAAGTACAGGTAATCACTGGTAAAGACAAAGGAAAACAAGGCGTTATCCTTGTGGCTTTCCCAAAGCAAAACCGTGTTATCGTTGAGGGTGTCAACATCGTTAAGAAGCACTCTAAGCCATCTCAATTAAATCCACAAGGTGGAATTATTACTAAAGAAGCACCTATTCACGTTTCTAACGTTATGATTTTAGATCCGAAAACAGGTGAACCTACTCGTGTAGGCTTCAAAGTAGAAGATGGTAAAAAAGTTCGTATTGCAAAAAAATCTGGTGAATTATTAGATAAATAATTTTCTTAAGAAAGGAGGTCACTTCATTGAATCGCCTTAAAGAGAAGTTCCAAAAGGAAATTACTCCTGCTCTAGTGAGCAAGTTTAACTATAAATCTGTGATGGAAGTACCGAAAATCGAAAAGATCGTAATCAACACTGGTGTTGGTGACGCGGTATCTAACTCAAAAGCTTTAGACAATGCAGTAGAAGAATTAACACAAATCGCAGGTCAAAAACCTGTTGTAACTCGTGCTAAAAAATCAATCGCTGGTTTCCGTCTTCGTGAAGGTATGCCAATCGGTGCGAAAGTAACTTTACGCGGCGAGCAAATGTATGAGTTCTTCGACAAATTAGTATCAGTTTCTTTACCACGTGTACGTGATTTCCGTGGTGTTTCTAAGAAATCATTCGATGGTCGTGGAAACTACACATTAGGTGTTAAAGAGCAACTTATTTTCCCTGAGATCGACTATGATAAAGTAAGCAAAGTCCGCGGTATGGACATCGTAATCGTTACTACAGCGAAAACTGATGAAGAAGCTCGTGAACTTTTAACACAATTCGGTATGCCATTCCAAAAATAATGGAAGCCAACGCTAAGTAGAGGAGGCGAAAACGTGGCTAAAAAATCTATGATAGCGAAACAAAAGCGTACTCCTAAGTTTAAAGTACAAGAGTATACACGTTGCGAACGCTGCGGTCGTCCGCATTCTGTATACCGCAAATTTAAACTTTGCCGTATTTGTTTCCGTGAACTTGCATATAAAGGTCAAATTCCTGGTGTTAAAAAAGCTAGTTGGTAAAACCCACAAATGGGAAGGAGGTAAAACACATGGTGATGACAGATCCAATTGCAGACATGCTTACTCGCATCCGTAATGCGAACATGGTACGTCATGAGAAATTAGAGGTTCCTGCTTCTAAAATCAAAAAAGAGATCGCTGAACTTTTAAAACGTGAAGGTTTCATTCGTGATGTAGAATACATCGAGGATAACAAACAAGGTATCCTTCGTATTTTCCTGAAATATGGTGCAAACAATGAACGTGTAATCACTGGATTAAAACGTATCAGTAAACCTGGCTTACGCGTTTACGCTAAAGCTGACGAAGTACCACGTGTACTTAACGGATTAGGTATCGCTCTTGTTTCTACATCTAAGGGAGTAATGACGGACAAAGACGCTCGTCAATTACAAACTGGTGGAGAAGTAGTAGCATACGTTTGGTAATATATATTTAAAACGAACGGAGGTGTGACCACATGTCTCGTATTGGTAAAAAGATTCTTGAAATCCCTGCAGGTGTTACTATTACAGTTGCAGAAGACAATACTGTAACAGTAAAAGGCCCTAAAGGTGAATTAACTCGTACTTTCAATGCTGATATGCTTATCAAAATTGAAGAGAATACATTAACAGTTGAGCGTCCATCTGAACAGAAGGAACACCGTGCATTACACGGTACAACTCGTGCTTTAATCGGAAACATGGTTGAAGGTGTAACTGCAGGTTTCGCACGCGGACTTGAATTAGTCGGTGTTGGTTACCGTGCTCAAAAACAAGGTGATAAACTTGTATTAAGCGTAGGTTATTCTCATCCAGTAGAAATGACTCCGGAAGCAGGTCTTGAAGTTGAAGTACCTGCACCAACTAAGATCGTAATTAAAGGTATCGACAAGCAACGTGTTGGCGAATTCGCTGCTAACATCCGCGCTGTACGTGCTCCTGAGCCTTACAAAGGTAAAGGTATTCGTTACGAAGGCGAAGTTGTTCGTCGTAAAGAAGGTAAAACTGCTAAGTAAACCCGTTAGGTGAGAGAAAGGAGTGACAAGAAAATGATCACTAAAGCTGATAAAAATGCGACTCGTAAGAAAAGACATGCACGTGTACGTGCTAAACTTACTGGTACTGCAGAGCGTCCACGTTTAAACGTGTTCCGTTCTAACCAACATATTTACGCTCAAGTTATTGATGATGTGAATGGTGTAACGTTAGTAAGTGCATCTACTCTTGATAAAGACCTTGCTCTTAACGGTACTAGCAATATTGAAGCTGCTACGAAAGTTGGAGAATCAGTTGCTAAGCGTGCTGTAGAGAAAGGCGTTAAAGAAGTAGTATTTGATCGCGGTGGTTACTTATACCATGGCCGTGTTAAAGCTCTAGCTGAAGCTGCTCGTGAGGCTGGATTACAATTTTAATGGTCAAAGGAGGGAAAATTGATGCATCGCATTGACCCAAGTAAATTAGAACTTGAAGAACGTGTAGTTACGATAAATCGTGTCGCGAAAGTTGTTAAGGGTGGTCGTCGTTTCCGCTTTGCTGCACTAGTTGTAGTTGGCGATAAAAACGGTCATGTTGGATTCGGTACTGGTAAAGCACAAGAGGTACCAGACGCAATCCGCAAAGCTATCGAAGACGCTAAGAAAAACTTAATCGCTGTACCATTAGTTGGTACAACAATTCCACACACAATCAACGGTCACTTTGGAGCTGGTGAAGTATTCTTAAAACCTGCTGCTGAAGGTACTGGTGTTATTGCTGGTGGACCTGTTCGTGCGGTCCTTGAATTAGCTGGTGTACAAGATATTCTTTCGAAATCTCTTGGTTCTAACACACCAATCAACATGATTCGCGCTACTGTGAACGGATTAAGCGAACTTAAGCGCGCTGAAGATGTTGCAAAATTACGCGGTAAATCTGTAGAAGAGCTACTAGGTTAAGGAGGGAAAACAAATGGCGAAAAAGTTAGAAATTACCCTCACTCGTAGTGTAATTGGTCGTCCACAAGATCAACGTGCGACGGTAGAAGCTTTAGGTCTTAAAAAGTTGAATTCAACTGTAGTTAAGGAAGAAACTCCTGCTATTCTTGGTATGATCAACAAAGTTTCTCACCTTATAACTGTAAAAGAAGCTTAAGGATAACTCATTAATATAAGGAGGTGCCTGGGAATGAAACTTCATGAATTAAAACCTGCAGAAGGTTCTCGTAAAGTACGTAACCGTGTCGGTCGTGGTATCGGTTCTGGTAACGGTAAAACTGCTGGTAAAGGTCATAAAGGACAAAACGCACGTTCTGGCGGCGGTGTTCGTCTTGGCTTCGAAGGTGGTCAAACTCCATTATTCCGTCGTTTACCAAAACGCGGCTTCACAAACATTAACCGTAAAGAGTTTGCTATTGTAAACTTATCAACGTTAAATCGTTTTGAAGATGGTACAGAAGTAACACCTGAATTATTGCTGGAAACTGGCGTTATCAGCAAGTTAAACGACGGTGTTAAAATTCTTGCAAGCGGAGCAGTAGAGAAAAAACTAACTGTTAAAGCGCACAAGTTCTCTTCAAGTGCTAAAGAAGCAATTGAAGCAGCTGGCGGATCAGTTGAGGTGATCTAATGTTTCGTACAATCTCCAACTTTATGCGCGTTGCTGAGATAAGACGTAAAATATTATTCACTTTAGCGATGTTAATCGTATTCAGGATTGGCACGTTTATCCCCGTGCCATTTACAAATGGAGACGTACTGAAGGCACAAGATCAATTAAATGCTTTAGGTATTCTAAATACATTTGGCGGTGGAGCCTTGAAAAACTTCTCCATCTTTGCGATGGGAATCATGCCGTATATTACAGCATCCATCATCGTGCAATTATTGCAGATGGATGTTGTTCCTAAATTTTCGGAATGGTCGAAGCAAGGTGAAATGGGCCGTCGTAAATTAACGCAATTCACGCGTTACTTTACAATTGTTCTTGCGTTTATTCAGGGGTTTGGTATGTCAATCGGTTTTAACGGTATGGTAGGTGGGCAATTAATTTTGAATCCTGGTTGGAGCACTTATTTATACATTGCTACGGTACTGACTGCTGGTACTGCATTTTTAATGTGGTTAGGTGAACAGATTACAGCTAAAGGTGTAGGTAATGGTATTTCCATCCTTATCTTTGGTGGTATTGCCGCAGCGATCCCAAGTGTTATATCTCAAGTGTATCAGCAACAGTTTCAAAATATCGGAGATCAATTGTTCATGAGTATCGTTAAAGTTGCATTGATTTTACTAGCTGTGCTAGCAGTTATTGTAGGTGTTATTTTCATTCAACAGGCTGTTAGAAAGATCCCAATTCAATATGCGAAGCGTGTAACAGGAGGAAATGGTGGTTATGCTGGAGCACAAAACACACATTTACCGCTTAAGGTAAATAGTGCTGGTGTTATTCCAGTAATTTTTGCTGTTTCATTCTTAATTACGCCTCCGACTATTGCACAGTTCTTCCCGGATCATGATGTATCGCAGTGGATTATTGCAAACTTTAACTATTCTCATCCAGTGGGAATGATCATATATGTTGCGCTCATTGTAGCCTTCACATATTTCTATGCGTTTGTTCAGGTTAATCCAGAGCAAATGTCAGAGAATCTAAACAAGCAAGGTGGATATGTTCCTGGTATTCGTCCGGGTAAGAATACAGAACAATATCTAACAAAAATCTTGTATCGTTTGACCTTTGTAGGATCAATTTTCCTAGCAGCGATTGCAATCTTACCAGTTATCTTTACGAAACTGGGAAATCTTCCTCCATCTGCACAGATTGGTGGAACGAGTATGTTAATCGTTGTCGGCGTTGCTTTAGAAACAATGAAGCAGCTAGAAAGCCAACTGGTAAAACGCCATTACAAAGGGTTTATCAAGCAGTGAGTAGGTGGGAAGAATTGTCTTCCCTACATGCTCATGTACTCTGAGGGGGAACAAGGATGAACTTAATTTTAATGGGGCTTCCTGGTGCTGGTAAAGGTACACAAGCCGAACAGATTGTTGCCAAGTATAACATCCCTCACATTTCAACAGGAGATATGTTCCGTGCAGCTATGAAGGCTGAAACTGAAATGGGTCTACAAGCAAAATCTTTTATTGATAAAGGTGCACTTGTTCCAGATGAAGTTACAATCGGAATCGTTCGTGAACGTTTAAGTCAAGAAGACTGCGTAAGAGGCTTCTTACTGGACGGTTTCCCACGAACTGTTGCACAAGCATCAGCTCTTGAAGAAATTATGAAAGATCTTGGCAAAAAAATCGACTATGTTTTAAACATTAATGTGGATTCAGGGTTGTTATTAAAACGTCTTACAGGCCGTCGCATTTGTAAAGAGTGCGGTGCGACTTACCATTTAGAATTCAATCCACCAGCAAAAGCTGATGTGTGCGATAAATGTGGTGGCGAATTATATCAACGCTCTGATGACAATGAAGAAACTGTAGCAAATCGTTTAGATGTAAATATTAAGCAAACAAAACCTTTGCTTGATTTCTACGAAGAGCTTGGTTACTTACAAAGCATTAATGGTGAGCAAGATATCAATAAAGTATTTGCTGATATCGATGTTCTCATCGGAGGCTTAGCGTAGTGATCATCTGCAAAACTCCTCGCGAGATAGAAATCATGCGAGAAGCGGGCAGAATCGTTGCTTTAACTCATCAAGAGTTGAAACAGCACATTACTCCAGGAATTACAACGAAAGAGCTCGATCAAATAGCGGAAAAGACGATTCGAAAATATGGTGCTACGCCATCTTTTAAAGGATATAACGGATTTCCGGGGAGCATATGTGCTTCTGTAAATGAAGAGCTTGTACACGGAATTCCAGGGAAGCGCAAGCTCAAAGAGGGCGATATCATCAGTATCGATATTGGTGCGAAATACAATGGGTACCATGGAGATTCTGCATGGACGTATCCAGTTGGAAACATTTCTGAATCTGTTCAAAAGCTACTTGATGTCACAGAAAAATCGTTGTATCTTGGTCTAGAACAAGTAAAACCAGGCGAAAGATTATCAAATATCTCACATGCGGTTCAAACCCATGCTGAAGAGAATGGATTCTCGATCGTTAGGGAGTATGTTGGTCACGGAATCGGGCAAGACTTACATGAGGACCCTCAAATCCCGCACTATGGTCCACCAAATAGAGGCCCTAGATTAAAGCCGGGAATGGTCATCTGTGTTGAGCCGATGGTGAATCAAGGAAGACGATATGTAAAAACACTATCTGATGACTGGACAGTGGTAACGGTAGATGGTAAATGGTGTGCCCATTTTGAGCACACGATTGCTCTTACAGAAGCAGGATACGAAATCCTTACCACTTTATAAGTAGCTGGCTCTCCGGGATTTCAGAGCAGTGTAAAATGTTACTGATTTGAAGAAGGGAGAACTATTGAATGGCTAAAGATGATGTAATTGAAGTCGAAGGTACCGTTCTTGAAACGTTGCCAAATGCTATGTTCAAAGTAGAATTAGAGAATGGGCATGTCGTATTGGCTCACGTTTCTGGTAAAATCCGTATGAACTTCATTCGTATTTTACCAGGAGACAAAGTTACGGTAGAATTATCTCCGTACGATTTAAATCGTGGTCGTATTACGTACCGTTTTAAATAATATAGCACTCCGTAATCTTTAAGGAGGTTCGAGACATGAAAGTAAGACCGTCAGTTAAACCAATCTGCGAAAAATGTAAAGTTATTCGTAGACGTGGAAAAGTAATGGTTATTTGTGAAAACCCTAAACATAAACAAAAACAAGGTTAATCAGAAGGAGGTGCATTCGTAATGGCACGTATCGCAGGTGTAGATATTCCTCGAGACAAACGCGTTGTTATTTCTTTAACTTACGTATTCGGCATTGGTCGTACAACTGCTGAAAAAATTCTTGCTGAAGCAGGTATTTCTGAAGAAACACGAGTTCGTGATTTAACGGAAGACGAATTAGGACGTATCCGTGATATCATCGATCGTATTAAAGTTGAGGGAGACCTTCGTCGTGAAGTATCTCTTAACATCAAACGTCTAATGGAGATCGGTTCTTACCGTGGTCTTCGTCACCGTCGTGGTTTACCAGTTCGTGGTCAAAACTCTAAAAACAATGCTCGTACACGTAAAGGTCCACGTCGTACAGTAGCAAATAAAAAGAAATAATAAGTAAAGGAGGTTGAACTAACAATGGCACGTAAAACAAACACTCGTAAAAAACGTGTGAAAAAGAATATTGAAGCTGGTGTAGCTCATATTCGTTCTACTTTCAACAACACAATCGTAACACTTACAGATACTCACGGTAACGCACTTTCTTGGTCTAGTGCTGGTGCACTTGGTTTCCGTGGATCTCGTAAATCTACTCCATTCGCTGCGCAAATGGCTGCTGAAACTGCTGCTAAAGCTGCAATGGAACACGGTTTAAAAACTTTAGAGGTTACTGTTAAAGGTCCTGGTGCTGGTCGTGAAGCTGCAATTCGTGCTCTTCAAGCTGCAGGTCTAGAAGTAACAGCAATTAGAGATGTTACTCCAGTTCCTCATAATGGATGTCGTCCACCAAAACGTCGTCGTGTGTAATTTTTCTGTATAGAATTTTCCCTTTTGTCTATAATGGATATGATGCATTATCGAGAAATTTCGTACAGAAACATCGCTTGTTGTGCACAATCGGGAACTGCCTAAGGGGGACTTTCGGTTAGACAGGGGTGTATACCTTTGTTTAACCGGGGTTTCGACGTTTTGAAGGAGGGTTTAGTTAATGATTGAAATCGAAAAGCCGAAAATCGAAACGGTTGAACTTAACGAAGATGCTAAATATGGTAAATTCGTAATTGAACCGCTTGAGCGTGGATATGGTACTACTTTGGGTAACTCCTTACGTCGTATTCTTTTATCCTCACTCCCTGGTGCCGCTGTTACTGCTATCCAAATCGATGGCGTATTACATGAATTTTCAACAGTTGAGGGCGTAGTAGAAGACGTTACGACGATCATCTTAAACTTGAAAAAGTTAGCTCTTAAAATCTACTCTGAAGAAGAGAAGACGTTGGAAATTGATGTGCAGGGCGAAGGTATTGTCACAGCTGCTGATATTACTCACGATAGTGATGTAGAAATCTTAAATCCAGATTTACACATTGCAACGTTAGCAAAAGATGCGCATTTCCGCGTGCGTTTAACTGCAAAGCGTGGCCGTGGGTATACGCCAGCTGATGCAAATAAAAGCGAAGATCAACCAATAGGAGTAATTCCTATTGATTCTATTTATACTCCAGTATCACGTGTGACTTACCAAGTGGAAAAGACACGTGTCGGACAAGTGGCTAATTATGATAAGCTTACGCTTGATGTATGGACGGATGGAAGCATCGGGCCAAAAGAAGCTATCTCTTTAGGTGCCAAAATCTTAACTGAGCATTTAAATATCTTTGTTGGTTTAACTGATGAAGCACAAAATGCTGAGATTATGGTCGAGAAGGAAGAAGATCAAAAAGAGAAAGTTCTTGAGATGACTATCGAAGAACTAGACCTTTCTGTTCGTTCTTATAATTGCCTAAAACGTGCAGGAATTAATACTGTACAAGAGCTTGCGAACAAAACAGAAGAAGATATGATGAAAGTTCGTAACTTAGGACGTAAATCCTTAGAAGAAGTTAAACATAAACTTGAGGAATTAGGTTTAGGTTTACGTAAAGACGACTGAGGATTTAAACCCATCAACAAAGGAGGGAACTACGAATGGCATACAGA
Source organism: Bacillus sp. AFS029637 (assembly GCF_002584985.1). Classification (GTDB taxonomy): domain Bacteria; phylum Bacillota; class Bacilli; order Bacillales; family Bacillaceae_G; genus Bacillus_A. The sequence continues at coordinate 10,055 of NZ_NUPZ01000030.1, read as the reverse complement.
AAATTAGGCCGTACAAGTGCGCAACGTAAAGCTATGTTACGTGACTTAGCTACTGATTTAATTATCAACGAGCGCATCCAAACGACAGAAACTCGTGCAAAAGAACTTCGTTCTGTAGTGGAAAAAATGATCACTTTAGGTAAACGCGGAGATCTTCATGCTCGTCGTCAAGCAGCAGCTTTCATTCGCAATGAAGTAGCTAACGCTGAGACTGGTCAAGATGCACTTCAAAAACTATTCGCTGATGTAGCTCCACGCTATGCTGAGCGCCAAGGCGGATACACTCGTATTGCAAAAATTGGTCCACGTCGCGGAGACGCAGCACCAATGGTAATTATCGAGTTAGTATAATGATAATTAAAAGGGCAGGACAGTTCTTTTCAAGAAACTGGTCATGGCCCTTTTTTTTAAATATAAAAATAGGCTAACTTGGCAAAAGAAAGGGTGCCTTGTATTGAAAAAAGAGAAACTTCGGACAGAAAATATATCATTTCAATATCCTGGGGCAGCCACTTATGCATTAAAAGATGTTTCATTTTCCTTATATGAAGGAGAATGGGTATCTGTTATTGGACAAAACGGTTCAGGGAAGTCTACACTTGCAAAATTATTGAATGGTTTGTTTTTGCCGGAAGCAGGGACAATTACAGTAAACGATACAATGGTTTTATCAGAGGAAACGGTATGGGATGTTCGAAAGCAAATTGGAATGGTATTTCAAAATCCAGATAACCAATTTGTTGGAACAACAGTGCAAGATGATGTTGTATTTGGTTTGGAGAATATCGGAATGCCAAGAGAGCAGATGGTAGAAAGGTTGGAACAGGCCCTACGACTCGTCCGTATGGAAGATTTTCTTAATGATGAGCCTCATTCGTTATCTGGTGGACAAAAGCAGCGAGTGGCAATAGCAGGCGTTTTAGCGCTTCAGCCATCTATTTTAATACTAGATGAAGCAACGTCAATGCTAGACCCTCAGGGGAGACGTGAAGTAGTAGAAACGGTTAGACAGCTCGTTAATCAGAAAGGGATTACTGTGTTATCAATTACGCACGATTTAGAAGAGGCGGCACAGTCAGACCGGGTTGTTATTTTAAACAAGGGAGAAATATTGGAGGAAGGGACCCCAGAGCAAATCTTCAAATCCTCTCATATGCTCCAAGAAATTGGATTAGATGTACCTTTTTCAGTGAAAATAGCAGAATTATTAAAAAGAAATGAAATTCACTTGCAAAATACGCATCTTACAATGGAAAGCTTGGTGAACGAACTTTGGAGATTACATTCCAAAAAGTAGAACATCGTTATCAATATAAAACTCCATTTGAAAGACGCGCACTTTATGATGTAGACGTGTCGTTTCCAAGTGGGGGCTATTATGCCATTATCGGTCATACTGGTTCAGGTAAGTCGACGATGATTCAACATTTAAATGGTTTATTGCAGCCGACAAATGGTACGGTTCAAATTGGTGAACATTTCATTTCGGCAGGAAAGAAAGAAAAGAAGCTAAAGCCACTACGTAAAAAAGTAGGGGTTGTCTTTCAGTTCCCAGAACATCAGTTGTTTGAAGAGACTGTGGAGAAAGATATTTGTTTCGGCCCTACAAACTTTGGGGTATCTGTAGAAGAAGCGAAGAAAAAGGCCAGAGAGGCAATTGAACTTGTAGGATTAGATACAGAACTATTAACACGTTCTCCGTTCGAGTTAAGTGGAGGGCAAATGAGGCGTGTTGCGATAGCGGGCGTACTGGCTATGGAACCCGAAGTGCTTGTATTAGATGAACCTACAGCAGGGCTAGATCCTAAAGGGCAGAATGAACTTATGGAGATGTTTTATAAGCTACATAAGGAGAAAGGTCTTACAGTTATCCTTGTAACGCATAATATGGAGGATGCTGCTAAGTATGCAGAGCAGGTTGTAGTCATGCATAAAGGAACGGTCTTTTTGCAAGGAAGTGCAGAGGAAGTATTTTCACATGCTGATGAATTAGAAAAAATTGGCGTTGATCTTCCTATGTCTTTAAAGTATAAACGTGCAATTGAAGAGAAGTTTGGCATTTCAATTCCAAAGGCTACCTTATCTTTAGAGGATCTTACTCATGAAGTTGTGCAGGTGTTACGAAAAGGTGGTCATGAATCATGCAGCAGTTGATTATTGGGAGATATATCCCAGGGAATTCACTTATTCATCAACTTGATCCACGTACGAAGCTGCTGATTGTCTTTTTATATGTATTTGTTGTTTTCTTGGCAAATAATGCGATTTCATATGGATTTTTATTTTTATATGCACTCATTGCTTTATTTTTTGCAAAAGTGCCGATTCGTTATGTACTTTCGGGCTTAAAACCAATTTTATGGATTTTTCTTTTTACATTTTTCCTGCATATTTTTACAAATAAAGAAGGGGATGTACTATTCCAACTTGGTTGGTTTTCTATACATGAAAAAGGATTAGAGCAAGGGATATACATTTCTATACGATTCTTCGTTATTATTCTAATGACGACATTATTAACGTTAACGACGACACCTATTGAAATTACAGATGGGTTGGAGACGTTATTAAAGCCGTTGAAGCGTATAAAAGTTCCTGTTCATGAAATCGCGTTAATGATGTCAATTTCTCTTCGTTTTATCCCGACACTAATGGATGAAACGAGTAAAATAATGAAGGCACAAGCGTCACGTGGTATTGATTTCGCAGGGGGCCCGATAAAGGATAGGATGAAAGCTATCATTTCATTACTCGTTCCTCTATTTATCAGTGCTTTTAAGCGTGCAGAGGACTTAGCAATCGCGATGGAAGCCCGTGGATATCAAAGTGGCGAAGGACGTACTAAATTTAGGCAACTACGCTGGAAAACAAGCGATACAGTAACGATTATAAGCTTACTTTGTTTAGCTTGTATTTTGGCATGGGTGCGATCGTAATGGAGAATAGAGAAATGGATAGAATAAAATGTACGGTTGCATATGATGGCATGCATTTTTGTGGTTATCAAATTCAGCCGCAGCATCGTACTGTTCAACAAGAGATAGAGAAAGCATTGCAGAAATTGCATAAAGGGGAGCTTGTTCGTGTTCAGGCATCGGGCAGAACGGATTCTACCGTTCATGCCAAAGGACAAGTAATACACTTTGATACACCGTTGTCTCTTGAAGAGTGGCAATGGAGTAATGCTTTAAACACAATGTTGCCAGATGATATTGTTATCAGGCAGGTAGAGAAAAAAACTGAAGAATTTCATGCGCGTTACGGTGTTGAGAAAAAAGAATATCGTTATCGTGTATTATTATCAAAGACTGCGGATGTATTCCGTAGAAATTACGTATATCAATATCCATATCCGCTTGAAATCAATTCTATAAGAAAAGCGATTCCGTATTTTATTGGAACGCATGATTTCACCTCTTTTTGTTCTGCAAAAACTGACAAAAAGGATAAAGTGCGAACAATTTATGAAATAGAATTAATTGAGCAAGGCGATGAATTAATTTTTCGTTTTGTAGGCAATGGATTTTTATATAATATGGTCAGAATTATTGTTGGTACGTTGCTTAGCGTAGGGCAAGGAAAGCTTGATCCTGATAGCATTCCAGAGATTTTAGCGAAACAAAATCGTCAGTTTGCTGGAAAGATGGCTCCAGGTCATGGGCTTTACTTATGGGAGGTAAACTATAACAACTAATCCTGGTGTAACATTTGCTTGACATTAGAAACTCAAAAGTATATCATAACATATGGTATTGTTTCTAAAACCACGATTAGCCCCGGAAGGAAATCGTGTTTAAGATAAACAATAGATTTTTTCTATGGAAAAGATAACGAGGAGGGAAACACATGCGTACGACTTTTATGGCAAAAGCTAACGAAGTTGAGCGTAAATGGTATGTGGTTGATGCTGAAGGTCAAACTTTAGGTCGCCTATCTACGGAAGTAGCATCTATTTTACGCGGTAAAAACAAACCTACATTTACACCACACGTTGACACGGGTGATCATGTAATTATTATTAACGCTGAGAAAATTCATTTAACAGGTAATAAATTAAACGATAAAATTTACTACCGTCACACTAACCACCCAGGTGGACTTAAGCAAAGAACAGCTCTAGAAATGCGTACAAACTACCCTGTACAAATGTTAGAGCTTGCAATTAAAGGCATGCTTCCAAAAGGACGCTTAGGCCGTCAAGTTTCTAAGAAACTAAACGTGTATGCTGGAGCAGAGCATCCACACCAAGCACAAAAACCAGAAGTTTACGAACTTCGCGGATAATTAATTAAAGGAGGGCTTACTTTGGCACAGGTTCAATACTATGGCACTGGACGTCGTAAGAGTTCAGTAGCGCGCGTACGCCTAGTTCCAGGCGAAGGACGCGTTATCATTAACGGTCGTGATTTTGAAAACTATATCCCATTTGCTGCATTACGTGAAGTAGTGAAACAACCTCTAGTTGCAACAGAAACTTTAGGTAACTACGATGTACTTGTAAACGTAAATGGTGGTGGATACACTGGTCAAGCTGGTGCTATTCGTCACGGTATTTCTCGCGCTTTATTAAAAGCTGATCCAGAATACCGTCTAACACTAAAACGTGCAGGTCTATTAACTCGTGACGCACGTATGAAAGAGCGTAAAAAATACGGTCTTAAAGGCGCACGTCGTGCACCTCAGTTCTCAAAACGTTAATTTTTGCGAACTACAAACCCCAACCATTTTGGTTGGGGTTTTTTTATGTTTCATTCCTCTTTTATAATTTTTATTGCTTGGAATATTTTAGTGCTATCCGCTCGCGTATGCTTCTTCTCTAGAAGTTTAGACTAATACGTAGTAGGGAGGTTTATAAGTACTATGAATGTCATTGTCAGCTTACAAGAAAAACAAAAAGAAAAGCAGTTGAAATATGAACGAAAGATGCTGCGGGAATTATCATTAAAAACATTACGTTCAAATATTAGAGATGCCTTTCAGATGCAGGAGCTTCATCGTCAGTATGAAGATTACTGCATTGAATTAGGGATAGAATCGTATTTATTAGGAGCGAGATATAGTAAATTTGGTTATTATGGCGAATCGTTCTTTGACGTGAAATATAGAGCTTTGGAAGAAGAGCAACAATTAACAGAAACACTATTTCAATTTTTAACGAGCATGACTATGCGAGAAATTAAGTTACAAGATGAGGAATTACTTTTTGAATCTTGCCAGCAGTTTATCGGCTTATGGTGGCAGGAAGGATATGAAAAAGGTGAAAGAAGATATCGATTAAAGCTTCATTAAGACAAGCATAAACTTTCCTCTTGTCCCATATAAGTAATTAGAGGGACTAGCTGGAGGAGGAAAGGTATGAAGAGAATTCGAATTATCTCTTTTGCACTCGCTGCGGTTGTTTTGTTTTTTTTGGTCAAACAAGAGTTTCAAATTACAAAATCGTGGCGAGCTTGGAATTTACCCTTATCAGGGAAAGTAATTGTACTAGATGCTGGGCATGGTGGGCCAGACGGAGGGGCTGTTGGTGGAAAGGATATTATAGAAAAAGATATTACACTTGAGATTACAAAGAAAGTACAAGATTATTTACAAGAACAAGGTGCGTTAGTTATTTTAACACGTGAGGGAGACTATGATTTAGCTCACAAGGATACAAAGTCGTATAGTAGACGTAAAGCGGAGGATTTAAAAAAGCGTGTAGAGATCATTAATAAACCTGATGTAGACTTTTTTGCAAGTATTCATTTAAATGCTTTAACGAGTAGTGGATCAAAAGGCGCACAAACGTTCTATTATCGTTCGTTACTTGAAAATGAACGTGCTGCGAAATTTATACAAGCTGAATTGCGAACGAGTTTAGAAAATACGAACCGTTCTGCTAAAACGATTTCTCATGTGTATTTATTAAAGTATGCGAAGACACCAGGTGCTTTAATTGAAGCTGGCTTTTTATCGAATGTGAACGAAAGGTATATGTTAAATTCGGAGAAATATCAGCAAAAGGTAGCTGCCGCTATATATCGTGGTATATTACGTTATTTCACGGAAAAAGGAAATCCTCCAGAATAAGGAGGATTTTTTTGAGTTTCTGTCGTTAACGAAGTTTTCGGAAAATATGTTATACTGGAAATGTAAACGCATTTATTTCAGGAATGAAGAGAGATAAATTTAATTAACATTACGTTATTTTTCATACAGGGGGCTGGGCTAATTATGGTAACGAAAGAGCAAATAGTAGAAGCATTAGAAGGGATTGTAGATCCGTTTTTACATAAAACGTTAAAAGAAACAAATGCAATTAAAGAGGTAACAGTCAAGCCGGAAAAGGGACATGTGAGTGTTAAAATTGCAATTGTAAAAATGGGTACAGCAGAACAAATGCAATTGCAAGCCGAAATCGTAAAGTTAGTAAAAGAACTTGGGGCAGCAACGGTGGGACTTCGTTTTGCAGAGTTTACGGAAGAGGAATTAGCTCAGTTTGCGCCGCCGCAAGAAGAGAAGAGTGAATCTTTATTATCACCAAACTCAAAAACGACATTTTTAGCAGTGGCGAGTGGAAAAGGTGGAGTTGGAAAATCAACAGTTTCTGTTAACCTTGCAATTGCTTTAGCTCGTCTAGGGAAAAAGGTTGGTATTATTGATGCAGATATTTACGGTTTTAGCGTACCAGATATGATGGGGATAGAAAAACGTCCTATCGTAAGAGGTGATAAGATAATTCCGGTAGAGCGTCTAGGTGTAAAGGTAATCTCTATGGGATTCTTTGTAGAAGATAATGCACCGGTTATTTGGAGAGGGCCAATGCTTGGGAAGATGTTAAATCACTTCTTCACAGAAGTAGAATGGGGTGATTTAGATTATTTAGTATTAGATCTACCTCCAGGTACAGGTGATGTTGCGCTAGACTTACATTCGATGTTACCGGCTTGTAAAGAGATTATTGTAACGACACCTCATCCAACAGCGGCGTTCGTAGCAGCACGTGCTGGAGCGATGGCTTTACGCACAGAACATAGTATTCTTGGTGTTGTTGAAAATATGGCGTATTTTGAAAGTAAAGTAACTGGAGAGAAAGAGTATGTATTTGGAAGAGGTGGAGGAGATAAATTAGCTACAGAACTCCAAACAGATGTACTTGGCCGAATTCCACTTCAACAACCTGATTGGAATAAAGAGGACTTTGCGCCGTCAGTATATGAAGATACACATACAACGGGTCTTATTTATCGTACGATAGCTGAAACAGTGATTGAGAAAACAGCTGTCACGCAAAAGTAAAGTAATAATGAGTGGACGATATATATATCGTCCACTCATTATTATAGTTAGTATTTTTACTGTTGTTCTTTGTTCCCTTCTTGGGAACCACCTTCACCGCCCGCTTCTTTCTTATCAGACCCACCTTTTTCAGCTTTTTGTACACCTTTACTAATGATGTCAATCATCTTAGCTTGGAAGAGAGGGCTTTCAGCGGTTTCTGTTAGTACTTGTTGTAAATATTGACGGTACTCTTTACTCTTCATTGTTTGCAGCATTATTTTTTCTACTTCAGGGTTCTTCATAATTTCTATCACACCTGATTGGTATTCAGGATCTTTTAGGAGAGTTTTCATTAAGTTTGTCTGTTCTTTTCCCATACTTTTAGCGAATTTCGATGAGAACTCAGGGTCTTTAAAGAGCTTTTCCCAGAATTGTTGCCCTTTGTCGGATACCATTGCATCTTCAATCGTTTTCTTTACTACTGTTTCATCTAGTATGAGTGCTTGTTTCATTTTTTCATCTGTTAATACATCTTGAATAGCTTTCTTTCCTTGGTCAGTTTTTAAAATATCAATAATCATTTTCTTTGTTTGATCGTAATCTAGTTCGGATTTAGCTTCTTTTTCTTGTGCACATGCTACAAGTGCGATAAATAAAAAAGAAGAAATCAAAACGAGTAGCATCCGTTTCATAAATTGGGACTCCTTTCAACACAGTTCTCTTTTTTAATATAAATATCTTTAAGGAATTTATACATGAACATGGCTAGCTTTTTGAAATTGTCATTGATACAATTTAATTAGAAATATACGAATAATGGGGGATGTGTTGTGAATAGCCGCAAGTGGGTACGACTATTTTTAACGACGTTGTTTCTTGGAGGAATTAGTACGGTCTTTATCGGGTTTGTTTTAGAGTGGGACAAGTACGCTAAATTTTTTCAAAATTTCGACGGTAAGGAAATTCTAGCAATTTCTTTCTGGTTGATGGGTGTAGGATTTATTTTTAGTGTTATAAGTCAAATGGGGTTCTTTGCATATTTAACAATTCATCGTTTTGGACTCGGGATGTTTCGGTCATCTTCTTTATGGAATGCAGTACAACTTTTCTTTATCGCATTTGTATTATTTGATTTCGTATATTTAAGATCCGTACTTATTGCAAATGGGGAAGTTTCATTAGGGAATAACATACTTGTTGCTGGGGTATTATTTGTGTTTGGAGCGATTGTTGCTTATATAAAAAGTAAAGAAACGAATAAAAAAGCATTTGTGCCTGCCCTGTTTTTTATGGTTGTCGTCACAATTCTTGAATGGGTACCAGCACTTCGGATTAATGATACAGATTGGTTATATTTAATGGTGATACCACTTTTATTGTGTAATGCATATCAGTTACTTGTGTTACATCGTTTAATTGGAAGAACGAGTAAATCTGTTTAATTAAGAGAATTATCTTGTTTTTACGCAGTAATAGTTGTACTACTGTGAATATCAGGATAAAAAAAGCTCTATTACCTGGATGAAAGGTAATAGAGCTTTTTATGTGTGAAGGGTAGTAGGGAAATTACTTTACATCTTCACTTTTTGTACTTGTGTTGGAAATAAGTTGTGAGACAGATATTTGTTCATATCCGTCACTCTTTAGCTTTTGTAGAAGCAGTGGTAAAGCTTTATTTGTTTGAAGGGCAGAGTCGGATGCATGTAATAAAACGATATCTCCACCTTTCAAATGATTAGAGACGGTGGATACGATATTATTTACACCTGGGTTTTTCCAATCGTTCGAATTATTACTCCAGTGAACGACAGTGTATCCGAGTGATTCTGCTATTTTAAGTGTTGCTTTGTTAAAGTCTCCACTAGGCGGACGTAATAGCTTGACTTGTTTCACACCGAGTTTCGTAAAAACATCTTGTGCACGCAAAAGATCTCTTCGTATTTCATTTGTCTCTAGAGAAGTGTAGGACGTGTAATTATAGCCCATACTACCGATTTCATGTCCATCTTTCATGATGCGTTCAACAATATCAGGGTGTCTTTCTGCCCATGCAGCAGAAAGGAAGAAGGTTGCATTCTTAATATCTCTTTCTTTAAGTGTATCAAGGATTGGAATAGCCTTTTTGTCTCCCCAACTAATATCAAACGTGAATGCAACTTGTTTTTTACTGGTGTCCCCTTTGTAAATTACCTTAGGTCCTGTAGCTGTTGAAAAAGCAGACTCATGTGAATATGTTTTTAAAAAGAGAAGCCATGCCGTAAATAAGGAAAGTATTACTATTAAGCTAATGTGTTTAAAAGTTCTTTTACTCGTAATAAAAAAGAAAAACATAATATTACGCCCCTTTGTCCAATCCTTTTCAGTTACATATATGCTTAAAATATAAAAAAGAGAACAAGTGATTAATATCGTAAGTAGTGGATATAATGAATGAGAGGATTTTGATAAGTGAAAATGAGCGGAATGTTTATTGCCCCGTAAGGGATTATTGAGGTGATGATTTGCTTGGGATTATGTTGACGAAAGAAGAGAGAAAAGAAATGGAATACATGTTGAAGAGAGAGCTAGAGGAACTTTTATTTGATTTTGAAGATGAGCGTATTCATGACGTTGTAAAAAAGGCAATGGAAGAAAGATATAAAATCATTTTTTGTTTGTTTCGGAGAGTTGCTAACGCGGAAGAATGTATCCGTTATGTAAGAAAAAGAAATTTTTATTAAAAAGTGTTGACGTTAATAGTTAATATATGATAAATTAATAACCGTCGCTGATGCAGAAACGCAGAAAACGACAAA
>NZ_NUPZ01000022.1:114251-300828 GCF_002584985.1 Bacillus sp. AFS029637 | reverse complement strand
TTCTCCACAGCCTGAAAAAGAAGGGTGCTTTGCACCCTTCTTTTTAATCCGCTAATCGCTTCATATCACGTATAATGTCTTCGTACGGCGTGTTACTAATACCATTATACTTCTTCATCACTTTACCGTTTTGATCAATTAAATAAAATGATGTTCCATGTATAACTTGACCATTCTCTGGTTTATCTACAAGTGATTGGAAATTATCTTTTGAAAACTTTGTAATATCTTCTAACGAATAACCTGTTAACAAGTTCCAGTTACTTGTATCTTCTGTAAACTTTTGAATGAAAGCTTTCAAGTTTTCTGGCTTATCAAGGTCAGGGTCTACGCTAAATGATACAAACTGAACGTCTAATTTCTCTTCCTTCGCCATTTTTTGTAATTTCGCCATATTAGCCGTCATTGGTGGACAAACTGTTTGACAGTTTGTGAACATGAAATCTGCAACCCAAACTTTTCCTTTTAAATCTTTTGTACCAAATGGCTTTCCATCTTGATTTGTGAACTGGAAAGTTTCTAAATCCCAATTTAATGGTTTACGAAGCTTTGAACCCGATCCACTACATCCAGCAAGTACAAAGAGACAAAATACAACCATAAGACCAATTATTTTTTGATAACGCTTCATTTATAAACCTCTTTTCTCTATCCTAAATTTAAATAGGCTATGTTTATCATAACAAAAGAAAACACTACGAGAAAATTGTTTACTTCATTTGTTCACGAAATCGTACGAATTTACGTATGTTACTTCTTTATTTCAAGCGAATTACTAGACAAAATATATTTTTTCACTATTATCTCTCGAAATAGTATTTGCAAAACTAATTTTATTGTTAATTTTGTAAATACATCCCCCTATTTTTTAACAATTCCTTTAACATTAATCCATGTTTTTCGCTGTATTCCTTAACAACATTTCGGTACAATACAAATACAACGATTTTAAATGAGGTGATGTTCATGGCAAAGCGCTATGAAAATATGGATAATGTTAGCACAAAAAAACCAATTCGTTCTTTTTTACGATGGCGTAAAGAACGAAAGCAGAACAAAAAAGATTTTTCTTTCTTAGTAGAACAATCACCCGTTAAACAAAATGCATTTTTGCAAAGTAATATTACAAAAACGACTGTCACATGGATTGGGCATTCCACTTTTCTTATCCAAACGAATGGACTTAATATATTAACAGACCCAGTATGGGCCAATAAATTAAAGCTAGTTCCAAGACTTACAGAACCTGGACTTTCTATAAAAGAATTACCTAAAATTGATATCGTCCTTATTTCACACGGTCATTATGATCATTTAGATTTTTCAACACTTCGTCAGCTAAATGATGATGTTCTATACCTTGTACCTATCGGACTAAAAAAATTATTTACTCGTAAAAAGTTCACACAGGTTGAAGAATACAACTGGTGGGAAAGCATAACCATTCATGAAGTAGCTTTCCACTTCGTCCCTGCACAACACTGGACGAGAAGATCCTTATTTGATATGAACACTTCCCACTGGGGTGGATGGATTATTGATAATACGAACACGACAGAAACCATTTATTATTGCGGTGACAGTGGCTATTTCCAAGGCTTTAAAGAGATTGGTAAGCGATTTTCAATTGATATTGCTCTTATGCCAATTGGCGCTTATGAGCCAGAATGGTTTATGAAAGTATCTCATGTTTCACCCGAAGAGGCAGTGCAAGCTTATTTAGATTTAAAGGCTACGCATTTTATTCCCATGCACTACGGAGCTTTCGCACTCGCAGATGAAACACCTCGTGAGGCAATAACTAGACTTCGAAACAACTGGAATTTACGTATGTTACCATGGGAACAACTGCATGTTCTCTTTTTAGGCCAAACTTTCACTTACAGTAATGTAACAAATGATACACACGTAAATGAAAAAATTGAAACGTTACATGTATAACGGAACTACTTATTTCTTGCACCCATCATATACTATAGAAAATCATAAAGGGTGTTTTCTATGAATGAATATTTGCAGATTCGCTATATCATTAGCGGTAGTGCCTGTATAGCTCTTCTTATTTCTTACGTGCTCTTCACATAAAAAAGCTACTTGAAATATTCAAGTAGCTTTTTTATTACTCTGCTAAATACATAAATCCAATTGCGCCTGGACCTGTATGAGTACTAATAACTGGAGTTGTATAGAATATTTCAGATTGTGCAAATCCACTCGCTTTTTCAATCGCTGCTTTCATACTTTCAGCTAACGGAATTGCTTTTGCATGAGGAATCCCAACAGCTTTCACAACTTTTCCAGCTGTATCTTGCTCAAATAATTTTGTTAACGTCTTTACAATCTGCCCTTGACTACGAACTTTTGTCACTGGATTGTATGCTCCACCATCGAGGTTTGCAATTGGTTTGATATTCAGTAAAGAACCAATAAATGCTTTTCCTTTACCAATACGTCCGCCCTTTACTAAGTTCTCCAATGTATCTACGACTACATATAAGCGAGTGTTTTTTCTCACTTCATCAATTCGGTTTAAAATATCTTCTAGTGAGCGCTCTTCTTTTGCCATTTTCGCTGCTTCAATAACTTGATATGCTAATGCATGGCTAATGAACTGAGAATCAACAACTGTTACTTTTGTATCGGTCATTGATGCAGCACTATTTGCTGTTGCAACAGTACCACTCATTCCACCTGTCATATGGATGGATAATACTTCGCTCCCATCTTCCCCTAGCTTTTCGTACATTTCTACAAATGTACCCATAGCTGGTTGTGATGTTTTTGGTAATTCTTCTGATTTTGCCATCTCTTCAATAAATTCATCTGGTTGTAGATCAACGCGATCTAAATATGTTTGTCCATTTACAGAGATTGATAATGGTAGAACATGAATGTCATACTTCTCAATTACCTCTTGTGATAAATCTGCTGTTGAATCTGTTACAATTTTAATTTTTTGCATATTATATTCTTCCCTTTCCAATACGCTCTCCTTGTTATTATACTAGTATTCCCATTGCTTTCAACAATTTGGAACGAAATTTCATCAAATTAATTATATTTTTATATCTAAAATGAAAAAGACAGAGTTTTTAACCCTGTCCCTCCTCTGTATCATGCATTTTTTTCAAGCGTATTTGTTTTATATACATTTAAATAATCATTCCACTTCAAACAATTTTGTAAATATTCACGGAAAGAATATGAAAATCTTGGGTGCTTTTGTTTTTGAATTTTTGCGATAAATAATTGAAGACGGGACTGAATTAGAAACGATAATGGATGCTGCGCCTGTAGGACGGGGATTTCGAATATTTTAATACAATCCCCTGTTGAATGAGTGAAATAAAAACTTTTCGTAATCACAATATCAATCCTCTTTTTCACTGGATTTTTGAACTTCCTCTACTTTACGCTGTAACACGTTGTTTAAAGTGGAGACTCTCATGAATACAACAGTATCCTTAGACAATCCCTATAGTCCTTATGGTTAGAAGATTTATACACTACTCATCTCCACCTAATCCATCCCCTATCCTAAATACACTTTGAGACGGGAATCTCATTATCCGTAAATTGCTTAATACATTCAGTATAAACGTATAAAAGCGCAAAGTTTGTCTAAATTTTGGAGATTCTATAATTTTTTTCTTCTTTATATTGTATACGTTTATAGCTATAGTATAACAACTAAATAAAAAAGTGCCTTTATAACGAGGCACTTTTCGAATGCATTTCTTCTCTTTTCTGTTTTCGCTTACTAACAATCTTTGATAACGCGATGCTAATTTCATAAATACAAATAAGCGGTACCGCTACTAAACTATGTGATAAAAAATCTGGTGGCGATATACACGATGCGATTATTATCAAAGCTACATAAGCATATCTTCTTATTTTCACAAGAAATTCTGCTGTTAAAAGTCCGATACTTGTTAAAAACATTACCACTACAGGCAATTCAAAAATTACAGCAAATGGTACTGTTAAATTAAGTACAAAATGAAAATATTTTTCTGTAGTAAACATCGTATTAAACATTTCATTACCTATCGTAGTTAAAAAATGAAATAAAAACGGCATTACAACGAAATATCCAAAACATAAACCTAAAATAAACAATATAGACAATACCGGTATATACATCACTGTCATCTTTTGTTCATTTGGATGTAAACCTGGTTTTACAAATAACCAAATTTGTATAGCAGCAAAAGGAATTGTACAAACGATAGCAAATACTGTAGCAATCGAGAAAAAAATCCACAATACATCACTCGGTCCCAGAACTGTTAACTTCATCGGCAAATCTTTTACGAGCCAAAAATATATATCCTTCGTAAAAGCAAATCCAATAATTAAAAATAATACAAATGATAAGACTGTATATATTACTCGTTTACGAAGCTCAACAATATGTTCTACTACGCTCATTTCTTGATCTTCCATCTCGTTCACCACACTTTATTTATCCATTACAAGGAAAATTCATTACATTTTTTCTTTCTTTTCCTTCTCTTGAAATGCATCATCTGTCAATTCTCTCGTTGATTTTTTAAACTCTTTTAACGTTTCCCCTAAAGCCTTCCCGATTTCCGGCAATTTTTTAGGTCCAAATAAAATGAGTACAGCTACTAAAATTAAAATTAACCCTGGAAAGCCAATATTTGAAAACATTTCCCCATCCCCTTTATTAGTAGATTCCTTGTCCTACTATTACATAATTTTATTTTGTCAAAAAAGTTTGAAAACGTCAACAAATCCATTGCCTTTTGTCAAAAAAATTCAAAAATATAATCAATTATACAAATTTCATTTTCTATTGTCCTTGTGTATGATATGGTAAGGGAAACGACATATTATTTTATAATAGTAGAAAGGATTTGCATTATGACTAAAAAAATGACACGAATGACGCAATTTGTGAAAGAAGAAATTGCAAATGCAATTACACATGGTATCGGTGCCATTTTAAGCATCCCTGCCTTAATTATATTGATTATTCATGCTTCAAAGCATGGTACCGCATCTGCTGTATTTGCATTTACGGTTTATGGTGTAAGCATGTTTTTACTGTACTTGTTTTCAACATTGTTACATAGCATTCACCATCCAAGGGTAGAAAAATTGTTTACTATTTTAGATCACTCAGCCATTTATTTATTAATCGCTGGCACGTATACTCCTTTTTTACTTATTACGCTTCGTGGACCATTAGGCTGGACGTTACTTGCTATTATATGGACACTAGCAATCGGAGGTATCATCTTCAAAATTTTCTTTGTACGTCGCTTTATTAAGGCATCAACATTATGTTATGTCATAATGGGATGGCTCATAATCGTTGCTATTAAACCACTTTATGAAAATCTAACTGGACATGGTTTTTCACTACTGTTAGCGGGCGGAATTTTATATTCTGTAGGGGCTATATTCTTTCTTTGGGAAAAGTTGCCTTTCAATCATGCCATTTGGCATCTTTTCGTTTTAGGTGGTAGTGCAATGATGTTTTTCTGCGTACTCTTTTATGTCTTACCTACAGCGTAATAAAAAAGGTTTCAGCTTTATGTAAGCTGAAACCTTTTTTACTACTTATGTAATTGTGATGCGATAACATCCTGTGTATGCTTCGTTAACTCTTTAATATCCATATTCGCATACTCTTCAGGCGTAATTGGCTTAGAAATCGTTACGGTTGCATGCGCTCGTTTCATGCGATTTCCATTCGCTTCAAACATTTTATATGTCCCATCCAACGTTACAGGTAAGATTGCTACACCAGATTTTACTGCAAGGTGAAAACTACCAGCTTTAAACTCTCCTATTTCGCCGCCCTTACTTCTCGTTCCTTCTGGAAAAATTACGATAGAATGTCCGTTCTTTAATAACTCGATTCCATCTTTAATTGCTTTAAGAGATTGACGACGATCATTACGATCCATAAATACACAATTCATAAGTTCCATCCAAGTTGGTACAACTGGAAACTTCTTAATCTCTGCCTTTGAAACAAATCCAATTGGCTTATTTAAGTAACCTAGTAAAACAGGAATATCCATATTACTTTGATGATTACTTACAACGAGTACTGGCTTGTCTTTCGGGACATTTTCAAGTCCTTTTACTTCTACTGCCCCTCCAGCTACACGTACCATTTTCTTACCAAACCAGTTTGTTGTTTTATACACAACACTATCTTTTTCTTGCGGTGACATCGTACTTACTTGTTTTTTAAGACGCCACATTCTCGGTGTAATCGCAATTACGATTAAAATTAAATAAAAGATTTTAAAAAACGTTTGAATCATACAGAACCCCCACCTATTATCATTCCGACCTTCATTATACTAGACAAACGAAGGAAAAAGAAGAAAAAATGTCCAAACAGCAAGTGCTTGGACATTTTTTAAGTATTCTATATTAGAAACGTTTTGCTAATTCACGCGCATTAGCAATTGCTACTTCTTTAATTTCTTGTGCTTTTTCAGGGTTTGCATTCATACC
Organism: Bacillus sp. AFS029637; assembly: GCF_002584985.1. Lineage (GTDB taxonomy): Bacteria > Bacillota > Bacilli > Bacillales > Bacillaceae_G > Bacillus_A. The sequence continues at coordinate 294,324 of NZ_NUPZ01000022.1, read as the reverse complement.
TTCAACCGCAATATATTCAGTATCATTTACACCGATGAACCCTAATACTGTTTTTAAGTGATTGCGACCGAAATCTACAGCTGCGTATGCTCCTTCAGAATAAACGCCGCCTGTAGCTTGAATGTGAAGTGCTTTTTTACCTTCTAATAAGCCAACTGGACCGTTTTCAGTATATTTGAATGTTTTACCTGCGATTGCTACGTTATCTAAGTATGCTTTTACTACTGGTGGGTAGCTAAAGTTCCACATTGGAGTTACGAATACATAACGATCTGCATGCATAAATGTTTCTAAGTTTGTGTTCATTGCTGCAACTTTTTGTTGTTGAGCTTCAGTTAAAGTTTCAAAGCCTTCACCTGCTGCAAATTTACCCCATGCAGCGAATACATCTGCATCGATTGCTGGTACTGTAGTGTTGAATAAATCAATTGTTACTACTTCGTCTTGTGGATGCTCATTTTTATACGCTTCGATGAAAGCTTCTCCTACTGCCATTCCGAAAGAACCTTCTGCTGAATTTGGATTTGCTGTAATAAATAGTACTTTTGTCATTGTATTCTCTCCCTTTTTTCATTTTATTTTTAATTCGAGAATTATAATTTATAAGTAAATAACTTACCTTATGTAAGTATAATACAAAAAGTTATACTCTATGTCAATGAAAAAATAGCTACTTTTTTTTCGTAAGTTAATAATTTATGGAGTTTCATTTTACTTTTGTATATAAACATTAAGATTTTAACCAAATAAAAAACTACCCCCATATTCCATTGGAGGTAGTTTCTATCAATTTCTATTTTTGAAAAACATGTTTTACTTTTTCTGCAGGAATATTACTTCCGCCTCTACCTTTTACATCTTCGATCATCATTGTAATGACCATATCCGGCGCATTCAAATCAAATGCAGCGAACCAGCCTAGTTCTTTTCCCTCGGCCTCTTTTGATACTTTCAATTCCGCTGTACCTGTTTTTCCAGCAAGCGTCTTACCGTCAATTTTAGCAATTTTCCCTGTTCCATCTGGATCATTAATTACTTTAGTCAAAGCAGTTTTTAATATATCTTGATTGCCTTTTGAAATTACATTCTCTTTCCAAACTTTTGGTTGCTTATCTGTTTTAATAATATATGGAGAAGGTATGTTTCCGTCATTAACAATTGGTGCGTACGTTAATGCTAGATGGAGTGGCGTCATTAATACTTCTCCTTGTCCATATCCTGTATCTGCCATTTGAATATCATTTTTTATACCATCATTTGCGATTTTAGAAGCTGGGAATCCATATTCAATTGGTAATTTCTCATCGAATCCGAATTTTTTCGCTTCACTCATAAATTTATCTGTTCCGATTTTCAAAGCTTCTTGTGCGAAATAAATATTGTCCGAGTATTTCATCGCCTTATCAAAATCAATCGGATTTGCATCTTTTACACGTGTTACATAATAATTACCCCAAGAAGAATCTTTTGTCCATTTCAATCCTTCAATTTTCAATTCTTCTTTCGGATCAATTGTTTTCGTTTCAAGACCAATTGCACCTGTAATAGGTTTAAACACCGAACCTGGAACTGATAATTGTGTAAATCGATTCGTCATCGGTTTTTTCGGATCATTATTCCAAGCTTCGCGTTGTGCTTTCGAAGTTCCTCGTGCAATAATATTAGGATCATATGCTGGACTACTTACAAGTGCAATCGTTTCTCCGCTTTTCGGATTAATTGCAGCACTAGATCCAGCCTCTCCTTTCATCTCATTATAAATTTTTTCTTGAGTAGCACTATCAATGGTTAAAGTTACATTTTCTCCATCAACAGCATCTGTTTTCGCTAAATTTTTTATTTCTTTTCCTTGCGCATCTTCCATGAAGACACGGCCACCTTTTTTACCACGCAGCTTTGCTTCCAACACTTGCTCTAATCCAGCCTTACCAACTGGCTCATCAGCTTGATAGCCTTTCTTTTGTAGCGTTTTTAAATCTTCAGCATTTACCTTTCCAATATAACCAGTTAAATGAGCTGCAGCTTCTCCTAACGGATATGTACGAACATTTACAGGTTTTGTTGAAACGCCTGGTAAATCGATGTATGTATTTTGCGTTGCCCCTTCAGGTAATATTCCAATTGGTACGAGATAATTTGGTTTTACCCATTTAGCAGCTAGTTTTTGATCAATTTCTTCTACAGACATATTTAACAACTTCGCTACTGTTTCTTTCGTTTGTGGAGCAGTATCGCCTAATTTTTCTGGAACTATTCCAATTTCAGAAGCTTTCCCATTCGTCGCAAGACCTTTTCCGTTACGATCGTAAATTTCTCCACGTTTCGGCTCTGTTGTTTGCATACGCACTTTACTATCTTTTGTCATGCCTGGGAATATAAAATCAGGAGTCCAATCTATTTTCCAAGATTCTTTATCTCCATCTTTTTCTTTCACCATTTTCGCTTCTTGCCCAAAAGTAATTTTGCCACCAACTGTATCCATACTTACTTTAAAAGGAACAGGACCTTGATCTTTTTTATCTTCTTTTACTTCTCCTGTTTCTACTTTTAAGTTCTTCACTTCAATACCAGAATAAATTTTTTCATATTTCTCAGTGAACTCTTTCTTTGAAATATCTTTTTTTGCATTTTCTGATAATTGATCATACATATCTGCAAACTTTTGTTTATTCCATGCTTTTGCATATGTATCAAACGCTTCTTGTGGTTTTTCTTCTTTACCGCATCCGACTAACATGAATGTTAAGCAAAGAAAAAGAATCCCCCATATCTTTTTCAATCGATTCTCCTCCTCTTTCTATACTAGTACTTTGAAAATTTCAGCATTTTTTACATGCTATCTTTTATTATAGCACTATCGAATCTCATCTATAAACTTATATTCATGAATACAAATAAAAAGATTGATATGAATTTTCACATCAATCTTTTTGATTACTGTTGTTTCTCATATACATGGTAATAATACGTATACGGATTTTTTTCATCCGTTAAGCCTTTCTCTACAAAAACCTCTTTCCAATTTGCCATATCCATTTCTGGGAAGAATGTATCTCCTTCAAATGCATAGTGGATTTTTGTTATATATAACTTGTCTACATAAGGTAAAAAGAGATCATAAATTTGCGCTCCACCAAAAATAAAAATCTCTTCTTCATTTTTACATAGTTCGAATACTTCTTCTACAGAATGAGCAACTTCACAACCTTCAACATAATACCCTTCATTACGAGTTACAATAATATTACGTCTTCCAGGCAACGGTCTACCAATCGCTTCATAGTTCTTTCTTCCCATAATAAGCGGGTGACCCATCGTCGTTTTCTTCACGTATTGTAGTTCACTCGGTAAACGCCAAGGTAAGTTATTATCTTTACCAATTACTCTATTTTCGTCCATTGCGACCATAAATGAAACAATCATCTTTTCATCTCCTCTACAATTACACTGCAACCGGTGCTTTAATTGCTGGATGCGGATCATATCCTTCAATCGTTAAATCTTCCATTTCAAAATCAAACACAGATTTTACATCTGGATTTAATGTAAGTTTCGGGAATGGACGTGGTTCACGTGCCAATTGCTTTTCTACTTGTTCAAAATGATTCGTATAAATATGTGCATCTCCAATTGTATGGACAAATTCTCCTACTTCAAGACCACATTCATGTGCAATTAAATGCGTTAATAGTGAATAACTTGCGATGTTAAATGGAATTCCAAGGAATATGTCACCACTTCTTTGATATAACTGACAAGAAAGCTTTCCATCGGCTACATAAAACTGGAATAGCGTATGACAAGGTGGCAATGCCATACTTGGTACATCTTCTGGATTCCAAGCAGAAACAATTAAGCGACGTGAATCAGGCGTTTTCTTAATCATATCAATTACATCTTTTAGTTGATCAAGTGTTTCACCAGCTGTCGTTTTCCAAGCACGCCATTGTTTCCCGTATACGTCTCCTAAATATCCAAATGTCTTTGAGAATGCATCGTCTTCTAAAACGTTCTTTTTAAACAATTCCATTTGCTCATCATATTGCAATTTAAACTCTTCATCTTGTTGTGAACGAAGACCGAAATCTGTCATATCAGGGCCAGTATACTCATCACTTTCTACCCAGCTCTTAAACGCCCATTCATTCCAAATATTATTATTATGTTGCAATAAATAACGAATATTTGTATCACCTTTCATAAACCAAAGTAGTTCACTTGCTACAAGGCGGAATGGTACTCTCTTTGTCGTTAATAAAGGAAATCCTTTACTAAGATCAAATCGCATTTGATATCCAAATACAGATACAGTTCCTGTCCCTGTACGATCTTCTTTCTTCGTACCGTTCTCCATTACATGACGGCATAAATTTAAATATTCATATTCAGCATGTTTCATATGTAGAAAAACCTTCTTTCAATCTTATATGCAATTTATCATAACATGAAAAACCATAAATTTAATAATCCTAATTAATAAAATTTATTGCAGTAATTCTTACAAAATTATTAACTTTCCATATTTAAAAAGGTTTTCATTTTCTATTACCGAAAGTATAGTGCGGTAGAACAAAATTTATATTTGGAGGTTAGAAGTATGTCTAAAATTGAAACTCCTGTTATGACTTCTTTACAAACAACAGTCGAAAAAATGATGAAAGACTTAAAAGTTCCTGGTACTGCTGTAGCTGTTATAAAAGATGGTAAAGTTATTATTTCAGAAGGTTTTGGCTATCGAAATATAAAAACAAAAGAGCCTGTTACACCAAATACTTTATTCGCAATCGGTTCCTCAACGAAAGCTTTTGGTACACTCTCATTAAGCTTATTATCACAACAAAAAAAGTTTAATTGGGATACTCCTGTCCAGTCTTATATACCTAACTTCTCTTTATCTGACATACTAGCTAGTTCACAAGTTACAGGGCGTGATTTAGCTTCCCACCGCACTGGAGTAAGTCGTCACGATGCCCTCTGGTACAGTTCTTCTTTAACTCGTAAAGATTTAGTAGAAAAAATAAAACATTTATCACTTGATGCCCCGTTCCGCACAGCATTTCTTTATAACAACTTAATGTATGCGACAATTAGCTATGTTGTAGAAAACATTACGAATCAAACATGGGAACAATACGCTACAGAACATATTTTAGAGCCGTTACATATGAGGCATACAAACTTCTCTATTACAGATTCACAACATACAGATGATTACGCATTACCTTACGCTGAAGAAAATGGTGAAATAAAAGAAATACCATTCCGAAATATCGATACAGTTGGAGCTGCCGGATGTATTAACTCTACCATTGAAGATATGGCAAAATGGGTCCTTCTTCATTTGAACGAAGGAAAAATAGAAAATCATGATTTAATTTCTACTGAACTACTCCAAGAAATGTATACACCGCATACACCAATCCCAGATCAGCCAATGCTAGCAACAAGTGAATCACCAGTAAACAGCTACGGATTAGGCTGGTTTATTAGCGCTTACCGCGGTTATAAACTTATTCATCATGGTGGTAATATTGATGGATTTTCTGCACTCGCATCATTTATGCCAAACGAAAAGATCGGTATTATTGTACTAACAAATTCCGGGCAAACTTTACTCCCTACTTACATTACAAAACATATATATGACGAACTTCTCGGACTAGAATATATCAACTGGCATGAACGTGCTGTAGAAGATAGTGAAAAAATGAGAGAAATGATGAAAGAGACATTGGAATCACTTCCTGAAGCAATAAATGGGACTACACCTTCTCACAAATTAGAGGACTACTCTGGTACTTTTGAACATCCTGCTTATGGAACATTACAAGTATACAAACGAGATGAATCGCTATACGTACAATTTATGGAGATGGAGATTCCATTGCAGCATCATCACTACGACATTTTCTCTGCACCAATCGACTTATTCCAAATGAAAATGAGCCTATTATTTGCTTATGAAATGAATGTAAGTGGTGAATTCCCATCCCTTCAGTTGCATGTACCTGCTATGTTAAGTACACAGCCACTTACCTTTAAGAAAATCAAATAATTATTTTACTAGAATCAAAAAAGTAGGTGTGTTATCTCACACCTACTTTTCTTATTTTTCATTTATTATTTCACTATCAAACCAAATTGGCTTCGACAGTTCAAAATTTTTATGATCTTCTAACACAATAGTAAGACGCTCTAACATATCCTCTAACATATGTGGTGCTGCTCGTAAACACCAAACAACTGAAGAGAAAACCGTCATTCCAACGTACATTGCATATAACCGCCAAAACTCTTCTGGTATTTTCCCATTATAATAGCCTACTATTTGCCCGATGGAATACGTGATACTAATATCCCTTGCAAATAGTGCAATTTTTACGAAATCATGAAGTGGGTCGCCCCAATCATAGCCATTAAAATCAACAACACCTACATATTTCGCATCACGTACAATTATATTCTCTAAATGAAAATCATCGTGTTGAAAACGATTTGGGCGGTTTTGTAAATACATTTCATTTTCATCGATAAACTTAATGATTTTATCATCATTTTTAATTTTTATTCCGCATGTTTTGTATGACTCTAAATATTTTCTATGTTTTTTCATTGCTCTTTCATACCATGGAAGTATATTTTTAGGAGCTTCATATGTATGCATTTTTGCTAAATCTTTTCCTGCTTCTATACCAATCTCAAATTGTTCTTTTGGCGTATATGTAGGCAACAGTTTCTTCGCATCCTCTCCTTCTAAATAGGAAAAAATACTATAGCATAAACCTTCCTCTTCCAACAAACCGATTTCAATTGGCTTTTGTGCTTGCACACTACGATTTTTCATTTCATATAAAATTTGAAACTCTATTTTCTTTCTTTCATACTCTTTTATATCACCTGTTCGTAGCAAATATTTTTTATCATCAGTAATCGTAATAATGTATTTTTTATCAGGAGAGAAACCTTTCGCAATTTCTTCAACATTTACTGCATCTTTTACTATTTCTATACTGTTTCTCCACCCTGTAATTGTCTTCATATATTGTCCCCTTACATTTCTGTATTGGGCGTATACGCTACTTCTACAATAAATCCATTTGGATCGTAAAAGTCGATTGTATAGTACCCATCTGAATAATGATTCATTTCAATCGGACCACGTATTACTTTCACTTTCGTACTAAAAAGAAACTCTGCTACTTCATCAACTACACCTCTATGAATAGCTTGATAACAAATATGTCTTGGTCCTAAAGTATTTACAATCTCCTCCTCTACTTCTTTAAAATAAATTTCACTTTCTCCATCCAATTATTGGAAACAACATATCATAAAAAGAAATGGACTCCTCTAAATCCTTTACCAAAAATTCAATATGATGAATACCATCTCGAAATGTATTCATTTTAAGAATGCGCCCCCTGTACTACTTGCACAATTTCCATCGGTGTATGAACCATATAATCCGGTGCATCTTTTTTTACTGTTTCAATGACATCATACCCCCAAGATACCCAAATTACATTCACACCAGCCTTTTTACACGCTGCTACATCTCTCTGCTCATCACCAACGTATAACATATCTTGCTCTGTTATTTTTTTTGATTTTAAAAATCTTTTTATCATTTTATCTTTACCGAATAAATTTTTAGAACAATACACTTCTTTAATATTTTCTATTCCATTGTTGTGTAAAAATGCCCGAATATGCTCTTCTGAGTTCGATGATATGACTGCAATCCCGTATCCCTTTTTATGTAATTCATCTAATACATCCTTCATCCCATGGAACAAAACGAGATCTTTTATAGCGGGTTGATATAATTTATAAAACTCTAACGCTAAAATAGGAAGCTTATACAGTGGTACATCAAGCTTTTTACATCTCTCAGACATAGTCAATTTTCGTAAAGGCTCAATTTCTTCTTCACTAACGGTCTTATAGCCATGCTTTTCAGCAAGTTGATTATAAATCGGAACAAATATATTTTGTGAATCTACTAATGTGCCGTCAAAATCAAAAACAATATATTTTTGCATCCCCATACTCCCTTTATTTCTTTTTTTCCTAAACCTCTGTTATTCAACAACATTGTTGCCTTACCCTTCTATAAGCATAAAAAAAAACAAGATTTTCTCTTGTTCTTTTTAAGAAAGCCATTTTGGCGGTACATTCGTATTCCAATAAATATTTCCTAACTCATGATGCCCATTGTATCCATCATCAAAACGATGATAATGGAAATTAAAATAATAACCATCTTGCGGTGGATGATCTCTTCTTACATGAAATCGCAGTAAGTCATTTCCTGATTTCGTATCATAAACGTGAAAAATCTTTTCATTATTCCCACCAGCTGGTCTTTGAGAAATCGCTAACGATTGTAACGATTCTTCTGGTACATCATTTGCCAATTCAGCAATTGCCTCTTCAATTTTTGGTAATATTACATCTTTAAACTCATCTTCAATTACTGGACCAATTTTAGTACCAAACTTTTGCATCGACTGCTTCTCTGCTTCTTGCATTGCATAAGTAATAAAAGTATCGGTGGTTAACCTGTCATTCGTTTCTTCATATGTATAGGACGTACTCTCCAAATTTTGTTGCCTAGCTGTGCTCGTAGGCTTGTCCGCAGCTTTGGCATTATCAAGCAATATGGAAGGAGGCGTCACTAAACCAAATGTAAGTACGGTAATTAATGCAACTAAGGTTTTTCTAAACCAATTTGGCATTTATGTTCCCTCCCCTTTCACTCATTATATTTTATATAACGGTTGTTTCTTCTATTATACAAAATGATTGTAATTTTTGCACTTTACAATTTTGTTAACGTTCACACATTTTTCACTTGAATATGAAATTGTAAGATTTCATACACTATATATAACAACAATGAGGAGGCAACCTGATGACTTTAGATGTCATGTATTCCGCCGCAAGCATACTCGTTTTAGTGTATTTTATTTATCAATGTGTTACAGACTAGAAAAAGAGCCATTTTTAGGCTCTTTTTCTATGGTAAAAATACAATCCAACCCATCAATAATATAAAAAGAATCCCGGTGATTACAGCTGGCAATAAATAAAAATAAGAAAATATAACGATTCCATATAAAAGTATTGCTGGAAGTAATAAATAACGATTCGCCTTCCATCTTAACAAAAGTAACTTCCCTTCTTCACAATATAAGTGAAGAAACATTTTTTGCGTAAACTCATTCCAATAATCACGTGCATAGCGAGAGATTGCAAATAAAGCGAATACGAGAATAATAGCTGCAATCCACCTCGGACTCATAATAATACTTACCGTGCTTATACATACAATTTGAACATAAAACATTCGTGTACTACTTGTACGGAAAAATTCTTTCAAAAAAGATTCAACAATACGAGAATCGGCTTTCTTTCCTAAAAACCTTTTAGAACGTGGAAACATCCACGGTTTTTTATTCGAACTACTCGGCTTAGCAGCATGACCACCAACTTGCATAATCCCGCTCGTCCAGCGCATACTTTCTTCTTTTTCTTTTTCGACTTCTTTATAAAAGTGATTTTTATAATTCATCTTCTCTTTTACTAATACAATAATTAAAGAAATTGCTAGACTGATACATAGAATTGAATAAAATGGATTTTTATAAATAAAAAATAAACTAACTCCCAAAAAGGATACGCTTATAGAAAATATTACATTTTTTACAATCCATAAAACCCATCGTTTCCCAACACGTACATGAATAAATCTCGTCAACAACGACAACAAAAATCGAAATACAGTAAAGAATACCCAAAATAATACGATTTGTATCTCTGTTACTTTGATGCCTTTTATCAACACTGGTAACATAATAACGACTACTATTACATTCGTTATCGCTATTCGAACAAATGTGTAAATCATGCCATACTGAACTAATTTTTGCATATGAGCTGGATACGAAATTAAAAATAAACTATCTGCTTGTTCAAAAAATGAGCGAACTCCTCTCGAATATGTTACAAGATAAAATATGAGTAACCCTAATCCGAAGTATATCGTCTCTTCCATCGATAATTCATGTATCCATAGTGACCGATAATAGATTCCCATAAATATAAATGCTGGAATAATAATATATAAGGCAACTGTCCAATCTGTTACCGAACGTATAGACTTCCATTTCCGCTCAAGTTCATGGCACAATCTTTTATAAAACTGTTGTTTAATCATGTTGTTCACGCCTTACAATTGCATCAAAGCAGTCTAATAATGGACTCTCCGGCATTTCAGCTAATGTTTGAATCGAATGTAAATTTCCATCTGCTATTAACGTTCCTTGCGAAATAAGCAAAAATCTCTCACAAATTCTTTCAGCGGTATCTAATACGTGCGTACAGAGTAAAATCCCTGCCCCGCGTTCTTTCTCTTTATATAGATAACTTAAAAATTCTTTTGTAGCTACTGGATCTAAGCCGATAAAAGGTTCGTCAATTATATAAAAATCTGGTTCCGTTAAAAACGCCAATATGAGCATTGATTTTTGTTTCATACCTTTTGAAAACTTTGATAAATACTCATGCTTATGCTTATCCATTCGAAATGTATGTAATAATTGCTCCGCCCGTTCTTCCCAGCTTCCAATTTCACTTCTACGAGCTGCCATTAATAATTCAATATGCTCCCAAAGCGTCAAATAATCATAATATGTTGGATGTTCTGGTACGTATGCATAAGAATTTTTCTTTTTGCCAAATGATATTTCACCATTCATATTTACAAGTAATCCGAGCATCGTTTTAATCGTCGTACTTTTCCCGGCACCATTTGCGCCAATAAGAGCAACTAACTCACCCTTTTCGATGGAAAAAGCAATATCATGAATTGTTTTTTCGCCTACTTCATATCCAGCAGAGCGGATATTTACTTTTAACATACATTCCCCTTCTTTCCATTTTCAATACAATCAAGGAAAAGAATAACATACAACCATCTATATATCACTATAAAATATTTATTTTCCTAGCAGGAAAAAACGTTTTTTAACAGAATATTAAATGTTTGATTACATTTTATCGGAGTGGATAGTATGTCTTTTCAAATTCGTGAAGCGACGATAGACGATCTTGATGCACTTTGCTCTTTAACGAAAGAATTAAAAGGTTCCTCTATTTCCTATGAAGATATGAATAACCGATTGCAATTCGTACAAATGAGTCCTTTTGATTTTTTATATGTTTACGAGGAAGAAGAAACTATATTTGGATTACTTGGGTTTCGTATACGTGAAAATTTAGAAGATGTAACTCGGTATGGAGAAATTTCAATTATTAGCGTTGATTCAACAATAAGGCGTAAAGGCATTGGACAAGTGTTAATGGATTATGCAGAGCAAGAGCAATTAGCAAAGAAGCATAATTGCATTGGCACATGGCTAGTTAGTGGAACAAAAAGGGTAGAAGCTCATCCTTTTTACAAAAAATTAGGATATGAAGTAAATGGATATCGATTTGTAAAACATTTTTAAACTACTTATAAATTGAAAGGACTATAACTATGACAAACATTAAAGCAATTTTCATTGATCGTGACGGTACAATTGGCGGCGACACTACAATACATTACCCAGGCTCTTTTACATTATTTCCTTTTACAAAAGCAGCCTTAAAAAAACTAAAAGCTCAAAATATAAAGCTTTTCTCTTTCACAAATCAACCGGGTATCGCAGATGGAATAGCGACTGTAACTGACTTTGTACAAGAATTAGAAAGTTTCGGTTTTGATGATATTTACCTATGTCCCCACAAACACAGTGATGGTTGTGAGTGCCGTAAACCAAGTACAGGTATGCTTCTTAAAGCAGCGGAAAAACATGGACTAGATTTAACGCAATGCGCTGTAGTTGGTGATCGATGGACTGATATTGTTGCAGGAGCAGAAGTAAACGCGACAACGATTTTAGTACGAACGGGCGCTGGATATGATGCTTTACATACGTACCGAGACAAGTGGGCACATATTGAGCCGAACTACATTGCAGAAAACTTTGAAGATGCAACAAACTGGATATTAAATCAACTGTAAAACAATTTAAAAGAGACGTTTCACTCTGTAAAATAAAAAAATAGCAATATAAATCCTCTCTTACAAAAACAAGAGAGGATTTATATTGCAGGTTTTGATTCACACGCCACAATGTAAAACATTGTTTACGTTGCTTTTTGAGAAACAAACATTACAAATCACATCATATTTTTATCACTACTATCAATACAATTCTCTGAACAAATAACATCGATATTAACAATACTTGTCATACCTTCCATCTCAGACTGTCAAATCATTTTCTGATTTTATATTAATCGCTTCTTGTAGAAGCCGTTCGAGGATAGCAGCAAACACAGCGATAACGAGCGCAGCAAAAATGATGATGAGCGCCATTAATCCAATTGGAGGATCAACTTTCTTCGCTATAAAACGAAAGAGTGGCATAGCTAATATATACAAACCACTGATTGCAATCGCGCAACACTTTATGTTCTTTAACGCCTTTACAGATAATTTTGAGAACGCTGTGTTCTTGTCTATATATTGCAAAAGATTAAAAGCCTGGTGGAGAGCAATGTAAAAAGGTAAAGCCGCTCCATACATGACAATGAAAACCAAATATTTCATCAAGATAATATTTGGATACAACTCAGCCGCGAAATTCGCTATTTTGGGCACTAAAAATATACATAATGCAAGCACTGCAATTCCAGCCAGAAAAAGAATTACTTTTAAGAAAGTAGTTGAACCTCGTTTCACATTCATTTACAATACCTCACTTATTTAATGACAATATGATTTTATCACATGTTTTATCGTTTAACAATAAATTATTGTTGTTTTTTATCATAATATTATTGTTTTCACCATGTTTTTTGACAAAAATAAAAAGAATTTCTCATTACAAAGAAATTCTTTTACTTTAAAATGTCTCTTTAATTTTATATATTTTAAAACGTTAATTCATAATGGAAATAACGATTATCTCTTAAATAACCATTTTCAGCGTATAATCGCTGCGCTGATAAATTATCAATCTCTGTTTGTAATTTTACACCTTTTGCGCCATTTTCTAATGCGAATGTTTTAGCAGCCTCTAATAATTTTTTACCTGTTCCGGCTCCGCGCTTCGCCTTTTGTACAAACAGATCATTTAAAATCCATAACTCTTTCATCGAAATGGAAGAAAATGATGGATATAATTGCGTGAATCCAATATATTCACCATCTTCAACTGCTACGAAAATAACGGATTCTTTTTTCTCAATGCGATTTCGTAAAAATACTTTTGCGCCTTCTATATCTGAATCTTGTTTATAAAACATGCGATAGTTATTAAAAACTGATGCTAGTCCATCTAAATCTGCAATTGTTGCCTCATATATTCTCATTTTACTCCATTCCCCTTCCAATACTGTCTCATTATATCTGTTGCCCATGTAGGCTGTTGTATGTCCTCTTTCGGCATAAACTCTTTCATTATTGGCTTTATATCCAATATAGGGGTACCATCAATAGCATCTAATCCCTCAACAATAATTGATTTACCTTCTCTTTTTATTACTTTTACAATTGTCACACCTATACGATTCGGACGATTTTTCCCGCGCTGTGCAAAAATACCTACTTTAGGATAATCATTATTATTTCTAGGATATCTAGCTACATATTGAATTTGTTCAGCAGTTACTTTATGAAAATAAAAAACAATTTCAATATGAGAAAATTCTTCAATTCCTTGTATACTTTCTTCTGTATACATATCAGTTTAAGTAATGCAGGACCTAACTTCTCCCCACTCATCATCTTTTATTTCCTTTCTTTCATTATGTACAAATGCGATTGGTTGAACTGAAAACATACGCATTCCCCCTCAAATGTAACCACTTACATTATAAAATATTTTCTGAATGTTTTCCAGATAGATGCACTAAGTTTACATAATATAATTATAATCTATCTTTCTAAGGAGACATTTACAGCTTCTATTGCATGTATATGAGTAGTATCAAATACTGGGACTGGTACGTCTTCTTGCTTTATTAATAACCCTATTTCTGTACAACCTAATATGATTCCCTGTGCTCCTTTTTCCACTAACTCTTCTATGACTTTTTTATAACATTCTCTAGATTGAGATACTATTTTTCCTAAACATAATTCTGTATATATTACTTCGCTTACTTTTTCTCTATTTTTTTCTGATGGAACTATTACTTTTATATCATTCTCTTCTATTCTTGACTTATAGAAATCTTGCTCCATTGTATATGTCGTTCCAAGTAGCCCAACCGTTTGAATACCTTTTCTTTTAATTTCTTTTGCAGTTGCATCAGCAATATGCAAGACTGGAATATTAATATTTACCTTTATTTTGTCAACTACCTTGTGCATTGTATTTGTGCAAATGATTATAAAGTCTGCTCCTCCTATTTGCAGTGAATATGCCGCATTCCCTAATACTTCTCCTGCGCCATCCCAATCTCCGTTAGACTGGAATCGTTCAATCTCTTCAAAGTCAACGCTATTAATCATACATTTTGCTGAATGTAATCCTCCTAATCTCTCTTTTATTTCTTCATTAATAATTCGATAATATTCAGAAGTTGATTCCCAACTCATACCACCTATAAGACCTATCGTTTTCATATAAACACCTACCTAAACTATTTTTAGAAAACTAATACCAACATTTTATTATGTATATTATACATAATAAAACAAGACTTTAAGTTTATAATATAAAGTCTTGTTTTAACTAATTTAAGATGTCAATAATGAAAATTAATTCTATATTCATTTCCAAGGAAATTTTTATAGAATATTCAGAAATTAACATTCCGATGTTTTTATAGAATCTTCATATTGATAATTAAAGCATTCTCGATACAACTGTTTAATTTCATCATAAGTAGGAACTCGCGGATTATTACCTGGGCTACCACTTACAATTGCATCTTTCGCCATTTTAGAAATAGCATTTTCAAATTCAACTTCATTAATTCCGTATTCTTTTAAATTTGGAATACGAAGATTAAAACAAAGTTCCTTTATTTCAGCAAGCGTGTAATTCGCTACTTCTTCATCAGAATTTGAGTACAAATCTTTGTTTAAACTGCGTCCAATTTCTGCTAACCTTTTCACTGCACTTGTTTTTGTAAACTCTAAAACTGTAGGTAATAGTATGGCATTCGATATACCATGTGGTACATGAAATAATGCCCCCACAGGCCGAGACATTCCATGAACTAATGTAACGGATGCATTGGAAAATGCGATTCCAGCTTGTAATGAGGCAATCATCATTGCTTCTCTTGCTTCCATATTATCTCCATCTTCATATGCAATACGTAAATATTTCATGATACTTTCAATAGCTGAAAGAGCAAGTACATCTGTAAGTGGCTGTGAAACTTTAGAAATATATGCTTCTATTGCATGGCACAATGCATCTATCCCTGTTGCTGCCGTAATGTGGGGTGGTACCGAACATGTTAAAATAGGGTCAATAATTGCTACTTGTGGTATAAAACTAGGATGCTTCATCATCATTTTTACATCTGTTTTTTTATTCGTAATTACTGCTACACTTGTTACTTCTGATCCAGTACCAGAAGTTGTTGGAATTGCAATAAGTGGTAGTGGATCATTTTCTATTTCGATATCCTTTTGAACGTAATATTCAATTTCTCCACCATTAGTAAATAACACTGCTACCGCTTTCGCAGCATCAATACAACTTCCACCACCAATACCGATAATAAAATCACACTTTCCTTCTTTACAAATAGTTAACGCTTCTAACACGTGTATATTTGTAGGCTCAGCATTCACTTTATTATATGTAATAACAGTTATACCTTTCTTCGTTAGTTGTTTTATACACCTTTCCACATAGCCTAATTTCTCCATAATTGTATCAGTAACTATAAAAGCTCTTTTCCCTAACTTTTTTGATTGTTCTCCCAGTTTTTCAAGCGAATTTCTTCCATATAATACAGACTTCGGCATACGAAACTCAGCAACTTCTTGCAAGTATTCCACCCCTTCTTACCCTAATTAATATTTTATGAAATAAAATATAGATTTGATGAATCTTTATTATTCAATTTTTAATAGATTCCTGTTAAAGTATAGAACGCGATAACTGCAAATACAGCAACCGTTTTCAAAATTGTAATAGCAAATATGTCTTTATATGATTGTTTATGTGTTAATCCTGTTACTGTTAGAATAGTAATAATTGCACCGTTATGCGGCAATGTATCCATACCTCCTGATGCCATTGATACGATACGGTGCATAACTTCTAATGGAATATCAAATTGATTGGCTGCTGCAATAAATTTATCCCCCATAGCACTTAAAACAATTCCCATTCCTCCTGATGCAGAGCCTGTAATACCTGCTAATATATTTGTCGTTACCGCTCCATTCACTAAAGGATTCGTGAACGTTGCAGAAATACTGTCTCTCATTATCGCAAAACCAGGAAGTGCTGCAATCACACCGCCAAATCCAAATTCAGCCCCTGTATTCATTGTCGCAAGTAGTGCTCCCCCAATACTTGTATTTAATCCAGCTTGAAAACCTGTTACTACTCGTTTCCAATATAATAAAAGTGTTGAAACAATCCCAATAATAAGTGCCAACTCTACTGACCAAATTCCCACTACTGCACTTAATTCTACTTTTCCAAATGCTTTCATACCAATAGCAGAAAAATCAAAACCGTCCGGATACCACTTCGGTATCATGATTGTGAAAACTTTATTCATTACACCTACTAAAATAAGTGGTACAAATGCAATCACTTGCTGTACTCTTGTAATCTCAATACTGCTCATTAATGGCATAGCTTTTTGCTCTAATTGCAAAGATGCAGCCATTTCATTATTCCCATCATTAAATCCGAAATACCCTTCTCCTGCTGCCTTAGCCTTTTTACGTCTACTCTCTAAATATAGTAAACCTAACGTTAAAACAAAGATTGCTCCTAAAATACCTAGTATCGGTGCTGCATAAATATCAGTTTTAAAAAAAGTTGTAGGTATTACATTTTGAATTTGTGGTGATCCAGGAAGTGCATCCATTGTAAACGTCGCTGCTCCGAGAACAATCGTTCCAGGAATTAAACGCTTTGGAATATCCGCTTGTCGAAACAACTTAGCCGCAAACGGGAATATAGCGAATACCACTACATACACACTAACACCGCTATACGTTAAAATCGCTCCCATTAATACAATTGCTAAAATTGTACGTTTTTCCCCAACTAACTCTACAATTGTCTTTGCGATTGAATCAGCAATTCCTGACATTTCTACTACTTTCCCAAATATTGCTCCAAGTAAAAACACAGGGAAATATAGCTTAATAAACCCTACCATTTTCTCCATAAAAATATTAGAAAAGAAAGGTAATACAAAACTAGGTTCTGTCAAAAATACCGCAAACAATGCAAAAATCGGTGCAAATAAAATAACAGAAAACCCTTTATATGCTACAAACATAAGTAAACTAAGTGCTAATAAAATAATAACTAGCTCCAATTATACCCCTCCTTTAAACTGAAAATTCAATCTTTTAACAACAAACTTCTACAATCATGTCAAACTCTATTCTATCCAGACAAACCTCCTCTATTTATTACAAATTTTTCATGCTAAATATGTCTAATTATACATATTCGATTACATATGAAAAATCCCTTTAAACAATAACGACTTCATCATCATATGTTAAAGGGATTACTAGTATCTATATTTATTATTTTATCAAACTTGTTTCTACACAAAAATGATGCAGTTCTTCAATATCCTTCACTATATGAGTCGCTTTAACTTCAGTCAATTCAGTTTCACTACCATACCCATATAACACACCGATTGAAGCAATTCCATTATGATTCGCACCAATTATATCGTGCTTTCTATCACCAATCATGACCATTTCTTCTTTTTTAAGCCCTTCATTTGTTTGTAAAATATGAGCAATGATTTCTTCTTTTTTTATTCTTGTACCATCTAAATTACTCCCAACAATATCTTCAAAATAACCCGTCAACTGGAAATGATCTAGTACTTGTTTCGCAAATATAGTAGGCTTTGACGTTGCTACAAATAAATGATTGCCTCCATCTTTTAATTCTTGCAAAAGATTAGTAATACCATCATATACTTTATTTTCTAATAAGCCACTTTGTTTTAAATATTCACGAAAATAATAGACAGCTTTCTCAACTTCTATTTCACTCATATTATATCTATTTGCAAACGATTGTTGAATTGGCGGGCCGATAAATGCATCTAGCTCGCTTATATTTCCTTCTTCTATCCCCATTTTCTCTAACGCATATAGAACAGAATTTATAATCCCTTCTTTCGGATCAGTTAATGTTCCATCTAAATCAAAAAGAAATGTTGTATACATATTGAATTCCTCCAGTTACTTTACTTTATATGTAACCCACCAAAAACACTCACCTATATGAAAAGTTAAATCTAATGCAAATGGTTCAAAAATAGAGCGCAACTCTTCTTTCGTATAATAGTTTTTAATAATCTCATGTCTCTCGCCATTCGAGAGTGTGCGAATTTTATATGTATTTACATCTCCATCTTTACGAATAAGCTCTCCACCAATTCCTTCATTGAACATATTATCTGCGAAACATACAGTTGATCCCTGTTGCAATACTCGGTGGAACTGTTTTAAAAAACTAATAATCTCTTCTTTTTTTATATGTGAAAACCAAAAGTTTGCATATCCCCCTTGAAAGATATCTTTCATTTGTTCTAGTTTAAAAGCATCACCTTTCTGAAAGGTAACCTTTTCCTTAGAAAGCTCTTTTCCCTTCGCTATCGCTAGTACTTCCTCAGAATAATCGATCGCTGTTATATGTGTAGCTACACCTGCTACATACTTCGTCCAATATCCTGTTCCGCAAGCCACTTCAAGAACTTTTCTTCTATTACATATTTCTTTTAATTTCTGTTCAAGCATCTTTTGTTCCGCCTGCCTTACTGGATCTTCCCGATTGTACACCGCTTCATATTCACTCGCTCGATTACCATAATATGTATACATAAAAAAACTCCCCCTCTATTAAACAAATCACACCATTTCCATAATATCATTTTTATTCTTTTCAGAAAATTACTTTTTCACCCTCTCATACTTTCAGTTACAAAACACAAAAGATATGATAAAGTAAAAAAGTTACAATTATTTTAATAGAAACTGGTGAAATACATGTCAAGCACAGCTTCTGTCCTTGTAAATGGTTTTGCTACTATTTTATTAACAGTTTTACTTGATCCACGCATCGCCCTTTTAACAGAACGGGCTCTTCAATCAGAAGAAGGTGCTGAAGTAATGAGTAAAATGTATGGTTGGCTAATGATTTCTAGACTTCTCGGCACGTTATTAGCAAAACTATTATTTGTACCAGGTGCTTACTGGATTTTGTGGATTATTGAACTAATGCATTAATTCGCTAACTCTATAAACAGAGGGGAATTTATCAATGACTATAAAAACCGAGCAAGATATTATTCAAATGATACAAAATGAAGAGTGGATGATGAATGTATTACAAATGGCAAAATCACTAGAGCTACCTGATTGGTGGATTTGCGCCGGGTTTGTCCGTTCTAAAATTTGGGATACTTTACATAACTACGAAGTAAGAACAACTACACCAGACGTGGATGTCATTTATTTTGATTCTTTTCATAAAGATGAGGCATACGAACAATTACTAGAAAAGAAGCTGATAAATTTGGATGCTTCTATACCTTGGTCAGTAAAAAATCAAGCTCGTATGCATGTAGTGAATAATATGCCACCGTATTCTTCTTCTGTTGATGCTATTTCTAAATTCCCTGAAACAGCAACTGCTTTAGGCGTGACACTTGATGAACAAAACAATATTATATTAACGTCTCCATGCGGAACAGAAGATGTACTTTCATTACAAGTAAAGCCTACAGCTCATTTCCTTGAAACGAAAGAACGAATACATATGTACAATAAAAGAGTTATGAAAAAGAATTGGCATAGCAAATGGCCTAACATAACTATCACTTATCCAGAAATGTAGAAAGGGTGCTTCTCATTTGTAGAAGCACCCTTTTCTTCATTTCAAAAAATGAATGACTGTTTCAGCAAATCGATCTGCTTCCTCATAATGAGGTGTATGACCACTCTCTTCAAACATAATATACGTACCGTTTCGAGCATCTTTATTAAATGTGTCAATTTGTTTTTCACACGTTACTACATCATGTTTTCCTACAATTAATAACATCGGACTCTCTACATCTTTTATTTTAGATAATAATGACGTATAATATGCTCCTTCTGACTTTAATCTATCGAAATGGATTTTGGAACGATTTGAAAATACTTCCCACTCTTCATCACTATATAAACTATAATCTGTTTCATCTTCTTTATAATTGTAAATCTCCATTCTTTTTTCTTCTAATTCAGCGCTTAAACTTATATAAGCTTCGAGTAACTCTCCTGAACTAGCATTTGCATTACTAGATGAATAAGCAAAACAGTCTTCTGCCGCTAATTCTTTTCCATATTTCTTTAATAAAGTTCCTGTCTTTTGTAGTAAAGCTCTACTTGTTAATGCAAAATCGAAAGTTGGCCCTTCAAATATGATTTTCTCTATTGAATTTGGATACGTCTCTGCATATAACAATGCTAAATATCCACCGAAAGAGTGCCCGATTACAGACCATTTTTCAACCTGTAATACTTTCCTTAATTCCTCACAATCTTCAACTAAATCGCTTAATCCAAAAGATTCTGCTTCGGTAATTACTTCTGAACGGCAAACCCCTCGTTGATCCAACATAATTACATGTAAGGAATCTTTTAATCGCTCCGCTTGATGAAATGAAAAATCATAACAACTTTCACCTGGACCTCCATGCAAATACAATACTGACTTATTTTTAGAGTTTCCATACGTTTCAACGTATAGCTTTTCACCTCTAATGTTCATGTATTTCCCCGCTTCAGTCAAATTCGCCTTTATAATCATCACCTTCTTTTCACTGAATATTATAACATTTAAACTTAAATAATCCCTATTACATTTAAAAAGACGATGATGATTGCAAGTGGTGCTACAAATCGAAGTAAAAACGCCCAACAAGTGAATACTTTTTTTCCGTAATTTCCACCTACAAAAAATTCTGCTTCTAACACTTTCTTTTCCATTTTGAAGGATACGAAAATACTAATAAATAGTGCTCCGAGTGGCATTAATATATTACTAGATAAGAAGTCTACTGCATCAAAAATATTCTTTCCGAAAATCGTAATATCACTCCATACACCAAATGAAAGCGCTGATGGAATACCGACTAGAAAAATACAAAAACCGATAACCCAAGATAGTTTATTTCTTCTTTCTTGCTTCCCATTCGCCATTGCTGAAACAACTGTTTCAAGTAAAGAGAAAGCTGATGTTAATGTGGCAAATGTAAATAGTGCAAGAAATACTGTTAAGAACAATCCGCCAAATGGAATTTGACTAAATACTGATGGTAGTACAATAAATAGAAGTCCAGGTCCTTCTGTCGGCTCCATGCCTAATGAGAATACTGCTGGAAAAATAGCAAGACCGGCAAATAAAGAAACAAATAAATTCAATCCAATAATTGTAACTGCTGATTTTGGTAAACTTTCTTTTTTATTTAAATAGGAACTATACGTAACCATAATTGAAATCCCTATACTAATCGCGAAGAATGATTGGCCCATTGCGAACAAAATATTTTCTGAAGTAATCTTTGAAAAATCCGGTTGTAAGAAAAATTTTACACCTTCTATTGCGTCATCAAGTGTCAACGAACGAATGATAAGAGCGACAAATAAAACGAACAATGCTGGCAACATATATTTACTTGCTTTTTCAATCCCATTTTGTACCCCTTTTGATACAACCCATATTGTAATAAACATAAATGCAAAATGACCGATAATGGCCCAAGTGGGATTTCCAATTGTCTCTGTAAATAATGTACTATAATTTTGTCCTGGAGTAATAAGCTGCCCTGTTACTCCCCTGAACAAATAAATTAATACCCATCCACCTACAACACTATAAAACGAAAGTAATATAAAACATGTTCCAACCCCAAGCCGTCCAATCCAATGCCATCCTGTATTTGGCGCGATACTTTTAAATGCTCCAACTGCTTGTTTCTGTGTACTGCGTCCAATCATAAATTCAGCTATTAGTAATGGCAGTCCAATTAATACAGTAAATAATATAAAGATTAAAAAGAATGCTCCTCCCCCGCTTTTCCCAGCGATATAAGGAAACTTCCATATCGCACCTAATCCAATTGCTGATCCTGCCGCAGCCATTATAAAACCTAATTTCGAAGTCCATTGCTCCGTCTGTTTCATCTTATTTTCCTCCTAATAAATCTTTTTATATAGATAATTAAATTTTATAAAATTATCCAAATAAACCCTCCATTTCTTTTTCCATAAAATAAAAAATGGCCCAGCATCTCTTTTAAAGAGACGCTAAGCCATTTACTTAACGCGGTACCACCCTTATTGATTCCATTATGAATCCACCTTAGTAGTAATCGTTTGATTACAAACCTAATATCGAAGGTTAACCGTTAAGATTTACTAAGAATGTAATTCCGTTCCACCTTACTGCTCCTAGGCGAGTTCAGGATGTCATTTGACTATGTCACACCAACCCATAGCTCTCTGTACAAATACATGACCTTACTACTCCTATTCAACACGTTTTAATATTTAGAATATATTTTCTTTTGAAATTAATATGAAGTATATCGGTTATATGTATAACTGTCAAGGTATATATTAATTTTTTTGTCGAAAAGGATTTTTATATAGATTTATAGAAAATATTTACAATAAAGTGAAACTTTATGCAGTGGGGGGGGCCATCCCCCACTGATTATTAGTTTAACCAATCGGGCTTTTACGGGCAGCCCGACCCCCACCTAACTTCTTCGCTTTTGCTGAATTTTGAGGTGGGGGTCTTATTGTCCACAAATAGCGGGATAAAAATAAAAGGAGCTTAAAACGTTATGTCACTATTAAAAAATGGTTGTTTTTTTGTTATCCGCTCATTTTTCATCATTCTTGGTATTATTGCGATTTGTTCCTTACCACAATTGTTTTTCGGTGCACCTCCAAATTCAGCAAAATCGCTAGCAATTCCGCCTACACCAACTTTACAATTTAATTTTAGTAACTATTTAGATTCGATATCAAATGTAATTTCTTCTTTGTTTCACCCTACAAGTATTACTTATAAAATTAACAATGCTGGCACTCAGTCGCCGGACCGTGATCTTTTTCCATACTTACTAGAATCATATACGCATACATTAACGATTATGATTTGCGCCTTCCTTATCGCCGTACTTCTTTCTACTACTTTTACTATACTTACATTTTACTTCTCTAAACGCATTCAATTTCTTATTCTTAAAACTTTACACGTACTAGAATCATTGCCAGACTTGTTTTTTGTCGTTTGCGTACAGCTATTTGTCATTTGGATTTATAAAAATACGAATTTACTCGTTACGGTTCCCTTTTCTACTTTGCAAGAAAAAACATATTTATTACCAATATTAACACTGAGTATTTTACCGACTATTTATTTATACAAAATTTCCCTTTTAAATTATAATGATGAGCTACAAAAGGATTATATAAACGTTGCGGTCGCAAAAGGATTAAAGCCATTTTACATTTTATATAAACACGTACTCATTAACGCATTACTCTCCATCTTTTATAATGCAAAATCTATTTTTTTATTTATGATTTCCAATATGATCGTACTGGAGTATTTATTTAATTCCTACGGCTTATTTAAATTTTTAATTACGCACCAAACACCGGAAATTATTACTGTAAGTATATTAATTTTAACAATTCCATTCTATCTCTCCTTTGAACTATTAAAACGCATTTTACCAGGAAGTAGGGATTTACATGCTTAAAAAGATAGTTTTTAACATACGATTTTTAATCGGACTCTTGATTTTAGTATCCATTATTATTTCAAGTTATATTACAAAAGAGAAAGTAGACACAGGAAAAATCAAACCTATCCCTGAATATCAATACATCGAAGGTAAAATAACTCGTACAGCCCCAGCACCGCCATCTTTTGCTCATCCTTTTGGGGTAGATATGCACGGAAATGATGTGTTAATTCGGACTCTTTACAATGCAAAAACACCCATTTTTTATGCAATAATTATTAGCTTTTTCCGTATAACCTTTTCACTTATATTTGGTGTTCTTCATGCATATTTTTATCGATACGTACGCTTTTTAGATGTTCTATTTGAAACATTCCAATACGTCCCTAGCACCTTATTAGCGATATTTTTACTATCACCTGTAATGTTCGTATCTCCAGAAGATGAACACCTTTGGCTTACTTATACGATTTCGGTTTTAATTTTTATTAGTGTACCTAATTTATTACAACTTTTCAGCAATGAAATTCGTTTATTACTACAAAATGAATTTGTGACAAGTTCTAAAACATTAGGTGGTGGTTTTTTTCACATTTGTAAATTACATCTTAAACCCTTTCTTACACCAAAAATTTTCATTTGGATAAATCAACAAATGCTGCAAACTTTAGTATTATTATTGCATTTAGCACTGTTTCAATCCATTTCATTTAACATTGCGGGTACACTTGTTTTACTTGGTCATAATCACCAGTTTTTAAATGTTTTACCTTGGGTAGCGTTCGGCCCCGTTTTATTTTTCACTATCGTTATTTTAGCTGTATACATGATGTTATCTGGAATGCAAAATGCACTAAAAAGTGATATAGATCAAATTGATAACTCACTTTTATTAAGTGTATTAGCGAAAGAAAAGAGAGAAAAAAAGAGTCTATATTTCTCCCTTTTTAAACCGAATGTAAAAATAAAAGAACATTAAAAAAAGAATCTTCGCGATAATCGCGAAGATTCTTTTTACGGTATAAGGCGAGTACAATCTCTCGGAAAAGCACTCGCTTCTCTCACATTCGATAATTGTAAAAACTTATACACAACTCGTTCTAATCCAATTCCAAAACCACCATGCGGCGGACATCCGTAGCGGAATGTATCTACATACGATCGGAATTTCTCTGGATGTAATCCTTTTTCTTTAAAAGAAGTGAGTAACATATTATACTCATGAATTCGCTGTGCGCCTGACGTTATTTCTAATCCTTTATATAGTAAGTCAAAAGAATCCGTTATAGCTGAATTCTCCTTATTTGGCATCGTATACATCGGCCTAGCTTCTTTCGGATAATGTGTAATGAAAACAAATTCACTACTATATGTTTCCTTTACATATTTCCCTAACAACTTTTCCCCTTCTGTATCTAAATCCCCAATTGGCGATTCTTTCCGGTACTTATTCTTCAAAATGTCTTGCGCTTCTAACAATGTGATTTTAGGAATTTCAGTAATTACGGGTACTGCTACTTGTAGTAGTTCCAATTCTGCTTCACATTTTTCTCCTACTTGTTGAAACATATATCGTAAAACATCTGTTTCCAATTGCATCACTTCATAAAAATCACGAATAAACCCTAATTCTACGTCTAACGATATATATTCATTTAAATGCCGTGAAGAGTTATGATGTTCAGCGCGGTACACTGGAGCAATTTCAAAAACACGTTCTAATCCTCCCGCTACCATCATTTGTTTATAGAACTGTGGTGATTGGGCTAAATACGCTTCTTTTTGGAAATATGGAAGTTTAAAAACATTCGCTCCGCCCTCTGCTCCTTGCGAAACAATTTTCGGCGTAAATATACGTGTGAAATCGTTCTCCGTTAAATATTCACTAAAGCTTTGAGCGAGTGTAGCTTTCACTTTAAAAATCGCCGCGGTTCGCTCATGTCTTAATGATATTACCCGCTCATTCAATATTTGATCTAAACCAACTTGTAACTTCTTTTTGTTTATTTCAAATGGAAGTGGTTCCGCATTATTTAATATTTTCACTTCATGCGCAAGCACCTCAACACCTAATTCTGTTTTCGATGTCTCCACAATCTTTCCAATTACTTGAACAACACTTTCAACATCAATTTTATATCCCGCTAACTCGTTTTCTAATACACATTGTATAACTCCTGACCTGTCCCTCAATAATAAAAAACTAACATTACCTAAATGCCGAACTTTTTTTACCCATCCTTGTAGTAATACAGTCTTTCCGGTATGCCCCGTACATTCTCGTGTGAGTGAACGCTTCATTATTTGACCCATTACATTTCCCTCCAGTAATTTTATTTTTATTTACGTTATTGTTATCATCGTCATCATCCACGGTCACTCACCTCCTTTCAAAGAATACAAAAATCCGCCCCTATAAATAGGGACGGATTTTTCCGCGGTACCACCCAAATTGTCATACTGACCATCTTAGTCCTGATAACGGTAGGTACCGTTTGCTTTTACTAATTATCACGTTCAAAGCAACACTCACAGGTGTCTTTCCATCATGCAGTATCGCAACCTTCCCAGCAATCGGCTGCTCTCTGTAGACCTTTGCATCATGTACTTTTCCTGATCATCACTTTTTATATTTACAGAGTATTCTAACTCTTATTTTTGTAAAGTGCAAGCCTTTTTATTAAATTCTCTTCCTCTATAGTTTTTTAGTAATTTTTTTTTACGTTTTATTATTATTTACCCATTTAGATTTGCATTAGTCTTTTCAATAACACCTTCCATTTTATTACATAAACTCTACATTTTCCACACATATTAATATCAAAATTGTAACGGAGGTATACATATGAAAAAAGCAATTAGTTTCTTTCTCTTGTTGTTATGCTTAATTGTAGTGAATGAAACATACGCCTATTCACCAAACTCTTTACCAATCTCTCAAAATTCTGATCAATGGCGAGTGAATATTGCTGAACCGAAAAAAATAAGCAAGAATATGCTTCAAGCTAAAAAAGATGAATTTCAAACATATCAATTTTCAGTAACGAATGTTGGAGAAAACGAAGTATATAACGTACAAGTTGAAGTCTTCCGTAATGAACCAAATATGAAAACAAAATACGAACTCTTTTCCCTAGAAGAAAGTCGACTAGCAAGCGGAAAAACTGGATTCAGACATGCTAACTTCCCTGTTGCTACAAAATCAAATGAAGTGGACGTGATCATTACGTGGCAAGAACATCCTTTCCGCTCGATGAGAAACGGTCAAAAAGTTGAGTCTAGAAAATTTAAAGAGCATTTTGTTTTTAAAGATACAAAAAAGTAAATGGAATGTGGATATATTCACACTATCATTGATATCACCTAATTTACTCATACCAGTTCTTAGAAAAATAAAAAAGTCGTGGCTTATAAAATACCACGACTTTTTTATTTTAATTCGTACTAATTCCTCTTGCTGCCCAAATACGATCGATATCAGCGGCATGTTGTCCGCCATATAAAAGAGCATCCGCTTGCTTAATTGCCTTCGCACCATCACGGAATTTCGCATTTGGTGTTAATGACCAATGTGATTGTAAAATAATTTTTGTTGCTACATCACGGCCAAAAGCTTGTGCCATTTCGTATTGGCCTTGTGCCCAAATTTCCCCATCATCATGTACTTCATTCGTAATATCTTTCGGATACACTTTATTATTATCTAATCGGCGTAAGCACGTTGGATCTGAACTAGAATATGCAGTCGCATCCCATTCTCCAACACATGCTTTTCCGTACCCTGTAGTCGACACTGCATCTTCATAAGTAGCACCTAAGAAGTCACCAAACCCTTCTCCCATCGCTCCACCTTCTGGTGAACTACCGAATCCAGGTACTTGATTATCTTGAATTGAATGTCCATATTCATGTGCAATAATACCCGCATCTTCTGCATCATCCACTCCGCCAGTACCGAAAGTTAAAGCTTTCGTTGATGGAGAATAGAATGAATTATCATCTGTTGTACCATTTACATTCACTTTAATGGAACGATTGTTAATATTTTTGAATCCTAGCCCTTGAATGTAACGTTGTAATGTATCAATATGATAATATGACATAACATCTTCAAAGCTATCATTCGCGCGTGTATAGTTAAATTGTAAATTTGTAGATTTTGTCTTCGATTTTGAAGAAATTGTTACATACTCTCCAATTAAAAACCCTGTACCATCTAAACCTTTTAAAGTAACTGTTTTCAATTGATTCGTTAAAGCCGTTGAATCTGCATCTTTATTATCCTTTAACCCTGCCAGACTACCACTTGATACGACAGGATTAGGTAAAAATACTTTTCCAGTTCCTTCTACTTTTCGGTTTATATCAACTTTTTTAATTAACTTTCCATTTTCCGCATCAACAAATGTTTCCCATGCACCGAATGGATTATTAGAATGGACTACAACTTTATATACTGGAATAGCGACTCCATCTTCAACAATATATCCGAATTCTTTCTCTGTAGGAGCCCATAAGTTTTGCTCACTTTCCCCTCCAACATACGCCATTGATTTTTGTTCTGCATCTTTTTCACTAATCTTTTTCGTTATTTCCTTCACATTTTGAACAGGCTGGTAATCAGACACAGCAAGTACTCCTTGCCCCTGTCCATTAATAGTAACTGTTATTTGTTTTGAAAATACAGGAGCACCGTTAACTACTTGTTGGAATCGAACATATGAAGCTACTGACGTATCCGTTGTAGAAATATATTGTAAATCTGAAAGGTCTGGCTTTAATCCATATTCCGTAGCATGTCCTTTCAAATATTCAATTGCTTTCTTTTGCGGTGAATATGCTTCTAGCTTTACTTGTTGTTTTTCCAATGCCGAAACAGTAGAAATTGTCCCCATTACTAATGGTACAGTCATTGCCATTGCCACCATTTTTTTATTAAACATGAAACCACTCCCCCTAATAAATTGAAACCTTTACCCCATTCCTATAAGGCTATTACTGTCCATAAGTAACGAAATAAAGTGAATCTACGAGTAATTCTATACGAGCAAATCTATTACCTTTACATTTAGGGGGAGTGGAATTTTCTCAATATTTATGTGTAAAAGGAGCAAAATACTGTAGAAATATATTTCTTTCCTAACCATACAAAAAGGAAGTTGGAATGATTCCAACTTCCTTTTTCTTTAATTTGCCGCGTTTAATTTAATGCGAACTTTCGTCTCACCTAAAGATAGTTCATCGTCTTCATTCGTTAAGCGATCAAATGTAAATTGCTTAACGAGTAAGTTTTCTTCCAACAAACCTTTATGATTCGTTAACGTTTTTTGTAGTTCTTGCTCTGTATCAAGAATAACATCCACACGTAAATTAACCGGTAAATTCAACTGCTTACGATATTCTTGAACGGCGCGAATAAATTCACGTGCTACCCCTTCTTGTAACAATTCTTCCGTTACATTCGTATCTAACATAACCGTATATTGCCCGTTAGTCGTATTAGAGAAGCCTGATTTTGCAACTTTCTCAACCAATACATCTTCAGCTGTTACAACTACTTCTTCCCCTGACGTAGCTTGATATACCGCTTTTTCAGTTGAGACAAAGCGCTGTACTTCTTCTTGTGACAATTGTTTTAACCAGCCATTTACTGCATTCACATTTTTACCGAACTTCGGCCCAGCTGTTTTAAAATTCAGCTTTAATTGATAGGATGTATACTTCGTTTCATCGAGTTCCACATGGAATACTTTTACATTTAGCTCATCCATTACGATATCACGATAAGATTCCCAATCGATATCATTCTCTTTATGCTCAAGTAATACAAGTTCTGCTAACGGCTGTTTTACTTTTAAAGAATGCTGATTACGGTTACTTCTTCCAAGTTCAACAACTTGTAAAACAGCATCCATTTCCGCTTCTAATTTCGGCTGAATAAGTGATTCATTTACAACTGGATAATCTTCTAAATGAACGCTTCTGCCTTCTAAATTCAAATGAATATCTTCAGCGACAAATGGTGTAAATGGTGCAATTAATTTACTAACTGTTACAAGCACTTCATGAAGTGTGTCATACGCAGCTGCTTTCTCAGCATTCATACCAGATTCCCAAAAACGAGTACGTGAACGCCTTACATACCAATTACTCACTTCATCTACAAGCGCCGCGATTTCACGAGCTGCATTTGTAAACTGGTAATCATCCAGTGCCGTTCTTACCTTTTTCGTTGTGCTATGCAATCTTGACAATACCCATTCATCTAATTTCGTCCGCTTTACGTCATACATTTCGTTCGGATTATAACCATCTAAATTTGCATATAAAACGTAGAAGCTATACACATTGACTAACGTATCTACAAATTTAGATTTGGCTTCCAGTACTGTTCTTTCAGAAAAACGTTTCGCATTCCATGGAGCACTATCAACGAGTAAAGCCCACCGTAGCGCATCCGCACCAAACTTCTCTACTAAATCAACAGGATCTAGTGCATTGCCTTTACTTTTAGACATCTTTTGTCCTTCTTCGTCTAGAACATGCCCTAGTGATAACACTCGCTTATAAGGCACTTTTCCTGTATATAGTGCTGACACTGCTAATAAACTATAAAACCAGCCGCGCGTTTGATCAATGCCTTCTGCAATAACATCCGCTGGAAACTGTTCTTCAAATAACTCTTTATTTTCAAATGGGTAATGATATTGTGCAAACGGCATGGAACCACTATCAAACCAAACATCAATTACTTCAGGTGTACGATTCATTGTACTTCCGCATTTTTCGCAGCAAACTTGCACTTCATCTACATATGGCTTGTGCAATTCTAAATCTTCAGGCGTTTCTTTCGTGCTATGTTTTCTTAATTCAGCAATACTTTTTGGCGCAAATTGATGATCGCAGCTTTCACATTCCCATACGTTTAATGGTGTTCCCCAATATCTATTTCGGCTAATATTCCAGTCCACCATATTTTCTAAAAACTTACCGAATCTTCCATGTTTCATATGATCTGGATACCAAGTGACAGAATCATTATTTTGTAAAAATGTATCTTTAATTGCAGTTGTTCGGATTAACCAACTCTCTCCTGCATAATACAGTAACGGTGAATCACAGCGCCAGCAATGTGGATAGCTATGTTCATACTTTTCTTTATGATATAGTAACCCTTCCTTTGCCAAATAACGAACGATATCAACGTCACAATCTTTTACAAACTTACCTTTCAAAAACGGTACTGCTTCCGTATACTCACCTTTTTCATCTACAACATGTAAGAATGACAATCCTTCACTTTGAACAACTTTATAATCGTCCTCGCCATATGCTGGAGCGATATGAACAAGTCCTGTACCACTATCTGCCGTTACGAAATCTGCTCCGATAACGCGGTAGCCATTTGTAACTTCTTTCATCGGAAATGGTGCTGTATACGATGTGTTTACTAATTCTTCACCTTTATGAACAGATAATACTTCATAGTCTTCTTTTAATACATCTTGTACACGTTCTTTCGCAACAATGTATACATGACCTTCTTGTTTTGCTTTAACATATTCCATATTCGGATGTACAGCGAGCGCCACATTTGCTGGAAGCGTCCAAGGTGTTGTTGTCCAACCTAAGAAATACTCATTTTCACTATCTTTCACTTTAAACTTAACTGTTGCGCTTAAATCTTTTACTGTTTTATACCCTTGTGCAACCTCATGTGAACTAAGAGATGTTTGACAGCTTGGGCAGTATGGTGAAACTCTATGCCCTTTATACAATAATCCTTTTTCATGAATCGTCCCTAAAATATGCCATACACTTTCGATATAGGGATTTTCTAACGTAACGTATGGATCATCCATATCTACCCAATAACCGATACTTTCAGTGAATTCACGCCACTGCTTCTCATAAGTAAATACACTCTCTTTACACTTTTGAATAAACGGTTCAATGCCGTACTCTTCAATTTCATGTTTACCCGAAATACCGAGTTGTTTCTCAACACCTAATTCTACAGGTAAACCATGTGTATCCCAGCCCGCTTTTCTTAATACTTTATAGCCTGCCATCGTTTTATATCTTGCTACTACATCTTTAATTGTTCGTCCAAGTGCATGACCTACATGCGGTAATCCATTCGCCGTTGGTGGCCCTTCATAAAACACAAAAGATTGTGCGCCTTCTCGATTCTGAATTGATTGCTCGAAAATGCTTTGCTCGTTCCACTGTTTACGAATACGTGTTTCTCTCCCTACAGCTGACTCTTTTACATCTACTTTCTTCATCTACAATCACTCCTTTTGAATGTTTTAAAGCACACAAAAAACCCGTCCCTATAAAGTAGGGACGGG
Source organism: Bacillus sp. AFS029637 (assembly GCF_002584985.1). Taxonomy (GTDB): domain Bacteria; phylum Bacillota; class Bacilli; order Bacillales; family Bacillaceae_G; genus Bacillus_A. The sequence goes on along the minus strand of NZ_NUPZ01000022.1, from coordinate 261,922 downwards.
TTTACCCGCGATACCACCCTAATTCTATTAGCTATTCACTAATAGCACTTAGCAACGTACTATCATACGTGTTCTTTGTAACGGTAGACATCCGTCCGAGCTTACTTATGTTCAGCCTCGGCTCCTCGGAGATGATTTTCAAATAACGCCTGAACACCGGCTTTCAGCTATACACCGGTTCTCTGGGGAACAGTTCATTATTTTACTCGTTCTCGTCTTCAGATTTGTATACTTTGTTAAAAGCTATTCTATGCCATTTGGCAATCAATTGTCAACTAATTCGAAATATATATTTAATTATATCCTTGCTTAACCATTCCTATACAGTTACTTCTCAAGTTCTCGTATTCCTGCTAAATCCTCATCTTTCTCGATAAGCTCCGCAAAAAATCCAGTTCCATCTTCCCGAATTACAATTTCAAGCTCTTGTTTAGCCTCTTCATGTCTGTTTAATTGAGCTAAGTAACAAGCGTGATCATATCTTGCTAACAAGTCTGTAGCATCCATAGTTAATACTTCACTTGTTATTTTTTCTGCCTTTATCGTTTGTCCAGCCCCATGATATGAAGATGCTAAAGAAAGAAGAATTGCCGTATCGTTTGGATGATGTATAGAAGCGCCTTCTAATAAGTGAATTGCCTCTTCAAATCTCTCTTGACTTTCATACATTTCCCCTAAAGCAAGGAATCCTCTATTTACAAACGGTGTTTTCTCCGTTAATTGTAAATAAATCTTTTCTGCTTTTCTTTCTTCTCCGGCTTCAAAGAAAACATGTGCTTGTAAAAAAAGAGTATCATAGTCATCTGGTAACTCTCGAACCATTTGCTTCGTTAGTTCCAAAGCATCTTGCAATCTATCTTGTTCTTCACACTCGATAAAAAGATTTACTAGTTGCTTCGCTACATCATAATCCCATTTATTTTCTAACGATGTTTCCAAAACTTCTATCGCTTCTTTATTCATCGCTGCATTCTCGTAAAATTGTGCAAATCGCTGCGCTGCCATACTATTTTTCGGATTTAACTTTAACGAAATTTCATATAATTCAATGATTATTGTTATCATTGAAATTTCTTTCGCACGGTTTTTCATACGATAAAACGCTCTCGTAAATATAGACTTTTTCGGTTGTTCATTTTGCTGGCGTTCAATCCACATTTCAGTAACCGCAGCTGCTGCATACATAAATGCCGCACTTCTTTCTGCTTTTTTCACTTTCAATGTATGCAAAAAATCACGTATGTTAGACAATTTCTGATGTTGTTCTACTGCTTTCACATAAACATCAAAAATACGTTCATTACCTATATCTTGTCGCATGACTTTCATTGCAACTTCCATTGCTTTTGCATCTCTTTTTTTCACCAATACATTCGCATAATGATATAGAACTTCCGTATGTTCCCCATCTAATTGTATCGCTTGCTCAATTTGTTCTTTTTCCTTATCTATTTCATTCATTGCTCCATACACATATGCGATCGCATCTAATCGCCATATTTCAGGTACTTCTCCAGCTAACCGTTCTAATTCCGCTAGCAACTCTTCCTGTAATTCTACTTTTACTGAAAGCTGCGCCAAGTATTCCATATTTATATGCAATGGTTCCTCTTTCATCGCCTGAACCATATGACTTTGTTCCTTTGAATGATTTTCTTCTTTTTCATATATTTCTGCAAGCTGTAAATGTACACCTACGAAATTCCCATCAAGCTCTAAACATGTTTCATACGCTTGTTTTGCTTCTGTCAATTGCCCTAATGCCATAAGTGTTTCGCCAATTCGGTAATAAGGTAATGCCGTTTTCTTTTGTTCTATTGCCTTATTATATCTTTTCATTGCTTGGCCGTACTGTCCAATAGATTCATATAAAATACCTATATAACAACCGTATTCACTTACTTCATTTCTTTCTTTTTGTAACGTTCTTAAAAAAGCTATACCTCGTTGTACAAACACAGTTCCTTTAATTCGATTTACATATTCATCTAATGCACTTGCTACACTATAATCTCCCTGCTTTATACCACTCTCTAATTTAACCAATGCTAATTTTAGTTCTTCCTCATTCCCGCCCAGTTCGATTTCTGCATCCCATAAAACCATCCCAGCATTCATAAGGAAATCTTGACTCTTTTCAATTTGTTTTTCGATACCGAGAATATATTGTTTCGCTTCTTTATATTGCTCTTTTGCCATATACACTTGCGTAATTCCGAAATGAGAATAAACATCTTCATCATTTTCTTCTAAAGCACGCTCATACAATACTTCTGCTTCTTCTAAACTATCATTCTGAAAATGATAGTCACCTAACCTTACGTAAAGAGATGCTTTATCATCACAATTCTCAATACCTTTTAATAAAATTTCTTTCGTACTTTTGTCATCCTTCAAATCTGATTCGTATATTTCCGAAAGTTTCGTATAAATGTAAGGTGCATTACTATCCAAATGAATCGCTACTTTAAGCCCTTTTATCGCTAAATGTAACTTCCCTAATTGATGTGCACATCTCGCTCGCTCATACCATACATGCGCCTCACTTTTATACTCTTTTAACAAATCATTAAAGATGTCATATGCTTCTTCATATCTTTCTAAATCGATTAATATTAAACCGTGATTCGTTAACGTGAATCTTTCAGGACTACGCTCTAAAGCAACTTGAGAAAACTGCAACGCATTTTCACATTTATCGATATACATATAGGATAAAGCGAGAAAACTCCAAGCAATCGGCTGATCTGCGTCCAATTGTAACGACGAACGAAAACTTGAAATTGCTTCTATATAATTTTCTTGTTCAAATGCATATCTTCCATTTATCAAATGATACAAAGCACGATTATTTTTCTTCTCAACACTTGTCAGCATTTGCCCAGCTTTCTCCATTTCTTGAAGACGGATAAAGCACTGGGCACCATGTAATTTAACAAAATCCGAGTTCGGAAACTTTTCCGTTAACTTTTCTATACAATTAAGAATAAACTCTTTATCTACTTCAACATCTAGATGTTTAATCGTATATAACCACGTATTCGGATTATCACTCGTCTCTTTTAAAAAGTGTACTAAATGACTAACCCCCTCTTTATCGTGTTCATCTAAATGATCTGTAAGAGAAAAAATGGATTTAAAATACTGATTTTCTTCTTCACTTAAAAACGATAGTTGTTCCTTCTTTTCTTTCGGAACAAACGTGATTGCCAAACAACCTGTATAACGATATTTCTCTTGCAATTTACTATATTCCACAAGAACTGGTTCTATAAAGTTTGGATCTTGAACATAAAAAGCTTGTAACGTATCATCATATCCAGATAGTACTTGCACATGCGAAGCATGCTCAATATCTATACTTAATAAAACGGGAATTCCTCGGTCAAGCAGTCTCTTATAGTTTTCCTCATTCCCTTTGAAATAACGATATTCATAACCTAATCCTTCTAAATACGAAACAGTATCCGAAAACTTTGAACCTGTCATATCAAAAATAAACTCTGCAATTTCGTCTTGTGTACGTTTCTCTCCCCAAATTTGCAACATCATTTCTAAGCTTGTCGGAACACAATAATTATCCTTTTGTACAATAGGAACTATCGGCAGGTGAACCTTTTTTCCATCTCGATTTTTTTCTAAATTATGATACAAGGATTCTTTTAAACTTTTTTCTTCTTTTAATAACTCCTGTAAGTTTACAAGTTTATTCATTTTATACAGCGCTTCTGCACGTAAATGAATAAAGTAAGCCTCATAAGCATGATAAGGAAGCTGACGATTAATATTATCTATTACCGCTAACATCTCTTCATATTGCCCTAAATCTAATAAATACTTCACCTTTTCAAAGTGAAAATATGGTACTTGCGGGAACTTTACAATCGCATCATCAATTAGCTGTAATGCACGTTTCTGTTCCCCTTTATTCGCATATAACTGTGATAATAAATAGGTAGATAACTCTTCACAATCTTTATGCTGCATGCCGGCTATAAATTGTTCCTCTGCTTTCTCCCACTCACCTGTATGCATATAGACGTAGCCCCATTTATCAAAAACCGCACGTGTACTGTACTCCTCTGCTTTTTGCATATAGATTAGCGCTTCTTCATTTCGTTTCATTTCTAACAGACATCGTACTAACGTAAAGTATGTTTTCGCTAAAAAATCGACATCTATTTTTTCTTTATTACTCTCTTCTAAAGAATCTTTTAACAACTGTTCTGCTTCAAGAATTTTCCGCTCATCAATTAACTCGTCACAATATAAAGAGAGCGTTCTCATATTTGGGAATTTTTTATAAGCGTAGCGAATGAGGAATGAACTGTATTGGTGCATAAGCCCTTCATCAGTAAGGCGAATTAATATATCAAACTCCTCATGTGAAGGAATATTAGCAAGCCACTTTTTCACATAAGATATAGTATTCGTTTCTTTTATATATGAAATTTCTTTATTTATTTCCTGTAATCCATCTACAAATCTCTTGTCTTTCAAACAAGCTTCTAACTGCTTAAAATCTAGCATGCATTCACCTCGAATTTATATTTATACTGCTACTTGCTTAGATTTTACACATCATATTGTAGGTATTCAACTATAATCTCTTATAATGAGTGGTATTATTTAATATTATTCTAATCCATAACAGAATATAGTAAAAATGTTTGTTTTTCTCTGTATTTTGTTTGATTTTATGAAATAACGTAACATGTAGCTCTTATCTTTCAAAAGGTGAACTCTATATATAAAATTATATCGGCGATTTTCAAAATATATCAGCGATTATATGTCGAATATCGACTTACCAACATTAAACGACATTATTTTCACTTATCAAATTCCAAATCTGCAAAAACACCGTAATGATCACTAGGAAACACACCAGTTGAAGTTAGTACCGAATCCCCAAATATAGATACGTTTTCAATCGTAGGAAATTCAAATGCGGCATTTTCTTGTATCATGATCCAATCGTATCTTTTTTCTTGCTTTACATAGCCTTTTAAATTCAGATTCTCTCTATAATCTAAAGTTGGTTGAGCTATCATGTTCTCTTCGATTTCTTTAAACTGAGCTACATCTATCCAATGCTTCCGAATTAAGTATTGATGCACCATTGAATATGGATCATCATTAAAATCGCCACATAATAATTCATAATTACTGGCTCTGTTTTCAATCCAATTATTCACAGTGTTCATTTGTTCTTGTCTTATCCTACTAGATTTCCAATTTAAATGAACATTCGTAACTCCGAACTTCCAATCTTTATATTTAAATGTGATTCGAATGGCACAATAATTTGATTCCTCTATATCAGTTTCCCAAATTGCTTCTTCAGCTATAATAGGAATTTTACTAAAAAAAGCTAGTCCTTCATCTGGAGAATCAGGGTACTCTTTAAATATACAAAACGGATATCCAGTTTGATTCGCTATATACTGGGCCACATTTTCCTTTGATTTCAAATTAACAGAACTTCTAACTTCCTGTAGAGCAAGAATATGCGGAGAAATGCTTCGAATCTCCTCACAAATAGCTTCTAACCTTTCAAACCAAAGACTCTCATGGTTCCATATATTAAAGGTAGCAATCCTCAATAAAGCGCTACCTTTTAACATACTATTTCACCATATGTAATTTTCATATTCGGAGTATATACTAAAGAAGAATGTAGATGAAATGCTTTAAAAAATCGTAGTTCAGCTTCATATTGAGCTAGCGCATCATCATATGTTAATTCCCTGGCCATTAAACGTTCTATAAATTGCTGTTTATCTCCTGGATTGCCCGCTATTCCCTCTTCTTTTAACGAATGATACAAATCGTTTTTATCTTTGTGATGTATATTAGAGTCTAAAAAATTCACTTTATCGCTCACTCTACACTCAATATTTTTCACACCTAATTCACTTAAATACATCGGTATTTTCATGCCGATATTGCCATCTTTACCACTTCTCTGCGTGTCACTTTCAAATAATTTCTGTAAAATGCCTAGCTGGATAATTTTCGATTGGCTCTCTCCATCTAACACGTATGAAGACATATTTGAAATCCAATGTGGTTCAAAACAGATTATTTTACCACCATCCTTAATTGACTGTATCATTTTTTCTAGCATCTTTTTTGGTGAGTTCATATGTAATAAGAAAGCATGACAGATTGCTATATCGTATTTATTTTTTAATTCAATTTCTGTAGCATCTCCTTCAATAAATTCTGATTCATATGGAAGTGAACGAAATAACTCTCTTGCTTCAGCTATTAATGTTTCCCCGCTATCAATACCTGTATACTTTGAGCCCTTTGGAAGTAAAGGCAACAATACTAGGCCTAAATAGCCGTATCCACAACCGTAATCAACAATATGTACTGGCCCAGAGATCTGCCAAACTGTATTTACTAAAAAACTTAAATAATCGTCATTGTAATATAAGTCTCTCGTGTTTTTTAAATATATCAGTTTACTATTCCAATCGTACGTTTCCAATGTCTATTCCCCCTTTATATACAACACAAAAATAAAATTCTATTTATAGAAGACATATTCCTACACTTGTGTGGAATATTTAAGCCAGTTAATCATAAATAGCAAAATTCTAAAGCAAAAAGGGCTAGTGCATCGTTAAAAATACACTAACCCTTTTTACTTTGAAGAAAGATAGATCAATAGAAGCTTAATCATTACAATCACAATCTAAACAATCAGTACAATCTAAATCGCCGCAGTCGAAATTTCTTCTTTTTTTGCTTCTTTTAAGATAATAATATAGCACGCCAATAAACAATGTGCACATACCAAAAGCTATTATTGCTTCTGTATATTTCTCGTGCATGATAAAACCAATTCCACTTCCTCCTGAAATGCAAATTAGAATTAAATAGATCCAGAACATCTAAGTAGCTACCTCCATTAATATACGCTTTAAGAAAGAATCCATATAATGCTAGATGAAATGAGTAATCCCATCCCATTACCGCTTAATATACCGGTAGTTACTCTTAGCAAATTTGTGCTGCTTCTCCATTTCCATTTTTGGGTGAATCCATCAATAAGTAACGGAATTTGAGCGCAAATTGATAGTATGATTGCCATAGGAAATGAAGGTGTTATGTAAAAATAAATTGGAAACAGTAAAATACCAATAAGCATGCCCGTACAACGCGTACATAAAGGTATGTACTTTTGTAGTTTAAGGAAACTTCTTTTAGATTTTCTATGACAAGGAATTTGTAAGATAAAAGTTCGAATCAATATGAATCACCCTCTCTAAATAGATTTTAATTGATTTTGCAAAAAAATTATATATCAATAAAAAAACAAACCAGGTTCATACTAGACCCGGTTTGTCAGTTTACTACTATTTCACATCTCCTCAGGAGCACCCACCCCAAGTAATCGTAATCCTTCTTTTAATACAACCGTCACAGCATACACTAATGCCAGTCTACTATCCTTTTCTTCACTCTCTTCCAATATACGCACATTTCCATAATATTTATTGAACGATTGTGCTACATCTAATACGTATTTTGAAATAATGGATGGCTCATTTTTGTTACATGCTGCTTCAATTACTTGCGGGAATTTGTTTAGTAATTTTACGACGCTCCAGCTATAATCATCTTTTAATGCAAACGTACATGTTTCAAATTCCACACTTTCTTTTCTTAAAATAGAGCAAGCACGTGCATGTGTGTACTGTACATACGGACCTGTTTCCCCTTCAAATTTCAGCATATTTTCTAATGAAAATTCGATATTATGCATACGCTCATTTTTTAAATCATGGAATATGATTGCCCCAACACCGACCTGCTTTGCTACTTCTTCTTTTTGTTTTAAGTTTGGATTTTTCTCTTCAATATTTTGTTTTGCCAGTTCGATCGCTTCTTCAAGTACTTCTTCAAGTAAAATAACTCTTCCTTTACGCGTCGACATTTTCTTACCGTCTTTTAATATGAATCCAAACGGTACATGTTCCATACCATCAACCCAAGTGTAGCCAACCTTTTTTAATACAGTGAAAAATTGATTGAAATGCAAGCTTTGTTCCGGGCCAACTACATATAACGCTTTATCAAATCCATATGTGCTTTGACGATATAATGCTGCTGTTAAATCGCGTGTTGCGTAAATTGTCGCACCATCTGATTTTCTAATTAAGCAAGGTGGCATACCTTCTTCTTCTAAATTAACGACTAATGCGCCTTCTGACTCTTCAAGTAATTCATGTTCCTCTAAAATCCCAATAAAATCTTCCATTAAGTTATTATAAAAAGCTTCTCCTTGAAAATTAGTAAATTCTACACCGAGAAGTTCATAAATACGAGAAAACTCTTTTAAAGATTCGTGACGGAACCAATTCCAAAGCTCGACTGCTTCTTCATCACCTTCTTCTAGTTTCTTAAACCAAGCACGACCCTCTTTTTCTAGTTCTTCGTCTTCTTTTACCTCTACATGAAACTGAACATATAGTTTAAATAATTCACGTATTGGATCCTCTTTAACTACTTCTTCATTTCCCCATTTTTTATATGCGGTAATTAACTTTCCAAACTGTGTTCCCCAATCACCAATATAATTAATTCCTACAACTTCATATCCACATTTTTCGGCGATATGCTTTAATGAATTACCAATCATTGTAGAACGTAAATGCCCCATTGAAAAAGGTTTCGCGATATTAGGCGAAGAATAATCGATAACTACCGTTTTTTCACATCCAAAGTGGTTTTGACCGTACTCTTCTTTCTCCGCTAAAACCTTTTTTAATACATCATCACTTACAGTTTCACGATTAAAAAATACATTTACATACGGACCAACGGCCTCTACTTTCATAAAGAACGGATCATTTAATTTCTCTGCAATTTCCTTTGCGATAATAGCCGGTGATTTTTTATATTGCTTCGCTAGTGAAAAGCATGGGAACGCTGCATCTCCAAATTCATCTTGTTTCGGTGTTTCAATTAAATCTAAAATTTGCTTTTGCGCTAATTCATCCGTAAAAATATTGGATAAACTTTCCGCAAACTTCGTTTTATAATCCATACTACAACCTCCTTATTTTTTTAAACACAAAAAACTCGTCTCTAATAAAGAGACGAGTTTTAACCCGTGGTACCACCCTTGTTGTTCAATACGAACCACTTTCCCGTTTATAACGAGGACAGGGGGCCTCGGCTTACTCTACTATTCGTTCAAGAAGCGTCTCCGAAGTGCGCTTCATCTTTTTCTTCCGCACTAGGCTCACACCATCCCTAGCTCGCTTTCCTTCTAAAAAAGACTACTCTCTTCATCACAGACAATATATTTAATTAATTATTGCTTATTATACATCTTTTCAAACAATTAGCAAGGGTCAATTACACCAAAGTGAAACTTTGCACTTTTTCTTTTGTATACGTAAAAATTGTGTTTTTCAAATCTAGAACTACGGAAATGATCTTTCAGAACGACACGTTTACTCGCCACACGCTTCGCTTCCGCAATTGTTTCGTCAGTTATATCATGATACAAAGCGAAGTGTTTTAATCCTTTTATCCCATCTGATTCTATGACAGTTTCTTCAAACATTGGATCCAGGTAAACAACATCATAACTATTATCTTCACATTGTTTTAAAAATGCGTAATGCTCCGTTTGCTTTACATCGATTCTTTGCATTGCTTCATCAATTTCAGAAACGGATGAAGACCATGTTTGCAAACCATTTTTCATAATATAAGCCATATATTCATTACCTTCAAGCCCTGTTACTGTTCCACCTTCACCAACAACATAACTAGCTACAATACTATCTGATGCCATACCGAGCGTACAATCTAACACTGTCATTCCACTCTCTAATTTAGCAGCTTGTACAAACGGATCGTGTTCTCCGCGCATTAATCTTTTCACACGAAACATCGCTGAGTTCGGATGAAAGAAAAACGACTCTTCCGTTCCTTTCGGATAAATAGCTAATCGATTCTTCCCTACAACAAGCACATCTTGTTCATACTGTTCATGCAGTTTATGTACTGGTATGTCATTACGTTTAACGAATGAAACATTTAACTCTGCTGCTACCTTGTTTGCATAATCTGTCATTTCTTTGTTTGTTCTTCCTGCTGTTGTTACTATCATTATTTCACCTCTATATAAAGAAAAGAGGGAGATTTACTCTCCCCCTTCTTTAGCAATTCTTTTCGAAAGCTTGTTCTAAGTTCGTAATAATTTCGTCCATAGTTGCACCTTCAATTTCATGACGGTGAATGAAGTGAACAACTTCTTTCCCTTTTAATAATGCCATAGATGGTGAAGATGGAGGAATTTCTCCGAAGTATTCACGCATTTTTGCAGTAGCATCTTTATCTTGACCTGCAAATACAGTTACAAGATGATCAGGTTGTTTTTCAGCACGAACAACCGCTTGACCTGCTGATGGACGTGCTAAACCAGCTGCACAACCACAAACTGAGTTTACAACTACTAAAGTTGTACCTGATGCATTCTCCATAAATTCTGTAACAGCTTCTTCTGTAGTTAATTCTTCAAATCCAGAACGCACTAATTCTTGGCGCATTGGAATTACCATTTGACGCATGTATTCTTCATAAGCATTTGACATCGTGTAATCTCTCCTTCAACTTTCATTCCAAATTCATCATATCACGCTCTATTAATAGGTGCAAAAGAAAGATAGTGACGATTTCATTTTTTTGAAGGGATTTCACAAACCCCTTCACGGCAATGTCCAACTGGGACGAGTTTTCTATTGTTAGCGATATAATCGTATACTTTACTTCCAAATCCAAGTACGATAGATAGCTTTATAAAAGGAACGGCAAACCAATAAGACGGAACAGCCTTTGCTAATACATGTATGCTATGGATTCCGTCATACCATTTATTATTTTTTAAAATATACAATCTTTGTTCCATCTTACTTTGTAGTTCTTGAGAAAGCTCATACTTCGAGACTACATCTTCATCTCGAAATGAAACAAATTTCATCTTTCCCTTTTTATCTAATTTTTTCGTACGTTCTGCAACCGCCGTACACATCAGACACCAACTATCATAGAAAACAATCATACATTATTCCCCTTTACGAGACTCCGTCATTTGTTTCCATACTGAACCTTTCGCTTCTTCGCCGCCTTCAATACGCTCTAACGCAAGACGGGCTTGCATTGCTACTTCAAACTCTGGGTCATCTTGCGCTGCTTTTAGTGCTGGAATTGCACTTTCGTCACCTAGTTCAAATAAGAACATTGCTGCACGCCAGCGTACTAATTTACTTGAATCTTTCAGAGATTTAATCATAACGAACATTGCTGCTGGATCACCTACGTCTGATAAACAATCTCCCGCAGTACGACGAACACTTACTGAACGGTCTAGTAACGCTTTATATAATAACGGCAATGCTTCATCACCTTTTACCATGCCTAAATAAGCTGTCGCTAAGCGGCGAATAGATACTTTCTCATCATCTAACGCCAATTTCAATACCGGAATATCTTCTTCAGTAGGATCCATTTGCTCTAATGCTGCAAAACGGTTTTTCCAGTCAGAGTCTTTCATCATCTCTTCTGTTACTTTATATGGCTCACGCTTTTGAATCGTTACTTCAACTGCTCCTGCCTGATTTAATAATTCTTTAACCGTTTCATTTACACGTTCTTCTGAATAAGCAGCAACGATTTCTTCTACAACTTCTTTTCCGATTTCTTCAAAGTTACCGTAACGTGTACTTTGCTCTACCCATTTACGCTCTTTCACAACGTTCGGTGCAGACATTTGCACTTTCATAATTGCTTCTTTAAATCGATCTGGTAAACCAACACGTTCTTCCGATGTTCCATCTGTTAACTTCACTTGCATTGGGATAGTAAAGAACATTTGAATAAACACTTTCACTTCTCCAAAATGAGACAGTTGTTGTTCTTCGCTTTCTCCTACTATTTCTTCCCCGAAAACGGCACGAACTTGTTGTAATAAAACTTTCCAGTCATACTTCGCATTACGCTCCACTGCTAAAAAGTCTGCAACATGATATACACCTTTAATACCTTCAATTTTCAAAATCTCTTGCACTTGCATCGGTGCTTGTTCTTTATTTTCATTTGTATAATTATTACGCGCTCCTGATGGTAATACTTCATTCAAAATAACTTTCATTGTATTTGGACTTGGCGTCGGTTCAATTGCTTTAATCTTCACGTAAAAAACTCTCCTTTATTGCGTGTTCTTAGGTGTATTGTAACATGTTATCACTCTATACTCCTACTCGGATGCTTTATTTTACGACTATCTTTTCTTTTTAAGCAGGTTATTTGTTTTCTTTGTCGTACTTAAAAAGAGTCAACTATTTAATTGGCAATTTAGTTTATAGAAAACTTTATAAGTAGAAGAAGCTTTGGAGGATATTCCATGAAAAAAGAAGAACTTTTTAAAAATATAAGAACATTGATGAAAATGCACTCTGAAGGGCTTATTGGTGGAGAAACAATGCCTGAAGACGTTTTGATTGGTGTTATTCCGGAAGATGAATTAATGGATGTTTTAACACTAACTATGGCCTTGAATTATCAACGAAATTCCTATACTTTGTGGAAAGCAGTTGTAAAGGCGTATCAAGATGAAGAAACAAAGTGGATTTTCAATCTACACGATGTAGCAAATAGCGACATAAATACCCTCCGTAGCTCATTACTTTTTCACCGTGTAGGATTACAACCTAACCGTCATCCAGAGATTTGGAGACGTGTAGCTAATGGGATAGTACAATCTTCAAAAAAAGGAAATGTACAAGGTCTTCTAGAATCGGTGCGATTTGATATTTCTTCCTTAAAGAATATTATGCAAGGCACACGTAAATCCGATTTCCCCTATCTTTCCGGACCAAAAATCTTCAATTACTGGTTATATGTCTTAGAGAGTTATGCAAATGTCGCCTGGAATTCTCGTGAACTTATTACAATAGCCCCAGATACACATATATTGAAAGCTACAGTAAAGTTAGGACTATGTTCTTCAGACGTATTAAATGGAAGTACTTCAGATCGACAAACTGTATCTAAAATATGGGAGACTGTATTGACTAATAGTAACATCTCCCCTATCGATGTCCATACACCATTATGGTTGTGGAGTCGTGCAGGTTTTCCGCAACTTTCAAGCTTGGAAACATTACAAAACAACCCCTAATAAAAATGGATAAAAAATAAATCTATATTTTTTATCCATTCCTTTAAGTTTTATCAAAATACTTTCATAGAATTCTATCGAACCTATTATTTAAAGCCTTATTTTATTGCGATGCCCCCTCCCGCCTTCTCTCCAAAAAGGTAATACTCTCAATCACGACTTCCGTTCTATATATTCTCTTTCCTTGCTCATCATCGTAATTACTCGTATGAATACGTCCGGTAATCCCAACAAGTGACCCCTTCGTACAATATTCAGTTACATTCTCAGCCGACCTTCGCCATACGACACAATTAATAAAATCTACTTGTTGTTCACCCAAACTATTTCGAAAACCTCTATTCACCGCAATACATATTCGTGCATAAGCGACTCCTTGTTTTGTGTAGTATAATTCTGGCTCCTTTGTCAATCTACCGATTAATACAACTCGATTCATCATAAGTTATACCACCTCACATGTTTTTCTTTATTGTAAAGAAAAATGTGCAAAGGGTAAAAAGTGCAAAAGGGTATGTTTGTATATAAAAATGTTGATTTTCTATTTTATAAATACAAAAAAGAAACCTTACACATTTTAAACATGTAAGGTTTCAAAAATATTATACTTCACTACAAGATATATAATAGCCTCCGTTAGCTATCTTTATCGCAGTATACTATATTTCGTTTTCTAAGTAGAAAGTAATTGGTTTAACTTTACTCTCAAATTTTAGTTACTCATTGCATTCAGCTACACATAATTCAATCACTGAAGTAATGACTTCCTATGATGGATACGTTCAAGCTTCATCTAGTTCTATGAAAAACTTTTAGAAAATAGTTTTATCATAAGCCCTTTTCCCTTTCAGCATATTCCATCCCCTTCAGTTCGAGTTATCAATCCCCCTTTTTAATTTATCTTTGAAAATATAAAAATCCTGCATTTTTCATGCAGGATTTTTTACTAGTCATTTTTCGTAAAGTAAGAAACGAAACGAAGAATTTCTAAGTATAACCATACTAGAGTCATCATGAGACCCATTGCACTGTACCACTCCATATATTTTGGAGCTTGGCTACGCGCACCACTTTCGATTAAATCGAAATCTAGTAATAAGTTTAATGAAGCAACTACAATAACAACCGCACTAATGATAATACCAATAGTTCCACCTTGGTGAATATATGGTACAGTTACACCGAACATATTTAATAAGAATACGATCAAATACATAACCAGAATCCCCATTGTTGCAGCCATTACACCCGTACGGAATTTATCTGTTACCTTTACAACGCGCGTCGCATATAAAACTAACATTGCAAATAAAATTGAAATTGTTAGTAATACAGCGTTTAAAACGATAGCATCGCCAAATTTCATTGTATAAATCGCTGAAATACTTCCTAGTACAACCCCTTCTACCGCTGCATAGATTGGCGCCCCAATTGGTGCCATTCGCGGGAAGAAGATAGATGCAAATGCAATAATTGCTGCGATTACTAATGCACCAATTAATACTGGCATTTTCATCGTACCCTCTACCATCTGTATGTATGAATAGACAGACGTTGCAAGTAGTAAGATAAGCATAATGAACGTTTTGCCTACTGTTCCGCCAATAGTCATCGCAGAAGCATTTGCTCCCTCTTTACGGAATGCCTCTTTTTTCAACATTGGATTAGATGTTCTCATTTTTTCCCTCCTAAAATAGGTTCTACCAATAGTGTAAAGTTTTTCTCTTTACTTTTCAATATATGCTGCTTGTTTTTATTTTAAACCTTCAACGATGTCTGATAATTCGCTCCATCTTTCCATCGTTTTCTCTAGCTCTTCTTCTGTTTTCTGCTGTGCTTCAGACAATTCTTGCGCTTTCGTAAAATCAGAACCAACATTCGCAAGTTCTTCTCCAAGCGATTCAAGTTTTTCTTCAAGCTCTGCAATAGTATCTTCAATTGTTTCCCATTCACGCTGCTCGTTATATGAAAGTTTACGTTTACGTTGTTGTTTCGGTGCTTCTTCTACTATTTTTTTCTCTTTTTGCACTTCCGCTTTCTCAATAAGCTCTCTCGTTTTTTCCATCTCTAAATAATCTGTATAACTACCTAGAAATTCACGCACTTCGCCCTCGCCAGTGAAGATGAACAATTCATCAACTACTTTATCTAAAAAGTAACGATCATGCGATACAGTTAAAACAACACCTGGGAAATCTTCTAAATAATCTTCTAGTACTGTTAATGTTTGTGTATCTAGATCATTCGTAGGTTCATCAAGTAATAGTACGTTCGGTTCTCCCATTAATATACGTAATAAGTATAAACGTCTTCTTTCACCACCAGATAGTTTACCAAGGGGTGTACCATGTGAATGTGGCGGGAATAAGAAACGTTCTAACATTTGAGACGCACCGATTACTTTTCCATCTGTCGTATGAATGACTTCTGCAATTTCTTTAATGTATTCAATCATACGTTGATTTAAATTCATCTCTTCATTTTCTTGCGTATAATAAGCAATTTTGACTGTTTGTCCAACTTCAATTTCACCACTATCAGGAGATATCTTACCTGCAAGCATATTTAATAAAGAAGATTTTCCACTTCCATTCGCTCCAATAATCCCTATACGATCGCCTGGTTTTACAATATGATTAAAATTATGTAGTACCGTTTTATCGCCAAATTTTTTCGTTACATCTTTCAACTCAAGTACTTTTTTCCCAAGACGGCTCCCGCTAAGTGCAATATCAACTGACTGTTTTGAAGCTGGTCCTTCTTGTCCTTTTAATTCGTCAAAACGCTGAATACGTGCTTTTTGTTTTGTTGAACGAGCTTTTGCCCCGCGGCGAATCCATGCTAGTTCACGGCGATATAAGTTTTGGCGTTTTGATTCTTGCGCAATTTCTTGTTCTTCACGAAGTGCTTTCGCTTCTAGAAACGTACTGTAGTTACCTTCATAACTATATAACTTTCCGTTGTCTAATTCGAAAATACGATTCGTCACACGGTCTAAGAAATAACGATCGTGGGTTACTAGCAATACTGCACCCGTGTATCTTGCTAAATATTCTTCTAACCATTCAACTGTCTCATGGTCAAGATGGTTCGTAGGCTCATCTAAAATTAATAAATCAGGCGTTTCAATAAAGCATTGCGCCATCGCAATACGTTTTTTCTGTCCACCAGATAAATTTCCAACAGTTGCTGTAAAATCAGTAATACCTAACTTCGTTAATAACGATTTCGCATTCGCATTTGCTTCCCATGCACTCATCGCATCCATACGCTGTTGAACTGCGAATAATCGCTCTTGAACTTTCTCATTGCTTGGATCTTTTTCAATATGTAATAATGCTTCTTCATATTCACGAAGCAAACGAATTAACGGTGTATCACCATGAAAAACTTGCTCTAGTACCGTTAAATTCTCATCAAAATCCGGTTGCTGTGATAAATAACTAATCGTATATCCACGTGTATGTGTCATATCGCCAGTGTCAGGAATTTCAGCCCCTGCAATAATTTTTAATAAGGTCGATTTACCAGTACCGTTCACACCGATAATACCTGCGCGTTGTCCTTCTGCAATACTAAATGATAATCCATCAAATAACGGTTTTTCTCCATATGATTTCGATAAGTTCTCCACAGTTAACATTTTCATATTTGTGCATTCCACTCTTTCATAAATTGTTCAATAAATTGTTCCATATAACGATGACGAACTTCAGCCTCTTGTTTTGCTGCGTTCGTATTCATTAAATCTTTTAATTTCAATAATTTTTCATAAAAATGATTTAAAGATGGATCGTTATTTTTTCTATACTCTTCTTTCGTCATCACTTCACGCGGCGGAATAGTTGGATCATACATTAATCTACCTTTCGCTCCGCCGTATGCAAATGTACGTGCAATTCCAATTGCTCCAAGGGCGTCTAAACGGTCCGCATCTTGAACAATCTTCCCTTCAAGTGACTCAACAGCGCCGCCATGGCCACCTTTATAAGACATATTTGCAATAATATGAAGAACATGCTTACTTACCTCTTCTTCAACACGTAACTCTTCTAACCAATCAGAAACTTTTTTCATTCCTGCTTCTTCACTTTCATTTAACTTTTCATCTGCCACATCGTGAAGTAATGCCGCCATTTCAATTATAAAACGATTTCCACCTTCTTGCTCAGATAAAGACATCGCCAGTTTATGTACACGCTCAATATGATACCAATCATGCCCACTCGCATCTTTTTCTAAAATATGTTTTACAAAAGTAATTGTTTTTTGAATTTTTTCTTGTTTTGTCATTTTATCTTCACCCAGTTACTTATTGTAACACGCCCGCATTTTTTCATCACATATTTTCTTGTCCGCCCATACACTAGGTGGTAGGCATTATCATGAAGGAGGAATAAATATGTTCTATAATAATCAACCGCCTTACCCAAGGCAACCATTTTACCCTCAGCAACAGGAACAAGAACAAAGATATACAGAACAATATGAAGAACAAGAGCAACAATTTCAACAAAATCCATACGCAACACCGCAATATCAAGAAGCTAATTATCCACAAAATCCATATGAAGCGCCGCAAACTCAGGAACAACAATATCAGCAAAATCCATATGGCACACGTCCAAGTTACGAATATCCACAAAATCCATATATAGCACCACAAACTCAAGAACAACAATATCAGCAAAATCCATATGCAGCACCGCAAACTCAAGAACAACAATTTCAACAAAATCCATACGCAACTCAGCTACAACAAACGCCATTCCAACAACAAATGTATCAACCAAACTATGACGCACGTGTCTCACCACCTAAACCACCAACAATTGATCCGACACAACCACAAATTTTACCACCAGGACCGACACTTGATATTACACAACCACAAATCTTACCTCCTGGACCAATTACAGAACCAACGCAACAACAAATTCAACAAGTTGTCGGTACACAGTTTTTACCTTTAAAGAAACCTGTATTAGATTTCGTAAAACCTTGGGTAGATTACGGTTTAAATGAAGCGAAACATACATCACACAAACATGCTTTAACAGAAGTTGCTGCGATTATGTTTTTAGTTGGTAAAGGATTTAATCCTACGATTGCGCATTATATTGTAGAATCTTGGGAGAAGAATGAGCAGTTTTAGGGTTGTTCATTTTATATTATATAAAACTATAAAAGTGCTGCAAATGCCTATTATACAAGCATTTGCAGCACTTTTTATTTGTTATATTATATTCTATTCCAAAAGGTATTTCATATTTTCCCGCGTGTTTTTATATTATTTGTGAGCAAATAATAGCCTTTTAATTCAACTGTATTAGGTCGATTTTCATTTTAAAAACAATTCATTTAAGATAAATTTCTACGATAAATCTTGAATTACAATCATCTTGATAAATAGGTATTACCGTTCTCATTGTTGAACTTTTATGCGGATCAAGCTTCACACCCTAATAACATATCAAAGTAATCACGAAACCCCTATTTATAGGGAATCTTAAAAATTTGAAACTCAAAACAAATAATATTGTTTCATTATTTCGTGGGCGTTTTGTGGGTACTTTTGTGGGCATCTATTAATCAAAAAACAAAAGAGCACAGCATGTATATAAAGTGCTACCAACACTCTATATACCGTCCGCCTACTCACGATAGGTAAACACTTATATAAAAATCATGGTTAGTTAAATCCGTATTGATTATATGTGGAACCAAAAATCCCTACGTATGCATTTTATTATTTCATAAATAATACACATATCTCCAAAAACCTGTATAATGATACAGTTATTTATAACAATTAAGGGGATATACAAACATGTCAAAAAGAAGAGAAATAGTTAAGCAGACTCCATCCGCTTCGATACCGAAGAAATTCATCGGTATTGGTAAGATTATAAAAAAACAAACAAAAGTGGAGCGTCCTACATTAACCCAAGACGAACAAGAAATGATTGAAAACAAGTTATTATGTGCATACCTTTCTGAAGAGAAGATATCGATTACTTATTATAGAGATGGTCATTTGCTAACTAGATATATGACTGTAACTGACATAAATCCGATAAAGAATTTAATAACTTGCACTGACGCATCCTATAACAGAATTTTTCTTGATTTTATAGATATAATTGATTTAAGCTAAAAAACATAAAGTTTTCCAAAGATAGCCGGAATATCAGACTTTGAAATAGAAAATCTGATATTAGAAGACAGTACTATGAAGGTTATGAGGTCTATTTTTAACGCGTTTCGTTTACTTAGTAAAATCATAAACCTTATATTAAAGGCATTATCTAAAAATAAATTCTAGTTACATAGAAATTAAAAAAACCGTCATTTAAATAGGCGGTTTTTCTATTTTCACCTTCCTTTCTCCTATCTACACATCCACAATTTACTTTCCAATCCTCCCCCTATTCTTCGCATAGCATGTACTAAAAAGGAGATGCGTGCTTAATATGTCAAACTATTATTACTTCACTCCTCTCAATCATATTTATATTTCAGATATTCCCTCCTTTAGAACAATTCCAGCACTTTTATGTATAGGCTAAAGTCTGCTCTTTTTTAATACAAACATTCCCTTTTCAATGCCCACCATAAATTACCTCATTTCTCTACAAAATGAAATTTTTACCACAAAAGTAATTATTAAATATTTTACGCTTATACATTATAATGGAATAGTTATTGTATATTGGCATTAAGAGAAGCGCTCTGATTAAGCGCTTCTCTTTTTTGATATTGATAAAATAACGAACATTCATTTTGAAATCCAGCTGCCCCCTATAACACACGAATATTTTATATTATATAAAACTATAAAAGTGTCACAGATGCCTGTTATATAAGCATTTGTGACACTTTTCATTTGTTATATTCATGTTTATTACTAAGAATGCGACTTTATAACATTATGCATAGAATTATAAATCAAAAAGAAAAAGGCCAATTTCTATCGCCCCTTTCAAACTACATCTTATTAATATTCTTTATTAAGACCTTTTCTTTCTAGGACCTACAATTAATTTAATTGCTGTTCTTTCTTGATCATTAATAGAAATCTCTTGAAATGCTGGAACAAAAGTCAAATCAACACCACTTGGAGCGACAAATCCTCTTGCAATCGCAATTGCTTTAATTGCTTGATTTAAAGAACCAGCCCCAATCACTTGAATCTCCACATTGCCACTTGCTCTTAGTACACCTGCTATTGCACCTGCGACTGAATTTGGACTTGATTTTGAAGATACCTTTAATATATTTTCCATGTAAGTTGCTCCCTCTATTATTTAATCCCTCTTTTGTTACAGCTTAAAATCTTTTAACATATCTTTAACTACTATTCACACCAAAAGCAAACAATGCTATTTAAGTACATTCATTCGATACTTTTCGTCTTCTTCCTGCCCGACTGCATAAATAAAAACCGACAACCAAAAAACCTTTTTATACAAATATTTAAATAACAGAAATCTAGCTCCTTTTATAGAACGTAAGCTCACTTTTCTATTCGTATAATACACACGAAAAAAATGCAGAAATCTTTTTAACACAAGGTTTCTGCACTTTTATATTAATACATTTTTATTCTATCTTACTTCTCCACATAAACCGACTTAACTAGCGTACGACTATATGGTTGTCCTTCTTTATTCGTCCCTTTTATATCCATCGTTACGTTATATACCCCTGGTTCCTTTATGTCTTTCAAAGCGCCTGTAAATGTATCTGTATTAACATTTTGTAATTCATTGCTTTCAGATACTAGCTTCCCTTCTTTATTTACGACTCTTACCGTTATTGAAAGATTACCTTTCATTTCAGGTGCTGTAGGAGATTTTTTAAGTTTATACTCTGATTTGTTTACTTTAACCTTTGATGGCATTTGAAGAACAAATGGCGCCCCATTCTTGTAATCGCTTACAATTAGGTAAGCATCTTTTGATTGCTTCGCCATCATTTTAACTTTCCATTCTCCTGCTTCCATTTTATCAAATTTAAATGTTCTAATTGTCGCCCCATTAAAGAAAGATTCACCTTCACCAGTAGTTATAACGCTATCTTTGTTTGTATATACTTTTCCTTTTGGAGACATCAGTTGTATTTCTACATGAGAAGAAGCAGTTAGTACAGAAACTATCCCTTCTGCCTTTTTATCAACCGCCACAGTTTGCTCTATCCACTGATTTTGCGGCAATTCCCCTCCTATAATATTTTGATTAGCAGTTGTGTTTAACTGTTCTACCTTCTCATCAGAACTATAATTCGGCGCTACTAAAGCTGGCACGCCTACATTTGCTGTACGTAAGTATGGTTCAATTCGTGAGAAAACAGCTGACCCTTTTCGTATATTGTCATGATCAAACTTTGAATCTGTAAATAAATGCGTTCCATATGGTAACTTAGCACTCCACTCATTCACTAATCCATCATTTGAACCGTACGATGACAAATACAAACCACCCATAGATAATGCAGAAAAGACGGGACCCCAGCTTGTACCAGTAGCTGTATAGTAACGGTTTAATTTAACTGCAGGATTATTATCTATTGTAGAACGAAATTTTGCCATTTCTCCTATTTGTAATGAGTACGTACCATCATCTTTTTGACCTAATATAGAAGCAAGCCAACCTGCCCACCAGCTATATGATAAATCTGCTAAATTCGATCCGTGATGCGGTGTAGCGAGTGTAATAACATTTCCAACAAATCGATTCGCTCCATATCCAACTAATGCAGCTTGTGTATCGATACCACCTTTACTATGCGCTACAATATTAACTTTTTTACCGAAATGATTATATATTTCTTCAAGTTTTTGCGCTAACAATTTTCCGTTGTCCCACTGACTAGCCGATCCTTTCCCCGCAGCATCATATAATTGTATAAATACGGTTTGATAACCTGCTTTCAAAGCATAATCATACATATCATTTATATCGTGATATACTGTCTTTCCATACCAACTATCCGCATTACCATTCCTTCCTTGGACAAAAAGGATTGGAGGCTTACTCTCATCATAATTAGTTGGCTTTTGACCTAAAAACCATTCTCCAGGTGTAAATACTTCTTGATCAGGAAATCCAGTTTTAAGCTCTTTTACTCCCTCCGCCTCTACTTTCGTACTAACAACCAATGGAGCCATAATAATAAATGCGAGAAATAGTATCATACACCTTTGCAAAATCCTCATTAACATTCCCCCTTTTTTGAAAGGAAGCACTAATTTTACTCTAGTTTATTTTTGTAGATAAAATAAATAGTAACTGTCCTTTCTTATGAAATGTTATTCTCTCATCATTTACTCATTCCTTTACTCAGTAAACGCATAAAAATTTTCTCAATACATTTCTCTACTATAAAAAGCTACGTATAAAAGGTCTCTTATTCATAACCCTTTATACGTAGCTTCTTTATTATAAATCAATGATATATTCATCATCATATTTATCGTATTGTAACCCTGCCCCTATTTGGGATTCCGTAACCTGATCTCTTAAAAACGGTGCATATTCCATTTTGCTAGTTGCAATTTCAATTCCATATTTTTTCGTTAAATGGGCTAATTCTATTAAAAACCACTCTCTTCGCAATACAACTGGAATATCAAATGTTCGTCTTTTCATATATAATAGCACCTCTTTTATTTTCATAACTTTAAAAAATTCACTCCATACATTTCTTAAGACTAGTGTTCATCAATTACAGCAAATGAAACATTATAGTATATGCATGTCCCTTTTAAACGTGCTATTACAAAAATAGTATCGTAGTTCACATAATATAATTATGTATAAGTAGAAAGAGGCTTGTCCTCCTCTTTCTACTATAGGGATTTAAATTAAGAACATCTTGGTACACCAAAAGCTAAAAATAATCCTGCAACTCCTGCTGTAATCGGTACTTTTAACGTAATAACATCGTCCACTTTCGTTACTAAAAAGTACGCATTACCTTCTTGTAATACACAATTTACTACCAATTGAAATTCCATTCAGCTCTCCTCCTTTCAATCGATATACTATAATTTA
This sequence comes from Bacillus sp. AFS029637, assembly GCF_002584985.1. Taxonomy (GTDB): domain Bacteria; phylum Bacillota; class Bacilli; order Bacillales; family Bacillaceae_G; genus Bacillus_A. Next base: position 238,657 of record NZ_NUPZ01000022.1, on the reverse strand, counting down.
TGAAACTTATTTCAAAAAGTAATAGTAATTATATCCATTTTTCTTAATATAAAAATTAATTGTTAATTATTCTGTTAAAAATATTAATTTTCTAAATTTATATAAAACGTGTAATATCCAATAAGTTCCTATATAATCAATAGTGAAAATCTTACAAATGGAGGTATAAAAATGGCTATTTTGAGTAATATTGGCGCAGCTTTATTTTTAATTGCTATCATTCTTTTAATCTTATGTATCATTTCATTCTTTAAGAAAAATGGAAAAGCAAAACAATATGGGCGTCCTACCGTTATTCTTTTTATGATTTCAATTGTATTAATAATTACTGGGGTAGAAACTTCTAATCACCCAATTGTTGAATTCTTTACTATATTAAGTTTTGTCTTATTTATTTTCTTCCTTGTTCTAGCACTTTTATCTGTAATTAAGAAAACCGGTGTAGCAAAAAAACAATTTATCATTACAGCAGTATTGTTTGTCATTTTTGTTGCGCTAACAAGTATTTCAACTCCTTCTTCTGAAAAAACAACAGCAACTAGCAAGAAAGTTGCCTCAAACAATGAAGAACAAAAAGATAACGAAAAGAAAAAAGAACTAGAAAAGAAAGAAGCGGACGAAAAAACTCGTAAGCAAGAAGACGAAAAACGCCAAGCCGAGGAACTAGCTCGTAAGCAAGAAGATGAAAAACGCCAGGCTGATGAACTAGCTCGTAAACAACAAGAAGAACAAAAGCGTCTGGCTGATGAACAGGCTCGTAAACAGCAAGAAGAGCAAAAACGCCAAGCTGATGAACAGGCTCGTAAACAACAAGAGGAACAGAAACGCCAAGCTGATGAACTAGCTCGTAAACAACAAGAAGAACAGCAAAAAGCGCAGCAAGCCCAAGCGCAACCAGATGCAGGAAATACTAGTAATGTATCCTACGCAAATTGTGCCGCAGTTAGAGCTGCCGGGAAAGCTCCTTTATATAAAGGTCAACCAGGATATAGTCGTAAACTAGATAGAGAAGGCGATGGAGTCGCATGCGAATAATAATAAAAAAAGAAGCTTAATAGAAGCTTCTTTTTTTACTGTAACGTCTTATATTTAATATCTCTTCCCCTTTTTTCAGATGCGTCCTTAAATAAATTTCATATTATTATTCTCAAAAATGACACATATTAAGTGATTTATATCACCACACTCATTTTCGTATATTGCTATTCTTAGTTTAGTTATCACAATAAACTTTATGGAGGCATTCATATGGAACATACATTTACTGAAACTTCTATTGTCGGTGAGATTGTTACACAATTTCCGAAATCCAGTGATCTTTTTAAATCATATAGAATAGATTTTTGTTGTGGTGGTAATAAACCACTTATTGATGCAATTAATGAAAGAAATTTATCAGCTTCTGAAGTAATTTCAGAATTAAATACGCTTTATCATAAGACAAAACTATTAAACGAATCTGAAATTGATTGGAAAAATGCTTCTTATCGCGAATTGATTGATTATATAATTAATAAGCATCATCGCTATTTAAATGAAGAATTGCCACAGCTAAGTCCATATGTGACGAAAGTATTACGCGTTCACGGGGCAAGTCAGCCTCATTTAGCTCAAATTCATACGCTATTTCATGAACTTAAGATGGAACTAGAACAACATTTAATTAAAGAAGAAACGGAAGATTTCCCATTAATTTTAGAATTCGAACAAAATCCAACTGATGAAAACTATGCAAAGTTACGTAAAGTAGTAGATGAATTAGAAAATGAACATAATCACGCTGGAAATATTATAAAAGAACTTCGCAAAGTGACAAATGACTTTACTCCTCCAGAAGGAGCTTGTGGCACTTATCGCCTTGTTTACCAACGTCTTGAAGCGCTAGAGTCTGATTTATTTGAGCATATTCATTTAGAAAATAATATTTTATTTCCACGTGCCATTACGAGAGCATAAATTAAGTGCAGGACATGAGTTTACATACTTATGTCCTGCTTTTTCATTTTGCGAAAAATATCCACATCCCCCTCACACAAATCCGAATTTTAACAATTTGTGAATTATTATAAAGATGTGATAAATATCACATCTCCCCCTTTTTTGATTTTCTATAATAAAAATATAATCCTTTGTTCAATATTTCACATAAAAAGGGGAAACGAAAATGAAAAAACGTTTAGTTATGATCGGAAATGGTATGGCTGGCATACGTTGTATAGAAGAAATATTAAAACATGATAGTAATTTATATGAGATTACTATTTTTGGAGATGAACCGCATCCAAACTACAATCGCATTATGCTCTCTCATGTTTTACAAGGAAAAACAAATATGCAAGATATCATTATGAATGAATACAGTTGGTATGAGGAAAATGAGATAACCTTGTATACAGATGAAAGAGTTCAGAATATTAACCGAGAAGAAAAAATCATTATCACAGAAAAGAATCGTACTCTTACATATGACAAACTCATTGTCGCAACAGGTTCTAGCGCTTTTATTTTACCTGTTGAAGGTTCCACTCTTTCTGGTGTAACAGGATTTCGAACTATTGAAGATACACAGTTTATGATTGATACCGCTAAAGAAAAGAAAAAGGCCGTTGTCATTGGTGGTGGGTTACTTGGTTTAGAAGCCGCAAGAGGCCTTATTGACTTAGGAATGGACGTACATGTTGTTCATTTAATGCCTAGCTTAATGGAGCAACAACTAGATACGAAAGCAGCTTCTCTTCTGCGTGAAGATTTAGAAACACAAGGCATGAAGTTTCTAATGGAAAAGAAAACTGTAAAAATTCTTGGTACAGAACATGTTGAGGGCATTCAATTTGAAGATGGTGAAGTTGTAGATTGTGATTTAATCGTAATGGCTGTCGGAATACGCCCAAATACTCAAATAGCAAGAGATGCTGGTTTACTTGTCAATCGCGGCATTGTAGTCAATGACTATATGCTAACAAATGATGAATCCATTTATGCAGTTGGTGAATGTGCAGAACATGATGGTATCGCATATGGACTTGTTGCCCCTCTCTATGAACAAGGCACAATATTAGCGAAACATATAACGAATTTACAAACGAATGGATACACGGGCAGTATCGTTGGTACGCAATTAAAAGTCGCTGGTTGTGATTTATTCTCTGCTGGCCAAATTTATGAAGATGATCAAACGAAAGCAATATCAATCTTTGATGAATGTAAACGTTCCTATAAAAAAGTATTAATTCGTGACAATAAAGTCGTTGGTATCGTTTTATACGGGGATACTGCTGATGGTACACGACTCTTTAGCATGTTAAAGAAAGAAGAAGATATACAAGAATATACAACCGCTTCCCTTCTTCACAAAGCTGGTGAAGAAAGTGAACTTGACGTTGCTACAATGAGTGCGGATGACACGATTTGTGGATGTAATGGTGTTACGAAAGGTACAATCGTTCATGCCATTTTAGAGCAAGAATTAACTACTTTTGAAGAGGTAAAAGGATGCACGAAAGCCGCAGGATCTTGTGGTAAATGTCGTCCGCTTGTGGAACAAGTTTTATCTCATACACTCGGAGATGCCTTTGATGCTTCTGCGCAGTCTGCTGGTATGTGCGGATGTACAAGTTTATCACGAGATGAAGTCGTAACGGCCATTCACGAGAAAGGTTTAAAATCTCCAAAAGAAGTACGAAATGTTCTTGGTTTTGTACATGAAGATGGCTGTTCGAAATGTCGTCCTGCTTTGAACTACTATTTACGTATGGCGATTCCAGAAGAATATGAAGATGATAAAGCATCCCGTTTCGTTAATGAAAGAATGAATGGTAACATCCAGCACGATGGTACATTCTCTGTTATTCCACGTATGTACGGAGGCGTTACAACAGCAGATGATTTAATGAAAATTGCTGAAGTTGCGAAAAAGTACGATGTGCCTCTTGTGAAAATTACAGGTGCGAGCCGAATCGGCTTATATGGTGTTAAGAAACAAGATTTACCTAACGTATGGGCTGACTTAAATATGACTTCGGGATATGCGTATTCAAAATCGCTTCGTAATGTAAAATCATGTGTTGGTTCTCGCTTCTGCCGTTTCGGTACGAAAGATTCATTAGGACTTGGTATGTTACTTGAACAATCATTAGAAATGGTAGATACACCTCATAAAATGAAGATGGGTGTAACGGGCTGTCCGCGTAACTGTGCGGAAGTACTGACGAAAGATTTTGGCGTTGTTTGTGTCGAAAATGGATACCAACTTTATATTGGCGGAAATGGTGGTACAGAGGTACGTGAAGCTGATTTTGTAATGATTGTCCCTACTGAAGATGATGTCCTTCGCATCGCTACAGCTTACATGCAATATTATCGTGAAACTGGTATTTACGGAGAGCGTACTGCCTACTGGACAGAACGTTTAGGCTTCGATCACATAAAAGAAATACTACAAGATGCAAGTATGGTTACCACGCTAAATGCACGCTTCCAAACAGCCCGTAGCACTTATACCGAAGCATGGGGACAAGCATTAGAAACGAAGTCATTAAAAGCGATGTATGAAGTAGAAACTGTGAAATAAGGAGCTGTGATTTATATGATACAAACGAAAGAAAAAATAAAAGTTATGTGTGCAGAAGATCTTCCTGTTCAAATCGGTAAAGAGGTACAAATGAAAGGTATGTCTATCGCCCTATTCCGCCTTTCAAATGGCGATATTCGAGCTGTAGAAAATCGTTGTCCTCATAAAAACGGACCATTAGCCGAAGGAATTGTATCTGGTGAATTCGTCTTTTGTCCACTACATGATTGGAAAATTTCATTACTAACAGGTGAAGTTCAAAAACCTGATGACGGCTGTATTCAAACATATGAAATAGAAGTTATTGATGGTGACATTTATATATACATGTAATTTACAAAAGGAAGCCTCCCCCTGGCTTCCTTTTAAATAAAAATAGATGAGGTGCGATTATGAACGGATATGTATATTTAGTTGGTGCAGGACCAGGTGATGAAGGGCTTATTACAAAGAAAGCGATAGATTGTTTAAAGCGTGCAGATATCGTTTTATATGACCGTTTATTAAACCCTTTCTTTCTTAGTTATACAAAAGAAACATGTGAACTTATTTACTGCGGAAAAATGCCAAAGAATCATATTATGCGACAAGAAATGATTAACGCCCACCTTCTTCAATTTGCGAAAGAAGGAAAAATCGTTGTTCGATTAAAGGGCGGAGATCCATCTATTTTTGGCCGTGTTGGTGAAGAAGCAGAAACTTTAGCAACAGCGAATGTTCCATATGAAATCGTACCAGGTATTACATCTAGCATCGCCGCTAGTAGCTATGCAGGTATCCCCCTCACCCACCGTAACTACAGTAATAGCGTCACTTTACTAACTGGGCATGCAAAAGGTCCTTTAGCCGATCATGGAAAATATAATTCGTCCCATAATAGCGACACAATCGCCTACTACATGGGTATAAAAAACTTACCTACAATTTGCGAAAACTTACTACAAGCAGGAAAGAAAGAAGATACGCCAGTAGCAGTCATTGAATGGGGTACAACTGGTAAACAGCGCGTTGCCACTGGAACACTTGCAACCATTGTTCCTATCGTGAAAAACGAAAATATTTCTAATCCATCAATGACAATTGTTGGTGATGTCGTTTCCTTACGTAATCAAATCGCTTGGAAAGAACGTAAACCATTACATGGTAAAAAAGTTTTATTTGCATCCGCAACAAATAAAACAAGTTTAATGAAGCAAAAATTACAAGAATCCGGTGCAGAAATATATCAAATTCCAACTTTTAAAAAGGAAGAATACACATTAACACCTGAACAAATCAATGAAATTTTTAACGTTAATCGGCTTGTATTTTGTTCAGCTGAAAGTGTAGAAATCTTAATGCGATCATGCAGTAAATATCATAAAGATATTCGTACTTTACAGGCAGAACTGCAGCACATGAACGGTAACACTCAAGAAAAACTGATGCAATATGGACTATTAAGTCAACAAGCAACATTCTCTTCCGATACAACTGTTTATTTAGGTCGAAACATTAACCGCATTGCTTTTATTCAAGAAAAAATTGGTGCAGGATCCTACACGATGACTCATGAGTATACAATTGATCATCGCTTCGATGAAATTCATTCTCGTATGCTTTCTGAATTTTCATGGGATAGCATCGTATTTGAAGGACGTGCCTCAATTGATGCATTTTTATCAGAAATAAAACGACTTGGTTTTATCAATATTTTTACTCTCCCATTCTCGTATACCGACGTTTCAACTTTGCAATATGCAAATAAAGTCGGACTTCATAACGTAGATCATTCATTACAAGAAATTATTATGAAGAAAGACATGGTGAGACAATGAAAGGAATTATATATGTTGGACACGGGAGCCGGATCCAAGAAGGTAACAAACAATTCATTCACTTTATTCAATCTATGATGAAGGAACGTAACGAAAGAATTCAAAAAATAGCTTTTCTGGAACTAACAACACCTACTATTTCAGATGCAGTTACAGAAACAATACTAGAGGGCGCAACCGAAATAATGATTGTACCTGTTTTATTATTTGCAGCAGCTCACTATAAACGTGATATACCTTTTGAGATAGAGAAAATGCAAAAGAAATATCCACATATCACATTTTCAATTGTACCACCTTTTAGTACACATCCACATATGGTGGAACTTGTAGTGAAAAGAATACGTGAAGCTATGCCAATGCAAGAGAGTAGTATTTTACTCGTAGGACGAGGCAGTAGTGATCCACAGCCAATACATGAATTAAAACAAATCGGAGCAGCTGTCGAACGAAAACTTGGTATGTCAGTAAGTTGTTCCTTTTTAACGAAAGGAACGCCCTCTTTTACTACTGAACTCAAGACTATAACATCGACTGCTTCTCATGTATACGTCATGCCGTACCTTCTCTTTACCGGATTGTTACTTCAAAAAATTAAGTCGCATACAAAAAAATATGATCACGTTACGACTTGTAACTGCCTTCAGTTTGATACATATATGAAATTAACATTATTAGAGCGAATGGAGGAATGTGTGTATGTATATCATGTACCCTCTTATGTTTAATCTACATAATAAAGTGGTCGTTATCATTGGTGGAGGTAAAATCGCATATCGAAAAGCGTCTGGATTAAAAGATACAGGTGCTTTTATCACCGTTATTAGCCCAGAAATTTGCGGGGAAATGAAGGAACTTCCTTATATTAATTGGAAACAAAAAACTTTTTCTCATGATGATATTAAAGATGCTCACCTTATTTATGCAGCTACAAATCAACATGATGTAAATATGATGGTCAAACAGGCCTCCCATGATTTTCAATGGGTTAACGTTGTAAGTGATGGTACAGAATCATCGTTTCACACACCTGGTGTCATACGCAATGGTGAATATGTTGTAACGATTTCAACTTCAGGTAAGGATCCATCGTTTACGAAGCGTATGAAAAAGGAATTAACATCTATACTTCCTAAACTTATAAAAAAGCTTTCTCGTACTCACAAATTGTAATCTATCACTTAGCTAAAATAGTAATTACCTTTGGACAAACGTTTTTTAGAAACGTTTGTCCTTTTTATTTTGATATTGTTTTTTAAAGTTTCACAAGCAAATTACGAAGAAAATGAATGGTGCTGGCAACTTGTAAACTAATGAATTGTATGACAAATACAATATTACGAGCAACTGGTTCAATTCAGTTTTTACATTTGATATTCATCCAACCAAATTAACGCTTGTTCATAATCATCAAAAAATTTTACAGATTCTTTCGTATTAGATTGCTGTAAATAATTCAGTATCTCTCCTTTTTCAAGAAGAAATGCAATTGCCTTACTATGATTCAAAATAGTTTCATTGAAGAACTTCTCTTTCCATACTTTTTGAACAGAAAAATGATTTGGCGTGTATCCTTTTCTATCCACCAACAATTTGTATTTCCGCCCTTCGGAAATGAATTGCTGACAAACCTGCTCGAAACCATTAAACCATTCATACACATCCTCTGTTTTAATCTGGCCAATTAGATGGGTAACAATCAAATCTCCCGAAACTGTTGTGCTAATATTCTGTTCACTCAAATTAGAATCATCCCCCTTAATTACAATTATGAGGAAAAACCGCATAAAATCAATAAAGATAAAATTCTTACTTGACACTTTCACCCATTGCTATCATCCTAAGCTCATGTAACTTTACATGACAAGCGAGATTGTGTCTTTTTTCGCAAGTATATATGTAAATGCTTTAAAGATTTGCATACGAAATAACCCCTAATGAGTTTCCTTTTTTTGAATTAAGCCGCTTGATTATCAGACATTGTACAATTGTAAACGACACCCAATATATCAAAAACCGCTTTCTTCTCATATCGATGGGATTTCCGTCCATCATTTACCGCCTCAAATCTATTCATTTTTGCTCGTATATTCAAAACAAAATATATGAAAAATAAATAACGACAGTTACTGTAATAATGCTAAAAAGTGTTGAAAATAAAACGATTTGTGCATGTAATTCAGGCTCTATTTGATATTCCATAGCAATGGTCGATGTATTTCTTGAAGTAGGAAAAGAACTTGCAATAAATAATGATTGTGCAACAATACCATCGATGTTTAGTAGGTAGATCATGGCAAGTGCTAATAATGGTCCCATCAGTAACCTTCCAATTAAAGCCCATGTTATGACTCGATGGAAAAAATTAAGCTTAATGTTGGATAATTGTGCCCCTAACAATATGAGTGCTATTGCAACAAAACCATTCGCAAGCTGATTAAGAGGTAGCAAGATAGAATTAGGTAATTGAATTGTAAAAGATTGAAAGAGAACCCCTAATACGAGCGCATGAAATACAGGCAGTCTTAGAAATGATTGAATAATACCTCCGATTGTTTTTGTTGTTGATAGTAAGTTATATATCCCATATGAATAAGTTAAAAGATTCTGGAAAATAACAATAAAAATCTGAATGGAAACCCCCACTGGATTATGACTGAAAATCAATTGACTTACTGGTAACCCATAATTACCGGAATTCATTAACGAAATGCTATTTTTTAGGGCTGCACTTTCTCCTTTTTCTAACTTTAATATTTTTGAAATGAAATGACTTACTATGATCAGACTCAGACTATAAAGCATTAAATAGTACATTATCTGGAGCAACAAACCCGTTTCTATACGAATATCATATATATTCACAAATACAGCCGCTGGCATCAAGCAATAATTAATAAGTGTAGATAGCTGCTTTAAGTTAAATTGGAACTTTCTTTGTAAGATTGCACCAATTAGCATCAATAGTAATATTGGTAATATTACGTCTAATATAATAAAAACAAACATGTAAAACCTCATTCCAAATATATTATAGTTTCATTAAACCCTTTACTAAAATGGATGCAACTTTGGACAATTCTATTGCATCAATCTGATAATCTTCTACAACAAAGTTAGGCGGAAACACTCCTTAGTTATCAATAATTAGAAAATTAAAATCGATAATACGAAAATGTACATCTAATATTCTCATATCCCTCCCTTTTCTTTAACATAGCAAATATGACTCTTAAAGAAAATTATAGATTATTTATACAAATTCATAATTTTATCTTATCGACCTAAACTGTATTCTTTCGTTTAAGTGTACTATTTCACAATATCCATTAGCCTTACTAAAGAATTTGGTCATAAAAGAATGTGTTGAAGCCTATTACTAAAAGAACCATCCCAGAATACTTTGGGATGGTTCTTTTTCCTTATTAATGATTCTTTAACATCACTAACAGTTTCTCTTGGCTATACATCCACACAGTAATGATTAAACAAGCAAGTGCGACTTCTGATAATGCCATAAATCCAATTGCATAATGACCTGTTAGTTGGAATAGTAATGTTAAAATTAGCGGCGGGAAGAATCCTCCTAGTCCGCCTAAAGCTGAAACGAGTCCATTTACAATACCAGCTTGTTCTGAGAAATACATTGGAACGAGTTTGAAGATTGTACCATTTCCAATTCCTGCACAAAATGCGACTAGTAGACAACCAAATGTATACACGTTCATGCTAGGCATAAATGATAATATAATACCTGAAAGTGTTAATCCGATAAATACGAAGATTAATATTTTAAATGGATTAAACTTATCACCGAGCCAACCACCAATCGGACGCATAATTGTTGCGAGTACGATGAACCCGGCTGTCCGCATACCTGCATCTACTTTCTCTAATCCGAAGTGAGATACTAAAAAGTTTGGTAAGTATACTGTAAATGCGACAAATGATCCGAATGTTAAAAAGTAAAAGATACATAAAAACCAAAGCTTTTCATTTTTATATACACCTTTTATTTGTTCCATTAATGGTGTGTTCACCTTTTTCTCCTTACGATCGCCTAATAAAAAGTTCATAAGTGCAAACGCTGCAAGTAAAACTAAATAACACTGTACTGTCGTTCTCCAGCCAACTGATGTCGCAATTACAGGTGCTAAAAATGAAGTAATTGCTGTCCCCGCATTACCAACACCGTAAATACCATTTACAAAACCATGACTCTCTTTCGGAAAGTATTTCGGTAAAGAAGTTACCCCTACTGAGAATACCGCCCCACCGATTCCGACGAATAAACCACCAATAATTAAATCCATCATTGAATCGGCAACACTAATATAAAAGACAGGAAATAATAATAGAATAAAACTAATAAAGAATAATTTTCTTGCTCCGAAACGATTTGTCCAATAACCAATCGGAATGCGAAGAACAGAACCTAATATAACCGGTACTGCTGTTACCATAGAAATTTGTCCCGCAGTTAATGGGATATCCACTTTAATATAGGGCATTAATGATGATAAAATAACCCACACCATAAAACCGATAACTAGATTAGAAGTTTGTAAACTTAATTGAAAATTAGGACTTTTCATCCTGTTCCCTCCTATGTATGCATAGTTATATTCATTCCCTCCATCCTAATCACGTCCTTACATGATTAGGATGAAAAGAATCAACCACCACTTACTGGCGGAATCATTGCTACAATATCACCAGTTTGAATGATTTCATCCTCATTTGCATACTCTTCATTTATAGCGACCATTATCTCTCTTGAAATCGCTACGTTGTATTTCTTAATAAGAATTTCCTTTAGTTCAGCAACTGTAATATTTTCACAATCTATATGTAATGCTGGCTTACTTGCTTCTTCTTGTAAATGTGCAAATAATAGTACTTCAATCATATTCTCATCCCCTTTCCAGGCTCACCATTTGCATATGCTATTTTCTCTAACTGATCACCTATCCATGACTCACCATCTTCCCAAAATTCTTTCTTCCAAATCGGAACAACTTGTTTTATGCGTTCCATAATATACTCATTCGCTTCATAAGCTGCTTTCCGGTGTGGTGTAGAAACAGCGACAACAACAGCAAAATCAGAAATTTGTAATGTACCAATGCGATGTGTAATGGCGACATATGTCCCAGGCCACTTCTCTTCTACTTCGGTGCCAATTTTCTCAAGCTGTTTTTCTGCCATTGTTTTATATGCTACATACTCTAAATATAGTGTACGACGTCCTTTCGTAAATTCTCTTACAGTGCCAATGAAAGTAGTAACAGCACCACACTCACGACGAATTACTTTGTTTGTAACTTCTTCAATTGAAATAGGTGTATCAATTACTTCATAATACGTTTGTGTCATTTTGCACCTCTTATCTTTGTATAAGTTAGCAATCTATTTTCTATTATTTATATGATCGAAGCGGTTCATCCCACGGCCACTCACTTCCGGCGTTTGATTCTAATAACAGTACCGAAACAGTGATTCCTGCTTCAAACCCTCTCGTTCCTCCTGGCAAGACGATAAATGCATTTGCTTCTGCAAGTGAAGAAATTGCGCTAGATTTATCTAGACCAACTGGTATAACTTGTAATTGTCCATCTACAATTTCTACTCTCCCTCTTACAAAACGAGTAAACGGATTTGCTTTCGGAAAGTCTTGCTGTAAAATTGCTTCTGCACGATAAATATGTGGATCTTTCCTATGCAAATATATTTGAATGACTGGCCGAACATATAATTCACAACCTACATAACAAGCAGAAGGATTACCAGATAGACCAAATAATAGTTTTCCCTCTAACTCAGCTACAGTTGTCACACTTCCTGGTCGCATCGCAATTTTATTGAAAAGTACATTAGCTTGTAATCTCTCATAAATAGCAGGTAAATAGTCATAGTCTCCTACTGAAACGCCACCAGTTGTAATTAATATATCAACTTCTTTTATCGCTTTTTTTACAGTGTTATAACACGTCTCAAAATCGTCAGCGAATTGTCCGTAATATTGTACAACTCCTCCGGCTCGTTCAATTTGAGCAGCAATCATATAGGAGTTACTATTTCGAATTTTCCCTGGCTTTAAATGTTCATGTACCTCAAGCAGTTCACTTCCTGTCGTCACAATTCCAATAATCGGCTGTTTTACAACATGTACGGAACTATAACCAAACGTAGCAAGAAGTGCTGCAACTCCAGGATTAATGACAGTCCCTTTTTTCACAAGGGTGGTATTTCGTTTTACATCTTCTCCTTTAAAAGAAATGTTATCCCCGGAAGCAAAAGAGCGTTTTAATTTCATAAAAGTCTTTTCGTTTTCTTCAAATCCTTCCGTTAGTTCTAACATAACAACTGCATTACACCCTGCTGGAATTGCCGCACCTGTCATAATACGGACAGTTTGAAATGGTTTCACTTCTTCTGTAAAAACAAAACCTGCTCCGATTTCACCAATCACTTCAAACCGAATTGGGTTACGGCTACTCGCTTCTTTTGTATCTTCTGCTCGAATCGCAAATCCATCGTACGGAGAGCGATCAAAATGCGGGACATCATGATCTGCAACAACATCTTCTCCAAGGATTCTTCCGTAACTGTCTATAAGAGAAACTTTTTCCGTTTCACCCTGATGAGCATATTCCATTACACGTGCAACTGCTTCTGCCACTGGAATTGGTATACGTTTTTCTATCATTCTTTTTCACCTCGTTTTAATAAGGAGCAACTCTCTTTCTGTTCATCCTATATATTTTGCGTATAATCGTTTTGCTATTTTCACATCATTTGTCCCATGAATAAATGCCCTACCATCTGTAAATAAAACGAAACGATATTCATCAATTAGAAATGATAGTAAGTACGGCGTTTTTTGAACATGTACACTTTTTTGTAATCGTTTTTGAATTTCGTTTAAATTTAGAACTCCCTTTATTCCTGGACGGATTTGAACAGTATTCCGCCCGCATAACACTTCAGTTTTCATCTGCGCTTCAAATTTTAGACTTGGATATGTTCGTGATTTCCCACAAGATGGACATGTACTTTTTTTCTGTCTATTTACTTTTAATGAGAGATATTGATTGTTCCAAATATCAAATGATAACATTGTCCCTCTTAGCGACTGATAGTCATCCACCAATATTTTCATCGCCTCTGTTACTTGATGAGCAACAACCATCTGTACAGCTGGCTGAATAATTCCTGCTGTATCGCATGTTGCACCGTTCGTAGGATGATCCATTAGGCAGCGAAAACACGGTGTTTTCCCCGGAATAATTGTATACGTTACACCGTAACTTCCAATGCAACCACCGTATATCCAAGGTATATTTTCTTTTTGTGAAATGTCATTTATAAGTAGGCGCGTATCAAAGTTGTCAGTCGCATCTAATATGAGATCCACTTCTTTTGTTAACTCTTCCATTTCTTGCATTGTAACATCCTCTACAACAGGTACAATTTCTACTTCAGAATTTATCTTTCTTAAATGTTCTGCCGCTGCAATTGCTTTCGGTCTGCACTGCTTTGCATCTTCTTCTGTATATAACTGTTGCCGCTGTAAATTACTCCATTCGACGTAGTCACGATCGGCAATTATCAATTTCCCAATTCCCATCCTAACGAGCGCTTCTGCATTCGCAGCTCCTAGTGCACCCGCACCGATTAGTAGAACATGCTTTTCTCTTATTTTTCTTTGTCCCATTTCACCAATTTCAGAAAACAATATTTGCCTTGAATATCGATCTTGCATAGGGAGTCCTCCTTTCACTATCCTCCAATGTATGACATTTCAACTTTTGGACGCTTATTTGTACTTTCCGCCGTTCTTTCATCTGAATAACGATCTGTTCTATATCGCCATGTATGTTGTAAAATTTTTAATAGTGATGCGTCAGAAATATTTTCTCGAAGAAGCGTACGCAAATCCGCTCCTTTCGTTCCAAATAAGCACGTAAAAAATTTACCGTCTGCCGAAATACGAGCTCTCGTACATGAAGAACAAAATGACTCAGAAACAGAAGTAATAAATCCAACTTCTGCATTACTTCCTACATATCGATACACTTTCGCAACTTCTCCAAAGTAACGAGGCTTAACAGGCTCAATCGGATATACACGATTAATTTTCTCTATTAATTGTTCTTTCGTAATAACTTGTTCAAAATTCCATCCATTCGTACTGCCCACATCCATAAACTCGATAAAACGGAGCTGAATTTTTTGTTCTTTAAAATAACGAGCCATATGAAGTATTTGACTATCATTCATCCCTTTTTTTACGACCATATTTACTTTTACTTCTAATCCAGCAGCCTTTGCTGCTTCTATTCCTTTCAATACAGGTTTTGTACTTACGTTTCGTCCATTAATTTTTTGGAAGACATGATCCTCTATCGCATCTAAACTAATATTTACACGTTTTAATCCCGCTTCTTTTAATAGCTTAGCTTGTTTTGCTAAATGAATACCGTTTGTTGTGAGTCCAATATCCGTTAAACCGTCTAGCTTCGCAAGCCTTGCAATTAACTTCGGTAAATTTTTACGCAGCAAAGGTTCACCACCAGTAAGCCTAATTTTCCCCACTCCCATACTTATGAATAATCTCGCCAATCTTTCTATTTCATCGAACGTTAATAAACACTCTTCCTGTAAAAAAGCGTAATCAGTTCCGAACACTTCAGCAGGCATACAGTATGTGCACCTAAAATTACAACGGTCAATAACTGAAATACGTAAATCTTGAAGTGGCCGTTCTAACGAATCTCTCATCTTCTCGTGCATCTATATCCCTTCTTTTCTACTCAAATCCTTAGTAAGTTTTCAGTTTTGTTATTTGCCTTCATTATAAAAAAGTAGCTACATATTCAATGTGACTTTTCTCACATTACTTTCCCCATTCAAAAATTTTTCACAAATCCGTTCGAATTTTGTTCACATCTCCAGCCCTACTCCGTACGGTCATTGAAATTTCACTTTTTTCCAAAAATATCTCTTGCATTTTCATCATACTTACATTCAAAATAGGAGATATATTGCTTATTAGAAGAAAGGTGATTGCTGTGGCAAACAGTATGACATTATCTCAAGACTTAAAGGAATTACTTGCATCTGTTGAATATAAAATGCAGATTAAAAAAGGAAGTTTTATTTTTCAAGAAGGTATGGAAGCAAAAGAACTCTATATCATCCACTCAGGGAAAGTACAAATTAGTAAACTAAGTGCTGATGGGCAGGAATTAACACTCCGTATTTGTTCGGCATACGACATTATTGGCGAACTAACATTGTTCACGGACAATGCGAAGTATTTATTAAACTCAAAATGCCTTGAAGATGTTGAAGTAGGAGTAATAAAGCGTGAAACCTTAGAAAAAGCATTACTCCAAAAGCCCGCGCTTGTATTTGAATTTATGAAATGGATTAGTGAACATTTAAGAAGAATGCAAACGAAGTTCCGAGATTTAGTATTACACGGCAAAAAAGGTGCCCTGTATTCTACTCTCATTCGAATGACAAATAGTTATGGTGTACTAAAGGAAAATGGGATTCTCATCGATTTACCGTTAACGAATCAAGAACTTGCTAATTTTTGTGCAACTTCACGCGAAAGTGTAAATCGAATGTTAAATGAATTAAAAAAGCAAGGTACAATTTCTATTCATAAAGGAAAAATCACAATCCATGATTTACAATTTTTAAAATGTGAAATTGCTTGTGAAGATTGCTCTGCTTCTGTTTGTAGTATTGATTAGCATTTTATTTAAGTACTTATACCTATAAGGAAAGCCGAGATGTCCAATTAGATCTCGGCTTTTCTTATAAATTACTAAACATGTATAGCAAAACTATTTTTTCAATTCATTTGGAATACGTCTTCTGTAAATTACATAACTACGACTTAAGTATTTAATTGGGGCACTAAATACATGTACCAGTCTTGTAAATGGCCATACTGCGAAAAGCCCCAACCCTGCGAGAATATGAATTTTAAACCAAACTGGTACTTCCGTCATATATTCAACTTTTGGTTGGAAAATAAAGAGACTTCGGAACCAAGGGCCAATCGTTGTACGATAATCAAATCCTTTTGAGTCGATGTTTAAAAATGTTGAGGAAAGTCCTGCCAGCATAACGATAAGTAATAAAATAAGCGCAATATAATCTCCCTTTGTACTCGTTGCAATAATACGTTTTACTGTTACGCGGCGGTATGTTAATATAATTAAACCAACGATAGAAGCAACACCTGCCGGAAGTCCGAAACTAATTGCTACAATATGATACATATGCTCTGTAATACCTATTGAACGGTACACGGACTCTGGAATTAAAATCCCCATAACATGACCACCAATGACGAACATGATCCCAAAGTGGAATAATAGACTTCCGATTCGGAGCATTTTCTTCTCTAATAGTTCACTAGATTTTGATGTCCATCCAAATTGATCATAGTTGTATCTGAAAATATGTCCACCGATAAAAATTGCAAAAATGATATAGGGAAACAACACCCATAGAAATTGATCCATCATTTTGACAACTCTCCTTTCTAATTTGTCTGTACACCCCATGTATCGATAGCGAGGAGAACCGCTGCAAGAATTGGTTCATACATACTATTTGCGTCTTTTAATTGAACGTGTAATGCTTGTATATTTTCCTTGTATTTACTCATAATTGGTTCACTATCTTGCTCATTTGCATTTGCAAAAAACTCGAGTAATAGTGGTAAATAATCTGGTAGTTCTTTATCCGTTACTTCAAAACCAGATGTTTTATAATGCTGTTTTAACTCTAGTAATTCAATACCTCTTTCTCTTTGTTCACCGGTGTTCATATACGTTAAATACATATTAGTCTTTTTACCAAAATCAAATGTATATACGTAACTATCAATAAGTTGATCGTTCGTTTTATCTAGCGCTTGTTTTATAAATGCTGTAAGTGAAGTTTTAACTTCTTCCTGTTCAATCGCTTCAATCTCTTCTTGTAATTCTGTTACAGCTTCTCTCCACCCTAGTTCAGGGTAGGAGAGAAGAAAAGAAGAACAAGAAAAAGCAGTTTGTAAACTTTCTTTCATAATTTTCTGCCCCCTTTATTTAAGAAATCGTCATACAAGAGCCTGGACCACCTGTGAAGGAAAGGCCACAGCTTCCTTGTTCGTTATATAAATCTGCAACTTGTTCGCGGTGAGACGTCGGGATAACGAAGCGATCTTTATATTTTGCGATAGCAAGAAGACGATACATATCTTCTACATCCTGTTTCGTTAAACCAATTTCTTTTAATACTGCTTCATTTGGTTCTTTATTAATTTGCAGTGCTCTCATATGTGTTCGCATGACAGCCATTTTTTTCAATGTAAGACGAATGTGTGATTCATCTCCTGCAGTGAGTAAATTCGCTAAATATTGAATTGGAATACGCATATTATCGATAGCAGGGAAAATCTCTTCCGCTTGCCAGTTACTACCTTTCCCCTCCACCATGTTCATAATTGGGCTAAGCGGCGGGATATACCAAACCATTGGCATTGTACGATACTCTGGATGAAGAGGCAGAGCAATTTTCCAATCGATAATCATTTTATAGATTGGTGATTGTTGTGCCGCTTTAATCCATTCTTCAGGAATGCCTTGTTTTTTCGCTTCAGCCGCTACTTCTGGATCATTTGGATCTAGGAAAACAGTAAGCTGAGATTCATATAAATCTTTTTCATCTTCAGCAGAAGCTGCTTCTTTTACTTTGTCAGCGTCATATAGCATTACCCCAATATATCTGATACGTCCTACACATGTTTCTGAACAAATTGTTGGCATACCAGCTTCAATACGTGGGAAACACATTGTGCATTTTTCAGCTTTATTCGTTTGCCAGTTAAAATACACTTTTTTATATGGACAAGAAGATACGCAGAATCTCCATGCACGACATGCATTTTGATCTACAAGAACAATCCCATCTTCTTCACGTTTATACATCGCACCAGATGGACAAGAAGATACACAAGATGGATTCATACAATGTTCGCATATGCGTGGTAAATACATCATAAAGACATTTTCAAAATCCGTTTTAATTTCTTCTTCCATTTTCTTTACATTCGGATCTTGTAATCCTGTTATATGTCCACCAGCTAAATCATCTTCCCAGTTTGGACCCCATTCAATTTTGTCGATAAATTCGCCTGTAATTGCTGATTTCGGACGAGCAACTGGCTGATGCTTACGCTGCGGACTATTTGTTAACGTTTCATAATCATAGTTCCAAGGTTCAAAGTAATCATCAATTGTTGGTTGATCTGGATTGTGGAAAATATTCATAAGACGCTTCATTTTCGAACCGGATTTCAGCTGAATTTCACCATTTTTCAATTCCCAGCCGCCTTTATATTTCTCCTGATCTTCCCATTGCTTCGGATAACCGATACCAGGTTTCGTTTCTACGTTATTGAAGTACATATATTCAGCACCTGGACGATTTGTCCAGGTGTTTTTGCATGTTACGCTACAAGTATGGCAGCCGATGCATTTATCTAGGTTCATTACCATTCCGACTTGCGCTTTAATCTTCAAGCCAATCTACCTCCTTCAGTTTGCGAATTACAACGTTTAAGTCGCGCTGGTTCCCAGTTGGACCATAATAGTTAAATCCATAACTTAATTGACCATACCCACCAATCATATGTGTCGGTTTCACGTGAATTCGAGTTGGACTATTATGCGTTCCCCCGCGGTTACTTGTTAATTTCGTACCAGGTACGTTAATGTGACGATCTTGCGCATGGTGCATAAATGCCATTCCTCTCGGTATACGGTGCGTTACAACAGCACGTGCTACAACAACACCGTTACGGTTAAAGCACTCGATCCAATCATTATCTGCAACGCCAGCTTCTGCAGCGTCCTCTTTATTCATCCAAACAGTTGGACCACCTCTAAACAGCGTTAACATCGGTAATGAATCGAAATACATACTATGAATCGACCACTTATTATGCGGTGTTAAATAGTTTAGTGTAATCTCTTTCCCTTCTACTTCGGGCCGTGATTTACGAAACGGTTTATGTTGCAGAATTGGTTTAAATGTTGCCATCGTTTCACCAAATTCTTTCATCATGTCATGATCTAAGTAGAAAGATTGTCGACCAGTTATCGTTCTCCAAGGGATAAGACGTTCAACATTTGTTGTAAATGGTGAGTAACGGCGTCCACCTTTTTCAGAACCCGTAAAAGCAGGAGAAGTAATTACCGTTTTCGGCTGTGCGGTAATTTGTTCAAATGTGAAGCATTCTTCTTCACGTTCTTCTGCTAAATCACGTAGTTTTAAATCTGTTTGTTTTTCAAGTGCTTCCCATGCTTTTACAGCCATATGACCGTTAGTTGTAGAAGAAAGTGTTAATACCGCCTCAGCAGCATTAATTGCTTCTTTTATATCTGGGCACCCTTTCGCAATAGAATCCGTTCGTACAACTCCTAATCGACTCTTTAATTGCTCATATTCTTTTTCTGCAGACCAAGAAATCCCTTTCGTACCAATCGGTTGCTTTCCGGTATTTGGTCCTAGCGCAGTCATTTTGTCATAAATCGTTTTATAATCCCTTTCGACAACATGAATTTGTGGCATCGTTTTACCTGGGATTGGTTCACACTCGCCTTTGCTCCAATCTTTAATCTTGCCAAGTGGTTGTGCTAATTCTTGCGGTGTATCGTGAAGAAGTGGTGTTGCAACGACTTCTTTCATTGGCTCAAGATCGATTTTCTTCGCTAAATCTGACACAGCCTTAGAAAGAGCGGTGAAAATATCCCAGTCAGAGCGTGCTTCCCACGGTGAACCGATTGCTGGATTAAATGGATGCACAAATGGATGCATATCTGTACTACTTAAATCGTGCTTTTCATACCAAGTTGAAGCAGGTAAGACGATATCAGAATAAAGCGCTGTTCCAGCCATACGGAAATCTAAATTAATGAGTAAATCTAACTTCCCTTCTGGTGCTTCTTCATGCCACTTAATTTCTTCTGGTCGTAATGAATCACTATCATCATTCATTAATCCGTTTGTTGTACCTAATAAATATTTTAAAAAATATTCGTGACCTTTACCGGAACTTGAAATTAAATTTGCACGCCATACGAATAAGTTGCGTGGGAAGTTGTTTTTATTATCAGGATCTTCAATCGCAAATTTCAGTTCTTTTTCTTTTAATTTTTGTGCAACGTATTTTCCGATTTCTTCTTGCGTTGTTGCACCAGAAGCAACAGCCTCTTTATATAATTCAATTCCATTTTTCTCGAATGTTGGATATGAAGGCAACCAGCCAAGTCGTGCCGCCAATACATTGTAATCACCGTGATGTTGATAACGAGAGTTGCCCTCAATCGGTGATGCTAAATGCCCGACAGGTGTATCTTCATAGCGCCATTGATCTGTTACGAAATAGAAGAAAGATGTACCGTTTTGTAATTTTGGTGGCCCTTGCCAATCTTTTGCCATCGCGATTGTTTGCCAGCCTTCTGCTGGTCGTAATTTTTCTTGACCAACATAATGTGCCCAACCGCCGCCGTTTACACCTTGTGCTCCAACGAGAAGTACAAGATTTAATACTGCGCGATAAATCGTATCAGAGTTAAACCAGTGGTTAATACCGGCTCCGACAATAATCATCGAACGACCATTTGTATCAACAGCATTTTGTGCGAACTCACGAGCAATTTGAATAATAAGCTCTCGCTTCACTCCCGTCATTTTCTCTTGCCAGGCAGGTGTAAACGGTACGTCATCATTGAAATCTTTCGGTTCTTGTCCCCCGAGCCCTCGGTTCACGCCGTAATTTGCTAATGTTAAGTCGTATACAGTTGTAACGAACACTTCGCCTTCTTCTGTCATAACTTTTTTCACTGGAATTGTACGTTCTAATATTGTATTTCCATCATCAGAGAAATACGGAATTTGTACTGTTCCAACAGCATCTTCCATTCCAAGTAAAGAAAGACGTGGATCAATCTTTTCACCTGTTTGTTCATCTTCTAAACGTAAGTTCCATTTCTTTTCGTTATCCCAACGTGATCCCATTGTGCCGTGAGGTGTTGCAAAATCATTCGTGTTCTCGTTCCAAAGAACAGGCTTCCATTCTCCTAACTTCGTTTCGCGTCCGATATCAGAAGCATTTAAAAATCGATCCGCAACGAATTGATCTCCTTTTTGTTTCAATGTGACGAAGAAAGGAAAATCAGTATATTGCTTCGCATACTTTGTGAAATATTCCACTTGATTATCTACGTAAAATTCTTGTAAGATTACGTGCCCCATTGCCATCGCAAGTGCACCATCTGTACCTTGTTTCACACTAATCCATTCATCCGCAAACTTTGTAGATTCAGCGAAGTCAGGACTGACAGAAACGACTTTCGTTCCTTTATATCGAACCTCTGCTAAAAAGTGAGCATCTGGCGTTCTCGTCATCGGTACATTTGAACCCCACGTCATAATGTAACCAGAGTTATACCAATCACTACTTTCTGGTACATCTGTTTGATCGCCCCAAATTTGCGGCGAAGCTGGTGGTAAATCTGCGTACCAATCATAAAAACTAAGCATCGGTCCACCCATAAGTTGCATAAAGCGACTACCAGCTGCATGACTTAACATCGACATAGCTGGAATTGGTGAAAAACCAACATTTCGGTCTGGACCGTATTTCATTACTGTATAAAGTAATGAAGCAGAAACGAGTTGTAATACTTCATCCCAATTCGCACGAATGAATCCCCCTTTACCACGCGCCTGCTTATACTTACGTGCTTTTTCAGGGTTTTCCACAATGCTTTTCCAAGCATCTAATGGTGACTCATTATTTTGTAGTTCCTCTTGCCACATATTCCAAAGAACACCACGTACATAGGGATATTTCACACGAAGCGGACTATAAATGTACCATGAAAAACTCGCTCCACGTGGACATCCTCGTGGTTCAAAATCAGGCATATCCGGACCTGTAGTCGGATAGTTCAGCTCCTGCCCTTCCCAAGTTACAATTCCATCTTTCACATATATATTCCAGCTACATGAACCAGTACAGTTCACACCATGTGTAGAACGAATTACTTTATCATGCTGCCAACGCTTTCTGTACACATTCTCCCATTCACGATCTTCATACGTTTCTTGTGTATGGTTATCGTTATAACGATCTATTGGTGAAAAATATTTTAAACGTCTCATTAGTGCTGAAGGTTTCTTCTTCATCATGTTCACTCCTTTAATACGTCTCTCTTTCATACCCTTACTATAAGAGAGGCTGTAAAATACAGATGTGACATTTCGCACAGTTCAAGAGATTGTCAAAAATTCTTGAGAAAATATGAAAATGTGAAAATCAAATCATTGTGGGGGTTCACATCCTTCACTGACTGTTAAATTCCTTCTTCTCTTCTACCAAAGTTTAAGATGAAATACAGATAACGATGAGCACGCAAAATATTTCTTATATAATAGAGGTATTAATTTAGAATTAGTTGTATTTGATATACCTAATTCGTTAAATGTATTTAAAAATGAAAATGCAATACTTTAAATCAAACTCACTAAACCAAGGGGAACTGTCCTGAGTATAGTTGAACCAAAAAACGCCAGTAAATTCTTATGAGTTGCCAGCACCTTGGATCGAATGAAGAGAAGAATACGCCAAGAATGGCAAGATTATAAGATAATATTAAAAGGAGGCTATTATGATATTAGAACCGCTTTATGCAGAAAACATTATAGTAGGTATCATATATACAAATGAGTTTAGATGGTATGTAACAGATAAAGAACTATGGTTTTTAGATTATGATAAATTAGATCATGCATATAAAAATTTAGGTGTAAGCATTGAAGATAATGAGGAAACGGAAGAAAGAAATGGAATACAAGTATTAAATAATGAAAATGTAGAAGTATTTTTACTAAGGATTAATCAATATAAAACAACTAAAGAGGAATTAAATTATTTACTACTTGAAAATATTAAAAGGAAAAATGCAGGAGAAGATCTATTAGATTTTAGTCCAGTCTTATTAATTAACTTTGATAATAAAATACTATATTCAATGTTTCCAGAACCGGCATCATACGAAAACTATGTACCAAAAGATTGGATTGGTACATATGAAGATTTCACTGAATTCATACCTACATCAAATAAATATTGGATAGATAAGTTTAATAATAATCTACTTTTACTATAATTCAAGTAGGACAAGAGTGATGATAATATAAGAACTTCTTACCTTAATAGAGCTTATGAGATTAATGGAGAAGTAAATAGAGTCCCTAAAGCCAGAAATAAAGGAGTAAAATAGTCATGAAATATCCATATAGTTTTGAAGTACTTAACAGTAGAGATTTAGTTATGAGACTTCCTCAAGAAATTAAACTTGTTGAAACTTTTTTAGGAATTGAAGTTTCAGCCTTTGGAGATTGGATTTTAGAAGAAATACATAGTGTTTTAAACGGAGAAAAAAATTATGTAGTAGTAAATGGCAATATTTGCGGTTTAGAAATTCGGAACGATTCAACTACTGTGTTAGACAATTTAGCCGAAGATGGTAAAGGAGAATATTGTGAGATTGAAACAATGGAATTGGTAGAATTAATTCATATTTGGTTAGATAAACGAAAAGAATATAAGAAAGATAAAGGATTTTAAATAGCTGGTCTCTTAATGAAGTCGACTTTATTTATTACTCATATAAATTTTAATCACAAGGCGTATGATATATGTTTCCAACTTTACGCGTAGGGTTCCCTACGCTATTTATTTTGCTCATCGAAGTCACTCCTTCCTTCCCCTCCTCTATGTTTTACCGACAATACTAGTCTATATCAAAACATATTTCACATAAAACTAGAAATCATTATTTACTGTATTGCCCTTAGTTATGGAAACAATTATACTAGATGTAATCGGAGTAAATAATCTGAATATTCTCAGAATTTAAGATAGGAGTTTGACTACTCGTAAATAGAAGGATGCATTCTATTTTCCACTAAATAGATTAGAAAATGATAATAAAATTAGGAGGATTACGATGCCCCAGTTTGACTCATTACATCCCACTGTAGAAAAAATAATCAACAATATTGAAAAATTAATGGTCGGAAAAAGAAAAGAAACGATTTTAGCTTTGACTGCGCTCTTAGCTGAAGGTCATGTACTATTAGAAGATGTTCCTGGTGTCGGGAAAACGATGCTAGTACGTGCTCTTTCTAAATCAATTGATGCTGATTACAAGCGAATTCAATTCACACCTGATTTACTACCGTCAGATGTAACAGGTGTTTCTATTTATAATCCAAAAGAGCTCCAATTTGAGTTCAAGCCTGGACCAATTATGGGGAATTTTGTACTTGCTGATGAAATTAATCGTACATCTCCAAAGACACAATCCGCCTTACTTGAAAGTATGGAAGAAGGCAATATCACAATAGATGGTACTACAAGACCGCTACCAAAACCGTTCTTTGTAATGGCTACACAAAATCCGGTCGAATATGAGGGAACATACCCTTTACCAGAAGCTCAGCTTGATCGTTTCTTGTTGAAGCTAAAAATGGGATACCCTACACCAGAAGAAGAATTTGAAATTTTAAACCGGATGGAAAAAACAAGTCCACTCTCCCATTTACAAGCTATTACTACAATTGAAGAATTACTTTATTTACAACAAAGCGTACGGGAAGTAAGCATGGACAAAGGGATCAAACATTACATTGTAAAGCTTGTTAATCAGACTCGTTCTTATAGTTCTATACAGCTAGGTGCAAGTCCACGCGGTTCAATTGCTTTAATGAAAGCTTCACAGGCTTATGCATTCATCCATGGCAGAAATTATGTTATTCCAGACGATGTTAAATTTTTAGCTCCTTACGTTTTAGCTCACAGACTCATTCTAAAAATGGAAGCAAAATTTGAAGGAATAACAGGAGAACAAGTTATTGCAAAAATCGTTGCACGAACTGCCGTGCCGAATCAAAGGACGATGAACCCCTGATGAAAAGGCTACTACGAGTACTCTATCACGTTACCAAGTTATTACTAATCCCTTTATTCCTAGTCTTAACATTTGTGTACGCCATGCTTCAAGGAGGGTTTGTAAGTTGGTTTTTGTTTTACAGTACGATTCCTATTGGTCTTTACTCACTGCTACTCCCCTTCTACGCTTTACGGGACGCTGAAGTAAAACGAATAACAAACAAAAACGAGTATGTAGCAGGAGAACCATTTTTAAGCACGATTACAATAAAAAGAAAATTTCCTTTTCCCATACTTTATTTAGTTATAGAAGATGAACTGCCTTCACAATTTACAAGTTGTAGACAAACAAAGACGAATAAGGTAATACTCTTTCCAGGATTGAAACGAAACATTTCGTTTCAGTATGTTATTGATACAATCCCTAGAGGAGAACACACTTTTTCAAGCGTACGTGTCAAAACTGGCGATCTATTCGGTATGATAGAGAAAGAAGTAACTTTTTCAGTTCCAGATATATTTTTAGTCTATCCCCAGTATATAGATATAACGTATCGACAATTGGAAAATCATTTCGAACAAGGAACCCTTTCAGCAAATATAAATTTAGCAAAAGACTCTACAATCTCTGTCGGTGTCAGAGAATATAAACCTGGTGACCGCTTTTCATGGATTGATTGGAAAGCAACTGCACGAACAAACAATATTATGACGAAAGAGTTTGAACAACAGCGCAGCCATAATATCATGATATTCATGGACAGAACTGAGTCCCCCCTATTCGAATCAGTCGTAACGTTTACTGCCTCTATTGTGAGGGCTGCTTTGAAGCAAAATTCACCAGCGTCATTCGTGTCTGTCGGAAAAGAACGAACTATTTTCCCTTTAGACAATGGAGATGCTCAGTTGCAACAAATCTTTTGTCATTTAGCGAAAGTACAAGCAGACAGTGTATTCCCGCTCTCTCAAAGTGTAGAAATAGAATTAAGAAAAATTTATGAACCAGTAACGATTATACTCGTGACAAGCGATCTTTCTCCCGATATTCAAAAGGCGGCTGATTGTGCCGCTACAAAAAATAGAAAATTAATGGTGTTTGTCGTGAAAGAAAAAGCGAACCAACTCTCACATCGAGAACTAAGTATACTAGAAACTCTACAAAAACGAAAAATATTTGTAAAAGCGGTTTATGAAAACCGGTATACAAACGTGTTTTTTGAGGTGAGCAAATGATAACATTACAAACAAAATACCAATGGGATATGAACAGATTCTTCATGCATGTATGTGTATTTCTTCTTTTACTAGAATGGCTAAGACCCCTTATAGGTATTACAAACGTAGGCAGATTAGATGTTTTTGTACTATTTATAGGACTTTGCTTCGCTCTCTCTTTTTTTCAAACAAGGTGGCAGATCCCAATAAAAATCATCACGATTTTATTCATCATTCATTCCTTATATTATAAAAAAGCTTTTATAAATCCATCTTGGCTATCAACATTTTTTTCTGATATGTCTCGAAATTCCTCCCTGTTTTTTCAGGGGAATTTACTAGATATTTCACCAGTTTTTCCAACAGTTTTATTTTTTCTATCATTTTGGTTTTTGAGTTCTTTCACCTCTTTTTGGATGATTCATAAAAAACGTGGGTTGTTATTTCTTGTATTAACTATTATTTATATCGTAACTTTTCATAACTTACATTTATACAATGCAAACTACGCTATCATTCGTACTGTTGTCATCGGCTTTTTTATGCTTAGTCTTCTTCAAATAGAACGAATAAAAGAGATGGAACACTTACAAAATTATGCTAGAGAAATCTCAAAATTACTTAAACCTCTTACACTATTTATTGTATTGTCAGCAACCATCGCATACTTTGCTCCAAAATTTGGTCCTCAATGGCCAAACCCAATGGATTTTTTAAAATTCAACACATCCGAAACAAGTAAAGAAAAAGAAGTTTCTACAGTTGGGTATGGTTTAGATGACTCGCAATTAGGTGGTCCCTTTAAGGCAGATAATACAATTGTTTTTACAGCACAAACGCAAAATAAACAATATTGGAGAGTAGAAACGAAAGATTTTTATACAGGAAAAGGCTGGGAAATTTCTGAAAATCCGAAGAGGGTTTCTTTTAAAAATAAAAACGACGTCGTGAGCTGGTACGAACAAAATACAAAAACAGAGACAACCGAAGCAACAATCACCATGCAAAAAAGTGCCCCTCACCTTACCTATCCAGCAGGATTAGTATCAGTTGAGGCTTCTTCTGATGTATCATACAACGTTGACCCATTTTCAGAAAAAATCTATACGATGCACGGAGACTCTTCTACTACTTTAAGTTCGTATAAAGTAACATATGAGATCCCGGAGTTTCCCATAGAAAACTTGAAAGCTGTAAAAACAAATGAAGGTCATGAAACAAGTTCTTATTTCATGACAAAGTACACACAACTTCCCGAATCGTTACCACAGCGAGTAAAAGACTTGGCTGCCAATCTTACAAATGATAAAGACAACCGGTATGATAAAGTATTAGCTATTGAAAAGTATTTTACAGACAACTCTTTTGTATATGAAACAACGAATGTCTTATTTCCTGCCAAAAACCAAGATTATGTAGATCAATTTCTTTTCGATACGAAAAGCGGCTACTGTAATAATTTTTCGACGTCTATGATTGTACTACTTCGTTCTGCCGGGATTCCCGCCCGCTGGGTAAAAGGATTTACAGAAGGAACTCCCGAGAATACAAGTGCTAGTGCTGAAGGTGAGAATGTTTATAAAATTGCGAACAATAACGCACATTCTTGGGTCGAAGTATATTTCCCGGGATACGGATGGATTCCATTCGAACCAACAAAAGGATTTACCAATCCCTATAATTTCACAAATAATACTCCTGCGCCTACTTTACAAACTAGCGAAGAAACTAATTCTCAAAACGCGCAAATGCAAGAGCGGAACAATGAAGCAAAGCTCAAAAATTTAATAGAAGATACTGAAGAAACCTCTACTAAAAAGATTACACATTCTAAAAATAGGTTTTCTTGGTGGTACGTCTTCCTCTCTACGATACCGATTAGTCTCATGGGATACATTCTCTTCATTACTAGAATGAAATGGATTACTTTTTTTATTATTCATTTCTATAAATACCGAAAAGATGATACTGTTTATCCAAAAGCTTACGGTGCTCTTTTAAAACAGTTTGCGAGAATCGGCATACCACGGGGTGAAAGTCAAACATTCCGAGAATACGCTCTCCACATCGATATACTTTACAACTCGGCCGATATGCAACAACTTACTTTCAGTTATGAGAACGCTATGTATCAAAAGGGCCAGGCCGCAGCCGAATGGAAGAAATCCGTACACTTATGGGAAGTGCTTATGAAAAAAGCAGCTTCTCCGCCTAAATCAAATGACTCCCATTCAGTGATTTAACCTTGCTAATATGAGTTGAAAGAAAACGCCTCAAAGAACTGCATTGTTCTTTGAGGCGTTTTTTAATAAAGTGAAACTCCTAGTTATTCTCCAAGTACCTTTTCAATCTCAACCTCTAAATCCACTGGCTTCGTCTGCGGTGCAAAACGCCCTACTACTTTCCCGTCTTTTCCAATTAAAAACTTCGTAAAGTTCCATTTTACTGCTTTCATACCGAGTAAACCTGGTGCTTGTTCTGTCATGTATGTATACAGAGGATGAGCCTTGTCACCTTTTACATCAATCTTAGCAAACATCGGGAAGTTTACACCGTAGTTTAACTCACAAAAACTAGTAATATCTGCTTCTGTACCTGGTTCTTGTCCTCCGAATTGATTACAAGGGAAACCGAGTATTTCTAATCCTTGGTCTTTATATTTATCATATACTTCTTGTAATCCTTTATATTGCGGTGTAAAACCACACTTGCTAGCTACATTTACAATAAGAAGTGCTTTTCCTTCGTAATCTTTTAACGATTTTTCTTCACCTGTAATTGTTTTAGCTGAAAAATCATAAATTGTCATTGTTCCTGCCCCTCTCTACACTATCATTCTATGTTTATACTATACTACATTCGTGAATATACGGCTCTTATTACATACTTACACACCGAAATGATAGCGCTTTATTTTTGTTCAAAAATTCGACACAAACTACTAGACTTTTATGATGGAAAGTTTTACAATTAAATTGTGAACAAAATGTGACAGTTGATATTCCATTATAAAAGAAAAGGATGGTGTTCGTTATGAAAACTGCACAACATGAAACGATTTCAAATCGAGAGTTTTATTTCGTACTATATATGATGTTATTGTATGTTACTGGTTGGGTAATCGATGTGAATGGTTTATTCTTAAGCTCCTACTTTAATTTAGCAGGAGAGATTATGCTTCCATTAGTTGGCGGGCTTGTTGGACTGTTCGTAATGTCTATCAATAAAGAACAAACGAAATAACAACATTAGAAAAAAGGCAGAAGACGAGGTTCGTTTTCTGCCTTTTTTCTTTTTTAGCGTATAATAGAAACATGCAGTATATAAGGAGTGGTAAATATGAAAAAAGTAGAGCAATTATCTTCTCACCTATATCTTATTGATGATTTCGATTTACAACATAATGAACGAACTGGTACGTACGTTTTATTAGGTGATGATATTACTTTAATTGAAACTTGTGCAGCCCCTTCTCTTCCGTATATTTTAGACGGCTTACAACAATTACATATTGATTTAAACGATGTAAAAAACATTATCGTTACACATGTTCATTTAGATCACGCAGGGGCAGCTGGTTTAATGATGGAAAAGTGCCCAAATGCTACTTTATATGTGCATTCTCGTGGTGCTCGTCATATGATTGATCCAACAAAACTCATTTTAGGTGCAAAAGCTGTGTACAAAGAAGATTTCGATAAACTTTTCGATCCAATTCTTCCTATAGAAGAAGAACGTGTTCATATTGTACAAAATGGTGATACGTTAAAAATTGCAGAAGACCGCACCCTTACGTTTTATGATACGCCAGGACATGCGAAACACCATATTAGCATTCATGATTCATTAACAAACGGTATTTTCACTGGCGATACAATTGGAATTTACTATAGAGAGCTCGCAGACCTTGGTGTAGAGTTATATCTACCGTCAACGTCCCCTTCACAATTTCAGCCAGATGCAATGATTGCTTCTAAAAATCACATTCAAAGTATGAATGTAAACACTATTTATTTCGGCCATTACGGCGCTTCATCCAATGTTACAGAAGTATATAACCAGCTGGAACATTGGTTACCTATTTTCGTTCATACTGGTAAAGAGGTCTTTGAACAGTATAATGACTTCGATGAAGCGACTAAGGCTTTACAAACTGTATTAATGGATAACATCACTTCTCACCTTACAAAATTAAACGTCCCATCCAATCATTCCGTTTATAACATTTTACATCTAGATATAGAAATTAGCGCGATGGGCATTATTGATTATTTCACGAAACAAGAAAACGCAAACTCCACTATTAAATAACAGTAAAAGAAGAGACATACAACCGTAGTTATTGTATATCTCTTCTTTTTTTGAATATATTTTTAGTAAAGGATGGTGGAATGCAATGCAAAAAGTGATGCTATACCTCTGCTTTACATTATTTATCGTCTTACTATTATTTGTAGGAGTGAAAATTCAATTTTATTTAGATACAGACGCGCAAGTAAACTTTAACATTTATCCAAGGCTTTTCTACTATACACTCTTTCCTCTTGTAGTCGGCATTTTATTACGTTTCCTTCAATCTATTAATCGCGAAACGAGTAAACAAAACTGGAGCTTTCAACCGGATAAATTTATTGCGATTACAGTTCCTACAATATTAATTTCCTTTTCACCAGCACTACTCTTTTCACCAGTTGGCAAATACCTACCTTATTTAACTAATATTATTCTTGTGAATACAACTTTTGTTACGATAATTAGTTTAATAGCTGGTTATTCACTTTTAGATTGTTTTATACAAAAAGATTCTGCAACTATGAAAAAATATGATTAAATATTCTTGTTTCAATAGAGAAAGCTCAAAGCTAAAGCTATGAGCTTTCCTACTTATCGTACTTTTTCGTCTACATACTCCATAAACTGCTCCGCTTTAATAAATCTTTCTTTGTATTCCTCAGGTACTTCGTCTACTGTTATCCCACCACTTGATTTCGTTTTTACTAATACGGTTTGATATGACATTAATGCTTCCATATATTGTTCATATTCTTCAGGAGTTAATACTTCTTTACTAGATTTATGGCCATTTAATTTATCAAAATATGGCTGAAGCTCCATCTCTATTTTTTTCATTTCTTCTTTTTTAGCTGATGTTAATTGATCGTAATCAATATTACCGTTCGAATCTCCGTACTCAAGCTTAGCATTTGTTAATTTTTTTAGATGTTTGGTAAACTCTTCATATTCCTTTGCACCCATTTCATCTTTCGCTTCTGATAACTTCGCATTAAAACGCATATACGCTTCTAATGTCATCGCTCCAGCATGTTTTTTTAGGTTTTCAAAAGATCCGTATATACCATCTGCCATAATAGATTGATAAGCAAAACCGGTCGTAGGGATTAAAAATGCTGCTGCAAGCACTCCTGCGATAAGACGTTTCTTCACCTTACTTCCCCCGCGCTTCATTTTTATTTGAACGATTACTTTTTCTTTTAACTCCGGCGGGGCTACAATCCCCTTCGCTTCTTCTTGTATAGATTCTCTAACTCTACAATCTAAACTCATTTCACATTCCCTACCTCTCCTAAAAAGATTTCTTCTACTTGCTCTTTTTGACGTAGTTTCTTTAATGCCGCATGAATTCTAGACTTCACTGTACCGATTGGAATATGTAATATTTGTGCTACTTCTTCTTGTGAATAATCGTGTAAGTATCTTAAAATAATAACTTGTTTCAATTTATACGGTAATTTATGAATGAGTTCGATTAGTTTTTGGTTTGATATTTTACTTACAACATCGTTAGAAAAATCAATTTGCACTGGCTTTCTTTGCTCTTCTGCTTTTTTTACAATTCGTAGTCGCATCCACCTCTTTCTTCTATAAGAATGAATTTGTTTAATCGCAAGTCCAATTAACCAAGGGCGAAATGGCTTCTCGCTATCATACTTACGAAGCGATTCGTATAGCTGTATGTATATTTCTTGAACGACATCATCTACATCCGTTTTATCATCTATTAAGAAATGCGCTGTTTTATATACTTCTTGAATCGTTTTATCATACAATTCGCTATACGCTTCTTTATTGCCTGATAAAGTTAATTGAATTAAATGTGCGTAATCTATTTCACCCTTCATATTCCAGCCCTCCTTTGTCTTACACTATATATTGGCAGGTAATTCATATTTCGTTCGATTTTTCCGAAAAAGTTTTTTATATAAATTAATATAATGATCCACTGAGTTCATAAGCTTCACTTATAACCACACATAACTATTATATAATTTTCCAATTTCTGATAAAGATTTAAAATAATTTATATAGTCAAATTTAGGAGGACATATAATGAAAGCTATCGTTGTAACGTCGTTCGGTGGTCCTGAAGTGATGAAATATACAGATTTTGATATACCGGCTATTTCAGAAGATCAAGTTTTAATTCGCGTAGTTG
Organism: Bacillus sp. AFS029637; assembly: GCF_002584985.1. Taxonomy (GTDB): domain Bacteria; phylum Bacillota; class Bacilli; order Bacillales; family Bacillaceae_G; genus Bacillus_A. Next base: position 205,565 of record NZ_NUPZ01000022.1, on the reverse strand, counting down.
CTACTAGTGTAAATTTCGCTGATATTAAATCACGTTATGGCAAAAAAGGAAATAAAGCACTACCTTTTATTCCAGGTATAGATGCCACTGGTATTGTAGAACGTGTCGGTTCTCATGTGAAAAATATTCACCCTGGACAACGTGTCATTGCTTTTCCTCAAAATGGATCTTACGCAGAATACGTTGTTGCAAATGAAAATCTTACTTTCGTTTTACCCCATGAAGTCGACTTTCAAACTGCAGCCGCTTGTCCGATCGTATCTTTTACAAGCTATAGTTTACTCGCAAATGTTGCAAGGATTCAAAAAGGTGAATCTGTACTCATTCATGCGGCTGCTGGCGGAATTGGCACTACTGCTATTCAACTTGCTAAACTATTAGAGGCTGGAACAGTTATAGGCACTGTCGGAAGTGAAGCAAAAAAAGAAATTGCTTTAGATGCTGGAGCTGATTATGTTATTTGTCATCAAGATGAAGATTTTGTAGAGAAAGTCAATGAACTGACAAATGGTGAAGGGGTTGATGTAATTTTAGACTCTATTTCTGGAACGGTTTCTGAAAGAAGTTTAAACTGCCTTGCTTATTACGGTCGCCTCGTTCATTTCGGTAATGCTAGCGGTGAAATTGGTAACTTTCAAACGAAAGATTTACATGCAAGTTGCCGTTCTATACTCGGTTTTAGCTTTGGAACCACACGAAAAAAGCGTCCTGAACTGCTCCAAGAAACTGCAAATGAAGTTTTCCGTTATTTGCGTGACGGACGTTTACAAATTAAGGCTACGAAATCTTTTCCACTTCAAAATGCAGGGAAAGCACATGAATGGGTCGAAAGTAGAAAAAGTACAGGGAAAGTAATACTAACTGTTCAGTCCTCTTCCTGAAATGAATACTGGAAACAGAGGTGGCATTCATGGGATCACGAATTATGCATGTTATTATCGCTAACGGTATTGCCGAAAAACTATGTATTCAAGATAAAACTTCTTTCATACTTGGAGGTGTAGCCCCTGATGCGGTTCATTCAGCAGAAGAAAAAGGAACTTCACATTTTTACGCTGGCACAACGAAAAACTATACGAGAAGGATAGATTTCAATTCTTTTTTTCAAAAATATAAAGCTCAAATGGATTCCCCTTTTCTCTTAGGCTATTACACCCACCTCATTGCCGATGATAATTGGCTAAGTGGCTTTTTTCTACCGTGGCTAAAAAATAGAATAGAAAATGACGAAACCATCGCACCTATGTACTATAACGATTTTAAATTGTTAAATGCAAAGTTGCTTCATCATTACGATAAAGAACAACAGCTTTTCTCTCTTCTCAATCAAGAGGCTCACATTGTGGATATTGAGGAGGTTTCTAAAGAAAACGTTTTAGAATTTCGAAAGTATCTTTTTGAAGATATGTTATATCCAAAGCAACATTTGCATGAAGACTTACAAGTATTTACGTTTGACCAAATTGTTGGCTATATTGAGACAGCTATTGAAAAAGGAGTATTTTTTATTAAACAACTCTCTAATGAAAAATCCACTTCAAAAATTTAATCCCCCTCAAATATATTTGAGGGGGATTTTCACATAGCAATATTATTATTGGTTCTTCTCCATAACCGCAAAATAATTCCCTTCGCTATCAGCAAAGTTAAACACTTTACCAGAAGGCATAGTTACCATTTCTCCAACAGTAACATTTTTATTTGTTAAATCTGTATATAGTTGATCAAGATTTTCTGAGAAGAACATTAAAGACGGTGTACCAAGATTCAATTCTGGGCTCATTTTCGAAATAACTTCTTTATTATGTAATATAATGCTCGTTTCCGCACCGCTTTTCGGAGCGATTTCAATCCATCTCATTCCTTGCTTATTATCTTCCTCTGCAACTACATGAAACCCTACCTTCTCCGTCCAAAAATTTACTGCCTCATCTTGATTATTTACATATAACATAATTTGTCCTACTTTATGGATCATTACATTTCCCCCTAATGGTTTTTATATTCTATGTAGCTTTCTACAAATACTATCGTTATTCCTTTTGAGTTGGTATGTACTTCTTTGCAAAATTTATCGACTGACTCATCCCATCCAGTTCATCAAAATAATCATTTCTTTCAATCATGTTATATCCGTCGAATCCAATTTTATCTAATACTTTGAAGAATATATCGAAATCTACTTCACCATTCCCTGCTGCGACTTCTATATACTTAGTTGAACGATCACTTTTCACTTCTTTACAATCTTTAATATGAGTTTGTACTATATAATCTTTTAATAGTAATAAACCTTCTCCCGGATTTTCATTTACATCACTTATTAAATTTGCTGGGTCAAAGTTAACAGCTAGTCCTTTCGAGTTTGCAGTTTCTAAAAATCGTTTTAATACTATTGCTTTTTCAGATCCCGTCTCAATGGCGAAGAATCCTCCAAATCTGAACGCTAAGTCCCCTATTTCATTACAAACACGTAGCATTTTATCATAGTACTCACTATTTTCATCATCAGGGATTTTCCCAATATGGGCTGTTACTACGTTAGCTCCTAACCCTAACCCTTTATCAGTAATATATTTAAAACTCTCTATTACACATTCAGCTTCAGTTCCTATTATTCCATTTTCTCCGAAGCTAATTGCTAATGACGGGACTTGAATCTCATTAAAAGATAAGTTTTCTTTTAAAGTGTTCCATTGTACCTTTGAAATGTTAGCTAAGTTGAAAGTCGGATTCATAGCATATAATTGAATATATTCTAAATCCCATTCCCTTGCTTTTTGTATTCCTTCGTTTACTTCAATATATTTTGTATTCAAAAACATTCCTAATTTCCTATCCATATGTGTACCTTCTTTTTATTATTTCGTGTCAGTTTAATATTCGACTTTTTTATATTATTTCCTCGTATAAACCAAATAAATAAACTACCCTTTTTTCGATACTCCCAGTAGAAGCATATATATGATAGGCACATTAAAAACACTAATACAATTCCCATTATCACTTGTTTACAAACAAAAAAGACGTAACTACAAATAGTTACGCCTTCTCCATCATTTATCTAGGCTTTTTCTTCCCAGTAAATGCTGGTTTCTTTTTCTTTGGTGCTTTCGGTTTCGTTTCTACAAATGATCCTTTGAACATTTCTTGCTTCGTAAATACGATGCCTAGTTTTTTCGCAAATTGCAGTAATTTGCGCTCTTCTTGTGGTGTTACAAGAGATACGACAGTTCCTTCTTTACCCATACGTCCAGTACGTCCTGAGCGGTGAATGTATTGGTCTACTGTGTCTGGTAATTCTAAGTGAATTACATGTGTTAAATCGTCAATATCGATTCCACGTGCTGCAATATCAGTAGCAAGTAGGATTTCTAATTTCCCTCCGCGGAATGCACGCATCGTTGCTTCACGCTCTTGTTTACTTGCTTCTGCATGAAGGGCTGCTGCTTTCATTTTGCGGAATTTCAATTTCTGAGTAATTTCATCTAAACGGAATGGATCGTTTAAGAAAGCAACTGCTTTTACATCACCCATATGCACAATTCTTCTTACATAATCATTTTTTTCGCGTCGCTCACAAATGATATATGTGTGCTCAACTAAGCTTTTTGACTCTTCACGTGTTACACGTGTTAATTGTGGTTCCACTGCTAAATCACGTGCTGCATCTTCTGCTGCTTTTGTCATTGTCGCTGAGAAGAATACTAATTGACGGTCGCGCATCGTTGATTTAATTACATCTTGTACAGCACCCATCATTTTTTGTTTTACAATTTGATCGAACTCATCAAATACAATTGTTTTCACTTCATGCATTTTTAGTTTTTTCATACGAATTAATTCTAAAATACGTCCTGGTGAACCGACAATTACTCTTGGGTGTTTCTTTAATTTTTCAACTTGGCGCTTAATATCTGCACCACCAATTAAAGATGCCCCTGAAATTTCAGTTCCTGCTGTAAACTTTTGAACCTCTTCATGAATTTGCATTACAAGTTCACGTGTTGGCGCTAAAACAACAACTTGTGGCTGTTTTACTTCAGGATTAATTTTATGTAAAAGGGGTAATAAGTACGCCAATGTTTTTCCTGTTCCAGTTGGAGATTCAGCTATAACGTCTTGTCCTTCTAAAATAGTTGGAATCGCTTGTTTTTGAATTTCAGTTAATTCTTTAAAACCAGCCTTCTCCCAAGCTTGTTGTAAAAATGGTTGCATATCTTTTATCATTTGTTTTTCTCCTTTATCTCTATTTTTGAAGAAAATGTTGTATTGTTCGCACCGTTTCTATCATGTGTGAAATAACAGCTATTAAATCATCAACATGGTCTTCTGTAATCGCTTTTTGAAATAGAACCTCTACCTTATTATGATATGAAATCGCTTGCTTATTATATTCGTATGAAAGTTTCTGCATAATCATTCTTTCTTTTCCCCATATAGAATGCATGAAAGTTTCAATTTTTTCGCACACTACCTCTGGCTTTTCTATCGGGAATGAAAATGCTAACTTCATTTCACAACCTGGTGTAAACTGTGGTACTTCTAATATTTCACCAGACAAGTTCTTTGCATCCACAGATAGTGAAAATGTAGCTTCTACTAACGGTTCGAATGGTTCTGTTAATTGAAATGAAATATGATATATACGACTTAATGAAGCAAGGTCCATCATATCTTTTCGATCTGTTACAAGAATGTCTCCGTGTAAATCAAAATCATAAACAGCACCTTCTACGATTACTTTTAAATTGTCAAAAGCAGTTGGATCAAACATAATTTCCTCCAAAAAACAGGCGCCTTTCGATGGAAAGGCGCCACTTGATGTATATATAGTTTACAGATAAACGAGATGAATTACAACCTTTTAGAATAAACCTACTGCTTTTCCATCTTCATTTACATCCATTTGTAGTGCTGCTGGTTGTTTTGGAAGACCTGGCATTGTTAACATTGTTCCTGTTAACGCAACGATAAACCCTGCACCGATAGATGGTTTTAGTTCACGAATTGTTACGATGAAGTCAGATGGACGCCCTAATTTCGCTGCATCGTCAGAAAGAGAGTATTGTGTTTTCGCCATACAAACTGGTAGGTTGCTCCAACCTTCTCCTTCATATTGAGCCAATTGCTTACGTGCTTTCGGAGCAAATTCAATATCTTTTGCGCCGTATACTTTTTGAGCAATTGTACGAATTTTTTCTTCTAATGGCAATTCTAATTCATAAAGTGGTGCGTAGTTGTTTTCACCTTTTTCGATTTCTTTTAATACTTTCTCAGCAAGGTCAACTCCGCCTTGGCCACCTTTCTCCCAAACTTCTGTTAAGGATACTGCATAGCCACGCTCATTACACCACTCTTGTAAGTAAGCAACTTCTGCATCTGTATCTGTAATGAATTTATTAATTGCAATTACGAAAGGCACACCGAAGCTTTGAATTGTTTCAACATGCTTCTGTAAATTTTCCATACCTTTTGCTAATGCATCTACATTTTCTTCTTTTAATTGATCTTTTGCTACGCCGCCATGCATTTTAAGCGCACGAATAGTCGCAACAATAACAACTGCTTCTGGTTTAATGCCAGCTGCACGAGCTTTAATATCTAAAAACTTCTCTGCACCTAAATCTGCGCCGAATCCAGCTTCTGTAATAACATAATCACCTAATTTTGCTGCCATTGTAGTAGCGATAACACTGTTACAACCGTGAGCGATATTCGCAAATGGTCCGCCATGAATGATAGCTGGTGTATTTTCTAACGTTTGTACTAAGTTCGGTTTTAATGCGTCTTTTAATAATAATGTTAACGCACCTTCTACACCTAAATCTTTAACCGTTACAGGTTGATTTGCAAAGTTATAAGCAACTACGATGCGAGATAGACGTGCTTTTAAATCTTGAATATCTGTTGCAAGGCAGAATACGGCCATAATTTCAGATGCTACTGTAATATCAAAACCGTCTTCACGTGGTACACCTTGAACTGGTCCACCAAGACCAATTACTACGTTACGAAGGGCACGATCATTTAAGTCAACACAGCGTTTCCAAACGATTTTACGCGTATCAATTCCAAGTGTGTTTCCTTGTTGGATATGATTATCAATAAACGCCGCTAACGCGTTATTGGCAGTTGTAATCGCATGAATATCTCCAGTAAAGTGAAGGTTAATATCTTCCATTGGTACGACTTGTGAAAAACCGCCACCTGCTGCTCCGCCCTTTAGTCCCATCGTTGGTCCAAGAGATGGTTCGCGAAGTGCAATTACTGTTTTCTTACCAATTTTATTAAAAGCTTGACCTAAACCAACTGTTACTGTTGATTTACCTTCTCCAGCTGGAGTTGGGTTAATTGCTGTTACTAAAACAACTTTACCGTCTTTCTCATCTTGTAAGCGCTTAAAAATATCAAGAGATAACTTACCTTTATAATGCCCGTATGGCTCTAATTCATCTTCTAAAATATTTAAATCAGCTGCAATTTCTTGAATTTTTTTCATACTTGCTTCTTGTGCGATTTCAATATCAGATTTAACTGTTGTAGTAGTTGTCATATACCCTAGTCCCCCTTTAATTGGTTCTGATGATATTGTATCAGTTTTTTGTATTTTCTGCACTTATTTACCTCCTAAAAATTCTTTCTTTTCTTTATACGTTTTTTAACATAAATACCCATAAGAATGTTAATGATTGTTGTAACTCTGTAGGTAGTTGATCTAACATCTTCTCATTTACTCCGCGCTTATACACACCGATGCCATCTACAACTTCAAAACCTTGTTCTTTCGCTAATTGTTCAAATTCCCAAGGCATCATCGTATTACAAACAACGTCTTTGCCGTATAAACGAGGATAACTGTTCTCTCGAGGCTTTGCTGTCGGTCCTAAAATCGCAATACATGCATAACCCTCTTTCTTTAAAACACGCTTTATTTCATTCAATGCTAGTAATGGATTCTCGGTCCATTCTAATGAGTTAATCGCCATAATCGCTTCAAATTGTTCATTTTCAAAAGGTAAGGAAGAAAGATCCCCTTTCACAAAAGATAAATTTGGGCCTTCTCCGCGTTCTTTACCTTTTTGAATCATTACTTCCGATAAATCTACTCCGACTGCCTTATAACCCGAGCCACTTAATTTATATGTACCATATCCATCACCACAACCAACATCGAGTACTTGAGCTTCTTTTTCCACGTACTGCTCAAAAAATGGAATAATTGTGCTCCTGCTACCACTGTCCCACATTTCTTGACTATTTTGATTCCAAAACTCTGCACTACTATCCCATTTCTTCTCTGCTGATTCGTGCCAATTAAATTTCGTCATACATTCCCCTACCTTCACGTATTATCATTCATTTCATTCTACATCATTTTCCAAAATTCCTGTTTATCTTCATAAGGAGATGTACAAGCTAAAGTTAGAATCTCTATTCTCCAATTTTTGCTTTACTTGGGTTTAACTCATACTCATGTTCTTCTCTTTCTGAAAGATACTATAGGTACACCCAATTGAAAGAGAGGGATGTACATGCGAAGAAAGAGAAATCATCATTTTAAAAGTGGTGAAAAACAAGAAGAGTATGCAGCTGAAATATCACCAGCTGGCATTCCAATTAGACATAAGCGGAAAGAAATTGCAAATGAAATAGAAGGTACAAATACCGGTGCAATGGTTGGCTATGTCGCTTTATTTCTTTCGTTATTCTCCATCGCTTTTTATCCTGTTACACTCGGCTCACTTGCGATTTTAATTGGCTTATTAGCTGTCAATTTCGGAGCGAGAACACTCGGGTATACAGCAATTGGCTTTGGTAGTTTTTCTGTTTTATTTACTTTACTTTATCCGCTTGCTCTGTCAGCGTTTTAAAAAAAACACACCAAGTTATACTTGGTGTGTTCATTCATGATACAACATAATATGACCGCATCCACAACAATGCTTTGCTGTAATTTCTTGAAAGACTGGATAATTTTCTTCATCTCGATGCTCAATAAACACTTTTTCAAATCGATACATGTTAGGTGCATATGCCCAATCTTGTTTCGTACGTGCATATAACGTTGAGGAGAAAAACTCTTCTCCACCACAAACAATACATTCTTTTTTCATCAATATCCCTCCTATGCTTGTCTTACTCCATCTATATGAACATAAGCATAAAAAAAAGACCTTCTATTACTAGAAAGTCTTTTCTGAAACAAAAAGAAATGTACCAAACATTCCTACCCCGCTATATTCTTTCGTAACACCAGCTTCTGTTTTAAATGTTTGCTTTACAGTCATAAAGAAAACACCATTTCGTGTATCAATACCTTCAAACTGTAGTTTCTCTTTTTTTCCATCTACATTTTGCGTGCATTCAAAGCTACTCTCATCACATTTCAATGTATACTTATCTTCTAGATACAATTTGAAATCGGATTCTTTCGGACAAGTAATAAGTAATATTGCCACGAGAATAATACTTACAATACCCACAATTGTATAATATTTCTGCATTTGATCTCCTTTCAAATGACAAGAAAACTTGACTTCATGCGCCAAGTTTTCTTAGTCCACAACCCATTGCCACTCTTGTTCTTTCTTATCAAAAATGAGCCAACCTGTCTCTGTTGCTTCTTCTTTCAATTCATCAATATTATCTAGCACCTCATCCGTACTTTCATACGAACCAACTACATATACCGGAATTTCAAGACCTCTTCTTGACTCAATTTTCCCTGCCAGATCAATATAAAGACCATCTTCCATTAATGGAAGAAGCCCCATGATCACTTCTTTCGAAATTGCTGGGAAAATTTTTGATTTTTGGAAGAAAGAAAAACGTTTCTTACCGAAAGCACCGAGTTTATAAGGAATGACTTTACTTAACATTCCTACAAAATCAGCAATTCTACGATAGTACACTTTGTTGTACCACCCGTCATCATGTGAAAAATAAACAAATCTATTTTTCAATAGCGGAAAGAATGTTCTAGCAAGTGGTTCTTTTTTGTGAGCCAAATATAAAAGCTCTGCAATTTCTTTTGGCTCTAATTCATCTAAATCGCTTGCATCATCAAAATCTACCCAACAAAATTCATCAAATTCATCAATCTCTGCTTGAATTAACTTATGTATATTTTCTTCCTCAACATATTCAAATAAAGTATGATAATGAAAATCTGTCCATTCAAAGTTATGCTTCAAAAGCAATACTTGATGAAGCGGTGAAGGGATGTTACTTGCAAACTCTTTAAACGTAATTCCTGATGTAATAAAACAATGACCCCGACGATTACCATTAATATATATCATATTCTTTACTTGGTCAGATCCTCCAGACAAAGCACCTAGCCACCTTCGTTTTGTATGTTTCAATTCTATAGCATATTTTAACATGAAAAATTTTAGAAACATAGAAAAAACTTCAAAAACTATTTACAATTTCATGTGTTTTATTACATAGTGATTACAAGAAAAAACACCTGCTCATAAGCAGGTGTTTTTAAAGGATATCATCTGGGTTTTGAGGATGATGATTTCCCTCTTTCTTATCATCTTTTTGGAACATCGATTGAATTTTATCAATTGTTTGTGGAGCTAATTCAATCATTTTTTCTGCTAAATGTGTCGCATTTTGTAAATGAAGAATATTTACTCCATCTTTATTCACCACAAGAAATGCTACCGGTGTAATTGAAACACCACCCGCGCTCCCGCCGCCAAATGCAGGGTTACCATTCGCTCTTTGCCCATCATTCGTCTGGAAATCAGAACCTCCTGCTCCAAACCCGAACGCTACTTTAGAAACCGTTAACACTACACCACCGTCAGCCGTTTGAACAGGCTCTCCAACAATCGTATTCACATCGACCATTTCCTTCAAATTTTCCATTGCTGCTTTCATTAACCCTTGAATTGGATGATCCACCGTTCATAACCTCCTTTGTCATATCTTTCCTAGTTTTTCCGAAAGTTGGTGAACTAAACATAAAATTTTATATTGATTTCAAAAAACTTAAGTTGTAATATTTAGAAAAATAAAAAAAGAGGTCGATTCTTTATGATGAGAAAATTAACAAAGAAAGATCATGAACAAGTATTCGCTTACTTAAAAGAAGAAGCAGCCCTTAACTTGTTTATTATTGGGGATATTGAAGCTTTCGGTTATGATACAGACTTTCAAGAATTATGGGGCGTATTTAAAGAGAATGGAACATTAAAATCGATTTTACTTCGCTTCCATGATGCATTTATACCGTATAGCAAAGAAGAGTTTGTAGTAACTGACTATGAGCCATTTCTTTCCGCATATAAGCCGCTGAAACTCTCTGGCAAGTCAACTATTGTTGAACGATTTGAAACCGTTTCAAGTATACAGCTAGGTACGAAAAATGAAATGTATTTTTGTGAATGTCTAAATGGCAACAGCTTACCTGACACGCCTATCCATGAAACGATTAAACTTGCGTCACTAGATGATGTAGAGCGAATTATGCAATTAAGAAGTAGCATCGATGAATTCCCGACTGCTAATGAATCAGAAAAAATTTTAAGGCAAGCTATTGAAACAAATACAGGACGTACGTATTATATTGAAAAAGACGGTGCAATCATCGCATCCGCCTCTACTTCCGCGGAAAATTCATTATCCGCTATGGTTGTGGGCGTATGTACACAACCGAACTACCGCGGAAATGGATATGCTTCACTCCTATTACAAAAAATGATTCAAGACTTTACGAAAGAAAGCCGAACACTTTGTTTATTTTATAACAATCCAGCTGCTGGACGAATTTATAAACGTCTAGGGTTTCAAGACATCGGGATGTGGACGATGTATCGATAATAAGAGGTACACTATAAGCGGAAATAATTGTAACTTAGCAATACAAGCAGATTATACAAAAACTTCGCACCGTTATTATGAAGATGGAGAAACTACTTGCGGAGCAATACTCTAACTAAAACATGTTATGTATTCAAGCTAAATTTAGACAGATTAATGGCCCCAATTGTTGCATTTACTCCAGCAATTGGGGCTACATATTTATACTCAAATTCTTTCCACTACAAATCGAAACATTTTTCACACTTATGTCGCTATTATCTTTACGTGCAAATGCCCTTCTTAATATTACTGCTTCTTATTATACTGTGCTTTAAAATCAATATATTCCTGTCTCGCATCTTGGTTATTATCCTGTTTCCTATTAAAATAAGTTATAATTTGGAACATATTTTCTACTAATTTTCCATCCTCATTCTTTTTCTTATAATCTATATCAATACTTAATTGTAATATCTGTTTTGGATTTTTTGCAGAGTCAAAAGTAAATGAAATTGTTGATCCATCATATTCATCATAGTTAATTTTTAACTTATCATTAATAATACTTTGGAATTCGGATTCAGTTAGTCGATATCCCACTGAATTAGGCTGATCAAACTTTTTTATATCATCCCCGGGCTTCATCTTTAGTTTCCCTATACCTTTTAAACGATCTACAATTAAGTTCACGTATGAAACATCTAGATTTGAATCCGGACTTTTCACCTGTCCATTTTCATACTTAACATGAGTACTATAAATAGTCTCTTTTTTATAATTTTCATTTGTCCTTTTCTCCTTTTCTTTTTCTATATCAGTCGCAACTGTTTGTATAGTCTCTCCATATAAACTTTTATCTTTTGTATTATATGCACCTTCCGTAGTTTGACGAATTGTTTTACTGTGTTCTCCATCTTCCTTTTGTTCAAATGTACTATATATAGCTCTTTGTTCCACAAAAGCATACCCATCATCACTCGAAGACATAACCTTTTTCATGTCACCTTCATCCAATGCCTTAATAAATGGCTCATACTCTACCTTTTCTTCAAAAAAACTACATGCTTGTAGTAGGCTGATTGTTATTATGATAGTAATCATTTTAGAAACCTTTTTTGTGTTCATTTCATCATCACACTACACTCTCTACATTTTCGATCAGATAATCTTCTAATCACTTTAATCACCTTACATAAGTGAATTTTCTTTTAGTAATTCAAATACTTTCCTATAAATTATTACTTTTTCACCACCAAAACTTACAATATGCACTTTCTTTATGCCTTACGTTTCGATTTACCTTTTTTATTTTTCTTTCGATATCTTGGAGTCTCCATTTTATGTTGCTCCCACGAAATGTTAAATGACGGAAATTTAAACCTGCAATATGCTAATAGCTGAAATTCAGCTGCACCGATTGCTATCGTATACATTAAAAAGGTCCCTACTAAATACATAAATAAATCATCAAACCCATAATCGTTATGAAAATATATTAAAATAAGAATAGTTACTGCGTATAGTGTAGCCCACTTCATCATCTTTCCTTTTGTTTTACTAAAGAAAGAAGCAGACCTCTCATCCATACTAAACGCACCTTCACTCGCTTGTTTAAACGTATCAATTGTTGTCAAAACATGAAAAATTACTGCTCCTAAAAGCAATAAACCCGCATATAGTATTGTAATCCAATCAATTGAATTATTAGCCATTTTAGTAACAGTCAAAGCAATAGGAGCTATTGTTGCCAATTGGAATGAACATAATAATACGACAAGGGTTTGTAGTTTTTGAAATTTAAATTGAGCTATCGGAAATGAATAAATAACGAAAAGAATTATTTGTATAATATATAAGAATACTTCTAACTTAACAATTCCTATATTAAAGAGAAGCAAGCAGTAATCCCACCCAGCTGATAAAACAATAGAAAATATTGTTATTGAACTAAATAGTATTCCTCCAAACATAAACCCTGTAGCACCTTGAGGGTCTAAACGATTTCTACATGTCATCCGAAATGCTTCTAAATCTTCTTCTTTTATATCCCACACCCTCGCTCTTCACCTTCTATACGTTTCAATTATTTTTCGAACACTAAAATTCTATTAATATATTATTTATTTTTCGTTTTGAATTTCTTATTTTGTTTTCGAATTCTTCCACACTTTCTCTCATTCTCTTCCCACGTCATATTAAATGACTTGAATTTGAATCTACAGTACACTAAGAGTTGGAATTCTGCCGCTCCAATTGCAACCGCATACATTAAAACAGTTCCTACTCCATACATAACTAAAAAATCAATCGAATAATCATTTTGAAAATACATTAATATAAGAATTATTAGTGTATATATTGAAGCACCCTTTATCATAGTTCTTTTTGTTTTATTAAAAAACGAAGTGGATCTTTCATCACTACTAAACGCACCTTCACTTGCTTGTTTAAATGTATCTAGCGTTGCTACAATATGGATAATAACTGCTCCTACAAATAATAGCCCGGTATACATCCTACCAGTTGAATTATCAACCATTTCAGAAACAATCGAAACTACAAATAATATCGTTCCAAGTTGAAACGCATATAGTAATACGATTAGCGTTTGTAACTTTTGAAATTTAAAACATGCTTTCGGAAATAGATATATAATTAAAAATATAATTTGAATACTAAATAACACAATTTCAGTTTTAACAATAGTTCTATCAAAAAAATTGTTGTAGTAATTCAAATCCCCTACAAAAATAATAAACATAAATATCGAAATATAAAATATTGTTCCTAGCATAAATCCCGTCGCACCTTCAGGACTTAACCGTCTTCTGCATGTCATCCGAAATGCTTCTAAATCTTCTTCTTTTATGTTCCACATTCAGTTTTTCACCTTCTATACAGTTTAAATAATTTTCATTCACTAAAATCCCATTACATTCCTAACTTTTTAAATACATTCATCTTTGTGTAACTAAATTTAGATAATCTTTTCTGTATATCATCACTACATTAATTACCGTACATAATCAGAATGCTTTTGATAGTTCAAATAGCCTTCTTTCTCCTCAAAAGCTCTAAATATTCTTCTCTCTTTCACTTAAGCATATCCCTCATCACTTGCAGGCATAATCGTATTCATCTCCCCTTCATACAATACCTTTTCTAATTCCTCATACTCTATTTTCATTTCCCCGAAACTGCACTCACTTAGTAAAAACGTTACTGTCATCACAATTGTATCGAGATAATAAAGCTCTTTAATTTTATCTTCAGAAAGGTGATAACCTCCCATCAATAATATGTTAGGAGGTTATTAAAGTTATTTGAAATTTGTTTTTTATTTTAATGGATTCGATTTTTGCAAATAATAATGTTGTTTAATTCGAGAAGCGAATATTAAAAACATACTGCTTAATAACTCGTGATTAAGTCTTCACCCTCATATCTAGGGTCCTTCTCAACTTTACCATCTTTTGTTTTGATGACTTTTAGTCTACCTAACCACTCTGCTCCGTTATATGTCTCTTCACTTACCCATACATTATGCTTTTTACCGTCTACCTCAACTACTAATGTGGGGTGTGTAAACATGAATTCCTTCTCTACATGCCTACCTACAATTTCTGCATTTAATGATGTTCCTTCTTCAACTAGTTTACTATTCTGATACCCCTCAATAATAGGTAATCCAATAAATACAAAGAATATCAGTCCAAATACGATTACTTTCTTCTTTGTACTCCATTTATTCTTTTCTTTCAATTCTTTCTGCCTTGCTTCTCTTTCCTCTCGTTCATCCAAACTCTCATTTAAAGCGTCTTCCCATTCCTTGATTTCTGCTTCGATTTCTGCTTCGACTCTTGCTAGTTTTTCTAGTTGTTCATCGGTTGCTACCATCTCATATGAGTTATCTCCAACCACACGAATTTCAGCACCATTTCCTTTTACTTTTTGCAAGTCTTTTTCTGTACAATTAAACTCTCGAATGATTTCCCCTTGTGTGTTTACCAGTCTAACGTAAATGCTTTTTTTCTCCTTCTTCTTAAACATCTGAACTCCCCCTTATTTGTTTCCTATCATAGATAACCCTATTGCAATTAAGATAAAGAAAACGATAATAAGGAAAGTCTTCCCTTTGCTTACTTGTGTTGTAGAACCTTCCAAGACAGCCCATATAAAAATTGGGAAAAGAAGAATACCTAGGAGAATATCAACTAACTTGTTGCTACTCTTCTTTAGTGGTTTTTCTTCTACTATCGGGTTTTTCTTAACAGATTCTTTTCTTATTTGTTTCGGTTTCTTTTTCTTACGTCTATGATTCACCCAACATACTCCTTTTAGAATAACTTTTTCCTAACTATAAAAATACCGAAATATCCCCATTTTCCATTTTATAAACCTGTCCAGGTATTACAAAATCTGCGGCTTTAATGGCGCCATACAAAGGATCATATTCATTTATAAGACTGCGGCAATTTTTCATATTGGTCCCGTATCCGTACTTAACCACATCCACTTAATAAACTTGATACTATTGACAGAACTATCATCATCTTAGCTTTTTTCTTTAACTTCATACTGATACCTCGTTGGTTCCTCTAGGCATTTTTACTTTTCTTAAAAAACACCACATATGCAAATAATGACGAGATTAAGAGAAATATACCCGCTCCTATCCCCTCATATATTTTAAAATAAACAGCAGCGATTATTACAAATATGGACATTATTATTATTAGAATCATTGTATATTTCATTATAAATTCTAACGCTTTATAGATAGATACTATTGTCCTTTCAAAAAAACTTTTCTCTGTTTCCAAAACATTTCGATCCTTATTCAAATTAACAACCTCCTCTTTTTACAAATTAACTTTTGAATAAATTTACCCCTTCAAAATAGCAACAAAGTGAACTATAGAACGTAACTACTACCAATACAGAATGATTCAACTGAAAATCACATGTCGAAATATTAAGTTAATTATATGTAGATTTGAGAACGAAAAACCTCCTCATTCTAACGAGAAGAGAAGGTTTTATTTATGTTATTTCCCCAAATCCTATTCAAAACTATTTCTTTTATGATATTTCCATATTTTAAAAATCACAAGCTTAAAATATTATTCTTCATTAAATACAGCAATCTTCACTTCAACATACTGTAAAGACTCATCACCGCTAAACACATGATAAATTGGCGAGGCTAAATTCAGATTATTATCCTCCATATACTGAAGCATTTCACCATATACCTGCTCTGTTAATTTTTCATAATCTCCCGTATATCGTTTCATGAGCATCTCATCAACATAATAATAGCTCCTAAATTGAAGTGTTTCTGATGTTAGAATTTTATCTTCATTTACTGGCATGAATAATTCAACATACATATTTTCATCAGATGGTATATTTTTCAAAGCATAAAACATCTGACCTTTTACTGTTAAATTCGCTGTTGCAATTTCTGACATAAAATGTTCAATTGCTTCTTCCATATCTTTGTAATGAAAATAGTATTCTTTCGAAACAACATTTGTATACGCAATACTTTGTCCTTCTATTATCATTTTATTGTTTCACCTACTTCTATAATAGGAGCATAAATATCTAGCCACATGTCACCGTATACATCTAAACATACGTGATAAAAACCGTTTTCTAATTTAATATGATGCTGTTCTGCAAACTCATGTATTAAATTATAAGCCTCTTCAATATCACCATCTTCATCAGTAAATCGAACACTTAATGCCTCTTCAATAATTAATCCATCAACATACTCATATGCAGAATTCTCTCCTAATTTAACACGTTCATTTACTGGAACAGAATATGTATATTCGCCGTACTCTGGTTCATTTTCCAATGGCTGATATTTAAAAAGAACGGGACCTACAGCATATATTCCACTATGAACAACTTGATTTCTCAGTGCGATAGCAGGTAATAACCAATCTTCTTTTTTTACAATTTGAGTAATACTAATTAAATTTAAAAGTGATAATGCTTTATATTGAATTTTCATAATACCTACTCCTTTTACTATACTTTCTCTTGGCTATATTTTTTATGTTTCTTCAAATGTCACTTACGCTCTCCTTCATATTCCTTCCACATTATAGTAAATGACGAACATTTAAATCTACTATACTCATTTTCTTTACGCCTTACGTTTTGATTTACCTTTTTTATTTTTCTTTTGATATCTTGGAGTCTCTCTTTTATGTTGTTCCCATGATATGTTAAATGAAGGAAACTTAAATCTACAATAAGCCAATAATTGAAATTCTGCTGCACCAATGGCCACTGCATACATAACAACATTACATATAACATAACCAAACATTGTGTTTAATGAGTAATTATTATTTATATAAATCAAAACAAGAAGACTTAACACATAAATTACAGCACCTCGTATAACATGTCCCTTTGTTTTACTAAAGAACGAAGCTGATTTGTCCCCACTACTAAATGCACCTTCGCTTGCTTGTTTAAATGTATCAACTGTTGTCACAATATGAACAATTATTCCACCTAATACTAATAGACCTACATAAATACGTGTATGGAGATCAATTGAATGCTCAATCATTCCAGAAAGAACAAATAACGTGCATCCGATAGTTCCAAGTTGAAATGCATATAATAATATAACGAGCGTTTGTAATTTTTGAAATTTAAAACGCGCTTTAGGGAATAAATATAGAATTAAAAACATTACTTGCAAACCATATAACACTAATTCAACCCTAACAATTACTTTATCAAACACAGTGGTATAATAATCTATTCCCCCCAAAAAAATAATAATCATGAACAATGAAGTATAAAATATTGTTCCGAGCATAAATCCAGTGACACCTTCAGGATTTAAACGACTTCTACATGTCATTCTAAATTTCTCTAAATCCTCTTCTTTTATATTCCACATTACTTATATACACCTTTCTAATCACCAAAATATAGATTTTATTTTTTCCCCGATTTTAAATTTCCCATCTATCTTTTCAGTTACATTTTTAACTCCTTTTTTAGTAATATCAATTAGATTGTCTCCCCCAAGCTTTTCAAATTTATAATTCATCGCCCAGGTAGCAAATACTGCAGTACCAGCTCCAACCACAGTACCAAGCGGCGGAAGGAAAAACGATCCTGCTACAGCACCAGCTGCCATCGCTCCAGCATTTGCTCCAATATCTACAGCTGAATCTGTTGCTACATCAACTACATCTTTTAACTGCCAACCACCTTCTTTAGCATCAACAACATTACCTCCAACTGTAACAACCGCTCCAAAAATACCTGCTCCTTTCAAGAATCCGCCTGCTTTACCCAGGCCTTTAAACGCTTCTTTCCATTTCATAGGATTAATATCCTTTAAGCCGTCTGCCCAAGCAGCTTTAAATGAACTCAGTCCTCTTTTCCCAATTGCGGTAGGCAATCCTTTATTTGTCCTATCATTGTGGAAATCATGATAAGCTTGAAACTCTGGTAATTTATAAATATTTTTTTTTGCCTTTTTTATTTGTTCCTTTGTTGTTTTCAAACCCTCGAATTTAAATTCCAATTTATTCTGTAAATATTTGAATAACACGTCATCTTTATTATCCATTTTAAGTATTCTTTCTACTAAAACCATATCTTCTTTCTTAGAAGTCGATAATGTAAATGCCCCTTTACCTTTTCGGCCTTTAGGATCAAAAAGGACTTCAAAACCCAATTTTTTTGTAACGTAATGCATGCGTATGTAGGCATTTAAAGTAGCCTTAGCTCCCTTATTCCCAATATCAAACTTAGTCATGGCATCTGCCAATCCCTTAATGATATTTCCAATTGATGTATCAGCTAATAGCTTCCCTATTGAAGCGATAGACAAATTCCCATTATTCACTTTTATTTGTTTCATTCCCTCATCTATTTTACGCATTAATTCATCAAACTCTTGCAGGTCACTTTGCTTACTGTTATAAGTCTCTAATTTTTCTAATGTATCACTGATTTCTTTTTGGCTTTTTACAGCGCCTTCAGTGATGCTTGATGATGATGGATATTGAATTGCGACGATGTCACTAATCGTACCTACTGTTTTTTTCGCCGCTTCATTAGAGTGGCTAAATCCCTCACTATATCCATTAACTTTTTTCTTTACACCATCCAAATAACTTCCATGGATTTTTGCATCTGCATCGCTGTCAACCTCACTGTTAAACTCCTCTACTGCTTTTTGAAATTGACTTTTTAATACTTCGGCTGTAGCTGTAAATCCAGTGATAATAGTTCCATGAACTGTCGATAAATACTCCTTAATATCCGCAGCAGCTTTCCCTTGGAAAGAGTTAATTTGTGTAAAGTCCTCTATTTTTTGCTGCAATGTTTCCAAATGTTGATTTAACTCTTCAGCATTTGAATTAAAGCGATCTTGAAGCTCTTTTACTTCTTGTAACTCTATGATTTTGCTCATATTTTCTCCCCCCTCTCCCTTTACATAGCACGGTGCGCTGAACTGTCTTTCAAATCTTTTCCAAGCTTTTCATCTTGCTGAACCATTTCTTGTCCTGTTTGCTGAATTCTACTAATATCTTTTTGTAGTATTTGTTCATATTGCTGCACTTTTTTTGATAACTTTTCAATCGCTTCACAATATTTTTTCAGTTTACTTAAATTCGTACGATGTAACTGCATACCATTAAATTTAGTCTTACCTAAATCACTAGCACCACTTTTCAATTCACTTACTTTCGCATCAAATACCCCTTTATTTAATTTAATTTCCCCCATTTATCATTTCCCCGCCTTCTGTACTTCTACTTGAATACTAGCGTCAACCATTGAAACACTTCTACTTAAAGAAAGAATACTAGACTCACATGTAGCGATTTCTCTTTCAAGCCGCCGTATGGCTTGATCGATGTCTTCTTGAACTCTCCCTAGTTCTCCAATAAACTTCCCTAAATTCGAAACGACTTGTTGTTCATACGTTTCTTTAAAAGTAGTTGCTCTTTGCCCTTTCCAACTACTCTCGTTTATTTCTAAAGACTTAAACTGCTCTTGATTTTGTTTAATTGCTTCAAGATTATTTATAAATTTCCCCTTAGCAGTTATTAGCCTTCTTAGTTTCATTTGTAATTCAGCCAATTGCCCTTGTTGATGACCTATACTACTTAACAAACCAGATTTTTGACTATTTAATTCCTCTATCCCCATGCAAATCACCCCTTAAATAGTTGGCACTTTAATTCTAGTAGCAAAACGATTTTCAACAAAATACCCTTCAAATGGATTTAATTTTGTACTACTTAAATCTTTATTAGATACATCAAAGACCATTTGGCCTGATGATTTTCTAAGTAAAATAACATGAGATTGCGTTTTTATTGTTTTTGAAACTAAATCGTATCGACTGTCAATTGAATCAACATCACAGCCAATTACGAAGTGGATACCCATAAATGCACCATTTGTTATTAATTCCGCTAAACTATATATATCGCTATCTTCTAAATTACTTAAAATATCATTTACATCTGCAATTACGATTACAATCGGCTTAAATTTCTTAATAAATTCGGCTGGGTTCACTGTTTCACTTGATGCTTCCTGCTCCTCTTTAAACGCCGCTTCTCTTGATTTATAAGCATTTGTAACTTGTTTGATCGTTTTCTCAATCCCTGTTTTTTCAGCTACATATAAAGCAGCGCTCTCTCTATAGTTCGAGAAATTACGTGTTCTTGTATCGATTAAGCCTAAGTCAAAGTGTCCACTTTCAGCTAACTGTTGAAGGAATTGATGAACTACATTTTCAACTTCATCTTTCTTGATTCCCCCTACAACAATATTAGACGCTTCCGTTAAATCTAATTCAAGAGGTGTAACGCTTTCTGTTTCTACACCAAATGTTAGTTTGCCTGCTTCAATAATTTTTCTTGTTTCTGGCCATGCAATAAATTCTTTGTATTCCAGAACTTCAGGCACCATAGGAATTGCTTTCGGTCTTTCTCCATCCCAGAAGGAATCCATCTCTTTTCCTTCAGCTTGTATATTTTCAATTCGAGTAAGTACGTCTTCTCCACTGGTCGGTAAAGCTGTTTGGAAAATTGTTGGTTCGTCAATTTTAACTAAACCACGTCCTGCTAATTCTTCAATTTTCAAGTCCGTTCTTCCTACAATAGCTCTAGATTCTGCCTCATCTATCATATATAGAGCAATTTGTAGTTTAATATTTGTATTTACTTGTACTCTCAACGCATTTTGACGTGTAGCCGTAAGCATTAAATGAATTCCTACCGCTGCCCCTTCACGTACGATTTGTGCAACAATGCGTTCAAAGTCTTCGACAAATCCAGCTTCTCTAACAGAATCATAGTTATCTAACGTAATTAATACTGTTGGTAATACTTCTTTACTAGCTCTCTCATACATTTCAAGACTCGCAACGCCATATTTACTTAGCAATTGCTTTCTATCTTTTAATAGATCTTCTATGCGGCGAAGAAATTTCTCGCATTTTTCAACTTGGTCTAGTGTAATGATGTCTGCCACATGCGGTAAAGATTTTAATGGCATTAAACCGTTTGTTCCGAAGTCTAATAAATACACATGTAAATGCTCCGGACTATGCTGACGAGCTACATCCATAATGACTGATTGTAAGAATGTTGATTTTCCGTAACCTGGACTTGAGAATACTGCTACGTGTCCGTCTTTACTAATATCTAATGTTAATGGTGTTTGTGATTGTAATTCAGGCTGATCTAGTAGACCAACTGTTGCTTGTAATGGTTTCTTTTCTTTCGTCCATGCTTCTTTGAATTGAATAGCGTGTAAGTCTTGTAAATATACGCTCTCTGGAAGTGGTGGTAACCATGGTCTAGCTAGCGCTTCAATTTCATTTACTTCTGCGTAATCGTGAATGTAGTCAATGACAGCATCCAGTTCAGATGGTACGCTTATTACTTCTTTACTACTACCAAGTCCACTTAAGTCTTCACTTAATATTTCATATTGTCCTAGATCATTTATTGCATAGATTGTTGCGTCTAAATGTTCTTTATCCTCTTTATTTTCTACATAGTCTGCCCCGCTCCAAGCTGATTGGAATAGTTCATAAATTTCATTATTCCCAACTTGTAAGTAAGCACGTCCTGGTAATGTAATTTCAGCAGCATCTGGTGTTTTTAAAATTTCATTACTATCTGACGTATTTTGAACTTTCAATGCTAGTTTAAATTTCGAGTTACTCCAAATTTGATCATCTACAACACCGCTCGGTTTTTGTGTAGCTAATATTAAATGAATTCCGAGCGAACGACCGATACGCGCTGTTGAAACTAGCTCTTTCATAAATTCTGGTTGTTCTGACTTCAGTTCCGCGAATTCATCACTAATTAAAAATAAATGTGGCATCGGTTCACTTACTAAGCCTTCTTTATACAGTTTTTGATACTGATTAATATGGTTTACATCATTTTCACCAAATAATCGTTGTCTTTTTTGTAATTCAGCTTTAATTGATGCGAGCGCTCTCATGCTTTGTGCTCCATCTAAGTTCGTAATTGTTCCTAATAAATGCGGTAAGTTTTTGAATAAATTCGCCATACCGCCGCCTTTATAGTCAATTAGTAGAAATGCGACTTCGTAAGGATGGAAATTAACTGCTAGAGATAAAATATACGATTGTATAATTTCTGACTTACCTGAACCGGTTGTACCTGCTATTAATCCGTGAGGTCCGTGAGCTTTTTCGTGTAAGTTTAAGTTTACGATATCCTCTTTCCCACGTAGTCCAAGTGGTACAGCTAAAGATTTATGTGCCGCATTTTTCTGCCAGCGACTTGTGATATTCAGTTCTTTTACTTTTTCAACACCGTACATTTCTAAAAATGTTACGCTTTCTGGAATACTATTTTTTAAGTTTTGCAAATGATTTAACGGCGCTAATGCTCGTGAAACATCTTCTAAATTGAAATCTTTCGGTACGTGATTTAATTTAAATTGACGATTAACAAGCTCGCCTTGTTCCAAGATGATATTCCCATGTTTTGCATCTCTTATATCTATTACCGTTTTCACGTGTTCCGGTAAACTTTGCATAACATCTTGTACAAATACAAGTGATACACCTAATTGACTCGGATCATCATTAAAGAATTCCATCACAACATGGTCTAGTATTAGTTTTTCATCTGTAATGAGAACGACATAGTGCGGTGCAAAGTACATTTTTTCATTAGTTGAACTTTTTTCATCTAGTTTTAGTTTTCGTTCTTTCAATATTTGATACAAACTATTTAACACTTGATCACGGCTACGATCATGATATACAAATCCACGTACATTTATATCGCGAACACTTCCATGAGGTAACCAGCGCATCCAGTCCCACTTCTCCTTTTCTTCTTCCGGAAAAATAGTAATAAACTGCAAGTCATAATAACTATGGAATAACGCGGTTTGTACAACTAATAATTGTAATTGTTCTAACACTAAAGAGCGTTGTCCAATATAGCCAACTGGCCCATTTATCAAATCTGTTACAACAGGTACTTCTTCCAAAGTAAGATAACGCTGTCTTAGTTCACGTGCTATATCAATTAACTCATCTTTCGTTTGACTAAATTCTTCTTCATTAAATTGGATTTCAAAACTCGTATTAGCTTGTCCTGTCCCAACGCTAAATGTTAAGAAATCATGATGTAGCATTGTTTTTTCATATATACGTGGATTTACTTGCACAGCCATATTACGTATTACTTCAACATTCGGATTATGATAATGCAATGCATGACGCTGCTTTTCACTTTCTGCATGTAAATCTTTCGTTTTTTGTTTTATATACTCTCTATAACTTTTATCACGTTCCACAATGTCGATTTTATATTGCTTTAAATTTTTTATATAAGATGTGACAGAAACAATGATCGTTACTAATGTCATCGCAATCGAAGCAATAATAAACATTCCGTATTTCATAAAAATAGCAAGTAATACTGTTACGACAATCATGACAAGAGAAGGTGCAATGATTCTCGCCAAATGCTCCGTCGGTTTTGACGGCATACTTGAAGGTTTTGCAATTGTCATTTTCTCTTCTGGTTCACGGTAAATAATACGTGGTGAACGATGATAATCCGGATAACCACTTTGATAATTCGTTTCTGATTCTACTAAAATAGGTAATGTAGATTTCACGTTACCTTCTGAAGCGAGTACTTGAATATCTTCACTACAAATCTCCACTAAAACACCATCAAAATATAATTGGTCTCCCGCTTCTAACATAACGCTATCTTGTAGCTTCGTATAATTATGAAATACATCCCCGTCATATACATTCACTTTAAAAGAATCATACAACGTTTCACGAGATAGCATTAAATCTACACTAGTCCCGCTAATAGAAATATCATCATAGCTGTTTTGGCTCATTGTAAGAGAATGTTTCGTTCCGATATCAAACACTTTCGTTGTGCCAATAATAGATATAAAGATTTTCAAGCTCACATCTTTAGTTTTTCCAATCTCAAATTCCTTATTGAATTCGATCAATTGATTTTGTACCATCCAAGCGTTTACTTCATTATTCCACTTTAATTCTATTTCTTGTTCTAAACTAGGATTCGTAATATCATTTGTCCATTCTTTTCCAATCGACACTATTGATTGCTCATTTGGATGTAATGTGCACTTATATATTTTGTCTCCATAAGTCAATACTAATAGTTGCTCCATGCGTGTTCACTGCTCCTTTTCAACTGTCTCATCAAGTGCTTGCTTACTCTTTTGTCTCCGTGCTCGACGAGTCTTTATCGTTTGATGATTTGCCATATTTCTTTTGATATTCATCTAATTGTTGTTCATATGTTTTTAACTTTTGATCACGCTCTTCTCCTGATAGATCCGGATTATTTTTCAGCGATTCAATTTGTTTAACAAGGCCGTACATAATAAGTTGCGGATCATCAAGTGTCTTAGCTAAATCTAATGATTTATCAAAATTACCTTTTCCGTTATACATCCAATACAGCAAATATTTTTCATCACTTTTCAAACTAATATTTTTCATAATCATTTTTTTTTGATCTTCACCTAGTTTTTCAACTGTAATGTATGCAAATGCTAACTCATATTTAGATGCAATCGGTAATGATTCAAATTCCTCTTCATTTAATTGTGTAATTACTTTGTCATAATCAGTTGCTATGAAACTCGCATTTGCTTCTAATAATTTATTTTGATAAGGAAATTTTATAAAAGTGAAATATATTAAAGGAGCAGCTAAAATAACTGTCGCCGCTATGAAGGAAAAAGCTAAGTATTTAAACGATTTATAGCTTTTTTTAGGTACTAACTGCATATTTTTTTCTGTTTTTGTTTGTTCCTTCTCAAAGCTGTCATCAAGAAACTGCAGTAATGCATCTAAGTTTTCCATTTGAGCAACTGTTTGTTCAAATGTTGTTTCTTTTGCATCTTTTAGTAACCCAGCATATAAATCATCAAAATTGTGCTTTTCGGAGAATAAAGCAATAATTAGACACTTATATTGCGTTAAAAATTGCTCTTCTAACAACGGGGTTGGTGGAACAATATCTCGAATTCCTCTATGTATAATACTTGGCATTAAATTCGCATTAAAAACTAAATTGTCTGGATGTAAAAAAAACGTGATTCGTTTATTTAAATATTTACGAAACTGTGCAACATTTCGAAGCAGTCTTAATTTCTCATTTCTTCCAAAACGGCTAAGATCGTTCCACTTATTTAATTTTTTATCTACTTGAAATAGAAACGTAAACATATCATCCGTTTCTTCTATCGTTAATGGTACAAACTCAGATGACGCGCCCGTAATTATATCGAATTGACGGAAATCTTTTATACGTGTTTGAGATTTTGTCATCTCCAATTTCCAAATTTCTTTTTCTATTTGAAATTGATAGTTCATTGCATCAATTTGAATTGTTTTTTCCGTCATGTTTATCCTCTTCCCCTTTTCTTTATAACCCGTAATAACTTAACTTTTTTCAAATAACTAAAAGTAAAAAATATTCTTTATAGAACTTGTAATATATCTCCATCTGTTATTTGGTGATCAATTAAACGATCATTATCTGTTAAAACAATCGATTTATTTTTTACTTTCATTACAAAATGTGAACCTTCATGATTATCAATCTTTAGCGTATCTAATAAATTTTTTAATAAATATTTTATAGATTGATGATTCGGAATACGCAAGTCATATGTATTTCCATTCCACTTACTAAAATCTACTGTTACGTTAATATGCGTTTGTATCGCCATTACTTTACCTCCAACTTTTTCGAAGAACCGTATAAATACCGATGCAAATAAGTACAACGCTGCCTCCTAACAACAATATTATTGTTGTACTGATTGGCTTTTCATTCATTGTTTGATTACTCGCTACTTCATCAGCGCTTTTTCTCACAACATATTCACTACTAAACAAACTATTTTTCGTATCTTTCATACGATTTATTTCTTTTTGTTTTGTAAAAAGAGAATCTCGCAAAGATTCCATCTCTTTTTGTTCTTTCTTTTTCTTTTGCTGAATTTCTTCTTCTATTTCTTCGTTAAATAACTCAATCGATGCTTTATCTAATTCTGTTTCCTTATGTTCCTGTTTATTTTTTTCTTGGTCTTTATCTTCAAAGCGGTCCACTTTAAACTCAATTTTTCCATCATCACCAAGATAACTGTCAGCCGCGCCCCTTATCGGTAGCGCGACAAACAGTAAAAGGAAACAGATAAATGACAACTTAACCACTATGCTCCATTGTTTGATCATTTACTTCTTTTTCCTCCCATTTCTTATGCCATACAAATAGATTACTAACTAATCCTATAATGGCAATTACAAACAATACGATAAAAATAACTTTTCCAGTATCTTTACCGCTAATAAAATCATTTAGAAAACCTTCTATATATTGAAGTGGTGAAAATTGACGTATTTTTCCAACACCGGAAAGTTGATCTACTTTACTTCCAACTGCTTCAGTTAAAAATAGATACATACTTAAAAATACTAATAAGATAAACATCCCTACCATTTTCATTTGTCGCAGTAAGTATGTTGAAACTAATACAAACGCCATCATAATGATTGTGATAAACGCAATCCACAGTAAACTTTGATCCTGACCGAATTTTAAAAGACGCCCTGAAATGCTTCCTATGATTATCCCTTCTACAATCGAAATTCCGAATGCTACTACTGTAGTTGGTACATTCATATCAATTAAAGAAAATTTCTCTTCAAAATGATCTGATTGCGTTCGTTTCTTTTCTTGATTCGCAATTGCGTATGCTGTAAATAACGCAACAATAAAACAAGTTAACACGATTAAGTATGGTGTAAAAGCATTACCAGCTACAATTACCCCATCATTTTGTTTCTGAACTGGACTAGATAAAAACTCATATAGCATCTCATTTTGACGATCTCCAATACGACTATTCGCCAAAATCTTCGTAAAGTTTTTTGAGAATTCTTTATCATCTTCCATTTTCTTCGTAAAATCATTTAATAAAGAATCTGCTTTCGAAACAATTGTCGTTCCACTGTCTTGAATGTCTTTTGCTTGTCCATTAATTTGGTCAAATGTTTTATACACTTCATCTGACGTCGCTAAACTATGCTTCGAACTTTCCACTAATGACTGCGTTTGCATCGTTAAAGATTTAATACCAGAATCTAACGATAGTACAGCTGTTTGTTCACCAGCATTATTAGTCGTTAATACTTGTTGCTCTTCTACTAGCTTTAAACTACTCTCACGCCATGTTGCTAAACCTTTTAAATATTCTCCTAAATTTTGATTCATACTAGCTGCTTGCTGCGTCGTTTCATTTAATTTCTCCGCTAGCAGCATTGAATTTTGATCTGCACTAGTAATGAGTTGTTGGTAAGAGTCTATTTTTTGCTTTAAACCCATCATATCTTGCTTTACTTCACTAGTAATACTAGCTGAAACAAGGCTTGAAATTAAATCATTTACATTTTGTTTGTTTAACATATAGTACAGAGACTGCTCTGTTGCAATCGCATCTAAACTTCCCTCTTCAAGCTTAGGACTTACATCATTCGTTCTTAAATCAATTCCATAATACATTTGGTACAGACTCATTAAACCTTGATAACTTTGGACGGTCTCCACTGCTTCTTTAATTAATACATTAGATGTATTATCTGTTAGCTTCTCAGTTTTCTGATGTACAATATGATTATTTGTACGTTCAATTACTGTTGAGCCACCATCTTGGTTTTGGTTTCCACCGTTTCCATTATCTGTTCCCGTTCCGCCTCCTGGGTTTCCACCAGTGTCATTATTACTCTGTTCTGTTTTTTGAATGATAGGTTTTTTAGCAGTGTGTACTAGCGGCATTGTTCCATACTGCGTTTTATTAACTACATTTTCCACCTTGCTATTTTCTTTTTTTGTTCCTTCATTCTCTTTATTTGGTTCTTCTTTTTTAGGTTCTTCTGTTCCAGAACCAGTTTCTTTTTCATTTTCCCCATCCAGTTTCCATTCCCACGTTACTGGAGAGAAAACATCTATTTTGACGCTTGGATCTATTAACTTCACATGAAGGCTAATTTTTAAATCTCCTTCATTACGCGCAGGTATTGCAACTGCTCCGTTTTGCAGAAATTCACTTGTACGGTCCACATCATCAATTAATAGTGCATCTGTACTTCCATATAGCTCAAAGCCGCTAGGAATACTTATATTCATAGTTTGCGAAGAATCCATTTTACTTACTTTCGCTGTATCACTGAATGTAATTCCATCTTTAAACAAACTTTCTTTTACTTCTTTAATTGAATTTCCTAAAGATATTTTATTTACAGGGTCATAATAAAAATTATTTTCTTTATTATATTTACTTGTAAATTGAATTACGTTGTTCAGTTGTAATTTCGTTACATCAGGTAAATCACTTTGAACGATTTCTTCCATGTTTAAACTAGGCAACTTTGTAATTAAATTTTCAATTTGTTGCTTGATTCGAATATCCGGTTGTTTCATTAATGAATTTATAACTACTTCGTGTTGTCCATCGTTTGAAATAGATTTTTGTAATCGTTTAAGGATTGTCGCTTGAATGTCGCTCTCTAACTTCCCTGCCAGTTCTGTATCATATTCTGACACTTGTTTTTTTACATCTGTTAAATATTTTTGAATCGCTGAAGCATCAGCTAAAATATTAGGATCTTTCTCTGAAAGCGTAAATTGATTTGCGATAATTTTATTGGCAGATTCCAGTGCGCTTAGCTGCTTTAAAACATCGCCTGTATTCATATCGCTCATATATTGATTAAATTGATTTGTAAAACTATTCGCTAACAGATTATTGTCAGTTTGCATTTTTTGAAAGTTATTAAATCCTTCTAAATACGTATTATTAGATTTATTCCCTTCATCTAAAGCTTGACCAAACCCTTTTAAAACATCCTGGAATCCTTTAAAGCTATTAACAGAAATACTAGTGTAATCTTGTACCGTTTTAAATTGGTTTGTGTAATTTGCCAACGGGCTATGTACATCTTTTTTATACATAGTCGTTTGAGTGGTCCCTTTTTCAATAATTTTACCTATATTATCTTGTGCACCTTGCAATTTACCGATAATACTTGCAAAATAAACGTCGATGATTTGCTTATTAAAATCTTCTAAAATAGCAGAAGCTGTATTTTCCGCCTCGGCTTTCAAATCTTTATTCCCAGTTGCATTTACTTTGTAATTTAACGTTAATTTCTCTGGAAGTTCTGAATCAATCGCAACGGCCTTTCTAGAAAAATCGTTAGGTATTACAATCATCATATTGTAATTATTATTTTTTAAACCACTTTCTGCTACCCCGCGACTAACTACGTACCATTCTTGTTTCGTATTTTTATTTACATTTTTAACAAATTGATCTCCAAACGCTATTTTATTACCTTCAAATACAGTACCTTGATCTTCATTCACCAACGCAACTGTCATTTTTGGTGTAGTATTCTCATTTGCTTTCTTAACATTTTGATTTAACGCTAAATAGGAGACTCCTGTTGAGAGTACAAGAGCTAAAATAATAAACAACAAGATGCTCCACTTGAACTTTTTCACTACCTATCACTCCTGCGACTGCAAGTCTATTAAGTTAAAGACTTCGTATCTTACTCTAGTTTTAAAGTAATTTAGCCATACAACGTATGGTTGCATGGCTAAATTATATAGTTCTTTTTATCTGTCTTATTGTAGACCGAAATTACGAGAAAGATCTTCGTCATGTCTAGCAACAGCTTCTGCAGTTTTATTAAGCTGCATATTAATTTCTTGTAATAGCTGTGCGAAGTTTTGTACTTTTGGTTTTAATTGATTGAATTGTTGATCAAAACCTTCGAAAGCACGACCTTCCCATTCTCCTCTTAATTCATTTTGTAAGTTTTGTAACTGACGTAAAATGTCCTCAATTTGATTTGCCCCTTGTCCATATCGAGTCGCTTTCGATTTAAGCTCCTCTGGTGACATACGAATTTGTCCTGCCATTATTAAATCCCCCTTAAAATTTAAAAATAGTAAAATTAACCCAAAATCAATTCTACAAATTGATTATATCAATAAATTAAAAAATTCTAAACAAAAAAATGATATTTTTCCAAAATTTCTCTTTTACTATAATAACAATATATTATATAATGTTAATTTGTG
Source organism: Bacillus sp. AFS029637 (assembly GCF_002584985.1). Classification (GTDB taxonomy): domain Bacteria; phylum Bacillota; class Bacilli; order Bacillales; family Bacillaceae_G; genus Bacillus_A. The sequence goes on along the minus strand of NZ_NUPZ01000022.1, from coordinate 175,017 downwards.
TATTTTTTAATCACACGCTATACATTTATTTTCTGAAAAGCAATAAAACCTTCCATCAAACAATATGATAAAAGGTTATTAAAGTTGTTTAAAATATTTTTTTATTTTTCTCTTCTCCCACTCGCAATATTTTTTCACTTCAAACTCATAATCACTTGCCTTTCAACAAATCCAAAATCTTTATACATTTCTTTTGCAAAATTTTCAGCATATACATTCAAACGAATTTCTGAATACTTCTCCTTCAATTCCTTAATACCAGCTTCCATCAACTCTCGTGATAATCCTCTCCCGCGATATTCTGGAAAAACGTACAGTTCATATATAAACCCAAGTTTTTCACGAGAAAAATAGTCTACATTTTCCCCTATTAATATCCAACCTAGTACTTTATTTTCTTCTTTAATGACTAAATAATATGCTCCTTTTTCTAAAATCGGCTTTGTAATTTCAAGGGCTTTCTCTATACTTAGCTGACAATTCCCTCTCGTCCCTTCAAAAATTGACTGAGCTGCATATTTTAATATTTCATTGGTACCTTCTTGATTTGCCTTAACTATCACTTTTCACAACTCCCCTTGAATAATAGGCATAAGTATCATTTGTTCAAGATTCTCCGCTTCCATAACAATTGCCGTTAATCCATGTTCTGTACTTGTCTCATGAAGCTCTCCCCGCTCCCAAAACACAGCTTGTCCCGCATACATACCCTTCTCCATCCACAATAAGAAGCAGTTGTGATACAACCGCTTCATGATACCCGATAATTCCATTTGCTTGTAAATGCATAGCACCGATATGCATATTCCCTTGATAGTTTACTATTTTCGACATTATGAAATTAGACTGAAATACCGTTAAGTGTTTTCCTACTTTTTCACTAAAATTAAATATCTTCATTTCTAGTCCTCCTTATATGTATAAGACCATCCTTACCGTCTGCATTAAATGCCCCTCGAAGTCTTCTTCAAATTGCTCCAATTCCGCAAAACCTTTCGCTTCATAAAAACGCTTTCCTTTTTCATTTGCTGCTTCTACATGTATGTATAGTTTCCGAATCCCTTTTAATACCGTCAGCCCTTTTTGTAATAAATTACTACCTATTCCTTTTCCCTGCTGATCTGGCAATAAATAAATCGCCCCTAATTCCGCTTCGTTTTGTAGTCTAACAGGTGAGAAATTTGCAAAGCCAATCACTTTCCCCTCTTCTTCTGCAACAAATAAATACGTATTTTTAAGACGGTATTTCATTTTTTCATCAGAATATGCCTCGTCTAAAAAACGATCTTGAATATCTCTCGGAATAATACCTTCGTACGTATCATGCCAAGCTATTTTCGCTACTGATTGTACAGCATGAATATCTTCTTGCTTCATTTCTCTAATTACATATGTCATCTCGATGTCTCCATTCTCTTTAAATTATATTCTGCTAATATACTAGAAGAAATGGCAGAACCATTTTCATAATTTACCTTAATTAATTTTAATTTCTCAATTGAAGCTGTTGCAAAATCAAATTTTTCATATACATATTCCATTACACTTAAAAACTGATTTGCATTTAACCTATTTGCAATCGTGCAATGCGGAATCCATTTTCCTGGCACGTAATACGAATTTAGATTATCATGAAACGTCTTGAAATAATCATGATAAGAATGATGAAATCTTAACATTTCATCGGTAGTAGTCGGCGCTAGAAAAATTGTTCCATTAGTAGGAAAAGTTCCGATAGAAGGAAAGTCTACTGTAGCCAAATTTTCTTGAGTAGCTACAAACTCCTTTAATTTTTCAATATATACAGTAACATCTAACTCATTATAATCGGCAAGTGTAATATGTGGTTCTACTCCAGCTAGTTGATTTGTTCCAATTATATTTGTTAATTCATTTTGCAATGCTCTAATTTTATTAGTAAATACATCATCAAATGTAGCAATCATAGCGTACATACTTCCTCACCCCTTCTTTACACACAGCGCTTCCCATTCTTCACGAATCATTCCCATTCGAATAGAATCATAGTACGTTCCATTATAATATCGGCAGTTTCGCATTCTACCTTCTAATCTCATTCCTATTTTCTCTGCTACTTTCATCATTCGTTCATTACCAGACCAAGTCGTGAGCCCTACTCTACCAATCTCCATCTTTTCAAATAGTAAATCTCGATATAATATTAATGCTTCTGTACCATAACCACCATTCCAGTATGCTGGATCATAAATAACAATTCCCATCTCTAACCAACGCGTCGATTTATGCTCCCAATAAAATCCGACTGTTCCAATAATTTGGCCGTTATGTTCTATAATTAAATTTGAAAGCGGTTCTTCTTGTAAACGAACCTGCATCTTCTCTTTATAAGACGGATATTCTTGCATTGAAAACGGAAAATACGGGGCATCCCATTTTTTCCATTCTGGATTTTCTTCTTTAAATACGATATTCCATAATGTTTTTATATCTGATTCTTCTATTGTACGAATTGTTACTTTATCCCCTTTTAATATTACGTTTTGCATAATTTCCTCCTACATCCCTCTTTATTTCATATATAATTATAATGTTTTTTCTGAAAAATCAAAACAAATATCATTTAATATATTGTATAATTTTGTTATAAGATACCAATTATTCATTTAGAAAGCTGGTGATTCAGTGAATAATCGATTTAGTATTGCTTTATTTCTCACTATTATTACGACAAATATTGTTCTCTATTTCTTCTTACCATCAAGTATTGTTACAAAATGGGACTTCAATGGAACGCCTACATCAACAATGGATAAAAGCACTTTTGTGATCGTAAATATAATTATATGTTCCTCCGTATTCTTTCTATTTTTAGCTTTATCTAAAGCTGCAAGTAACCAGAAATTTCTCCTTTGGACCGGTAATACAATGTTACTATTCTTATTTTTTGTTGATATTGTCATTGCACTTATTGCACTTGGCTTCTCACTTCCTCTTGATCATTTAATATTTTTAGCATTAGGTTTATTATTTATATTAATAGGCTATTTCAGTTCCAAAATTGAAACGACTAAGTCAACAGTTTCATTAGAATGGAATGATAAGCACCTTGAAAAAAGAGCTTCAAATATTTGTAGTATTTCAATGATGATTGCAGGTGTTTTTTTAGCGATACTTCCGTTTATCGTTTCTGCTCCGTATAGAGGTTATGGCATACTAGCGATTATTTTAGGAATGACGATTATCATTTTACCGAGTACAATTTATTTACTTATTAAAGACAGCAAGCAATCTACTCCTTTAAAAAAGTAATTAAAAAAATAGGAGGTTACATCCCTCCTATTTCAGCTTAATGTTTTCTTTTTCTATCTCAACTAAAATCCCTTTCTCTATCCAGCCTTCTACTCCACCTCTTTTAACTAAATCATATCCTGAACAGCTTCCATCAATTAGAACCTATCCTCCTTTATAGATTTTTATGAAAAGAATAACTCACTTTATCATATCCTTCCCTTTCATAAAAACGGTGGGCGTCTAGTCTAGAAAACGCTGATGTAAGAGCGATAGACTCACATCCGTATTCCTTTCCCCAGTTCTCTATATACGAAAGCAATACATTCCCATATCCTTTTGAACGATGTGCTTCCGCTGTTACTAAATCATATACAAATACATGTTTTTTGTTATAAAAATTCGTACAAATCGTTACACCAGCAAGGCTAACAACTTCTCCAATTTCATCGTATAAAGAGAATAATTTATAATTCTCTTCCTTCATTTTTCGAAATAAAAAGCTTGCTTCCTCTTTTGAAAGCTTCGTTCGTAATTGCTGTAAAACAGGTAATACTTCATCTAATTGTTCTTCTGTTACTACTTCTTTAACATTCATTATAACTCTCCCCTAACTATTTATATAATTTTCTAAATGTTATATCATTAGTATAGAAAATAACTGCCTTCATCTTAAGTGACAGATTAATTCTTTTTTATAAGGCCAGTTTATAAAGGAGGGGGGAATAATGGACATTACTATCCCATTGAAATTAAAAAGCAAAATACCAATTTACTTACAAATTTACGAATATATGAAACGAGAAATCGCTCAAGGATCACTACCTGCCGGTACACGTCTTCCTTCTCACAGAAATTTAGCAGTACAACTTAACGTCAGTCGCATTACTGTTGAATCAGCTTATCAACAATTACTAGCTGAGGGTTATGTAGAAAGTAAACTGAAGCGTGGTATTTTTGTAGCGAACGTCGATATTGACGTTATTTCAAACAAAAAATTAGACGTGACAAAGGAAACGAGCAATTTCATAGACGAACAATTTGAATATGATTGTAGCCAAGGACTTATTGATCAAACCGCTTTTCCAATTACACACTGGAAAAGAGCATTACAAGAAGCGATACTAAAGTACGAAAATGCTTTATTTGCTAAAGAAGACCCACAAGGCGAGTTTGTTCTTCGAGATCATATTTCAACATATTTATATCATGCGCGCGGCGTACATGCCTCACCTGATCAAATTGTGATTGGCGCTGGGACTCAGCCACTTCTTTGGCTACTACTCCAACTACTTGGTCCCACAAAAGAATACGGGATTGAAAACCCTGGATTTCACCGTGTACATGCAATTGTTAAAAGTTGCAATCGTAAAATTCATCCCATTCCATTAGATGAAAAAGGAATTCATATTTCTAGCTTATACAATACAAAATCTAATGTCGCATACGTTACGCCATCACACCAATTTCCACTTGGGATGATTATGCCTTTATCCAGAAGATTGGAATTGTTAAAATGGGCCAATGATTGCAACGGATACATTATTGAAGATGATTATGACGGGGAGTTTCGCTACGCAGGTAAACCGATTCCTTCTTTACAAAGTCTTGATTCAAATGAACGTGTTATTTATATGGGGACTTTCTCAAAATCTTTTTTACCTTCTTTACGAATGGGATATGTTGTTTTACCACCACATCTTTTAAAAACATATCAGAATTTGCACGGTATTTTCAAACAAACAGTCTCTACTATACAACAACTTGCTTTTGCTAACTTTATACAAAGTGGCGGTTGGCAGCGTCATATTAATCGAAGTCGTACGTTATACAAAAGAAAACATCACACGTTAGTAAAATCCATAAAGAAAGAAATGGAAACTAACGTTCAAATTCTCGGCGAACAATCAGGGCTTCATATTATTCTACACGTCCATAACAGTATGAATGAAGAAGAACTTATTGAATCTGCTAAGAAACAAAGTGTTAAATTATATCCACTTTCTCCATTTGATTTTGTAACTGATTTACGCAAGGAATCATATATTTTAATCGGTTTTGGTAGTATTCCGGAAAATAAAATTGAAACGATAGTTACGTTATTGAAGAGCGCTTGGTTCCCTTGTTAAACTAGGAATACATTAACAATTCAACAAAATAAAAAGAAGGCTGTTCCAAAATAACTTTTTGGACAACCTTCTTCTAGTTATTCACCTGACCGTGAAGCTCTTCCCGGACGCTTAACACCCGTTGTTTCTGTTGAATAGGAAGCTTCAATTATAGCGGTTGGATCTACAGAGAGAACGAGATCTTTCATTTTTGGATAAATGAAACGGTTTGTAATACAATAAATGATTCTCTTGTGCTCTCCTAAAAAACCACCTTCTCCATGTAGATACGTAACCGATAATTGTAATTCTTTCATTAATAGATCGTCTATTTCTTTATTCTTACCAGAAATAATCATGACGCTCTTACCTTGATTAATACCATCTAATATGAAATCAATCATCTTCGTAACAATATAGAAAATTGCTAATGAAAACATTGCTTGTTCGATTGAAAATAAAATCGCTACAAATATGAAAATAACCGCATTTACAGCAAGTAAAAATGTACTAATCGGTACTTTAAAATGCTTGTTCATCCAAACTGCTAACATTTCTGATCCGTCAATTGCTCCGCCCATTTTTACAACGATCCCAACTCCAACTCCAAATAGAACTCCTCCATAAAGTACAATTAATAATTCCGAAGTCGTAATTGCTGGAAATGGTTTTAAATAAATCAATCCAAGTGTTGTAACAACATTTGCATAAGATGTACGAATAAAGAACTTCTTTCCCATTACCTTTGCAGTAAATAATAAAATTGGAATATTAATTCCTAAGAACACACCATAAAGCGGCAATCCAGCAACTTTATTCGCCATAATCGCAATAGCTGTTACTCCGCCATCTACTAATCCATTAGGTGCTAAAATAAGTTCTAATGAACCCGCTACAATAATGGAGCCAATTGTTAATAATACGTATTCAAATACTTTTCTCATTCATTACCCCCAAAACTTATATATTTTCTTAGTATTATCATAACTAATTTTTTTCGCAAATACAAAGAAATTGCTTTATATACACAGATTTTTCACCTTTTTGGTAATTATTATGTAGAATCTCAAACTCTAATACAATATATACAGAAATATTAACTATCCTATTTTTCACTTCTTAATTACATTGTGTTATATAATCAATTTATAGAATTTACAGAAAAATGAACTCATGCTTTTAAACAAAGCTATGAGACTATTATGCCCATTCCTTATCTTGCAGAATGTAGAACAGCCTTATCGATATTTGTATCGGTTATTATCCGTTCAAGGTAATGTAAAATTAGAAAAGTAGTTATGTCATCTATCCTATTTTTAATAACGATTGCGAGGGATTATGAAATGAGTATTAAAAAAAAGAAATCTATAACAACAAACGAAATGCAACAAATGAAAGATTTAGCTTATATTTGTGGGCAACACGACCAAATTGATTATTCGTCAGATTTACATGAAAACTTTTTAACTACTCGTAATAAAGAAGAAATAAATGATTTTTTATTTTATGATGATACTCAATTAATCGGTGCACTAAGTATGTATGACTTTGAAAGACCGACAAAACTAGAGCTAATAGGATTCGTTCATCCGAACTATAGAAAACAACAAATAGGCACTACTCTTTTACAAACCGCAATGAAAGAAATACAGAACAGAGAGGTAGATGAAGCCCTTCTTATTATTAATGGCGACTCCACTTCAGGAAAATCATTTGCAGATTACTTAAAATTACCTTATCTATATAGCGAGTATAGTATGAAGTTCAAATCAAAAAAAACACAAAACAAACTGGAGAATACTATACAACTTACCCTTGCACCTACAGCATCACTTCCTGATCTTATCGATGTCTCTAGTAAAGCTTTCGGCGACTCTGTAGAAAATACAGCTATATGGTTACAAAAAATGTTGCATTCCTCTTCTCATCAAGTATACAGTGCTCTTATCAATGACAACGTAATAGGAACAATTACAGTTACTCACCAAGAGCATTTTACTACATTATCAGGATTCGCTGTGCACCCTTTTCATCAAGGACTCGGTTACGGGAAAGATATCCTCACTAATATAGTTCATCGCCTCATTTCTGAAGGTGTTGCAACGATTATACTAGATGTTGAAACAAAAAATAATAATGCTTTGAAGCTTTATACACATTGTGGCTTTGAAATTATAATGAAGCATAATTACTATAACTTGTTACATAGCCCACTTTTCATTTACGACAAATAAAAAAACTGAATCGATATGATTCAGTTTTTTCTTAATATATTTACAACCGCAGTCGTTTCTTCATTTTCTTTATAAACACGTGGAATTCTTCTATCTAACATACACGTAACTTCATAGTTAATTGTACCTAACATATCTGCTATTTCTTCTACTGCAACCTCTTCTTCACCTTGTTTACCGTAAAATACAACTTCGTCTCCTACTTGTACTGGCATTGCTTTCGTAACATCAAGCATAAGCTGGTCCATACAAACACGGCCAATAACAGGTACTCGAACTCCATTGATTAATGCCTGTCCTTTATTAGACAACTGGCGATTATAGCCATCAGCATAACCAATCGGTACAGTTGCAATCCATTCTTCACCAGTTGTTACATACGTATTCCCATAACTTACACCGCGATCCTTCTTTGCATGTTTAATATGAGCTACTTTTGATTTTAACGACAACGCAGGCTGTAAAGAAACTACTGAATGATCCACCTCTTTTGAAGGATACATTCCATAAATTCCAATACCTACACGAACCATATTTTGAAATGTATTGCTAAGTTCCATTGATCCTGCACTATTTGAACTATGAATATATGGGATATGAATTCCTAATTCTTTTGCTATATTAACAGCTTTTTCAAATAAACTTGTTTGCATATTCGTATATGATTTATCAATTTCATCTGCCGTAGAGTAATGTGTAAACATACCTACTACCTCTACATACTCCATACGGTTTAATTCTTCTAAAAATGGTTTAACCTCTTCTTCTTGTAAACCGATACGACTCATTCCTGTATCAATTTTCACTTGAATGCGTGCTTTCTTTTGAAGACGGTTTGCGATTTCATTTATACCTTGTAAATCTTCTATTCTATAGACAGTCATCATAACGTCATATTGAATTGCCTCTTCCGTAGCTGCTACTGATGTATAGCCTAAAATTAAAATCGGCACGTTAATTCCAGCTTCTCTTAACTCTATCGCTTCATCTACAAATGCAACTGCAAGCTGGTTTATTCCTGCTTCAATAGCAGCTTTCGCAACTTCAATCGCCCCGTGGCCATACCCATTCGCTTTTACAGCAGCCATCATTGCAATATTTTCATCATTCACACGTTTTTTAAATTCTTTTACATTATGTTTTACTGCATTTAAGTCAACTTCAACAATTGTATCTCTTCCATAGTTCAAACTCATTGGTCTAACTCCTAACTCAATAATTGCATTCCATTCTATTTCACGTTTCACATGACCTTTTACAATATAATACTTTTCAATATGCTAGTCAAACTACTAGAATTTTCGGAATTTTTAGTATGATATAATACCCTTAAGAAACTATTATATACGGAGATGAGGAGAATTACAATGTTTGTTCAATCTACATTACATCAACTTAAGGTTGCTGTTGATACTTCTATTCAAATGCTGAATCAATATACTGAAAGTGATTTGAAAATAAAGCCGATTGAATCAAAGCGGTCATTATTTGAAATGTGCACACATCTCGCACTTATTTGCCATGCAGATTTACTCATTTTAAATGGTATTACAGAAAAAGAGTTACATACCTTTTATATAGAACATACCCCTAAAACAATTGCTCATATACAGCAAACAATGCTCCAAGGATATGAGTTACTTTCTAAAACTTTTTTATCCTATTCGGATGAAGAATTAGCGGAAGTTAAGACTGCTTATTGGGGTATTTCTTATTCTCGATTCGAATGGTTGCTTGAAATTGTTGCACACTTTTATCATCATCGTGGACAGATTCATATTTTATTATGCGAGCACGTGAAAGATCTTAACATACCTTTATTTCAATAAAGGTATGTTAGACGACATGAAACTTCTCTAAGGCAAATAAAATGCCACCTTCACTTGATTTCTTCGTAACGTAATCCGCTTTTTTCTTTAACTCTTCATTGCCATTCTTCATCGCGATCCCTAATCCTACATACTGCAACATCTCGATATCATTTCCACCGTCACCAAAAGCAATTGCTTCTGATTTACAAATGTTTAAATGATCCAATACCTTTTGAATAGCAGTTAGTTTTGATACTTTATTATCTTCCAATACATTCATAACGTAACCATGAAAACGTTCAAACGTAAGCATTGGATATCTTTCAAGAAATTTTTGAGCTTCAATTTCATCCCCATACAGACATAAACAATAGACCTCTTCTGACAAATCCCTGCTTTTTTCAGGATACTTTGCTAAATTTAACGTCTCGTTAAGCGCTTGAATTACACGTTCATTATCCGAGGCTATTCCGTTCATTGCAAATTCTTCTGTAAAGTAAGAAACACTATGACCATGTAATTCAGCGAAATTTGAAATATCATGAACAATTTCACTTGAAAGTACCGATTTATGTATTACTTCATCCTCACACTTTATATGTGCACCATTTGCAGAAATAAACGTATTTATGCCCAGCTCTTTAAATTGTGAGCATAAGCTATATGGTCTCCCTGTTGTAACAACTACATGAATCCCTTTATCTATTAACCTTCTTATCGCTTCTTTTGTACTTTCGTGCATACTTCTATCAATCTCACTTAAAAGCGTACCGTCAACATCGAAAAATACAACTTTGTACATAAGTCTCTACATCCCGTCTAAATGATTCGTATCATTAATGAAATGTACCGTTTTTTGTTCATCCTCAATTTCAATTAAACTTATCCCCGTATCTCCCATTTTAAAATAATAGTCCATTGAAATTGGCATTTGGAAAAATGCACGTAATAGACTATTTATTACGCCACCGTGTGCAACGATTGCTATCCGATCATATGTATTCTCTGTCACGATTTTAGAAAAGATTCCTTCTATTCTCATTCGAAATTCGATAAATGATTCTCCATTTTCAAAACGGTCATGTAGAAACTTTGGTTCAGGATATTTCTTTGCTTCTTCAAAAGACAACCCAGCTTGTACTCCATTATTAAACTCCATTAATTCCTCTTCTAATTGAATTGGACATTCGATTGCCGCAGCTAATGTTTCAGCAGTTTCGCGAGCACGCTTTAATGTACTAGCCCAAATGAAATCTGGCGGAAAATCCTTTTTCACTTTCTGTACAAGTCTTTTCACTTGCTGCCTTCCCTTGTCTGTTAACTCAAAGTCAGCTCGTCCTTCATGCACATGTAAAATGTCAGCTTCTGATTCTCCGTGGCGTATTAGTAGTATTTGCATTTGTTCCCACTCCCTGATTCAATATTCACAAAATTACATTATATCATAATTTTAACTTTCTATAACAAAAAAAGAAACGGTCTCCCGTTCCTCATCCATTTACCTTCTCCGCATCATTCCAATAATACTTACTAAACGCTTCCGTTAACACATCAATCGTGTTATATAATTCATCTAACGTATTATCCACACCACCAACCTCAATTAACATTGCCTTTTTAGATAAATCCTGGTTATAAACGCCATTTCCATCTTTTTTATACTTCGGAAAAATCCCTCTACTTAATCCGTAATATTTTTCATCTAAATAACTATTGATTGCTCTTGCAATTTTTTCATTTTCAGCACGTCCTTCATTTTCCATTCCAATGATAAAATATAATCTTGCATACGATTTCCCGTTAATTACTTTTGTAGTTACTTTCTTGCGCTGATCGTCACGGTGTATATCAATCGGAAACGCAATTTTATTATTTTGTGCTAATGCCTCTTTTACATATTCATGAGATGCTTTATATGATTGCGGCCATTTCCATTTTTTACTCGCTAATAAATTCCCCATATTCGTTGTATCATGAGTTACTGGAATACCTTGTCCTTCCAGTTGTTCCTTCATCCGTTTCCCTAGTAAGGACACGTTTACATCTGGACTCGATGGATCGGTAGCCCCTGGTAATAACGGATAAAAGGATTCCCAGCTATGTGTATGGTAAATATATACTGCACTTTCCCCTTTTTTCGCTCCGTTCTTTTTCTGTACCGGATTATTCTTTTCCGCTTCTGTAACTTTGTCTTTTGCTACTTCTCGATCTTTCGTTACTTCTTCTATTGGTACACTAGATTCATTGGGGATATTCGTAAAGTTTGTCCCTTCCCCAGCTACGATAATGTTAGAATAATATTTTGACATACCAGGTACTTCTTTACCGACAAATGTTCTTAAATCTTTAATTTTCAAATCTGTCGCAATAGAGAACATTAAATTCCCAACTGACTCCCGTTTATTCTGCTTAAAATAATCAAATCCATAATAGCGATTCTCACTTTCTATCATTTGAACAAAACCTTGCATAGATACTTTTCCAAACCATTGATTCGCATAATTTGATTTCATTGTATGTAAAAGAGACGTTAAAATCGACGCTATAATAATTACTGCTAGTGCATATAAAAAAAGTAACGAAATTAGTTTTTTTCCATGTATACGAGTTGCATACTTTTTCACTATATCACCTTCTTTATACATGAATATGTACAAGCCTTTCGTAATATACGCACTAAAAGAGAAATGACAAGTTTTTATAGCACTTTCGTCTGCATCGTCACTGACATAAATAACGCATGACAAAACTAAGAAATTTATTGCTATATTATGTATCTATATAAATAAAACACCATCACAAGATGGTGTTTTGCCTTATCTATCGCATCTACAATATCGATCCGGTTGACCGCAGCTATTACAACATTCACATGGATATGACTCACACCTTCGACAACAGCGGCAATTTGCCTCTCCACATTCATTACAGCATTCACATGGATAACTGTCACATCGACGGCAACAGCGACAATTCGCCTCTCCACATTCATTACAACATTCACATGGATAACTGTCACATCGACGGCAACAGCGACAATTCGCCTCTCCACATTCATTACAGCATTCGCACGGATAACTATCACATCGACGACAACAACGACATGGATACTGGTCACAAGTTCCGCAGCATTTACAATGGCTTTCAGGCTCATTACAACCGTTACAGCGAACTTCATACTTATCATCTTCATAGTCTCTGTCTCGTTGACTACGTCCTAGAATATCATCAGCTTCATCGACCTTATGTCTATAACCGCTATGCCTTCTATAAAAGTATGCATCATCCTCTGCTTGTTTCTTTCGATATTCCTCTTCTGACATCCCGCTCTGTTTTTTTGAACTTGCATGAGAAAATCTAGAATTATTTCGGTCGTATTGCACTTCATCATCATATCCATAAAACCCCTCATGTCTTGCATTAGCAACTCTTGTTTTAGGTTCCCTAATTCGTCGGCCATTGTTAAAACCTCTACCATTATTTCTTTCACCATCTAATTCTTCAGAGCTCGCTGAATCAAACAATATTCCTGCTGCTATTAATACAACAAAGAAAGCAAAAGCAGCATAAAAAATCGAATTAGATAGAGCAACAAAGAATAAGATAACAGTACCTAAAAAGAACAACACACTTTTTACATTTCTATTTACAATTGTAGAAAGCACAATAATTAAACCACAAACCAATACTACAGTTGTAGCACTTGGAAGGTCAAAAAAATACCAAATACACGCTACAATTGTTGCTAATATTACTAACATAAAATCCCCCCTGTTTTCCCCTCTTAAAAATCATATGAAATACATTACAAAAAAATATATAATTTTGTTTTTCATTAAAACCGTGCAACTTAATTAAAGTGCGATAGAAACAATTCGCTCCTAATTGCATCTCTATTCATTAAGAAATACCTGGAACAAGAATCTGCTAACTTAAAGAGATTTCTATTTGTTATCCTACTCAAAAATAAAAAGAGAAATGGCATCCCATTTCTCTTCCACACTCTTATTGTTCTTTGTCTGTATTATTCAAAGGGAAATTCTTCGCTTGTTTTTCTTTAAAGATTTCTCCAATCGCCCCAAGAGTACCAAGTGTTTCAATTGCATTAGACGGAATAAATACTTTATTAGCTGGCCCTTTTGCAACTTCAGCTAATGATTCAAATGATTTGTATGCAAGTATACGTTCATCTAAATTTGCTTCTCGAAGTAATTCAATTCGGTTCTGTTCTGCTTTTGCAATTTCCTCAATCGCTCTTGCTTCCCCTTGCGCTTCTAACTCTTTTGCTTCTTTTAAACCTTCAGCTTCTCGAATACGTGCTTCTTTATCCCCTTCAGCCATTAAAATTTTACTTTGCTTTTCCCCTTCAGCACGAAGGACTTTATCTTGTTTCGCTGCCTCAGCTTCTAAAATAATCGCACGTTTATTACGTTCTGCTTTCATTTGTTTTTCCATTGATGCTTGCACGTCTTTTGGCGGATTGATATCGACAACTTCAACACGCTCAATGCGTACGCCCCATTTTTCTGTTGCTTCATCAAGCGCTAAACGAATTTCTGTTGAAATTTTTTCACGACCAGATAACGTTTCATCAAGTTCCATTTTACCAATAATTTGACGCATCGTTGCAGAAGTAATATTACGAACACCATATTCATAGTTAGAAATACCATATGTTGCAAGTTCTGGTTCAACAATTTGATAGAAAATAATTGTATCAATTTCTACTTGTACATTATCTTTCGTAATTACCTTTTGTGGTGGTACATTCGTTTGTTGAATACGTAAGTCATGATATACACGAACGCGATCTACAACTGGGATTAAAATATTTAATCCTGGGTGCATAATACGTTGAAACTTACCAAATCTTTCAACAACCCCAACTTTTTGCTGAGGAATAATTTTAATTGTTAATGCGATAAATGTAACTACAATTAGTGCGAATATAATCGTTAACGTTAATGCTACCATATTTATTCACTCTCCTTTTTCACTTGTAATATAGTACTATGCCTCTTTATAACAACAACTTTTTCTCCAGCCTCAATTGGAGCATCTGCAATAGCTGTCCAAGTATCTCCATCCACTTTCACAATACCATTCACTTCACTTGTAATCGCTTGCATAACGATTCCCTTTCTACCGACAAGCATATCTACTGTATCAGTAAAACCTTTTGCTTCTCGAAAGTTTTTTGAAATTCTTTTCGTAAAGAACGTCAATGTTAAACTTACAATCGCACCAGCAACAACTTGTAAAAATAGCGCATCAGGAGCAAACAAAGCAATAAGACCTCCGACAACAGCTCCAATTCCAAGCCACAACATGTAAAACGTAATCGATAACATTTCTGCTATAAATAAAATACCAGCTATTATAAACCAAATTACCCAACCAGCCATATGCAACCCTCACTTTCTTGCTCATTTTTTATATGTATATGAAGAAACGAATGGTTTATCCGCCCTTTCTCATACATGGGCGTTTGCTACAAGCTATTGTACATATTCGCTGTTACAATAAGTATCAATAAAATGCTATATTAATATATTCTTCATTATACATGAAAATACCTTTCAAAAAATGACAAAAAAATAAATTCTTTCAAAAATCAAATCTCTAAATTATAATAATTTTAACTGTTGTATTATTTTTTAAGAAGGGATGATTCTGATTGCAAAATCGTTCACTGGCTTACTATCTAGGATCGAAAATATGCATTACTCTCGCTGACATCGTATACGTAATGATTATTACAACTCATATTTATATATCAACTAAATCAGCTACTATTACTGCTCTTTTCCCATTATTACAAGTTATCACTAATCTAATTGCTAACATATCTGCACCACTTATCATGAATCGTTTTCCTTCTTTTTCGTTGCTATATATTTTGCAATGGATGAAAACAGCTCTTTTACTGTTATTAACCGTTTTATTTCCCGTCCTTTCCACAAATGTTTTAGCCCTATTAACTTTCATTTTTTTCATTTCATTATGTAGTGGTTGGAGTGCTCCATTATTATACGGCATCCTTCCACGTCTGACGCCACAAGGAAAATTGGTAAAAGTAAATAGTATCTTTTCCTTTTCAACACAAATTACACAAGCAGCCGCTTATTCATTTACAAGTATTGTAGTTCTTCTCATTGGCGTGACTTCTACACTCATGATTAATAATATTTTGATGATTTTCGGATGTATTGCATTGTATTTTTCATTACGTCCCATACATACTGAACGAGTAACAGAGCCTTCCCCTTCAAATAGTACTGCTTTATTAGAAGGCTGGAAACTACTATTTCAACACCCCTCTTTGCGCACAGTTACACTAATGGACTTAATTGAAACTTTCGCAGGAACAATATGGATTGGTGCTATTACGATGGCATATGTAACGACGATTCTTCATAAAGGGGCAGAATGGTGGGGGTATATTAATACAAGTTATTATGTCGGCACGTTAATTGGCGGGATATTAGCATGGAAAATGAGTACATACATTCAAAATAATTTAATACGCTCCATGGCGATAGGTTCTCTTATGTTTAGTATTCTTACATTTTTATATGGTATGACAAGCAGCGGGTTTATTGCGCTATTCCTATGTATTCTAATGGGACCATGTTACCAAATTAGAGATATTTCTCAAACGACTGTTTTACAATCTAGTGTCGCTCCTTCTCTATTATCAAAAATGTATACAGCTCACGGTGCTCTTCTCTCGACAGCTTCTGGCCTTTCTATGCTTAGCGTTGGAATTATTACCGATATTTTCGGTGTTCGTACTATTTATATCATCGCTTCTTTTCTTATTTTATGTTCTGCTTGTTTATCTTTTAGCTTATTAAAATATGATAAGACAGATCAGAAAGATATTTCAATGTAATCAATAAAGTAAAAAGGACAGGAACTCCTGTCCTTTTTGTATATTCTATTTATGACAAACCCGGAATTTTTCTATGTTCTGTCGCTTGTTCAAAAGCATATGCTAGTTTAATCAAGGTCCCCTCAGAAAAAGCAGTGCTTGCAAGCGTAATTCCAAACGGTCTCCCGTTATCCATATATCCCGCTGGTATTGCTATAGACGGATAACCCGCTTTCGCACATATAGTGGAGCCGATATAGGAAGGGAATAGTATCGCATCGAGATTATATTTTTTCAGTACAAAGTCAATACCTTGGTCTTGTGAAAAATATATATCTTCTAATCTCGCATTTAAATATTCTGGATTTCTTAACGTATTAGAAAAATCTTTTCTTCTCTCTAACTTAGTCTGTCCATATTTCAGAGCTCTTTCTGCTATATTTTCATTAAACTCCATTAACTCCGAAATAGAATGCACTGGTATAGTTGAAGGTAATTTCGAAAGATAGTTATCTAAACTATGCTTTAATTCATAGAGCGATACACCCCAGCTCCATTCTCTATGAAAAGACGGAATATTAATATCCTCTACTACCGTCGCACCCTTACTACGTAATACTTCAATTGTTTCCTTAAACAATTTCTCATCATACTCACCAGATTCATAATAATCTTTTGGGGCGTTGTTATATACACCAATCTTTGTTCCATTTAAACCGTTAACATCCAGATACTTTGTATAATCATGTTCTGCTATACCTTCACTTTTATGAGTAGCTACATCTTTCTCATCTACCCCAGTTAACCCTCCTAGTAAAATAGCAGCATCCGTTACTGTTCTAGCAAATGGACCGGCTGTATCTTGCGAGTACGTAAACGGAATAATGCCTCTACGACTAATTAAACCGACAGTCGGTTTAATACCGACTACAGAGTTTTGAACAGCTGGACTCAAAATAGAACCATCCGTTTCTGTTCCAACCGATACTACTGTAAAGTTAGCAGCAACTGCTATGGCAGATCCTGTACTAGAGCCGCCAACAAACATATCATCCTCACCTGTACCGTAAGGGTTTATTGTTTGTCCACCTCTTGCACTATATCCAGCCCACATTTCAAATGACATTGCATTCGCTAATTCTGTCATATTTGTTTTCCCAATTATCACTGCTCCTGCTTCTCGCAGTTTCGTAACGAGAAATGCATCTTCACTACTTATATGTTGTTCTAGAGCGATCGTGCCTGCACTTGTATGCATGGAGTCACTCGTTTCAATATTGTCTTTAAGTAAAACAGGTATACCATGCATTGAACCTCTTATACCTTTTGTCTTTCTTTCATGATCTAGCGCTTCCGCAATAAAGATAGCGTCTGGATTAATTTCTAAAATTGAATTGATTTTCGGTCCGTCTTGATCATACTTTGCGATTCTATGAAGATAATACATGACTAGTTCTTTTGAAGTTAACTTTCCATCTTCCATCGTTGCTTGTATATCATGAATTGTTAATTCTTTTCGTAATAGTGCATTGAACTGCATCTCCATTTTCATTCTCCTTTTATAAAACCTTTTATTGATAACATGTCCCCATTACTTTTTCATTTTCTCCGCTCCTCGCATATACAACTTCAATCCCTTTAATAGAATTCAACTCACTAATGTACAAACCTTTTATTTCCTGAAAAATAAAAATAGTCCGAAACGAATAAATCTACGTTTCAGACTATTTTATTACTGTGCGTATACTTCATCTAACAAATGTACAAACTCACCTTGTTTCCCAGCTAATTCAGGGCATTTGGCAATATCAATCCATTCGTAGCAAAATACTAAACCTTCATCTTCCTCACCGGCACTTACAATATGTTCCCAACCATCTTTTACATCTGTTAGTAATGTTACGTGGAAGAAATGGCGTTTTTGATATTCCTTTTTTTCTTTCACATGTATGATGTAATCAGCTAGAAACCTTTCTATGCATAAATGACGTAATCCAGATTCTTCTTGTACTTCACGTAAAAGTGCTGCTTCTAACGTTTCTCCTTCATCAACTGTTCCCCCTGGTACTTGTATACCAGCTTCAGGTATATCACGATGTTTAAAAATAAGCAGTTGCATAACTCCTTCTTTTTCTCTTGTCACATATGCGTGTACTTTTTTCTTATATAACACCGTCATAATCCTTCTCTCCCCTCAATTGTTCACTGCGTTACTTCTTCAAGTGTCAGTTGATTTTCATATAAATATGTAGCTTGTGGGTTCCCCACATACCTTACATGCCATGGTTCATATCGATAGCCAGTAAGCGATTCTTTCTCTTTTGTATATCGAATGACAAAACCAAATTTATGGGCATTTTCGGAAAGCCACTGCCCTTCTTTCGTTTCACCAAAAATTGTCTCTAACTGAAACTTAGCCGATTGAGATGTAATATCCATAGCTAGTCCTGTTTGATGTTCACTCGTTCCAGGAACTGCACTCGACATTGCTGTTTTTGCTTCCCCATCTTGTTTTTTATACATCGTATTTAACGCTTTTTGTCGATCAAAAGATCTAAATCCAGAGACTGCAAAAAGGAAAATATGCTCCTTATCCGCTTGCTGAAACATTTCCTCAAGCGCACTGGCTGCCTCTTCCCTCATTTTTTTCTTTTCTTGATCACCTTCACTTGAGTAGCGTACTTTCGGAATAACTAAATCTGGCGGTCTATACCCATCTGGTAAACGCCTACTTTTATTTACAAGCACAAGCATTGAATTCGGATTACTAATTACCGCAATATCACCATCCATATTCGCAATCGTTTCTTTCGCTTTCGGAAATATGTTATTTACATTTACCTCACGCGCCTGCTTATCCTTATACATTTTATAATTGATTCCTGCTACTCCAACAATGAGTATCGCCGCTACGATACCAAGTAGTACCCATCTTTTTTTCATATAACGACCTCTTATTTTAATAATTTGGCCATTTCATACTCATCGATGTCCTTTCCATCGATAATAAGAGCAGCTCTTTTGACACCTTCTTTCTCAAATCCAGCTTTTTTATATAGTGCCTGAGCTCTTGTATTGTGGGCCATTACCGTTAATTCTAAACGCCATACATCATGTAATCTTGCCCACTTCTCGACCTCTTTAAACAATCTAGTCCCAATACCTCGCCCGCTATACTCTTGCAATATACCAATTACAATGGCTGCAACATGTCTCTTTCTTTGAATATTATTTCCATCCACTAAAATAAACCCTACTATTCTCTCGTCTTCAATGGCTACAAATATTGTTGCATATTCATTTTCTACAAATCGATGTATCATTTGTTCTTGTTGCTCAGTTGTAGCTGTTCTTTCTCCTGGTTCGTATAGCATAAATTTCGTTTCTTCATCTAATTGCTTACTCAATTGCAAAAATGATGCTGCATCTTCTACCTTGATTTCCCTAATCACTTCAATCACCCTACCAATCTCATAATAAAAAGTTTTCCTTGTAAAAAGATTTTCTCTACTTTCCTGAAAATCCCTCTGCAAATCTCCCAGTATAATTTGACAAATTTCGATATTACTATAACGACGACAAATTATGTCTATTCTGTGACGTCTCATCCATACAAAAAAACGCAAGTATTACACTCACGTTTTTCAGACTTTCCCACTAATTTAAGTTTTACTTTATCCATTCACTTTTTCCGCCTGCCAAAAATACTCTCCAAATGCTTTAGCAAGTGCATCAATTGATCGATTTAATTCTTCCTCTGTATTGTCTACTCCGCCAACTTCTATTAATATCGCTTGCCCTGATAAATCTTGATTATAGACACCATTTCCTGTTTGGAATCCTTTTTGAATAACACCACGACTCACTCCTGGATATTTCTTATTAATTTCTTCATGAAGAGCTGTTGCTAATTGCAAGTTCTTTTCATAATTTTTATTACCTTTTCCAATCACGAATGCGAGTTTAGCGTATGATTTATCTCCAATTGTTTTTGTTGTTACATTTTTCCGAGCACTATCACGGTGTAAATCGAAGAAGTATTGCAATTCTTTATTGCCGGTCATTGCTTCTTGCACAATTTCCCGTGACAATTTGTAAGAACTATTACTATTTAACCCTTTACTAATCAACTTTTGACCGACATCAGTCTTGTCGTTTATAGATCCGATCCCTTCGCTTTCTAACTGTTCACGAAATCGATCGCCAACTATTGAAATATTGGTTACGGAACTTGTCGCTTTATTTGGATTTGGATCATTTGCTAAATTTAATAACGGCAAATAAGATTCCCAGCTATGCGAATGATATATAAATGCAACTTGTCGTTTCCCTGTCGTTTGAGACGGTTGTTTTTTCTCTTTGTTCGCATCAGGCTTTGGAGCTTGTCCACCTTCCCCAGTCCGTTCTTTTACTACTTCTTCAAGGGGAACGCTCGACTCTATCGGTAAGTTAGAATAATTTGTCCCTTCACCGGCAATAACAATTTCTGTATCATACTTACCAAACCCTGGTAGCTCTTTCCCAACAAAACTGCGTACATCGTTAAAACGAATATTCGTAGCCATAGAAAAAAGAAACGAAGAAATTGAAAAATCTTGATTCAAATTTCGATACTCCTGTGTAAAATAATGATTCTCTTTCCCAAGAACATACATGTAACCATTCATCGATAACTCATTTAACCAATTATATAAATACGTTGACTTTGTCTCTTTCATAGAGGTTACCATCATACTAATAAGAAAAAAAGTCGCTAGTACTGTCGCAATAATAAATAAAACTAGTTTACGTACACTTGTGAATTTCACATAAAAAAAGCCTCGATTCATACTATCACCCTCTCTATTTCAAGTTATGTACAAGCTCTAGAGAATAGACCGTATAAATTTCGGCTATATTGTTAATGAGGTGAAATGAATTGAAGCTCTTAATCGGAATATTACCAATCGTTCTATCGTATATTTTTTATTTACTTGCTAAACACCCTACAATCCGTATTGCACTACATATTTGTGCGTACTTGGCACTGTATGTACTCGGTACAATTCTTTCTATTAATATATATGACGTTCTAATACAAAACCTTGTTTTCATGACAAGTATTCATGCAATTTTACTAAATCCATTTTTTCTTATATCAGGAGCGTATATAGGTATATACACTTTATACCTACTCTTGTCTTACATTATTACAAATATTAAAAATGGAGCGTAATGAAATGCGACCACCGTTTATCTGTCATACATGCAAAAAAAGAATTGTGCGAAAGAAAGATATTATTACTACTACACGGTACTTCCAATTTTATTTATTTCACAACAGTTGTTTTAAACAGCAACAACTGTATGCTTCATATTTTATCCCTATAAATACACTTTTTAATTTCTTTCTTATCATATACGGACTTATTGTTGGGAGCATTCTTATGATTACAACGCCATCTATCATTTGGCTTATTGTTTTACTCCCTATCTCATATCGGTTTCTTTCATATTATTATGTTGAACGTTTTTTCTCTACATAACTTGTAGACTCGCCTTTAGGAATACTTAAACACTCCCACTCATTTTCTTTTAACATTTTACCGATGTAAATCATTTGTCCAATATGTAAAGCATAATGAGAAACTTGCCTTTCAATTGCTTGCATGACAGTATGTGCTTCACCACGAATATATACCGTCTTTAATAGGTGTTCCGGCGTTATAACATTCATCGTTTTAAAAACATATTCCCATCCTTCTTGCCACGCTGCAAGGGCTTCTTCTTTTGAATGATAGCCGCCCTCAAATTCAGCATCTCGATTACGATCTGTTTTTTCACCATCAGATATTAAAAAATCCGTCCATCTCGAACGCATATTACCATGTAAATGTTTAATAATAATCGCAATGCTATTTGATTCTACATGTGAAGACCAATGAATTTGTTCATAGGTTAATTGAGAAAGTACCCGTTCCCCTTGCTTCTTTGTTGCTTTAAAATTCGAAATGGCACATTGTAAATATTCTTGTCCGATATCCATATTTTCCCGCCTTTACACTAACTAATTTTTGTTCCATTTGGTAATTCCATACTAGGCTGAAGTAATACAACATCACCTGCTTCAGGAACTCCGCCCAATACAAGCACTTCTGATTTAAATCCCGCTACACGCTTCGGCGGAAAATTTACAATTGCAACGATTTGTTGACCAACTAAATCTTCCGGATTGTATC
This sequence comes from Bacillus sp. AFS029637, assembly GCF_002584985.1. Lineage (GTDB taxonomy): Bacteria > Bacillota > Bacilli > Bacillales > Bacillaceae_G > Bacillus_A. The sequence continues at coordinate 152,502 of NZ_NUPZ01000022.1, read as the reverse complement.
TCTTCGTAATTTGAGCACTTGACTGCTTTATTCCAAGTCCTCCAAAGTCAATCTCTAGTTTAATTGCTGGGACTCTTGCTTCGTTAAATTCCTCTGCATGTATCACAGTTCCAATTCGTAAATCTAAATTTAAAAAATCTTCAAAATTAGCCATTGTAACATCCCTCCCAATTATTACTTAGACAAAATACAAAAATCCCCTTCAAAAAAAGAAAGGCGCCTAAGCACCTTTCTTTTGCATTTCACTTGATTCATTCGATTTATAGAAGAAGAAACCGAGCACCCCGCCAATACACGCTGGGATTAACCACCCTATGCCTTCTTTATATAAAGGTAACATTTGTAATACATTTGAAATTGCATCCATTTTGATATTTGCACTTTCTAAACCATTAAATATGCTAACGGACAAGGCACCTAGTATTGCCCCAATATAAATTGTATTACGCTTTCCTATCCACTTATGGAAATACGAAAGAACGATTAATACAATTGCAACTGGATAAATGATCATTAACACTGGTAAAGTTACTGTGATTAATTGTGTTAATCCTAGATTCGATACAATTAAACTAAATCCACATACTAACGTTACAATCGTTTTATGTGAAAATTTCGGGAATAAGTTTGAAAAGAACCCTGCACACGCAGATGTTAATCCAACAGAAGTTGTTAAACATGCAAGTGTAATTACAAGTGCTAATAAAATCTTACCGCTCGTTCCATATAACTCATTTACAACATTCGTTAAAATAAGCCCACCGTTTTCTGAGACACCAAGTGATGTACTTGTTGAACCAAGATAAGCTAGTGATAAATAGATTAACGTTAAACCGAGTACAGCAATAATACCTGATACGACAGTTATTTTCGCAATTTGACTACTCTCTTTTATCCCTTTCGAACGGATAACTTGCACAACGACAATTCCAAATACGAGAGCACTAATTGCATCCATCGTTAAATACCCTTGAATAAATCCACCAAAGAAGGCATTTTCATTGTATGCAGCTAGCGGCGCAGCTGGTTCTCCAATCGGATCAATTATCGCCTTTCCAACAATAACAGCAACAATGAATACTAATAATGGTGTAAGAAACTTTCCAAACCAATCCACTAATTTAGATGGATTTAATGATAAATACCACGTAATTCCAAAGAAAACTACAGTGTAAAGAAACAGCATGTACCACTCTGAAACCATTGCCTCTGATAAAAACGGCTTCATACCCATTTCAAACGAAACGGCTCCAGTTCGCGGAATCGCGAAGAATGGTCCAATTGCTAAATAACTAACCAATGGGAAAATAAACGCGAATATAGGGTGAACTCTAGAAGATAGCGCTTTCAAGTCCCCCTCTACAAACGCGACAGCTGTTACAGCTAATAGGGGTAATCCGACTCCCGTTACAAGGAATCCTATTGTAGCAATCCAAACATTCTCTCCTGCTTGTTGCCCTAAAACTGGCGGGAAAATTAAATTTCCTGCTCCTAAAAATAATGCAAACAACATTAAACCAATTGCTACCGTATCACCTGGCCTTAAACGTCCCTTCATACTTTTCATTTGCATAGCACTTTTTCATTGTTTATCTCTATTTTTACAATATGCTATGCATCCTCCTCTCTGCTCAAGATGATAATAGATGCCCCTTACAAAGCAGTGTCTTTCTCCATAATTTCTCCATTCCCCTTATTATTACTCTAATTATTAATACAATTGTTGATTTTTGATTTTTTTGAATATTTAAGTCATTAGAGTATTATTGCGTGGAGTTTAGTTGTCAGACCTCTTTGTTTTTATCACAAATATAGTAACATATTTAGTTGAAAAATAAAAACATATTTTCAAATTGATTTTTTTGAAAATCAAAATTGTCTACTTTTTCACTCTTTCACACAAATTTGATTCAGTCACTACACTATTTTAAATTTATTATTTTAAAATAACTCTATATAGAAATCATAGCAAAAGCCATCCAACATAATTAGATGGCTTTTGTAAGTTACTCTATCGTTTCAACTTCACGTGGATTATTCATCTCTTCTACATACACAACCCTAAATCCGTGATCTTCTAAATCTTTCAATAACGGTTCTAATTCACCATCGTTAAACTCTTCTCCTAATGTAAACATAATTCTACGAACTAATAATGCATCATTATCAAAAGTCATTAAACTTTGGATGCCAGTATATTTTTTTAACACTGTCGATAACTTTTGGATCGCTCCATTATAATCTTGCGTTCCAATCATAACAGAGTATTTACTAGAATGAACGCCCCATGCATCCTCTAATAACTCAAAAACTTTCTTATGGGTTAAAATTCCTAGGAACACTCCTTTTTCGTCAATGACTGATAAATAAGGTAGTTTTTTAATTGTAAAAAAGACTTTAAAGAAAGAAGAATCTTCTCTCACATATCCATCTTTATCGTTCAATAATTGTAATACACTTTCTTCTAGTGATCCTTTATATTCTAAAATATCTACTTTATATATATTCCCTAAAAATTTTCCTTTTTTTTCATCTAAAACTGGTACACAACGATAGCCAGTTTTATTTAAATGCTCTAGCGCTTCCCCTATTGTAATTGAACTTGAGCAAAATAAAACTTCCCTTTTCAGCACATAATTCCCTTTAATCCTCATAAATAGCCTCCTTATGTTAAAATACTTTCTGTGCCATAACTATATTATATTTTCAGAAAAAAATAAATAATTTATTTTATTTTTCTGAAAATTATTCTTTTTCTTGTCATAATTTATTCATGAATCCTTCACTTGCATATTTTTCACTATCAACCTTCTCTCTGAACAACTCAATGAAAAATATATTGTAACTTCATTCAAAAAACGCTAAAATAAGAATAAGAATTTTCTGAATTTTCTAAGAGTAGGTGGTTATATGTCATTATTACGCTCACATATATGCAAATTTTTATTTGGTGTTATTGTTATTTTTGTCATAAGTCCTATTCCAGCTCTTTTTATTACACACAATTACTCTTATCAAAATGGCTTTATTAGCATTTTTCAAAACTTCGCTCACCTTTCTTCTATATCAATTCCAAAGATTGATTGGATGCATGAATCTATCTTTTTCTCAGCAAATCAAATGATACATACTTCGAATCATTCAACACCGTTATTCCCTTACATATGGGAACTATATTTTTTATCAATTGTTCGTTTTACCTTCACTCTTGCAATCGGATTTTTCATAAGTTTAGGTATTGGCCAATTATTTTTTAAAGTACCTAACGCGTTTAAAAAGTTTACTACTATATTGAACTGGATACCTTACTCTTTTTGCACTGTAGTATTACAGTGTTCAGTCTTATTACTACTTTTATACGTCGCACAATTTATAAGCCTTCCTTACTACTCATCTTTTATCATCGTATGTAGTACTTCTATGATTATCGTTATGCAAGCAATAAAAAAATGGATTCCTTTCTTAAATAACACAAATGAATATGACATAAAAACCTCTTCTTTTCTTGTAGATACATTGTTTTTGGCGCTTACTTCGAATCATAAATCTATTTTAGGTTCCATTATTCTTTCATTCATTTTTATGGAATGTGTTTTTCACGCAAGCGGACTATTGCAATTTATCGTTCAATTTGGCGGAAATGCACCCATCATTGTTACAATTGGCTTATTACTACTCTATATCCCATATAGCATACTTTCTTTCCTTCAAACACTTTGGACGACCAACTACTTCAAACAACAATCTTATGCTTTAACGAGAAGTATTTCAAAACCGTAATTTGAAATGACCCTCTATAATCTCCAAGTAGGGGGTTATTCCTTTTGTATAGCGGACAAAATAACAACAAATTCAAAAACTACTACAGAAACATACCAATATTTACCCTTTTTTCTTTGACTATTCTTTTCATTTAGTTTTATTATAAAAGTATAACATAATTGCAGGAGGTGACATCTTTATTCCAAACTTTGGAATGGAGAACACACTTGGACATATTAAACATTTTTCTCATCTTTGTACTTATTCTTATTTCTGGCTTTTTCGTTGCATCAGAATTCGCTGTTGTAAAAGTGCGAAAAAGTCGAATTGATCAGCTTGCAAACGAAGGAAATAAGCAAGCATTGGCTGCAAGGAGCGTTGTATCTAATTTAGACGTGTATTTATCTGCTTGTCAGCTCGGTATTACAATTACATCTTTAGGACTTGGTTGGCTTGGTGAACCGACTGTGGAGCACCTACTGCGACCATTATTCGAAAAAATTAATATTACTGGAACAGTGGCTAATACTTTATCCTTTATTATCGCTTTTAGTGTTATTACATTTTTCCATGTTGTATTAGGAGAATTAGTTCCAAAGTCTTTTGCCATCCAAAAGGCAGAAACCATTGCTTTAAAATTTGCTAAACCACTCATTTGGTTTGATAAAATTATGTATCCGTTCATATGGTTATTAAATAGTACAGCGATATTTTTCACAAAGTTATTCGGTTTAGAACCTGCTAAAGAAAATGAACTTGCCCATTCTGAAGAGGAATTACGACTCATTTTAGGTGAGAGTTTTAAAAGCGGTGAAATAAACCAAACCGAATATAAATATGTAAATAATATTTTTGAATTTGATGACCGCGTTGCGAAAGAAATCATGGTCCCTCGTACTGAAATGATTTGTTTATCTACTGAAAATACGTTAGAGGAAAACATGGATATCGTCGCAACTGAAAAATATACACGTTATCCTATTATTGAAAAAGATAAAGATGATATTATTGGGATGATTAATACGAAAGAAGTATTTCATGATCAAACGAAAGGTATTTATAAACCACTTGAATCTTATATACATCCCGTATTAACTGTATTTGAAACGGTTCCCATTCGCAAAACATTAGTCCATCTTCAAAAGAATCGTGTTCAGATGGCCATCGTTATGGATGAATATGGTGGTACTGCTGGACTTTTAACGATGGAAGATATTCTTGAAGAAATCATTGGGGAAATTCAAGATGAATTTGATGCGGATGAATCACCTATGATTGAAAAGCGTACGCCTAAGCTTACTGTTTTAGATGGAAAAGTACTTATTTCTGAAGTAAATGATATGTTTGGACTGCATATTGATGATAGCGATTTAGATACGATTGGAGGCTGGCTCCTCTCTCAAGCGGTAGATTTAAATATTGAAGCTGGTTATTCCATTGAATATGACGGTTTTCAATTTAAAGCATTAGAACTTGATGGGCATCAAGTTAAAAAAATTGCTGTACATAAATTAGATACGAAAAAGGAGTAGGAGTTATAAAGTGACTGTATTATTAACAATTTGTATCATTGCCTGTTTCATCGTTTCATTTCTCGCCTTTATTTATCCTATTATCCCAGGCATTCTAGCTGTATGGGCTGGATATTTGATTTACCATTTTGGTATAAATGGCGGAGAACTAACGATTTCTTTTTGGATTATTCAAGCGATTTTCACACTATTTATTTTCGTTGCTGATTTTATTGCAAATGGATATTTTCTAAAAAAATATGGAAGTTCAAAGTGGGGCGAACGTGTTGGTATGGTTTCGATCATTGTCGGATCATTCTTCTTCCCACCATTTGGTTTAATTATAATACCGTTCTTATCGGTTTTTATAACAGAGCTAATGCATAAAAAGGCGCCAAAAGACGCCTTTCTAGTAGGAGTTGCTACTGTCGTTGGATTTTTAAGCAGTACCGTAGCCAAAGCCATTCTACAAATCATTATGATTATCATCTTCGTATGTTATATCATCTTCTAACCATCCCACTTTTGGGATGGTTTTTTAATAAGAAATACCTACTCGACTATTCTCGTATATGTTTTTATTACACAAACCCCATGTAAAATGCGCTGTATCACCAACTGTAATTTTCGTGCCACCTTCTGGTAATATATCTTTTTCAGTCCGATATACTCCTGTCACCTCACCATCTATTAAATGGGTCGGACAAACGACAGTCCAACATAAAATACTATTACTAAGTTCCTTATATGCAGCTAGGTGATCTTCTGCTGCTGTAGTCGTTTTCCGCTTTGATTCATTTGATTGGAAACGATATATACTTGGATTTGTTCTTGCTTGTAAAATACCAGCTGTTCCTATTGTAATGATTTTCTTGACGCCTTCTTCTTCCATATGCTTTATAATATTTGGCATACTCTTCGCTAATGTCCCATTTCCATCAGTTCCAAGAGCGCTAATTACTATATCACATCCTTTTATCACTTTCTTTATATCATTTTCGTTTAATACGTTTCCTTCTATAATTTGTAATCTTTCATGCTTTATTTCCACTTTATCCACATCACGAACTAATGCAGTTACTTCTGCTGCATCCTTTAACGCTAATTTTATTACATTTGAACCTACTCGACCTGTTGCTCCCAATATACATACTTTCATTTGTTTCCCCCTCCCTTTCATTCTCTCTCTATTTTTCAATACTCTCACTCAATATACAACAAAAAAGCTTCCTCATATATAAGAGGAAGCTCTATTATTCCTTTATTTCTTTTCTTTATCCTTTTTGTCCTCTTGTTGTGTTGTTGTATCGTCTTCTTTCTTCTTGTCCTCATCTTTACTACAACCTACCATTAATAAAGAACTTGCAAGTGCCATAGCAGTTAATGATTTAACCCATTTGTTCATTTGCGTTTCCTCCCTTTGATAGAATATGTACAATCCCATATTACTCTCTATTTTTAAAGGAGAGATTGACAAATAGTAAATATACGGTAAATATTTGTAAATTTTCTAATACCATAAAAAAACTAAGGCCCTGTCACCTTAGTTTCTTATGCAAATTTTTCATTTTCATATACATGGTTAATTTTATATTCCTTCTTCATAACATATTGCCACACACTATAAGCATAGCGGTTCATTTTCAGGAAACAATTTTCCAAAAATGAGCGGAATTCTGGATTTGCAACTTCAACTGCTACTTGTGCTACCTTTAATGCTAATCGTTTCAAATGAGAAATATAACAAATTGCAATATGAATATCTCCCGTATATTTATTGTCTATTTCCTTTTCTATTTCGGGTAAATGAAACGACATTGGTTCACAAGTTATCCGCTGTACATTCTCCCCTTCTTGAAAATTCACTTGTTCATTATATGCTTGTAACATATACGGTAAATGGTGTTGCAATAAATCCTTTAATTCTTCATCACGGACCCTTCCAGTATACTCCCCTACCTTATAAATTAGCATATAACTATATCTCATTAATTCTTTCATACAGTCCATTTAAACTCCTCCCTTCCCTTTTATTCATATGCTATAAATATGATGCGATTACATTCGCTATTCTTGCTAGAAACCAATCCCAGCTACTTATTTTTTCAAAATCTTCTTCAGAGAATCGTTTTGATTTATGAAAGTCTTCCTTTAATCGACTCCATACGTCAGCAACAACTGTTTTATCATATATGACACAGTTAGATTCACAATTTAAATAAAAACTTCTATTATCAAAATTCGCAGTCCCAATATCGACTATTTCTCCATCAATGATTGTTACTTTCCCGTGAAAAAAACCATTCCGATATTGATAAATCTCAGCTCCAGCATGTAACATGTCTTTCAAATATGGATAGGCAGCTTGTTTTAACAATACGGCATCACTTTTAAACGGAACGAGAATTTTTACATTAACACCACGATGTAATGCATCTTTTAACTCTTTCATCATTTCTTTACTTGGTACAAAATATGGCGTGGCGATAATTAAGGACCGTTTCGCTTTTTTTAATAGTGCACCATACTCTTGCCACAATCCTTTTCCATTTGAAAATATATATTGATATTTCACTTCCCCTGACGCAGGTAACTCTTGATGTATAGGGAACTTGTCTCCCGTATCTTCCTGCCAATCTGCTGCAAATTTCCGTTCCATATCAGTAGCACCATTTCCTTCGATACGCACATGATAGTCACGCCACGGACCAAATTTCGGATTTTGTCCAAGGTACTCCTTTCCGATATTAAAACCACCAACGTAGGATACTTTTCCATCTATCGTAACAATACGTCTATGATTTCGTTGGTGCAACGAATAGAATATATTTTTCAGTTTAGGCTTTTTACTAAATGTAAACTGGACACCACTACTTTTTAATTGACTAATTATCTTTTTCTTCAGCTTATATCCACCTATTCGATCGACTGACAATTTCACCTCTACTCCACTAGATGCTTTTCTCTCGAGTAACTGCAAAAACTCTTGGCTTATTTCATCCTTACTTACAATATAAAAATGGATGTATACATACTTTTCTGCATCGTTTATATCCTTAAATAAGTTCTTATATAACGCTTCACCGTTCGTATATAGTTGAAATTCACCTAATCGAGCTTGTCCTAATTCATATTCACTAGCCATTTCTTTCCCCATTTCCACATCGATGTTCATCCAAATGAATACACCTATTAAAAAAAGGACTACAACGAAAAAGTACTTCATGGATAATTTCCTTTCTCCACTTACTGTTATTCCTATATCTTCCCTTTTTTAATACATTATCATTCAAGAAAATATGTCATTGCATGATATATGTCCATATCAAACAACAGCTCATTTGCATACTGTATGTTGTATCTTAAAATAAAAGGAGGAAATAACAATGGGCTTCGCACATGGTAATGGATTCGCGCTATTAGTCGTATTATTTATCCTCTTAATCATCGTCGGTGCTGCTTGCTTCTGCTAAGTAGTTATTGTCATATGATATGTGGATGAAAAAACTATAAAAGAGGACACCTATTTTTAGGTGTCCTCTTTTCATTTTAAAATTTTCTCGTCAAAAAGTTAGAAGTGTGGCTACTTTCTTACTTTCTGCTTTTCGTATATGACGTTGTTCTGCACGTAATACAGCAATGCGATGCAATTCCTTCTCTTCTTCCGTCTCAGGGATCACACCTGGTACAGGTACTGGATTATTATCTTTACTAAGTGCAACAAAAGTAACAAATGAAGTTGCGGCAATACGCTTCTCGCCTGAAATTAAATTTTCAGCTACTACCTTCACGAATACTTCCATTGAAGTTCTTCCCGTCCAAATAACGAAAGATTCATAACTTACACAATCTGAAGAACGAACAGGATGTAAGAAATCGACCCAATCCATAGATGCTGTGACGCATTCTTTTCTTGCATGTCTCGTTGCTGAAATGGAAGCAACCATATCCATCTCCGCTAATATCTTTCCACCAAATAGCGTATTATGATCATTTAAATCTGTTGGAAATACTCGGCTCGTTTTAAACACTCTTGATTCATTAGCTGTTTTTCCCTTAACTCCTGTCACTGTTTTCACCCCTTTAATTATTTATCCATAAATACTGCGTCATGTGAACTACACGTTTAATATTAGCAATCTTTAGAACTTTTAGTCCATAAAAAAGAACCGATTTTATTAATCGGCTCCTCTAAATACGTATTGTTCTTTCGGCTGCTCAACTTTATTCCATTTCGTTACTTCTAAAACAGGAATATTCGCATGGAATGGTTGATAAAATTCAGTTGATATTTCTCCTTCAACTTGAATCCAATCATCATTTTTCCATTCTACCCCTTCTGGCTTTTTCACTAACATACCATATACACCAGAATCCGCTACACAGTGTATAATACCGAAACGGAATATAAAGTATTGTTCTTTCTTAGAAGAATCATCGCGGAAAACAAACCCTTTAAAAGATAATTTTTTCCCTGTAAACTCGCCAGGATAATTATAAATTGTCTCCATACCTTTTAAGAAATCTTCATCATTTAATGCAATATTATCTTTCGTAACAAACTCTTTCTTCCCTTTTTCCATTACACCACGATAGCCTTCTTTTCCGTAATAAATACTTGTATCAGGTCTTAAAAATTGCCTTGTCATAAATGGATCTTTACTTTCTGCCTGTGCTACTGGAAAATGAAAGCCCTTCGCTTTAACAATATCCGAATCTAATGTCGCAATCGGGAAAAATAATCCTGAAATAATTGGGAAACAGAACAAAGTGTAAGAAAACGTTCGTTTCCACCATGTATTTTCATCTTTTGAATGATCATGCCCACAATGGCTATGATCACATCCACAATTGTGCTGTTCTTTCTCCTTTTGATGCTCTTTCTGAAAAACGATAATAATTTGTACAATCGTTAAAAATCCTAAAATAATAGCCGCTGTTTTTGATAAATAAGCATACTTCATATTAATATACTTCGTAATATTACCAGAAATATGAAGCTGTGCAATTAATATTGTAAAACCTAATAATATATATGCTCGAAACATAACCTACCACCCCATCGCATAAATGAGTAGTGAGCTTGCATAAACAACAAGTGTAACTGTAACAGTAACGACAATTACAAATTTCGTTTTAAATGTCGCAAGCATCATAAACATATTTTTAATATCCACCATCGGCCCATAAACGAGGAACGCGACAAGTGATGCCGTTGAAAATGTACTTTGGAATGACGAAGCAATAAATGCATCCGCTTCTGAACAAAGTGATAAAATGAAAGCAAGTCCCATCATAACAGCTGATGAAGAAAACGGTCCTTGTCCAATAGCAAGAAGTGTTGAAGTTTGTACGAACGTTTGAACTGCAGCAGCAATTAACGCACCTAACACTAAATATTTTCCCATTGAGAAGAACTCCTCAACAGCGTGTGTACATACATCCCACATTTTTTTACGTAATGGACGCTTATGGTTCACTTCTGGGAAGTAATCATCTCTTAATTGATGTTCTTTAAACATGAATGACAATATAATACCTACGACAATTGCTACAATAATCGCTACAATAGAACGATACCATACCATGTGCATACTACTTCCAAAGGCAACATATGTTGCAAATAATACAACTGGATTAATAATCGGTCCAGTTAACATAAATGCAATCCCGGCGTAGGGTGGAACGCCTTTTCCAATTAATCGCCTTACAATCGGAACAATTCCACATTCACAGCCTGGAAACATCATGCCTAAAAAAGTAGCTAATAAAACAGACAGAAATCGGTTCTTCGGCATCCATTTTGCCACCATATCTTCTGTCACAAACATTTGAATGAATCCTGAAATAAATACACCAATTAGCACAAATGGAAGTGCCTCGATTAATATTGAGATAAAGATTGTATTCATTTGCAGGAATGCTTTCGGTAATTGAAACAACTCCATGATGTATTTCCCCCAACTTTTCGTTAACAATATGTAATTTTAACCTTATTTTATTATTTGAACAAGACTTATATGGAATTCATAACCATAATACACATTACATTTTACAATTTATATTCTATTTCAAAACTGAGATTTTATAACAAAGAAAGCTGCTCTAGCATAGTTTTATGACTTTGCTAGAGCAGCTTTCTTATCTTTAAAAGTAACGTTTCTTCCAAAAAACAAATGCTAATGTGAGAGATAGTGTTACACATATTATGAGTACAATGACAAAACCATGGGCTTCACCTTCAAATGGAACCTTTACATTCATTCCGAAGAAACTAGAAACCATCGTTGGTAATGATAAAATGATTGTAATAGACGTTAACAGTTTCATAACACTATTTAAATTATTTGATATAACGGAGCTAAAAGTATTCATCATTCCACTTAAAATGTGACTATATATTTCCGCCATTTCAATGGCCTGCTTATTTTCAATTAATACATCTTCTAATAAATCTTGATCGTCTTCATACATTTTTAAAAATGTACTGTTACGCATTAATTTTTGAATTACAATTTTATTTGCTTTTAATGACGTTGTAAAGTAAACTAAACTTTTTTCAAGGCCTAACAATGTGAAAATCTCTTTATTTTTCATCGATTTATTTAATTGGTGCTCTAAATCAATTGTTTTTCGATTAATTTGCTTTAAGTATCTTAAATAATAAGTAGAAATTGTATATAAGAGCTGAAGTGCAAAGCGTGTCTTTTTAAACGTATAAAATTCTTTAATACGTTGGTTAATAAAACGTTCAAAAATTGGATTTTCTTCTAAGCAAATTGTAACAAAACAATCTGGCATTACAATCATACCTATTGGAATCGTGTCATAAATCGAATTTCCTTCTTCATCATGTCTAACTGTCGGAATATCCACGATAATTAAAGTATTACTGTCTTCCTTTTCAATACGAGAGCGTTCTTCATCATCCAAAGGGTCTTTAATGAAATCTAAGTCTACATTTAAAGTTTGTACTAGATATTGAATTTCTTCTTCCGTTGGATGAAGTACATTAATCCAGCAACCCTTTTGCATTTCCTCAATCTCTTGTAGTTTTCCGTTTCGGTCTGTTAAATACATATTTAACATACTATCACCCCGATTCTTTTTACATGTGGGAATCTACCTCACTTAAACAACAGTTTTTGAACCACCATGTTCAGCATATGAAACATACGTTTAAATTTCAATAGAAAAATTATTTTGAAAACGTTTTTATAAAAAAAAATTTATAAACATAGAAAAAGACAGAGTGTTCTCTGCCTTAAAAAGCTTATGTTGCCTTTATAACATATTTAGAAAGCATCCACAAGTTAAAGCCAACTGAAATCGTATAGCCAGCGTATGTTGAAATGATAAAACTTACATAATCAAAATATGGAAGCAGCACAATATTTAAAACTATCTTCACAATAAGTCCAATACCTAATCCTAGCACTGTTTTCTGTTGTTGATTGATTCCTTGTAACATAGCAGCCGTTACTGTAAAGAGAGAAAATAGTATACAAGCAGGAGCATAATACTGCAGAATAATTCTCCCCATCTCCGGATCATTTCCTGCACCAAATAAAAGAGTATATACTGGCTTTGCTAACACCATCATCCCAATTGCCGCTGGTACCGTAATCCCTACTACTAATACATTCGTCCTCGTGAAATGTTTGTACAACAACTTGGCATTCCCCACTGTATAAGCTTTCGTCATCTCTGGTACGAGAGACATACTAAAAGCAGTCGCAACAGAAACTGGAATGAGCACAACCATTTGAACTAAGCCGATAATCGCATTAATTTTTTCTGCTTCTCCTTGCATATATCCGATTTGTATGAGTAGTTTATTAATTGTAAATGTATCAATCGTCTGATACAGCGGAATCGCTAAACCAACTACAACAAACGGTATTGAATATGTAAAGAGCTCCTTATACAACGAGAAAAAAGATTTCGTTGTTTGCGGTATACTTGCCATCTCTTTTTTCTTTAAGTGCCTTCTTCTTTTTATATAATACGCACTTAATACACTTAACCCGCCTATAGCCCCCATAAATGCACCAAACGTGGAAATACCAACTGCTAATGAAACAGAAGCTTTTAACACATATAAAACGACAAAGCTTCCTATCAAAATGGTTAAAACTCGAAAAAATTGCTCTACAACTACACTGAGCGCAGAAGGTCCCATCGATTGAAATCCTTGAAAGAATCCCCTTAATAAGCTCATTACTGGTACAAGTATTAATGCAAAACTTACAATTTGAATGTTATGAGTTACAGCCGTTACACTATTCCCTGTTTGATCATTTCCATCAATCACAAGTTCAGCTAAATGTGGAGCTAACAAATAAAGTGTAAAACATGAGATAACTCCCATTAAAAGCATAAAAACAATACCACTCTTTAACACTCTTTTAACCGTATGATAGTCATTCAGTTGATCGTATTTTGATACCATCTTTGAAACAGCGAGTGGTAATCCCATCGTTGCAATACTAAGCATAATAGTATAAGGACGATATGCATATGTGTATAACACATACCCACTCGTACCGACCATAGCTGTAAATGGTATAACATATATAAACCCTAACATTTTAGATATCATCGTTGCCATCGTTAAAAATATCGTTCCACGTATAAACGGCGATCCTTTCATCACATTCCCCCGCTACGTCTTATTATTACACATTATGGACAACTCTCTTTTTTTAGAACCGAAACAATAAAAAAAGCCAATGAAAGATCATTGACTTTAATGAGTTGTTTTTTTCTTTTTCAAAAGCTTTAAACCGAAGTAAAGAGCAATAAAGAAAACCGCACCTATAATTATGTAATGTGTGTAATCAGATGCATACTCTTTAATATGTCTCCAATTTCCACCAAGCTTTTCTCCTAAGTATATAAAAAGAATTGACCATGGAATAATCGCTACTACTGTATACAGTGTAAAGAGTTTTAACGGCATCTTAGCTAATCCAGCTGGAATAGAAATCGCATGGCGTACAACCGGAATGAAACGTGCAGAAAATATTACTCCCGCTCCGTAACGTTTAAACCAATTTTCTGCTATGTCTAAATGACGTTTATTAATAAGCAAATATTTCCCATATTTCTCTACAACCGGACGTCCTCCGTAGTACCCGAGCCAATATAAAAAGATTTGAGCTAAAGTACCGCCGATGGTTCCAGCAATTACTGCACCAACAAAGCTAATTTTACCATTTGCTACTAAAAAACCAGCATAAGAAAGTACAATTTCACTTGGGATAACCTCAACCATTAAAGCTAGAGCTACTCCAAAGTAACCTAAACTTGCAAAAAATTGCAATAACTGATCTATTATGTTTGCTAACATGTTCTTTTCTATCTCCTTTTTCTTCACATATCATCCCATTATCACATAAAGGTTGCAATCTGCCAATATCTTCATTACAACAATATGATATGTATCGCAACACTAATCTATTAGTTTTTCTTTCTGTGGGTCTTTCATGTAGGCAAACATTTCTTTAATTTGCTCTTCAGTATTTCTAGCAATTGATAAATTCGGTATTTCATCCTCACCAAAAAACTCTATTTCTTCTGTTTCAATGCTAGTCTTCTTTTCTCCTCCTACAATCTCACATCCAATGAAAATCTTATATACATGCGTTGCTGATGGGGATGGATGATGTTTTTCTTTATCAAATATAGCTAACAGCTTAAAATAATCTACTTTATAACCTGTCTCTTCGAAAACCTCTTTCGCTGCAACTTCTGTTGGCGTATAACCGACATCGGCCCATCCACCTGGTAATGCCCATTTTCCATCACTTTTTTCTTTCACAAATAGTAGTTTTTCATTTTGGAAAATAACCGCTCTTATATCAACTTTAGGTGTTTGATAGCCTGTCTCACTTGCAAATAATTTCTCAACAACTTCCCAATCTGTTTTTGTGTAATGTGACATTATAGAAGTTGAAATATCTCTTAATTGTTGGAAACGCTCTATATCATACACATCCTTAGAATACGTTAACCCAGCCTGTGCTATAGATTGTATTTGCTTTACCCAATCAATCCATTTAATCGTCATCTCTACACAACTCCATTCTTTATCAACGATTTCACTTTTTATTGATACCTCTTTATTATACAAAAAAAGAGATTGATAATGTTTCAATCTCTTCAAAATTAATCCAATTCATGTAAGTGGTCTTGTATATACTTTCTTCTTTTATTTATATATTCATAAATCATATTAGCCTCTTGGTCAAATGTTTCGATTTTTCCCTTCATATATGGATCTTGTAGTAAATATGGACGAATCGATTCACACATTTCTTCTACTTTCGGCCTCATAAAAGAAATTGTAAATTGCTCTTCTAATATTTCTTTTAAAATATTTCGATATTGTTTTCGAATTACAGGTATATCTAACAATCTTGCACTTAACGTGTTGTATCCTTGAATTCTAATATACTCATGATTAAGCGGTCTCCCTTGTACATCGCGTCCCCAAGTCGCATCATAATCCCACGGTATGACTTCAAATAAATTTGTTTCATCGTTATGATATAGTGCATAGTTATGAACAAAACCATCAAAGTTTTGTGTAAAAATAACTCCAGCTAACCACCGTAAATATTTGTCTACATGTAGAAACTTCCCAATTTCTTTTTCATAAGCTTCCCTCGTCAATGTATTCGCTTGAAATACAAATTCACTCAATTGTTCTTCACTATTTTCATTTGAATATTTAAATTCATAACCTGCAAAAAGCTCTGTCTTAACATCTTTATCCCTCTCACTCATTAAAGAAAAATTCGCATCATCATCTATCGCATAATAAATAGAACCACTCGGTAATCCTCTATTTTTTAAAAAGTTTTCATCAACTGATTCTAACTGTAAATATACGCCTTGAATTTGACCATTAATTTTTATAAATACATGTTGTGACTTTGGTGAAAGTACACCAATATCATGAAAAAAATCTAAAGATAATTTATTTCGTATGAGAGACGGATCCATAAACTCAGAATTTAAATGAAACTCCTTCGCACCTTGAAATTTTTTCGGCTTATAAAACATAACATGATAAGACTTTTTCTCAAATTCACGAATATGAGCACCCCGATATACGATATCAATATCATACTTCTTTTTTCTATAAGTTAATTTTGCCGGCACTGGACTATCTGACCAAATGTCTTTTTTCAATTCCACTAAGTACATTGGATGAATAAACAAATCATAGGAAGGTAACATATTCTCTCATCCCTTCTCAGTTCTCTTCATTCAATGTATGCACCTCGTCTTGTCCATACATCCGCTATTATCTATTTATATAAAATTGCACTCTTGTCCTGTTCAGAAAGATGCCCACATACATATCCTGTTAAGGAAAAAGAATACCTTTTCAATTAAATACATGATAAGGAGGATTTCTATGAAACGTGATATTAGAAAAGCTGTTGAAGAAATCAAAAGTGCAGGGATGGAGGATTTCTTACATCAAGATCCAAGTACTTTTGAGTGCGATGATGATTGCTCTTCAAAAATAGAATGTAGCGAAGATTGTAAATGCCCAAGAACAAGATGTACTCGCGTGAAACATTGTACATTTGTTACAAAATGTACTCATGTTAAAAAATGGACATTCGTTACGAAATGTACTCGAGTACGCGTTCAAAAATGGACATTCGTTACGAAAGTGACACGTAGAAAAGAATGCGTGTTAGTTACAAAAGTTACGCGCAGAAAACATTGTACATTCGTTACAAAATGTGTGCGCTTTGAAAAGAAATTTTATTGGACAAAACGATGTTACTGTAAAAAGTGCGAATTCTTCCCTCATGGACACGGTGGCTCTTGTGATGATTCGTGCGATGACGGAAAGAAATGGCATGATTGCAAAGACGATGGACATAAGTTCCCATCTTGCAAAAACAAGAAATTCGATCACTTCTGGTATAAAAAACGTAATTGCTAGTTTTTTATACCCACAAAAAAAAGGCCGTTTTGCGGCCTTTTTTACTTTTCTTGAAAATGACTTATATCTGCAAATTGTTTTACTTCACCACAATCGTCATCAAACTCAATTACACTAAGACTAGCGCTGTGCATGAATGGATCATCCCATACATTTGCAATTTCAATACCCGCAAAATGTCCTACAAGTAGTTTTGCCGCTGCCGCATGAGAAACAATTAATATACTTTCTCCTTTATGCTTTTCTAATAGAAGCTGTATCCCTTCAATAACTCTTTTATAAACAGACCCAAAATTTTCTCCTGATGTTGACTGAAAAAGATGTGGCTCATTCCAAAATAAATTTACTTCTTCTGGGTATTGTTTTTCTATATCCGCGATTGTCTGTCCTTCCCATATACCCATGTTAATTTCATAGAAATGCTCATCCGCGATTATCGGTATATCACGTTCACCCTTTATTAACTCTGCAGTATGAAGGGTTCTTTCACTCGGACTACTATAGATCGCATGGATTGATAAATCTTTCATTCGATCCCCCAATTGTTTCGCTTGTAACATACCATTTTCAGTTAACGCTGAATTTTGTCGTCCTTGCATGCGCTTCGCTACATTCCATTCTGTTTCACCATGCCTTGTTACATATACCGTTGTTTTCATTCCCAATTCCCCCCTACTAGTTTGGCCGCAATTCCCACGGTTCCACTCTTCCTACAATCCATTCCGTACACTTACTTTCAATACCTTTTATAACCCCTTCAGCTATTTCTTCATGAGTAAGCCATCTTCCGTATGTATCTTCTAATATAAAACCTAATATTATTCTATGATAGCTACATCGCGTACCTCCTATTTTTTGTTTGGTCATGCGCGACGCTTTACTACCTAAAATATGAAAAACACTGTATGTTTTAGACCATAAGTCTAATTCCCCACAAATGAGTGATAACGCATCCTTCGCACTTGAGTGTATCCATGCAACAACTAACGTTATTGGGCCATTCCTCTCCATTGTGCTTTTAATAGCTAGCTTTACATCGTCATCATTATGATAATCTAACGATAAGCATGTGATACTTTCTGGTGTAGCACTCTCCCGCTTAACATTTTCTAATTTCACTTTATCTCTTCCAATAATAGAAACATGAAACCCTTGCTCACAAAACCACACAGAAACTCTCTTTAGCATTCCTGTTCCACCAATTACTAGCGCATGCAAATGTTCTCTCCCTCCTTAGTAAAATGTCATATGAGATTTCTCATCCCTATAATAATTTAGGCGGTCCTGTAACGTCCCTGAATGAAACTCAAACTTATGACCATCAGGATCAACAAAATATAGAGATTCACAATCTCTTACATCTCGTTCTCTTCCTTGTAAAACAGGAATATTATTTTCTTCTAACCGCCGCAGTAAACTTGCTAAGTCTTCTTGTTCAACAGAAAATGCAATGTGCGTATAAGATTGATGGATTTCATTTCTCGGAATATGTGTCTCTTCATTAAGTGCTATCCATACTCCACATATGTTAAAATAAGCTAGTTTTCTCCCTTTAACTAATAATTCTCCTTCTAGTACTTTTTCGTAAAATGTAATAGATTTCTCTAAATTAGATACCGAAAAACAAAGATGATTAATTCCCTTTAACAACTGTACTTCCTCCCTATACAAATAAAAGATGAGCGAAAATTCACTCATCTTTTATTATACTATTTTTTTGTAATATATGCCCATTTATAACTAAAGTCCCCACCAAACGTATGATTTGCAATACCTTTTACGTAAGGTTTCTCTAAATAAGCTGTACTTTGTTGGTACGCAGGAGAAATAGCAGCATCTTGACCAATTAAGATTTTTTCAGCTTCCGCAAGTGCTTTCCAGCGTGCTGCGTCATCTTTTAATAGTTCTCCTTTAGATTTCGCTACTAAATCATCATACTTTGGATTTGAATAATCCATTTCATTAAACGAACTTCCTGTCACGAACATATCAATATAAGTCATTGGATCTGGATAATCTGGACTCCATGCAGATAATGAGAATTCATATTCAAATTTCTTTTCTAAATCTAATTTCTGCTTATATGGTTGTTGTTTCAAATTCACTTTAATACCAGGTAAGTTTTTCTCAAGTTCTGCTTTAATAAAGTCGCCCACTTTTTTACGACTACCGTTATCATCATTTAGTAACTCTACTGTAATTGTATCTTGACCAAGCTCTTTCTTCGCTTCTTCCCATAGTTTTTTTGCTTTCGCTGCATTATCTTTACTATCACGGAAGTTTTTATTTACAGAGCGGAAGTCTTTTCCATCCGGACCTGTCGTAAATTTCTCAGGTACTAGGAAATATGCTGGTAATGAACCGTCATTTAAAATAACATCAGCAATTCCTTTTTTATCGTACGCTAAATCAATCGCTTCACGAACCTTTTGGTTTTTAAATGTTGCATTTTTTTGATTAAAACGTAAGAAATACATACGTGGGTCTAGCTTCGTTTTAAATTCATCTGGTTTATTCTTTTTATATTTATCAACAAACTCAGAACTTAAAATAACACGGTCTGCTTGATCACTGTCATATAAATTTACTCCAGTGCTCGTTTCCTTCACGATACTTACATTAATTTCTTGTAACTTTACAGCCTCTTTATCCCAATAATTTGGGTTTTTCTTTAACTGGTAACTTTGTTCATGTTTCCATTCACTCATTGTAAATGGTCCATTGTACAATAATTTATCTGCCTCTAATCCGTATTTATCCCCTTGTTCTTTTACATACTTTTCATTTAATGGGAAAAATGTAGGGAAGGACGTAAGCTCAAGGAAATAAGGTGCTGGTTGTTCTAATTCTACTACCAATGTTTTATCATCCTTCGCTTTAACACCTAATTGATCTGACGGTAATTCCCCTGTATTTACTTTCTGTGCATTTTTCACATCAAATAAAATGAATGCATATTCAGCAGCTATCGCTTTATCTAATGTACGTTGCCAAGCATATACGAAATCTTGTGCTCGAACTGGATCACCATTGGACCACTTTGCATCACGTAATTCAAATGTATATGTCTTTTTATCTTCACTAATCTTCACATCTTTTGCCATACCTGGCGTTGGTTTATTATCTTTATCTAGACGATATAACCCTTCCATTGCATTTACAAATACACGGAAAGATACAGAATCTGTTGATTTAGATGTATCCATTGAAGGAATTTCAGCTGTTTCTAGTAAATTTAATACTTGCTTATTTGCCACTCCCTTATCTGATTCTTTCTTCGTTGTCGAAGCCTTCTCCCCAGTTCCACACCCAGCAACCAATACACTAGTTGATAACGCAAGTGCAGCAATTGTTGTTGTCTTTTTCTTCATTCTTCCTTCCCCCAATCTATATGTATAAGTTAAAGCCTGTATAATACACTTCATTATACAAAAGATTCTGATTATTTTAAATATTTATTTTAATAAAAAATACAAAAAGCAGACAGAAATCACTTTCCATCCGCTTTTTTTGTATAACATTCACTTGTAATCCATCCTCAATGTCAAATGGGTTTTGAACCTTAAATATATCGTCCATCATCTTCAAAAACTCTTCTTCATTTTTAGATTCGCCATTAATTGAAAGTGAGTATGGCTCAACTTCACCTAATTTATAATCAACAACAAATTGAATTATCACCTGCTGTTTTGGCATCCCAGGGCTATACCCTTGGAATTCTACTAATTCTAGCCCTTCCGTCCCGCGATAATATATCCACTCTGGTTTTTGAAAATAATTTTCAAATGATTCACCAATTGAAAAGAATGGATATTCATAAAGCGAGTTTGTACGAACCTTTTGAATAATATCTCGATCAGTTGGAAAAAAGAAATGGCTAAAGAAAATAGTAGCAACTGCTAACATAGTAACGATTGTCGCTCCCATTTTACTTGTGCCGCCACTATCACGAATGAGATATTTTTCAACCGATTCATCTTTTATTCCCCGTGCTTTTATTCTATATATACGCCTTTCTGCAAATTGATAATATAGTCCATTCGCAAAAATCCCCATCCCAAATAGAATAAATATGAGTAATAAAAATGTAAGAGGTACCATATTAATGATTGGTAATGCTACATTAAACCCCATATAATATGAAAATGCATCACATACTACTAATAATAGTAAAAACAACGCAGCAGGAACATAATGCTTACGATATCCAAGCCAACCCACATTGAAAATAGCAGCCCAACCATTCCAGCTCCACCTAGCAATCCGCTTATTTTCAAGCTCCCATTTTCTTTTATAATACGGGGACTGCCCCCCTACATATACTTCTAATTCTTTATCTATTAGCGAGCTTCCTTCATCTTGTTCATTATGTAAGTTACTCTGACACCTTGCACAATTTAACTGGCCATCCGCGCAAGGTTGTCCACAATTTATACATTCCAAAACAATCCCTCTTTCCATCCATACTTCATTTCCAAATCCCTTCGTGTTTTAACAACCACTCTTTCCTCCATAAACCACCCGCATACCCAACAAGCTTTCCGCTTTTCCCTATTACACGATGACACGGAACGATAATTGAAATGGGATTACGACTATTTGCTCCTCCTATCGCTCGTACAGCTTTCGTATTTCCAACTTTCTCCGCAATATCTAAATATGAAGCACTTACGCCATAAGGAATAGTATAGAGCGCATCCCATACATTTTTTTGGAATGGTGTTCCCTTAGCAGACAGTGGGACCGTAAACTCTTTTCTTTTCCCTTTAAAATATTCATCCAACTCATTTATACATTGATCTATCATTTCATTTTTATGTTCTTCTTGTCTCTCATCAACAAATATAACAGACGTAATTCCTTTATCGTTCGCTGTAATTTCTAGCAAGCCTAATTCACTTTCATAATAAGCCTGGTACATATGTCATCCTCCAATTCAATTCATATTAATTATTGTAACACGAATAGACAAAATTTTTCGTATAAGCGTTTTATTAGGGAAACAAAAAAGAGAATGGTAAAATGTAAGAAAATTAAATCAAGGAGGCTATTTGATGCATTCCAAACTTTTTTCACCCTATACAATTAAGAATGTTACACTAAAAAACCGTATCGTCATGTCGCCTATGTGCATGTATTCTTCAGAAAATGAGGATGGCCAAGTAACTAATTTTCATCTCATTCATTATGGAACAAGAGCTGCCGGTCAAGTCGGTTTAGTGATGATTGAAGCAACAGCTGTATTACAAGAAGGACGAATTTCTAACAAAGACTTAGGTATATGGGATGATAGCCTAATTGAAGGCTTACATAAAACGACAACATTTATACATGATAATGGTGCAAAAGCCGCCATTCAACTCGCTCACGCTGGAAGAAAAGCTGAATTAGCAACAGATGCGTTAGCACCTTCAGCAATTCCGTTTAATGAAACAATGAAAATACCAGTAGAAATGAGTATACAGCAAATTAAAGACACCGTATTAGCTTTTCGAAAGGCTGCACTGCGTTCAAAACAAGCAGGTTTTGATGTTATTGAATTACACGGCGCTCACGGTTACCTTATTAACGAGTTTCTTTCTCCACTTTCCAATAAGCGGACTGATGAATATGGAGGTTCATCTGAAAATCGCTATCGTTTCTTACGTGAAATCATTGACTCTGTAAATGAAGTTTGGAACGAACCGTTATTTGTTCGTATTTCAGCAAATGATTATCATCCTGACGGGTTAACAGTTCAAGATTACGTTCAGTATACAAGATGGATGAAAGAACAAGGGGTAGATTTAATTGATTGTAGTTCTGGCGCTGTTGTACCAGCACGCATTGATGTGTATCCCGGATATCAAGTACAATATGCTAAACATATTAAGGAGCATGCTAACATTGCAACAGGTGCAGTTGGATTGATTACGACCAGGGCACAGGCGGAGCAAATTTTAAATAATAGCGAGGCAGATTTAATTTTTATCGGACGTGAGTTACTTCGCAATCCATACTTCCCAAGAATAGCAGCCAATGAACTTGGTTTTGAATTACAAGAACCGTATCAATACGAGCGAGCTCCAGGGAAAATCAGTACGGATAAATAAAACCGAGAAGTCATTCTTCTCGGTTTCATTTATTTTATCGATGTAATTTCATTTGAATTATACATATGAATACCCGATTCTTCTCGCAGCGCGGTTATATACATCCCTTTCGCCACATCTTTAGCCGAAATTGGTTTATACTTTTTGAAAGCCCCTTTAAAGATAAAAGGAATAATACGAGATAATTTTTCAGCCATTCGTTCACCAAAACGAAATTCTTGTCGATTCCCTACTAATAAAGATGGCCTAAAAATGTGAATACCACCGATCACTAATTTTTGCAGTTCCTCTTCCATTTTGCCTTTCACTTGTGAATAAAAGAAAAATGATTTAGGATTTGCTCCCATAGAAGACACAACAAGGAAATTTTGAACCCCTTGTTTTTCAGCTAGACAAGCTGCTCGTAACGTATATTCATAATCTACTTTTTTGAAATTCGCCTTTGTTTTTGCTTTTTTTATTGTTGTTCCTAGGCAACTAAAAACATCATCTACAGCAAAAAACTCTTTATATTCCTCTAGTACAGAAAAATCTACTTGCTTTTGCTGTAACTTTTCATGCTGCCATTGCATTGTTTCTCTTACAAAAATAGTAACCGAATCGTAGTAATCTGATTCAAGTAATAGACGCGTTATCTCTTGTCCAACTAAGCCACTTGCACCAAGTACTAACGCTGTTCGCTTATTCATATATGTGTATACCTCTTTATTTACTATTCTCTCCTATTGCTAATCGCCACTAACAGGAGTTTCCGTTCTTCCATTTTACCATAAGTAAAGCACTATGCGTACGCATAGTGCTTTACTTACTCATTTTTCTCATCTTTCTCTGGCAATTTCGTTATTGTTGATGCATTCCCTAAATTACTTATTAATCTTCTTAAAAAAATTAAAACTAAAGCTAATGGGAATACTACCGCTAATATCAATAATATAGCTTCCGTTATATATCCCAAACACTCATCCCCCTCCACGCCCTCCTTTCAAATATATGAACGCAGCGTTGTCACATATGCATGCATTAGCAAAAATAATACATCTATATTTGACAACTTTATAACAAAATCAAATCGGAATGATTATTATTTATTGCAACTTTATGAAAGATGTATTATACTAAGTTCGCAAACTAAAACGTAATTATTCCGTTTTGTATTAAAATGATATTTTTCTTCTATAATTGGGGAAAATATATCCGTATAAAAGAAAAGAGGAGAACTTCATGCCTAAGAGATTGACTATATTTTCATTCTTACTTATTTTCACTTTAATGTTTACTGGCTGCTCAAATAAAAAAGAAAGTACTGCCAAGAAAGATGGAAAGCTAACTGTTTATACAACCATCTTCCCTCTTGCTGATTTCGCAAAAAAAATTGGTGGCGACTATGTAACAGTTGAAGCAATTTACCCACCCGGTGCAGATTCACATACATTTGAACCAAGTCAAAAACAAACAGTACAAGTTGCAAAAGCCGATTTATTTGTTTATAACGGCGCAGAATTAGAACCATTTGCCGAAAAAATGGAAAAATCATTAAAAAAAGAAAACGTAAAAATTGTAAATGCATCTAAAGATATCGAACTGCGTGCCTCATCTGAAGAAGAGCAGCATGATCATGGAGACGGTCATAAAGAAGATGAACATCATCACGATAAAGATCCACACGTTTGGATAGATCCTACTCTTGCGATGAAACAAGCAGAAAAAATTAAAAATGCACTTGTAGAATTACAACCGGAACATAAAAAAGAGTTCGAAAAAAACTTTGCAGCACTACAAACAAAATTTACTGATTTAGATGATCAATTTAAAGCTGTCGTTGCAAACGCAAAAACGAAAGAAATATTAGTTTCACATGCAGCTTATGGCTACTGGGAACAACGATACGGTTTAAAACAAATCCCAATCGCTGGAATTTCAGCATCTGATGAACCATCTCAAAAACAGCTTGCTGACATTACAAAAACAGTAAAAGAACATAATTTAAAATATATTTTATTTGAAACATTCTCTACTCCAAAAGTAGCATCAGTTATTCAAAAAGAGACCGGTACAACAGTCTTACGCTTAAATCATCTTGCTACTATTTCTGAAGACGATGCGAAAAACAATAAAGATTACTTCACTTTAATGGAAGAAAACGTAAATACATTAAAAGAAGCGACAAACTAACCAATTATATTTTCTAGTCGGCTAAATATGTCATTTAGCCGACTTTTTATGTTCTTCTGCTTGACTAGACTGAATTAACAAGTAAAATTATCCATATTAGCTTTTAAGCTATATTAATTTAGAAGGTGAGTTGGAATTATGAATCTTCACATTTGTGAAGTAACAGCAAAAAATTGGCGTTCAGTAGTTGCTTTAAACGTCGCAAAAGACCAGCAGCAATTTATTGAAAGTAATGCGTTTTCTTTAGCAGAATCATTATATGAAGGAAACGGAACGTCAATAGGTTTATATGATGGAGAAACACTTGTTGGCTATGCAATGTATGGATGGTATTGGAAAGAGCGTAAAAGTGTTTGGCTAGATCGCTTTATGATTGATCAACAATATCAAGGAAAAGGATACGCAAAACGTTTCCTTCGCTTACTCATTCAATTCTTACAAGAAAAATTTGAATGTAATATAATTTATTTAAGTTTACATCCAGACAACAAACTTGCAATGGGACTATATGAGTCATTTGGTTTTCGTTTAAACGGCGATATTGATGATGAGGGTCCAGTTGTAGGTGAAGTCATGGAATTACTTTTAGATGAAAATACAAGCCTGTGAAAACAGGCTTTTTATAATCCTTCGTTTTTTACAATCTAGCATTTTTCTACAAAGTACTTAGTTAAGTCAAAAAAATAAGTCTGCAATATACGCAGACTTATTTCACACATTCCTTAAAATATTCTTGGAACCATTCTTTATTGATATCTTTACCGATGAAAACGACTTCACTTACTCGCTCTTCGCCTTCTTGCCACTCTCTATCGTACGAAGCAGCAAACAGTGTATGTACACCTTGGAAAACGATGCGTTTATCTACTCCATCAATCGATAAAATTCCTTTGTAACGATATAAATATTCCCCTAGTTCTTGAACAACAGCTGACATCCACTCATTCAGTTTTTGCAAATCTAATGGGCGCTCTTCACGTAATACAAATGATTTTACTCCTTCTAGATGGTTATGTTCTTTATGAGGGTATATTTGTAACGTATCTTTCGTTTTAAACGTTTGAATTTGTAGTAACGATGGAATATCCACCTCACAGTTAGTCGCCTCGATTAACTTTGCAGTTGGGTTAATACCTTGCAGTTCCTGCAATAGATTTACCTTTTCACTTTCATCCACTAAATCTAATTTATTTACTAGAACGACATCAGCAAATGCAATTTGTTCTTTTGCTTCTAATCCTTTTGCAAAGTGTTTATGTATATGGTAACTATCTACTACTGTTACAACACCGTTAATTTGGTATGCAGATTGAATAACAGGATCTAAAAAGAATGTTTGAATAATCGGACCTGGATTTGCAAGACCTGTCGTTTCAATTACTAAGCCATCAAAGTCCATCTTCCCTTCTGCTTTTACGTCCAGTAATTGTTTTAACGCAACAAGTAAATCTTCACGTACAGTACAGCATAAACAGCCGTTTGTCATTTCCATAATTTCTTCTTCAACATTCATAATCAACTGATTATCAATACCGATTTGTCCTATTTCATTTACAATCACTGCTATTTTCTGACCGTGATTCTCTGATAAAATACGATTTAATAATGTCGTTTTCCCTGATCCAAGAAAACCAGTTAATATTGTTACTGGAATCATTTCGTCCTCTCCTTCTAGCTATATGTTTTCACATTATAACATATGAACACTCCCCCACTTAGCAAAGCTTGAAGTGGGGGTTTCTAACGTTTCGACCTAACGGACGATTAACGTCAGGGGAGTTAACACATTAGCGAGCTGTTTCACGCCTAACCCCTCTATCCCATTTGTCCATGCATTTGGGATTACTTTTCGTAAAATGTTAGCCGCAGCATTTACATCTGCATTAATTAAAGTTTTATTTGCTGAACGATATATGCCGCGCTTTATTCGTTTTCCTGAAAAAGTTGTATTTTGGTCATTTTCTCTATACGTTGGAATGAAGTCGTTATCCAGAAAACTTGCTTTCGATGTATATGATTCTTCAGTTACAACAACTTGAATGCCTACAGCATTTGCTTTGTATGTAATCATTTGAATCAGTAAACTATGTGGAATATGACAAAACGATTGGTTATTTCTTTTTCCCATATTCGTTTCTTGTTTCCAACTTTTGTTGTGACCAATAACGATTTTACAAACTTCTTCTTCTTGAGCTAGTTTTACGATATGGTGACTAACTTTATGGAAGACGTCTTTTATTTTCAAGTAACGTTTTTGATGAAGTTTTTCTATCCTTTTAGAAGTAAAAGGTCCTTCATTAGTTTGTTTTCCATTTCTAAGAATGCTTGTAAAATGACTCTTCATTTTGTTGTAATATTGATTTATGCTTTTGACATGTTTGCCCTTAACAAGGACAGGTTTCATACCTGTGTTTGTTACGATGGTTGCAAGGTTATCAATACCTAAATCAATACTCATATAACTAGCATTCTCTTCAATAATTTGTTGTTCAGAAGGAACATCAATTACCAATTCCACTATATATTCATTGTATTTTGGAATCACACGAACTTGTTTCAGTTTACCTTCAGTGAAACCTAGTTTCCCAATATTTAATTGCAATTTCGTCTTTGGAAACTTTAAAAATCTACCGTTTTTAATGATGCAATCTTGGTTTGTATACAGAATCTCTTTTTCAGAAGAACGAATATACTTTGGAATCCTAGGCGTTCCAGCATATTTGTTTGGATTCTTTTTATAGTCTTTTAAACTAGCAAAAAAAGATTTCCAATTTTGGAACAAACCTTTCATGATTGACTGGCTACATTGCGTAGGCAAAGCTCGATAATCATTTTGAATCATAGCCTTAAATAGTGCATCTAGAAAGTTGTAATCTACATAAGGTTTTTCAAAATTAGGTTCTGAAAACAAATTACATGTAATCTCTTTCTGTTCTTCTTTAGGCTTTAATTTCTCTTTTTCCAATTTCTTCTGATAGGCAAGAAGTTGTGTGTCATTCATCTTACCAATATTTTTATGAATATTATCCAGAACTTCTTTTTGCAAAGGCTGCAACTCTTTTTCTTGTGTTAATCCAGTGTACACCTGGCGTATATAAAAGTTTGTGGTGTTGTACATATTCTTAGCGTTATGACAAGATTCTTGAAAATAAGAATACATACGATGCCCTTTTTTAATCCAAATTTGAAGAGTTTTATAGTTTGATGGATTTTCCTTTGTCATTTTATTCACCTCCTTGTTAAGGATATTATAGCAAAAACAGAACGTACGCTTCCGTTTTTCTTGAAAATAAAATATTTCTTTCGATTCACCTCACCACCTTCACTTACGTTTAGAGGTGGGAGCCCTCTCGAAAGGCATGATAGAAAAAATTGTTTTTATAGCAAAACATATTTATTGTTTGTACGTACCTCAAACTATATAATAATATGTAGTAAGAAAGCCTTTTCAAAATAATAATCATTCATCAGGGGGTTACTTATAATGGAACGAGTTCAAATGGCCGAAACTCTAGAGTTTTCTCGTATTATTCAAGGTTTTTGGCGTTTAGCAGAATGGAATATGACAAAGCAAGAGTTACTTTCTTTCATTGAAGCTTGTATGGATATGGGGATTACTACTTTCGATCACGCTGATATTTATGGCGGTTATACGTGTGAAGGACTGTTCGGAGAAGCATTACAACTCAAACCTTCTTTACGCGAAAATATGCAAATTGTCACAAAATGTGGAATCGCTCCCCCATCACCAAAATTTCCAGAGCGATATGTTGCTCACTACAATACAAGTACTGAACATATTATAAAAAGCGCGGAGGATTCATTGCAAAACTTACATACAGATTATATTGATGTATTACTGATCCATCGCCCTGATCCATTTATGGATCCAAATGAAGTGGCAGAAGCGTTCTCGCGCTTAAAGCAAGAAGGAAAAGTCCGTCACTTCGGTGTATCTAACTTTTTACCTTCACAGTTTAATATGTTAAGTTCCTATTTGGATTTCCCGCTCATTACAAATCAAATCGAAGTATCTGCGATGCAGCTTGAGCACTTTGAAAAAGGAACAATTGATTTATGCCAAGAAAAACGAATCAATCCAATGATTTGGTCACCTCTTGCTGGTGGAGAAATCTTTACTGGTCAATCAGAACGCACCGTACGTGTACGTGAAACTTTACAAAAAGTTGCAACTGAGCTAGGTGTTAATAGCATCGATACTGTTATGTACGCATGGTTACTCGCTCATCCAGCTAATATGATGCCAATCGTTGGCTCTGGCAAATTGGATCGAGTAAAAACGGCTGCGATGGCAACAAAAGTTAATTTAGATCGCCAACAATGGTTTACAATTTTCGAAAGCTCTAACGGTCATCCCGTACCATAATATAAAAAAGAAGAGCTGTTTTTTTACAGCTCTTCTTTTTTATATGTATTTCTCGTCATTGCAAACACACACATATCCCTTAATCTGTTGCTTTCTACCGCAACACTGGCACTTTCTAAAATACCCTCTAATTTAAAGCCTAATTTCTCTGGTATCGCTCTACTCTTCTTATTTAGAGAATCACAACGAATTTCTACGCGGTTTGCTTTTAGTTCAGAAAAAGCGTAATCTGTTATACCTTTCGCAGCC
Organism: Bacillus sp. AFS029637; assembly: GCF_002584985.1. Lineage (GTDB taxonomy): Bacteria > Bacillota > Bacilli > Bacillales > Bacillaceae_G > Bacillus_A. Next base: position 122,358 of record NZ_NUPZ01000022.1, on the reverse strand, counting down.
TCTACCATATAGCCCTTTCCACTAAACCTTGAATCAATCCAATACCCGATTTCAAATTGAGGTATATCCCAGTTAATACGATGTAATCCGCTAGATGCAATAAATTCACCTGTTTCTTTCGAAAAAACTAACAATCTCAAATCCTCACGCTGCAAAAATTGAATATGTGATTTTCTAATACTCTCTTCTATTTCTTCCGCTGTTTGCTCTTTTTGTGCAAAAACCATCCAAGGTTTTAATTCTTGCATTGAAGCTTGAATTGCATCATATACCACTTTACCGTCACCGGGTTTCGGCATTCGAATAAATAGCCTTTCAGTATAAAATTCAGAAGGAAAATCAAATAATAACGGATTCACTGTCAACACTCCCTATAATTCTTTTGTATATATAATACTATCCATCTCAAATTATACAGTAAAGAAATTTCTGAATTTTAAACATTTTGTTCATTCACCTCTACTGCAACACGAACTCCAGATTCAATCGCACCTTGTATCCATCCGTGATATAACGTTGTATGATCGCCGGCAAAGTATATTCTTCCCTCTGGTTTTACAATGACTGGCTGTAATTCAGATTCTTGACCAGCTTGAAAAAGAGCAAATCCTCCAAGTGCATATGGATCTAACGTCCAACTTTTTGATATTCCAGACAAGAACTCATCATATACTTGACCACCTAATATCGTTGCTAAGTTGTGTAATGTGTAATAAATTCGATCACCCTTTGATAACCCATCCCATAACAATGCATCATAAGACCATGTATAACTTCCTAACATCATAGCAGGTCCTTTCTCTCCAATTCCATGGCTTGGATAATAGGCGTAACGAATTGGCAAATCTGTTATAATTCTGCCACCTAATTGCCCCTGTTCCTCCCAAAATCGACTTTTAAATTGAATTCCTATTTTCGTCGCAGGCATATAATGTAATTCACGAATTGCTTTCCATTTTTCATGAGATATAGAATCAAATGGATCTACTTCCACAAAACGCATCGTCGAAAACGGAATGGTAACAATAACTAAATCTCCTGTTATACTACTATATTCAAAAGTTTCCTCGTCCCGATAGAAAGCTGTCACTCCGTTATCGTGTTGATGTAGCTTCATAAGTTTTTGATTATATATAATATTTTCTTTTAATTGTGGCAAAAAAGACTTTGGTAATCTATCATTCCCGCCTACTATTTCACAAAATCCGCTCTCCTCTTGCATAATGTATAAAAAGCGTAACGTCTCAACGAATGACCTTTCCAAAAATCCTTCTAAATCTAATAGAACACCAATCATCTCAATCGTTACTGGTGAAAAGTAAGTATTATATTGATAAGGGTGATATTTTAAAAATTGACCTGTAGAATATCTCCCAAAGTCCTTTACTACAACATCCCAATTTTTCTCTGGATTCTTTTTTATAAAATTTATAATGGGTTGTACTGCTAACAATAATAGTTCCTCAGACGTTTTCCCGACTTCATTCATTTCCACAGGATACTTTAATATACTTGGATCTTTTTCGTATTGCTGTAATGTCGTTTTCCGACCATTTACGTAAATGATATCTGTCTCATTCCTATTAATAAAAGGGCTTACCTGTAACCCAAACCTTTTTATATACGCCATCGTTAAAGTGTGCGCATACGGAATTCTCATCGCTCCAACATCTAAATATAATCCGGTATCTTCCATTCTAACTGTCTCTATGCGCCCACCTACGCGATTATTTGCTTCAAAGATCTTCACTTCATGTCCTGCATCCTTTAATAAAGATGCTGAAACTAATCCAGCCATACCAGCCCCTACTACAATAATTTGTTTTGGACGTGCCTTCTTCTTCAATCCCTTATTTATAACTTGTAACATTTCATCCATCGCAGTGTTATACATTATATCTTTCTGCACAATTCCACCCCTCATTTCACCAAATGGGCATTAGTGGTTTAGTGCATTTTATTCATAAATCTCCACAAACATAACACCGTAGCAATTGAAATATTCACTAAAAGTACATAAGGAATAACTCTCACCTTTCTTCATACTTCGTATAATATAGCAACTGCAAAGAAGGAGTGGTTAAAAATGAAACATACTTACGACTACCATGCTACAAAAAAGCATTTAGAATTAAAGAAACAAAACTTATGTAAAAAACTTAGCGATATGAAACTATCTGCAAAAGAACGTGAACAGATTAGACGTGAAATTGACAACTATGAATATATTTTAAACCTAGTCGAAATGAATCATTATGAGCGAGGGTTCTCTCGTTAAAAGTGAATATAGAATGTATCCACTTTTCATTTTGAGCATTTCATTACGCATTTTTCGTAAGTAAATATATAATAGGATGTACATTAAGAATGAGAGGTATATTCTATGATCAAATTAAGTGTGTTAGATCAATCACCTATTTCAGATGGTAGCACAGCAATTGAAGCTTTTTCACATACAGTTACGCTTGCACAAGAAGTTGAAAAACTCGGGTTTACACGTTTTTGGGTATCCGAACACCATAATTCCATAAGCCTCGCTGGTTCAAGTCCAGAAATACTTATTTCTCATCTCGCAGCGAAAACGGAGCAGATTAGAGTTGGTTCGGGTGGTGTTATGTTACCGCATTATAGCCCATATAAAGTTGCGGAGAATTTCCGCGTTTTAGAAGCTCTTTATCCAAATCGTATCGACCTCGGTGTTGGTAGAGCACCTGGTGGTATGCCCATAGCAACTCGCGCACTGCAAGAAGGAAAAATGGTCTCACTTGATCAATATCCAGAGCAAATTGCAGATGTTGCCATGTACTTACATGATCAAGTACCAGAAAACCATCATTATGCAAATTTAAAGGCTACTCCAGTTATTCCAACATCTCCTGAAATGTGGATGCTCGGTTCTAGCGGAGAAAGTGCTAAAATTGCCGCAAACAATGGAGCCTCTTTTGCATTTGCACAATTTATTAATGGCTTCGGAGGTCCGGAAGTTATGAGGGCTTATCAAGAACAATTCCAACCTTCCTATTTAGGAGATAAACCAAAATCAATTGTCGCTATTTTTGTTATATGCGGAGAAACAAATGAGGAAGCGGAAAGAATTGCTTCTAGTTTAGATTTATCAATCTTATTACTAGAGCAAGGAAAACGAACGACTGGTACACCTTCTATCGAGACTGCTCAAAATTATTCATACAGTGCTTATGATTTATTCCGTATTAAAGAGAATCGCCAACGTATAATCGTGGGTGATCCATCTTCTGTGAAAAAACAAATCGTAAACTTAAGTAAAGCGTACAATACTGATGAATTTATGATTGTCACGATTACTCATCAATTTGAACATAAATTACAATCTTATCGCTTACTAGCAAATGCTTTTAATTTATAATAGTAAAAGGGAGATACATCACCTACGGTGCATCTCCCTTTCTTACTACTTATTGTTATCGCTTTCTATATACTCAATAGCTTCTCTTAATAATTCATCAAAATGATTAGGATAATCATGATTTAAGTTAGGTACAACTTTATACTTATGCTCTATGTTGTTATCCCTTAATAATTGTACAAATTGCTGTGTACATTCGAAACAATCTTCATCTTGATCACCGCATACTATATATCCCTTTATATGTTTATCTTGCAATACTCCCAACAACTCATTCCATTCTGCAATCTCTGGAAGCCACGGCGCCATAAAAATAAAACCATCCACAGCTATACCTTTTTGTAAAATCGTATATAAAGCTACTCTAGCACCAGCAGAAAACCCACCAATTATTACATTTTCTACTGTATGATTTTCTATAAACTTATCATAATGCCCTTCTAATTCTTCTTTCCCTCTATGTATATCATCCCAAACAAACCCATCTGAAAACTGAATTTGCGAAGACTGTGGTAAAGCTAACGTATAATCTTGTGTCAAAACAGATTTCCAATATGGTTCTATTATTCCTATATTTTCTTGATCACCGTGCATTGCAATGAATAGATTCTCCTTTTTCTTGCTGTCTACATATTTCACGTCTGCTCGTTCCGTTTGCTTTGCTAATTCTTCTCTTTCTTTACATAATTGAACCATTGTATGGAATTCTTCAAATTTATGTAGTGGTTTTAAATCATCGTCGGAAAGTAAATACTCATTTTCATACCAAAACCCATTGTCTATAATGGCCTCTCTCATTAAATGTAATGCTTCTTTTTCCAGTCCTGCTGCACTTGCGAGCGCATACTTAAAATTATATATTTGTGCCTCATTACCTACTACATCTGTAGCATGTTCCATTATATAAGTGTATGCTTCAAAACTTCCTTCATTTGTATAACAACGTAACGTTTCATTTAATAATTGAATATAAGTAATACTATTTTTCATATAAAAATTCCTCCGTAACCTTTTATAATAATTGTTTCCTGCTCTTCCTATCATTCTAGGGTCACGGTATAAGTAATTAAATTCTACAATTCAACTTAATAATACCTGATTTTCAGAATGATATTTAATATTTAATGTATGCATAAGCATAATACACCACTCCTTCCTATCCACTAATTGTAGTATATAGTTAAATAGACTGAAAAATCAATATTTTAATTAACAAAAAAAGACAACAATAATAGTATTGTTGTTCTCATCACGTCTACCCACTATTCTTTTTTTTCTTATCTGGCTTACTTGAAACTAAATAATGTTTTTCTGAAATATATAAGTCTCTTTTTAATATACGGTTTAAATAAGGTCCTAGTTTAACTCCGCATATGAGGCGATCTTCGCTATCTTCAACAATTGGGAACATTTCTTTTTCTGTTACGTATTGATCTACCGCCTTTTGTACGATATCAATTTCTTTAACTAGGTTTAAGTTTTCTTCTGTATGTTCAAATACCTCAAGCGTTTCCTTCGTAATAAGAAAAACATTTGTTGGAAATACGGGTAAATACGGCTTTAACAAATCATAGTTTACTGTATAATCATCATTTACTAATACTGTATAAACGATATTAGCATTCGTTTCTAGAAATTTAGCCATCGCTTGTTCTAGTTCATCTTTCGTAATTTCCCGCTCTTCTTTTCCAGTTCTAAAAAAACGAAACATTGCATCGCCTCCTTTTTACTATATTATAGCATAAAAGAAAACTGAAAAATTACAAAAGAAAAAACCATTAAAAGAATTTTCCAATGGTTTTTTCTTTATATATTTATCTTTATTTTAAGAACGCACTTAACATCCACACATGTTGTTCTAATGTCGTATGAATTGCTAATAGCATATCAGCTGATGTTTCATCACCTACTTCACCAGCAACTTCCATACCTTCTTTTAATTCTTGAATAAGTGCAGAGTAATCATTCACTAATGTTTGCACCATTTCTTCTGCTGATTCTTTGCTTGTCCCTTCGCTGACACTAGATATAGCAAGATATTCTTTCATTGTCGCTAAAGGTTTACCTTCTAACGCTAAAATACGTTCTGCTAACTCATCAATATACGTTCCGGCTTCATTATAAAACTCTTCAAATTTCTCATGTAATGTAAAGAAGTGTGGTCCTGTCACATACCAGTGATAATTATGTAGTTTCACATATAACACATTCCAGTTCGCTACCTGCTTGTTTAATACTTCAACAACATTTGTTTTCGTACTCATACAATCCACTCCTCTTATCTTTTAATAACCCTATTACATTTTACCATACTTTTCCTATCCTTTCGAACGAACGGCTCATATGTAACAAAGTTTTAACACCTATAATACTTCCCTAATGTCATTTCATTCATGTACTTTTTCAACTACTTCATATGTCTAATTAACCTAGCTCGTACATATGCATAATAGTAAGTCAAGCTCATCATAGTAGAAAGAGGGGTTATATGGACAATCAACAATGGCAAGTAGCAAAGAAAGTTGCTGCTACTTATATCGGAACTGTCGTTGGAGCTGGATTTGCTACTGGACGAGAGATTGTTGAGTTTTTTACAGTGAACGGATTATACGGAACAATTGGTATATGTATAAGTGGATTTTTTTTCATTTGGCTCGGTACGAAGATGATGTTACTCTCATCACAAATCGGTGCATTTTCAGCCCAAGAATTTAACAAATATTTATTTGGGGATGTATTCGGAAATGTTGTAAATACATTATTACTACTTGTATTATTTGGGGTAACGAGTGTTATGCTATCAGGAGCTGGAGCCGTATTTGAAGAACAGCTTCGTTTACCAAGACAACTTGGTATTTTCATTACAGTGATCGCCTGTCTCATCATAGGTAGCCGCGGATTACAAGGAGTTTTTGAAGTAAATACACTTGTCGTACCTATTATGATGATTTTTATTATCGGACTTGCTATTACAACCTTTTTTCACAGTACAACTCCTATTAGTAACACTATTCCCGCAGAAAGCTGGAATATGAAGTGGATTACTAGTCCTATTACATATGTCGCCTTAAACCTTTCTCTCGCCCAAAGTGTTCTCGTCCCATTAGCCAGTGAAGTAAAAGATCGAAAGGCCATTTTATGGGGCGGTATTTTAGGTGGTGCAGGACTTTCTTTAATTTTATTATGCAGCCATTTAGCTATCTTATCAGTCGACCAATTTTATCAATATAACATCCCGATGGCTGAAGTCATAAGAAAATTCAATGCAACTTTTCACTTTTTCTTTGTTCTTATCATTTTTGGTGAAGTGTTCACAACTTTAGTTGGCAATGTGTTCGGAATGACAAAACAAATGCAATCTATCACTGGATGGAAAAATAACAATATTATTATTTTCATTTTACTAATTAGTTATTGCTTTAGTTACATCGGTTACAGTGAATTACTCCATATTCTATATCCTATAATCGGATGGGTAAGCATCATCTTACTTCCGATCATTGCTTTTAAACAACTTCAAAAAACATAAAAAAGCAGCCATGTTATTGGATGCTTTTTTATGTTCATTCACAATCATCACACACTTCCCAATACGGCCCCATTTCCAAAGCTAAATGTGGCTTTAATTGCAAGCGAATCATTCGGCTAGGCATACGCTCTAAAACGAATTGAATGCCTTCTTCATCTTCGTCTAATTCAACTTTTGAAATCGCAATTCTTTGCATAGTAGAAATAGGAATTCCATCTTTATATAAAGTGATTTTCACCTCATCATATTCATTAAAATACAATTCAACGCTCATTTCATTTTTCAACATTTCATCAACAATTTCATATTTATCATTTTGTTCCTGGATTATATATTTCCAGCCGCCTCTAGCTTCTTCCTTTGGAGCTGCTTGAAATAATGTCATCAAATCCTCGTATAGCATAAGATAACCCCTCTCTTACTAAAAAACGATGAGTATTTTATATACCCTTTATCTCTATCACTATCCATATGTATTGTACCATATATCAACGTTCTTACCGTATTCATTTGCTTCGTCAACCAACACAAAACACCTAATTCTATCCTCATCATTATGTATATTACCCATATTCTCCTAAAGGTTTCAAATATCGTTAACCTTTAGTATGTGAAAAATTCTGCTCCCCCATTTTTTATTAGCTTATAGATCCATCTTTTCCTTGATAGTAAGAACGCCACAAATAAAAAAGAAAAAAAGAAGAGTGATTTATATCACTCTTCTTAAAAGAATTTCCCTGTAGCAGCTAATGCTAATACTATTATTAAGATTGTAAATAATAACGATACAATGAAACTAAAAATAGGTAATGCTTTTTTTTCATTCCTCTTAAATAGTAACTTTAAACTAAGAAGAATGTTTACTGGTACAAGTATAAAATAAAAGTATTTAACAATTTGCACCGAGCTATTCGAAAGTGTTTGTAAAATAAACACTTCAATTAGAAAAACAATAAAAAATGAAATACTTAACCAAAATGAGACATAACTAAGCCAAGAATGTCTTTTTGTCCCCCAATACACTCCCATAACAATCTCCTTTATTTGTATTCTATATGATTATAATTATACACAAAGTTAACAAATACCTCTATTTTTCGACAAACATTACACAAAATATACCTTTAAATATCATAGAGATACTCTCCATCTCCATTTGATTTTACATAATAAAACAGACTGTCTCCCGAAAT
>NZ_NUPZ01000022.1:0-114243 GCF_002584985.1 Bacillus sp. AFS029637 | reverse complement strand
ATTTCGGGAGACAGTCTGTTCTCTGTTAAACTTTAAATCTTTCAATTAATACTTGCAACTCTTCAGCCATTTGAGAAAGCGTACCAGCCGCAGAACCAATTTCCTCCATTGAAGCTAGTTGCTCTTCTGCTGACGCTGCAACGTTTTGTGTACTTGTTGCATTATTCTGTGCTGTCATTGCAATTTGGCTTACAGAAATAGATACTTCATTCGCACCTTTTGACATTCCATTTGCCGTTTCAACCATCGTCTTAATTTGATCGGCTATTTCATTTGTAGATTTTAAAATTTCTGCAAAATTTTTCTTCGTTTCATTTGCGATAACTAGTCCGGAATGAACTTCTTCATTTACATGATTCATAGATTTTACTGTCTTACTCATATCATCTTGTATTTCACCTATTAATTTACCAATTTCACTGGAAGATACGCTAGATTGCTCTGCCAATTTACGTACTTCATCTGCAACAATTGCAAATCCTCTTCCGTGTTCACCAGCTCTCGCAGCTTCAATTGCAGCATTTAAAGCTAGTAAATTTGTTTGATCTGCAATATTTTGGATCACTTCTAATATATCACCAATTTGCTTTGATTTATTATTTAACAACTGTATAACTGCATCTGATTGCGAAACAGATTCTACAATAGACTGCATTTGATTTACTGTTTTCCCTACTAACTTTCCACCATCTTCTGCTTTTTCACGAGTATGAGTAGAAGCCGTATTAATAGATGAGGAACTATTTGCTATATGCTGAATACCTTCTGTTACACTAAACAATAACATAGCACCATTCTCCACGCTTGATGTTTGCGTTGTTGCCCCACTTGAGATTTCATCCATTGCCATTGTAATTTGCTCCGTTGCCTCACTCGCTTGTCTTACGCTTGCAGTTAACTCTTCTGATGCCGCTGCAACATGCCCAGCTGAATCATTAATTCTTCCAATTAACGTTCGTAACGAATTTGTCATCTCATTAAAACCTTTTGCAAGTTGACCAATTTCATCATTAGAGTGAATCTCAATTGTTTGCGTTAAATCTCCCTCACTTATCTCTTTAGACGTGACAACTAATCTCTTTAAAGGTTTTGTAATAGAAAGTGTCACGAAATAAATAAGTGCTCCTCCGACAACTAGTGAAATACTCATAACAATTAACATATTATAAAATACAGGTTGAGCAGCTTCAATTACTTCATTAGAGTACATCGTTCCAGCAATTTTCCAACCCGTTTTTACGTTTGTAGCAAATACCATTTTCTTTTCACTATTGTCATATGTGTATGAAAAAGTACCGTGATTATCTTCATAAATTTTCTTCGCCCAAGAATCAGCTGCTCTCTCCCCCGATTTTTCTTGGGGATGTGCAATTATTTTTTGTTTTCCGTCTAAAATGAACGCATATCCTTTTTTACCAATATTGATTAACTTTGTTGTTTTCAATAAATTATCTAAGCTTAAATCTACCCCAACAACGCCACTTTTATCTTCTGTTTGTTTTGCAATCGTTACGACAAAATGTCCATTTCCTTGCGCCTTATACGGTTCAGTAATTACAATACCACCTTGTTTTGCAACTGCATCTTTATACCAAGAACGCTCTGTTGGGTCATAATCTGCTGCCATTTGTATATTTGGTTCTTGTACAAACTTTTTATCATTCCCAGCAACATATACTTGTTCAACATCTTTATTTAAATTGGTATATTGTGATAACGTTTCCCTTAGCTCATCTTGATTATCTCCTTGATACATATTACCTTGAATTATCCGTGCAAAACTATTCACATCATTAAATTTCGCTTCAATCATTTGATTAATCAAATTATCTAATATCTTTATATTATCTTGAGCACTGCTCATTATTTGTGTTTCAAAATTCTTTTTAGCCGTTTGATAAGACATGCCTCCAATAATAGAAACAGCCGCAATTAAAATAACCAAAAATGAAATCAATAGCTTTTTGGCTACTTTCATATTACGAAACCAATTTAATAGTTTCCCCATTCCGTACCTCCTACTTGTAAAATTCAATTGATTAAATTGTTAATTCATCCCAATCTCTAGTTACTATTTTTATATCCTATTACGATGAACACTTTGTAAAGTTTAAACAATTAATTTCTCTTTGTCCATATATACGAATAATATTATTATAAAATTTACAAATACAAAAAAAACCAAAGGAACAATCCTTTGGTTTTTCACATTTTTTTATACTGTTTAGAAAGTTTTTTCCACTTATCACGCTCTGCCCTTGCAAGAATCGCATCTTGTTTTCTTATAAAATACGCCAATTCTCTTTGCAACTTTTTATAACTTTGCAAACGCTCTATCGTAATAAGTCCGTTATTTATTGCATGATGTACCGCACATCCTGGTTCATTCTCATGTTTACAATCCCGGAAACGGCATGTTGTTGCTAGTTCTTCAATATCAGAAAATGTTGTTTGAATTGCATCGCTTCCTTCCCAAAGCTGTAACTCCCTCATACCAGGAGTATCAATTACGAGAGCACCACTTGGCAATTGAAATAACTCTCTATGAGTTGTCGTATGTCTTCCTTTACTATCTTCTTCACGAATATCTCCCGTTTTTGCTACTTCAAGTCCTATAAGTGCATTTAACAAAGTGGACTTTCCAACCCCAGATGATCCGACTAAAGCAATTGTTTTTCCTGAAGCAACAAATTGTCGCAACGACTGAATACCTATATGTTCTAAACTATCAACAACGAAGATCGGAACACCAATTGCAACAGCTTCCGTTTCTACAATTTTCTGTTCCACATCATTACATAAACCACTCTTCGTTAAAACAATAACAGGCATTGCACCACTTTCATATGCTAATAATAAATAACGTTCCATCCTTCTTACGTTAAAATCATGGTTAAGTGCATTTACTAAAAATAGATAGTCTACATTTGCTGCTATAATCTGTTCTTCCGTTCGGTTACCAGCTTCTTGTCTTGAGAAAGAGCTTCTTCGCGGAAAAATACGATGAATAATCGCTTTCTTTTCATTCTCTATTTTCTTTATATATACCCAATCACCAACTGCTGGATAATCTCCCTTCGTTAACGCTTCATGACGAAACTTTCCAGACAGTTCTGCCATATATTCACCATCGTTACAAATCATGCGATATATATGCTTGTGTTCAAGTAAAATACGACCTACTTCAAAGTTCTCTACAGCTTGTTCTTCAAAAAAAGAATCCCAGCCGAACGATTCTAAAATATTTTGATTCAAATTGACATCCTCCCTAGTTTAAGCAGAGTGGAAGGATAGTGCGCTCATTTATATCGTATCTCCCTTTCCATCCACCTCTGTATTTTGTTTATGATTCATATAAGTCAAATTCACCATAATACATCACCCCGATCTTATTTTAATTACTCTCATTATATGGAATATCTCATTAAAAAGCTACTTTATTTAATGTAATTTTCAAACAATTTATCAACATTCTAATTTGTCCACGATGACTAATCTCATCTTCTAGTACATAAAACCAAATATAGTGTTGGTTAATAGTAAAAGCGCTTCATATAATATAACTAAAATGTATCGGAATCTTCCGTTATAATTAAATTGAATGCGTAATATACCCAAACAAACTTTCTCAATATGGTTATATGAAATATGAAAAGGAATCAATATGTAAAAATCGAATCTTATTCACTAAAAGGAGTGGATTCGATGGAAATGTATCAATGGCTAACTGCTGTTCTCGTTGGTGGCATTACCGGCTTCGTTTCCCATCTAATCAATAACCAAGGTAAGTTATTGCTTCCACGCCGTTTGAAAACTTTTTTTCATTTTGGTTTTTTAACTGATATTTTTACCGGCTGCCTAGCTGCACTTCTCGGACTCGTTTTATTCGATGCCACCTTAATAAAAGAAATAATCAAGGTGTCCATTGTGACTGCTATTTCTGGCCAAACGTTCTTACTTCACCAGGCTCTTGGTGGTGAGCAGGCTAAAAATACGCAAATTGGAAAAGCTGATGAGAAGATTCAAGAAATTGACAAATTATTGCGACGTTAGTATATACTTTCTTTTTAAATTATTGTTATAATGAAAAATAAATATTTTCTATTGCGTCGTTTGTCAGAAGAAAGGGTGTTTCGTATGACAAAAAAGAAAATAGAAGATTTCTTAACAAACTCCGAAAAAGAGGAACTGCTAGAAAACTATAAATGTTTACGAGAAGCCCGCACAAAAAGCGAAGCGAACTATTTCGGCGAATCAGTAAACCACCTATTAAATAAAGCAAAACAACGAATTATTAAAGAAGCAGGCATACATGATGAAAATGCAGCAACTGTACAATCAAAGAGAAAAGCACTGTTTTAGTTAATGTAACTAAAACAGTGCTTTTTATTTACCAGAATTTTCACCATAATCATTTTTCACATTAGTTTCACATCTATTTCACAAATACTTATATTTCAATATGGTAAACTAAGTACATCCTTTTCCAAGGAACGATATGCCGATATATAAATCCCTATCTCTATAGGGATTTTTTATTTGTTCGAAATTCCCGTTTTAACTCTCCTCCAAGTGAACGGACCATTTTTTCTAATCGCTACGCTCGTAAAATACGTCAATTAATATTTTTTATACTATATGCTATTTATAGAGTATAAAAAAGGGAGTTTAGCATCTCCCCCTCTTTCTGACTATACTTCTAATATCGATTCAATCTGTTTCATGTCCTGTTCATTCAATGAAACATCCATCGCTCTTACACTTTCTCTTATTTGCTCTGCCCGCTTTCCTCCAGGAATAACAGTATCAATTCCTTGTTTGTTTAATAACCACGCTAAAGCTAAATGCGATACTTCGATATTCTTTTCTTCAGCTAACCCTTTTAACTCTTCCACTTTCTTAAAGTTATTCTTATATGTATTTTCTTCAAATAGATTTACACTTTTGCGCCAATCACCTTCATTTAATTTAAAATCTTCTGTATATTTACCACCTAGTATTCCAAAGGCAAGAGGTCCATACGGAATAAATGAAATACCAGCTTCTATACAATACGGCAATAGTTCTTCCCCAGCAGTACGATCTAACATGTTGTAAGGCGATTGTACTACATCTATATAACCATGTTGATTCGCTTCTTTTAATTGTTCTATGTTTACGTTTGATATTCCAATTGAACGAATTTTACCTTCTTCTTTTAGACGAGTAAGCTCACCGATTGAATCTATGTAACTTGTTTCAGAATTTGTAAAGTGTAAATAATATAAATCAATATAGTCAGTCTGTAATCTTCTTAAACTATTTTCCACAGCATTTCTTAAATAGCTTGGTTCATTATTAATATACGTTTCTCCATTTAATAACGGCTGAATTCCACCTTTTGTAGCAAGTACAAAATCGTGGCGTTTTCCCTTCAATACCTCACCTACTAATTCTTCTGATCTACCAAAACCGTATGAATCCGCTGTATCAAAAAATGTTATTCCTTGCTGAATAGCTTCTTTTATTAATCGTTTTCCTTCTTCCTCATTCACATCAGCATATAAATTATGTCCCCCTACAGCATTCGTTCCTAACCCCAACTTAGAAATATTTAGTCCTGCCTTTTGCAATTTTGTATACTTCATTTATTCTCCCCCTATATTTCTATTGTTCGAATATAATCGAACAATAGAAATATACCATTTTATATGTTATAGTGCAAATAACTTAACTTATACAAGCAGGTGAAAAAATGCGTACACTCTATCATCCAAATCGAGAAGAAATTCAATTCTCTTCTGTCTTATATGCACTTAGTGATCAAATTCGTTTACAAATTGTAAATATGTTATTAGAGAAAAATGAACAATCTTGTGGTTCGTTAAACATTCCAATTGCGAAATCAACTTTATCTCACCATTTTAAAGTTTTACGTGAGTCAGGTGTTATGTATACACGTCTTGAAGGAACACAACGTTTTATTTCAATTCGCGAAGAAGATTTAAATACTAGATTCCCTGGTTTGTTACAAGTTGTATTACATGCGACAGAGCCATACTAAAAAACTTCCCATATTCATATGAGAAGTTTTTTAGTATGGCTATTCTTTTAATAAATCTATTAATCCGTTCCCTTCAGATGTACGCTCATACCCTAAAGGTACAGTTCTTTTTATTAGTTGTGCATATATTTCTGGCTCTGATAACTTTCTACCATATTCTCTCTCGCACTGCTTAATAAGAAGTGCTAATGCTCCAGCAATATGTGGTGTCGCCATTGAAGTTCCACTTAATACAGCATATTTCCCCTCTGGATACGTAGATAATATTTCATCACCTGGCGCTACTAAATCAATTTCTTGATTTGAATTACTAAAACAAGCAATTTTCCGCTCTAAATTGACTGCACCAACTTCAATTACCTCAGAGTAAGCACCTGGGAAGTCAAGTTCCTCTGTGTCATCATCACAATCCCCATTATTTCCAGCAGCACATACAACGAGAACATCTTGCCTTACCGCATTTTGAATTGCTTCATGTAATTCCGGAACGTCTTGCGGACCACCAAGTGACATTGAAATGATTCTCACTCTCTCTTTATTCGGCCCTCTCCAATTTACAGCATACTGAATAGCCTCAATAATTTGCTCATAACTTCCAGAACCATCTCCCGCTAAAACTTTTAATACTAACATTTTAGCATGTGGTGCCACACCTAACACACCGACACCATTTTCAGTCGCTGCAATCGTTCCAGCTACATGAGTACCGTGTCCGTTATTATCAAGATAAATATTTGGATTACCTTCATAATCTTTCGTGAAATTCTTTCCACCAATAATACGATCTTTTAAATCTATATGGTTGATATCACACCCTGTATCTAAAACGGCAACGACAATATCTTTTCCTTTCGCACTCTTCTCCCATACTTGTGGAGCGTGAATTAGTTGTACACCTGGTGGAATTTCATTTACTTGTTCAACCACCTTGTTTACGGTAAAAGGAATCAACTGTATACCTTTTTGTTTATTCGCTGTACTATTGTTCATCGTAATCCCTCCTGAAAATGTATTATTTTCATTTCAGACCACTTTTGAATACGTTTAAACGTAACATTCGTTTTATCCGTTCTCTTCTCCTTTATTTCAAATATTTCTCAATATTACTTACTAACTTTTTACTACTTTTTATTTCTCTTGTGATTCAACTACTAGCAAAAATAAAAGGACCAATTTATGGTCCTTTCATAGTCTTTTAAAAGAATACAATTTGATCTTTTAAAATAATATAATTGAAGACTAAACCTCACTCTTGTTTAAAAATTTCTCTATCTCTTTTATTACATGTTTCGCTCCATCTATACTAACAGTAATGTTTCCATTTGCTAATGAAATGTTCTGGTCTGAAACATCACCTGTTATTTGACAAGCATTGTAAGGTTGATATTTTTGTAAAATGACTTTGTCTTCTTCTACGAAAATTTCAAGTGGTGATTTGATTTGTATCCCTAATACATCTCGTAATTCTTTAGGAATAACAATTCTTCCTAGTTCGTCTACTTTTCGAATAACTCCTGTTGCTTTCATATTACTCCCCCCTTACTCTCTATTAATTTTCCCACCTCGCTATTTCCATTTTATCACCATTTGGTAATGCTTGTCTCTTTTTATAAATTTTTGTACTCAAGTCAAAAAAACACAGTTATCGCATACGTAATCTCTCTTTCAATTGTTTTAAATAACGAGATCTTATAAGTAAGAAGTATGCAACTTGGATCCCTATGAAAATACTTAATACAATCGCATTTTCTTTAAACAGTGAGTACTCAAACATATGCCCTAGCGCAGTTAACGCCACTGCTCCATGTAATGTTGCAACGCCGATTGGTACGAAGAATAAAAGTGCTAAACGGATTGTGACTACTTTCGATAATTCCCCGCCCGTTAACCCCACTTTTCGAATCATTTCGAACAAGCGAGTATCGTCCTCTAAATCGGAGAATAAACGAAAATAAAGAAAGCTTCCTGCACAAATGAAAAATACAATTCCGATAAAGAAACCTACAAATAAAATAGGTCCTGCAATTTGTAAACTTTGGTTTTGTTCGTACTCTTCTGCACTAAACATTATATGTTCTTCATAAGGCTTCATCTGATTAGTGAGTTCTTTACCAACCTCAATTTCATCTTTCGTTCCTTCTGTTTTGTATACATAATCTCTTGCCTCTTTAAATTCATCTTGTAATGCATCATACTGTTTGTTAGAGATTACATAAACGTTTCCTCTCAGTATTTTACTTAATGAAGAAGTATTAACTTTTTTCACTTTTAAAGATTCATTCATATTTGGTAATGTAATTTCATTTCTTTCTTTCATCGGAGGTCCTGGTATATCGACTGACAAAAATAAAGCTTCTTTATTTGATACCGTATTAATGGTTTCTCCTGTTAACTTTGCATATTCCTTATAGTCTGATTCCTTTATAAAGGTGGCGCTTCTTAACGACTGCTCCTCCGTTTTTTTCGTTGAAATATTCGTTTTTGAAGCTGCTATATTATATTTCTTTAATCCTTCGTCAATCATTTGTATATGCTGTGATTCATTACTATTTCCTTGCTTAGAATGATAGTGAAACGCAATCGGTCTCTCCATAATTTCTTTCGTCATTGAAGCAAAGCCAACTAATGTACCTATTGCTGAAAATGCTACAGTTGAAATAATCGTCACAATAAAGAACATTCTTGCATTATCTCTCATCCGGTACGCTAAATCTGATAAAGTAATAATATTTGTCTGTGTCCAGTAGAAACGTTTACTTTTTTTACATAGTCGAATAATAAATACGCTCAACTGCTTGTACAGTAAATATGTGCCAATGATGACTACCGTTGTAACTGGAATCATCATAAAAAATACCATCGCACCGTGTGACATAAGCGCTCCTGTATATCCCGCACTAAGCAGTATGACTGCTAATATAGAAGAAATAATGGATGCTTTCGGTTCCGGCTTCGCTTCTGCTGACCCTCTAAACAATTTCATAATTTTATTCTTCCGAATCATTCCTGCACTAAACAATGAAATGATCATAAATAATACGAAAAACATAATACTCGTTACAACAATGGCTTTCATTGGTATGTAATAGGCTAAGGAAATATCTAGCTTTAATATCATCGGGGCTACAAATATTAATATTCCGGAAAATAACATTCCTGCAAAAATCCCAAAAATAATTGCCCCTATCCCAATCATAATATTTTCAAAAAAGATAAGACGCTTTAATTGATATTTCGTCATACCTAACATCATTAATATTCCTAGTTCACGCTTTCTCGTTTTTAAAAACATTCCCATTGAATATAAAATAAAGAAGAATGTAAATAAGTAAATAATAGACTGTGCAAAAGACATACTTACGAAGACGTACTGACCCAATTCTCCTGCACTTAATGCGGGATGAAACGCAAAAAATGAATACACAAAAAAGGCCATAATAGCAAATGCGCTACTCAAAAAATAGGCTGAATATGTCCGTCTATTTCGCGTTACATTCCGGTATGCTAGTTCTCTAATGTTCATATTACTTCTCCGCCCTTCTACTAACTATGTTCTTATATTAGTAAAGTACGGAAATACCTTCCATCGATTCAAATGACAAAAACCTTACAGTTTTGAAAGGTTTAAAAAATTGCTTATACGTTGCACTTTCATTATAATGACTACATTCATATTCATACACGCATCCTATTGTATATTCGTTAGTTTTGCGAAATAATAAAGGATAGAAGTATGTACCAATATATACATAAAAATTTTAACAGCTTTAATATGAATAGGAGGAAAATATAATGACATTACAAGAACAGATTATGAAAGCATTACATGTTCAGCCTGTAATTGATGCGAAAGTAGAAATTCGTAAACGCGTCGATTTCTTAAAAGATTATGTAAAAAAAACAGGTGCAAAAGGATTTGTACTTGGAATTAGTGGCGGACAAGACTCTACATTAGCAGGACGCTTAGCACAGCTTGCAGTTGAAGAAATTCGTAACGAAGGTGGTAACGCAACATTTATCGCTGTACGTCTTCCTTACAAAGTGCAAAAAGATGAAGATGATGCGCAATTAGCATTACAATTTATTCAAGCTGATCAATCAACTGCCTTTGATATTGCTTCAACAGTTGATGCCTTTTCAAATCAATACGAAAACTTATTAGGTGAATCGTTAACTGATTTCAATAAAGGTAATGTGAAAGCGCGTATTCGCATGGTTACACAGTATGCAATCGGTGGACAAAACGGCCTTCTTGTTATCGGAACAGATCATGCTGCAGAAGCTGTAACAGGATTCTTTACAAAATTCGGGGATGGTGGTGCAGATTTATTACCATTAACAGGATTAACGAAGCGCCAAGGACGTGCTTTACTACAAGAATTAGGTGCAGACGAGCGACTTTATTTAAAAATGCCAACAGCTGATTTATTAGATGAAAAACCAGGTCAAGCTGATGAAACAGAGTTAGGTATTACATATGATCAATTAGATGACTATCTAGAAGGTAAAGTAGTTCCAGCTGACGTTGCTGAAAAAATCGAAAAACGTTACACAGTGAGCGAACATAAAAGACAAGTACCAGCGTCAATGTTTGATGATTGGTGGAAATAAAACATAAAAAAGAAGCTAATCTCATTTAGCTTCTTTTTATGTTTTAACGATATACCCCGATTCTTTTCTCCAGTAAATCTTGTAAGCAATCTTCATGTTGTTTATTGAACAATGGGGGCATTTCGTCCAACGGGAAAAACTTCAAATCCAACGTTTCATCACCGTCTATTTTTTTCTCTCCTCCGGCAATTGAGCATGTAAAGACTATCACAATTGACTGGGCTTTGTCTCCATTTGGATATGTTTGAAAATATTTTGTATATACTCCAACAAGCTCATTTATTTCTACATCATAACCTGTTTCTTCTTTTATTTCTCGAATCGCCGTTTCTGCGGCAGATTCTCCGATTTCCATTGCACCACCAGGAAACCCCCAAGCGTTAAAGTCACCTCTTTTTTGCAGTAATACTTCTCCCTCTTTATTAAATACACAACCACCCGCAAAGTTTAAAAAAACATAATCATGCCCTACTTTTTCACGTAATTCTTTTATATAATTAGCCATCCTCTTCCCCATTTCATACATCTTTTATCGCTACTTCTTATCTTTTTCAAGCAATTCAATAATTCGATCTAGCTTCTGGTTCATATTCATCACATGCTGTTTCTTTGCGGCGTTGTTTTGCAATAATCTTTTTATAAACAAAGTAAATGATAGGAAAAACAAAACGATAATTCCAATTACTAAACAAGTATATATCAATGTAAATATATTATTCTCGAACAAATTCATTTAGATTCCACATCCTTCCACTTTTATTTTATCACATAATTCTGTTTTTTGAAGTAATGCATAATAAAAGAGCATCTTTTACAGATGCTCTTTTTCATTCCTTAATACGTAAATGTAATTGTCGCTAATGAATAACCTGTCATTGCACTATAAGGCGCCACTTGATAAGATACACGCTTGGCACCTTTTGGCCAATTTATCTCATTTAACACTTTCTTTATATCTTGCATTGTTCCATCCATAGACTGCTTATATCGTACTTCTACCTTTTCTGGCTTAGAAGCGAATTGTTGCTGTAATTTTTTCTTAAATTCACTGTAATTTTCTGCCCCATATTGTGCAGACAAATATTTTAAATTTGTTTCTTTTAACATTTGTTCATATGCAGCAGTCTTTGAACTACCCGTATTTATTTTGTTTGTTAATTCACTAAAGTAACTTGTAGTTGCTGCTGGATATTTACTACGATCCCATTCATGATCTTTACTTAATTGCTCATCAGACATATTAAAATATGAATATGTTACGTGCCCAGCTTTATCAGGTACTGGATCATCGAATGTCGTATCAAGGTGGTACCACTTATTTTCAATGTTCACTAAATTCCAGGCGTGAGCTTGTCCATTTCCTGTACCTGTTACAATATGATTTTGAATACCCGCTTCTTTTAGTAACTCATATGTTAATAATGCATATCCTTGGCAAACGGCAGAACGATTCGCTAACGCTTCATATGCTGTATATGCTTGATAAGACGTGTCATACGATACATGTTTTACAACGTAATCATGAATAACTTTCACTTTCTCATGATCATCCATTCCCGGTTTTACAATTGATCCTATAATCGATTTCACCTGAGATTTTACATATTGCGTTTGTTCCTTCGATTCACGATATTTCACTTGCAGTGTAAACGTATAGTTTCCTGGTAGCCCTTTAATAGAGTATTTAGTAGAGGCTACATTATATTTTATATACTCATCTGCATCTACAATTTTATTAAACTCGCCATACAATTGGTCCATAATATTTCTAGCATTTTTATTTTTTGTTTTATATGTGATTTTAATATTTTCTTCTCGATTATCAATTTGTTTTTTTAATTCTTTTCTAAAATCATTTAACAACTTTGCATCTGATTGTGCAGTCGCTACAGTTGAATTCGTAGCTGCATATGATACAGATGACGCGTGTAAGCCTCCCATTACGATAGTTGAACAAAGTAGGGTAGCTGCCACATACTTACTTGTCTTTCCCATTTTGTCACTCCTTACATTCTATAACTATACGAAAAAGTATCGTATAGTTTCAGAGTATACAATACTTTTTCGTATAGGTCATATGAGATTATGCATATTTAACATTATAAAAAGGTTGTTCTTTTTACAAGAACAACCTTTTTCATTAACAAGTTTGTAATACGCAGCATGCATTTTCAAAACGTTGTTTTTTCAAATCTTCATTTCCAATACAGAAATAAAGCATTCCTAAATCTCCCCACATCATATTACAATTTTTAGTATCTGAATCAATTTGGAATAAAAGTGTCATTTGTTGTGGGTCTATCCCCATATAGTCTCCTGTTTCATGTAATACTTCTTCTTGTACAGAGAATGGCTCCCCAAACATTTGGTGATTATCGTAGTTGTCTGGAATTAACTCTTCAAGTAATTGCAAGAAACGATCTGAATCAGCCTCATCTTCAATGAAAAGCTCTGGCAATTTATACGTTAATTCAAATGAAATTGCACATTGGTTAAATTCCCCCTGAACTTCATCTACTCTTCGTAAATGCTCTACAGGGATATCATAATAAAGTACACGCCCGGCCTCGTTTGGATTTACATCTTCTTCAAAATAATTTTCAATACTAAAGAAGTATAACATTCCTGCCTTAGGAAGATTGTGCTCCATACCAACATTTTGTAAATCATTTAAATTAAATTGAGCGATAAACTGTAACGGATTTCCTTTATATGTTGGATATTCAAATGAATCCGGTAAATCCGGAACTCCCCCCATTTTCGAACTACCTATCGCAACTGTTTCCTCCTGCTTTGGCACAACTTTTACACAAGGAAATACAGTATTAATAAGTTCCTCTTTTAAATGTGTCAGTCCATATTTATCAATTAATACTTCAATTTGTTTATTCATAAATTCTCCTTATATTCACATACTTATTTGTATCATTGCACAAAAATTATACTCCATTCTTTGTAAAAACAACAAGCCTTCAAAAAACGGGCTCTTCCTCCATACGCGAACAAGTTTAAAAAAGCATAGTATACATTGTTCCTACAAACATGATAGTTCATTATTTCTTCCAGTACATTTTCCCCTCGTTCATTTTCATTTTTAATTTAAGGAGGAATTCCACATGGGTTACGGATATAGTTGCGGCGGTTACGGCGGTTACGGTTACGGCGGTAGTTGTGGTGGATGTGGTTATGGAGGTTTCGCTTTATTAATCGTTTTATTTATCCTTCTAATCATCATCGGAGCTAGCTGTTGGGGCGGCTTTGTAGGCTGCTAGTAAACTTAAAAACTATTGTAAAAAAGCACGTACAATACGTGCTTTTTTGCCATTTTCAAATCTTTTATTCGAAAGGAAGTATGATTGATGAAGATTGATGGTGTTTTTGAAGGAGGCGGTGTACGCGGAATTGCGCATGTAGGGGCAATTTGTGCGTTAGCTGAAAAAGGCTATGAATGGGAGCGTGTAGCTGGAACATCAGCTGGTTCCATTATCGCTGCGCTCCTAGCAGCAGGATATTCTTGTTCAGAGTTAAAAACGATTATAACTGATATTGATTATAATAAATTTACGAAGAGAACCTTTATTGACAGAATCCCGTTTATCGGAAAGGGGTTAAGCGCATGGACTACTCTTGGTATTTACTCTAATATCTTTATAGAAGAATGGATTGAAGAATTACTTCGAAAAAAAGGCGTTCACTTATTTACAGATTTACCTGATTTAAATAAGCTTAAAATTATCGCTTCTGATATAAGTAACGGTAAAATGGTCATCTTTCCTGATGACTTACCAAACTACGGATTTTTAAATTATCGCTTCTCTATTGCTAAAGCTGTAAGAATGAGCAGTACAATCCCCTTCTTCTTTGAACCAGTAAAATGGAGAACCCCAAAATGGAAGCAACCTTGTTATATGGTTGATGGAGGGATTTTAAGCAATTACCCAATTTGGATTTTTGACTCCCCTACCTCTCCTCGCTGGCCAACTTTTGGGTTTCATTTTGTAAAAGATGAAATTCAAGCTGATCCTGCCCACTATACCGAGCCTATCTCCATGTTCAAAGGACTATTTAAAACAATGATGCAAGCTCATGATTTACGTCATTTAGACAAGGAGTCAAAAGCAAGAACAATTACAATTCCAACAGGGTCCATTACAAGTACAAACTTTGAGTTAACAAAGGAAGAAAAAGAGTGGCTTTACAATTCTGGTTATAACGCCGCGAATAAATTTTTACAATCTTGGAACTTCAGTCAATATATTGATGAATATAGAAACGGAAATCAGGATCGAAAAACAAATCGGTATTTCCGTCAACTTGACTCATAATACTATTATTTTTCATACGCGAACACGTAACGCTTTCAAAAAAAATAAGCCTAGTAATATTATATATTACTAGGCTTATTTACTTCCTACATAATTATTATACGTTGCTTAAGGATATGTTAGCCCTTCAGCTTCCTCCGCAGTAATAACGGTGTATCGATTTCCCGTTCGTAATCCTAACAATTCTGCTTTTTCAATTGCTTCCTGCTTCGTATCCGCATAAGCAGCTAAATATTTATCTCCATTAATAATTTGGCAAATTACATATTGTTTCATTATTTTCTCCTCTTACTTTTTCATTAGTTGTGCAAGCTTCTTTATACCTACTTCAATTTCTTCTAACGTTGCGTATGAATATGATAGACGCAAAAATTGGTTTGCACTTCTATCATACAAAGTACCCGGATTTAATAAAATCTTTTCTTTCAAAGCTTTGTCAAATAAACTACGATTTGAAATCGGAACACTCATATGTAACCAAATATAAAAACCACCTGCCGGTTCATACCATGTCGCTATTTCACTACAATACTTCTTTAACATACTCACCATAAAGTCCCTACGTTTTTTAAGCTCACCTCTTACAAACTGTAAATGTTCTTCATACAATCCATCTTTAAACCACTCTGTGGCAATTTGCTGAGATATAGAACTCGATCCATAATCTGTTTGCATTTTTATGTCTGCCAATCTTTGAATGACTGGCTCAGGTCCAACAATCCATCCAATTCTTAATCCAGGACTAATTACTTTAGACATGCTTCCAATATGTAGTACGATTCCATTTTTATCATATGCTTTTAAAGGTTTCGAAATAGGGGCATCAAACCATAAGTCTTGATACACTGCGTCCTCTATAATAGGCAATCCAATTTCATTGCATATCTCCATCACTTCTGTCCGCTTCTTCGTATCCATGCTAAAATTCGTTGGATTATGAAAAGACGGAATTGTATATAAAATAGAAGCATTAAATTGCTTCTTATATTTCGCAATATATGACACATCTAGCCCACTCTCATCCAATGGCATTCCAATTAAACGTATTCCTGCTGATTGAAAAACATTGAGAGAGTATAAATATGATGGTTTTTCTAATAAAATGGATGCTCCTTTCGGAAGAAGCCCAATAGAAATGAGTTGAAGCGCTTGGATTGCTCCTGAAACAATCAATATAGAGTCAGGAGATACATATATACCATGTCCTTTTAAATAGTCCGCAATTTGCCTCCTTAAATTAAGATTACCTTTTGGCTGTTCATACCCAAGTATCACGTTTGATTTTAAAAGCTTATTCATTACTACTTTCGTCTTTTTTTCAGGTAAAAGACTTGGCGCGAGCTCACCTGTTCCTAAACGAATTACATACGGATAAAACTCAGCTTGATTAATCTCTTGAATAGCAGGCAGATTCGGATAATGAAGTCCTGTTTCTACATAAGACTGCCAATTAGGCGGGGGTGCGTATGTTGAAGCATTCTCATTATTATTTACAACAATTGTTCCTTTCCTGCCATTCCCTTCAATGTATCCCCTTGCGACTAGTTCATCAAAAGCCATGACAATCGTACTTCGATTCACACCAAATGTATGTGCCAAATCTCTTTGGGAAGGTAATCTCGTTCCAATAGTCCATTCTCCATTAACAATTTTTTCTTTTATATACGTTTCTATTTGTTTATACAAAGGAGTCGCTAGAGACGTATTCGGTTTCCAAACGAATCTTTCCATCATATCACCTTACATTCTTTTTGGTTGGCGACCTCCCCAACCATATGGATGGATACAAATTTTCATTTCTTCTATACAATATACACTATCATAATGAATTTAAGTAGGAGGTAATATGATGGGTGAAGCAATTATTCATGGTATCATTCTTGCATTTGGTCTTATCATTCCATTAGGCGTCCAAAATGTGTTCGTCTTTAACCAAGGTGCGAGCCAACCAAACATTTGGAGAGCAGCTCCTGTAGTATTAACTGCCTCTATGTGCGATACGTTACTAATATTAATTGCAGTACAAGGTGTCTCCCTTATACTCCTTACTTTTTCCTGGTTGACTAACACGTTATATGTGATTGGATTTTTCTTTCTCATATATATGGGCCTTGTTATTTGGAGAAGTAACCCTTCCAATGATGCAAAACAAGAAGAAAGCATTCCAGTAAAAAAACAAATACTTTTCGCTGCATCCGTTTCGTTATTAAATCCACATGCAATTTTAGATACGATCGGTGTAATTGGAACAAATTCGATTCAATACATAGGAAGTGACAAATGGGCTTTTACAATTGCCACAATTATTGTTTCTTGGATTTGGTTTATTTGCTTAGCTTTAGCTGGTAAATTTTTAAAAAGGCTAGATTCAACTGGAAAAACACTTGCATTATTAAATAAAGTTTCAGGAGTCATCATTTGGGGCGTCGCACTTTATATGTTAAAACAAGTTATTTTTTAACTAAATAAAGAGAATGGCATGTTAATTACACATCATGCCATTCTCTTTGTAATTATGAAAGCGGTTCCGCGTTCTATGTTACCATCTTTGTATCTTTTGCTGGTTTAATCCAAATCATTGCTATAACAGCACCAATAATAGCGAAAATACTTGTCAAATAAAACACTTCATGGTCCGCCCCTTTCATGAAAAAAGAATATAGAGGCGGTCCAGCTGCTACACCGATAAATCGCATTGAACTATAAAATGACGTAACCGTTCCTCTCTGCTCCTTTTCAATCCCTTGTGTAATTAAGGCATCTAAACATGGGAGTGCCATACCAATACCTATTCCCATAATAACGAGACAAAGAAGTAGTAAATAAATCCCTTTCACAAATAAAGGCATTACGACTGATGTAGCCGCTAGTAAAAAACCAATATAAATACACTTCTTCATAACATTTTGATTATCTCCAATTTTTTTACCAGCCAAATAGGAACTAAGAGATAAGACAAGCAAAGGAATGGCAATTACACATCCTTTCCATATACCATGAATGTCATACTTTGACTCCAGTATAGTAGATAAATAAAAGAGAATTCCGAATAAAATAAGCATAATAATTGCACCTAGTATAAAAATGGCAATTAACCATCTTCCCTTTTCTCGAAACGTGGAGATAATAGATTGAATAAATTCCTTTAATGGCGGTACTTCCCCTTCTTGTTTTTTTGCCTTTACTAGTACGAGTAATAAAACAATCGATACTACACATAAAACAGGAATGGCCCAAAACGGTAAAAACCATACAATGGCAGCCAGAGCAGATCCTAAAATAGGGCTGAGTACTTTTCCAAATGTATTGGATGTCTCAATGATTCCTAAACCTGTACTAACTTGTTTTTCATCTTTGTATAAATCACCAACACACGGTATAACAACTGGCATAGCACCAGCAGCGCCAATGCCTTGAATCGCTCTACCGATAAGTATCCAAGTGTACGGATTATCAACTTTCCATGATACCCAGCCAGTTACCGCACCTCCGATAGCTGCAATCAATAAACTCGGAACCATTACCATCTTCCGTCCCCATCTGTCTGATAAATAACCAGCAATCGGAATAAGCACAATTGCAATGATAGAATAAATTGTTATAATCATGGATACTTGAAACGATGAAATATGTAATTTCTTTTCAATAGTCGGCAAGATTGGAATGAGCATGGAATTCCCTAATGTCATAACAAGCGGAACTGATGCAAGCGCAATTAAACAACAGTTTTCTTTTTTTAACATGTTGATTTCTAAACCTTTCATCATATATTTCTTACCATGTAATAACCCTGGTGGAACGTAATGTTCATTCCACCAGGGCTATTACATGGTTACTACCTTCCATTCACAACAAAAGAAATAGGCTAAAATATAGCATTATTTTTATTCTTTGAATCCAGTTCGTTTTATATCCATACCAATTAATTGAAAATAAAAAAGAAAGGAAGGATCCTTCCTTTCTCCTATAACCTTCTACACTTAGCGAGTATATCCGCCACCAAGCTGTTGTTCTGCCATCGCTACAAGACGTTTTGTGATTTCACCGCCTACAGAACCGTTTGCACGAGAAGAAGTATCAGCTCCAAGTTGTACACCGAACTCTTGTGCAATTTCATATTTCATTTGATCTAGAGCTGCTTGTGCTCCATGTGATGCTAATTGATTAGAAGTACGATTTCTAGCCATTACCAATCACCTCCTTATTTATATATAAATTGTGTCAAAATCGAATTTAAATACATGGTAATTTTTGGTTATTTTTTTCACATAAAAAAAGAGTCTCCTAAACGAGACTCTTTCATCATTTCACTTTATGAAGTTACTACTTCTAATTCTCTATTTGTTAATAGCTTTATTTCTTCTTTCAGTATATCTTTCGTATTATGGCCAAACCACTCCAGTGAAGCAAAATAGTTAGTATCTTTCACTTCTTGGATGATCTCATCATAATTTACGATACCTTCAAATAATGGGACCATACCAATTCGGCTTCCTGCTGCTGCATATACATTATTAGGTTCAAACACATGTAAATAATCCGCTGAAGATATATTCTTAAAGTGGTAATGTTGGATCCATGGCCTTAACCGCTGGAAACTGTCTATTGGATCTGCACCAGACTCCCATATATGAAGAAAATCAAGGTTTATTTTCAAATTCGGATGATTTACTTCTTCCAATAATTCCATAGTAGAAGGCAATGTGTCCGTTAACGTATTTGGATGTGTTTCTAACAGTACATACATATTATGCTGAGCAAATAAATCACAAATTTTGCGAATTCGCTTCACATACTCTTTCCTCTCTTGAACCGAAAAGTCTTTGCTCCCTTTTTGACCGGCAAACGTACGAATCTTGTTTGTATGAAACCAATTCGCTAACGTTATGAGCTGTTTACACTTCTCTATCGTTTTTTCAAAATTTGCTGATAAGGATATGTCTAAATAATCACTAATCATCGTAACTTCTAAATTTTTATCCTTTAAAAAAGCCAATTCTCGTTCTGTCGTTTCACGCTCTTGCATATACAAATTTTGTGCATGAGTCCCCCATAATTCAATTCCTTCAAAACCGTTTTCGTATGCAAATTGAACAATATCAGTAAATGAAATTAATTGATGGCGAAATGAAATGGTACATAGTGAATATTTCATAGCTTTAAACTCCCTTATCTTAAATTCAGTAAACTTTTTAAAGAGTTACGACAGACTGATTTATTCTTATAGCTTTCCACGCTAGAAATTGTTTCTCTAACTCTTCCTTAATTTGCAGTTCAATTGCATTCATTTCATCCAGTTTTTCAACAATCGATACTAGCATACCTTTATTATTCGTCATTGCCATTTTAATTGCACGATACTGTACATTTGTAAATCCTTGTACAATATCTTCTACTCGATCACACCAATAATCAAATTCTTGCTCTGAATATTGTAACGTTTCACGGAAGTATGCAAAGGCATGCTCATAACTATATTTACGAATCGCAAGTACTGGAATTTGTTTTACTGCCGCTACAAGCCTAGAAAGCTCATACCCCTCTTCCTCATTTGCCATTTTTATAATTAAGTTTTTCAGCTCCATAGTTAATTCATTTTCCTTCTTTTTGAATGTTTCCGTGAAATAACTAGCTACCATTTCTTGTGTCGGCTCCCCAATTCCTTCTATATCAATGAAATATCCTCCACCAAAAGGGTTATCTTGAACAGAGTGAAGCACTTTTTCTCTTTCCATATTCCCTTCCCAGCGAAAATCAGGATCTAACATGAACCATTCTTCTTCTTTCTCTGTCTTCGATATCATTAAATAATGTGGAAACGGTTTTTGATGGAATTTATTTTCCCTCTCAGGTAATAAGGACATATCAACCATTACAATTACATAGCGATTCTCTGGCTTGTTTTCTACTAATTCTAAAAATGTTTCTACATTACTACTTTTATCTCTTTCATGATCATACCATTCGCTCACTTTAATACCGTACAATTTTTCATACCAAAGTAAGTAATGATCATGGTTAATATTTTCGGAGTGATATGAAATAATTCCGCCATCTGTTATATCAAAATCTCCATCCCATAGTCCAAAATAAAATGGACGAAAATCTATATCACTACGCCTTTTTATAATTTCACAAAAACAACTCACTAAGCAGTGCACTTTTATTGAAGTCATACTCTCATCCACTTTCTCCAAGGTTAGTTATTCATATTTACTTCTTGTAACGGCTGTAAATCCTCCATAAAATCAAGTAAAGATCCTACAGTAAGAAATGCCTTTGGATCCACCTCATCCTCTGGGACACATAACTTCAAATCCATTTCTATGTATACGATGAGCTGTAACATCATGACCGAATCTATATATAAATCTTGATTTAAGCGCATTATTTCTTCTAAATGCGTTACATTTTTCAGTTCCATTTTTCCTGTCATAATTTTCAACACTGCATTCTTTAACGTTTCACGTCTCATACTGTAACCTCTCTCATCTCTAGTAACTTTCTACTTACTTTTCCAGTCTTATTTTTCGGAATTTCAGTTACACTTTCAATTTCATGCGGAACTTTATAAGACGGTAAGTGCTTCATACACCATTCCCTGATTTGCACGGGATCTATTTGAGAGATCACTTTCGCTTTCACAATTTCGCCCATCACGGGATGTTTTCCTCGATATACTATCACCTCTTGGACACCTTCTAATCGAAGCATCATTTCTTCTACCTCTATAGGAAAGACTTTTAATCCTGAAACATTAATAACATCATCCATGCGCCCTATAAAATGAAGGCCATGCTCAGATTGATATCCCAAATCTTTCGTAAAAATTTCCTTATCGTTCATTTTCACTACGATTTCTTCAGGCGTATTTTCATCTGAACCTATGCTTATACTCACATGAGGTAGTGGATTTCCTAGATCTAAATGGCTTTTCATATCATGACATACACTAATACAACCTGCTTCAGAACAACCGTATTGCTGCATCATATATGTTGTCATTTCTTTTAGTTTATGAAATAGTGCTTCTGGCAAAGGTGCTCCAGATGTCATAATTTTATGAAACTGAAACGTCCCCTGAGGGAAACTCCCCATAATATGCAGCATAAGTGGTACTGCATATATGATATGTTTTTCTGTATTGCGAACTATATTTAATGCGAATTTAGGATTTTTATTCGTAATGATGATAGGCTTGCTTCCCCTCGTAATTGCAGATAACGTACCACATATTAGCCCATATGAATGTGAAACAGGAGCCATAACGATCGGCACTTCATCCACTTCACAGTTTAAAGCTTCATTATAAGCAGTAATTTCCGCTTCAACTTCCGTCCAGGCTCTACGAATCAGTTTCGGTTCTCCTGTTGTTCCAGAACTATATTGCAATAAAGAAGGCTCTTCTAGTAAAGCGTTCACTACTTCTAATTTCGTAAAACTGCCATATTCTCCACATAAAATCCCGATACAATTTGCACGTTTTGCCATTTCAATAGCCGTTTCTTTTGGCGTATCTTCGTGTATAAGTAATACTGATGATTTCTTTTCTTTTAAGAACAACACAAGCGTAATAATATCAAATGGATCTTTCAGACAAAGCGCAAATCTATTTCCTTCTGCTTCTTGAAATTGTTCCATTTCCTCATAAACTTGTAATCTCAAGTCAAAATCACTTTTGCTATACTCTTGTTTATTAACGATTAGCATAATTTCCCCCTGTAACAACTGATTTTTGTATGATAAGTTGCCTTGCTTTATATAATGGGTTTGGGACTTCATGAACAAGTGATTCCACGTCCAAATATAAACGACGCTTCGTTAATTGTTCGGCATAGAATGTAGGAGTGTATAATTGAATGTTTTCAAACCTATCTTGCAAATGTGGATATTTTCTTAAATGATTTTCAATTTCTTCAACAACCATCATCCAAAAACTTTCTTCTTTCCATTCATATTCATCCGCAAGTACGAAAGCTAATTCTCCTAAGTTAAATAAGAAAAGTGCATCTAATACCATCTCTTGCAAACATTCGATACGATCCATTTCAAAGAAATCATTCATTTTTCCATTTGCATACGTTTTATGCATTTTAGTAAAGTCCGGACATTTGTCAATTTCTTTCAAGAATGGACGATAAAACTCAATTCCTTCATGAAAGTCCTTTAATGCAATACGGACAGGGACTCCTTCTTTATGAACGAAAATCATATTTTGCCCGTGTGATTCTAATGCAATTCCATGCTCTACAACAAGATGTAAAACCGGTATTATCGCTTTTTGAATGAGTAATTGTAGCCAATTTTCTATTCCATATTTCTTTAACCATGCATCAATAATTGGTGTACCATCTTTCTCTTTTGCATATAAGCCGTTAAAGGGCACTGCGTCCTCTTGTTCATCTAAATGTTTGTGAACGCTTTCGCGCCAAATACATCCTAATGAACCATATACAGATTTCTTATTCGTATCATACGTTACACTCGAAAACTCATTTAACAAAATGATGCGTGATTCATCTCGTAAATACGAATCATGACTTACCACCTCATGTAACCAATTCGATATAGCTGGTGCACTCACAACAGAATATGGTTTTAACGTACGGAGTGTTGAAGTGTTGAGTATATTCAACGATAACTTTACATACGGTTTCTTTGGATTCGTAACATTTCTTAACGTCCTCATAGATTGTTGTGCACAATAATCATCTTCTGATTTTCCTAAATAAATAATACATTTATCCTGTATATGATCAGCATAATGCGGAATGATGAAATTCTCCCACTGCCAAGGATGAATAGGTATAAACACGTACTGTTTTGGATTACATCCCGCACTGTAAATTCGTTCCATAAACTCTTCTAATTTACGCTCGCCAATCTCATCTATTAAAATTTTGTTATAAATTACTTCATTCTCATAACCTACACTTGTGTATTTTTTATGAGCTGCAATCCATATGAGTTTCATTGGCTGCATAAACTCATATCCGTATTGAAAATTATCACGATATTGAAAGCCAATACGTGCTTTATAGCTAGGATGATAGGGATGGCCATCTATTAAATGACTTTCAAACTCATCGTAAGATTTTCGAGTGTATTCTTCCTTATTATTTCTTTCATATTGTGCAATCGTGTCTTTAAATATCGTTTGTTCTAATTCGTAAATAAAAGAATCTAATTTAGTTCGTTCCACGTTAACAACTCGAAAAACTTCTTCCAAAAATTGCGACACAGATTGTATTTCTTGTTGTTCATCTTGGACTCTTACTATTAATGAGTCTAAAGAGATACGTCCGAATGTCACTCTTTCTCTTCCGTAGCATTGGTACGAAACACTTTTGTTTTCTTCATCAAGTCCTTGTATAATAAACAGAATTTTTTCTTCCTTCTCTACACGAACTGGCGTTATAATCCCCTCATAAATTAACGATTCTACTAATTGACGTAACACTCTTCTTCGCACTGAAATGTAATCTTCTGATTCCAGCGCCTTCAATATTTTCGTGTGATACATATCCACTCTCATAAATCCCTCCACCTTATGACAAAACATCAAATTCCATTATTTGTATTGCGTGAAATTTTATCGTTACTTATGAACGAACTGCCACTGCTCTTACAAGTGGATTATGTACTTGTACATAAATTGCTTGTTCTAACGGATTGCTTAACTCATCGACATCGAAAAATCTCGTTAATAAATTTGCTTTACATGCCAACTTATCCTCTTCCAACAATTCTCTTAAAAAGGTAGAAGGTTCACGGTTATAAGGAAGAAACGATTCAAGTACAGATCTTAATTCCGAGAGAAGAACTTCCTCCTTAATTAATCCTGCTGTACCAAAACCATTAATGAGTCCAAACATATGATTAAAAATTAAATAGTAACGAAATCTTTCATCTACAATATAATCGTCATATAAATTTCCAGTACATTCGCCAATACCAGCCAACTCATTATTCAGCATCTCTTTCATTGAATTACAGAAATAAAACCCTTGATTATCACGGAAATAATATTTTACCGGATAACCATCCTTCAGCTGAACAACACTATTTTGCTGATGAGCTTCTAATGCAACACCATACTGTAAATACATCCATACCATCGGTTTTAAAGAAATATTTATATATCGTCTAAACCACTCTAAACTTACTTCTTCACAGCTTTTACTTTCTAAATCTGCTAGGTGATGAATGATGTTTGATAAGCGTGTACGTTCTCCAGGGATAGCATCTTGAACTAATCCAGCTATTAAAGTAACATCATTTGCTTGCTCATTATAAAAAGGATTCTCTCGTATAATCACTTCAAATCCAGACTCTTCTGTTCCGTAATGTAGTGTAATAAATGCCGGATCACAAATAAAATCGAAACCTGGGAACTTTTCTAGCACTTCACCAATTGCCGTATTTAGCATTTCTTTCCCTTCAATACCACTCTCTAGTTCCTTCAATTTATTAATGCGCATTGAATTTGTTACTTTCACTGGAAATGAAAACTTAAACATATATTTTGAATGGGGATGATATAGCGTCCTAAGTGAGGATGTTGCCATATAATACTTTCCTGCAGGACCGATAGATTCAAGTACCCCTTGTTCTATCCACTCTTGTACGTATGGTTGGTGTAATAGCCATTCTGCCTGAAGCGGATGAATTGGAATTAATGAATATTCATCTTTCTTACAATACTTCAATTTAAATTCCTTACTCACCATCTCATCATTACTTAATTCTTTTTTTATAATCGTTGTAGTAGAGTCTAATAATAATGATCTTTCATTTACTATATTTTTATGTGCCCGAAAATAATGAAGCTGGCATTCTCCTTTTAATTCTGGAGAATACATTGCACTTTTCCAATCCAATATACCTTGTCTACTTTTTGGTGTAGGATGAGTTAAATGCCCAAATAATAAAGACTGCTCCGCCTCTATAAAGGTTGTATGGAAACTATATAATGCAGACGTATCTTCTATTCTCTCCTTCATAAATTCCTCAATATTTTGACAACTACGAATAACTCGAAGCATCAGTTCAGCAGGATTCGTTCCTTCCCCGTAGTTGATAGACATCTCTTTTATTAAAAACATAATAACTGTAACGTAATCTGCCTTTATAACAGTTTTACTTTCTCCAATTTGATAATAAAACTGTTCTCCAAACAAATGACGATCTGTTGATGATTTATATATAACTTCTCCAAACAAAGTAACATTCTGTGCCGATAGCCTACAACATAAATATGTGGGAACTGTATTTCTATTCATCGTATTACTGAAGATATTTTCCATTCTTTCATCCCCTGTAATCCATTCTCCACTTCCTGTTTCTCTTAAATAACAGTTTAAAAAACTTTGTATTGTTGCATGTTCTGCGATTTTTTTCGCATGCTGCATACTTCTCCTCCTCTTTATATGAACACTAGCGGAATCTCATATTACAACTTATAATTGAATATCGTTATCAATTATAAATTGTAAATGATTATCATTATCAATTCAATAGTTTATTTCAGAATTTTTAAATCTTAATAAATATGTATTTTTTTAGCCTTTCTTTAATCTAATTAAAAATACACAAGAAAAATTCTTATTTCCAAACTATATACTTACTATTCTCATTAGTAACCCATCCAAAATAGTTAAACAAAAGAGGTATACCTAAATTGGTATACCTCTTTCAAACATTAAGTTTACATAATAATATTATTTATATTTCTCCAACAATACGCTGTTTCTTCTACCTGTAATCTCTCTAAAAATTTCGTATCAATTTTTTCAGGATTAAATTTTTCATAAAACTTTTTAGAAGGATTATTTGTAACGACCCAAACTAAAAGAGATTGTATATCATGTTTTATACATTCCGATAGTAACGCTTGAAATAACTTTTGTCCTATTTTCATTCCTTGATACTGTTGTAAAAGGTATATCGCATATAATTCCCCATCGCAATTATATGTACCTGTTCTTTCTATACCTCCATCGATGAATCCAACTATTTCTCCATTTAATGTCTCTGCTACAAATCTATATTGGTGATCACCTTCTTTTTGAAAAATGTTTTTCCATTGTTTTTCTCGTTGTTCATATGTTATACTTTCTAAAATTTCGTTAGCGAATATCCCTTTGTACGTTGTTTTCCAGCTATCAGTGTGTACCTTCGCTATACCTGATATATCATCTTTTATCGCTTTTCTAATATGTATCTCCATCATTTTCTCCCCCTTGTTTACTCATCATTATATCAATTCCCCTCCTTAAAATTCCAAATAAAAAAGAGTGAATTCACTTCACTCTTTTTTCCTTACAATTATCTACTCTCCACTTCAACTGAAACAACACGATCAATTTCTTTTAGTGAACTATATAACTCAGTTGTATATAAATCTTCTGGAGCTAAAATAACCATCTCTAGTTGCTGGAATGCTCCGCTATCTATATCTTTAATTTTCACTCGTTTCACATGCATGCCTAATTTTTTAATCTGCTTAAATATACGATCTAATTCTTGATGCTCTTTTACAGTAATTTTTATAGATAGGTCCTTTTGTCTTAATGAATACGGGCCGGCAATTTTCACAAGATGAGGAAGTACGTTAATCGCTAAAATAATTAAAATCATAGCAACCGTCGCTTGTATATAAAATCCCGCCCCAATTGCAATACCTAAAGCTGAAGCAGCCCACACCATAGAGGCTGTCGTTAATCCAGAAATAACGTCATTACTTCTTCGTAAAATAACACCTGCACCAAGAAAACCAATCCCACTAACAATTTGAGCAGCAAGACGCATTGGATCCATATTTGTATGTCCTGGCACTGAATATACATGTACTGATTCAATTGAAACTATCGTAATTAAACAACTTGCTACAGAAATAACCATACTTGTTTTCACACCAAGTGGTTTATTCTTTAGCTGCCTATCTATCCCGATGAATAATCCTAAAAAGAGTGCTAAACCTAATTTGAGTAAAAATTCATATGACATATTTCATTCTCCTTACTTTCCAATGATTCCCTTCGAATAACTCACTATAACTCTTTTATGATATCAATTCCAGCCTTTTCTATTCATTTAACGTAAAAAACCGAAAAAACATTTGTAACGATGTTTCTCCGGCTTTTTATTACACTTAAGGTTCTTCTTTATTTCTGATCTTTAATCTTAATCTCTGCATCTTTGTAGAATGCTAATTTACTGTCATTATACTCTTTTGTGAAATTGTTAAATTGCTCTTTTGATTTTTGTGCTTCCTCAGTTAATTCATTAACAACTTTAACTTTTTCATCAATCTCTTTTAATTTCGTTTCTTTTACTTTTAATTTTTCATACAGTTCTTTTTCAGTTGCTAACGCCTTCGTATAATTTTCATTCATCTTTTGGAATGCATCATAACGATTTTTATACGACTCTTCTACTGCTTTCGCTTGTTTTTGTAACTTCTTATCTTCAAGCTTCTCTATATTTTCTTGAACAGATTTCGTTTCCTTCTGTGCTTTTTCAAGCATTTCTTTCTCATTTTTCAATACTTTTTCACGGTCATCTACATTTGCAGTAGCTTGCTCTATTTTCTTCATAACAGCTTCATTATGCTCTTTACCTTCTTGTAAAATTTGAGAATATAGTTCTTGACCTTCTTTCTCTAACTTCTCTAACTTCTTCGCTTCATCAACTAATGTTTTTTCTTGTGTCGCCGCTGTTTCGAAAGCTGTATATAGATTTTCTTCTGGTTTTTCACCGAAACAACCTGTTAATAGTCCTACTGATAGTGCTCCCACTACTGCTACTTTTCCATACTTCAACGTTCATTCCTCCATTACATACGGTTATCATGCCAGAAATTCACTGGGAAGTGACTCTCTTCATGATAAGCTTCAAACTCATAACCCTTTTCCTTTAACCCTTTTAAAATTGCTGGCACAGCAGCAACTGATTGCGGATGTATGTCATGCATTAAAATGACTTCCTGTGGTTTTGTTGCATTTGTTATTACATTTTGAGCAATTTGTGCTGCAGCTGCATCAACTTGCATTTTGTTATATTTCCAATCTAATGAATCAATTGTCCAATCCCATACTTTAAAACCGTCCTCTACCACTTTATTTCGAAGGCCTTCATTTAATCCAGGCATCGAACCGTATGGTGGACGTGTTAATTTAGGTGATTTCCCAATAATATTTGCGATTAAGCTTTGATCTTCTTTCATCTCATTTACATACTCGCCATTTTTATATAACTTCGCAAAACTATGTGTCATACTATGCATACCTACATAATGACCCTCTGCATTTTCACGTTTTACTAAATCCGGAAACTCTTTTACATTCGCTCCGATTAAAAAGAATGTCGCCTTCGCATCATGTTGTTTTAACGTATTTAATAATTCAGCCGTATATTTCCCAGGACCATCATCAAATGTCAAATAAGCAACTTTTCTTTCTTTTCCATTAAAACGACTCGGTGCCGTTTTATTCATTTCGACTTTCGGTTGTTCACTTGCAAGCTGAACTACATTTTCTTGTTTCGCAACAGCTTTTGCTGGTGAAGTAATAGATTGAAACATGAAATACCCAATAGCTACTGCTGCAATCGCTATTAAAACGACTACTACTCGTTTAATTTTAAAAGCTTTTCCCATTCTATCGAATCCCTCTCCCTATTAATCTTATATATAAATCGCCCAATATAATTATACATCTATTTACTTTATTTCACTATATGAATAGACTACATATGTATTATAATGGGAGTTTTATCAAAATTGTTGTTCCTATTCTTCTTTATTTACAATAATGAAATGAATTTTCTTTTTTTCCTCTTTAGGAGTCAATTACCAAATCATCTTCTCTAGTATATCGTACAATTGCACCTTTTGTTTATATAAATTAAAATGATTTAACTATTATTTTTCTAAAATCAAAAAACGTTACAGAAAAGTTACAAATCCATTCCGATAAAAAAAGATTGGCAAAGGCCAATCTTTTTTTATACTATTCATTACGAACTGGTTGTGGTGTTACACCTAAATGCTGATTCAACTTATTTGAAATATCTTTCACATTTTTTTCATTTGGAATGTAATAATAAATACCACCGATACGTTTATCTGTACCTTCAATTTGCATTTTTTCCATTTGCAGATCAGATCCAGCCATATTTTTCGTAATAGCAAGCATATCATCAAACGTTAAATTTGTTTTCATATTGTTATCCACTGCATCAAGTAACGAGCCCATTTTGCTAATTGATTGAACAGACATAGCTTTTTTCGCAATTGCTTCAATTACAAGTTGTTGTCTTTGCCCACGCATTGCGTCACTATCAATTTTACGTGTTCTTGCAAGTGCAAGTGCTTGTTCACCATTTAAATGTTGATAACCTTTTTCTAAATGAATCATACCTGCTTGGTCTTTACTATCTTGCTCTGTGAAAGTAACAGGTACATCAATATCAATACCGCCTAGTGAATCTACAATTTGAACAAATGACTCAAAGTTAAACTTCACATAGTAATCAACTGGAACATTTAAAAATCTTTCCACAGTATCTCGCGTACTTTCAACACCACCAAATACGTGTGCATGAGTAATTTTATCTAATTTTTTTCTAGATGGAATATACACACGTGAATCACGCGGAATACTAACTAATTTAACAGATTTATCCTCTTTATTAATTGTTGCTAATAAAAGTGCATCTGTTCGAACTGCATCACCATATTGGCTTTTTCTCATGTCACTTCCATCTACACCCATAATTAAAATTGAGATGTTATCCTTTAATGGTTCAACTTCTTTATCACGTTTTGATGACTTATCAATTTCTGCATATGAAGCACTTACAACCGCTTTTGCTTTGTTATATATGAACGATCCATATCCTACTCCTCCAAAAATAAGTAGGAAAAATGGAATTATAATGAACCATTTTATTGACTTTCTTTTAGAACGTTTTTTATTACTTCTCGTGTTTTGTTCTAATTCAGAGCTC
The DNA here is from genome assembly GCF_002584985.1 of Bacillus sp. AFS029637. Lineage (GTDB taxonomy): Bacteria > Bacillota > Bacilli > Bacillales > Bacillaceae_G > Bacillus_A. Next base: position 83,253 of record NZ_NUPZ01000022.1, on the reverse strand, counting down.
ATATCCATTCGCCTCGCTTTCTCTTTCCCTAGTATAATGTAAGTCTATTTATCTTCATATTGAATTTCCTTTCAATTACCTTACATTTTTGTAAGGTTACTTTATGAATCCAATATGTATTCCATTTCACATTATACTCTTGTGTTTATTTTTGGCAAGAGACTATTTATACAAAAACATTAAATTCATATATATTAATTTAATTAATTCAGTTTATACATGATTTGCTTCCCATTATTAATAATTAACGTGGATTTTGCTTTAACTTTCTTTTTCTATTTCCACATCATCGTTAGAGAATTTCACAATGATTTTAATATCTTTTCTATATGAAGAAAATTGCACTAATATATCCTCTGACAAATATGCAAAATGACATCGTTGTAAGAAGACATATCACTATCATTTTTTCATCTTCTGCACCTCCACTAATGAATATACAGGTGCTTTGTTACAGGAATATGGAAAAAAACAATAGAGCTAACGTATAGCTAGCTCTATTGTGAATATTAAAAATAAGTTTATATGGACAACTATAACCTGCTTAAAATATATGTAGTACAATAACCGTTTTTTTTATCCTCACTAATTATTAAAGCAAATAATTCAAAGTTTTAACATGCATTTCTTAACTAAAAAAATAAGTGTATATAATATACCCTAAAACTAGCACTAATATTACTAGCGCTGTACCTTTCCAATTCATACCACCCGTCATATCAACTGGACTACCCGTTTCCGCTCTATTGAGCCCATCATGTAAAGAACCGGTAGGATTATTGTTCAATTCACTTTGCCTTATACGTTCTCTTTTTTCTTCTGGTGACTCTTTACTCATATAATCACCTCTAAAACAATGAATTTTTCACTAAATTATACAATATTAGTGTTCATTTTATATGCCCATTAAAAAAATATTTACAACATAAAGAAAGCTAACGATGCTAACTCTCTTTATAATTCAATATGTTCTTCCTTATTTACAGTAATCCCTGTATGATCGATTTCAAGCTCCCATACTTTCATAGCTGAAAATACTCTTGCTAATTGCTCAGCAATTTCTTGACGTTTCTCATACGGCGTTAGTATAAAAATAGATGGTCCTGCGCCGCTAAGCGCTGTGCCATATGCACCGAATTCTTTCGCACATTTACGTATAGATGGTAATAACGGTACGAGTTCTAAACGATATGGCTCGTGAAAATGATCTCTTTCCATCATTTCACCTACAACTTCCCACCGCTTTTGACATAATGCAGCTACTAATACATTGCTTATCGCACTAGCCTTAACTGCTTCATGAAACGGAAACACATCTGGTAATACAGATCGGCTTTCATCCGTATTTAACTCTGCATTGGGAATAAGAGAAATTACGCCTAATTCCTTACTCTCAATTCTTACAAGCGAAACATTCTTTCCATCTAAGGCTCCAATTACTGTTCCGCCTAAAATAGAAGCTGCAACATTATCTGGATGCCCTTCAAAATTTGTAGCAATTTGAACTTTTTGATCAGTTGTTAAATGTAAATTGCCAAGTTGATTCGCAAGCTCTATTCCGGCTACAATCGCTGATGCGCTACTTCCTAAACCCCTTGTTAGCGGAATATTACTAGTAACTTCTATTATATAGGGTGACAAAGAAGGACACACTTTACATGCCGTACTAACAATTAAATTTTTATCGTCTGTCGGAATTGAATCTTCAAAGGAATGGATGACTTGCCACTTATCAGCTGTCTCCTTTACAATGACCTCTAAATATAATGATAATGCTATTCCTACTGAATCAAATCCAGGTCCAACATTCGCTGTACTAGCAGGAACACGAATACTTAATGGTATCACGACATAATCACCCCTTTTATATGCTCTTTAATTTGTTCTATATTATTTGAAACATTTGCAATGTCTAATTGATTAGAAGAAATTGCGATATCAGGATCTTTCAAACCGTTTCCAGTTAAAACTGCAACAACTGTTTCTCCCTTTTTGATTTTTCCAGATTGAACATGTTTCATTACACCCGCTAATGAAGCATTTGATCCTGGCTCAGCAAAAACGCCTTCTGTTTTTGCTAATAATCTATACGCATGTAATATTTCTTCATCTGATACCATATCTATTTCACCGTGAGACTGCTTAGCAGCCTCTACTGCATATGACCAACTTGCTGGGTTACCGATGCGAATCGCTGTTGCAATTGTTTCAGGTTCTTCAATTACGTGTCCTTTAACAATTGCAGCTGCTCCTTCCGCTTCAAAGCCGTGAATTCTTGGCTTCTTATAGCCTTTTTCTTTTTCATATTCACAGAAGCCCTTCCAGTATGCTGTAATATTTCCTGCATTCCCAACAGGGATAGCTAGAACATCTGGTGCGCTTTGCAACTGGTCACAAATTTCGAACGCTGCTGTTTTTTGCCCTTCAATTCGGTAAGGATTTACCGAGTTAACTAATGTAATTGGCTCTTCTGCAGCAATCTTTCTTACAGCCTTAAGTGCATCATCGAAATTCCCTTCTATTGAAATAATTTCCGCTCCATATGCGACCGCTTGTGCTAATTTCCCATGCGCAATTTTTCCTTCTGGGATTACGATAATACATTTCATTCCGAGGCGTGCCGCATATGCGGCAGCCGATGCGGATGTATTACCTGTTGATGCACAAATGATTGCCTCCGAACCTTCTTCTTTCGCCTTTGCAACGGCCATTACCATACCACGATCTTTAAAAGAGCCTGTCGGATTCGCTCCTTCATACTTCCCGTATAACTGAATCCCTAATTGTTTTGATATATTTAATAATGGAATAAGAGGTGTATTCCCTTCCATTAAGCTCACATCAGGTGTATTTTCATTCACTGGTAAATACGAAGCATATTGTTTTAATAATCCTTTATACATATTGTTTTTCCTCCTCAATAATGTAGTAACTATTTATTTCACTTGCGACATCTTCTATCGCTCCCAACACTCGTTCGAATTGATACTTTGAAGTTTGATGTGTCACAACAACGACTTCTGCAAGCTCACGATTCAAAGGTAATTGAATTACCTCCTTTAAACTTACAGAATAACTAACGAAACATTCTGTTATTTTTTGCAACATCCCAGGTTCATCTCGTAATGAAATACGTAAGAAATATTTCGAAACGACTTCTTCATCTCCCTGTAATTCATACGGCACTGGTTCTTTTAACACACTTTTATTTTTCGGAACTTGATTCATATTTTTAACGATTGAAATAATATCACTTACTACTGCAGAACCAGTCGGTAACTTCCCAGCTCCAGGGCCATAAAACATCACTTCTCCTACTGCTTGACCGTGAACATACACTGCATTGAACTCATTATTTACATTCGATAACGGATGATGACTTGGTAAAAGCGTCGGTTCTACACTTAAATGAATGGCTGATCCTTGTTTCTCCGCCTTACCAATTAATTTCATAGTAAATCCTAACTTTTCAGCCATTTGTAAATCTTCTTTTTCGATCTTTCGAATCCCTCTTACTTGCACATCATCTAAAGAAACATTCATCGAAAATCCTAAGTTCGCAAGGATTGCTACTTTTCTCGCCGCATCTAGTCCATCTACATCCGCTGTCGGATCTGATTCTGCAAATCCTAATTTTTGCGCCTCTTGTAAAGCCTCTTCATACGACCATCCGTTTTGACTCATCTTTGTTAACATGTAATTTGTTGTTCCATTTACAATTCCCATTATTTTTTCAATTTGATCTGAAGCTAACCCATCTGTTAACCCTCTTAACACTGGAATACCGCCCGCTACACTTGCTTCATAACATAAATCACAATCATTTTCGTTCGCTAATTTGAGAAGCTCTGCACCGTATACAGCCATTAAATCTTTATTTGCTGTTACGACATGCTTCTTATTTCGTAAAGCCTTAACGATATGCTGTTTTGCTTCTTCAATCCCGCCCATTACCTCTACTACAATATCAATATTTGGATCATTTAGAACTTCATCGACATTACTTGTTACTACGATTCCATCAATACAAACATCACGTTCTTTTTCTAAGTCACGTACAACGACTGCCTTTACCATTACTTCATACCCTGTATCAAGAGCGATTTTTTTATAATGCTCTTTCAAAATATGAACAACACCACTTCCGACCGTACCTAAACCGATTACCCCAACATTAATAACATTATTCATCTTCTAATCTCCTCCTACAATTTTATTATTTATCCCTATCAATCACCTTGCTCTGCTTTTTAATCATGCAGGTGGTGGTTATTTCCGTACGAACAAATCGTTTCATGTTACAGCACCTCCTTTCAAAGTAATAAAAAAACACACTCATCCCTAGGAAAGGGACGAATGTGTTTTCGTGGTTCCACCCTTGTTCCAACCTAGACGTATTTTCTTCTAGATTGCTCAAGTTCAGATAACGGCTGATACCGTCAATAATTACTAGATTGCTCGTTCACTATTGAAGTTCAAAGGTGGTAAAATCATTTCTCGTGTTAGGAAGCTCACACCCTTGACTTCCCTCTCTGTAAACCGTAAAAATGATTTCGTGTCCTTATCGTTACTTTTTTCGTTCATGTTTATTTGTTAACTCATTATACTCGCATAAAAAACAAAATCAATACTATTTTTTAATTATTTAAAATTTTCATTTTTTAATTCTGTAAAAAAACACACTCATCCCTAGGAAAGGGACGAATGTGTTTTCGTGGTTCCACCCTTGTTCCAACCTAGACGTATTTTCTTCTAGATTGCTCAAGTTCAGATAACGGCTGATACCGTCAATAATTACTAGATTGCTCGTTCACTATTGAAGTTCAAAGGTGGTAAAATCATTTCTCGTGTTAGGAAGCTCACACCCTTGACTTCCCTCTCTGTAAACCGTAAAAATGATTTCGTGTCCTTATCGTTACTTTTTCGTTCATGTCTATTTGTTAACTTATTATAGTTATCAATTTTTTAAAAAGCAAGCCTATTTTTCTCCACTATTTTTAAGAGTCTGAATTATTATATTTTAAAATAACAAATCATCTCATACAGATTTCTACTCTTACATATCTATTCATTACATACAAACTAACAATATTCATATTACAGTCTCACTCTAAAACGTTTAGCATTTCATACTCCAACACTATATTTAAAAAGTAATTTTTAATACAATCTTTCCCTATAACTTTCTTCTAAAGAACGTGCAATGTCTTCTTCTGAAGCAGTTACTTTCGCATGCTCCCGTAACATTTTTGTAGCTGAAGGTAACTCTTTTTTATTTAACCATGACTCTGACTCCCACATTTTCGAACGAATAAAAGCTTTTGCGCAATGAATATAGCATTCTTCTATTTCAACAACAATTCCAAGTAACGGATTACGTCCATTCGCCTGCATTTCTTTCAAAACTTCTTCATCGTTTGTAATATATGCTTTACCATTTATTCGGAGTGTTTCCCCAAGACCAGGAATAAAAAAGATTAATCCTACGTGCGGATTCGAAATAATATTTAAAATAGAGTCTATGCGACGATTACCCGTTCTTTCAGGGATGATAATTTTATTTTGATTTAATACATATACAAATCCAGGCGCATCCCCTCTCGGCGAAGCATCACACTCTCCTAATTTATTTGCAGTAGACAATACTAGAAAAGGAGATTTAGACAGAAAATCTACGCAATGGTGGTCTAGTGATGAAATAACTTTTTTTAATGCTCGCTCACTTGGTTGCCCCAATATTTTCCGTAACTCTTCCTCTGTTGAAATAATCGATTTTATTTCTTTACTCTCTATCCCCACTTATACCCTCTCCTTTTTCTTTATTTCCCCAAAATTCAATACGAATATTGTATAATAAAATTTGCAGAAAGGGGAATTAAAATGACAGAGTGGTTAACGATATTTGATTCTGAAAGAAATACACTTGGGAAGAAATTACGTGATGAAGTGCACCGTGACGGTGATTGGCACGAAACATTTCATTGTTGGTTTGTAGAAAAAGATGCTGAAGATATGTTCTTATATTTCCAATTGCGCTCTAAAAATAAAAAAGAAGCTCCAAATATATGGGATATCACTTCAGCTGGACATATTATGCATGATGAAGATGTACAAATTGGTGGCCTACGTGAAATTGAAGAAGAATTGGGGCTTTCCTTCCAAACCACTGATTTAGCATACAAGGGCATCTTTAAAATAGATTATGAAATTTCGAACCTCACTGATCGTGAATTTTGCCATATGTATTTTCACAATGTCATCACCTCACTTCCATTCGTACCAGGTGAAGAAGTAGATGATGTAATGAAAGTACATGCAACTTCTGTTCTTCAACTATTAAAAAGAGAGGTTCCATCTTTTACGGCCATTTCTGTTTTAAACAATAAACCGATAACGATAACATTTACAGATATTTATCCGTATGATCTTGCATACTATGAATTTGTAATTGAAAAAGGAAAAGAATTGCTAAAGAATGATAGTTTGTAAATAAAGTAGGACTCCTAGCTTATATTACCCAGGAGTCCTACTTTATTTATCATTATTGTTCAAGTATCTTCAATCTTTTCTCTACTTGTATAAATAAGCGAATAATTAATAATAGCATAACAATCATAACCGCTATCATTGCATGCGAATATCTAAACAATATACTAATAACACTTCCAATTAACATCATGATGAAACCATTTTGTTTCATCACTTCTGCACTATACCTATTACCCGCATCCCATAGTTCCTTACTTTTCATAGATCGTTTCGTACGATAACCATATGCCGCGTTAATATCTGTCGGTGGATTTTTTTGAAGTATAAGTGCCCCAAGTATAAATATAATACCAATCAATATGCTTATTCCTATGTTTATTAGTGCATCAATCAATTATATCCCCCCTTAACTTACACTTTCATTATACGACACATCCCTATTTTTCCCAATTCATAACATATTCATTTTCTTTCTTTCGATGTCTGAAACATGCTTGGAAGTGTTACAAAGCGTGCACCTTTCGTTTTTAACTGCGGAATGATTTTGTCTAGCGCATCAACAGATCCTTGTAAGTGCCCACCCGGAGTTGAATGCTGCAGTATGACACTACCTGGAAATGAATTCCCTAACACATTATTTGTAATCGTATCGGCACTTACACCTTTCCAATCAACTGTATCAACACTCCACTGTACAATCATAAAATTTTGCTCAGTCGCCCACTTCAATTGATTTTCAAGTATTTCACCATACGGCGGACGTATAAACTTCGGCGCATAACCCGCTAAACGATTTAATATTTCTTCTGTTTTTACAATTTGATTACGGTACTCATCCTCATTTACTTTCGCTAAATTCGGATGACTATACGTATGATTACCAATTACATGCCCTTCATTCGCGATGCGCTTCACTACGTTCGGATACCTTTCTGCGTTTTCCCCTAGCAGAAAGAAAGTGGCTTTTACATTATGTTGTTTTAACTTATCTAATATTTTTGGCGTAAATACTAAATCTGGTCCATCATCAAATGTAAGAGCTACTTCCGCTTTATTGTATGGCCCTGAAAATGCATACGCATATTTTTCAACCCATGAAAATGGAGTCCATGATCCACGATCTTCTTTTATTTGGACTTCATAATTTTGAGGAACATGTAAAGCGTATGGCAATGAGCTTATATAGTCTCCATAATAAAATGGAGGATACGGCATATAAGCATACGAAATATCTCGTTCTAGCCCCGATTGAAATGGAACGAACATCTCTGGTGAATAAAAATAATACATGATAAAAACCTCCCTAAAATTTCATATGTGATTCGTCTGCACTTTGTTAGAAAAATTGTTATTCATGAACAAAAATAAGACTGTCCATAATTAGGACAGTCTTACTGCTTTATATAATTAATATATCGATGTACTATCTTTCGGCAAAGTGTTCACATGTTTTAAATAACTCGTCACTTTATCATCGTCATCTTGCGGATATTGATAACCATAAGTGTCAGCAATTTCATTCGCAACTTCTCTAAATAAATCACCCATTACAAAGAATGACTCCCAAACATTTTCATAGTCTGCATTTGAAAATGTTTGTTTAAATTGCTCCCACATATCTTTTTCAAAATACTGTTCGAAATGCTTCCCAAACTTCCCTGTATTAACTGTAAAGTCTGTTTTCATACCAATATGCCATTCTAGCATTACGATGAACATATCTCGCACCGGACCATCAAACATTCCTTTTGCATAAGAGAGTTCCTCTCTCCATAGCCCTTTTGCGACATTCGTACTACACCACCAAAATTCATTACAGCAATCTAAAAACTCTTTTTCTGTAGGCTTTTTTATTAAGTAATCCCTATCGCTTGCTGCTGAAAATTCATCCATACAATTATCTTTATCAAGAAGCAGCTTACTTAAACTGTCTTGTCCAACAAATGTATGTATTAAATCAACTGGAATTAATGTTAAATCAATTCGGTTCCCATCCATAAACTGCATTAAATACGGAAATTTCCCGTCTTCGTCCGCTGGAACTAATGACATTTCTTCTGGCATTTGTACAATCATTATTTCTCCGAATCTACGTATCCAATTATGATTAGACGTAAAAGATTGTATATCTTTTACAACATACATAATATCATAGTCTTGAAAACAATCTTTTTTCACATTTGGATTTACACGCGATCCATTCATGATAACTACTCGGATTCTTTCATCCTCTTTTGCTGTATTAATAATTAAGTCTAACATTTCCTTTTCAGTTCTCATCTACTTATACCTCCAATTTTTGAATATACAATATAACGCTATATCTAATGGAGGTCCACGAGCTAGCTGTGTCGTACACGATACACGTTATAATTTTTGAAACTTCTTTTTCATCCCTTTTTCCTCCTCACATCACTCATATATTGCAATCGTGCTCATTGAAATACTATCTCTTAAAGTTATTAATGCTTTTCTACTATGCACTTTTAATTATACAGAATTTCCCGTTTTTCACACAAACAGAAAAAAGGACATCCATTCCATCACAGAATAGATGTCCCTACCTTATTTTTAAACTTAGCCCTTACGGATTAGTAGACCAAAGTCCAGCCGATTTAATAAATGTGCGTTTATTTAATTTCAGCTGCGCTACGATAAACTCTGCAATATCTTCTGCTTGCATAACTTTATCAGGATTTCCATCAGTTAATCCTAAATCTACAGCCATATCCGTTGCTACTGTACTTGGTGTTAAAGCAGTTACACGAATGTTATGTTTACGAACTTCCATCGCTAACGATTCTGTTAAGCCAAGAACACCGAATTTAGAAGCACTATACGCACTTGTTACAGGCGCACCTTTTTGTCCTGCTGTAGATGAAATATTAATGATATCACCAGATTGCTGTTCAATCATGCTTGGTAAAGCTGCACGAGTTGCATAGTATACACCCATTAAGTTTACTTGAATGATTTTTTCCCAATCAGCAACGTCTAGTTCTAAAAACTTACCGAACTTAGAAATACCAGCGTTATTAATTAAAATATCGATAGATCCTAAACCGTTCTTTAACGTTTCAATCGCAGTTGTTACCTCTTCATATGAAGATACATCAGCAGTCGCAATAACAGCTTTTACACCTTCTGCTTCTACTTCTTTCGCAACTGCTTTTAAGTTTTCTTCTGAACGTGCTAAAAGACCTACATTTACGCCTTCTTTCGCTAACGCGATTGCTACAGCACGACCAATCCCTCTACCTGCTCCTGTAATTAAAGCATTTTTTCCTTGTAATAATTCTGCCAAGTATAACACTCCTTAATCATCTCAGTTATGTATTATATTAAAATTGTATCTATGTTTATGTAAAAAGGCAATGATGCACTTTCATGTGCGTAGGTTACTTGTAGGTAACTATAGTAGTTATACATACATTTTTTAAAGAAAATTAGTGTTAGAAAGCTTTCCTCCTAACACTAATTTCCTTCATATTTAGGAATACGCACAATAAATTCCGTACCATTCCCTTCCTCACTCTCGACTTTTATTTCTCCTTGATGAAGGTCGAGTACTTTTTTTACGATGGCTAAACCTAAGCCACTTCCTCCATACGTACGATTTCGTGAAGAATCCGCTTTATAAAAACGTTCAAAAATATGTTGTTTCTGTTCTTCGGATATCCCAATTCCCGTGTCATGAATACGTATTTCTACGAACTTCTCATGTTCTTGTAACTGAATTGTAATTGTGCCACCACTTGGAGTAAATTTAATACTGTTATGAATTAAATTAATCCATACTTGACTCATACTTTCTTGGTCGGCAGTAATGTGTACTTTCTCTAAATTAAGTTCTAACTCAATTTCTTTTTCAACCCAGAGCGGCTCACTAGTTAATACAATTTGCTTTAACTGTTGATCTAATCGATAGGTCACTCTTTCTGGTGTATATTCTTCTGATTCTAAAAGGGTTAACTTCAGTAAGTTTTGACTCAGTTTAGATAATCTCGTTGTTTCCGTTTCAATAATGGTAAGATAATGCTTTCTTTTTTCCTCAGAAAGATTGTTATCTTGTAGCGCTCTAGCAAACCCTTTTATGGAAGTTAATGGTGACTGTATTTCATGCGAAACATTCGATACAAATTCTTGTCTCATTTTTTCCATTGCATTCAGTTCATCTGTCATATCATTTATACTTTTTACGAGTACACCAATTTCACCATCATACTTTTCTTCATTTCGTATTTTTACAGAGAAGTCCCCTTTTGCAATTTTTTGTATCGGTTCAATAATAGTCCAAATCATTGCCTCTCGCTTCGGTCTCATTAACACTCCGATCAATACCCAAATAAGAACAATAAATACAAAGCCGACCATATCACTAATTAAAAAAGTAACAAACGGCGATACGTTTATTTCAAAAGCATCTAATATGCTAGATGCCACATAAAATGCGATAGACCAAATTATAGTGAGAAAAGAAAAGAGCGCTATTACCGCCCCAATTACTTTCAACATCTTCAACTTACTCATTCGTTCTCTTCTTCTCATTTACTTACCTCTAAGCGATAGCCTAAGCCTCTTATCGTTTTAATACTAAACTTCGACTTTTCTTCTTGAAACTTTTCACGTAACCGATTAATATGAACGTCTAATGTGCGTTCATTCCCTTCAAAATCATACCCCCATACGTCTTCAATTAATTGCTCTCTCGAACAAGTTCTTCCTGCTTTAGATCCTAATGTAAAGAGCAATTCAAATTCTTTTAACGGCAGTGTAACCGTTTGCTCTCCGAGTGTCACTTCAAATGTTTTACGATTCAACAATACATGCCCAACTTGAATTGATTGCGATACTGTAATTTGGTAACGTTTCAATAACGCCTTTACTCTCACTACTAATTCTATAGGATCAAATGGTTTTACAAGATAATCATCTGTTCCAAGGTGAAATCCTTTTACTTTTTGAGACGTTTCTCCTTTAGCAGTTAGCATCAGAATCGGGATATCATAGTATTTTCTTAATTCAAAACATACATCAAATCCATCCATATTCGGCATCATAATATCAAGAATAACCATATCAACTTTCACTTCATCTATTTTCTGAAGTGCATCTAGTCCATCAATTGCTTCATATGTTTGAAAACCTTCTCTTTCTAAAAATACAGACACAAGTTCTCTAATATGCGGATCATCGTCTACTATTAAAATGTTAAGTATCAAAGGAACCATTTCCTTTCTAATTAGCATCCTTGGTAAAACTTTTAAAAATGAATCATCAGCGGAGTACAACCCCACTGATGATTCATTTTATAATGCACCCTCTTTAATTTTCAATTGTTGCGTTGCAAATTCACGATACATGTCATGTGTGCGTAACAATTCATCATGCGTACCGCTACCAGTAAGATTCCCTTTTTCTATAAAGATAATTTTATCTGCATCTACTACAGTAGAAAGTCTATGTGCAATAACTAACGTTGTTCTGCCTTTCATTAAATTATTTAATGCCTTTTGAACGACAGATTCTGATTTACTATCTAGACTTGAAGTTGCTTCATCTAACATAAGAATTTGTGGATTTCGAAGTAACGCTCGGGCAATGGCAATTCGCTGTCTTTGTCCTCCAGAAAGCTTCACACCACGCTCTCCAACTTCTGTTGCATATCCGTTTGGCAAATCATGAATAAATGCATCAACATATGCCATCGCTGCTACTTTTTCAATTTCTTCATCTGTCACTTCGCCCTCAACACCGTAACAAATATTATCACGAATCGTTCCATCAATTAACGGACTATCTTGTGAAACGTAACCAATTTGACGTCGCCATGACTGTAATGAATAGTTCGTAATTGAATCTTTCCCTAATTTAATAGCACCGCTAGTTGGCTCATAAAAACGTTCTAATAGTGAGAATAACGTCGTTTTCCCGCTACCACTTGGCCCTACGATTGCTGTTACTTTTCCTGATTCAATTGTGAAATCAATATTTTTTAACACTTGCTCTTCTTCGTTATACTCGAAATGTACATTTTCAAGAACTATCGATTGCTTAGCATTTGTAACTTTCATACCAGTTTCATGGTCTTCTACCTCATATTCTAAAATCGTATTAATTCTTTCTGTTGCACCAATTGCCTTTTGAAATTGTGTAAAGAACATAGATAATTGACTCATCGGCATAATAATTTGAACTAAATATAAAATAAATGCTACCAGTTCTCCTGTTGTTAAAGCACCGCTAGAAACGCGCATTCCACCATATCCTACGATGATAACAAGTAGTGCCATTAAAACAAACGACATAACTGGTGAAATCAGCGCTTGCACTTTTCCTTCTTTCAAGCCAAATTGCAATAACTTTTGTATACCTGTATTACCTGTTTCATATTCTCTTTTTTCTGTATTTGAAGATTTCACTAAACGGATTTCTGATAATACTTGCGTTAACACACTTGTAAAAGAAGCTGTTTCATCTTGAAGTGCTTTTGAAATCTTATACATTTTCCGTCCAAGCGGCACTAAAATTAGCACAGACAATGGAATAACCGTTAATAGTAAAGCTGTCATTTTCCAATCTAAAACAAATAATACAATTAACGATCCAATTATTGAAATACCGCCAGTTAATAAGTTTGATAAGTGCTCAGAAATCAACGTCTTCACAACACCTGTATCATTTGTCATACGACTAATTGTATCACCTGTTCTATTTTTATCGTAATAGGATACCGGCAAAATAAGCACCTTTTTCCATAATCGTTCCCTCAGTCCCGCAACAATCTTCTGTCCAATATAATTTAATAAATATATAGACAATCCTGCAGCGATAGTTTGCATAATGAAGAAGGCAACTAATCCAACAATTTGTCCTGTACTAATTGACGACAGCGAAAAATTATCTACTAATCCTTTTGTTAACATCGGAATAAATAGGCTCGCTCCCGTAGAAAGCAAACTCATTAATAATGCAAAAACAAGAATCCCTTTCGGAGGATTTGTATCTTGAATAAGGCGTAAAAACTGCCTCCAATTCCCTTTTTTCTTCACTTCATTTCTAACTTCCATTCATGTTCATCTCCTCGTGTTAAACCAAACTGTTCTTTCTAAAACTAGAATACAATACAAATGTAAACTGAATGTAAACACACTTTTTCTATTTTTACAAAATATACATAAAAACTCATCTTTACAACATATATAAATATCTGATATTATTACCTGGTACTTAATATTATTCTATGTGGATTATAGATAGCTAATTAAAACACTATATACATCTCCAGTTATTGAAAGGAGTATCCTTTTTGCAAACAAATATACATTCCGAAAAGGAAACAATCATTTTTATTCATGGATTAGTTGGCAATCGTCGCGCCTTCAAAAAAGAGCATAAACGATTTTCTGCCTCCTACAACATTATTACTTATGACTTATTAGGTCACGGTGACGATAAAGGAGAAGCTATCGATTTTTCATTACAGCGCCTCGTTGATCAATTATTGAGCTTATACGAAAAAGAAGGCATTAAAAAGGCTCATATTTGCGCTTTAAGCTATGGTTGTTATATCTCTACAATTTTTGCACAAATGCACCCCGAAAAAGTATTAAGCATTTGTCATATTGGTGGACATTATAATAACCCTTCTCGTTTATATAGCGTATTTCAAAATTTTTGGGAGAAACGAGGAGATGAATACTCTAAATGGCTCTCTCAATACGCAAATACTATTTTTCCGAGCGGCATACTAAAAGCGAATCCATTCGCAGTTATTTCTAGAAATATTTATTACCGTTTCGGATTACAATTACATTCTTCAATTATTGCCCAATCATTACGACACCGGTTAGAATTCGATTTAAAATCTAAATTAAAATCACTTCCCCACCCTATACTATGGGTAATGGGCGAACATGATCATCTCTATAAATCTTGTCTTTTTGATTTAAAGTCTATCTTGCCAAATGTTCTATATAAAGAAATACCTTTAGCAGGACATGCAGCAAACTTATTTCGTCCTAACTACTTCCATGACCTATACGATCGATTTTTAAATGGGAAGTTAAAGTAAAAACTACTACACTCCCAATTTATTCAACTATAAAAAGGCTTCCCAAGTTTCCCTGGAAAGCCTTTTCTCTATACGAAAAGTATATAAAACTACTTTTTCTTAGTATGCTTTTGTATAACCTAATAGGTGCTTGCTCCAGTAAGAGTTGTTTACAGAACTAATACGTACACCAGTTGCATCAGTTTCTGCACTAATGAACTGACCGTTTCCTAAGTAAACACCCATGTGAGAAGGACCTGATTTATAAGTATTTTGGAAGTATACTAAATCACCTGGTTGTGGATTGCTAGTTTTTGTTTTAGAGCTCCAGTATCCAGCAACTGTTTGACGAGCGCCTGTATGACCAGTTTGATTTAATACGTAGTGAATGAATCCACTGCAGTCAAAACCAGCAGGTGTTGTACCAGCAGTTCTGTATGGTGAACCATTTAATGATCTAGCGAATCCAGCGATTGAAGATGTATCTCCACCTGTTGGCGCTGTTGGTTTTTGTACTTGGTTAGAACCTTGATTAGAACCTTGGTTACCACCAGTAACTACATTGTTCACTCCGCCTTTTACAAACTTAACAAAGTCTGCACTTACGTAACCTGTGCGGCCGTTATGGTTAATTTTATACCAACCATTTTCAGCGCCAGTAACGTTTAATACTGTACCGTTCGTTACTCCACCGATTACAGCGTTATATGTAGCTGGGCCTGTACGTACTTTTAAAGCACCAGTGTTAACAACATAAGAACCACCAGTTTGAACTGTAGTAGTATTGTTGTTTGTAGTTGGTTGTTGTGTTTGGTTAGATACAGCAGAACCACCTTTTGTTACGAAGTCTTTGCTTACGTATCCAGTTCCACCATTGAAGTTGATTTTAAACCAATCTTGTACTTCACCTACAACTTGTACTGTTTTACCTTTATTTACAGAGCCTAATACTGTATGAGATGTACTTGGGCCTGTACGTACGTTAAGTGAAGAAACGTTTACTGTGTAAGTACCTGTTCCTTGTTGAACAGTAGTTCCTGTTTTGCCACCAGTCGTTACGAAGTCACCACTTACATAACCAGTTTGACCGTTTACATTAACTTTGAACCAACCGTTTTCTTGTCCAATTACTTGTAGTACTTGACCTGATTTCACTTTAGAAATAACGTTATGTCCTGTGCCAGCACCTGAACGAACATTTAATACATCAGCAGTTACTGTGTATTTTAAATCAGAGTTTGTTTCTACAGTTTTTGTTTCAGTTACAGTCGTTTGAGTTTGTGTTTGAGTTTGTCCATTAATTTCTTTTAGCGCTTCGTTTGAAACTTGTGCATGAGCAGAATCCATACCTGGAACTGCAACACCTGCTACTGAAGCTGCTGCTAAACCTGCAATTATTTTTTTCATAAGTTGTCTTTACTTCCTTTCCCTACTATCCTCTTAAAAAAAACTTACAAACTTAATACTTTACAATATTATCAAAGTAAAATATTCATCAAGTTCCATTTTTTAACAAGAGTTTTATTTTTCACACAGAGTTCATTTTAAACGAACGAAGTGAAATCCGTGTGAACTTCATGTGAACTTTACCATTAAACACACTGTTTTTGCAACGGTTTTTTCAAATTTCTTATGTATTGCATTAAAATTCGACATTTCATTTGATATTTTAATATAGAATTTTCATTGTCTATCCACTACAAAAAATTCTATTAACCTAATACAAAATAAAGTATGTGTTTCCTTATAAAGTTACTTACATGAAGTGTACTCTTATCATGACAAAAAAGACTTTATTTATCAATAGTATAATATTTTTAGAAAACTAATTCCCTATACTATATACAATTCCGAAACAATTTGACGAATTGTAAGATTTAGTTCACAAAACCTCATTTCTACTTTAACGAAAACACATACCTACCAACTACACATTTTTTCTAACTATGGAATTCCCAGGATAATTCTAGTATTATATACACATCCAAATAAAACGAAATTTTAGCGGATTGATTTTTTTAATGAGATTCTTATTTGAATAAAAAGGGGAGGTGTATTTGTGAAAAATATAATAGATAACCCTATAAATAAAAATATAGAACTGTACTATGCAGTTATTCAATTCGCCTCATTTATAACATCACAAAAAATATCGACTATTGAAACGCTTAAAAACGAATTAAAAAATCAGATGAAAAATGCAGAGCAAAAAAATCCTTATTACGTATAAAAAGGTGAACAGGTTATATTCCTGTTCACCTTTTATAATTTCTACATTATTTATAAATTTTCACACGAGTTTCTAATGGTTGAAATTCTTTTTGACCAGCAGGTGCTACTGGTTTACCAAACGGCATTTGTGCAGTTAGTTTCCAATTCCCTGGAACATCCCATTCTTTTCTTACTTCTTCATCAATTAACGGATTATAATGTTGCAATGTAGCACCAAATCCTTCAATTTCTAAAGTTGTCCAAATTGCAAATTGTAACATACCTGAAGATTGCTGAGACCAAATCGGGAAATTTTCTTTATATAATGCAAAGTTTTGTTGCAGTTCTTCCACTACTTGACTATCTTCAAAGAATAAAACCGTTCCATAACCACTTTTAAATGCATTCATTTTTTCTTCAGTAGGCGCAAAGTTATTTTCAGGTACAATTTTTCGTAGCGTTTCTTTCGTAATATCCCATAATTTATCATGTTGTTCTCCTAGCAAAACAACAACACGAGCACTTTGAGAGTTAAAAGCTGAAGGTGTATGTTTTACAGCATGATAAATCACTTCTTGAATTTTTTCATCAGAAACTACTTGCTCTTTGCTTATTGCGTAAATAGATCTTCTGTCTTCAATTGCTGCGTAAAAATCTTTTGCCATCATAATTCCCTCCAATTTTCATTTGAGGCCATTTCATATGTATACATCATATTACGCCCCTCAAACTTATTATTAATAAGTTTATAACTTTATAATATCAATATGAGGATGCAAACTCAAACGATTACACTTATTTTTAGCATATTTCCCCTTTTTACAATGAAAATAAAAAGACTGTTTATTGTTATCTAAAATAAGTAACAACAAACAATCTTGCTTATGTAGCAATTTACAACGATATTTTACTTAATTAACTAATCCAAATGCATACGACATTAACTTATTCGTCTCTGAAAAACGTTTTGTTTTACTCGATGTCCCCATCACAACTGTAATAATTCGATTATCACCTTGTTTTGCAGTACCTGTAAAACAATACCCAGCAC
This sequence comes from Bacillus sp. AFS029637, assembly GCF_002584985.1. Classification (GTDB taxonomy): domain Bacteria; phylum Bacillota; class Bacilli; order Bacillales; family Bacillaceae_G; genus Bacillus_A. The sequence goes on along the minus strand of NZ_NUPZ01000022.1, from coordinate 65,449 downwards.
TATCTGTAAATCCTGTTTTTAGCCCGTCCATTCCTTCTATATGTAAACTTTTATTATTTTCATTTAACATTTCATTTGTATTTGTAACTGTAGTATTATTAAATGCTAACTGACTCTGTCTTAAATGCGTTACTTCTAATATTTCAGGATAATCTTTTATAAGGTGATACGCTAATTTTCCAACATCAGCAGCCGTCATCTTCGTTTCACTTCCATCAGGCTCTTGTAGCCCTGAAGCATTTGCGAATTTAGCATGTTCCGACATTTCCAACTGTTTCGCTTTCGCGTTCATAATCTGAACAAAATCTTTCTCCGTCTTTGCCAGATGCTCAGCTAAAGCAACTGCTGAATTGTTAGCTGACTCAATCATTAACGCATGGTATAAATCTTTTACAGTTAACGTATCATTAACTTGTACTGGAATTCTCGCACCTTCGGTTTGTGCCGCTTTTGCACTTATTTTCACAGGATCTTCCCAGCGAACTTTCCCATTATGTACACTTTCTAATAGAAGATATGCTGTCATCATCTTAGACATACTAGCTGGCGCAAAAGCCTCATTCTCGTTATTTTGATAAATAACATCACCATCACTCGCATCAATAACGATAGCCGCCTTCGCATTAATTTCTGGTGGAATATACTTTTGTGGAACTTCCTTGTCAGAGAGCCCTATTTTAGGTAACTCAGCTACCTGTAAAGGTTGAGCATCTACGCTGTCCCCACTCTTTTGAGCTCCTTGGAAAAAGAACCAACATATACCCAAAATTACTACTGATAGGATTGCCATTATTCCCCATTTCAACTGCTTCATTTTAAAACTCCTTTTGTAACCTTTTATACACTCAAATTTAACCTTAACAACAATTACTTTATATCGTCAAGATAAAAAGTATATTTATTTAGCTACAACAATTATTATTTCAGCTATGTTAAACTTACAATAACGAAATATGAGAAAATTCAATTATATCAAAACCCAAAAAAACTATATAATAGAAAGGATTCATACAAATGATACTTCCAAAACCATTGAAATATGGAGATACAATCGGCATATACTCGCCCTCTTCACCAATTACCTACACTTCTCCAAAAAGATTTGCACGAGCAAAATCTTACTTACAACAGAAAGGATTTCGTATATTAGAAGGTTCCCTAACAGGCCGACATGATTACTATCGTTCTGGCAGTATACAGGAGCGTGCTGAGGAACTAAATGACTTGATAAGAAATCCTAATGTCTCTTGCATTATGTCAACAATTGGCGGCATGAATTCTAATTCATTATTACCTTATATTGATTATGGTGCTTTTCAAAATAACCCTAAAATAATGATTGGTTATTCAGATGCGACCGCTTTATTACTAGGTATTTATGCAAAAACAGGAATCCCTACATTTTATGGTCCCGCACTTGTTCCTTCCTTTGGAGAATTTGAACCTTTTGTAGATTATACATATAAATATTTTGCAGAAACGTTACTGCATAATCAACCTCTTCCTTATCATATAAAACAACCGTTATTTTGGTCAGATGAATATATGAATTGGGAAGAGAAGACGAAAGAAAAAGAACTGAGGCCAAATAATTGGATTTCTGTAACGAATGGACGTGCTACTGGGCGCATTATTGGCGGGAACTTAAATACAATACAAGGAATTTGGGGCAGCCCCTATATGCCTCATATTCAAGAAGGAGATATTCTATTTATTGAAGATAGCTCAAAAGATGCAGCTACTATTGAAAGAAGCTTTTCCTTACTTAAGATTAACGGCATATTTGATAAAGTTTCAGGTATCATTCTTGGAAAACATGAGCAATTTGATGATTGCGGCACAAATCGAAAGCCTTACGAAATACTATTAGAAGTGCTACAAAATCAAAAAATCCCTTTTTTAGCTGACTTTGATTGTTGTCATACCCATCCAATGATCACTATGCCTATCGGTATTAAAATAGAAATGGATGCAACCAATAAGACAATACATATTTTAGACAAATGGAACGTCTAATAACACTTATATTATAGGAAGAAAATATGGTGAGCTTTTCTTTTAGAAAACATTAAAAAGCTCTGTTTATTAAAAACAGAGCTTTTTATTATTGTCCTAAATTTTGCACCTTATCTTTCAAATCTCGCACTTGATCTATCGTCTGCATAAGCTCAGAGTTTTTAAATTGCTCTACATCCATTTTTCCTTCCTCTATCTTTTTCATAGATGTATCAATCAATTCACTTAACTTCTCATTATAGCCAACAATTTGCTCATGAAGATCCTTCGCTACATCTGGTGGTGTTAATTCATTGAAAGCAGGTATATCTTGCTTAATTTCATTCAGCTTCGTTTCCAATTCTTTACGAGCTTCACCATCATTAATAGCCTTTTCAACTAATGCTGGTGCTTCATTTGCAAATGCACTGACTTCATTCACATAGTCTGTTGCTTTTTGAGCATAATCTAATGAGTTCTTCCCTTCCTCTACCATCGAACAACCTATTAAACCCATTGAAACTATAAATACTAATAAAATGGATTTTATTTTCACATTATACTCCCTTCGTCTTTATAATTCCCTATATGCTTCCCTTCATAACTTCTAGCTAAATTGCTTATAACCTTTTTCAAATTACTACTTATCCTCTTACATGTCCTATTATCGTTACAACATCTATTTCTATATGTACGCTAATAATGTCTTCAATTATATCCATATATCCTTGTCCTATAGCTGTTCCGTAGTGTAATGAAAGTCCCTTCTTTTCGTAAACTGACTTTGGTACTGTAAAAATAAATCTCCTCATGTTCAGTTCATCAGCAGGTTCCATAATTAAAACAATCCCATCCTCATCAAACATATACTCTCGCCCTCCAACTTTACATTCACTATGGCTCAGTATTGCCTTAGACAGATAGATTTTAAACACCATCTTCAATGAAACCATTCGAATCTTACAAAAAAACACAAACCTTGAGCTATCAAGAATTTGTGTTTTTTATGACATATTTAAATGCCTTTATCAAGTTCATAAAGCATACGATACTTTTCGTTTTCTTTAAGAAGTTGTTCATGACTGCCTTGCATTACAATTTGACCACAATCAAGGAATATAACTTCATCTACATGTTCTATTCCTACAAGATGGTGTGTAATCCAAATAACGGTCTTTTCTTCAGTTGCAGAAAACATTGTTTCGATTAAAGACAATTCTGTTTTTGGATCTAAACCGATAGTCGGTTCATCAAGTACAACGATTGGTGTTTCTTGCATAAGGGTTCTAGCAAAAGCAACCCTTTGTCTTTCCCCACCAGAAAACCGCTTTCCCATTTCATGCATTTTTGTTTGTAACCCATCTGGAAGAGAAGTAATATGCGAAGCTAATTGTGCTTTCTCTAAAGCTTTCCATATCTCTTTATCAGCCGCCTCTGGTTTACCGATTCGTACATTATTTCCAATTGTCGTATCGAACAAATGCGGTTTTTGATTTAATACAGAAATGTATTTGGATAAAAGATTCGTATGAGCTTGTTCACCATTTAATAAAACTTCGCCATTTACCGGGCGTAACGCCCCTGTTAACAATTTTAGTAAAGTAGATTTCCCTGTCCCACTTCTGCCTAAAATAGCAATTTTCTTTCCTGCTTTTATTTGTAATGATACATCTTTTAATATCATCTCATTACTATCGGGATACATATATGATACATGATTCAATTCAATATCTACATGTTTTGGTGCAACGTAATCTTTATCTCCATGCAAATCCATTTCATCATGTAACATACTATCACTTTCTACGCGCTTAAGACGATGAGTAGATTCTACATACGATGGAATTCGATCGACGGCATCTGCAATTGGAATAAGCGCATTTGTTACAGATAATGTCATTAATACGAAAGCTGCGATAACTGTAGGAGCAATCTGTGCACTTGCGGCTTCATTCCCAGTCCATATAATCATTGAAATCACTACAATCCCTACTACTAACTGAATGAGGCTGTCTCGAATATGATACCAGCGTTTCACTCTCTTTTCCGTTTTTAACAACTGAGCATTTTGCTCTACATACTCATTAATAAATTCATCTTTTCTACCACTTGCCTGCCAATCTGATAGTCCAAAAACAGCATCTGTTAATTGTTGATACAAGCGGTTTCTTCCTTGCTTCAAAGTAACATGATGTCGCTTCATTAATAGTAATGATACAAATGGGAGCAGAAAAACGATAATAGCCAACATACACCCTGTAATGAATGCAAACACAACATCAAATGCACCAATAACAAGTACGAATATACTATATACAACTAGTGCCAATATACTAGGGAATATTGTACGTAAATATAGGTTTTGCAAATGCTCTATATCTTCGGATAGTACACCTAACACATCACCTGTTTGAAATCGTGAACGGAAAAATAACGCCTGTGGTTCTACTATTCTGTATAATTTCGTTCTCATTCTTTCCAATATTCGTAGTACGACATCATGTCCCACTAACCGCTCTATATAATGAAAAACAGCTTGCCCTATACTAAACGCACGCGTTGCAACAATAGGAACATATACAACCATTACATTTTCTGGTCTGAGAGCAGATTTAGAGATTAAATAACCTGAAATGAAAAGTAACATCGCACCTGAACTAACTCCGAGAAGCCCAAGAAATATAGTCAAAGTCATTCTACCTTTATTTTGCTTTATATAAGGTTTAATCCAGCTACTCATCTCTACTCCCTCCCTTTCCTATGAAAATGTAATGTCTCATTTTCTAAAAGTTCTTCATATGTTCCACTTTCTTCAATCTTTCCTTTATTTAAAATGAGAATATGGTCCATTTGTTTCATCCAATGCAGACGATGTGTTGCGAGAAATACTAATTTACCTTTAAATAGACGTAACATTGCTTGCTTTATTTCAAATTCAGTTTCAATATCAAGATGCGCCGTAGGCTCGTCTAATAAAATAATTGGTTTTTTACTTAAAAGTGCACGTGCCATAGCAACACGCTGTTCTTGTCCGCCGCTAAGCATACGTCCACCTTCTCCAATTCTCTCATTCATCCCATTTGGAAGTGATGCAACGAGTGAACGGAGACCCACTTCGTTAATAACTCTTTCCACTTCTTCATCAGTTGTATTTGTTTCATAGAAACAAATGTTATCTTTTAATGAAAGCGGAAAAATATAAGGTTGCTGCGGAATATAAGCAATGTTTTTTTGCCAAGCCGCACGAGTAGTTCCGTCCATGTTCACACCATTTACTAGCATCTTCCCTTTAGATGGAGCTAAAAATCCAGCCAACACATCAATTATCGTCGATTTTCCAGCTCCACTTTCACCAATGATGCCAATAGCACCGTTACCTTTCCAAGTAAAATCAATTCCTTCTAATATCGCCTTATCAGATTCATCGTTATTTACTTTTATAGCTTGTAACTTTAAGCTACTCGAAGAATCCCATGTAACCTCTACATTTGAATCCTTTATTTCCATTGCCTTTTGTCGCTGTAAAATCCCTTCAATTTGCTCCATAGCCAGTTGTCCATCTAAAGTAGCATGATAATTCGCTCCAACTTGCTTGATGGGAAGAAAATATTCCGGAGCTAAAATTAATATAGTAAGAGCAGGCAATAAAAGAATCGTTCCGTCTATTAAACGAATTCCTAAGCCTACTGCTACAAATGCGATTGATAAACTCGTAAAGAAATCTAATGCAAAAGAAGAAAGAAAAGCAACTCGCAAAGTTCGCATCGTCGCTTTTCTATATCTTTTACTTACTTTTTCAATCTTTCCTTCGTGCTGTTTACTTTTTCCTAAATACTTTAATGTTTCTAATCCTTTTAACGTATCTACAAAATGATTAGAAAGTACACGATACGTCTCATATTGACTATCAGCCATTTTCTGCGCTGCTAATCCTAGAAGAATCATAAATATGATCACAATCGGAATCGTTACAACTAAAATGATTCCAGATTCAATATCTAGCGTAAAAACATATAAAACAATTAGGGCTGGAACGATACTACTTCTAATCATTTTAGGAATTGTTAATTCAATATATGTTTTAAATTTCTCAATCCCTTCAATCGACAAGGTAACCAGATGACCTGTTCCGACCGTTTGAACATACCTTGGACCTAATGTGAAATATGCCTCTATTAACTGTTTTCTTAGTAACGCCCCTGTTTTTTCAGCAAAACGTTCCACTACTATTTGTGATATTCGAACTAATATTTGACGCGCTACAAACGAGATACCAAAATAAACAATTTCACTTAACACTGTTTGTACTGTCTCTCCATGAAATAAAAATGTAATAGCGCGCGCTAAAAAGGTTGTTAATGCAAGAATACTAAAAGCTTCTAAAATACTAATAATCGTTAACGCTACATATAAAATACGGCTACCGGGATAAGACGGAAGTCCTCTTTTTCTTTTCATTAGTACTCCAAATCGTTGTCTGACTTAACAGGTTGTCTAAATACATAATAACTCCATATTTGACTTCCGATAACGAAAGGTAAAATAGCAATCGCAAAGTAAGTCATAAGTTTTAATGCATAAGCCCCTGATGCTGCATTGTAAATTGTCAAATCATTCATCGCTCCTAAAGAGCTAATCATAACACGTGGGAACATACCGATAAATACACTCGCACTTAGTAAAATGATTGTTAAACTCGTCATAAAGAAAGCCCAACCATCTCTTCTTCTTTTATTTAATACAGTAGACATTAATAGTGCTACAAAAGCTCCAATTGGCACCATAATCCATTCTGTTCCATGAGCAGTGAAAATATCGGTTTTCCACAACCCTATACCAGCAAAAATAAGAAGCGTAATTAATGAAAATGGTGCAATTTTTATTGCAGCAATTCGTGCACGTTCTCTCAATTTACCAGTTGTACGTATTGTAAGGAATTGTAATCCGTGAACAATACATAGTAGAAGGAACATCACTCCTCCAAGTAACGCAAATGGATGAAGTAATTGCAGGAATCCCCCTACAACATTTTTACTCTCATCAATAGGTACACCTACCATAAAGTTTGCAATTGCAACTCCCCAAAGGATAGGAGGTAACATACTTCCTATAAACATCCCCCAATCCCATGCACTCTTCCATTTATGATTATCTATTTTTGCACGGAACTTAAAGGAAACCCCTCTTAAAATTAAGGCAAGTAGCATAAAGACAAATGGAATATAAAAACCACTAAATAAAGTTGCGTACCAGTGCGGAAATGCCGCAAACATAGCGCCACCAGCACAAACAAGCCATACTTCATTCGCGTGCCAGAACGGTCCAATTGTATTTAAATACACTCGTTTTTCAAAATCATTTTCCCCTAAAAACCTCGAAACCATTCCTACACCAAAATCAAAACCTTCCAGTACGAAAAATCCTACAAATAAGATTGCAATAACTATAAACCACAACTCATTAAGAGATAACATACTCTTCCTCCTTATCAAATGGATCATGGCTTTGATTATCCTTTTTCGTTTTCTTATTCGTATGACCTTTAATGATACGAACGAATAAGTAAACACAAATTCCACCCATAATTAAATACATTGATGTGAATGAAATAAGTGAGAATAACACTTCACCGAATGTTACATTTGGTGATACAGCATCTTCTGTTTTCATGACACCAAATACTACCCATGGCTGACGACCCATTTCAGTCATAACCCATCCGACAGTATTACCGATAAACGGTAGTGAAATTGCATACACCATTAATTTTAAATACCACGTTTTTTCAGCTAATCGATCTTTTCTTGATAAGAACCATCCGTAAGCTCCTAAAAGTAACATGAACGTTCCGCTCATTACCATCGCTCTAAAGCTCCAAAACATTGTATGTACTGGCGGAATATAATCCCCAGGTCCATATTTTTCTTCATATTGTTTTTGAATTTGATTCATACCTTCTACTTGACCGCTAAATTTATCGTATGACAATAGACTTAACATATAAGGGATTTGAATTTCAAACGAATTTTCTTTCTTCTCTGTATCAATTTTTGCAAATACCGTAAATGGCGCTGGATCCTCACTCGTATTCCATAATGCTTCAGCTGCCGCCATTTTCATCGGATGTGTCTTAATTAAATTTTGCGCTTGTGCATGACCGAAAAATAATACCAATGCTGTTGAAATTGTTCCAACAACGATAGAAACTCGGAAAGACTTCTTAAACACCTCAGTCTCTTGTTGTTTTGTAATTTTCCATGCACTAACACCAGCAATAAAGAATGCCCCTGTTGCAAGTGCCGCTGTAATTGTATGCGGGAATTGCACCCATAGTTGTGGGTTTTGAATAATCGCTAAGAAATCATTCATCTGTGCGCGACCATCTGCTGCCATTTCATATCCTACAGGTGACTGCATAAATGCATTTGCAGTTAAAATCCAAAACGCTGATAACATCGTTCCAATTGAAAGAAGCCAAATACATAAAAGGTGAATTTTCTTTGGTAGTTTATCCTCACCAAATACCCATAAACCTAGGAATGTAGACTCAATGAAAAATGCTAATAATCCTTCAATTGCAAGTGATGGACCAAACACATCACCTACGAAACGTGAATACGTTGACCAGTTCATACCAAATTGAAACTCTTGTAAAATACCTGTTACTACACCTACCGCAAAGTTTACAAGGAATATTTGTGTCCAAAATTTCCCCATCTTCTTATATACTTCTTGCCCTTTTACTACATACAACGTTTGCATTAACGCAATAATAAAAGCTAAACCAATGGACAGTGGAACGAACAAGTAATGAAATATCGTTGTTGATGCGAATTGTATTCGTGCCAATTCGAGCGTTTCCATGCTAAACTCACTTCCCTCATAGTTTTTATCATAAAAATTAATTGAGCACTCTTAATGAACTCAATTAATAAGAAATACGAAAAGATAAAATCATCCTGTATGTATTTTCATAAAATATGAAATTTCAGTTTTTCGAACTATTACACTTCTATTTTTTACCTTTTCACTATTTCTGTAGTGTTTTTATTCGTTAATCGAATTGTATAATATACTTACATAATAAATTCAGCTGATTTTTGACGTATTCTTGACATCATTTTGTCTGAAATATGTCTTTTGGTATTTTTTTGAATGATTTTTTTCTCATTAATAAAATGCATTTTTTGAATGTTAAACTTGCTTTTATATTAATAAAAACATTATTTTTCTCTTTATGTATTTGACTTCCCTTCAAAAAAATGTCCTTAGAGCCAACCAGAAAAAACACTATTTTTTTGTCAAGAAAAAAATATATTTTTAATATTCAATCCTATCATTTTGTTATTCAAAAATAGAAAAAAACTCCCTTTTCTCTAAACTAAAATTCATTTTTTTGTCACTTTTTCAAACGTAATACATACATAAAAAAATACCGAGAATCCATTCGATTCTCGGTATTTTCAAATTATTTCGCTGTATGTTTTCTAACAGCTGGTAAAATTTCAGTAGCAATTAATTCGATGTTTTTCTCAATTTTGTCAAATGGTACACCACCAAAATCGATTTGTGCCATAAAACGTTGTTGTCCAAATAATTCATATTGATAAAGCATTTTTTCAATAATTTGCTGCGGGCTGCCAATCATTAACGCGTCACGGTAATCTAGCGCATTTGTAAATTGTTGCTTCGGATATCCGCCTCCACGTAATGCAATCATTCCCGCATTAATGTGAGGATAATATTCACTTAGCGCATCCTGTGAATTTTCTGCTGTATAGAATAAACTCGTTGTTGCAATTGGTAAACTAGCTGGATCAAATCCACTTTGCGCAGCCGCCTCACGATAAGCATCTACTGAAACTTTAAAATTAATAGCTGGTCCGCCAAGTGTTGTTATCATCATCGGAACACCTGCGCGCCCCGCTTTTATTGCACTAGCTGGTGGACCACCAACCGCACGCCAAATTGGTAAGTTATTATTTTTAGCTCTTGGAATAATACCTGCACGTTCAAGTGGTGCTCTGAACTGCCCTTTCCATGTTACATTTTCTTCTTTATTAATTTTTAGTAAAAGATCCATCTTCTCTTCAAATAGCTCTTCATAATCATTTACATCGTAACCAAGTAAACTATATCCTCCAATGCGAGAACCACGACCAGCTACGATTTCAGCACGACCATTAGAAATTAAATCAATAGTCGCAAAATCCTCATATACTCGAACTGGATCTGATGTACTTAAAATTGTTGCAGAACTCGCTATTTTAATATTTTTCGTTGCTTGTGCAACAGCCCCTAAAATTACTGTGTGAGCTTGCGTTGTAAAATGCGTTTGATGACTTTCACCAACTGCAAATACATCAAGTCCAGCCTCATCCGCTAACTTAGCAGTTTCAATAAGCTCACGGATTCGCTCCCCTGCACTTAATTTTTTTCCATTATGCGGATTTAAAATATGATCCCCAATTGAATATAATCCAAACTCAATTCCTTTACTTGTATCCATACGGTATTTTTCCATAATTGCGCTCTCCTTTATTAATCGGTATTAACTTTTCTCTAATCACTTGATTAGTCAATTGATTCTGTAAAAAAAATTACTCACTCGGTAATTCTTTTTTTTCACTATGCTTATGAACTTTTGTCATCAACTCATAAAGTATTTTCTGCTCTTCTTCATTTAATACATCATCAAAAAATGATGATTGAAATGCAAGTTGTTCTGGCAATGCTCTTTCTAAAGCCCCTTCCCCTTGCTCTGTAAGACTAATGGTTTTCGTCTTCCAATCTTGTTTTCGTATAATATAACCTTCTTTTTCAAGGCGAGTTAACATTCGAGAAATACCACCTTGTGTAACAGTAACCTTCTCAGCTAACTCCATTTGCGTTAACGGCTGATAAGTCCGTATTTGTAAAAGTACATCAAATTGTGCTGTCGTTAAATCAAAACGTTTTAAAAACTCATTTGACATTTGATTACTTTGGTTCGTAAATCGTATTAAACGTAACCATATTAACGATCCTATTGTATTATCACGCATGATTCATCACTTCCTAGCGTTTATCTTACTATCACTTTACTACGCAAGTGATAGTAATGCAAGTGATAATTACATTTTTTTTATACAACTCAACTTATTTAAACTTGAAACAATAAGTTATATCGAAATGCATCACTCGTGTAGTGTCAGGTCTACTTGCCGTTCTCTACATCTCCATACAAAAAGGATTAAGCTCCAATGCCTAATCCTTATCATACATTTATTTTTGTTTTCCAAAACGGTATGTTTGAAATTCACACTATCTAACCTAATATTTTTGCCGTACCGTCATTTCATTCAAGCTTACCGTTTTCATTTAAAACTTGTATAGATTTGCATAAAAGACCCTTGTCTACACAAATCGGGCTTTTACGAGATAAATCATTTAAGTTTCACTTTTACTTCCTCTTTAGACATAACATCAGGTCTATAAATTAATTGAAGATTAGAATCACCTTTTTTCGCTTCAAATGTTATCGCTCCTGTTAACTTACCATTTGGATCTACATCATTAATTTTAAAAATATTTTTATTGCTAGTTGAAAATGTATGGTCAACAACACTTCCATCGCCTCTTTCAAGGTAAAAATCTAATGGGTTAATTCTAACTTTTTGATTACCAACATTCTCTACTGTAACATGAACAATAACAAACTCATTACCTTTTTCCAGCTTATCATATTCTGCCACTTGTGCTATTTGCACCTTATGGACTGTTAATTTTTGATCTCTAATTTGAGTAGTTTTTTCAACATTATATTCCCTTGTATCTTCTTTCTTCGCATCTTCTTTTTTTTCACTACTTTGCTCTTCCTTAGTATTATTTGATACGGTTTTAGCTACTTCTTCCTTCTCATCGCATGCCGATAAACTGAAAGCTAATGTCCCTGCTAGAGTGATTGTCCCAATTTTTTTAAACATAAATTCCCTTCCCCCAATATAAAAATGATAAAAACCCCAAAAAAACTATATATTATGATAACAGATGGACGAACAGCATGTTGTCATTTTGTGTCGAATATAGTAAAGCGATTTATAAGTATGAAGTATCACTTCACTCCTCGTCTTTTCGACGTATGATAAAATCTCAAAAATGAGATATCTACCTTACTTACGAATTCTTTCTTCTCGTAAAGTGAAACTTTAATCAGTGGAGGTTTTGTTCACCCCCCACTGATTATTAGCCCGACTCCCACCTTACTTCTTTGCTTCAGCCTAGAGGTGGGAGTTTTACTGCCTACAAATAGCGGGATAAATATGAGTATCTTAAAGTTTCAAATAAGAAAAAATTCAAATAATATGATAAAATTAAACAAAAAACTCGTATAAAGGTGGACAGGCCATGCATATTTCTAAACAATTTATAAAACCGTTTCCTGCATATGAAGAAGTATTTTATGATAATTTGGAACTGCATAAAAAACACTTTTTACCCATTTGCTCTATAAACTTACAATGTATTGAACCGGAATGGGACGAATGGTTACATATTGTGTCAGCAAAGGAAATTCACGAAGGGTGCGTTGGTGATTTCACCCAATCATTTCACACAAATTATACGAAAGCAGATACAATAGGCTTCGATGTCATTGATGGGAAATATAAATTCGAAGCAAATTGGAATTACTTTAAAATTGAACAAAATCATTCTGATATTATAGAAAAAGCCTACGAGTTTAATGAAAAAAACTATAAAATCCGTAAAGAATATTTCAATCGCAATCAAAAAATTTATCCTTATTCTAGTTTTGGAAAAGAATTTACATCTGTAGAATTATTAGAACAAGAGTTTGCTGAAAAACAAACAAATGGCTGGGGATTAAATTATCCCGAGGTAAATGGGTTCCTAAATGATATACGCTTTATGACAGAAGAAGGCAAAGAATTATTAGAAGACTGCGTTAACGAAGACGAAATTTTTGACTATACTAATCTTCTATATGTACCAAAAGATGAATATGGTCATCCCTTTACATATGTTGGATTTGTCACAGGATATTATTTTCAAGCTTATGGTGCAGATCGTGTATACTTATTCTTCAATAAAGAATTAAGAAAAGCAGTAATTTGTTTTGAGTATACATAAGATAATTAAGAAAAATCCATTTTGAACCTTTTTACTTTACTCAAAATGGATTTTTTTATAAATAAGCTATCTTTCATATCTACTGTGAAATGTGTAAAACCTCATATATTGTAATATCCTTCATTTCTTCAACTTCAGGCTTCTCTTCATAAAAATGAAACTGACTATATCCCCATTTATCCGGATTATATACTACCACATTTCCCAAGCAATTTTCTGTATTTTGGACATTATGATTCGAACTGTTAAATTGATTCCCAATCAATGATTCCTTTTGAGAAATACTCCCTACATATTCAACAGCATACCTACTTTTTTTAAACTCATTACTTAAATTAATCACTAAAGGGACACCTATATGTATTTGTTGCCATCCAAACGATTGTAAAATATTATCGTAATACCCTTCAAATATAAATTTGTTCATTCCTTCATGACTATTCCAAATATATAAAGGTGCATAACAGTTATAGAAATTCCCATCTTTACCTGCCTCAGTAATTAAATACGCCTTGAAATTCAGTTCTTGAAAACCATCTGTTTTATACCCATTATCCTTTACCCTTTTCTTAATAATCCCCATGTCATAATCCTTTGGTAAAATGACCTTATATTGCATTCCAATCATGATTATCACTCTCTTTCGATCTTATATATATAATGATAAGTCGACGACCGGCTGACGTAAAATAGGTATAAATTATGTTTGATATCATTTATAATGATACCAAACAAGGGGCTGAGATACATGGAAATTAATGATCTTATCATATTCAAAACTGTAGCCAGTGAGGGTTCTATTAGTAAAGCTGCTAAAGAATTAGGGTATGTTCAACCGAACGTAACGGAGCGTATTAAAAAATTAGAACAAGAGTTAGAAACTCCTTTACTACATAGAGATAACAAAGGTGTTTCTCTGTTACCTTCTGGTGACATTTTATTAGACTACACGAATAAAATATTAACTCTATTAGAAGAAGCCAAAAATGAAATTAAAGCGAGCGGTACTGCTTTTGTAATAGCGACGTCACAATCTATTTTGACAAGTTATTTAAGTAAGCGTATTAAAGAAAATTTCAGGAATTATCAAATATACATAGAAAGTAGTAGCCATTTACAAAAACTACTACAGCAACAAAAAGTTGATATGGTCATAACGTATGAGGATTATTCCGACGTAGCGTTTAAAAAAGTGTTTACTACATCAATTTCTGTAGGCTTATTAAAAACGAAAGAAAAGTATACCATTGACTATTCAAAGGAACTTTTTTTCGTAAGTAACGATAAGAAGTGTCCTTTTCGAAATAAGACAATACAATTTCTTAAAGAAAACGGTCTATCCCAGCATCAACTTCAACAATTGGATTCTTATTCGCTTATTGAAGAATTTATTAATGATGGAAAAGGAATAGCTTTTTTGCCGGTTAAAAATGATATATTAGTAACCATTGAAGATGTTCCCATAGAGAAATTAGCTGTTCATTTTTTTACGAATGGAAACTTTATAAAACATATCCCTGATGAACTATTTTATTAATAGAATTACTATGTTTACAGACTAACTAATTACCTACACCAATAAAAATCCCTCCTTCACTAATCGAAAGGAGGGATTTTTATATTATATACAATTGTTTTTTCACACGTTTTGCTCCACTCCTGCGCTTTTCTCCTTCTTCCTCCTTTTAAAGCCCTTCAACTTCTTAACCGTTCCAACTAATCCTTTCGGAAAAACTAGCAACACGATAATATACAATAAACCTAGCATAATCGTCCATCTTTCAAAAATCCGATACTCCGTCGCTAGTTCTGATAAATAATATTTCAGCGATTCAATTATGCCAGCTCCAGCAATGGCTCCTATTAACGTTCCAACTCCTCCAATCATTGTCATCAACAATGCATTTAATGTCATTTCAATTGAAAATACTGTCGTATTTACAAAGCGCAATGTGATAACAAATAACCCACCGCTAATTGCAGCTACTACTCCCGCCACTACACTCGCGATTATTTTATAATGAAGAACTTTGTATCCAAGCGCTTCAACACGTTGTTCATTTTGTGAGATTGCTTTCAATACTTTTCCAATAGATGATTTTGTGAAAAGACGTAACACAATGAAAATGATAATTAGACATATGAATGTTACATAATAAAATGTAAAACGATCACGAAATACATCTGGCACACCAAATGTAAAACCATCTCCCCCGTGGGTAAGCCCACGCCATTTTTCAGCAAGTACGAAAAACAACTGTGAAATAGCAAGTGTTAACATTGCATAAAAGTGACTTTTCAACCGTAAAGAAAGCAAACCGATTATATAACTAACAATTGCCGAAACGATAATTGCAGCTACAATTCCTATTAAAAAGTTCGTTATTGATACTCCTTGCCGATCAAATAAAAGCGCTACCCCATATGCTCCTATCCCAAAGAACATACAGTGACCGAACGATACAATTCCTGTATACCCAAGCAATACATCAAAACTCATTGCAAAAATAGCAAAGATGAAGATTTGAGTGAATAAAATTAACAGGCTCCGTGAATCATTTACGAATGGAAATACACTTAAACAAATGAGCATAATTACTCCGAAGTATACTTTAATTCGGTTCGATGTGCCGTTCACCATTTCACCCCTTTTCACCAACAAGTCCAGTTGGCTTCACTATTAAGAAAAATAGTAACATTAACATATTAATTGCGAGTGATAAATCTGGCATAAAATACGCTGTAAACGCACCGGCTAATCCAACAATTAAAGAAGCGATAGCTGAACCTTGTACGCTTCCTAACCCGCCAATTATTACTACAATAAAAGCTAAAATTGCATATTGCATACCCATTTCCGCGAAAATAACGCCTGAATATGGAGCAAGTAGGAATCCACCTAATGCCGCCATTCCTGCTCCTAATAAAAAAACGAAAGAAAATATAGCTTTTACATTAATGCCGAGCGCTTGAACCATCTCTTTATCCATTACACCAGCGCGGATCATAAGACCTATCTTTGTTTTTTTGAGTAATAATAGTAATGCAATGTAAATGAGTATCCCGATTACAATAACGAACAGACGATATTTAATTAATATAACGCCTCCGAATGTAAAGCTTCCTTGTAGCCATAAAGGTAATTTTGCGCTAATTGGATTGGGTCCCCAAAATATTTTGATACATTCACTTAGAACGAGCATTCCTCCGAGCGTAACGAGTAGTTGCCGAACATGATTTCCATACACAGGTCTGATAAGAAATCTTTCTAAAATAAAACCAAGCAACATTCCCATAGCTACTGCTCCAACTAACGCTAAGAAATAACTACCCGTCATATTAAATAACCAAACACCTGTAAAAGCTCCCCATGCAAATAAACCGCCATGTGCAAAGTTCAATACACTCATTAATCCGAAAATAAGTGACAGACCAGATGCTAATAAAAATATAAGCATCCCTGTTGAAACACCATTCACAAATAAGTTAATTAACACATCCACGTTCTATCCCCCCGTATCAATGTTAAGAAATACCTAAATATTTTTGACATGTTTCCTTATCCTCGCGTAATTCATTCATAAAACCGTTATGCACAATTCTCCCATTATCCATAATGTAAAAATAATCCCCAATTTGACTAGCCATCATAAAGTTTTGTTCAACAAGTAAAACTGTTGTTTTCTCTTTCATCTTCAAAATAGCTACCATTAGTTTCTCTACCATAATTGGGGCCAGTCCTTTACTCGGCTCATCAATTAGTAATAACCCATCACTATTAATAAACGCTCTTGAAATAGCCAACATTTGCTTTTGTCCTCCGCTCAAAAGGCCACTTTTTTTATTCCAAAACTCCTTTAAATCTGGGAATAGTTCAAGCATCCACTCTATTTTCTCTTCCTCTTCTTCTCCCTTTCCCCTAGCAAGAGCGAATGTTTCTTCTACGGTCAAATCATGAAAAATCCCTTGATTTTCTGGTACGTAACCTATCCCTTTCCTAGAAATCAAATGTGTAGATAATCCATTTACTTGTGTACTATCATAGTAAATTTCACCATCTGCAATCCGGTGAAACCCCATAACCGATCGCAATGTCGTAGTCTTCCCAGCCCCATTTCTTCCAAACAATACAGTAATTGTCCCTTTCTCAACAGAAAGAGATACCCCTTGTAAAATATGAAACTGATCTAAATACGTCTCTATATTATTTACTTGTAATAGTGCCACTATATAATCCCCCTAAATAAGCACTTTGTACACGCTCATCTTTCATAATTTCTTCCGGCAATCCTTCAGCCAATAATTCTCCATGAAATAAAACGATAAGATGATCTGACAAATCGATTACCATATCCATTTTGTGTTCAATAAGTACAATTGTGCTCTCTGGATGTTTCTTAATATTTTCAATCACTTGTAAAATAGCAGGTACCTCCTCAACTGATATACCTGCCGTCGGCTCGTCGAGTAATAACACATCCGTTTTCAAGGCCAATAACATCGCAAGCTCTAATTTTCTTTTTTCACCATGCGCTAAATCCTTCGCTAATACATTCTCTTTTTCGTGAAGTAATACTGTTTTTAAGAAACGCCTTGCCTCTCCAACTTGTTGCTTACGTTTTGCTGAACTTGGAAAGAAACTATAGTAATCTTGAACAAATGATTGAACACTTAAACGAACATTTTCAAGCACCGTTAACTCTGGGAATATATTCGTAAGCTGAAAAGAACGACCAATTCCTAAGCGTGTTCGATCTGAAATCGATAGGTTTGTAATATCTTGACCTTTAAAATACACTGCACCTTTTGATGGAGAAATCTGGCCACTTAGCAAATTAAATAATGTTGTCTTTCCCGCACCATTCGGCCCAATAATTGAAATGAGCTTTCCTTTTTGTACTTTTAAATTTACGTCTTTAATAACATGATGTTCACCGAAAGATACGCTAAGATTTTTCGTTTCTAGCAAATGCGTCACGAAATCCCTCCCTTTAAAGCTTTGAGTATGAAAGAAATACGTATAAAGAGGGTATCCCCTCTTTATACAAAAAACAACTGAAAATTCAGTCTATTTATTTTGAACTGGTGGTTCTGTCTCTTTCATTGTTAATTCTCTCTCTAAAACAGGCACTGGATAATCCACACCATCTTGCTTTTTCAATGTGATAGAATAAAGTGTCTGCATCGCTTGGTGGTCCTTCTCTCTAAATTTCATCTTTCCTTTCGGTGTATCAAATTCCATTCCTTCCATTTTCTTAATAAGCGTATCTACATCTGTATCACCTTTTGTTTTCTTTAAAGCTTCCACAATAGAAATTGCCGCTGACATTCCTCCTGCTGTAAATAAATCCGGCACTGCGCCATTAAAACGTTTTTTATGTTCTTCAACTAGCCAATCGTTCACCTTATTTTTAGGAAGTTTGTGATAATATACAGAAAAACCTTGCATTCCGACTAATGCATCCATCGTTTTTAATGCTGGTATATCTGGCGCACCAGTAGAAATTTTAATACCTTGCGCTTCCACATTCATATCTTTCAACTGTTTCCATGGTGAATTGGCACCTGCCCAAACGACAAATAAATAATCTGGTTTTGAGCTAATGATATTTTGAATATTCGCTGTGAAATCAGTTGAATTCGTATCTGCGTATTGCTCATTTACAATATTCGCACCTAATTTCTTCGCTCCCGCTTTAAATGCTGCAATTCCTTCACGACCGAAAGCATTATCCGGGGCAAACGTCGCAATCTTTACATCTTTTTTAGCAATTGAGGCAGCACCAGCAATCGCATCTTGTGAAGAGCTTCTTCCTGTTCTAAAAATATATTTATTCCAGTTTTTTCCAGTGATACTATCAGCAACTGCCGGTTCAACAACCATAATTTTTTCATATTCTTCAGCTAATGGTAATACTGCCAATGTATCACTTGAACTAGACGAGCCGACTAAAAAATCGACCTTCTCTTCTTCTAATAACTTCGTAGCTTTTTTAACTGCTACATCGGCTTTCGTTTCCGTATCTTCTACAACAAACTTAATCTTCTTTCCTTCCACTTTTCCCGTCCCACCAGTTGCATAATCTAATCCTAATTCAAACCCGTTCACTGTTTGTTTTCCATACGATTCTAGTGGACCTGTTAATGAAGCAAGAACCCCTACCTTAATCGTTTTTTCATCCTCAGTACTTGTCTTCTTACCTGAACAAGCTGCTGTTACCAATAGCGACCCTAAAACACAACCAGTAACCACCGTTTTTAGCCATTTACGTTTTTTTATCGACATTGTGATCCTCCCCATACTTTACTTTCTGATAGAATCAAACACGCCAAATTCCCCTGTCCGTAATCATGACTGTTTAACTTCAAAATTTGTATTGGAAAACTCTTGTAGTAAACTCTACATTCGGCATAAATCTATAATCACCTTCCTATTAAATGGAAACGGACATACAATCCATATATATTCCGCTGTTCAAATGAAATTACTGTTTCATTACAGGAATCATCACGAAAAAAACTGCAAATAATTAACTTAAGTTATTAAGTCAATTATTTGCAGCCTATCTAAAAAGCTCTTAATTACTTTCTACTTTCTCTAATCCTTCAACCAATTGCTTCTTATCTAACCCTTCCCCTATAACTACCAAATTAGTCGGGAAACCGAAATCTTGTTCCAATAAAGTTGGTACCCCGAACGAATATTGGAATAGATGAGGGTATTTATCTCCATGGAATTTCACAAAACCTTTCACACGATAAATACTATCTGGTAAATTCGAAAGCCATTCATATAATTTGTCTTGATCAATTGATTTCGTAAATTGATACGTCATCGTTTGTATATGTAGATGCTGTTTTACATGCAAGGTCTCATGTTCCCCATCATTCATAAATTCAGCTTCTTCTATATCTTTTAAAGATATATTACAATACTTTGTTTCAAACAATTTCGCATGATTATTTATAGCTTTTACTTCTTCAAGTACTTTGTTTTTATCTTCTTCTGTTAGTAAATCTGATTTATTAATTAAAATGTGGCTACCAAACTTCATTTGCTCATGCAATAACTGTTGCACATTTGCACTTAATATACCTCGATGTATCCATCTTACTGCATCTAAAACGACTACAATTGATTTCACTTCTAGGAAAGGTGCTAAAATTGGTGATACACATGCATCTAACACTTCAATTGGATGCGCAACACCTGTCGTTTCTATATAAATTACATCTGGTTTTTCTTGCTGATATAACGAATGCAATTGTATTTCAAGCTCTTCTTTTAATGTACAACAAATACATCCTTTAAGTAGCTCTCTTAAAACATTCTCTTTTCCAATAATATCTGTATCTACTGAGTATTCACCAATCTCATTCATCAACACGGCAACTTTTCTATTCTTCTTTTTCTCCGCTAACAATAAGTTTTGTAATAATGTTGATTTTCCGCTACCTAAAAAACCACCTAATATATGAATTTCTACTTTATTCATTCGACCGACCATCCATTTCTTTATTTCAAACGTATTCAAAGCGTAATAATTACGATTTATATTTATCATTTTATTAAAAGAATAGCAATTTGTAAATATAACTACTAGATTAACTGTTCATTTACTTCATGAGCAACTCTAATTCCAGACTCAATTGCTCCTTGCATCCATCCGTGTGTTAATGTCGTATGCTCTCCTGCAAAGTGTACCTTTCCAGCTGGCGGCGTAATATACGGAAATATCTCTAGCTCTTGCCCTGGTTCAAAAGCTGTAAATGCTCCGCAAGAATACGGATTTTGACTCCAGCTAAAAGATGCACCTGTAACAAACTCACTATAGACGATGTCACCATATATTTCCGCTAAATTTTTTAATACGTAACGAATACGTTCTCTTTGCGTGAGACTATCCCATGTTAACGCCTCATCTGCCCATGTATAACTAGCCAACATTACCGCTGGACCTGGCGTATGAAGCCCATAACTTGGATAGTATGTAAATCGAATCGGCAAATCTGTAATAGATTTGCCACCACACTGTCCCGTTCTCTCCCAAAATCTACTTTTAAACTCTATCGCAATTTTAGTCGCAGCTATGTAGTTTAATTCACGAATTGCCCGTCTTTTAAAATAAGAGAATAAATCATAAGGCTGAATCTCAACAAAACGTAACGCTGAAAATGGGATAGTAACAATTGCAACATCACCCGTGACTGTAGATTGCTCTAACGTTTGTTCATGGTTTACTTGCATCGTCACTTCGTTATCTTCTTGTATGATTTTTTCAACCTTATACTGCATAAATATATTTTCATTTAACTGCGGTAAAAAAGCTTTTGGTAATGCATCCATCCCGCCAGTTATCTCATAATATTTCGCCGTTGAAGTAAAGAAGATCATTTCCCGTAATACCTCAATTAAAGACATTCCCATATACGCTTCCATATCAAGAAGTACTCCAATCATATCTATTGCACCGTCTGAATAATATTCCGTTAAAAATGAACTAAGTGAGTATGTTTTATACTTTTTTTCAACAATAATCCAGTTATTATTAGGATCTTTTTTAATAAAATTAAGTATTGGTTCTAATATTTTTAACATTAATTTCTCTGCCGTTTTTCCTTTTTCGTTTTCTAAAACAGGATATTTAAGTACACTTGGATTTTCTTCAAACATACTCAATCTCGTTCTAATATGATTCGTATAAATTATATCCGAAGGAGTTTTATTAATAAAAAGATTTAACGGCAGTTTAAATTTACGAATGTACGCTAAAGTTAACTCATGAGTTTCAGGAATTCTCATCGGTCCAGCATTAAAATATAAGTCCGCACTAAATGGTTCACGAATCGTATATATTCTGCCACCTATTCGGTTATTTGCTTCTATAATCGTTATTTTATGACCCGCTTCTTTTAATAAAGATGCTGCGACTAAACCTGACATCCCTGCACCAGCAACTATAATTTGTTTTGGCTTTTGCGTTTTTACGAGCCCCGCATTGATAATATGAAGCATTTTTTCTATCGTTAACGGCTTCAGCATACCCTTTTCCCCTTTTGTAAAGGATTTTACTGAATTATATTCGGTTAACATGATTCCTATGTTTTTCATGTTATTGAGCGGATACATTTTCAATTACTTGAATATCTTTTATAAAATGTAATAAACTAGATATGACTATAGAAGTAAGACGTATTATCTTACATAATAAAATTAATGAAATTGCGAGGAATTTTGAAATGAAAAAAGGTATTAACCGTGTTGTATTAGTAGGAACAGGAGCAGTTGGATGTAGTTATGCGTACTGCATGATTAACCAAGCCGTAGCTGAAGAGTTTGTTTTAGTTGATGTAAATGAGGCAAAAGCTGAAGGGGAAGCAATGGACTTAAGTCATGCTGTTCCATTCGCACCTGCCCCAACTAGAGTATGGAAAGGCAGCTACGAAGATTGTAAAGATGCTGATCTTGTAGTCATTACGGCTGGATTACCACAAAAGCCAGGCGAAACACGTTTAGATTTAGTTGAGAAAAACGCTAAAATCTTTAAACAAATCGTTCGTAGTATTATGGATAGCGGATTTGATGGCATCTTCTTAATCGCAACAAACCCTGTAGATATTTTAACTTACGTAACTTGGAAGGAATCTGGTTTACCGAAAGAGCGCGTAATTGGTTCTGGTACAACACTTGATTCTGCTCGTTTCCGTTACATGTTAGGTGAATACTTCAATATTGGTCCACACAACATTCATGCTTATATTATTGGAGAACACGGCGATACTGAACTTCCAGTTTGGAGTCATGTATCAGTTGGTATCCAAAAACTACAAACGCTTCTTGACAGGGACAACACATATACGCAAGAAGATTTAGACAAAATTTTCATAAACGTTCGTGATGCAGCTTACCATATTATTGAGCGAAAAGGTGCCACTTATTATGGTATTGGTATGTCACTTCTACGTGTTACGAAAGCAATTTTAAACGATGAAAATAGTGTATTAACGGTTTCAGCATACTTAGAAGGTCAATACGGCCAAAAAGACGTTTATATCGGCGTACCTGCTGTTTTAAATCGCGGCGGTGTGCGTGAAATTTTAGAAGTAGAATTAAGTGAAGAAGAAGAATTAAAATTCGATCACTCTGTTCAAGTATTAAAAGAAACAATGGCTCCGGTTCTTTAATCTTATATTCCAAAAAGCAATCCAATTTATTTTGGATTGCTTTTTATATTTTTATTGTTCCCCCTCACTCTAAACCATAATATTATCCATAATAGAAAGGAGTGGTTTTATGAATGATTCTTGGACAATTGTAATCCTCTTATTGGCTATTTCATCCTTAATCCTTTTCCTCTTTTTAATCATCAGGACTCTATTTCCAACTCAAAAACATGACAAAAATCTCGGATTCATTCTACTTATTATTTGCTTATTAACAATACCGATAAGCATCTTCCTTATCGGAGGCTGGACAGGTATGGGAATTAGCATAATCGCAGTATTTCTTTTTACTGCTGTTACTATCGCTTTACTAGCCAATAAATTCATTAAACTTCCACCTGCTAAGAAAAAATAAAGTAAAACTTTAATCAGTAGCGTTCCGTCCGTCTTTACTATGTATTTGCTTCTGTCAATTAATATTTTTCAAGATAAAATAACCGATGTTTTCGCTCCTTGAAAACATCGGTTATTTTCTATTATTTTTTAATCGCTTCCTCATTCTTTACATCAAGTACATCTAAGAAAAAGATAAAGATTGGTATCCCGATAATAAGTCCCCATATTCCGAGGAAATACTCTGAAAAGATGAGTATCATAAATGTATAAAAGATTGGTAAATTTGTTTTCGCAGACATAAACTTCGGGTTTA
The DNA here is from genome assembly GCF_002584985.1 of Bacillus sp. AFS029637. GTDB lineage: Bacteria > Bacillota > Bacilli > Bacillales > Bacillaceae_G > Bacillus_A. Next base: position 41,451 of record NZ_NUPZ01000022.1, on the reverse strand, counting down.
AAAAATAACTTTCAAGAGCATGGATTACTGTAATGATCACAAGTATGTATACAACGTATATAACTCCGCCTACGTTATATGCAATGATACAAAGTGGAAACAAAGAAATAATCACACCTGCAACCGGAATCAATCCTAGTAGGAAAATCATAACAGCTAATACGAGTAGCTGTGGAAATCCTAAAACGATTAATGCAATAACAGTAAGAATACAATTTACAACCGCAATTAAAAACTGTGCTTCAATTACTTTACCGAACGATCTTGCAAATCTTTCACCAAAGTATGCAATCTCCTCATAAAAAATCTTTAACTTACTATCTTTAAACTTAGAAGTAAATGTAATAATACGCTCTTTTTCTAGTAAGAAAAATAAGCTTAAAATTAGAGACAATAATATTTGTAAACTTACCTTCCCTATATTTGTTATCGATTGATATATAACATCTACACCTTGTTCTATATACTTTGATACTTCCATTCCATTAATTGTCGAAAGTGCATATTTAATAATTTCATTATCAGGTGGGTTTTGAAAAAACAACTTAAATTGATAAATCAACTGTGAAATTTGTATCGTTAGTACAGGTAAATATTTATACAATGTCGTGCCGATAAAGGAAACTAATATTATATATAAACATGCGATAACAATTTTTCGATTCACATTCAATTTTTTTGATATAAAACGTTGAAACCGATCCATTAAAAATGTCAGTATAAACGTAATTAATATTAAATTAATCATACTTTTTAATCCGTATAATACAAGCGCTACTATTATTAACACGAGAAAACGTTGAAACCCTCTACTTCGAAAAAAATTTTTCACTTCATTCATTAAAAATTAACCTCCCCCTTCAACGGATGGAAATTGGCTATATTACAAAACGTACTTATTCATTGTAATACTATTACATTTTATGAACTTATATAGACAATCTTTCTTACTAATTGGAAAGAATCCTTTTTTTCTTTTCATATTGTTAGATTCTTTCGAAATCAGCCCAGCAACATATTTCTGTGAAGTTCATTTTTTTCGTATAATCTATTACAGCTTAGGTGATTTTTTATTTTTCGGCTGCTGTTCAGAGAGTTATATTCCCCGTAACTCTCTAGACAAAATGCTAAATAAAAAACTTAATTACTTCAATCTAATCGGTTCTTTTTTTGCATTTGCTTTGCTAATAATTCCTTTACTTGGTTATAAGTTAACCCTGAATTTTTATTTAAACGCTTTACTTCCTCAACATCAGTACCTACCACTGTATATTTTTTCTCATTACCCATGTTTCCACTTCCTTTTTCATCAGTTTATTTCTTATATTCCTTCCCTAAATACACATAAATTAACACCCATACAAAAAAGGAAGCTGCTTCTAAGCACAACTTCCTTCTCGTTTTATATTCTATTTTTTAATAAAATTTCACTACGTCTTCAGTAGGTAAAAATGTTCTTTCTCCCGGTTGTTCATTTGGTTCACCAAATGGCATTTGTCCTACTAAATTCCACTTAGCTGGAATGCTCCAAGTCTCTTTTACTTCTGCGTCTACGATTGGATTATAATGTTGTAATGACGCTCCGATTCCTTCAGCAGCTAATAGCATCCATACAGTATGTTGTAACATTGCATTTCCTTGATGAGACCAGAATGGGAACTGCTCTTTATATAATGGAGCGTTTTCTTGCATCTTTTCTACTGTCGCCTGATCTTCAAAGAATAATACAGTTCCTACACCTGTATGGAATCCTTTTAGCCTTTCTACAGTCGCTTCAAAGTTTTCTGCTGGTACTCGTGATCTAAGCGTTTCTTTTACAATATCCCAAAACTTTTCATGTTCTCCATCCATTAATACGACCATACGGCCACTTTGCATATTGAATGAAGTTGGTGCATGTAAAGCTGTTTTTAAAATTTCTTCAATTCTTTCTTTCGTAATTGCATCGTTTTTTGTTACTTTACGAATTGAACGGCGGTTCACGATCGCTTCTTTTAAATTTGTTGTAGTTGCTGACATGGTAATTCCTCCAAATGTATGTTTTTTCATTTTAGTTATTTCATGATAAACAAATTAGCAATATCCATCCGTATTACATTGCATGCCCTCAAATGAATTTATTTTATCCTTTTCAATTTCTTTATCAATGACTCTTTCTAGCGTTTCTTTACTCGCAAGCCCTTGAATGACTTCATCTCCAATCATAATAGTTGGGACAGCCATAATGTTTGCTTCATCATATGCGTGCTGAATTGCTTCTTGATGTTTTTCTTTATATTTACGAGTTACTAAAGCATCTTTAAATTCAGCTTCAGGAAGACCTACTTCTACCGCTAATTTTGTTAACACATCAATATCTTCAATGTTTTGTTCCTCTTGGAAAAATGCTGTGAATACACGGTGATGATATTCATTTCCTAGTCCATGTTCTTTCGCAAATTGGCATCCCTCAAAAGCTAAATGTGTATATGGATGCGGAGAAACACGTGGTAGACGCATTTCAATTCCTAATTTCTCCGCTGTAGGACGAATGAACGCATCCCATGAACCTAATTTATCTGGTTCGTTCCAAGGATCTATTTTTGAATATGGACTTGGACGTAATTCAAATGGCATCCATTCGATTTCTACATCTTTCGCTTTCGCTACTTCATCTAATGGACCTTTTGCTAAAAAACAAAACGGACATATAAAATCTGAGTATACTTTCATTTTTACAGTCATAATTTTTACACCTTACCTTCATTGTTGTAATCAAAATAGTTACATTAATAACAAAAAAATATAAATATTATTTAAGCATTCATTTTCTCTTGCAACGATTCAAACAACTGCGCCATCGTAATATTTCTCAAAACTTCTTCCATCGCGGATTGTGCTTGAATCAAAATAACTTCTAATACAGCTTGAATATTCGCGCCAATTGGACAATCTGGATTTGGTTGCTCATGAATATGAAATAGTTTATCCTCTTCCACTACATTCACTGCATGATACACATCTAACAATGTGATTTCATGTAAATCCTTTAATAATCCAGCACCACCTGGACCTCGATTTACGTAAACAAAGCCAGCTTGTTTTAAGTACGACATAATTTTACGAATGACTACTGGATTTGTATTTACACTCTCAGCCATATAGTCTGAAGTGCAAAGTGAAGATGGATTGTTTTTCAAAATGGATAAAATATGAACTGCTATAGAAAAGCGGCTACTAATTTTCATTGTGATCACCACCTCGATGTAATCATTATAGTTACAACAAAAAGATAAGTCAATCCTTTTCATAGACTTTTTAGAGTAAACTAAAAAAGTGCCTCATTACGATATATGAGACACTTCTTCTTATTCTGCAAACAACTATTGAAATTCTTCAACAAATAATTGTGCAGCGAGTGCGGCTTCCTTTAATGAAGACACAGCTAAAGCAATTTCTCGCCATACTTGTGGTTCCAACTCTTGCGTTCGCACGTTCTTTGTTTGATAAATTCGTTAAAGATCATTTTGCTACAAACCATTTACACAAAATATTCATACCTCCTCTAATTGTTTTTTCACTTTATTTTTGCATATGGTACTTTAAGAATTTGATTACATTTTATACACACCATTAATATAGGACCACCCATTTGTTTCAACTCTCGTAGTTCTTTATGCTCACACTTCTCCATATTATTTCCTCCCTCACTGAATAAATGGATAATTTCAAATTAATCGTTATATACAGGCACCTCTATTTCCCTTCTGTCCATACCTACTTTAAAGTCTGAATGAAACGTTTAAACGCCGATATCCCTTCTTCGTCTCGTTTAAAAACGCCAGCATCTTCAAGCACCTGTACAAATTTCTGCCCAACTGCTTCTCTTACAACTTCCTGTACATTTTGTTCATTTATCCCATTGTCATATTGAAGTTTTAATTGCTCCGCCCACGGTATATGATACGATGGAATATCACATGGAATATTAAGCAAGAACTTCTTCACTTCCTGAAGCTCTGTTTTTAAACGAGCAGGAAGTACAGCTAATCCCATTACCTCAATCAGGCCAATATTTTCTTTCTTAATATGTTGCACTTCCTCATGAGGATGGAAAATACCGAGCGGATGCTCTTCACTTATACGATTGTTTCGCAAAACTAAATCCAATTCGTACATACCATTCCGGTAGCGTGCGATCGGTGTAATCGTATTATGTGGAATTCCATTTGTAAAAGCATATATATTAACAGAAGAATCACTATATCCCTGCCATCTATCTAGTATGTACTCACCTGTATGTACTAATTGTTCTAAGTCTTCACTTCTTAAGCGAATAACTGACATGGGCCATTTAACAATAGAACATCTAATTCCCGGAAATTCGGTCAGTTCAAAAACGAAGTCGTTCGGTGCTTTTTCCATCGCAAATTCATATTTCCCACCTTGATAGTGGTCATGGGTTAGAATAGATCCTCCTACAATGGGTAAATCTGCATTGGAACCAAGGAAATAATGTGGAAATCTTTCTACAAATTTTAATAAACGCATAAACGTTTGACGGTCAATTTTCATATTTCGGTGTTCTGCGGACAATACAATACAGTGTTCATTGTAATATATATACGGAGAATACTGCAGAAACCATCTTTCGTTTGTAAGATTCATATGAATCATGCGGTGGTTCGAGCGTGCAGGATGTCCAATTCTCCCCATATATCCTTCATTCTCAATACAGAGTAAACATTTTGGATAGTTCTTACTTTCCAATGCTTTTTCTCTCGCAATTTGTTCCGGGTTTTTTTCTGGTTTTGATAAGTTAATCGTTATATCAATGGCACCATATTCCGTTTTTACTTTATAATTTATGTTTTGGGCAATTTGCTTCATTTGGATATAGTTGCTATTTTTACTTAATTCATAGAAGTAATCTGTCGCAGTCATAGGATTTTGTTCGTATTTCTCATAAAATAATGCATTGATAGCGGATGGTTTGGACATAAAGACATCCATAATTACGCTTGCTAAAATCTCTTTCTCATCCAATACTTTCTTAATAATTTCATGCGTACAAGCATATTCAATTAATTCTTCTAATAATTCTGGAATGTCTTTCTTTACAGCCGCTGACACTTCCACTACAAAATCATCTAAGCGAAACAGAGAGAGAATTTTATTCCTTACATATATTTCATCTTCTCGTTCAATCAATTTAGCTTCAATAGCACGATCAATTAACTGCTGGATTGTTTGATATATCATCAACGTTTCCCTCCTCGATCCTCATAGCCCTTTGGATTGTTAAGATGCCAGTTCCATGCATCTTTTATCATTTTATGGACAACCGTACGAGTTGGCCTCCACCCTCATGTAAGAATCTCTTTCCCCGAACAAACTAGTAACATATCTCGGTCGCTCACTCATTTTGCAAGCTATTTTTTTAAATTATACGTATGTAAAAACGCTTCTACAATAAACATCTTGTCGTGTTTTTTAGACATCTTGCTTTTCACTGGTAACAACTCACTAAAATCATAAAAAAGAACATTTTTTCAAGAGCGGTTTCCAACGATTCAATGAACACAATGAGACATATCTCCTCCGGGATAGGCCTTTAATTTACGATATTACACTAGCTATAAAACTACCTTCACCTTAAATCCTAATCTTCACCTCTGTGTCTCCCCCCTGAAATCACCCTTTCAATACGAAGATTATCTAAAAATAAACGTACCTGCCCCGGTATCCCTGTTCAATTTCTGATGCACTTTTCAAATAAAATCAGGCGGATCCCCCACCGGGATTATTTTATATTTATCTTATATCGAATATTACAAAAACAATATTTCTAAAAAACAGAGCAATATCCCTCTTGTGTAAGCGTTTCACAAAAAGTAATCTAGGGGTATAGATAGAGACTGGAATCTACTTCTAGTTTTGATAGATTCTCAACTACTTTGCAGGTTTCACATCCTATCAAAATATTAAGTTTATAAGGCAAAAAAGTAATCTATACCTTTGAAGAAGCATCGATACCAAAATTAAAACGGTTGAATGTGCAATCTGAACTTTATCCTAGATAATTCAGATCAAAGTAATGCAAGTGAAGTACTTTTTAACAAGCTGTAAAAATAAACAAGGGGGGTACATATGAAAAAATCAAAAAAGAATTTCAGGAAAACGATGGCAACACTTGTAACGGGTTGTGTCGTAGGTTCTACTTGTTTTACAAATGGTTCCCTAATCCAAGCTGAGGGAACCACGGATATTAAACAAGCTGAAAGTCAAATCATTCCACAAAGTCCACATACGGTTATTTCATCTAATCAAATGGACGTTCTTGTTGATGTGAATTTTCCAAGAGTCATTCAATACAATTTAAAATCTGGAAATGGGGCAGGAAAGACTTTTTACGGACAGACTGAGGCATTAGATAAAATCCTTATTAATGACGTAGCAGTAAAACCAAAAGTAAAAGCAAAAGTTTCATCAGATAAAGTTGTATATGAGATGACATTAATAGACACTAATAGCAATATTTCTGCGGTTATTACTGCAGAGATGGTTGTTAAAGAGAATATATTAGAATTCAATATTACAAAGATTGTGGACAACAATATCGTAAAAACTATTGAAATCCCAAATCACAATTTAATTTCTGTAAATAACAGTCAAACAGATGCAGTGCTAGATGGCGTACAGATGTCAACAAATACACGTATTAATGGTGACAGACAGGTAAAGGTTGATGAAAATTTAATTACGAAAGATGAAGAGCAAAAAGGATATATGTATGCTTTTCTTTCTACTGATGAATTAAGTGCAAGTATATGGTCTAATACGGAGAATAGTTTAGTAAAAAAATTGGCTCCAGATTCCTATGCTGCAAAGACTGATGCTCAAAGAATTACGGCAAATGCTGCGACTAATAGTGCAGGAAAAAAAACAATTGGTCTAAGTAGTACATTCTGGACTTATCAAAAGTCAGAAGAACATCGTAAAGAAGATGGTACTCTAGAGCTAGAGGATGGGACAGTTAATAAGGTAGATGAAATGCCGTCTGTGAAGGTTGTCATTACTGCTGACGCTAATGATGATAAAAAGATAAACTGGCAAGACGGAGCGATTGCATATAGGAAAATTATGAACGAACCTCTAGGGGCGGAAAAAGTTCCAGACTTAGTTGGTTACCGTGTTAACATGAACTTTGGCAGTCAAGCCCAAAATCCTTTCTTAATGGCTTTAGACGGAGTGAAAAAGTTTCATTTAAATACTGATGGACTAGGACAATCTATTCTACTGAAAGGTTATGGTAGTGAAGGTCATGATTCTGGTCATTTAAATTATGCTGACATTGGAACCCGAATTGGCGGTGCGAAGGACATGAAAACATTGCTAACGAGGGGTAAAGAATATGGGGCAACTTTTGGGGTTCATGTGAATGCAAGTGAAACATATCCAGAGTCAAAATATTTCCAAGAAGATCGTTTATTAAAAAATCCAGATGGAACTTATAAGTATGGTTGGAACTGGATTGATCAAGGAATAAACATTAATGCTGATTATGATTTAAGAAATGGGAGAGCACAACGATTCAAAGATTTATATGATGCTCTTGGTGGCAAGGAGAATGATTTAGATTTTATTTATGTAGACGTTTGGGGTAATGGACAGTCAGGTGATAATAGTTCATGGCCAAGTCGTCAATTAAGTAAAGAAATAAATAGTTTAGGTTGGCGCTTAGGCAGTGAGTGGGGATATGCGAACGAGTATGATTCCACATTCCAACACTGGGCAGCTGATTTAACTTATGGTGGCTATACCCTAAAAGGTATTAATAGTACCATCACTCGTTTCATTAAAAACCATCAAAAAGATGCATGGATTGGTAACTATCCTAAGTATGGAGGCGACGCGGATGCTCCATTATTAGGTGGCTATAGTATGAAAGACTTTGAAGGATGGCAAGGTAGAAGTGACTACAAAGCGTATATTGATAACTTATTTGCGGTGAATATTCCAACCAAATTCATTCAACATTATAAAGTAACACAGTGGGAAGATGGTAAAGCAGTTGAAATGAAAGATGATAAACAACAAACTTACAACTGGGTACCAGGTATGAAGTCAGTATTAAAGGACGAATCTAGTGAAAATACACTTACAATTGAAAGAAAATCAAATGATTTTGCAAATGATAAAGATGGCTATCGAACAAGAACTATGACATTAAATGGTAAGCAAATATTTGAAGGTAAACCTGGTGACGAAAAGTATTTATTTCCATGGTCTTGGGATCAAAATGGCAAAAAATTATCAGCAGAGAATGAAAAATTATATCACTGGAACACAAACGGTGGAAAAACAACGTGGACTGTTCCAACTGGTTGGCAAGGTACCGTTAAAGTGTATGAGTTAACAGAATTAGGTAAAGAGAATATGAAAAATGTTAAAATTGAAAATGGAAAAATCACATTAGATGCAAAAAAATCTACTGCATATGTAATTTATAAAGGGCCAAAATCCAATAAAGATGTTAAATGGAGTGAAGGGATGCATCTTATAGATGCTGGATTTAACAGCAATTCCCTAAAAGATTGGAAAATCAAAGGAGACTCAAAAGCAGTTAAGATTACGAAGAGTGAAGGTAATAATAATATGCTAACAATCTCCAATAATAGAAAGAAAGTAAATGTTACTCAAAAATTAACAGACCTAAAACCTAATACAAAGTATGCTGCATATGTAGGTATAGACAACCGAAGTGAAGCACAAGCAAGTATAACGATTACTTCTAACGACAAAGAGTATACAAATAGTACTGGTAAATCTATCGCTAAAAACTATGTAAGAGCATACGCACATAATACACTAGGCTCTGAGCAAGCAAAAGCTGATGGTCAAATGACTTCAACTGTGGATGGAACAAGTTACTTTCAAAATATGTATGTGTTTTTTGAAACTGGTAAAAAAACATCAGATGTAACTATTGATTTATCTAGGGATAGTGGAAATGGTGCAAGTTACTTTGATGATATTCGCATCGTGGAAAGTAATGCCGAAAACCAAGTAAGCAATAATAAATTTGTACAAGACTTTGAAAATGTTGTACAAGGCATCTATCCGTTTGTAATTGGTAATATTGAAGGCGTAGAAGATAATAGAACACACCTGTCTGAATTACATGCACCATATACACAAAGAGGTTGGAACCAAAAAATAGTAAATGATGTTATCGCAGGTAAATGGTCACTTAAAACGAATGGATTAACAGAAGGCGATGCTCTTGTGTACCAAACTATCCCTCAAAACTTCACATTTAAACCAGGAGTAACGTATAAAATTACTTTTGATTATGAAGCAGGTAGTGATGGGACGTATGCAGTGGTGACAGGTAATGCTCCATTTGAAGAAAAAGGAGTATTAACTAAGGAGGAATTAAAATCAACCGCAAGCAGTGATAAGAATGCAAAAGCTGGCACATATTCCTTTACTTTAACAGGAGATAAATCGGGGCAAAGCTGGTTTGGCATTTATTCCACTAATAAAGCAGCTAATACTAACGGTGTGAAAGGATCACAAGCTAACTTTAACGGTTACAAAGATATTATGCTTGATAATCTAGTTATCGAAGTAGTGTCAAATAAATAGAATCAGTTGCTTTATATTGAAAGAAGTTGTCTCAAAAGGTCCTTAAAAATGATCTTTTGGAGACAACTTTTTTTATACTCTATAAATATAAGAGAATCGTTCCTTTCTGTCCGTAATTTGGTTGTGGTGACATACTTATATCAAAAAGAGGTTAACCCATATAGCTACTCAGCTATCTTTCGGTCAACCTCTTTTCATTCACGTTATTACACAAACTATAAAACTATCTTTATCTTAATTCGAGATTTTTACCTCTGTGTCTCTCCCCTGTAGTCACCTTTTTTCAATACGTAAATTATCTAAAATAAACGTACCTGCTCCGGTATCCCCGTTTAAATTCGTTCCATCACTGAAAATTCCGACATAAGTTTGACCGTTCTCAGAACCTGTCACAGTAAACTCTGCTGTTTTTGTGTCAGTAGATGCAGTAAGAGTGTTATTCACACTCAATCCCTTTGCACTCGCAATGTCTCGAACATCAATTTCTTGATCCCCTGAAATAAAGCGGAATGCATTTGCTGTTGTTTGGTAATCAAATGATACTTTATAAGTTACACCTGGTTCGAAACGATAATTTTGAGGAATCGTACGGTACAGCAAACCTTTATTCCCAGTGTTCACTTTAACGGACCAATTCCCACCTAATACATCATCGACTAGTTTTTTACCTGCCCATCCTTTTTGCGTATATGGAGCATGCAGTTCAGACAGATGAATTCTGTTGTCTTCTACTCCTTCTGTGTTACCGATAACGAATGGGTAAATACCTTGTACTACCGATTCAAAATCTTGTTTAAATTCCGTTGGTGAGACATGATTTTTTAAGGATTTTTGAACGATCCGAATATCATCAAATTTTGTGTTTCCTTTTCCAGCATCACGGCTGAGAGTTAATTTAGCTTTATTAGTTACAGCCGTAAAGCTTACTTGTATGATTTGCATTTTGCTATTGTATCCATCATTTGAAGCATGTGAATCTGCCTTAACATAGTTCTTTTGCAGGCTGCGAAGTGTGTAATTGTTAACGTCTTCTTTCCCACCTGTTACTGTAATTCCGGCCTTTACATCACTATTGTTTTCAACATACACCTCTGCTACATAATCTTTACCTGGTTCCAAACCAGTAAGGACACGGGAAACAGTCGTATCTTTTGACGGACTATCAATATTCAAGTAGTAATCTCCACTACTTACATTGCGGTTGCTTCCAGTTTGATTCGTTCTAACGGCGCTTATAGCTTTGTTATCTCCCTCAATAGTTGTATATGCACTTACTTTTCCTGTATTGAATCCCGCGTCATATATATGAGCACCCTTGCTCCAATCATAGTCAAGGATTTCCAAACCCTTATCTTTTTTTGGCACAACAACATAAGGAGTTGCCGCACTAGCTGTCAAAGTTACCTTATTATTTACGACTTTGACTTCTTTCACATCTGTTCTACCGCGATCTGTCAATTTGTATACATAAACAGTAGAGGCATCTTTATATTCATCTGGAAGTGTCCAAGTAGTTGTACCACCTTCCAAATTCCAGTGATACAATTTTTCAGAATCAGTAGTTGGATTTTTAAAGTCTTGTTGCACCCAAGGAATTAAATAAGCCTTTCCATCAAGTATTACATTTCCATTCAGTTTAATAACACGTTCCCTAGCATTGTCTTTTCTAGTTACATCGACAACATCCCCATTACTTGGGTCCTTCAATTTTATTTCCTTTTCTAAGTTTGTCTTGCTTTTATCACCTTCTACATCTGTCCAGTTCGTTACATAATATTTTTGTAGGAATTTAGTAGGTAAATTAGTATCAAATGTCATGCGAATAAAGTTATCGAAATTCTTATCAGACTGCCACCCTTCGAAACCAGCTAATTCAAATCCACCAAGCAATGGATGGTCAGCAGTTCCGCCTACTTCAGGCCAATTCAACACCCAAGAATCTTTTTGGTGATTGCTAATAAAGCGCAGTACTTCTGAGTTAATGCCCTTGCTTTCCGGACCACCGTAGTTCTTATCAGTAGCCCAGTGTTGCCACGTTGAATAATTGGCTATAGAACCACCAAATTCCGTTGATACTCTCCAACCTCTATCTATAAATTGCTCTGCTATTCTATCTGATTCCCATTGATTTTGATACCATACATCCAAATAGATAAAGTCAAGATCTGGAACAGCAGCTTTCAATTCATCTAATCTTTTCGCACGCGCTCCAGAATACAAATCTTTTAATTTATTAATTGTATAAGATTGATCTAACCATCCCCATCCTAAAGAATTTGGATGGTCAATAAAGTCATTACTGAAAGCTTTCGCTTCAGGATAAACTTCTTGAGCGTTTATATGGACACCAAATTGGGTATTATATTTACGCCCCTCTTTAATAAGCGTATTCAAATCTTTAGCGCCGCCTATACGTTCACCCACATCACCATAATTTGGATGACCACTGTCATGTCCTTCGTTTGCATATCCTTTTAACAAAACAGCTTGCCCCAATTCATCTGTAGCAAGAGCAACCTTTTTAACATTATCTGATGTTTTTAAGAACGGTTGTTGTGCTTGTGATCCAAAATTCATCGCAATACGCATTCCAACGTTATTGTTTACATCTTGGTACCCTTTAATATCTTGCATAATATCACGGTATGCAATCGCCGCATCTTGCCAATCTGCCTTATTATCATTATTCAAATCTTTAGCGATAGCTATTTTAATAGTTGGTTTATTTTTTTGTGGTTCTGGCATAATGTCCCTTTGGTAATAAAGTGCACTAGAACCTATTCCCATTGCTTTCGCACCATTTTTATTTACATATCGATTAGCAACTAAATTTTTATAGCCGTCCACTTCTGAACTGGACCATACACCTGCACTCAATTCGTCAGTTGACAAGAATGCTGTATAATTTTTAGTAGATGTACCTATTTCCTCCATAGAAGAATCTACCTTTACATCTACATCACCTGTTTTCCTAACATCTGTACTAATATTCGTTAATTTAGCTTTTGCACCTTTTTGCTCCGAATTTACCGAAATAAAGTTCATATCAGCAAACTCAACTGTCTCGATTTTGGCACTACCATTATTCTTAATTTCATCGAAACTATAAACAACCTTATTATCATTCACCTTCAAAGATACTTTAAATACAGCATCAAGGTTTTTCATTTCATCCACAACTTTTAATGTATATAGCGCTTCACTATCGTTTAACTTTTCAAAGTTTACTTTAGGATAGTATAGTCCGCCATTTACTTTCAATCCGTAAACAGGAGCTTCCTGTCCACTCATTACTTTATCGCCAACTTTGTATTTCACAATCCGCGGGAATATTTGATCAATAGTGACATCCATATACTTTGACTTTAATGTATCTTCTACTGGTGGAGTATCTGGAGGTTTTGGTGCACTATATTCCTTTATTTTGACATTTGAAATCGTAATATCGGCAGCACCTCGGCTTTTTTCAAACCCTAGTAAGCCCGCTTGATCTACACCACCTGTTAAAGTCCAAGAATCTACCTTTTTACCATCAATGTATAACGTCGCAACATCGTCCATGAATACTAAACGTAAATTATACGTTTGTTTTGCTTTTAACGGCACATTTGAAGTCATCGCCGTCCAATTGTTTATAGGGCCAAAAGTTTCTCCAAAATACTGATCGTTCGTATCCCCTGTTCCCACATATGTGTATGTAGATGGATTTTGAACACGATAGATGAATCCAAAGCGATTCATCTTGTCAGTATTAGTAGTAACATCCGCTTCAAAAACACCATTTTTAATCGCTTTCATTTGGTTGTAGACAATTCTATTCTTTTGGGTAGATGTAACACTGAAAGTTGCTGAACCATCTTCATTATAGGTAACATTTCCGTCACCTGAGATAACTTTCAAATCGCCTTCTTCCAATTTATTATCCGTAATGTCGACAAGTTTTTCATTTCCCGGATCGGTGCCTCCATCCCCAGGCGCATTTCCTAATTCAATGAGTACTTGACTATTTTTATCTCCATAAGCACCAAGTTTAACCGCTTCCTTACCTGTAAGAAGGTTATTTACATCATTAGATAAAGTAACCGGTCCAAATAAATCTTTTCCATCTAATGTAATATTCAAAGTCGTTTTATTATAATCAATTTTAATAGAATGTGAGGTCCCAGCCTCTGGAAGTGGAACATTAGGTCTAGTTTTTAACCAGTCACCTTTCCCTTGATATTTGTATTCATAGAACCATCCAAGTGAGTCATAACCTACAAAAACGAAATTATTATTGTCAATATAGTGAGGATAGAAACCGAATCTAGTATCTTCTCCCTTCGTTTCTGGAATAAAGCTATATTCCATCGTTCCTGATTCTTTAGCGACTTTATTCTGCTCTTGAAAAATTGCAGCTTTAGCCCCATTATCGTTTCCAGCACCTGCTCCAAGCCTTGCATAGGACTTCCCATTTTGTTCTACTAGTGCATTAATTTCGTTTCCTCCAGATGAAATTGTAACCCATGGATTAGACACATTTGCTCCTACACGTAATGGCACAATCATGCTCACTAAAAATGTTGGTACAATTAGTACAAGTGCAAGAAGGGTATTAAAAGCTCTCTTGAAATGCTTATTTTCCAATTCTTCTCCTCCTTTGAATTTTTAATTTTAGTTAAAGACGATACCTGCACATTAATTTTTAAAATATACCAAAACCTGAAAGGTATCGTTGTCACTTATGTTTAGGATAGTTTTTTTAAAATGCCTACACAATAAAGATATTGTTTCTTTTTTTAGGTATATTGTCTTTTTAAAAGCGCTTACAAAATAAAGATATCGTTACCTTTTTAGATATATTTTTTTGGGTGACATCTCACAAAAATTCAATCGATTTGATTGTACATGGCAATTAGTGCTTATCATCGCCTATATATAAAGGTCACTCCACATATCCTTATCTGAAGCTATGGTTACTACTCCCTTTACTGCTTTGAATTTTCACCCAAGGGTTTGCAACCATGCTGGACGCACTAAAAAAATGAGCAGACGAATGTCTGCTCATAATTCTTCATTCCGTTTAAAAAGAGGTTCTGGTGCAAGTATTGCTTAAAGATGTAAAGAAATGAAGGACATATAGAAGGAAAAATATTGTACTACCTTTGAATCTCAGCTGTTTCTTTTACTTTAGTGAACCATGAGCTAGCTGTCTCTTTCAACACAAGATTCAATTCTTCAATATTCCTTTTACCAGTATCTTTTAACCAATCACGACCTGCTTGTTCGCCGCTTATAGCAAAAGGTGCCACACCGTCTTTCCAGGTTGCCCGACCACATAGCACTCCGTTAAAGGTAGAATCAGAGTCTTTAGCAAATTTTAATGTTTCTTGAAATAATTTTGCGCTTACTCCTGCACTCAGGAAGATAAACGGCAGCTCGGTTGCTTCACTTTGTTCTTTGAAAAAGGAAGCAGCTTCTTCTTTTCTATAAACGAATTCGCCTGCCGTATATCCTTCCACAAAGTTCATATCTACCGGAACCTCTACTTTTAAAACATCTACTTTGTATTGTGATTTCGAGAACTCCTTCATGGCCTCAATCACTTTATGTGGTTTTATTTTTGCATACGCTTTACTTTTCACATCTTCATTTTCAGCATCATAAGTAACAATCTCCAAGAAAAATAGAATGTCTTCAGCGGCACACTCGGATCCGATACGTTCCATATAGACATGCTTATAGTCATTAATTTTTTCATCTTCATCGAAATCATAGTAGAGTAAGAATTTAATAGCATCGGCACCTGCTTCTTTTAATCGTTTCACTGACCATTCCGGTAATAAATCCGGTAACCGTCCTACTTCTGACGCATCGTAGCCGGTTTTTTCATACGCTACGATTAAGCCTGATTCTTTAGCGCGGATCTTAGCCGCTGGCAGTCCGTATTCCGGGTCCAAAAGAATCGCTGTTGCAAATGGTGTTAATTCCTCAGAAACCAATTCTTTAAAACGGATAATGCCCTCATCTCCAACATGACTTGCACCGCCAGACGCAATCATTTTTTTCAATGAACCGCGTTGATCAATAGCCAATGCTCCAATTATGCCACTTTCAGCAGATAAACGTTTTAGAGCTTCCAATTTATTTTTGGTTAGTTCTAACATCAACATTCTCCTCTATTAATCTATTTTGTCAACTTTAACGAGATCAAAGTATTGTTTAAACTTATTCACATTAATATAACCAGTTCCAGCTTCCATAGTATTTAACATTCCTGTAGTCATCGCCGTTTTAAGAACAGTCTCGACAGTTTGATTTTGATGTAGTGCCACAGCTAATCCTGCAACTGTCGCATCACCAGACCCAACAGGATTGACTACTTCTATTTTTGGAATCTTAACTCTGTAATAGTCCTCGCCATGCCTGACAAAGGCACCTTCACCACCCATGGACACGATAATCCACTCAATCCCAGTAAATAGTTCATGGTTTAATGCTTGCTTCAAATCAAAGATTTCTGCTTCTATGTTAATGCCCAATAGCTGAGATAATTCCGCTACATTTGGTTTGATGACAAATGGTTTTTCTTTATGCATCAAAGCGTTTTTCAAAGATTCCCCTGACGAATCCATAATCACTAGAATTCCATTTTTATGACAAATTTCTAATATTTTACAATAAAAGTTAGTCGGTAACCCTTTCGGCAAACTGCCCGAAATTGTCACAAGTGAAGCTGTTGTAACGAGGGATTCAAATTTTTCTAAAAAAGTCGTCCCTTCTTCTTTGGATAATGTCGGCCCAGACTCTAAAATCTCTGTTTGCATCCCCTCATGAAGAATGGCAATACAATTTCTTGATTCTTTTTTAATTTTTAAAAAGTCATTTGTAATATTACTTTTATTTAATTCTTGAATAATGTATTCTCCAATCGTACCACCAAGCACACCTGTCGCTAGGACAACTTCTTCCATTTGAGCGATCACTCGCGCCACATTCAAGCCCTTTCCACCAGCAGTTTTATGAACTGTTTCCACACGGTTCACAACATCTAACTTTAATTCATGAATCGAATAGGAAATATCGACGGATGGATTCATGGTGACAGATAAAATCATTTGAAATCCCTCTTTCAGAAAAATATTTAAGCTCTAAAACGGCACACACCATCAAGATAGGTAGCTGCTAAATCCATCGCTGGCGTCAGTACAATAAAGTCAGCAGCATATCCCTCAGCGATCTTCCCACATTCGCTATCAAGCTGAATACTTTTAGCTGGTGCAGTACTCGCCATGTAAATCGCTTCCTCAGGCGCGGCAATTCCCCAATCGACGACATTTTTGACAGCATCTTTTAATTGCAAAATGCTACCTGCTAAACTTCCATTTTCCAAACGAGCCATCCCATCTTTTACTTTCACAGGAAATTCTCCCAGTTGATAAGTCCCTTCAGACATACCTCCGGCCATCATACAATCGGACACCATAACGACATTTTCTCTGCCGCGGACATTCATTAAAATATTTGAGGCGACAGGATGAACATGATGTCCATCACATATGATTTCGACAAAAACATCTTTTAGATTCATGGCTGCTCCGACCATCCCTGGCTCACGATGGTGTAGCGGACTCATTCCATTGAAAGTATGAACAAAAATGGATGCACCTTTTTCAACGGCTTGCTTTGCTTCTTCATAAGTTGCATCACTGTGGGCCAATGCCACTACAATATCTTCTCGCGCAGCATATTCAATAAATTCCACTGCACCTTTTCTTTCAGGTGCAATCGCAATTTTTTTAATAGAATCATTTGATAATTTCTGCCAATCTTTCAACATATCAACTGATGAGTCACAAAAATATTTCGTGTTTTGTGCCCCTTTATGTTTTTCAGTAAAAAACGGTCCTTCTAAAAAAATCCCTTTAATTTTTGCGCCTTGCACTTTCGTGTAATTGGCACCAATCATTTCAACGACGTGATTCAACAATTCTACCGAAGAGGTTAAGGTGGTCGGTAAAAAGGATGTAACTCCGCAAGAAAGGAGTCCTACCGAAATTTGATCCAGTCCTTCAAAATTATTGTCCATAACGTCGTGATTTCTAAATCCATGAATATGTGTGTCTACTAAACCAGGAGCAATCCAATGTCCTGCATACTCAATGATTTCTGCCGCTTCCTCTGGCTTATTTTCCGAGAATACACCGAATTTTCCATCTTTTATCTCCAAAAATCCAGGCCCTGTGACCCTCCCCTCAAGAAAAAACTGATCTGCAAAGATAAAAATAGACATGTATTTCTCCCCTACCTTAGTTACTCGTATTCATAGATGGTAACACCTTTAACGACACGGTTCACCGTTCCTGTTGGTGAAGGTGTATCTGGTGTATTGCCTACTTTCACGGAAGCTAATAGTGAGACTGTTTGCCCAATCATGACAAAAGGTAACGCTAAGTAAGCATCTGGTACAAACTGGGCCTCTTTGCCAAATACAAACCTGTTCCCAGCATAATTTGCTTCTCCATCAACCTCGATGGCACAAATATAGCTGGCAACGTTGTCCTGCTGCATTTCTTTTAACATATCTAAATCATATTGACGTGTATACGGATGGTTGGAAACAAACACAAAAACTAATGATTTTTCGTTTACAAATGATTTTGGACCGTGCCTGAATCCTAACGGTGAATCAAATGCAGTGACAATTTTTCCAGCTGTCAGCTCTAATATTTTTAATTGTGCTTCTCTTGCTAAACCTTCTAAACTACCAGATCCTAAGTAAATAATTCGGCGAAAATCAAAATCAACCATCTCTCGGATAACATCTTCCCTTTGAATGACACTTTCACCCATTTGATGAATTATTTTCACTATCTTTGATTTTTCTTCAATCGATAAAGAATCAAAAACGAGTAATGCCGTTAACGCCATGCAAGTATAACTTCCTGTCATTGCAAATCCTTGATCATTCGATTTTTCAGGCATCAATAACAATAAATTTTTTTCATTCCCCACTGCCTGTTTGGCTAATTGTCCATCTTTAGCACAAGTAATCGTTATCTGATACAAATCGGTTACTATTTGCTCTGCTAATTGTACGGCTGCAACACTTTCCGGGCTGTTCCCGCTTCTAGCAAATGAAACGAGTACGGTTGGAAAATCCTTTTTTAAAAATTGATAAGGATTTGAAACCAAAGTAGTTGTCGGAATACTTAGCATTTCCCACTGTTGTTCATCGACTTTTTCTTTTAGATAAGGGGTGACTGTATCACCGACATAGGCAGACGTTCCAGCGCCTGTAAAAATAACTCGAACCCGGTTGTGTTTCGTTAATACTCTTTGCAAAAACTCTTCAATTTCTCCACTTTTCTCCATATACAAAGCAAAAGTTTCGGCCCATAAATCAGGCTGCCGTTTTATTTCCGCCGTTGTTATCGATGCACCTAAGGAAACTAAATTTTCTTGACTTAATGTAAACATATCCGTCCACTCCTCTATCCATTTGTCATCATTCTCTCCATAAATGAAGACTGGCAATACCTCATTACATACCTTCAAACACTCGTAATCCTGTACCAATGACTCCATTATTCTGCGCCAATGTACTTATGCTCATCTGGTCTAAAAGATGTTGTTGTTCAGGAAGCTGATAGATTTCTAGCTTTTCTTTAATCACCTCCAACAGAAAAGGATTTTTCACAATAACACTGCCACCAAAAACCATTTTGTGTGGATCCAATAAACAGGAAATCGTATAAAGCCCTTGAGCTAAATAATCAGTTACCTCGTTAATGATGGGCTTATATTCCTGTACCCCGCTTATATAACCAGCAAAAATATCCTTGGTTGAAATAGTATCTACCTGTAAGTCCCTTTCTGCTATTCTCTGGATCCCTGGCCCAGCAGCTACTTTTTCCAATCGATCATTGTTTCCCTTCGAAAAGGCTGGGATTAAACCCAGTTCTCCGGCGAACCCTGCGCCCCTGAAAAATGAACCTTTATGAATAATAGAACAGGAGATTCCCGTACTTATAGTCACGTAAACAAAGGTCTCATCCCTTTTTCCCTGCGCTGCCTTCCATTCGGCAAAAGCCGCCATATAGACATCATTGTCAATCGTAATCTGCCTGATGCCAAATTGCTCCTGTAAACGAAACGTAATGGGAAACTGCCTCCAAGGCAAATTGTTTTGAAAAACAGCGATCCCCTTCTCACGATCCACTTTTCCTGGTACACCAACACCCATACCCTCGATGTCAGCAATTGAAATCGATGACTTTCTGAGAACTTGTTCCACAGCTTCTACGACTCTACCAAACATTTTTTCCCGATCTGAAGGGTCACTTTTTACTTCCGCACGTTCAAGTAGTTCGCCCGTATCCGAAATGACTCCCGCTGCAATCTTCGTTCCTCCAATATCAATGCCGACTGCCTTTTTCATTTGTCCGCACCCCTAAGTTTGTATTTAAAGCACTGCGTAATTTTCTATGATCGTTATCGTTGAACATATATATGGGATTCCTTGATCAATCCACTTACCCTGGTTGATTTATACGTATTTCCGATTGTAATCATAAAGCAGCCCTAAGAGACCCGCTAATCCAATTAACATCATACCCAATTCGAATTTACCAGCTGTCTTTTGGTAAATGATAATTAAAGACAGACATACGATAAACACAACAATTTTAATAATGAATAGAGCACTATCCTTCATTTGAAAAATCCTCCCATCTGATTTCACTAGGCGCCAACGTTACTTCTTTCCCTTTACCCTGTCCGTCATAGACAATCGTCGTTTGTTCACTCATTGAGTTGTTGACAATTGCCATTTTTTGAATAGATGGATATGCATGGACTTCACAATAAATGTTGCTGGCATGAAATGTTTGGAATTCTCCTTCTTTATGAGCAGCATAGTATAACGCGCGCATCAGCAGACGCGTATTCTCTTCGCTGTATGGTAGCCCTGCTATATAGACAGCTCTGCCTTCTCCAAACGAATGACTAGAAAGATGAACTTCACCATTTGAATATTCAATTATTTCGGTTTCTTCCGATAACGCATAAATGTTTTTCATCCCTTCACCAAAATCAAATTGGGTGCTGTCCGCAGAAATAAAATGATTTTCAACAGGAGTGACAAAATATTTATCTGTTGATAAGCTGAATCCTAGTTCTTTGTCAACACCTAAGGCGTTCGCCAATTGAAAATAATGTCCTTCATGCTGATGGGCTGTAGGTTCGCCAATACCTATGAAACCTCCGCCGTTATAAATCCAGGCCCTAATTGCAGTAACTAACTTTTCATTAGTCCAATGAGTCCCACCTGAAAAAGCTGTACCTACATCACCTGCATTAATGATGACATCAACATCCTCAGGTATCCCATCGTTAATGACATCATCAAAACTAATGAACGAAACTTCCGTAGCAGCCCCGCTCAAGGATTCCAAAACACCTAAATAAGAATAAATTTGTTTATACCATAGAGCATGAGCGACCATATGTGTCTGCCAAGTTCTCAACTTACCCCAAGAGTTCAAAATTGCGACTTTAAGACCGCTGTATGGTTGAACGCCTTTAATTGTGTCATAAATCCCACGAAATTCCTCGGTGACTTCTTCAATGTATGATACAAATTCTGGAAACTGATAAGCCAAACTTAAATAACCACCATAACCGATGCGGTCAACAGGATTTCGCAGTAACGCTCTCCGCGCCGTTAACCAGTTTTCATTGGCTTCAATTACTGGATTGTTACCTTCATAAAATGTATCTGGGAAGAAATAAGGTAAGAATCGGCCTTCTGTGTAACGAACATGTGGTATATCGGCAATCATACGTAATGTGGCTCCGCCGCCCACACTGCCTACAACTGCGTCCATTCCGATATTTTCAAAGTATTTCCCATACGGTTCCGTACCAATCCAGTTATCACCAAGGAACATCATCGCTTCCTTGCCACTGTCATGGACAATGTCCACAAGTTTCTTTGCTTCTTCAGCAACAAACTTATGTACGAAATCCATATAATCTAAAAAAGCTGGAGTTGGAATTCGAAACGAAGTATTGTAATAGCCTTGATCAACGATGTCTTCCGGTCTTAAACGATAGCCTTTTTCTTGTTCAAAAGCCTCCAAAGCAGCCACTGAAACACTAGCGCCATAACCGAACCAATCGACAAATTTTTCTTTTCCAAGATTATTGAATACAAGGGTAAAATGATAGAAAAATGTTGTGAACCTGACCACATCCGTATCCGGATTTTCTGCCAGCCATTGTTTTAAGTAGGTTTTCATAAATTCTTTAGAGTGTGGCTGCCTAACATCAAAAGGAATGTCATGTGGCTTATCACCCCAATCGTTTGTAATATGATTGTACATTTGTGTTGGATCCCAAATCGCATACACTAGGAATGACACCGTGTATTCATGCCAAGGATTCGCCTTCGTAATCAACACACGATTTTTCTCTTCGTTTACTTCCCAATCATTAACATCAACAACTTTTCCGGTCGTCCGGTCGATGACCTCCCAGTATTTCTTAGGACTGTTAAGGTAATCTGGCTTTAATTGTTCCTCAAAATAACCTTTCATAAAATCAATTTCAAGTGTGTCAGTAATTGCGGTATTGAACAAACTCATTAAATAAAGTTGCTGACATTCATCCATATGTTTCTCTGCAAACTCATTGTGAGCTCTAGCAACAAAATAGGTCGTATAAATTTTCGCATCCAATTGCTTAATATCATCATCCAGCTTTGTCCCATCACTATCACGAATCGCATCCGCACCCCAGCGCTTCATCAATTCTTTTGTTTCCTTAAGAAAATTTTCTTCACTCGGTAAAGTAACACGACCTGTTTTCTTTTTCATATAAATCCTCCTTTAATCCTTTAAACCACCAAGGGTCATCCCTTGTGTTAATCTTTTTTGAACAATGATATATAAAATCAACGTTGGCAACATGACGAGAACCATTCCTGCATACATTTGACCATAGTTCGCAGCAGATTTCTGAGCTGCCATCAAGTTCATTAGCCCAACAGGTAACGTTTTATTCGGCCCTGGGATTAATGTTAAGGCAATAATATATTCGTTCCAAAAGGCAAGAAAATTAAATAAAATGACGGCAATAATACTTGGACGAGCTATCGGAATCATGACTGAAATCATTGTTTTGAAATATCCGGCACCATCAACCAACGCCGCTTCCTCGTACGTGGACGGAAGAGATTGAAAAAAGCTAGACAACAAGTAAATGGTAAATGGCAATGCCGTCGCCGCATACACCACAGCTAAAACAAATAAATTGTCTAGTAGAAATCCATCCCCAAATTGTCCCCGTAAAAAGGTATCCCCATCCAATAACATTAAGAAAATTGGAACAACAATGTAGTTCACATTGATGAATAATCCAGCTTTAAAAAAAGCATTTATTAATCGACTTCCTCTAAAGGTATATCTTGCCAAAACATAGGCTGCTGGCAAGGCCACAATCAATAAAATAAGCAGAGCCAATCCTGTTACCATGACTGAATTCAACATATAGGTACCCATATTTGCCTTTTGGAAAGCATCAATGAAGTTTTGAAAATAGAAACTTTTTGGCATGGCCCAAGGGCTTCCATAAAATTCTGAGTTTTGCTTCACTGAGGCTAAGAAAACCCATGCAACAGGAACAATAATAGAGATCGCTAATGTAATCAGTGCTACGTAGATAAAACAACGATACACTGTTTCTGTCGCCATTCCTTTTTGGGTCTTCATTGTTTTGGGGCTTTGATAAGCTGTTTCTGCAATCATTCCTTTTCTGGTTTCCATCGTTTCTGGATCTCGATACGCTGTTTCTGTCGTCATTCTTTTTTGTGTTTCCATCGTTTTGGACCTCCTTAATACTCCAACACTTCCCTTTTAGTAACACGGCTAATAATCGCAGATAATGCGAATGAGAATAAGAAAACGACCACCCCAATAGCCATACCGTAACCGTAAGAAGAATTGGTATAAGCCTGCTTATACATATAGCTTAAAAACACTTCCGTCGATCCGTCGGGTCCGCCGCCGGTCATCGCTTGCACGAGAAGAAAACTTAAATTAATCGTACTAATAACAAAGAAAGTTAACGTCGTCCGCATGTTATTCCAAATTAAAGGCAATGTAATACTGAAAAATTGTCTGAACCGTCCGGCCCCTTCCAAAGAAGATGCTTCATAAAAACTTTCAGGGATACTCGCCATCGCCGCCATATACATGACCATATAGTAACCAACGGCTTGCCAAATAAGTGCTCCGCCGATGCTGTATATGGCAATTTTTTGATTACCAAGCCACATCTTTTGAAGATTATCAAGGTTAAACAAAGCAAGCATATTATTCAACAACCCTGTAGTTGGATCATAAACTGCAGAAAATATACCCGAGATGACCACAACAGATAAAATATTAGGGATGTAGAAAATAATTCGGAATAAACTCTTACCTTTTATCTTTTCTCTCGTTAACAAAGTGGCAAACAAGATCGCCAGCACCATGGTGATAAGTGTAACGATAACAATCAATACAATACTGTTTTGAAGAGATCGAAAGAAGTTCATATCATTCCATAAAATTTTGAAGTTATCCAGCCCAACAAATACCTTATTATTAGAAAATCCTCCCCACTTATATAAGGACATTCTGAATACCTCAATTGTAGGAACAATCATAAAAATAGCTAACAGGATTAGTGCGGGTGCAGTACTAACAAAAATAAAAATTCTTTTTTCTGTTGTCTTATTCATGCCATCACCTCAATTAATAAATATAATGGTGAAACTATTCGTTCACCATTATATGTAGTGAAAACTAATAAACTAATTTATTTTAATGCAGACCGTAATTGGTCACTCACTTTTTCAACAGAGCTTTGCCAATCTTTCACCTTTTTATCACCAGAGATAACACTGTCAATCGTTCTAAATAATGTATCTGGCATACTTACGCCTTCAACAGCTTTCGTTGCAGCAAATCCACCTACCCCGACTTTCACTCCATTATCATAGATACTATAGAATGATTTATTTTCACCTGTTAGTTTATTAGAAAGGCCTTTGATAGGCTGGATTGCACTGGATTCCGCAAAAATTTCAACTGCCTTATCCGAATAAACAAACGTCATGAAATCTTTAGCAGCCTGTTTATTTTTAGCTGCCGACGGAATCCACATTTGTTCAAAGAAAGTAAATGCATAACGGTCGCTACTAGCATTAATTGTTGGTAAAGCCATCATGCCCCATTCAAAACCTTTCGATCGAGGGGCTTCTTTCATTTCCCCAACAACCCACGTACCATTTGGCATAAACAATGCTTTGTTATCGAGAATCAATTGTTGATTTTTCTTGTAGTCTTTATCATTTGCATTAGCAACAGTTGTTGGTTCTGTGTATTTTCCTAATTTTCCGACAATTTCAAAGGCTTTTGTTGCTTCAGAAGTTTCCCAAACACCATCTCCATATTTCATAGCCTTATTGTATAACTCCGGTCCACCCACCCCTAATAGTAAGGAATAGAAGAACGTATCAAAGTAACCAGTGGTAGGATACGTAAATAAAGAAATCCCTTCTGCTTTCGCTTTATCGCCTAAAGCCCACATCTCGTCCCAAGTCTTCGGCACTTCCCAACCTTTTTCTTTGAATAAGTTGGCATTATAGAATAATCCGGTTGGACTATAGAACATCGGTGCCATATAGGTTTTGCCGTCGTTATAAGGATTAGTTGCAGGTGTACCAGTAAGCCCTGGTACTAATTTATCTTTAACTTTGACATCTTCGCCATAAACGTTCTTATCAAAAACATCGGTAATGTCTTCTAATGCTTTATCCTTAATCAATGTTTCTGTCAGTGCCTGTTTTCTCCCGGTTGCCAGCAACACAACATCCGGATATTTTCCTGCTTTCATATTCGAGCCGATGACATCCTCGAGATTTTTATCCACCGTCAATTCAACATCAACTTTTGGATTAGCAGCTTCATATGCTTCAATCACTTTGGTCCACATCTCTTTACCATAAGCCGATTCAAGTGTTGCCACATGAAGGGTTTGTTTTTTACTGGATCCTTTACCGCCCGTAGAGTTATCAACTTTTGTAGTATTACTCTGGCAGGCTATTAAACTAAGAGATAACAAAGCCGTCATTCCAGATAACAAAAACTTTTTTTTCATCTTTATCTTACCCCCATCTCCTAATCTGCCTTTCATAAATCAAGAATACAAAATAGATAACGCTTTCACAATAAACATCTTGTTCTGTTTTTTAGATATCTTGCTTTTTGTTCAATATTCCCCTAAAATCGTTATAATATAGATAAAAATTCGATAAAGGGGGGAGCCATTTGTCCAATGAGGTGTATGAGATTCCGCAATCTCAAAGAGACCATCTTCCAGTAAAACTTCTTTATGTAACAAAATCAAAATACAATAAATATTGGCATAGCACCAATCATGCTCATCACTTTACAGAGCTATTGTATATTACCAAGGGCAAAGGAACTTTTATCTTTAACAAAGAAGAAATCCCCGTCAAAGAGCATGATTTGATTATCATCAACCCGAATGTCGAGCACACGGAAAAGTCTGATACCAATCACCCACTCGAATATATTGCGCTTGGTATTCAAGGTCTCTCCTTTTCATCTACAGAAAATCCGGGTCAGATCACTATTTACAATTATAAACAGGAGCAAAAAAACTTTCTCTTTTACCTTCAGCAATTGCTTGAAGAAGCGGAAAATCAACAGGAAGATTATGAATTAATCATGCAAGATATTTTAGAAATTTTGTTGCTTAAAATGATGAGAAAAAAAGCTTTTAACGTGGAGAAAACCTCTTCTCAAAAAATCAATAAAGATATTGAATTTGTTAAAAATTATATTAAGCAGCATTTTCGTGAAAATATCAGCCTGGATACATTAGCAAAAGTAGGTCATATCAATAAATATTATCTATCACATTCCTTTAGGAAATTCGTCGGTGTTTCACCTATTGAATACTTAATTCAAATCCGGATTAGAGAAAGCAAAATATTGTTGGAAACCACCAACTATCCGATTTCCAATATTTCAACCATTACCGGCTTTTCTTCCCAATCATTCTTTGCACAATCATTTAAACGAGAAACGAATCTATCTCCTTCAAAATACAGAAATACTATAAACTCTAACAAAAATAAAACGGATTTTGATGCAAAAACTTAAGGACACTTGCAATGAATCTATAAATCTTGGACATATTGTTACTATTATTTTAGAAAAGGGGTGTTCCTATGATTCAAAAATTAAAATCATATTATGGTAAAGATATAAAGATTAATGAAGCCGTATTGTCTGAGGATTATAGCTGGTTTTTAGTCGAAGAACATAAAGTAGGGATACGAAAAACTCGATTACATAAAAAGGAACATCTATTGCTTTCATCTATCTTAACACCTATTCATACTGATACATTTTATGAAACAGAAAAAGAAAAATTGTGGTATGAAGTGTTATATAAAAATAAGAGCCTTCCTATCGTATCGGTTCGTTTTTTACACTTCTTCACAACGCACCCTTTAGTAGAAAGAGAAGAATTTCAATATGCTTTACAGTCTATGTTTCCTTTCACCACTACAACAATATGGGAGACCTCTCAAACTGGCGCCCTCATCTTAGAAGAAGATGTACCGGCATCTGTATTGCAAGCAGCCCTTGATACACTAGAAACAGATTTTTTTATATCTCTATCCTTTTTTATGGGAAGACACTATACACAAACAAATGAAATTGCTCAATTATATCAATGGGAGCGAAATTTATTTTCTGTTCTTTCTCCCTATGTATCGCAAAAAATTATACATATTGAACAACTACTTCCTTATCAACTAATGATTTCATTACCGAAAGAAGAAAGAGAAAAATACACGAATCAATTATTAGCACCCATTTCTAATAACAAGGAACTAATAGATAGTATTAAAGTATTCTTTCAATGTAATTTAAATGTATCACTTGCAGCTAAACAATTATATTTACATCGTAATACTTTACAATATCGAATTGATAAATTCATTGAAAAGACAGGAATTAATATAAAAACTTTTGAGGGTGCAGTAACAGTTTATATGGCTTTTCTTTCATTAGATATCTCGTAAACTTGCATAAAAACCTCACATTCTTTTGTGCACCATGCCAATTTACCTACGCCTTAAATAATCTTATAATTCAATTAATTATAAAAGGGAGTGAGTAATTATGACAGAACTTGTATTAGATCATATTTTTAAAGTTTATGATAATAAAACGACTGCTGTTTCTGATTTTAATTTACATATTGAAGATAAAGAGTTTATCGTATTTGTCGGACCTTCTGGATGTGGAAAATCAACAACTCTACGTATGATTGCTGGTCTAGAAGACATTTCTGACGGTTCATTTTATATTGATGGCGTACGCATGAATGATGTCGCTCCAAAAGATCGCAACATTGCAATGGTATTTCAGAATTACGCACTATATCCACATATGTCTGTTTATGAGAATATGGCTTTTGGCTTGAAACTACGAAAACTACCAAAAGCTGAAATTAATCACCGTGTAACTGAGGCGGCGAAAATCTTAGGGCTTGAAGATTACTTACAACGAAAACCGAAAGCATTATCAGGTGGACAACGCCAACGTGTTGCGCTAGGAAGAGCTATCGTTCGTGACGCAAAAATATTTTTAATGGACGAGCCTCTATCCAATTTAGACGCAAAATTACGCGTAAGTATGCGTTCCGAAATCTCTAAACTTCATCGTCGTTTAAACACGACTACTATATATGTGACACATGATCAAACAGAAGCAATGACAATGGCATCGCGCCTAGTTGTTATGAAAGATGGACTTATTCAGCAAATTGGTACTCCAAAAGAAGTATATGATAATCCTGAAAACATTTTTGTTGGAGGATTCATCGGTTCTCCAGCTATGAATTTCTTTACCGGAACATTACAAGATAAATATTTCCATATAGAAAATATTCGCTTCAAGGTACCAGAGGGTCTATTAAAAACATTAACTAAACAGGGGTATAATGGAAAAACAATCATACTCGGTATTCGTCCTGAAGACATTCATGATGAACCAATTGTTCTTCAAGCTTCTCCTGAATCCACTGTCGAAATTACAGTAGAAGTTGCTGAGTTATTAGGTGCCGAAACGATGATTCATGGCAAACTTGCGAGCCAAAACTTTATTGCACGAATCAATGCCCGTTCCGAAATTAAAGCAACCGATAAAATTCCGTTAGCTTTTAGTTTAACTAAAGCTCATTTTTTCGATATTGATACAGAACAACGTATACGTAATAATTAGACATACTTGATTAACAATTCCATGTTTTACGTAACACCTTTTCTGGCTGCTGAAAAGTCTTCTCCACAATCTAGAGAAAGAGCCTACTGTTTGTAGGCTCTTTCTCTTTCCTTATTTTTTACGACGTACGACAAACACACACGCGCCCACCGACGATACAATCGCCAAAATAGATAAGACAATTGCTATTGTTGTCATATTACTTGTACTCTCATTTTTTTCAACACTTGACACTTCTCCATGTTCTCCTGTTAATGATGTACCTTTTGTAATTGCAGTAAGTGAATGTGGTTTCTCCGCTTTTTCGTCGCCTGTCCATTCAACAATTTCTCCATCTTTATATTGTTGATATGCATCCCAAGCTATTTTTTGTTCCTTATTTGGATTTTTAGCAACGAAAGTAAATCGTTGAAACTGACCAGGTAAAATTCCCTCACCTGTTGCTTCCCATACTACAGTTTTAACTTTTCCATCTGTATCTTTTTTCTCTTCCACTTTCCATCCCGGCACTGGTTCATATTGCTGAAATTCAACTCCAGACGGTATTTTTAGTGTGACTTTTGTCGTTGCCACATTCTTTTCAACTGGTACTTTTATCGTGTACGTCTCCCAAGAGTTAACATCTGAAGTTGCTGGTTTCACAGTTACGTGAGCACTAACAGGTAACACAAAAATTCCCATTGCAATGATTGTTGCTATCATTGTTGTTCCTAATTTTTTTATACGTTTCATTTTCTATTAACTCCTTTTCATCTATTAGGCCCCTTTATCTGCCACCTACAATAAATTTATAATCTGCATCGAAGCTATCAAGAGATTTTGTTAATCCATGAACATGTATATTCCAGTTTCCTGTCATGTTAATATACATACCTTCCGCTTCATATTCTCCTGGTGAAACAGCTGAAGCTTTAAATGAACCTTTGCCCATATTCATATCTAACGATTGAGTTGTCAATACAATTTGTTCCATATCAGTAACAGGCTGTCCATTCTCATCCTTTAAAGTAATATGAAATATATTTTGTCCTACCTTATTAGGACTCACCTGTAGAGTAAGTTCATATCCATTATTTAATTGCTTACTCTCTGTAAAAGGTCCAGTAGGAGGCATCGGCGGTGTTTGTACGTTTGTCATAAAAGCTACGATTATAAAAACGATAATTCCTATGATAAATTCTATTTTCACCGTAGCTCCTAACCTTTGCTGCGCCCGTATTCTTCCCTTCACATAATGAACAATTCCCAATATTCCCATGCAAACGAATAAAAGTATCTTTGCTAATAAAGCTAATCCATACTTCGTATCAAATAGTGAATGGATCGTAGGAATAAAAAATGTACTATTAAAAAGACCCGTTATTACAATCACTATAACAGCACCTGTTGCCCACGGTGAAAAACGCTTAATTGCATCCCAATACTTAGTCCACTTATCCTCCTCTTTACGTAAAAGAAGAATAATTGATGATAAACCGCCAATCCATAATGACGCTGCAAATAAATGTAGAAAATCCATAACGATAGCAATGCCTTTAAACTTCAAACCATATGCATGACTATTTAAAGCTTTCATAACAAGCAGCCCAGTAAACAATAGTATTGGAATGCTCCATACTTTAAACGACGAAAGTTTCTCACGCTTCACCGCAAAATATGTAACTAGTATAAGCATACTAATAAGAGCCATTTGCGTAATCCATACATAACCAAAAACAGATAGCTGTAATGTTTCTTTTAATAAGAAAGGATCAAATGCTTCTAGCCATGAAACATCAGCATTCATTTTCGATTGCAACGGTAGATTGAATAGTAAACTAATGAATATACCAATTAATGAGATCCATATTATTCTCTTACTTCTTGATTGAACTTCTATTGCATTTCCTTTATACATAATAAGATTAAAAAATAGAACTCCTAAAAATAGTGCGAAACTTGTATATAGAATCCCGCGTTCCATAATCATATCAATTTGCGGAACATACCCCATCTCTTCTACTTGTATATCGTCTGTGCCAGCTTCTGCTAACCCAACACGAAATGGAATCACACCTTGAATGGGATGCCCGTCAGCTGAAATAACTTTCCATTGAATTGAGTAGAGACCATTTTTGAGGTTCTCTTTTAACCCAGCTTCTAATACTTTTTTATTCTTTTTATCAATATGAGCATCTTTTAAATCTACTCTTTTACCTGAGGAATCTCTTACAAACAATGTATTAAAATGCGAAACTTGTATATCCTCATCAAATTCAATTTTTACAACAGATGGTGCTTTCTTCAACGTTTCATTTTCAGTAGGATTTGATTTCACCACATATGCATGAGCAGATACGCTTTTTGGTATCAATATGATACATACACACGCAACTAATAGCCATACCCCTAACCTTCTCATTACTTTCAAGCTTATTTCACTTCTTTCGTCTTCGTTACTACACTTTCAATACTGTTTATTTTGATTTTCCATCAAAATGTTAATCTGGTTAAGTATAGGTTTCTACATAGTGCAATACTTTATTTATCCTTCACCTCTTAACTTCCAATATTATAGCTACTACTTCCATTGATACAACTTACATTTTTAAAGCCGATTGTTATTATATCACAAAATATATTTATGTAAGTTCCAGAAGAAGAAAAGTTCTCGTGAATCATTTGTGAAGAAAATGTGAAATACATAAATAAAAAGGTGTCACATTAGTATGTAACACCTTCCACAAAAAATATTCTTCTTTTATTTCTCTTCCGGATAATCACAATATTCAATAATTGTCCCTTCCGTATCCGCTGGGTTAAGGTAAATCAATCGTCTACCATGTTTATTTATTCGAAGTGTATGCTCTAACGTTCGAATTCCTTGTTCTTTCAATTCTTCTAAAGCTACATCTAAATCATCTACACGATACGCAACATGATGAACGCCTTTCCCCTTTTGTTTAATAAATCGTGCGATTGGAGATGTCGTATTATTCGTAGGCGCAAGTAATTCAATTCTATCACCGTCTACTTCCATAATAGCAACTTCACTTTCAACTCCTGGCGCTTCACTTACGTAACGGTCAATTAAAGTTCCTGACAAAACCGTTTCATAAAAATGTATCGTACTATCTATATCACGAACTGCGATTCCGATATGATCAATTGTTTTTTTCATTTTATTTCCCCTAATACTTTATTTTTTCTCACTATTAATAGTAACAAAAAAAGTCATAGAAACAAGTTCTATAACTTTTTTTATTTAACCTATTTTCTTACCCGCTCTAGTTGCTGGTTGAACTTGATTTTTCACTTTTAAAACGCTAATACCATATCCGATAAATCCACCGATAATCGCTGGGAAGATCCAGCCTAATCCTACTTCTTGCATTGGAAGGAATTTAGTGAACACTTTGCTTACTACTTCAATGTTAACTCCAGCTGCACTCAATCCATCGAATAAGCTGATGATAAATGTTACGATTAAACTCACTTGATAAACTTCAGCTCTTCCTTTAAATAGTGAATGGAAGAATGTTAAGAAAATCAATACAATTGCTAGTGGATAAATTGCTGTCAATACCGGAACAGAAACTGCGATTAGTTGTGTTAATCCTACGTTTGCAACAATTGCACTAAATACACATAGCGTGATTGCGATTGCTTTGTAAGGAACATTTGGGAATAACTTATGGAAGAATGAAGAACATGCTGATACAAGTCCCACACTAGTCGTTAAACAAGCAACTGTAATCATTAATCCTAATAATACGCCACCATATGATCCGAAATAGTAGTTAGAAACTTTTGCTAATACTTCTCCACCGTTTTCTAAATATCCAAGTTTCGCAACACTTGAAGCCCCCATATAAGAAAGCGCTGTATAAATAATTGCTAAAATAGATGCTGCAATGATTGTCGCCTTTGCACAAACGACCATAATTTGTTTTTTCGTTTTCGCACCTTTTTCTTTAATTGCATTAATGATGATGATCCCAAATACGAATGATGCAAGTGTGTCCATTGTTAAGTATCCTTCTTGGAATCCTTTAAAGAACGCATGCGATGTATAATCTTCAACTGGCGCTTGCAGATCTCCAATCGGATGAATAAAAGCAACGATTACTAAAATCCCGATGAATGTTAATTTAATTGGTGTTAATATTTTCCCAACAATATCGACAATTTTTGCAGGATTTAGCGAAAAAAAACAAGTAATGCTAAAGAATATAATTGTAAAAAGAATTAACGATGTAGAACCTAATCCTTCTGGTATAAACGGTTTAAGACCAATTTCATAAGAAACATTTCCTGTTCTTGGTATTGCAAATAACGGGCCGATTGCTAAGTATAAAACTGTTGTAAACACAATCCCGAACACTGGGTGAACACGACTTGCTAATGACTGTAAATCATCTTTACCTGAAAAACCAAATGCTAGTACACCTAGTAATGGTAATCCAACACCTGTTACTAAAAATCCAGCGTTAGCAATCCATACATTTTCTCCTGCCGATTGACCAAGCATCGCTGGGAATATTAAATTTCCTGCTCCAAAAAATAGGGCGAATAACATTAAACCAATAACTACAACGAACGAGAACGGTACTTTATTCGTCATCATATAACCTCCATTCAAAATAACCTATATCATTTCCATTTTTAACTAATTGAATTTTCTGAATATTTAATTTGAACATCAACTATTCTTGAACTAATTATAGTTTGAAAGATAATATTTTGCAATACTATTTTCAAACTTTTCTTTCATTTTATTAATATACATTTTTTAACATTAGTAATAGACTAAAAAACCAACATGGTCATCCATGTTGGTTTTTCCATTTACTATCATTAGTTAAAATTGCGCCGCTACTTTTTTCACGTTTTCTAAACCTTCTTCAACAATTTGTTGTGAACGATCTGGATATTGATTGTGTCCTTCAATTACAACTGTCTCTGGATTTGTAATTCCCCAGAATCCAAGCACATTTGTTACATAATTAACTGCCATTTCCATAGGAGCCATTTGATCTGAAGAGTAATCTGAACCACGAGCACCTAACACAACTACTTTCTTATCACCAGCTAAACCTTCTGGACCATTTGCTGTATATTTAAACGTTTTGCCCGCTTGAGAAAGGTATGAAATATACGTAATTAATGGTGCTGGCACTGTAAAGTTCCATAATGGGAATGCAAATACAACTTTATCTGCTTCTAAAAACTGATTTAAATATTGATCTACTGTTGCTACAGCCTTTTCTTCTTCTGCTGTTAACTCCATTCCTTGACTACGTTTATATCCGCCTGAAATAGCGACATTTCCGTAATAAGGAAGATCTAGTGCAAATAAATCTAACTCCGTCACTTCTGTATTTGGATTTGCTTCTTTATAAGTACTTACAAATGTTTCATACATTTTTGAACTAACTGCTTGCTCCGCTGGACGATCGTTTGCTTTTACAAATAATACTTTTGACATAACTTGATTCTCCTCTACTTTTGTATTTTCTTCTTTTTTACCAAATAATGAGCTAAATAATCCCACTCGCCTCACCTAAACTTTCTTTTCATATTCATTATTCATCATCATAAAAATTCTTATTCTAAGAAAAAATTCCAATAGATACCTTAAGTTAAACTCTCTAAAACTTTTTGTTATTTAATTACCTTATGTAAGTGAGTATATTACAACCACTTACTTTAGTCAAGTAACTTTTTAAAATTAAAAATATCTCAAATTAAAAATATATAAGAAAGATATTCCCTCAGTCAAAATGTTAAACTCGAAAACACATACGTGAAATACCTTGTATAATACAATTAGAGAGAGAAATTCACCAATAGAGAGGATTTATTAATGAGTACTTTAGAAAAGATTCAAACCTTTATCATTCTTGCAGCTGTTATATTCGGAGTTATATTGGGGCAATTTAATATGATACATATGCATTCTGAAAAATTTATTGTCCCCTTCTTATTTTTCATGCTATATGGACTATTCCTCAGCATCCCATTAAAAGAAATAAAAAACGGATTCCGCAATTTAAAATTTGCTGGAACAAGCCTTACCATTAATTTTTTATGGACACCTCTCCTCGCTTGGGGATTAGGTGCACTATTTCTTTCAGATCATCCAGCACTTTGGGTTGGGTTTATTATGTTAATGGTTACTCCATGTACAGATTGGTACTTAATATTTACTGAAATAGCGAAAGGAAATGTGGCGCTTTCTACTGCAATTCTACCTGTAAATTTAATTTTGCAAGTACTACTCCTTCCAATTTATTTATTTTTATTTGCTGGTGTAATGAAGACCGTAGCAGTTTCTGTTTTAGTAGAAAGTATTGTTATCGTAATCGTCTTACCATTTTTACTTGCACACGCTACAAAATTCATTATGAATAAAATGAAAAAAGCTAAAACACTCGAGAATAAACTCATTCCATTTTTCAGCTCTGCCCAAATTGTATTTTTAAGTTTAGCCATAGTAGCGATGTTTGCATCCCAAGGTAAATATTTACTACAAAACATGAATGTCGTTTTATTATTACTGATTCCTGTTCTATTGTTCTTCATTATTAATTTTTTACTAGGACAATTTATCGGGCGCATTATGCGTTTATCTTATAAAGATACAGTAAGCCTAAACTTAACAACATTAGCAAGAAACTCGCCTGTTGCGCTCGCTATTGCTGTGACTGCTTTTCCAGACGAGCCTCTTATTGCACTTGCACTCGTTATTGGGCCGTTGATTGAGCTGCCCGTACTCGCTTGTGTTTCACAAGTGTTGTTGCTTATTAAGAAAAAACAATACTAGGTAAACTAGGAAAAATAAAAACTCGTCCCAGTGTCCATTTACACATGCGACGAGTTTTATTATTACAGTTTTTTTAAAGAACATATAGTAAGTAATTTTATAATACGGACTTCCTCTTACACTCTAATATCCTCTATTTTCAATAAGATATCCTTTGAACTTCGTCAAAAATTGAATCATTCAAAAGCGTTATTTTTTCAATTTATGATTCGTGCAACCCCTTAGCTTAATAGTGATTGGTCCGTATCCCTATAAGTAACTAGCTATTTGAGAGTAACATGTTGTATTCATTATTTTAATTATTGGGAGTTGTTAATAGTAAATCTTTTATTAAAGATTCCCACTGCTTAGAAACAATTGCTCCTGTAAATTCCTTAATTACTTCATATGAATTCTCACTATAGCGTTCTCTTGTTTGATCATGTTGTAATAATTCTATTACTTTTTCAGCAAATTGTTCCATATTATCCGCTTCAACTTTCATAGAATTTTCACCATGTCTTAAGTAATCCCCTAAATAATCAATATCAAAATAAATAACGGGACATCCACATGCAATTGCTTCTTGGGCAGCTAAACAAAATCCCTCATTGCGGCTTGTTAGTAAAAAACAGCTACTTTCGTTTAAAATTTGTTTAGTTTGAAACGTAAAGGGATGTATAAAAATACTTTTCTCCATATTATTTCTCTTTATTATATCTATTAATTTACTTTTTTCTTTACCTTCTCCATAAATATGCAATGTTGCAGAAGGAATTTTTTTCACTACCCTTGTAAAAATTCCAACCATTTTATCAATCTGTTTTTCGGGTGATAATCTTGCAAATAAAACACACTTATTTTTTTCACGTTTTTCAAAAGGAACTTTTTCAATTTCACCAGAAATAGAATGAGGTATTACAGCTAACTTCTCTTCTCCCCCGAATCTATTAGCAATATCCTGCTTTTGCTTTCCGGTTAAAACCACAATTTTCTCAACTTGATTAAAGTCCTTCCAAATCGGTATGTAATTCGAATTAAGTGCCCCATTTAATTTATCACTCGGATTATTATAAAAAGTACTATGAATTATAGGAACAACGTGGACCTTGGGGTTTCTTATGTTTTTTACAATATGATAATAAAATCGATTTTTGTCCACGAACAAAATGCTTTCATCATCATTTTTTATTTTCTGTGTAATCCAAATTTGAATTAATTCTTCTTCTGTCACACTTTTGCGAAAGTTACCACATTCATCCATTAACAAGAAAATATCCTGTTTTATATCTTTAACTAAAGCTATTGTGCCGTCTGTTCTGTAATATTCTTCACGTACTATTTTTTGTGTATCATCGAAATACTGCTTACTAGACAATGTACCGTATTCATCAAATAGCTCCTTCATATACTTTTTCCCATGAATAAAATTGTTAATATAGTTAATTTTCTGTTTGTCTTTCTCATCGTATACGATGTATTTTATAACTTCTTTATTTTCATTTATTACTTTCACAACATTTTCTTGATTAGGTTCTTGAGCAGCAGACCATATACTCTCACTAACATGTTTAGATATTTTCCGATTTTCCGAGTGTTGAAAATCTCCATATAGATTTGCGAAATTCACCTTATTAGACAATCTATAAGAATCCAAATACATCGATCTGCATTTATCTAATGTTCTTCTATATTTTAATGATAATAGTTTTATATCATAATTTAAAAATTCATCAAAGATTTGGGCTCTCTTTAGCGAAGATATCTCAATCCCCGTTAATTTTTCACCATAATCTAAATTTAGAAAATACACTCCTATTTTCCTCATTAAAAATCTCCTTTCACTCAAAAACCTACTTAAAGAAGTTCCACTATAACTGTATAATCATTAATACGTTATTTATCCCACTATTTGTGAGCAGTAAAACTCCACTTCAAAATTCAGCTTAAACAAAGAAGTTAAGTGGGAGATGAACAAAATCCCACCGGACTAAACTTTCACTTTATACCCAAACTTAATTTTGTGGATTTTTTAAATAATTAATAAATCCTGAAAGAAAATGCTCTGCATCATCTATTCTAGTTCTAAAACGATCATGCCGAGAATAGAATCCATATTGTATCTTTTGTGGGTTTTTAAAATACATTGCTATTTCTGGCAGAAAAACTCCTGTAATTTCATGTCGAGCTCGTTTGGTTCTAATTTTTTCAAACTTCTCTACATCATATTTTTCTAATAGTTCAGGATGTTCTTTTTTACATTTTTCTATTAATAAATGAGCAGAGTTCATAAGCTCTAGAAGAGTAGGGTATGCCGTCTCTCTTTTATCAATAAATTCCAAGTGTTCAAAAGCATTTCTAATTCCAAAATCGAAATAGTCAGGACAATTGATATAATATGTAATTTCATTTGCGGCGTAACTTAACCAATGGTCATGATATTTCCAATATTTCTTTTCAATCAAACGGTCAAAAATGCGTTGCGCAAGCTCTAAAATATGCTTATCTTGAACTAAAGTATATAAACGCATTAATCCAAAAACAGCTTCTCCATCATAATAAACCGTCCGAAACTCTTCTACTACTTGAAGTGTTTCCCCATCTAAAACATGTACGGTATTTCCAGCCTTGTCCACCATTCTTTCAAGGGCGGAAACAACCTGTAAACAAGAGGATTCATACTCTCTTGATCCTGTAATAGACATATATTTACTTAATGCAAGCAAGACCATACCTTGCGCACCTAGTTTAATCTCCCTATTTGTACTTTCAAAAAAGAACCGTTGATTATCTACTAGTTTACTTAAATGTTTAATTCCCCAATCAATAGAGGATTTAATTTTTTTAACCATCGAAAAGTCCTTTGTATATTCAAGAACTTCTAATAAGGCATATAAACTAGAAAAATGACGAATTGTATTATAACTTGTCAAAGTACGGTCATAGCAAGGAAAATATCCGTATACAAATTTACCGTCATGTGAAAGTTGATTTACTAAAAACTTTCCACCCTCTTCCACAATATGAGTTAGTAGTTTCTTTTCATTTTTTCCATTTATAAAACGGATACCGTTATACAACTCTCTTTTTTGCAAGTCTACTAATGTACCGCTTTCTTCAATAAGAAATGATTTCGTTGTGAATATATGTAAAACTTTTGAATGGAGCATTTCTTCTTTTAGGAAGAGTGGTCTTTTATACTTTTCAAAAATATACTTATTAAGATTATTAAAATCAAAATGCAAATCAACATTACCTAATTGTGAAATCCGATAATTAGGACCAGGTTTTAAAATTTCATTTGCATTTATCTCTTGCTCTAAAAAGGCTACTTCAAATCGATTATCAAAAGCTATGCCGTATCTAAAATAATTGTTTCTTTCTATCGTGCTAAATTGTTGCTGTAATTCTTCATAACTCATAGTACGTACTGAATCAACAACGTCAATCTTAATCCATGGTGAAACGTTGTAATATCTATCAATATGACGTTCTATCTTCGTCCAAATTCTATTGGAATTTTCATGTCGAGTTTGCCATACGAAAGCTCGTTTGTTTAGAAAACCTACAGAAACAAAAGCTATTTTCTGAGAATGATCCTGTGGTAATGATGCTAGTACTCTTTTTTTTACCTTTTCAAGTAACTCAGATCGGGATATTCGTGTCATTTTCTCACTCCATCTATCAATTATACGTTTTACATTATACACACATTACCATTTTTCGGAAAGTAGATTTTCACTCCCTTTTACCTTCTATCTCTCCTTCATATAAGAATTCTAATTTGAAATTTTTTCATTAAATACATAAAAACAAAAAAAATCCTAAACATTTCCATTTTAATATGATACCATATCATAGGTGTGACACAAATATACATTTTACAGCAATTTTGTGTCATACTTAACAACTTTT
Source organism: Bacillus sp. AFS029637 (assembly GCF_002584985.1). Lineage (GTDB taxonomy): Bacteria > Bacillota > Bacilli > Bacillales > Bacillaceae_G > Bacillus_A. The sequence continues at coordinate 1,770 of NZ_NUPZ01000022.1, read as the reverse complement.
TGTAACAGTTAACGGAATTACATTTTATGTACTTAATATTACATGAAATAAATTAATTAAACCATTATTACATAATATTAATTTATTTAACTAACATTACATAGAGTTAATTATTACTTTTATATTAAGTGAAATTAATCTAGTACTTCTATACTACAAAAGAGTAAATTTATTCACTTAATATTACATGAAACTAATTACACGAAATTAATATTACATGTAGTTAATCAAAGGGGAAGAGAATACATGAAAAAGAAGGTCAACTATAAGAAAAAGTTGAACGCTAATAACTCTAGAAAACTAATGCTATCTGCCAAACTATTAACAGCAACTTGTGTACTGATTGCACCTTTCGCACCAAATGCTTCAAATCATATACCATTTGCTCAATCAGGGGTAGCTTACGCAGATGGTCTTACAGATATTACGATTCTACAAAATGCAAAATTAACAACGTCTAACGATCGTCCAGTACAAAAACCTGATGGATCATACGATTTTGATTTAACATTATCAGGCCGAGCACTAGCTGAAGTAGGCGCTTTAGATGATAAAAAAATTGTTTTCACAATTCCAAAAGAACTTCGGGGAAAAATTACAAATCCGACAGTTGACATCAGCGTCGAACTATTACCTTTACAACTTGCAGATGTCCCATTACTAAACACTACTTTAACTGGTCTTCAAGCAACATTGGAAACGGTTAACGGTATCTTAAAACCAATCAGTAAAGTTCCACTTGTTGGTAGACTTGTTAGTGGGCTCATAACTGCGATTACAAATTTAACAACTAACATCAATCAAACTATCGAAGGACTAAAACATTTAGGAACTTATACAGACTCACTTCCAGGTGTAATTTCAAACGACGGTAGTACTATTACTGTCGATTTCGATGAAGGTCTAGGGAATTACTTGCAAAAAACATATGCGGAAATTCTTAGTCCTCTTGTGAATGGATTGGATCAATTTGTTAAGGAGTTAATAAACGGACTTCCAGTTTTAGGGAAAATTCTAGGGCCAGTTTTAACTCCAATTGTAGATACTGCTTTAAAACCGGTACTAGCCCTACTTCAAGGAGTAATTAACGGAACTGGAGATCTAGCTAATGCACTACTAAATGCTAGAATTCTAGGAGAAAACAAATATACATTGCATGCAACAACTTTAGATCCGAATATTCCGCTTTCTGATTTTCATGCCGCAGCAATAAAAGGGAATTTAATTAATCTAGATTTAATTACTTCAGGCGCATCGAAACAAAGAATTTACTGGAAAGATGACTCTGATAGTGACTCTGATTCCGATTCTGATAGCGACAGTGAATCAGACTCTGACTCTGATTCTGATTCTGATTCCGATAGCGACTCTGATTCCGACTCTGACTCTGATAGTGATTCCGATAGTGACTCTGATTCTGATTCTGATTCCGATAGCGACTCTGACAGCGATTCCGATTCTGACAGCGATTCTGATTCTGACAGTGACTCTGATAGCGACTCTGATTCCGACTCTGATTCCGACTCTGATTCTGACTCTGATTCCGATTCCGACAGTGATTCCGATTCTGATAGCGACTCTGATTCCGACAGAGACTCTGACAGCGATTCTGATTCCGATAGTGACTCTGATTCCGACTCTGACTCTGATTCCGATAGTGACTCTGATTCTGACTCTGACTCTGATTCTGATTCTGATTCCGACTCTGATTCTGTTTCCGATTCTGATAGCGACAGTGATTCTGATTCCGATTCTGATAGCGACAGTGAT
>NZ_NUPZ01000029.1 GCF_002584985.1 Bacillus sp. AFS029637 | reverse complement strand
ATTCTAGCCACTGTAGCTGGATTCCATCAAAAAGCGAAAGTGGCTCGCTCTCAAGCCACCAAAAAAAGAAAACGACCTCGCTTTTCATCAAAGCGAAGCCACCCTCTTCTTACTTACGCTTTTTCTTTTTCTTCTTAAATCCTGGTACGTTTTCGAAGAATGCTTTTTTCTTCTTGCCATTACCATCTTTCTTTCCTGGCTGACTTGCGGATGCGGATGCAGAAGCTGATCCTCTTCCTTTTCCTTTACCGCCACGGTCAAACTTTCTTCCTGTACCACGTTCTCCGCCGCGCTCATTGCTGCGCTCGCTACGTCCACCGCGTTTCTTTCTGCCTGTTCTTGGCTGCTCGATTACGACTGGACGATCTTTGAACTTACGACGAGGTGTACCTTTCATGCCAACGATTTCAAAGTCGATTGCTCGCTCGTCTTTGTTTACGTTAATAACACGAATTGTAATTTCGTCACCGATGCGGAATACGTTACCTGTACGTTCTCCGATCATTGCGAAATGTTGCTCGTCATAACGGTAGTAATCATCCGTTAAGTAGCTAACGTGTACAAGACCTTCAATTGTATTTGGCAGCTCTACGAATAAACCGAAGTTTGTTACAGAGCTAATCATACCATCATACTCTTCGCCGATCTTATCAACCATGTACTCTGCTTTTTTCATTTCGTCTGTTTCACGCTCTGCTTCAACAGCACGACGTTCCATATTAGAAGAGTGCTCTGCAATCTCAGGTAATTTTTCACGCCATTTCGCTTGTGTTTCGTTGTCGACTTTACCGTTAATGATGTATTCACGAATTAATCGATGAACAATCGTATCTGGGTAACGACGAATTGGTGATGTGAAATGTGTGTAGAACTCCGTTGATAAACCGAAATGTCCTAAGCTATCTGCATCATAACGTGCTTGCTTCATAGAACGAAGCATAACTGTTGAGATTACTACTTCTTCTGGTTGCCCTTGCACCATTTCAAGAATTTGTTGCAGCGCGCGAGGATGTACTTCATTCGCACGTCCTTTTACTGCATATCCGAAGTTTGTTACAAACTCGAAGAAACGCTCAAGCTTATCTTCTTTCGGATCTTCATGGACACGGTACATAAACGGTACGTTCATCCAGTGGAAGTGCTCTGCTACTGTTTCGTTCGCAACAAGCATAAATTCTTCAATTAACTTCTCTGATACAGAACGATCACGCATAACAACATCAGTCGGTTTTCCTTCTTCATCTACTAATACTTTTGCTTCTTTAAAGTCAAAGTCAATTGCACCGCGGCGCATACGTTTTTCACGTAAAATTTGAGCTAGTTGCCCCATCTCTTTAAACATCGGTACTAACGGCTCATAACGCTTAATTAACTCTTCGTCCTCATCTTCTAAAATGCTTCTTACGTCAGCATACGTCATACGCTCTGTCGTTTTAATTACACTTTGGAAAATCTCGTGCTTTACAACGTCACCTAAGTTATTGATTTCCATTTCACAAGATAGTGTCAGACGGTCTACTTTCGGATTTAATGAACAAATACCGTTAGATAAACGATGCGGAATCATCGGGATTACACGGTCAACAAGATATACACTCGTCGCTCTTTCCGCTGCTTCCACATCAATCGGAGAACCTTCTTGAACGTAATGACTTACATCCGCAATATGAACACCAAGCTTGTAATTACCGTTCTCAAGCTTCGTCACTGTAACAGCGTCATCTAAATCTTTCGCGTCTGCACCGTCAATTGTAACAATCATTTGGTCACGTAAATCACGGCGATCTTTTAAATCTTCTTCTGAAATCGTTTCTGGTACACTGTTTGCATGTTCCATCACTTCTTCTGGGAATGCTAAAGGTAAATGATGTTTATGGATGACAGATAAAATATCTACTCCTGGATCATTTTTATGACCTAGAATTTGAATAACTTCACCTTCTGCGCTTAAACGATTCTCCGGATAGCTCGTAATTTTCACAACTACTTTATGACCTTCTACAGCGCCCATAGATGCACTTTTCAAGATGAAAATGTCACTTGTCCAACGCTTATTGTCAGGTATAACAAATCCGAAGTTTTTTGATTCTGTATATGTACCAACTAGTTCTTTCGTTCCACGTTCTAAAATACGTACAATTGCACCTTCTTGACGTGAACCACTCGATTGGGAACTAACGCGTGCTAATACTGTATCGCCATGAAGTGCACCGTTTAATTCTGTAGGCGGGATGAAAAGATCATCATCTCCTGTTTTCTTCTCTTCTGGCACGACGAACGCAAAGCCACGTGCATGTCCAATTAACTTACCGCGTACTAAATTCATCTTTTCGGGAAGACCGTATCGGTTGCTACGTGTACGAATAACAAGCCCCTTCTCTTCCATCGTTACCAGTGCCTTTACAAAATCTTTAAAGCCTTCAGAACCTTCAATTCCAAATGCCGCTTCTAATTCTTGTATCGTTAACGGTTTATACGCTTCTTCTCTCATGAATAATAATAATTTATCAATATGTTTTTGTATGATTTCTTCCAAGCAGAAATACCTCCTTTAAACCCTTATATTATTTAGTGTATCCGAAAGATGGGGGATGTATAAAGCGAAAATTTAATACTCCCCTAATGATTTTTACAGTTTTCATAAAGTGAAACTTTAATCAGTGGGGATTTTTGTATCCTCACTGATTATTAGCCTTCACCAATCGGGCTTTTACGGGCAGTTAATCTCCTCCCCACTTTCTTGGCTTCAATTACTGCCAGTGAAAGCCGGATTAAAAAAACCTTATGAAAAAAAGAGGCAACTAGACCTTACCAATCTAGTTGCTCCAAGAAGTTATATACATCCTCATGTAGCACATCACGTTCTTTATCAAGTGTAATGACATGCGTAGAGTCTTCATACCATTTAATGTCTTTTAACGTAGATTCTACACCGTTATAAATAATGTTAGCACTATCTGTATTAATCATCTCATCGTGGCGTGCTTGTACAACGAATGTTGGAGCATAAATCATATCAACATTATTGCGTACGTCACGAATCAACTCTTGTAATGCTTTTAATGTATTCATCGGTGTCTGTTTAAATTCGAACATTTCCTGCTCAATTCGCTCTGGTGATTTTTGTTCACGCTTTTTATATTCGCGGGCATATGCCAATATACCTTGGTACATAATTTCTTCACTTTTAATGTACATAGGTGCACACATTGGTACAACACCTAAAATCGGTAATGTATAAGCAAGTTTTAATGAAAATACTCCACCTAATGATAATCCAACTGCAGCTATTTTCTCGTAACCTTGATCTTTTAAATGCTGGTAGGCATTCATTACATCTTTCCACCAGTCTTCAGGACCTGTATGAACAAGCTGCTCTGGTGGTACACCGTGTCCTTTATAAATTGGCGCATGACAAGTATAGCCTTTCTTCTCTAAAAAACGTCCAAGCATGCGTACGTCAGCTGAGTTCCCTGTGAATCCATGTAATAATAAAACAGCGCGGTCTCCACCTTCAAATGTAAATGGTTTTGGAGATGCTAATTTCATCATGTACTTCTCCTCTTTCTCTTCTGTAATCTAGTCGTATTCTTTCTATTCTTAGTGTACCATATTTATAATTCTATAATCTAATTAGAAACTTTTTTCGAATAACGAAATAAAAAAAGAAGAACCATCAGCACAAATCAGCTAACGCTTCTTCTCTCAATTCTATAAGTTTAAGTACGTAACAGCAATTGTTAGTGTGAAGAATAACACAGCTAAAACAACTGTAATACGGTTTAATACCGCTTCAATCCCGCGTGCTTTTTGCTTACCAAATAATTGCTCTGCACCACCTGAAATTGCACCCGAAAGGCCTGAGCTATTACTAGACTGCATAAGTACCATAACAATTATTAAAATCGATACAATAATAAGTAAAACTGATAATAACGTATGCACTTGGCGTACCTCCTACAAAGATTCAGTTAGTTTAACTGTAGCATAAAACCTATAGAAAAGCGAGAGCAATAAGGTTGCTCTCGCTTTTCTTCTATTACATAAACATCATCGCAAATAACGGACCAAGCACACATGTTAAAATAGCTGTTAATGTCATTGTTACCGATCCAATAACACCTTCATGCTCATTATTTTTCATCGCTCTCATAACGCCCATAATGTGAGATGCACATCCAAATCCAATGCCTTTACCAACCGAGTTTGTAACACGGCTCCATTTTAATAAAAGTGGGCCGGTAATCGTTCCAGTAATACCTGCAATAACAACGAAAGCTGCTGTTAAGGAAGGAACTCCGCCAACTTCCTCAGAAACGCTCATCGCAACTGGCATTGTCACTGATTTTGGTAAAGAAGATAAAATTAAGCTTTTATCTGTCCCCATAAGTGTAGCAATAGCCAAATCACTTGCAATAGCAACTGTTGTACCTACTAATACCCCGCCGGCAATGGGTACAACATATTTTTGCAGAACATGACGCTGTTTATAAAGCGGGATTGCGAATGCTACAACACCTGGTCCGAGTAATTCCGCAATCCAACCACCACCGCTTTCCATATAATTTTGATAAGGTATATCAAGCACTATAAATATAACAGCCATTAACCCTGTCGCCACAAGCATTGGAATAGTAAATGGTGTTGGAAATAATTTATAGATTTTTTTAGATAATTGATATAATAGCACCGTAAAAAGAACCCAACCAATTCCGATTAATATTTGGCTCATCGTGACTCTCTTTCCCCTCTCTTCGCAAGGTATTGTCCTGTATGTCCTGCGACAATAATAATTAAAAATGTACTCGCTACAATTGTAATGAAAAGGGAAATTCCTTTACTCATAAAAAAAGCACCGTAATTCATTAAGCCAAGTGTTGGCGGAATTAATAAAAACGGCATAACAGCGACGAGTGTTTCTGCTCCTACATCAAACCATTTCACTGGTAGAACTTTCAAGCTCAGTAAAACAAGTAAAAGAAACATCCCAATTAAACTTCCTGGAATCGGAATATTCAACATTTCCTGAACCCAATTTCCAACCATATAAAATACATACAAAGCAGCAATTTGGACAAGAATCTTTGTAAATTTCATGTTCATCATCCCTCATGTTTATACGATCTTCTCTTAATATCTTTATCATAGTATAAATTGTAAAAAGCTGCAATTTATCAACTTGACAGTAAAAATAGCCGATGTTACACGCTTACACCCTTGATATGACTGCATTTCCGAACAAAAATTAAGTCAAAAACGTTGACCTAATATAAAAAGTTTTTATTTTCTGAATTTACCTAGTTACTATTGTAAGAAAATAATCTTTTTATTCTTATTATCCAAAAACTTACATACATATAAATAAGATAGGTGGTGACCTTATGCCAAAAAAAGTTCTCATTTTTTGTGATCCTGGGATTGATGATACGATGGCGCTCCTCTTAGCATTCTTTATCGATGAAATCGAAATTATCGGCATTGTTGCAGATTACGGCAACGTTCCGAAAGAAATGGCCGTACAAAATGCTCATTTTCTTACGAACGAAGCAATGGAGAGAAATATTAAGATATTTGGTGGATCTGAACGTCCGCTTACCGGTTCTTCTCCTGCTTTCTTTATGAATGTACATGGAAAACAGGGGCTCGGGCCAATTATCCCTAAGAAGAATGTGACTAACGGAGAAATGGAGAACTTTTTCGAAGTTATTCCTCTAATTGAGCAGTATAAAGATGAACTAGTCATTGTAAGTTTAGGAAGACTTACCTCTCTAGCAATTTTATTCATCGTATATAAAGAGTTAATGAAGCAAATTAAATCTTATTACGTAATGGGTGGTTCCTTTTTGCATCCAGGTAATGTAACTCCACTATCAGAAGCAAATTTTTATGGTGACCCAATCGCAGCTAACATTGTATTACAATCCGCATCTAACATGTATATATATCCATTAAACGTTACTCAATATTCAATCGTTACACCCGACATGGCTGAATACATTGAAGCAAAAGGAAAAGCCCCTCTCGTCAAACCTCTTTTCGATCACTATTACTATGGATATTATAAAAATGCTTTACCCCATTTAAAGGGCAGCCCCTTCCATGACACAATGCCCATACTCGCTTTATTTGATAACACTATGTTCACGTATCACAAGTCACCAATCGTTGTCATGAAAGAGTCTTACGCACAAGGAGCAAGCATTGGAGAATTTCGCTCTTTAGGAGAATCTAAACCATTTATTGATTGGCCAAGTCATCAAATCGCAATTGATTTTGATTATAACCACTTCTTTAAACATTTCATGTCACTTATGACTGGTGAGCAATTTTAGCATAAAAAAACAGACCGTGATTTCTCACGGTCTGTCGTTATTTTCTACAATTATCGTTTGATGTTGTAGAAAGATTTTAAACCATCGTAAACAGCGATTTCGCCTAGTTCGTCTTCGATGCGTAATAATTGGTTGTACTTAGCAATACGGTCAGTACGGCTCATAGAACCAGTTTTGATTTGGCCAGCGTTAGTTGCAACTGCGATGTCAGCGATTGTAGCATCTTCAGTTTCACCAGAGCGGTGAGATACAACTGCTGTGTAACCAGCACGTTTAGCCATTTCGATAGCTTCGAAAGTCTCAGTTAAAGTACCGATTTGGTTAACTTTAATTAAGATTGAGTTAGAGATACCTTTTTCGATACCTTCAGCAAGTTTTTGAGTGTTAGTTACGAATAAATCATCACCAACTAATTGTACTTTATCACCGATACGCTCAGTTAATAATTTGTGACCATCCCAGTCGTTTTCGTCTAAACCATCTTCGATAGAGATGATTGGGAAGTCTTTGCAAAGCTCTTCGTAGAAATCAACCATTTCTGCAGAAGTTAAGCCAGTACGGCCTTCGCCTGCAAGGTCATATTTACCAGTTTCTTTGTTGTAGAACTCAGAAGAAGCAACGTCCATTCCTAAGAATACGTTCTCGCCAGCTTTGTAACCAGCTTTTTCGATAGCTTCGATGATTACTTCTAATGCTTCACGGTTAGAACCAAGGTTTGGAGCGAATCCACCTTCGTCACCTACTGCAGTGTTAAGACCTTTGTCATGTAATACAGCTTTAAGTGCATGGAAGACTTCAGCACCCATACGGATTGATTCTTTGAATGTTGGAGCACCAACTGGTAAGATCATGAACTCTTGGAAGTCAACGTTGTTATCAGCGTGAGAACCACCGTTGATGATGTTCATCATTGGAGTTGGTAATTGTTTTGCATTGAATCCACCAAGGTAACGGTATAATGGAAGACCTACGAAATCAGCTGCTGCGTGAGCTACTGCCATAGATACACCAAGGATAGCGTTAGCGCCTAGTTTACCTTTGTTTGGAGTGCCATCTAATTCGATCATAGCACGGTCGATACCAGCTTGGTCAGTTACGTCGAAACCAACGATTTCTGGAGCGATTGCTTCGTTAACGTTGTTTACTGCGTTCATAACACCTTTACCAAGGTAACGAGATTTGTCACCGTCACGTAATTCTACTGCTTCGTGTTCACCAGTAGATGCACCACTTGGTACGATAGCGCGTCCGAAAGCGCCGCTTTCTGTGTAAACTTCTACTTCTACAGTTGGATTACCACGAGAGTCAAGGACTTCGCGAGCATAAACATCAATAATTGTTGACATAATAAATTCTCTCCTTTTTATATAAGCAAATTATTTAATGATTGTTTTACCTGTCATTTCTTTCGGTTGTTCCACATTTAAAAGCGTAAGCATTGTTGGGGCGATATCTCCTAAAATACCACCTTCACGAAGCTCTACATCATTTTTTGTAACGATGAAAGGAACCGGGTTAGTTGTATGTGCTGTCATTGGTTCACCATCAGCAGTTAACTCCTGATCAGCATTACCATGGTCAGCAGTAATAAGTGCTACACCATCTTTTGCAAGAATCGCTTCTACAACTTTTCCTAAACATTCGTCAGTTGCTTCTACTGCTTTAATTGTTGGTTCCATCATCCCAGAATGGCCAACCATATCACAGTTTGCAAAGTTAAGAATGATAACATCATGTTTATCATTTTCGATTTCATTTACTAAAGCGTCCGTTACTTCGTAAATGCTCATTTCAGGTTTCAAGTCATACGTTGCAACCTTTGGTGAGTTAATTAAGATACGCTCTTCTCCTGGGAATTCAGCCTCACGACCACCGCTAAAGAAGAATGTAACGTGCGGATACTTTTCAGTTTCCGCGATGCGAAGTTGCTTTAATCCCGCTTGCGCAACAACTTCACCTAATGTGTTATCAAGGTTCATCGGCTTGAATGCCACGTAACCATCTACAGTTTCACTAAAGTGTGTCATACATACGAATTCTGGAATGTGAGGTACTTTTTCACCACGATCGAACTCACGGAAGTCTTCGTTTGTAAATACACGAGCAATTTGAATTGCACGGTCTGGACGGAAGTTATAGAAGATAACTGCATCATCATCATTGATTGTTGCAACTGGCGTGTCATCTTCGTTAACAATTACAGACGGCAATACGAATTCATCGTAGATACCATTTGCATAAGAGTCTTCTACACACTCTTCTGCTGATTTATAAGTAGGGCCTTCACCATTCACCATAGCACGGTAACATTTTTCTACGCGATCCCAACGCTTGTCACGGTCCATGGAGTAATAACGACCAGAGATAGTCGCGAATTGTCCTACTCCTGTTTCTTTAATGACTTCATTTGTTGCATCGATATAACCTTGTGCTGTTTTTGGTCCAACATCGCGGCCATCTAAGAATGCATGGATATATACTTTCTCTACGCCTTCTTTTGCTGCTAAGCGAAGAAGAGCAAACATGTGGTTCATGTGACTGTGCACACCACCGTCAGAAAGTAAACCGAATAAATGAAGTGCAGTACCTTTTTCTTTTACGCTTTTAATTGCATTTTGGAACGTTTCGTTCTGATCGAACTCACCTTCACGAATTGCAACGTTTACGCGTGTTAAGCTTTGATATACTACGCGGCCAGCACCAATATTTAAGTGTCCAACCTCCGAGTTACCCATTTGACCTTCTGGAAGACCTACTGCCTCACCACAAGCTGTAAGCGTTGTGTGAGGGAATTTGTTCCAGTAACCATCAAAATTAGGTTTCTTAGCTTGTGCTACAGCATTCCCGTAAGTTTCTTCACGAAGTCCGAAACCGTCAAGAATGATTAAAGCTGTTGGCTTTCTCATTTTACCGCCCCCAGAAGACCTAAGAACGAAGCAGGCTCTAAGCTAGCACCGCCAACTAAAGCGCCGTCGATGTCAGATTGTGCCATATACTCTTTAATGTTTTCTGGTTTTACGCTACCGCCGTATTGAATACGAACAGCTTCTGCAGCTGCTGGAGAAACAGCTTCTGCAACAACTTTACGGATGTGCGCACATACTTCGTTTGCATCTGCAGAAGAAGAAGATTTACCTGTACCGATAGCCCAGATTGGCTCGTAAGCGATAACAGTTGCTTTAACTTGCTCTTCTGTTAAGCCTGCAAGTGCTTTTGTCACTTGACCTGCTACTAGATCAAATGTTTTTCCGCTTTCGCGCTCTTCTAAAGTCTCACCACAACATACGATTGGTGTTAAACCATGTTCAAATGCTGCGATAGTCTTTTTGTTTACTGACTCATCTGTTTCAGCAAACATTTCACGACGTTCAGAGTGGCCAAGTACTACGTAGCCTACTTTTAAGTCGCTAAGTGCTACTGGGCTAATTTCGCCAGTGAATGCACCATTTTTTTCGAAGTGCATGTTTTGTGCACCTACTTGTAAGTCAGTTCCTTCAGCCGTAGCTACTAAACGCTCTAAGAATAGAGCTGGAGAGCAAACTACTGCATCAACAGCTGAAGCTGCTGGGATTTGACCTTTAACTTCCTCTACGAAGCTAACTGCTTCAGATAGAGTTTTATTCATTTTCCAGTTACCTGCGATAATTGGTTTACGCATGCTTTGCACCGTCCTTTTTCTTTGGCTGCTACTTATTTGTCGTTAAGACAAACTACACCTGGAAGCTCTTTACCTTCCATAAATTCTAATGACGCACCGCCGCCAGTAGAAATGTGGCTCATTTTATCAGCCATACCGAATTTTTCAACAGCTGCTGCAGAGTCACCACCGCCGATAACAGAGTATGTACCTTCTGCATCTGCTAATGCTTGTCCTACTGCTTTTGTACCTTCTGCGAATGGAGTCATTTCGAATACACCCATTGGTCCATTCCATACAACAAGCTTAGAGTTTTTAATTACATCTGCATAAATTTCACTTGTTTTAGGACCGATGTCCACGCCTTCCCATGTAGAAGGAATAGAGTCGATACCAACGATTTGAGTTGTTGCAGTTTCAGAGAATTCCTCAGTGATTACAACATCAACTGGCATGTAGAAGTTTACGCCCTTTTCTTTTGCAAGTTGCATAAATTCTTTAGCTAGTTCAATCTTGTCATCTTCACATAAAGATTGACCAATTTCATGACCTAAAGCTTTAACGAATGTGTAAGCAAGTCCGCCACCGATAATTAAGTTATCTACTTTGTCTAATAGATGACGAATTACACCAATTTTATCTTTTACTTTCGCACCACCGATGATAGCTGTGAATGGACGATCTGGGTTAGAAAGTGCTTTTCCAAGAACATCTAACTCTTTTTCCATTAGTAAACCAGATACTGCTGGTAGGTAGTCCGCGATACCTGCAGTAGAAGCGTGAGCACGGTGAGCTGCACCGAATGCATCGTTTACGAAGATATCAGCAAGTGCTGCAAATTCTTTCGCAAGTTCTGCATCGTTCTTTTCTTCGCCCGCATAGAAACGTACGTTTTCAAGAACTAATACGTCGCCTTCGTTCATTGCTGCAACCATTTCTTGTACAGCTGGTCCGAATGCTTCGTCTGCTTTTTTAACGTCTTTACCAAGAAGCTCGCCTAAACGTGCTGCTACTGGAGTTAAACGCATTTCTTCTACTACTTGACCTTTTGGACGGCCTAAGTGACTTGCTAAAATAACTTTCGCACCTTGCTCTACTAAATATTGAATTGTAGGAAGAGCTGCACGGATACGAGTTTCATCTGTAATTTTGCCTTCTTTCATAGGTACGTTGAAATCAACGCGGCAAAATACACGCTTACCTTTTAAATCTACGTCACGAATTGATTTTTTGTTCATTGGATTTCCCTCCGACTACTAGTTAGGATTGACAAAACCCACTCAAAAGCTTACCACATTTGCTTTTAAAACGAAAGAAAAGAGAGAGGGAACAAACCCTCTCCCTCGTTTTGTCATTGATAACTTATATAATTAAGAATTAAAGACCTTTAGAAGTCATGTATGCTGCTAAGTCTACTACGCGGTTAGAGTAACCAGTTTCGTTATCGTACCAAGAAAGTACTTTAACCATGTTACCTTCCATTACCATTGTAGATAATGCATCGATTGTAGAAGAAGCTGTGCATCCGTTATAGTCGATAGATACTAATGGCTCTTCGCTGTATCCAAGGATACCTTTTAATTCGCCTTCAGCTGCTGCTTTGAATGCTGCGTTTACTTCTTCAACTGTTACTTCTTTGTCAAGTTCAACAACTAAGTCAACAAGAGAAACGTTAGCAGTTGGAACACGTACAGCGCCACCGTTTAATTTACCTTTAAGTTCTGGTAATACTAATGCTACAGCTTTAGCTGCACCAGTAGATGTTGGGATCATGTTTTCAGCTGCTGCACGAGCACGACGTAAATCTTTGTGTGGTAAGTCTAAGATTTGTTGGTCGTTAGTGTAAGAGTGAATTGTTGTCATCATTCCGCGTTTCACGCCGAATTTTTCGTTTAATACTTTAGCGAATGGAGCTAGACAGTTTGTAGTACAAGAAGCGTTAGATACTACGTTGTGGTTAGCTGCATCGTATTGTTCGTGGTTAACACCCATAACTACAGTGATATCTTCGTCAGAAGCTGGAGCTGAGATGATAACTTTCTTAACTGATCCACCTAAGTGTTTTTCAGCGTCTGATTTTTTAGTGAAACGGCCAGTAGATTCTACTACTACTTCTACTCCGTAGTCGCTCCATGGTAATTGAGCTGGGTCACGCTCAGCGATAACTTTAATTTCTTTACCGTTAACAATGATGCTGTTTTCGTTAGCAGATACTTCTGCATTTAAAGTTCCGTGAACTGTGTCATATTTTAAAAGGTGAGCTAATGTTTTAGCATCTGTTAAGTCGTTGATTGCTACTACTTCTACCTCAGAGTTGTTAAGAGCTGCGCGGAATACGTTACGTCCGATACGTCCAAATCCATTAATACCAATTTTAGTCATTTGAATTTCCTCCTTGGGGGATTATATTAAAGGGTAATACCCTTTGCTAACTGTTTCGCTGCACCTTCATCTGTAATTAGAATTGAAGTGTGCCCTTGTTTAATTACAGCCTGTATTGCCTTTGCCTTTGAAGAACCTCCAGCGACTGCAACAACGTGAGATACATTTTGTAAATCCTCTAGTTGCATACCAACTGTTCTTACTTTATGAACAACATTTCCTTGTTCATTAAAGTAGTAACCGAAAGCTTCGCCAACTGCTTCGTTTGCCTCAATCTTTAACCAATCTGCTTCTGAAGTATTTCTGCGACGTGCCATTGTTAACGCATCACCTATTCCATGAATGACGATATTGGAAGATCGAATCAACTCAAGAACTTCTTTCACGGAAGGCTCTGTCACAATAGACGCATATGCTTCGCTACTAACATGGTCCGGAACATACAATAAGCGATAATTACTCATCGTATTTTGCGCCATTTTGGCACAAATGGTATTGGCTTCTAATTCAACACCTTCTCCAATTCCACCACGAGCTGGGACAAATAGCATATGTAAATCTTTGCAATCAAGCTGCATCATGTCCGCAGCAGCAGCTAGCGTAGTTCCTCCAGCCACAGCAACGATATTATTCGCTGTCAGACGGTCTTTTATACAACTCACACAAGCACGGCCCATCTCCAGTTTGACCCAAGGTGATTCATCACTATCACCAGGGACAACGAAAACTTCATCCAAGTCTAATGTTTCCTTAAGTTGTTTCTCTAAAACCTTTAACCCGGAAATTTCTTTCATAAAGTCTTCCAAAGCAAGAACTAAAGCTGTTCCTTCTTCTGTCAATGTCATTCCAGAAGAAGCGATGTGAACTAAGTTCTGTTCTTTCAAAACTTGAACTTCACTTCGCAATACTCGTTCTGTCATACCGAGACTTGCTGATAAATTCCTTCTTCCAATCGGCTGCATAAGCCTAATGTACTGAAGAATTTGCATTCTCGTTTGCATAACAGGTAGCAGATCAGGTAATAATTTTTTTGTGTTCTGAATCCATGAGCGCATATCTTTTCTCCTCACTACATTGGTTCATTTTTTCTCGTGGTCACTTTATGTCCCGTAGTGACATTTTGTGTCCCACATAGATTAAAAAAATAATCCCTGCTACGTGTATTATTGTAACAGGAGATAGAAACTTATTCAACTCTTAACTGCATTCTTTATATAGTTTATTATGACACCTTTGTGAATGTTACCATATTCTACTTGTTTTCCGCCTATTTCTACAACCGGAATCATTAAGTGATATTTTTCTAAAAGGTCATTATCTTCATATATATCTATTTCCTTAATTTGAAAAGAATATTCACATTGTACTTCCTGTAAAACTTGTTTCGCCTGCACGCAAAGGCCACAATCTGTTTTTGTATACAGTACAACTTCCATCTTTTTCACCTATCCGATCGTTTTTCGTAATGACGAAGCTGGAATGTGCATTTGTTCTCTATACTTCGCCACTGTTCTTCGAGAAATAACAATTTCATGCTCTTCTTCTAACAATTTTGAAATCTTTTGATCTGAAAGTGGCTTTTTCTTATTCTCTGCCTCAACGAGCGTTTGAATAAATCGTTTCACACGCTTTGTAGAAACTGCTTCATCTTCAGTAGTCGAAACGGCATTGCTAAAGAACGATTTCATCTCAAATAAACCGTGTGGTGTTTGCACATATTTATTTCGCGTTGCCCGACTAATTGTAGACTCATGCACACTTAACTCTTCCGCTACCTCTTTTAACGCGAGCGGTTTTAAATACTCTGGGCCTTTCCAGAAGAAATCCCGTTGTTTTTCCATAATAATGGTCATCACTTGCAGAAGCGTCTGCTTTCTCTGTTTCAAACTACGCATAATCCACTGCACATGCTGATACTTTTCTGATACGTAAGATGCTACTTCACTTTCACTATTATTAAGAAGCGCACTATACTCCGAATGAATTTCAATTCTCGGCATATTTCTCTCGTTCATCTGTAAAACGAGACGATCGCCATCTTTTTTCACCGCCATATCAGGCACAATATAAAGTGGTTTATCAGAAGAAAATGCAAGACCTGGTTTTGGTTGTAATGAGGTGATACAATTTACCGCACTCTGCAATTCCTCATTACTACACTTCAGCACTTGAACGAGCTTTCGCCAATCTTTCTTCACGAAATGAGCAAAGTGCTCTTCTATAACTTCTTCCGCTAATCCATTCCGTCTTTGTAAGCGCTTCAATTGCAAGGTTAGACATTCCTGAATATTACGTGCTCCTACCCCTGCTGGCTCCAGTGATTGGACAAGCTCTACAGAGCGGTCTACTACATGAATCGGTGCGGAAAGGAGGCCTGCTAACTCTTCATTCGTTTCTTGTAAATACCCATTTCCATCCATGTTCATAATAATGAAAGAAGCTACTTTTCGCTCTTCTTCATCTATTTTATAATACTGCATTTGATTTAATAAATGTTGCTGAATCGTTGTAGAATCTACACTGTAGATTTCCATCTGATTCTCGACTTGTTTGCTGGTACTTTTACTTGTGTTAGAGCTCTTTTTCTTCTCCCTCTCAAAACCACCTAACTCAATAAGGGGATTCTCTAACGATTGCTCATACAAAAACTCCGATAATTCTTGTACATTATACTGGAGCATTGTAATCGCTTGCCTTAACTCTTGTGTCATTGCCAAACGTAAGCTTTGTTCTTGTAAAAGACTTGCCTTCAAACTAATCTCCCCCTTGTTTCTATTGTACAATAAGTTTGGTAAAAGGAGAATGCTATCACAGACACCCATTCCAAAATATTATTAATTTATATGTATTAATGAGATTTACAACTTACAACCGAAATTTGAATAATATTGAAAGAAAATATTAAAACAAAAAATTATTATCAAGTACTAATAGTAAATCTTATTACTAGATATAACAATAGGGAAATAAAAAAAGTCCTAACCTACAAAACGTAAGTTAGGACTTTTTGACGCGCCCAGAGGGATTCGAACCCCCGGCAGACGTGGTACCGGAAACCACCGCTCTATCCGACTGAGCTATGGGCGCATGATTATAGAAAACACTTCATTTTCTTTTCATAATAATAGCAATAAAATCCATTTAAATCAATAAAAACTCTTTAATTTCACATTATATATACTTTATTTTCTACATAAAAATGCCCCCTAATTTCTACATGTAGGAGGCAATTCTTATCCATTTTATTTATCTAGTTTCTCTTTTATCTCTTTTGGAATTTCATTAGGCTGTACTTCTTGATATGTTTCAATATATTCACCTTTCGTTTTAACCTTTACATATGCTCCCTCTCTAAGCCCACGAGGTGCATAAAACTTAACGTCTCTTCCTTCACCTGAACCGTAATAACCGGTAAGTTTATAGTCTCCAGCTACCTCTCCAACTGTAGATAGTCGGCCAGATTCCTTCGCTTTTACATATACCCAGTCCTCTTTTACAAGCGGGTTATATCTATCTGTTACCTCATTATGATAAATGCTTGCCACACCAATAATTAATATAAATATTCCAATTAAACCTAATAATATTTTTTTCATTTTGCTCTCCTTAAAATATCCTTTTAACTTGCTTTACCTTCTTTATTCTAGGAGAAATAGTTTTTTTCCACCATCGTTTATCCTTACATGTTCATTACAAAATTTTAATCTACACATGTTACATCCCTAAAATTCCCAATCATAAATTCACCCCAATTCACAAATTATAACTTTTGAATTGATATTCCAAGGGGGGCTTCATTCAATGACTGTAATTACAAAACTAAAGCAAACTGTTTCTGGATTAAAAAGTGCACAAGCTAGCTTAGAGGGATTCGCTCTTGATACGGATAACCAACAAGCAAAGCAACTTTTTCAAACAGCTGCACAGCAAACGCAAACGATTATTGATTCTTTAAACCCGCGCGTTGAAGAAGTCCAGCAAGAAGAACCACAGTACTCACAACAATAACAAATCGCTTATATAGCGAAATAGAAAAAGGATGATATGCAGTCATCCTTTTTCTATCACATTACATATTGCAATAGAAACGGAATGATAATCATGCGAAAACTCGGCCTCATAACCGCATTATTTGCCCTTCTATTTAGCTCTTTTACTGGATGTGATAATAGTCCTTTAGATAAAAAAGTGAAAGAAGAAGCAAAACGAACGGAGAAAGAAAAAGGTCCTAAATTAACAAAGACGAGTACAGAATCCTTTAATCAATCTATATCACAAGGCGCCAAGAAAAAGGCTCTCGCTATGGATGAAATTATAAAAAGTACGGCAGTGAATTCAAATTTAGATCTTTACATAGCAGTTATACCCGAGCATCATGAAAGATTTGGACTGAAACCTCTGCGCAGCAAACTCCAAAAGCAATTAAGTGATGAATATCCTACTTTCGATGTTCGTGTAAGTACGGATAAAAAAATCTTTATGTTACTTGAAAAGCTTGAAAATAAAATTAAGAAAAAAGAAGTGTCTAAAGATGAAATTAAAAAACAATTAAAACTCATTGGAAGCAAAATGGAATCTAACACTTAACGCTTTTTAAAAGAAAAGGAAGGATCGCAATGTCTAGTAAAGATAAAAACCTAACTCCTGTACAACAGGAATATAAAAAATTCGCGCAAGAACGCGAGCCGAAGCGTCCTGTTTTAAAAAATTGTATAAAAGCCTTTTTCGTCGGTGGTTTTATTTGCTTCGTCGGACAACTAATCTCTACTTTTTATATCACGTATTTCGATTTCACTGAACGTTCGGCAGGAAATCCAACCGTCGCAACTCTGATTTTCATTTCCATGTTACTAACTGGTTTCGGTATATATGATCGCTTTGGGCAGTTTGCTGGAGCAGGCACAGCTGTACCTGTTACTGGATTTGGTAACTCTGTTATTGCCGCATGTATTGAACACCGAACAGAAGGGTTTGTCCTCGGTGTTGGTGGTAACATGTTCAAATTAGCTGGTTCTGTTATTTTGTTTGGTGTATTTTCCGCTTTCGTCATCGCACTTATTAAAACGATTCTCGTTCAATGGGGAGGGCTATAAATGTTACAAGGACACCGAACGTGGGTATTTGAAAACAAACCAGTTATTATTTCGACAGGAGTCGTTGGCGGGCCATTTGAAGCAAAAGGGAACATTCCTGAGGACTTCGATATCCTTCATGAAGATTTATGGCTCGGACAAGATTCTTATGAAAAAGCACACAAAATTTTATTCGAAGAAGCTTGTAGCCGCGCTACTGAAAAAGCAGAACTTCGTAAAGACGATATTCAATTCGTACTCGCAGGCGATTTAATTAATCAAATTACTCCTACAAGCTTTGCGTGTCGTACACTCGGCACCCCTTATCTCGGATTATTCGGTGCTTGCTCTACTTCTATGGAAGGTTTAGCACTCGGGGCAAGTATTGTAAATGCAAAAGGCGCAAAATATTTATTAACTGGCGCATCCAGTCATAATACAGCTGTAGAAAAACAATTCCGATATCCTACTGAATATGGCGGACAAAAGCCGCCTACTGCGCAGTGGACAGTAACTGGCGCTGGTGCAGCCATTTTAAGTGATACTGGATACGGTCCACGAGTAACCTCTGCAACAATTGGACGAGTTGTGGATATGGGATTAACAGATCCTTTTAATATGGGAGCTGCGATGGCCCCAGCTGCAGTTGATACAATTGAAGCCCATTTACGCGAACGAAAAATCGATGCCTCTTACTACGACTTAATCGTAACAGGTGATCTTGGACATGTTGGCCGCGAAATTGCCTATGACTTATTACATAAACACGGAACAAAAGTGAAAAATGAACAATTCCAAGACTGTGGCATCATCATTTATCGAGAAGGGCAACCTGTCATAGCTGGCGCTAGTGGCCCGGGTTGTTCTGCAACTGTCGTATACGGTCACTTATTAAACCGAATGAAAAGAGGAGAATTTAACAAAATACTTGTCGTTGCGACAGGCGCTTTACTATCTCCACTTACATTCCAACAAGAAGAAACGATTCCGTGTATCGCTCACGCCGTTTCGATTGAATTTGGAGGTGCAACGCAATGATTTTTTTCTGGGCTTTCGTCATTGGCGGGCTTATATGCGTAATTGGTCAACTTATGTTTGATGTCGGTAAACTTACTCCTGCCCATACGATGGCAACACTCGTTGTCGCTGGGGCTATATTAGATGGGTTTAATTTATATGAACCATTAATCGATTTCGCCGGCGCTGGGGCCACTGTACCAATTACAAGTTTCGGTAATGCCCTCGTTCATGGTGCGATGGAAGAAGCCGCAAAACACGGAATCGTTGGTGTCATTACTGGCATGTTTAAAGTAACGAGTGCTGGTGTATCAGCAGCTATCATTTTCGGGTTCATCGGTGCATTACTATTTAAACCAAAAGGATAAGAGGTGTTTTATATGACTGTAATCGCTAGTGTAAAAACATGCCTCGCTAGTCTACGGGGCGCGCAAGCAAGTTTAAGCTCCCTTTCTTTAAACGCAGCAGATGAAGAATCAAAACGCGTCTTTCATGAATGTATGTTAGAAATGGACAGTGTCATCGCTGATTTAAAAGATAGAGTTTCATTATTAGAACGTGAAGAACCTCAATATAAAGGGTTTTAAGTAGACTGGAGGAAATGACTATGTCTCACCTGCCGGAATGGACACTCGTTATTCTTCGCTCTGTATTCATATTAATTATTTTATTTGCTATTACAAAATGGTTAGGGAAAAGACAAATCTCTCAGCTCTCCTTTTTCGAATACATAGCTGGAATGACAATCGGTGACATCGCTGCCCAAGTATCTACAGGGCTCGATTCAAAATTTTTTCACGGCGTCTTTGCGATACTCATTTTCGCTGTGGTACCTTTTTTCACGGGAATCCTCTCCTTAAAGAACAAAACAGCTCGGGACTTCTTTGAAGGAAAATCTACCGTATTAATAAAAGACGGAAAAATACTCGAAGACAACTTAAAGAAAGAAAAATATACAAGTGACGAATTACTTGAACTACTCCGAGGAAAAAGTGCGTTCAGCGTAGCTGAAGTCGAATTTGCTGTCTTAGAACCGAGCGGAGAATTAAATGTATTATTAAAGAAAGATTCTCAGCCACTTACAGCAAAAGACATCGGTTTAAAAGTACCAAATGAGAAAGAACCGCAAACTGTTATTATGGATGGAAATGTACTAGATGAACCTCTATCCTCTAGTGGACATAACCGCGCTTGGCTACATTCTGAGCTCGAAAAACTCGGTGTTGTCATTGAAAATGTCTTTCTTGCTCAAGTTGACTCATATGGACAACTTACTATCGACATTTACAATGACAAACTCCAAATGCCTTCTCCTCAAAATAAGCCTTTATTATTGGCATCTTTAAAAAAATGCCATGCTGATCTCGAGTTATTTTCTTTAGAAACAAAGTCAAAAACAGCAAGTGAAATGTATAGTAAAAATGCGAAACAAGTCGAAAAGATTTTAAATAAAGTTACCTATCTTTTAAAAGAATAGATAATGAAAGAACGCTCCCGTCAAAAGGCGTTCTTTTCTTTTTTCTACAGCTTTCATGACGTTTAAATTTATGCAATTCGGTTATGATGTTGAAGATACATAAGCAGGGAATTTCAAAAACATAGCGAATAATTCATGGTACAACTACATATTTTTTTGATTTAAAGTGGTTTCGTTTGACCTTTATTGACCATAATTGTATTATAAGACTAAGAAAGCTTTAGAAGGAGGAAATAACAGATGAATTTAATTCCTACAGTAATTGAACAAACAAATCGTGGAGAACGCGCTTACGATATTTACTCTCGACTATTAAAAGACCGCATCATTATGCTTGGTAGTGCAATTGATGACAACGTAGCTAACTCAATCGTTTCCCAGCTTTTATTCTTGGAATCTCAAGATCCAGAAAAAGATATTCATATCTACATTAACAGCCCTGGTGGTTCTATCACAGCAGGTATGGCAATCTACGATACAATGCAGTTTATTAAACCGCAAGTATCAACAATCTGTATCGGTATGGCTGCATCTATGGGTGCATTCTTACTAGCAGCAGGTGAAAAAGGAAAACGTTTCGCACTTCCAAACAGTGAAGTAATGATCCACCAACCACTTGGCGGTGCACAAGGTCAAGCGACTGAAATCGAAATCGCAGCAAAACGTATCCTATTCTTACGTGAAAAACTAAACCAAATTCTTGCTGACCGCACAGGTCAACCACTTGAAGTACTACAACGCGACACAGACCGCGACAACTTCATGACAGCTGAAAGAGCTCTAGAATACGGTTTAATCGATAAGATCTTTACAAATCGTTAATACTTAAAAGCGGAAGCGGCTCGTTCAGAATCGCAGGAGCTAGATACAACAAAAACCGGAAGCGCCCTATTACAGGGCGCTTTTTTATTATGTGCTCCCGCGCGCATACCCCACCTAGTATCAAACCGGATATATCAGCGATTTTTCAATTATATCGACCGTAATTCCAATTATATCGGCGATTATTTTAATATATCGACGTTTCGACACAACATATCGACTTACCGACAATTCCCGACAAGCACGCGCGCCCTACATACCCTCCCCCCACCAATCCACGCAAATAACAAAACAAAAAAGCTATCGCAAATATGCGATAGCAGTTTTATTGTACATATGCAGCTAATGCTTCTAAAGCTTCTTCTGCATCTGAACCTTCTGTTGTAATTGTTATCATGCTACCAGTTCCAATTGCTAAGCTCATAATCCCCATTATGCTCTTTGCATTCACTGTCTTTCCATCTTTCTCGATGAAGATATCTGCATGAAAACGATTTGCCTCTTGTACAAACAACGCAGCCGGACGTGCTTGTAAGCCGTTTTTTAATGAAACTTTAACCTGTTTTTGAACCACAGCTCCATTTCCCCTTTAACCTTTTATTTTTTTACTACTGGTTCTCCCGCGCGTAATTTCTCTGCAATTTCATCGATTTTACGCAAACGATGATTAATACCCGATTTACTAATTTTCCCCCCGGATACCATCTCACCTAACTCTTTCAATGTTACATCTTGATAATCTCTTCGTAGTTGTGCAATTTCTCGTAGTTTATCCGGCAAAATATCAAGACCAACCGTCTCATCAATATAGCGGATATTTTCAATCTGTCTTAGCGCTGCACCAATTGTTTTATTTAAATTGGCTGTTTCACAGTTCACTAAACGATTTACTGAATTACGCATATCGCGAACAATTCGAATGTCTTCAAATCTTAAAAGCGCATTATGAGCACCTATAATATTTAAAAACTCCGTAATTTTCTCTGCTTCTTTCAAATACGTAATATACCCTTTTCTTCTTTCCAACGTCTTACTATTTAAATCAAATCCGTTCATCAGTTCACATATAGCATCATTATGTTCCTTATATAACGAAAAGATCTCTAAATGATAAGATGATGTTTCTGGGTTATTTACTGAACCACCTGCTAAAAATGCACCGCGTAAATACGATCGTTTACAACATTTCTTCTCAATTAACTCTTGTGATATATTTCGAATAAATGAAAAGTCGTCGCGGACGATATGAAGATCTGCTAATATTTCACGTGATTTCTCAACAAGCCTTACGATATATACATTATTTTTCTTCAATCGCATTTTTTTACGAACAAGTAATTCTACCGTCACGTCATATCCCTTTTTCAAAAGCGTATAAATCCTTCTTGCAATTGCTGCATTTTCCGTTTGAATATCGATAGATAGACGACGATTTGAAAAAGAAAGCGATCCGTTCATTCGAAGCAACGCTGATAATTCTGCTTTCTCACAGCATTCCTTCATCTCAAGATTCGTCAACTCTTTCTTTGTTTCTGATGCAAATGACACAGTCAACACCTCCTTATACTATTACTCTGGAACAAAAATCTTGTCCTATATGAATGAAGGAGCGCTATCTCATAAAGAGATAACGCACATCTACAACAGTGAATATAAAATAGAAGCTAACTTTAATGTATCATGCCTTACAACATGATCATCATACTTCGCTAATTGATCTTGAATTACATTAACATTATTTTCAGCAAAACGCTCTTCATCCACTACAACTGGTCCCGACATTTCTTCCTCATATAACCTACGTAATTCAGAAGGGATATCACGGTTATTTACAATTGCAGTATCGATAAATGGTTGCCCTAAATGATCATGCAGCGCCTGCACATGGTCAAACGCCGTATATCCCATCGTTTCACCCGCTTGCGTCATAACATTACATACATATACCTTCTTCGCTTTTGCAGCAAGAACAGCGTCCCCAATTTTGTTAACAACTAAATTCGGCAATATACTCGTATACAAACTTCCTGGACCGAAAACAAGTAAATCAGCTCGTTTAATCTCAGCCAACGTTTCATGTAACGGCTCTACATCTTCCGGAGTTAAAAAGACGCGGTTAATCTTCTTTCCGTAATAAGGAATCTTGGATTCACCTGTTACAATTTCTCCATCTTCTAGTTCCGCATGAAGTACCGCACTTTGATTCGCTGCCGGTAATACACGTCCTCTGACATTTAATACTTTACTCGTTTCCGTAATTGCATGGAAAAAGTCTCCTGTAATCGAGGTCATACCTGCTAATAGTAAATTTCCTAACGCATGACCTTTCAGTCCGTCTCCCGTTGTGAAACGATGCTGAAATAAAGCTTCCACCAGTGGCTCTACATCCGACAACGCAACAAGTACGTTACGAATATCACCCGGGGGCGGAATTTCTAGCTCATCACGTAATCTACCTGAACTGCCACCATCATCAGCGATTGTAACAACTGCTGTAATATCAACAGGATATTGCTTTAATCCTCTTAATAAGACAGAGAGTCCAGTACCGCCTCCCATGATAACAATTTTAGGTTTTCTCTCTTTTTTCATCCCTTAATGGCCCTTTCTTTTCTCCACATCACGATGAGATACATGAACGCTATACTCTGGTTTCAAATGTTTCCCAAGGTATTCTGTAAGCGTAACAGAACGATGTTGCCCACCTGTACATCCAATTGCAATTACAAGTTGGCTCTTGCCTTCTCTTTTATAATGAGGAAGCATGAAAGTAATGAGATCTGTTAGTTTCTCTAAAAACTTATGTGTCTCATTAAATTTCAGTACATACGATGAAACTTCTTCATCTAGCCCTGTTAATGGCTTCATATGTGGAATGTAATATGGATTTGGTAAAAAACGAACATCAAACACTAAATCGGCATCAATTGGAATACCGTACTTAAATCCAAATGACATAACATTTACACGAAATGCTTGCTCAGTTTCAGTTGAAAACAGTTGAACAATTTTTTCACGTAATTCTTTCGGTTTTAATTCCGATGTATCGAGCACAATATTCGCTCGTGCCTTCATATCAATTAATAAGCTACGCTCCGCCTCGATTCCCTTTAACGGCAAACCAGTTGGCGCAAGTGGATGCGAACGTCTCGTTTCTTTATAACGAGTTACAAGTGTGCTATCTTTCGCATCTAAAAATAAAATATGAGGAATGATCCATGTACGTTCTGATAAATCATCAAGTGCTCCCCATAAATGTTCGAAAAACTCTCGGCCACGTAAATCAACGCCAAGTGCTACTTTATTCATTTTTCCTTTTGAATCCGCCATAAGCTCAATAAACTTTGGCAATAACATCGGTGGTAAATTATCTACACAAAAATATCCTAAATCTTCAAAACTTTGTAAAGCTACTGTTTTTCCAGCTCCAGACATTCCTGTAATTATTACCATTTTTATATCATTATTCTCTGTCATCGTATCCTCTCCTTGACGGTTTAACTCGGATCTAATCGATATGAAAGCAACTCAAAATCTGGGGTATATACAAATGTACCGTAGATTATACCATTCCCTTTAATTAAATAATCAATAATGTGATAATCTCCTGGCGCCATTGCTAAATCATCAATTTTATCAAATGTATGCCAACCAATGATGCCTTCTTCGCTCTCTAGTTTGTTTTCTCCTGCAAAATCTGTCGCTAAAAAGGAGAACATCATCCATTCAGAAACTACTTTATCACCTTCTTGGATGACAAAGGTGAAGACCCCCTTTAACGCTGGGTTCTTTAAATAAATACCTGTTTCTTCACGATACTCGCGAACAACGGAATCTCTTACTGTCTCACCACGCTCCATTTTCCCGCCTGGTGCAACCCACCAATTTCGACGAGGCTTTTGGAGTAAGAGTACTTCATTATCTTTAATTAACACACAGTTTGTCACTCTTTGCATGTTTCTTCACCTCAGCTACTTGCAGCGAAATTTTTCACTGCATACTCATTTCATTATACTATCAAAAACAGTTTGCTACAACGAAGGAGCCAGTCCTCTTTTGTTAAGCATATGCTCCCAACAATTGTAGAAAAGCTTTCTAGAACAAGCAATGTAAATGCTCCTGCACCTCATGACTAGCACATAAAAATCCCCTTAACGATTTTGCCATTAAGGGGATGAAAAGCCTTATTTCTTACCAAAATAATTCACAATCGCAAATCCTAAAATAAACGTAATAATTGAACTTACAATTGAAAATCCACCAGTTGGAATACCAGGGAATACAATTACAATCGAACCGATAACAAGTCCAATAATTGCCGCAAATGTCATACTTTTATAACGATCCAATAAAAAACTAATTCCTTTACTACTTACAACAAATCCGACCATAACACCTGCACCAATCACAGCGATTAATGGTAAATTGAGTGTAGTTAAAGCGTTAATTGCTGTTGGATAAACACCAATGATTAATAAAATAAACGATCCGCTAATTCCAGGAAGAAGCATAGCCATACTAGCCATCCATCCTGCGAAAAACAAACCGATTGCATTTAAAATTGTTAACGTTGTAATTGGATCTGCTGCCTTATCTGGCTTAAAGAACGCTGTTATCGCAACAAGAATTGCTGCGATGATTAATAAAGCAATGTGCTTACCTTTAAACGACGCCTTTGCATCAGCTTCTCTCATTAACATCGGTAATATACTAATAATTAAACCGAGGAAGAAAAATTGAGTCGGCTCATAATGATTTGCAAGTAAATATTTAATAACGTGACTTAGCGTTAAAAACGCTGCCGCCACACCAGCAGCAAGCGGAATTAAAAATCCTAAATGCTTTTTCCATTCACGACTAAAGAATCCACTAATGGCCGCAAGCAATTGTTCATAAATCCCTAACACAACAGCGATTGTACCGCCGCTCACACCAGGAATTAAATCACTAACGCCCATACAAAATCCACGATATATATTACGCCATTCCATACTGAATAAATTCCTCATTTCTTATAGTGATTTTTTCCGTAAATTCCAGTATATCAATAAGAAAGCTTATAATCCTACTTGTTTTTGACAAAACTTTGACATTTTCACAAAAAAAGAAAGCTACTATCGGTAGCTTTCTTCTCAGGCTGTGGAGAAAGTCTTCTCCACAGCCTATTTTTGTGTCTGAACCTCTTTTTGTGTGTCAACACTGATAAAAAAGAGGAAAAGGAGAGGTTTCTTATGATGGGTGCTTTAAAAAATCATCGTGATGAACGTGTATCTGTTTCTGTAGAAGAGTTAGTTCCACAAGATCATTTCCTTCGTGCGATTGAAGCGACAATTAGTTTTGATTTTATTGAAGAGAAGTTACGCCCTTATTATTGTGAAAACAATGGTCGTCCGTCTATCCATCCTATCGTTTTATTTAAAATGAT
>NZ_NUPZ01000028.1 GCF_002584985.1 Bacillus sp. AFS029637 | reverse complement strand
TTCCAAACACTCTGAAAAAACCCGTGCATATGCACGGGTTTTCCTATTAAATTACTTCTTCTTTGTTGGAGCAATAATTTCACTCTCAGGTTTTCCTGCATTAATACGCTGACGAACAGTACTTGTACTAATATCGTATGCTTCAGCAATCTCTTTAACAGTCATTTCTTTCCCATTAATCACTGCTGTTAATACTTTACCTGTACGTTTTGGAGCTGCTTCTTTCTTTGCAGCTTCTTTTTTAACTGGTTTCGGCGCCTCTACTTTTGTCGCAGCTTGCTTTACATCACAAGTGCAACCACAAAGTTTACGGAATGTATCATCGCTTATAATGCGTGATACGTTTGCACCACTGTTTAAAATTCTATTGTTCTTACAGACAGGACATTGTACATAATATAAAGTTTTTCCATCTAAAGGAAATGTTTGTATAATAAGATCCATGTTGACTCCTTTCATATCTATGAAGATAATCATCGGAATATGAGTGTGTAATAAGGACAAAATCGCCTTACCCCATACTTTATGATTGGTTTTAAAATAAAAACTCGTTACGTGTTGGTAACGAGTTCTCCAATCTCCACTTATATGCGCTGTTGTCAATTATATCTGGAGGAGGTAGAGGGATTCGAACCCCCGCGCGACTCTCGCCGCCTGTCGGTTTTCAAGACCGATCCCTTCAGCCAGACTTGGGTATACCTCCATATTGACATCAAATATAATATCAAAAGAAAAACAGTTAGTCAACCCTACTAAAATAAATTATGAGGAAAGGAAAATTTTACTTCCCCTCTCCTACATTACAGTACTGACAGCGCTCATAATTACCAATCACTCATACCGATGAATGTTTAAATTTACTTAATAACTGATTTTCCTCCCATATAAGGGCGAAGAACTTCTGGAATTATAATTGTACCATCTTCTTGTTGGTAGTTCTCTAAAATAGCTGCCACCGTACGTCCAATTGCAAGACCAGATCCATTTAATGTATGAACATGTTCTGGTTTTCCGTTTGTTTCACGACGGAAACGGATATTTGCACGTCTCGCTTGGAAAGCCTCAAAGTTACTACAAGAAGAAATTTCACGATATGTGCCATAGCTTGGAATCCATACTTCAATATCGTATTTCTTCGCTGCTGTAAATCCTAAATCGCCTGTGCACATGCTCATAACGCGATATGGCAACTCTAATAATTGTAACACGCGTTCTGCATCATTTGTTAGTTTTTCTAACTCTTCATAAGAATCTTCTGGTTTTACGAACTTTACAAGCTCTACTTTATTGAACTGATGCTGACGAATTAAGCCACGTGTATCACGGCCAGCTGAACCTGCTTCAGAACGGAAACAAGAGCTAAATGCAGCATATCGTATAGGCAATTGCTCTTTATTTAAAATTTCATCACGGTGCATATTCGTTACTGGTACTTCAGCTGTTGGAATTAAGAAGTAATCTTCACTTTCAATACGGAATGCATCTTCTTCAAACTTCGGAAGTTGTCCTGTTCCTGTCATGCTTGCACGGTTTACCATATACGGAGGTAATACTTCTTCATATCCATGCTCATCAGTATGAAGATCAAGCATAAAGCTAATTAAAGCACGCTCTAATCTTGCGCCGGCACCTTTGTAAAATACAAAACGGCTTCCTGTTACTTTCCCAGCACGCTCAAAATCTAGAATTCCTAAATCTGTAGCAAGATCCCAATGTGGTTTTGGTTCAAAAGCAAATTCTTTCACTTCTCCCCAAGTACGTGCTACTACATTATCATCCTCTGTTTCACCAACTGGTGCAGATTCATGAGGGATATTTGGAATAGATAGCATTAATTTTTCTAACGCTTCTTCAACTGTACGAAGTTCATTATCAAGGTCTTTTACTTTCTCACCAACTTCGCGCATTTCTAGAATTAAAGCTTCCGCGTCTTGCTTTTCACGCTTTAAAACAGAGATTTGTTGAGATACTTCGTTACGTTTACTTTTTAGTTCCTCTGTTTGAACAAGTAACTCTCTTCTTCTCGTATCCAGTTCTTCAAAGCGACCAAAATCAGTTAAATCTTCGCCTCTATGCTGTAATTTTGCTTTTACTTCTTCAAAATTCGTACGTAAAAATTTAATATCAAGCATTCTATACTCCTCCTTTTATTTTACAAAACACAAAAAACTCCCGTCCCTATACAAAGGGACGGGAGTTAACCCGCGTTGCCACCCTAGTTGAAAGCATTACCGCTTTCCTCTCAAGTAGAAATAACGGCTCTTCACCGGGAATGTTTACTAATCATAAAGATATTCCACATTCCATTCCAGGATGGATTCACAAACTGTTTCTATCGATTTCCACCAACCATCGACTCTCTATAAGAAACGACATTTGTTACTATTTCCTATCAACACGCTTATTTTATAAAATTGTTACCATCAATTTACTATAATCTTATACAAGTTGCAAGTTACTTATACAACTTTTTTCATTTTCGCTTCTTTTACCATTTCGACAAAGTATGCTGTCACACGATGATCATCCGTTAATTCTGGATGGAATGAAGCAGCTAGAAACTGATCTTGTCTTACCGCTACCATT
The DNA here is from genome assembly GCF_002584985.1 of Bacillus sp. AFS029637. GTDB lineage: Bacteria > Bacillota > Bacilli > Bacillales > Bacillaceae_G > Bacillus_A. Next base: position 5,550 of record NZ_NUPZ01000028.1, on the reverse strand, counting down.
CGATCACCATGCTTAGAAAGTACTTCCACATTATCAGCTACATTTACGACATATGGAGCACGGATAAATACACCAACAAAGTCCTCTCCCACACCTTTAATTGAAAGTGCGGCTTCAAAGCTATCCTTTTGGCGTCCAAACGCATTGCGCTCAACTGTAATATCCATAGCACCAATATGTGCTTCTTCATAGCCAATAAGTGTTTTCGCAAGAAGAATCATACCTGCGCATGTACCAAACATTGGTTTACCAGACTTCGCGAATGTACGAAGCGGTTCCATGAAAGCATACTTATCAATAAGACGGCGCATTGTTGTACTTTCACCGCCTGGTAAAATAAGACCATCAATCTCTTCAAGTTGCTCGATACGCTTTACAACAACAGCTTCTGCACCACTTGCTTCAACTGACTTTATATGCTCACGAACTGCACCTTGAAGACCTAGTACACCGATTTTCACCATCTTAAAGTTCTCCTTCAATTACCATCCACGCTCTTGCATGCGTTGTTCTGGTAATAACGTTGAAATTTCGATACCTTTCATTGCATTACCTAATCCTTTAGAAAGGCTTGCAATTAGTTCATAATCTTCGTAATGAGTCGTTGCTTCAACGATCGCACGTGCAAATTTCTCTGGGTTTTCTGATTTAAAGATACCAGATCCAACAAATACACCATCAGCACCAAGTTGCATCATTAACGCTGCATCTGCTGGTGTTGCTACACCACCCGCTGCAAAGTTTACAACCGGCAAACGACCAAGGCGTTTAATTTCAAGTAGTACTTCATAAGGAGCTCCAGTATTTTTTGCATACGTCATTAACTCATCTTCACGTAGACTTGCAACTTGACGGATTTCTGCATTGACTTGGCGCATATGACGCACTGCCTCTACAATGTTTCCTGTTCCTGGTTCACCTTTTGTACGAAGCATAGATGCACCTTCTGCAATACGACGTGCAGCTTCTCCGATATCACGGCAACCACATACAAACGGAACTGTGTAATCACGTTTATTTAAATGGTATACTTCATCAGCAGGAGTTAATACTTCACTCTCATCGATATAGTCTACCCCTAATGATTCTAATACACGTGCTTCTACAAGGTGACCGATACGACATTTTGCCATAACCGGAATTGACACCGCACCCATAACTTCTTCAACAATTGTTGGATCAGCCATACGAGAAACGCCACCTGCTGCACGAATATCTGCTGGTACACGCTCTAATGCCATAACGGCAACTGCGCCTGCCTCTTCTGCAATTTTTGCTTGTTCAGCGTTAATTACGTCCATAATAACGCCGCCTTTTTGCATTTCTGCCATTCCACGTTTTACACGTTCTGTCCCTGTTACATTTGTCATGTACAAAAACCCCCCTAGGTGAATTGCTTTCCCCCGTTATAGGCGAAAATTAAGAATACTCTTACATTCTACCACTAACTATCAGATGCTTGTCTACTACTTTTTCATAAAGTCGGTATGAAAAATAGGAATAAAAAAAAGCCCCTACCATGAGGAGCTCTTAAAACCAACCTTTTACTGTATCAACAGCACTATTCCACATATCACTAAAGAAAGAACCAATTCCACGCATAGAACGAGTAAACCAATTGGCTTTTTCTACTTCAGATTTTGTTACAAGATCTACTTGTAATGACTTACCAGATAAAAATCCAGGATCATTCGTATCTTTTGATGTGATTACCACTTGACCGAGCGCAGTACCCTTTTTAATAGGTGCTTCTTGTTCCTTATTGGATTCTTTTACTTCTGTTTTATAAACATCTTTACTTCCTTTTGGTACTGGAAGTGAAACAGCTTGTTTTGTTTGAACTGCTACATCTTTATCTTTTGCATTATCTACTCTTACTGTCTCATTTCCTTTTACTGAAGAACCTTTGTCATACATTTTCTTCATTTCAAAGTTAGCAAAGCCATAATCATATAATTTCTTTGTCTCATCAAAACGTGCTGTATGAGAATTTGTTTTAATAACTACAGAAATAAAACGCATTCCGTTTCGTTCAATCGTACCAGCAAAGCAATCCCCTGCCTCTGGAGTCGATCCTGTTTTCAGGCCATCTACACCATCATATTCTTTAATTAAGCCTTTTAACATCCAGTTCCAGTTCGACATTTTAAAGTTCTCTTTTTCTGGACGGAAGAACTTTACCGGAATTTTCGCTGTATCTAACACTTTTGGATAATCTTTAATTAAATGCTGCGCTAAAGTAGCAACATCCTTCGCAGACATTTTATTTTCTTCATCCGGGTTTGTACCTTCAGGATGCATTCCTTTTAAATCTTTATTCGTTAAACCTGTAGAATTGACAAATTTATAATTTTTCAATCCTAGTTCTTTCGCTTTATCATTCATCATTTTTACGAAATCTACTTCTTTGCCTGCAATTGCTTCTGCTAATGCAATTGTTGCACCATTTGCAGAAAAGATTGCCATTGCCTCGTATAACTCTTTTACTGTATAAGAGCCACCATTTTCTAATGCAACGTTTGATAAGGAAGCATCTTGTGAAACCTTATATGCATATTCAGAAACCTTAATTTTCTGATCCCACTTAAGTTTTCCTTTATCCACTGCTTCGTGAACTAAATATTCACTCATCATCTTTGTCATACTAGCAATTGATAATAATTCATCTGCATTCTTTTGATATAAAATTTTCCCAGAATTTGCTTCAACTAAAATTGCCGCACCTGCTTCAATGTTTAAAGCAGCTCCTGTTTCTGCTGATGCATTGCTATATGGTAACAACATACTACAAGCTAGTGTAAGCATTGTTACTAATGCAATGAATCTTTTGCAAAACATACCTTTCACTTTTGCTACCCCCAATATCTATGTACTCACATAACCGTTATTCTAACATAATCAAAAAAAAATAGACAGAGATATCAAATCTCCGTCTATTTGTATATAAGACATTATAATGAGTAGTTTGGAGCCTCTTTCGTAATTTGTACGTGATGAGGATGACTTTCAAGTAAACCAGCACCTGACATACGAATAAATTGTGCATTCTCACGTAAGAATTCTAAATCTTGTGCTCCACAGTATCCCATACCTGCACGTAATCCACCAACTAATTGATGAACTGTATCTGCTAAAGGTCCTTTATAAGGAACACGACCTTCAATACCTTCTGGAACAAGTTTTTTGTTTCCTTCTTGGAAGTAACGATCTTTACTTCCTTTTTCCATCGCTCCGACAGAACCCATACCACGATATACTTTAAATTGACGACCTTGGTAAATTTCAGTTTCTCCAGGGCTTTCAGCAACACCAGCAAACATGCTACCTAACATAACAACGTGTGCTCCTGCTGCTAAAGCTTTAACCATATCACCAGAGTACTTAATACCACCATCAGCAATTACTGGAATGCCGTGTTTACGAGCTTCTGTTGCACAATCATAAACTGCTGTTAATTGTGGTACACCCACGCCAGCGACAACGCGTGTCGTACAAATAGAACCTGGTCCGATACCTACTTTAACTACGTTTGCACCAGCTTCGATTAATGCTTTTGTCGCTTCAGCAGTAGCAACATTTCCTGCGATAATATTTAGTGATGGATATTTCGCACGAACTTCTTTTACTTTATCGATAACACCTTGAGAATGTCCATGAGCCGTATCAAGAACGATTGCATCGACCTGTGCTTTTACTAATGCATCGATACGAGTCATAGCATCAGCTGTTACACCAACCGCGGCTCCAACTAATAAGCGTCCTTGCTTATCCTTTGCAGAGTTTGGAAATTCAATTACTTTTTCAATATCTTTTATTGTAATAAGCCCTTGTAATACACCGTTATTATCAACGAGAGGGAGCTTTTCAATTTTATACTTTTGTAGGATCTTTTCAGCTTCTTCCAGTGTAGTACCAACTGGAGCTGTAATTAGCTGTTCTTTTGTCATTACGTCAGAAATTTTGATTGAGTAGTCTTGGATGAAACGCATATCACGGTTTGTAATAATACCAACTAATTTTCGTTCATCTAAATTATTTACAACTGGTACACCTGAAATACGATATTTTCCCATAAGATGTTCTGCATCATATACTTGATGTTCTGGAGTTAAAAAGAATGGATCTGAAATAACGCCGCTTTCAGAGCGTTTTACTTTGTCAACCTGCTCTGCCTGTTGCTCAATAGACATATTCTTATGAATGATACCTAAACCACCTTGGCGAGCCATTGCAATAGCCATATCTGCTTCTGTTACTGTATCCATTCCTGCACTAATTAACGGGATATTTAACTGTAAGCTTTCAGATAAAACTGTTTTAACACTTACTTCTCTTGGTAGTACATCTGACTTTGCTGGTACAAGTAATACATCATCAAAAGTCAAACCTTCTTTAACAAATTTAGATTCCCACATAATTGTTCCCCCCATGATACCAGAAATTATTATTAGTAGCTTATCAATTGGTTAAAATACTGTCAAGAAAGTATATATATGTTAGAATTTTTAGACAATAAAAGGAGCGTAATATATGCATCATTCAACTTGTACTTGGCAGCAATTAAGTTTCTTTTTTTCATCTCAAAATGTACAACGTTATCTTGCCCGTTGTTATGAAAAATCCTCCATACAAGATGCTGAAAAAAAGAGCTTTGAAAATTGTTATCCCTTTATTTACTACTTAGAACATGGGAAAAATTATTATGAATTATATAAAGCATCCCCATTTTCTATTCAGCCGATGTTGCTGTTTTATGGGATTAGTCAACTATTTAAAGCATGCTTACTAACTATCGACCCTAACTATCCAGAATCCACTACTGTTTTAGCTCATGGCGTTACGACTCGCAAACGAAAAAAACAAGGCTATCAATTTTTAGAAGATGAGGTAAAGGTACAAAAAAATGGATTATTTACTCATGTTGCAGAACAACTATTTCACATGAAACACCTAGAAGCAGAAAAATTTAACATGTTAGACTTAATGGGAACCATTCCCGAATTACAACATTTATTTCGCTATGGTCAAAAAGGATCAACTTTATATAAAATCGATTCAACAAATAAAAATGAACTCTCTTTTTCAGTCAATATACTAGATCGACTACATATGACTACAGAGAGATTTTCACGTTACATTGAATCCGCTTGTAAGCACTTATCCATACAACAAACCCCTGAAAGGACGAGTGACTTGAATATACTTTTTACAGCACCTATCGATTCATGGAATCCTATGTATAGTACTCCTTTGTACTACGAGTACCTTGCGGATACTTATTACTTACCGCTTACAACCGATCCTAGAAATCCTAAGCCCGTATTACCTGAGCTCCTTGTTCATTATTTATTGCTCTATAATTTAAGTATGATTTCACGATACGAAACAGATTGGTGGTATGACTTGCTTGGAAGTTATAACTCCGAAGACTATCCATTTATTTATCAATTTTTAAATATTTCTGCTCAAAAAATCCCTTATTATATTTCAGCATTTTTATTATCAGAACCGAATCTATTTCATGGGAAATAAAAAAACACGAGTCAAATG
>NZ_NUPZ01000027.1 GCF_002584985.1 Bacillus sp. AFS029637 | reverse complement strand
GTTCAGTTTTCAAAGAACTTCTCCGTCGCTCAGAAGCGACTTTATTAATATAACATTTCGTTATATTTTCGTCAACAACTTTTTTCAATAAGTTGTTTTTCGTTTGTTTTGTTTGTTACCTTTCGTGGCAACGAATATAAATATACCAGTTTGATTATTAAAATGCAATAGTTTTTCTAATAAAATTTTTAACTTAGTAAAAAAGTATAAAAACAGTACATTTCTTCTATATAAATATAACTTTCTACACTATCAAGACCTACTATCTCAATTAACTCACACTCAAATAAAAAAAGCTTTGGAGAAATCTCCAAAGCTTAGTCTTGTTTATGGCGCATAGCCGGGAATAATAATACATCACGAATAGATGGTGCATTCGTTAATAGCATAACAAGACGATCAATACCAATTCCTAGTCCACCTGTAGGAGGCATACCATACTCAAGAGCTTCGATATAATCGTCATCCATCATATGAGCTTCATCATTACCTTGCTCGCGTTCTTTTAATTGAGCTTCAAAACGTTCTTTTTGATCAATCGGATCATTTAACTCAGTGAATGCATTTGCATGCTCACGTGCAACGATGAATAATTCGAAACGATCTGTGAATCGTGGATCTTCATCATTCTTTTTCGCAAGTGGCGAAATTTCTACCGGATGACCGTAAATAAATGTTGGTTGAATTAATTTATCTTCTACTTTTTGTTCGAAGAACTCATTAATAATATGACCAACTTCCATTGTATCTTTAATTTCTACATTATGTTCTTTTGCAAGTTCACGCGCTTCTTCTACACTCATTGGATTCCAGAAATCAGCTCCAGAGTATTGCTTGATCGCATCTACCATATGAAGACGTGTCCATTCTGGTTCTAGATTAATTTCATAATCACCGTATTGGATTGTTGTTGTGCCCAATACTTTTTTCGCGATATGAGCAACCATATCTTCTGTTAACTTCATAATATCTTTATAATCAGCATACGCTTCATATAATTCAATCATCGTAAACTCAGGGTTATGACGAGTTGATACACCCTCATTACGGAATACACGTCCGATTTCATAAACTTTTTCTAATCCACCCACAATAAGGCGTTTTAAATGAAGTTCAATCGCGATACGCATATATAATTCCATATCTAACGCATTATGGTGTGTAGTGAAAGGACGGGCAGATGCTCCACCTGCAATCGCGTGCATCATAGGTGTTTCTACTTCAAGATAACCATTGTCATCTAAATATCTTCTCATTTCACGAATGATCTTACTACGAGTAACGAACGTTTCACGACTTTCCATACTTGTAATTAAGTCTAAATAACGTTGACGATAGCGTTGTTCAACATCTTTTAATCCATGGTATTTATCCGGTAATGGACGAAGAGATTTTGTTAATAGTGTAAAACCTGTTGCTTTTACTGAAAGTTCTCCAACATTTGTTTTGAACACTTTACCTTCAATACCTACTAAATCACCTAAATCTGCTGTTTTAAATAATTCGTACTCTTCATCTCCAACAGCATCTTTACGAACATAAATTTGAACTTGTCCATGTAAATCTTGAATGTGTGCAAATCCAGCTTTCCCTTTACCGCGTTTTGTCATAATACGACCAGCGATAGAAACAGAGATTTCTTTCTCTTCTAGTTCTTCCTTAGAGAACTCTCCATATAAGCTTAATAAATCATTTGTTGCATTTGTGCGTTCAAATCGTTTACCGAACGGATCGATTCCTTGTTCACGTAAGTTATGTAACTTTTCACGACGAACAAGCAATTGATCGTTTAATTCTTCGTGGTTCATGTTATCCATGATATTGATATCACTCCAGCTCTATTTAATTTTATAATATATACAGTATAGCATTTTCTACCCAACTAGAAAAACTGCCAGCTACTAACTGGCAGTTCTTCTTTCTTTCACGTAATTATAGGAAGTGAATAGAAGAATGTCAATCTTCTCTATCTAGTATTAACCAACGTGAATTGTTTGTTGTTTTGCTTCAACTTCTTCTACAAATGCACCTAATACATTCGCAAGGTCTTCACGTGTATTACAAGCATTGATACCATTACGCACACTCGCATTACCACGAACACCTTTTAAATACCAAGCTGCATGCTTTCTCATCTCTCTTACAGCGACATTTTCATTCTTTAAGCCGATAAGACGATCTAGATGCAACATACATACATCAATTTTTTCGCGCACTGTAGGTTCTGGCATTAATTCACCGGTCTCCAAATACTTTACCGTACGATAAATCATCCACGGATCCCCAAGAGCAGCGCGACCAATCATAACGCCATCTACGCCAATTTCATCAAGCATACGCTTTGCATCTTGCGGTGTTTCGACATCACCATTTCCGATAACTGGAATATTTACAGCTTGCTTTACTTGTTTAATAATATCCCAGTCTGCTTTACCTTCATACATCTGCACTCGTGTACGTCCATGAACCGCTACTGCTTGTCCACCAGCACGCTCAACAGCTCTAGCATTTTCTATTGCGAAAATATGATCTTCATCCCAACCAATACGCATTTTAACTGTTACAGGTTTTTCAACAGCATCTACAACTGCTGCTACCATTTCATATATTTTATTTGGATCTAAAAGCCACTTCGCTCCCGCATCACATTTAGTGATTTTCGGCACTGGGCAACCCATATTAATATCAATAATGTCTGCTGTTGTATATTTATCTACGTATTTCGCAGCATCTACAAGAGTTTCTTTCTCACCACCAAAGATTTGTAAACTTAACGGCTTTTCTCTCTCATCGATATATAACATATCCAATGTTCTTTTATTATTAAGTAATATCGCCTTATCACTTACCATTTCAGCACAAACTAAACCTGCGCCAAATTCTTTTACTGTCAAACGGAATGCAGAGTTACACACTCCCGCCATCGGTGCTAATACAACCGGATTTTTCATCTCAATATTTGCAATCTTTAACAACCGACTTACTCCTTCCTTTACAGTTACTTCGGCATTAATTCATCTATTGAAACCTTTAATGCCTTCGCAACTTCTACTACAAAGTCTTGAGAAGGCGATCGATTTCCCCTCTCGACCTCTCCTAAAACAGATACAGATACCCCTAATTCTTTAGCAAAACCTTCTTGCGTATAACCTTTTAGCTTTCGAAAAGCACGAATGCGTCTTCCCCATTTTTCTGCTTCCATACCGTTACTCCCTCTCGCCTTTTCATTTCTTCTACTTGTGAACGTGAAATGTCTTGTTTAATATCTGGATTAATCTCTAACAACGGAACGATAACAAAAGCTCTTTCAAACATCCGAGGATGTGGAACAATAAGATTCTCTGCTTCAATATTTTCTTGATTATAGAGCAAAATGTCAAGGTCGATGGTTCTCGGCCCCCACCTTATTTCCCTTTTTCTTCCTAAATCATTTTCTACTTTTTGTGTTACTTTCAATAATTCTTGCGGTGATAAATTGGTAGAAATTTTTATAACTAAATTTAAAAAACAACTTTGATCAGTATAGCCAACCGGCTCAGTTTCATATATAGATGACATATCATCAACTTGGATATATGGGATTTTGTTTAGAAATCGAATCGCTTCGGTTAAATACGTATAACGCTCTCCAATATTTGACCCCAATGCAATGTACGCTATATTATTCATGATCGTTCTCTCGTAATTTCTACTGCCACAGCACGATAATGCCCCGGTATCGGTGGATCTGGTTTAATTACCTTAATTGTACACCGTGCAATACCCTCATATTGTTTCAATATATCTGCAGCAATATTTTCAGCGATACTCTCTACAAGCTTATATGTTCTATCCTCAACAACTTTTCTACATAGTTCAAAAAGCTCTCCATAATTGACCGAATGCTCTAAGTCGTCGCTTTCTCCCGCGCGTTTTAAATCCAATTCCACTGTTAAGTCGACTTTGAATCTCTGACCTAATTTATTTTCCTCTGGGAATACACCATGATAACCGTAAAACTCCATATCATGGATATAAATTTTATCCAATTACTTTGCCCCCTTACCAATCATCGCATCCATCATCTTAGCCATGCGCGCCATTTCTTTCACATCATGAACGCGAACAAACTCACAACCCTTTTCAATACCAAGACAAACAGTAGCTCCCGTTCCTTCAAGACGTTCCTCTACTGGTAAATCTAGTACATGCCCAATAAAGGATTTCCTTGAAGTGCCTAAGAGAACTGGATACCCTAGCACATTTAACTGCTCTAAATTACGCATCGCTTCTAAGTTTTGTTCAGGTGTTTTCGCAAAGCCGATGCCCGGGTCTAAAATAATATTTTTATCTCTCACACCAGCATCTTTCGCAATTTTAATGCTGTCATACAAATCAGCAATCATATCCGCCATTAGATTACGATAATTCATATTATCGCGGTTATGCATCAAAATGATAGGCACATCATAATGAGCTGCAACTTCAGCAATTTTCGGTTCCGCCTTCGCTCCCCAAATATCATTAATAATATGAGCACCAGCCTCTATTGCTTGCTTTGCAACTTCAGCTTTATATGTATCAATAGATATAGGCAATTTTACTTCTTTTGAAACTGCCTGAATCATCGGAACAACTCGCTTGATTTCTTCTTCTACTGATACTTTAGCAAAACCTGGGCGAGTAGATTCACCACCAATATCGATAATATGAGCACCTTCATCTCGCATTTCTTTTGCATGGCGCACTGCGGCCTCTACCTCATTGTAACTCCCACCATCCGAAAATGAATCTGGCGTTACATTTAAAATCCCCATAATTAATGTCTTTTCATTTAAATTCAATGTATATTCACCGCAGCGCAAATCATAATCCCACTTCAAACTACACATCTCCTCTTCGCAATTCATTTCTGCTCCACAATTTCTCTCTCTGCATTTCATAAAGATTCGTCAATCTTTTTGTAACCACTCCCACTTTACCCGGGAAATCTCGCCCTTCTATATGATAAAGTGGAACAACTTCTTGAATGGAGTTTGTTACGAAGACTTCATCTGCTGAAAGTAATTCACCTTTCGTAAAGAAACCTTCTTTCACCTCTACACTAAGTTCCTCTGCAACCTTTATAATAAACGCACGAGTGATACCATTTAAAATTCCTGTTTTTAGTGAAGGTGTATACAAAACATTATCTTTCACAAAAAAGAGATTCGAAACAATACCCTCTGCGACATAACCTGCTTCAGTAAGGAAAATACCTTCCTTATTCACAACATTTCCAATTTCGCGCTTCCCTAAAATGTTATTTAAATAGTGATGAGATTTCAAGCGCAACGTCCCTTCCGGCGTATTGCGCACTTGTTTTAAAATAACCCCTTCTTTTTCCACTATATCCCCTGGGGCTGCTAAAGGTTTTATAAAAACAATAACAGACGGTTCTTCATACATTTCGGTTTGCAATCCTATTTCATCTATACCCGCCGAAACATTAAAGCGTACATATGCATGCTCCAATTCATTCTTAGCGAGCAAATTTTTCAAAATAAACATTACATCCTCTTTTGTCATTGTCCATTTAATTTGCAATGTATCCAACGCATCTATTAAACGGTCATAATGGTCATCCAACAAAAAGGGATGACCATTATAAATACGAAACGTCTCAAAAACTCCAAGCCCATATAAATAACCATGGTCATAAGGAGAAATTTTCGCTTCACTCGTTTTTACGTACTCACCATTTACGTAAATTAACATGATGCCACACTTGGACTATATTTACGAATGAAATTCTGCAGTAACTCTTTTCCATGGGAAGTCATAATAGATTCTGGGTGGAACTGTACACCTTCAATCGGCAATGTCGTATGACGAAGCGCCATAATTTCCCCTTCCTCTGTCCAAGATGTTACCTCTAAACAATCCGGTAACGTCTCTTTCTTAACAATAAGGGAATGGTAACGCGTTGCAGTAAATGGATTAGGAATATCCGAAAAAATCGTCTTTCCGTCATGATGCATAGGCGACGTTTTCCCATGCATTAACCGCTCCGCACGAACAACCTCTCCACCAAACACCTGTGCAATAGATTGATGCCCAAGACAAACTCCAAAAATCGGAATCTTTCCAGCAAAGTATTGAATGGCTTCCATACTAATCCCTGCTTCATTCGGACTACACGGACCTGGCGAAATCATTAAAAAGTCTGGCTTCATATCCTCAATATCTGAAATAGTCACTTCATCATTACGCTTAACAACAAGATCTTGTCCAAGTTCTCCAAGAAACTGCACTAAATTAAATGTAAAAGAATCATAATTATCAATCATTAATATCATTTCTCTCACCTAACCGTTTCTTCGCTACGTTCTTTTGCACGCCATAAAGCAATCGCCTTTTTTAACGACTCTTTATATTCATTTTCTGGATTCGAATCAATTACAATTCCCGCTCCTGCTTGTACATGCGCTTTTCCATCTTTAGCAAGAAGTGTCCTAATTACAATATTCAATTCTGTATCTCCAGAATAACCAATCCAACCGATTGAACCTGTATAAATCCCTCGGCGAACAGGTTCTAATTCTTCAATAATTTCCATCGTACGTATTTTCGGGGCACCAGTAATTGTCCCCCCCGGGAATACAGCCTTCACTAAATCAAAAGCATCTTTATCTTCTTCCACCTCACCACGCACATTAGAAACAATATGCATAACATGTGAGTATTTCTCAATTACCATAAATTCATCTACTTCTACAGTGCCATATTTACAAACACGTCCTAAATCATTTCGTTCTAAATCCACAAGCATGACGTGCTCTGCTCTTTCTTTTTCGTTCTCAATTAATTCTCTCGCTAATTCTTCATCCTCTTGCTCGTTCGCCCCTCTAGATCTCGTTCCAGCAATTGGTCTTGTGCTTACTTCGGTTCCTTGTTTCTTAATTAGCAACTCTGGCGATCCACTAACAATTTGAAAATCTCCAAGCTCCAAGTAACCCATATATGGAGATGGATTAATTTCACGAAGACTCGTATAAATTTCTAGCGGGTGTGTTTGTAACGTTCTTTCTTGTCTTGTCGACAAGTTTACTTGGAACACATCACCAGCACCAATATATTCTTGAATACATTCAACCGCCTTCATAAAGCTTTCTTCAGTAAATGCAACTGCTTCACTTTTCTTTTCAGGGCACACAAACGGTATAGTCACTTCCGGCGCTTCTGTCGCCCAAAGAACCTTCCATTCATTTAATCGCTCTTTTGCCTCTTCATGCTTATCTACATAATGCGTAATAATCCATAATACTTTTTCTTCTTGATCATATACAAACACATCATCAAATAACAAAAAGAATATATCAGGTATATTAATGTCATCCTCCGCAAGAGAAGAAAGTTTTTCGATGTAACGGATACAATCATAACTAAAGTAACCAATCGCTCCACCTTGGAAAGGCGGGTACTCCGGATTATAGTCTGTTTTCCATTTCTCCATATATTCTTGCATTAAATCTAATGGATTCCCTCGCTTTATTGTTTCCTTACCACTTTCGCTTATATGTAACGTTTCATCCTTCCCTCGGATTACCGCTACCGGATTCAGCCCCACAATGTTATAACGGCCGCCACGTCCACTTTCTAACAAAATATGCTGCGGCTTATCCTGAGAAAGAAATTTATATTGTTTAAAAAAGTCTAACTGATATGGAATAGAAAGCGCTAAAGATTTTCTTCGTTGCATATCAACACCCCGTCTTCTTTTATCCCACCCTCTTAGATTAATCATTCCAAACTACATATGTTATGTATATGGAGAATAACTATACTCGAGGGCTAGTGAAAATAAATTAATTATACTACCTCTTATTTTACATGAAGTTTTCTAGTCATTCACTCTTTTCCTATTTCCAATCCAAAAAGAAAAAAGCATCCTTTTTCAAGGATGCTTTTTCAATCACATTTAATTAGGATTCAAATTGATAAAGTGGTGTACTTAAATACCGTTCACCATTACTCGGGATAATAACAAGTACCTTTTTCCCTTTACCTAACTTTTTGGCAACTTCTGTCGCTGCATAAATAACTGCCCCTGAAGAGATACCAACTAAAATACCTTCCTCTTTAGCCACTCTTCTCGCATATTCGAACGCTTGCTCTGCCTTTACTTGAATGATTTCATCATATATCTCTACATCCAATGTCTCCGGTACAAATCCCGCTCCAATTCCTTGGATTTTATGTGGACCCGGTTTTCCACCAGATAACACTGGCGAATCCGCAGGTTCTACTGCATAAATTTTAATATCTTTATACGCTTCCTTCAGCACTTCACCAGCACCAGTAATCGTCCCACCTGTACCAATACCCGCAATAAACGCATCTAGTTGATCACCCATTTGTTCAACAATTTCTGGACCCGTTGTTAAACGATGCATTTCTGGATTCGATTGATTTTTGAACTGTTGTGGTATAAAGTAACCATGCTCTTTCGCTAATTCAGTCGCTTGACGAATTGCTCCGCCCATTCCTTCAGGTCCTGGAGTCAATACTAATTCAGCACCGTAAGCACGTAATAAATTACGACGCTCCACACTCATTGTTTCTGGCATTACTAAAATTGCCTTATATCCTTTAGCAGCTGCTACCATCGCTAAGCCAATTCCTGTGTTACCACTTGTTGGCTCAATGATTGTATCGCCTTCTTTTAACAATCCTTTTTTTTCAGCATCTTCAATCATAGCTAATGCAATACGATCTTTAACACTGCTCCCCGGATTCATAAATTCTAATTTCAAATATATATCTGCGCTGTCTGATTCTACGATGCGGTTCAACTTAACGATCGGCGTTTTCCCGATTAATTCTGAAACTGATTGTGCCACTCGCATTCCTGTCACTCCTAACACCGAGTATTTTTATTGGTTTTATCTATATTTAGATTTTGTCAGAAAATTCCCTGTTTGTCAATCAATTTGAAAGAGCGCTCCCTTTAATCCTTATTACAGATTCTCAATTAGATTTGTAATATCTTCTTTAGAGAACTTGTATCGCTCATTACAGAAATGACAATGAACTTCTGTCTCTTCCTCTTCTTCACGAACTTGCTCTAACTCTGTTTTACCTAAACTAATTAACACACTCTCAATACGTTCGCGTGAGCATGTGCAATTAAATTGAACATCCATCGTTTCTAATACTTTTACTTTATCTTCCCCAAGAACTGCATATAGTAACTCCTCTGGAGAAAGACCTTGTTCGATCAACGTTGATACAGGAGGGATTTTTTGCAAACGATCTTCAATGAATGAAATTGTTTCTTCCTGTGCACCCGGCATAATTTGAAGAATAAATCCACCTGCAGCTAATATGCTGTCATCTCCATTTACAAGAACACCAACACCTACAGAAGAAGGCGTCTGTTCAGAAACTGCGAAATAATACGTGAAGTCTTCCCCTAATTCTCCGGAAACGATTGGGGATTGACCGATAAACGGCTCACGCATACCAATATCTTTGATTACTGTTACAAACCCTTCTGTACCTACCGCTTGATATACACGTAATTTCCCTTGTTCTGTTCCTTCAAAATCAACATGCGGATTTGTTACATAACCACGTACATCTCCATTTGCATGAGCATCCACTAAGATAGGGCCGATTGGACCGTTACCTTCCACCTTAATCGTTAACTTTTGGTCACCTTTTAACATTGCGCCCATCATTGTACCTGCAGTCAAAGAACGACCAAGCGCCGCTGAAGCTGTTCTCCATGTATCATGACGTCTTTGCGCCTCACTTACTGTGTTTGTTGTACGTACACTATACGCACGCACTTCCCCATCAAAAGCTAACGCTTTTACTAAATAATCTTTCATACGTATTTATTCACCTTTCTCATGTTGTAAATTTGCATTACGCTCATATAACATATATAAACCTTTTAACGTTAAAAATGGATCTACAACATCAATTACATTCGATTCTTCTGAAATTAATTTCGCCAATCCACCTGTTGCAATAACTTTCGGTTCTTGTTTAGCTTCCTCTTTCATACGCTTAACAATACCTTCCACTTGTCCAACGTATCCATAAAGGATTCCGGATTGCATTGCACTTACTGTATTCTTTCCAACAACACTACTTGGTTTTGTAATTTCAATTCGAGGAAGTTTTGCAGCCCTACTATATAAAGCCTCTGCTGAAATCATAATTCCTGGCGTAATAACTCCACCCATATAATGCTTTTCTTCGTTAATATAACAATATGTAGTAGCCGTACCAAAATCAACAATGATAAGCGGACTTCCATACAAATGGATTCCTGCTACTGCATTTACAATTCGGTCTGCACCTACTTCACGTGGATTTTCATATTTAATATTTAGTCCCGTTTTTATTCCAGGCCCTACTACAAGCGGTTTAATTTTAAAATATTTTTCACACATGCGTTCTAAAGCGAACATAATTGGCGGTACAACTGAAGACACAATAATACCTTTCACATCTCCAAACGAAAGACCCTCATGCTCAAGTAACTGTTTCACAAGCATCCCATACTCATCTTCTGTTTTATGACGATCTGTTTCCATGCGCCAATGCTGACGAAGTTCCCCCTCTTCAAACACACCTAACACCGCATTTGTGTTCCCTACATCCAATACAAAAATCATATTCTCACCACTTATCTTATTTAATCTATATTTGTGCAGTATGTATAAAACTTATAAAAACATCATATCACACATACTTATATAATCAGTTTTTCTATACTCATCATTTTACAAAAAGATTGCTCTCTATTTCAATTTTTAATACTAGTTTTACTAAAATTACTTTATTCCATAAACTCTCAATAGTAATCAGAAAAAAATTTAACAAACAAAAAAGGAGTGACTATCGTCACTCCTTCAGCTCTTACTTATCTTCTTTATCTTCATCGTCTTTCTTCATGTTGATGTTTACTTTCACATCAGCTGAAGATGTTGGACGTTCTGGCAATCTGCCATAGTCACATAAATGATTGATTTGCTCTGCATCTAATGTTTCTACTTCAAGTAACGTTTTCGCAATAAGATCTAGTTTATCACGATTTTCAGTAAGAATTTGTTTTGCACGAGCATAACATTCTTTCATAATCGTTTGCATTTCCACATCGATTTCATGCGCAATCGCATCACTATAGTTTTGTTCTGAATGGAAGTCTCTTCCTAAGAACACTTGACCACCTTGTGAGCTACCAAATTGCATCGGTCCAAGCTTATCACTCATACCAAATTCTGTAACCATGCGTCTTGCAATACCAGTCGCACGTTGGAAGTCATTATGAGCACCTGTACTTACTTCACCAAATACAATCTCTTCAGCTACTCGACCACCAAGTAAACCAGTGATTTTATCAAGTAACTCTGGTTTTGTCATGAAGTAACGATCTTCTTTCGGAAGCATTACTGCATATCCACCAGCTTGACCACGAGGGACAATTGTTACTTTATGAACGACATCAGCTTCATCAAGAACAACACCAATTACAGTGTGGCCCGCTTCATGGAAAGCAACGATATTACGTTCTTTTTCAGAGATAACACGACTTTTCTTAGCTGGACCTGCAATAACGCGATCCGTAGCTTCATCAATGTCACTCATGTCAATTTTTTTCTTATCTTGACGCGCAGCTACTAAAGCAGCTTCGTTTAATAAGTTTTCAAGATCGGCACCAGAGAATCCTGGTGTACGAGTTGCAATTGCTCTTAAATTGATATTCTCATCAAGCGGTTTATTACGAGCATGTACTTTAAGTACAGCTTCACGGCCATTTACATCTGGACGATCTACTGTAATTTGACGGTCAAAACGACCTGGACGTAATAACGCTGGATCAAGAATATCAGGACGGTTTGTCGCAGCGATGATAATAATACCTTCGTTTGCACCGAACCCATCCATTTCAACAAGTAATTGGTTCAACGTTTGCTCACGCTCATCATGGCCACCACCAAGACCTGCGCCACGTTGACGTCCTACTGCATCAATTTCATCAATGAAAATGATACAAGGAGCATTTTTCTTTGCATTTTCGAATAAATCACGTACACGGGATGCACCGACACCGACGAACATCTCTACGAAGTCAGAACCACTGATAGAGAAGAACGGAACGCCTGCTTCACCTGCAACAGCACGTGCTAGTAAAGTTTTACCTGTACCTGGAGGTCCTACTAATAGAACACCCTTCGGAATACGGGCACCAACTTCAGCGAACTTACGAGGATCTTTCAAGAATTCAACTACCTCAACAAGTTCTTGTTTCTCCTCATCCGCTCCAGCAACATCTCTGAAACGAACTTTTTTCTTTTCGTCATTATATAGCTTCGCCTTACTTTTCCCGAAGTTCATAACACGGCTACCGCCACCCTGAGCTTGGTTTAATAAGAAGAAGAATAAAATGAAGATAATGACAAACGGAATAATCGAAGTAAAGAATGTTACCCAAGCACTTGTTTCTTCTGCTGGTTGATACTTAACTTCAGCACCTTGCGCTTTATCATTAATTTTCTTTTGTAATTCCTCAGTATTTGGTGCATAAGTAACAAATTGTTCTCCCTGGCTAGAGTTATTAAATTGTCCTTTTACTTCAAACACACCATTTTTCGGTTGAAGTTGCACATTGCGCACTTCACCTTTTTCTAGTTTAGTAATGAATTTATCGTAGCTAACTGGTGTCGTTTTTTGCGTCGAACCATTAAAATAGCTCACGATTCCAATTACTACTAGGAATATCAGTAAATAAAAGATGGTATTACGGAAGATACGATTCATTCCTAACCTCCTCTCACGGCATAAACACTATAGTAAATCGTAACATAGAAAAACTTTCCTATACAATTGTGACGCCTGTATTTAATTAATTTGAGTAAACGCTTGGTTTTAATACTCCCACATAAGGAAGATTACGGTACTGCTCTTTATAATCTAACCCATATCCTACAACGAATTCATGCGGAACAGTAAATCCAACGTAATCCGCTTTCAGATCAACCTTACGGCCTGTAGGCTTATCTAATAACGTAACAATTTTTACAGACTTCGCTTTACGATATTTGAACAGGTCCACTAAGTAGCTTAGCGTAAGACCGCTATCAATAATATCTTCAACGATTAAAATGTCGCGACCTTCTACAGAAGTATCAAGGTCTTTTAAAATTTTCACTTCACCTGTTGAAACTGTAGAGTGACCGTAACTAGATACAGCCATAAAATCCATTTCAAGATATGTATCTGTTCTCTTTAATAAATCTGCCATAAATGGCATTGCACCCTTTAATACACCAATTGCAAGAGGTACTGTGTTTTTGTAATCCTCTGCAATAATTGCACCTAATTCGCGCACCTTTTCTTGTATTTGTTCTTCAGAAATTAATACTTTTTCGATATCTTGATTCATCATTTCATTATCCTCCCGGAAGACTCCTTGCTTTTGTAGTGAATAATCATATATTTATCCTTCTTTGCTATTTCTTTCGAAATAGCAAATGCAGATCGCTTCAACAAGGGTACCCAAATAATATTTCCACTTGCATCACAAACGACCGGCCATTCTTCCCTTTTTTCTTTTGGTACTTTCGCTTCGATAAAAATAGCTTTTATCTTTTTTGTGCCATCCATACCTTGTATTGACATGCGATCTCCATTTTCTCTAGACCGAATACGAAGTGGATATGATATATCATTATACTTAGCAACAAATACTGTTTCATTCATGTTACTTGGTATATCTTCGCTCACCTCTGTTACAAGTTTATCACCGTTCGATAATGTAATTGTCCCGGGTACTGATAAATCTTGCGAAAAAGGAGAAACAATTTCTTGTTTAAATCTAAAGCTACACTCCTCGTATGTGCGGACAATTTTTAAATCACCTGGGAAATCAAGTGAACCCGAAGGTTGTATCCGCTTAAAAAACTCAATCACTTTGTCAATATGTATAGAAGAAAGAGAAGACGGAATCTTATATTCATAAAGATAGTTTAATATTAGTTGAATCCCTCTCCTTTGTAAAGGCAAAGACATGGATTCGAAGGCAGGAATTGATAAGCTAATTTGTTTATCACTTTTTTTTGTAATTACTTTATTCATTTTCTCAAAAGCTAATTCCTGCAAATACGCCTCATCCTCTTGCATCTGCACGCTAAATTTTTGAAATTTCTCATGCACTTGTGGGTTTTCTTCTTTCAAATGAGGAAGAACATATTTACGTAATCGATTCCTTGTATATACTTCCTTTTTATTACTCGGATCTATACGGGGAATTACATTTAGCTTATTACAGTAATCAATAATTTCTTCCTTCGTTACTCCAAGTAAAGGCCTAATTAAATATCCATTATGAAAAGGACGCTTCACTGCAATTCCTGCATACCCTTTTGGAGTACTCCCTCGTACAAGACGCATTAAAATTGTCTCTACTTGATCATCTCCATGATGCCCAAGAGCTACATATCTCGCATCATATTCCTTCATTATTCTTTCCAAAAATGCATATCTGCATTCTCTAGCAGCAACCTGCGCATTCATCCCGTATTGCTGTTGATATTGCGACACGTTAATTCTTATCGTTTCACAAATAACTCCCAGCCCTTTACAAAGACTCTGCACAAACTGTAGGTCCTCATGAGATTCATCGCCTCTAAACATATGGTCTACATGCGCTACTACAATTTTCAACTGTTTTGCCTCTCTTTTTTCTAACAAATAATATAAAAGAGCCAAAGAGTCAGGACCACCAGAAACTCCTACAACAATTGTTGAACGTTCCTTTAATACATCATGCTGCTTTACAAAGTCATCTACCTTTTCAACAAATGTATCTTTCAACTTCGTAATCACCTTTCATTAAACAAGAACAGCAACGTTAGTTACCTTGTCTATAATGGTACAACTTTTACAAACATTGTGCAAAAAAAAGATATACAAAAATTACATTTTTATCTTACATCCTTCATGTATATTCACAAAAATAATAACATTATCTTTTAAAGCAAAAAACCTAGGCATCCACCTAGGTTTTTTTGTAAATAGACTATATTAATCAGTAGTGGCCAAACACCCCCATTGAATAAAGCAATTCTTTATTGCGCCTGCATCCCTACAATTGGAATCGTAGCCCACTTCGGCATATTTTTCTTTACTTTCGCCACAACAATAGTCATATCGTCGTTTATATAACCATCACCAGATCGAATTACTTCCTCCATAATAATATCTGCAATTTCTTGCGGATCTTCGGTTTGCAATTCTTTAATTTTTCGTTTCATCCATAGTTCATGATTTTCCACATGTTGCGCTCCCTCAAAAATCCCATCGCTCATCATAATAAGGATATCGCCTGTTTTTAATTGCTCACCCACCACATCAACTTCAACATCTTCAATAATTCCCATTGGCAAATTACTTGCCTCAATTTTCAAAATATTATTTGCGCGCTTAACAAAGCTCGGCGTTGATCCAATCTTTAAAAACTTTGCACTCGCATCCCGTAAATCTACCATAGCTAAGTCCAACGTCGTAAACATCTCTTCTGTCGTTCTTAAAGAAAGAATTGAATTAATAGATTTAATTGCTATTTCCTCATCAATACCTGATTGAAGTATTTTTTGTAATAATTTTACCGTTTCCTTACTCTCCATATGAGCTCTTTGCCCATTTCCCATACCATCACTAATCGCAAGCGCATACTTACCGACACTTAAATCCATCATCGCATAAGAATCACCCGAAACGAACCCACCACCTTTTGCAGCTGTGGCCAACCCTGTATCAAGAGAGTACGTCTTTGCTGAACCAAATGATATTAAACTGTGCCCATTTGGATAAGAAGATTTTTCTTCATGCTTCACAACGATATTTTCTTTTAGAATATCAGAAAGCATCGGCGCAACTAATTTTTCACATTCTCCATGTTCATTAGATGCAGCCGGAATCAACATTTCAATATCAATGCTCCCTCTATCCAAACAATAAATATCAACATGCTCCACTTCTACACCGAAATCACGAAACGCTTGCAAAATCTGTTCTTCCTGTACTTGATGATTTTCTCGTTCTTTTTGTATTTCCTTAGCGAAATCCTCCATAACTTTCGATACACCTAATAATTGTTCCGCTACTATTCTACGATTTTCTTTCATTTGTTTTCGTAATTTCTGTCCTTCATAGAAGTGATCTAATTCGCCCGCTACTAAATCTGTCACTTTTTTTCCTCGCACACAATGCTTGTCCCATTCACGAACTAACTTCCGATTATGTTGTAACGTCCCTTCTTCTGTTTCATTCATGATTTGTTTCATATAATCGTATGTTTTATCGAAATTAACTACCCAGCATTGATCCTTTTTAAAACATGTTTGACATGTTTTTGCAGTAATTGTACTTAAGAACAAATCCGCCTCTGTCTCCTTATCTTCCTCCTCCACGTACCCATATACAGAAAAGCTATTAGATAAAGCGGCAAACACATTTGCAAATTGATTAATTTTGTTCGCTGTAACATCACGCATTCTTCTTAGATATTGTTGTTGATCTTGCGAATGTTCCTGTGTACCTGGCATAAATTTAGCAATACGATCCACAACAAGTTTCGGCGTTAATAAGAAGAACATAATCGCCACACCAGATTCAATTAAAGTTGTTACGATATTTGTTTGCTTGTCTACATATAGCGTAATCAAGCTTGTCCCAATTAATAAACCTAAACTAACACCTAGACGCTTCCCTTCTTTTAACAACCCACCAAGTAATCCAGAAAAGGCAAGTAAACTAAGCTGAGACAAGCTAGACACATTCGCTAAACTTAATATTAATCCAGTAACAACCCCCACTGTAGACCCGGTGGCAGCGCCAGCAATAAATGCAAACACTAGTACTAAATACCTAGTGAAAATATGTTGAATCGAAGCATCATATACAAACCAATCTGTTGTACCCGTTAATACAGATGCTAGTAATATAATTAAACAAACTATTTCTTCTGTCTCTAATGCTTGTTGTTTTCCTTTCCTTTCTACTAAAAGCGGAACACTTTGTAAAAATATCATAGTTAATACAAAGCTAAGCCCCGCCTCAATCGTACTAACAAGTAAATCGTACATGGTGACAGTCTGTTGTGCAAAATAGACAACAACTAAGTGTGCGGTTAATGCGGAGATAAATACTTGGAATGGAACAAGTCCGACCGTTTTACGTGTAAATCGACTAAAGAAGATATTATAAATGAAGAAAGTAAAAATAGATGCAAAAGTAAAAAATAAATTATCTATCGAAACGGAAAGCGCTCCTCCCATTAGAGCTAAGAACGCGAGCGGCATTTTATCCCGCTTCATAACATAAACAGCAGCAAAAAATGGCAGTGCAAACGGTAAAATGTTTGTTAATATATATGCTCGTCCCAAAAGAAAACCAATAACAACAATAATAAATCCCCATCTAAAGAAAACCTGTTCAAACTTCATTCGCAACTTACTCGTCCACTTTATTGTTCCAAGCTGACTCTCATCCATTGCCAATGCACTTGTATTCATAGTATTCCTTCCTGCTTTAGGCATATTTTTAACACCACCTGCATAGTTTAATTACTGTCATTATAAAAGATGATTATTGGGATTTTTGTCAAAACAACAGTTTTCACTTTTATAATCGTTCGACTTTTTATTTGAAATAACTCTACATATATACATAGTATGTAATTTATCCCTAATATTTTGATTGAACATTCAGAAAATATAGGATAATTTTGTAGAAGTATTGTATATCTTAATTTATTTAACAAAAAAAGATCATGCACATTTGCATGATCTTTTTAGATGACCCGTACGGGATTCGAACCCGTGTTACCGCCGTGAAAGGGCGGTGTCTTAACCACTTGACCAACGGGCCGTTAAAATAAATATAGCGGCGGAGGGGATCGAACCCCCGACCTCACGGGTATGAACCGTACGCTCTAGCCAGCTGAGCTACACCGCCATGTCGTCTTATTTAACGGACAATTAGTATCTTACATCAGATACAATTTAAAGTCAACACATCTTGAAAACTTTTTTAAAAATATATTTTCCCATATAAAAAAGCACCCCGAGCAATCGCTCTGGGTACCTCTCTATATGTCAAGAATTAAACGGTCGTATTATCCGCGACGTGCGCCACGGCCACCACGTTTAGATTCTGTGTTACGCTTTAAAGAAGTTAAACGATCTTCACTATCTTTTAAAAAGCGCGCCATCTTTTGCTCAAATGTTTCTTTTGGAGCTCGGTCGTTACCGCCACCGCGATTATCTCTATTGAAAGAACGATTATTACGTTGTGGACGTCCAGAACGTTGTTGATCACCACCGCGTTGATATTCACCACGTGGACGATCTCCTTCTGTTTTTTCGCGCTCTTTCGCTTTCTTAATAGATAGACCAATCTTGCCATCTTTTTCAACGTTAATAACTTTTACTTCTACTTGGTCGCCCACTTTTAAGTGATCGTTAATATCTTTCACATAATTATCAGCAACTTCACTAATATGAACAAGACCTGTTAAGCCTTCTGGCAGCTCCACAAAAGCCCCAAAATTTGTAATACCTGTTACTTTACCCTGTAACTTGCTGCCTACCTCGATTGACATAAAAAAAATGCTCCTCCTTAGTGGTTAAAAAGTCAAATTTTACTTTATTATATATAATCCTAAAATATAGTGTCAATAAGACATACTCTACTTAGAAACAGGAAAAATTATCTCCCCTTTTCCAGAGAAGAAATAATCCCTTCTAGCAATCTTTAATACGTACTCTTCATCATTTAACTTTTGAACTTCGTCTTTTAGACTCTTTTCTTTATTCGTTAATGAATCCAGTTCTTTTTTCATGTCCTTAACTTTTGCTTCTTTTGCTTTAATGGAACTGTTTTGTTGATAAAACGTTACACTAATACTCGCAATAATTGTAAAAGCAAAGACAAGAAAAACCGCTAAACGGCGATAAAGTCGCTTCCTGTTCTCATCCGTTTGTATTATATGCTCTTTAACAGGATTTGGACTCTGTTTTTCGATTGTTCTTTGTCTCAGTTCCCTCATTTCCGAGGTCCCCCTAACTTCTTTTTTATACGCTCCCATAATTGGAAGATATGTCCCTTCAATTTTGCTATATATTGCAGGAACCCTACATGTTTCATTATAAAAAGTTTAACACGATTAGGGAGAAGTTTCCATATGAGCGAAGCAATAAATCGAACAGGCCAGAAAAAAACTTTCCATATGAAAAGTAATATCCAAATCACCATTTTCCATAACACATGTCCAATTGAAAGCAGTATACGAAATAAGAATAATATAAATGCAATAAATAGCTGCGCTATAATAATAACAGGTTTTATCACGAGTAGCTGTATAATTCGAACAAAAAAGTGTGTTGTTTGTACAAAAATATAGATGAGAAAATTTAACATCTTCATGTATAATGCTTTCAACATGCTTTGATATGCTGCAAAACCACATAATAATGCCAAAAACACATATATACGTAGTTCAGCCTCATTTACAAGAAGCAATACATAGAAAACGAATAATGCTTGGACAATCCAAAATAGTATATCATGTATAAATACAAGCCAACGTTTACGTTCTGAACGCTTTAAAAACCGTTGATATGTATCTAAAGACGCTCCAATCCAAGCACCCATTCCAATCATTGAAAGCATTGTATACAACTGAATTGTTAGACTCATTTAAACAACTTACTAAAGAAACCTTTAGTTTTCTCCCCTTGATTCTCATCAATATACAGCATTTCATGAACTTTACCTTTAATCGATACAACACCTTTTTCTACATCTAAATTTTTCATTTGTAAATTTTGACCACGAATTGTTAAAAAACCCATTACAGTCTCGAGTAAAAACTCTTCGCTATCAAAACTCTCTACCTGCTTTACACCAGTAATATCGATTACACGCCTGCCACGCATAACAATATCATGCTCTACAGAAACGTTTTGTTGATTAGAAGACATAGGTGAGTAACCATTATTCACGTAAATCCCCCCATAGATTTATACTAGCTAATAGTAATGTATGGAAGGATAACCAATTTTAGAACAAGCCTTCTTCCGCTTTTACTTTTTCTTCGCGAATTAAGCTATACATATTTGCTGCATCTTCTTTTTTAGTCGTTTCTTTCAATTCATTTATTTTTACAGTTACTATTTTTTGACCAAAACGAATTGTTAATTCATCAGCCACTTTCACATCTGAACTTGCTTTTGCCACTTGACCATTAATTGATATTCTTCCTTGGTCAGCTACTTCTTTCGCTAATGTTCTTCTTTTAATTAAACGTGATACTTTTAAAAACTTATCTAGACGCATATAAAATCCCCCTATTAACGCTCTGTTTGTTTTGCCTCTTCCCATAAAACATCTAACTGTTCTAGTGATAAATCTTGCATTTCTTTATTCATTTCAGCTACTTTTGCTTCCATGTATAAAAAACGACCGATAAATTTCTCATTAGTTGAACGTAACGCCTCTTCTGGGTCTATTTTATAATGGCGGGCTATATTAACAAACGCAAATAATAAATCACCAAATTCACCTAACATCTTTTCCTCATCCATGTTCACAACTTCTTGTTGGAACTCTTGCCATTCTTCTATGGCTTTTTCAATCATCGGTTGCACATCTGCCCAATCAAATCCTACCTTGCCGGCTTCCTTCTGAATTTCATAAGCACGTAGTAGCTGCGGCAAACTTTTTGGAACTCCATTTAAAACAGATTCTTTCACAGATCCTTTTTCTTGTTTCTTAATTTCTTCCCAATTAGCAATCACTTCATCGGCATTATTTACATCCGTATTTCCAAATACATGTGGATGGCGACGAACCATTTTCTCAGATAGAGTTCGAATAATATCATCTATAGAGAACCAACCTTCATCCTCCCCAATTTGGGCATGAAGCATAACTTGTAATAATACATCGCCTAGTTCCTCTACTAAATGATCATCGTCCTCTTCATCAATTGCTTCTAATACTTCATAAGCTTCCTCAATTAAATACTTCTTTAAAGATTGATGTGTTTGCTTTTTATCCCACGGACAACCATTTGGCCCACGAAGGTCTGCAATAATTTCTCTAAGCACATCAAACTGTTGATACAAGGACGCACGTTCCTGAACTGGTGGTACATATACACTCGTTAAATTATTCAATTCTGTTTCATGATCTAACATGTACAATGGTACCTTTTTAACTTGTTCGAACGAAGTTCCTGCAGCTGTTACGATATACACTTCATAATCATCCGGTAACATTTCCATTAATGTTAACTTCACATCTGAAGCAACGAACGCATCATACACTTGGCAAAAGATTAAATGTTGACGTAATTCTAATTGCCCTCTTTCAAATGATGTAGCGTCAATTAGTTGGAACCCTTCAATCGGATCGATTTTCAGACTTGCGAACATCGGATCAA
This sequence comes from Bacillus sp. AFS029637, assembly GCF_002584985.1. GTDB lineage: Bacteria > Bacillota > Bacilli > Bacillales > Bacillaceae_G > Bacillus_A. The sequence continues at coordinate 26,845 of NZ_NUPZ01000027.1, read as the reverse complement.
GGAAGCTTTGTCCACCTTCAATCCGCACTTCAACATTTGCTATTTCTCCTTTTTCCAACAGTAGCTGAACTGTTCTTTCCGCTACTAGCGGGTGCCCTGGAACAGCGTAGATGATTTCTGTACCTTTAGCTTGTTCTAGCAATGTATTCGCAATTGTTTCATATACAATTTCAAATGTATCATGCGCTTCATATACATTGTCAAAAGCCGTATATTGTATACCTTCGCTCTCTAATTCTTCTATAACGGGATGTTCCTTCGTTCTAACAAACATATGATCCGCTTCTTTTATTTTTCGATATACACCCATCGTTAACTGATCTAACTCACCAGCACCTAGGCCCAAAATAGTAATGATTCCACTCACAATCTGCCACCTCTATCCACTCTTCTTCAATGAACCTTCTTTTTTCTCTTGTTTCATAACAGTTCCTAGCTCTTTTTTTGTAAATACACGTAATTTTAAAATGAAAAACAAATATGTTGATCCGCCGATGGCTACACCTAATAACGCTTCAAGTGTTGCAATTCCTCTATGCCCTGCATCAATTACTAATCCAGACATTTGCAACACACGGATAAACATTATTAATACAAATCCCATACCAATACCACTAATAACTACACCTAGCATATTCCGCTTATCGATAAGCGATTCCGATACTGCTCGCATAAGTAGTACACTATTTAGCATTGAAATGACAATTAGCGCAACTAAGGTTGCAATTGCAGCTCCCTTCACACCAAAATGCGGCATTAGTATGTAGTTTAAGGCTAACTTTAAACTACCCCCAAATACAACAAATATTGCTGGTTTTAACGTTTGTCCCAAACCTTGTAAAATAGAAGCGGTTGTAATTGACAATGAACTAAATAAAATAGATAAAGATAAAATGGATAAAACATCTGATCCATCACTATTTTCAAACAACATAATATTCGTAGGTTGAATAATACAAGTTAATCCAATGGCAGCTGCAAATCCAATTACGAACGTTATTTTCATTGCTAACTTTACCTTTTCTTGAATAAAGGAAAGATCTCCTCTTTCCTTAGCTGCTGTAATAATCGGAATAAGTGACAACGAGAAAGAAGTTGTCACGACAGTGCCTAGCTGCATGAGAGGGATACTTCTGTCATAGACACCTTTTAATACCTTTGCACTTTCAGCTTGTTCTCCCGCCCCAATAAGTAAAGAATAAAAGGAAACAGAATCAGCCATTTGTATAAAAATAAGCACCAAGTTACTAACACAAATTGCTAATCCTTGCCAAAAAAGGATTTTAATTATCCTTCCTTTCCCCCTAATATTCTTCAAACTTTTGAAGAATATAGAACGAAAATCACGACGCATATAAAGTAAAAGTACAATAATCCCAATCAGTCCACCCGCAATTGAACCTAACATAGCACCTGCACCAACTGTATATAAATCAAATCCGTGAGCAATTAGAAATAGGGATAAAAATACAATAATAGAAACCCGAATGGTTTGTTCTATCACTTGCGAAACAGCCGTTGGCATCATATTATTAAACCCCTGAAAATATCCTCTTGCTACAGATAAAAATGGCATCAATATGAATGAAAACGAAATAACACGTAATAACTTATCTAAGTGTATATCGCCCATAGCTGTTGCAATTGTTTCAGCGCCAAAGAACAATGTAAAAAAGCCTATGAAACCAATTCCTAATAAAAACCAAAAAGATACACAAATAATTTCTTCTGCTTCTTTTTGCTTCCCTCGCTCTAATCGTTCCGCGACCATTTTTGAAATTATAATAGGGAACCCATAAGTAGCTAAAATTAAACAAAATCCATAAAAAGGATAAATTTGTTGGTAAATATAAAATCCAATATCACCCGCTATATTTTGATATGGAATACGGTAAAAAGCGCTTAATACTTTCGTAATAAAACTTGCGATTGTTAATATAATAGCCCCACGCCAAAAGGCTTGATACTTCTTCGCTTCCATACAAGAAAACTCCTTTTTCTATTCTCACCCCTCGTATTATATCATAAAGAAAAGAACAAGCTCCCTTACCCCAACGAGTGATAATAAGTTCATGCAACACTAGAAAATGTTCAACGAAAAAAGGTAGCAAAGCGCTACCTTTTTTCAATATACATATATCTCCAAATAATTGATTTCTCAAAAAGAAATATCATAATTAGGAAAGATTGCTACTTCTAAAATTATATATTCTTACTGTTCCATTTGTTTCGCTAAGAAACTGGCCGCAGTATTGACCGCTTTATGCTCTATTTCACTTATAATAGCTTCTTTTGAAAAAATGATGACAGCTCCAATTGGGTCTCCATTTGCAACAATCGGTCCAACTGTATAAGAATGAACCTTTTCTGTTACACCATCGATAATGGAAATATCACTTTCGTCCGTCATAATAACAGACTTTCGTTCTTCCATCGTTTTTTCAATTAGATCCCCTACACTTTTATTTAAGTATTCTTTTTTGGATACACCTGATACTGCGATAATAGAATCTCGATCGCACACAAGCACATTATGTCCTAAACTATCGTATAAAGCATCTGCATATTCTTTTGCAAAATCACCTAATTCACTAATTGGAGAATATTTCTTCAAAATTACTTCCCCATCGCGATCAACAAATATTTCTAGTGGGTCTCCTTCTCGAATACGTAAAGTTCTACGAATTTCCTTCGGGATTACTACCCTGCCTAAATCATCAATTCGACGTACGATTCCAGTTGCTTTCATTCTAATGCTGCCTCACTTTCTACTGATGATCAAAGTGGTGAATTTACCTGTTCATGTAAAAATCACCAACTGTTAGACATAGTATTTTACACATTAGTTCTTCTATGCACGTCGAATTGTATTTTTTATCTTATATTAGGCATTTATTACTTCTTTTTTTACATCTGGTAAGCCTTTTAATAAATTTTCAGCAATTGTTAACCACTTTGATGTCTCTAATCCATTCGTTTTCATAACGATTTTCAATTGTGATCCTTCCATTCCAAGACCAATCATACGACCAAAACTATTTCCAAGCATGAATAATTTTCCACCATCAATATTTTGGCTCGCTTGTTCTGAGAACAGGATTGTTACTTCAAATTTATTTTGCTTAATCAACTCGATTTGTTCTTTCATTGCCAATACTTTAATATTTGCAATTTGTAATAAATAACCAACTTCTTGCGGGTAATCACCAAATCTATCGATCATTTCTTCCTGTAATTCTTCAATATCCTCGATTGTAGAAACACCTCTAAATTGTTTGTACATCATAATTTTTTGCTTACTATCTGAAATATAAGCATCTGGTAAATATGCATCTACTTCCAAGTCAATTTCAACATTAACTGTATTCTCAACTCCGTCTGTCCCTCTGCGCTGTTCAATTGCATCTTTTAACATTTGAGAATACAGGTCAAATCCGACAGAATCAATAAATCCATGTTGTTCTGCCCCTAATAAGTTACCAGCACCACGAATAGATAAGTCTCTCATCGCAATTTTGAAACCAGATCCCAGCTCTGTAAACTCTTTAATTGCTTGCAGACGCTTCTCTGCAACTTCTGATAACACTTTATCTCGTTTGTATGCAAAATATGCATATGCGACACGATTAGAACGCCCAACACGCCCACGAAGCTGATACAACTGCGATAATCCCATACGATCTGCATCGAATACAATTAATGTATTTACATTTGGAATATCTACACCCGTCTCAATAATTGTTGTACTTACAAGAACATCATGCTGCCCCTCTAAAAACGATAGCATGACAGACTCTAATTCGCTTTCGTTCATTTTTCCATGTGCGTATGTTACACGAGCATCTGGAACTAACATCGAAATTTCATCTGCTTTTCTTTCGATATCCTCCACACGGTTATACAGGAAGTAAATTTGCCCACCTCTTGCAAGTTCTCGCTCTATCGCTTCTCGCATTAATGCCGGATTATACTCTACTACATACGTTTGGACCGGGAAACGATTTTCTGGCGGTGTCTCAATAACAGACAAATCACGCACACCAAGCATAGACATATGGAGTGTACGCGGAATCGGAGTTGCCGTTAATGTTAATACGTCAACATTTGCTTTCAATTGTTTGATCTTTTCTTTATGCGTCACACCAAATCTTTGTTCTTCATCAATAATAAGGAGACCTAAATCTTTATACGTAACATCTTTAGATAAAATACGATGCGTTCCGATTACAATATCTACCGTACCATCTTTTAAGCCCTTAATCGTTTCATTTTGCTGTTTTCTCGTGCGGAATCTACTTAATAACCCTATATTAATTGGATAATCTTGAAAACGCTCTCGAATTGTTTCATAGTGTTGTTGTGCAAGGATCGTTGTCGGTACTAAAATCGCAACTTGCTTTTCATCCATAATTGCTTTAAATGCCGCACGAATAGCTACTTCCGTCTTTCCGTATCCTACGTCACCGCACAGAAGCCTATCCATCGGACGTCCGCGTTCCATATCTTTCTTAATTTCTTCAATAGAACGTAATTGATCCTCTGTCTCTTGATACGGGAAAGAAGATTCAAATTCTTGCTGTTCTGCCGTATCTGGTGTATATGCATAACCTTTTGAAGCCTCGCGCTCAGCATATAATTTAATTAAGTCATCCGCTATGTCTTGTACAGACTTTTCAACTTTTGTTTTGACTTTCTTCCAATCATTTCCGCCCAATTTATAAACTTTTGGGTCCTTACCTTCAGATCCTACATATTTTTGCACTTGGTCAATTTGTTCAATCGGAACGTATAACTTATCGTTCCCTTGATATTTGATATTCAGATAATCTTTATGAACACCATTAATCTCTAAAGTCTCAATACCTAAAAATTTACCTATACCGTGATTTACATGAACTACATAGTCTCCAACTTTTAATTCCGAATAACTTTTAATACGTTCAGCGTTAGATAACTTTTGCTTGCGTTGTGATTTTTTAACTTTCTTATGAAAAAGCTCTTTTTCAGTAATGACAACGAACTTTTGCATCGGCATTTCAAACCCTGCATGTAAATCACCTACCGCAATTTGTAACCTTCCAGGCAATAAAATATCTGTGCCTTCTACAATATCCGCTTCAATATCATAATCACTTAAAATGTGTTGTAGTTTTTTTACACGCTCATCATCTGTTCCGAGCACAACGGTCGTAAAGTGCCCTTCATTCCATCTATCAATTTCCGTTTTTAACAACTGCATCTGTCCATGGAAATCTTGCATTGTTTTACATGTCACATTCACAATGTTTTGCGGATGTGTATGTGCTATATGGCGTAAGAATAACGTTAAATATACAAAACTTCTTTTTTTATGATGAAGAAACCCCTCAAATGAGTGTGAGAAAGATAAATCTTGAATAATTGTTCCTTCGCCCAGAAGTGATATATACCATTCCGCCTCTTCTGTTTCAAGATGTGATGCTGTTTCTTGAATGCGGGAAATCTCATCTAAAATGACAACACCGTCTTCTGGTAAATAATCTATCAGACTAGCAGGTTCTTTATAGAAAATAGATAAATATTTAAACATTTGTTCTATACTTTGCCCGTTTTTCAACATTTCAATTTCATGGCTTACCGTCTCAAGGACTGTAGTCTTTAATTTATCATCGGAAAGTTTTTGCATCGTCTTAGTTAAACCTTCTTCAAGATGCTTAATTCCCGCTTTCAATTCTTCCTGTGAAAATAAAAACTCTGTTGCTGGTCCGAATCTAATACTTTCCTTTTTATCTTGAGAGCGCTGTTCATCCACATCAAATAATCGAATAGAATCGACTTCTGTGTCGAAAAATTCAATACGAAATGGTAATTCTTCAGTTAATGGATAAATATCTAATATGCCCCCACGCAAACTGAACTCCCCTGGAGCTTCTACCATTGACTTACGCTCATACCCAATATGATGTAAAGTATGCAAGAATGCATCTAAATCAATCTCTTGCCCTAGATTGATTTCAATTTGCCTTTGCTTCCACAATTCTTTTATTGGTAAAAATCTACGCAGCCCTGCAACTGGCGCTACAATAATCCCATTCTCTCCCGCAGCTAAGCGATTTAACACTTCAATGCGCTGTGCCTTCAATTCTGGACTTGCAACCCCAACTTCTGATGCTATCAATTCATTTACTGGATATAGCCACACATCTTTTTCACCAAGTAATGCCACTAAATCCTCATGTACTTTTTGTGCTTGGTATAAATTGTGCGTCACAATCAGTTGTGATTTTTTTGTTTTTTTATATAAGGCTGCCATTAATAATGAACGAGAAGATGTTGCCATACCTGATACAAGTTGCTCTTTTAAACCATCTTCTAACCCATTAATAACCGATTGTATCTCTTCATTTTTATAAAACTGCTCTAATAAGCCTATCATTTTCAAAACTCCTCTCAACATAAAGAGCAAGTTACTATATTTTATGCAAATATTTTGGAAAAAGGAAACAGAAAAATGCTTTGGACATGCCAAAGCGACAACATTTTATTGTAGAAATTTTTCATATTCATAATACTCGGGATAAGATGCGAGCGTTTCTTGACACGATTCACAAATCGTTTTTATATATATATTTCCATTCTCATGAAAATGAATCATCTCTACTACTTCTTGCTCTGTTAGTTGAAATAAAACGTCGCTATATACTTTTTCTGCGGTAACGGAGCCTACATTGCTCCCACAATGTCTGCAATAATAATACCCTTCCATACTAGCCTCCTAAATATCCAATTTCTACTAGTATGGGTGAAAATAAAATAAAATATTCCCAATCATGCCCTTAACTATTGAAAGTATTCATAATTTGAAGGAAAGGTTTTTTTAACCATTCTTCACATGCATCCGCCGCTTTTTCAATAGAATGATTGACATCAGGAATTTCTTCCGATGTAAAACGTCCTAATACGTAATCTACTACCTTCATTCCATTTTTCGGACGATCAATTCCCATACGGATACGTTGGAACTCTTGTGTTCCTAAATGCGAAATTGTTGATTTTACACCATTATGTCCACCAGCACTCCCTTTCATACGAAGGCGCAATTTACCTACAGGGATATCTAAATCATCGTACAGAACAACGAAGTCCTCAACGTCGATCTTATAGTAATCCATGAGTGGTCGAATGCTTTCCCCAGATAAATTCATATATGTAAGCGGCTTTAATAATATTACTTTTTCTCCATTAACAAATCCTGCACCGAATACTCCTTTAAATTTTTGTTCATTTAAAGAAATGTTCCAACGCTTTGCAAGTTCATCAATCGCCATAAATCCAATATTATGCCTTGTTAATTCATATTCTCTACCCGGGTTCCCAAGTCCTACTATCAATTTCATTCTTGTACCAACTACTTTCTTTTTTCGATACGAAAAGACGTAACCAAGCTTGGTTACGTCTCATTCTATCCAATTAATTGAATAATACACTTACAGATTCTTCTTCGTATACACGAATGATTGCTTCTCCGATTAATGGAGCAACTGAAAGTTCATGTACTTTGTCGATCTTCTTCTCTTCTGGTAATACGATAGAGTTTGTTACAACTAACTCTTTAATATTTGAATTTTGAATACGTTCAATTGCTGGACCAGATAATACTGGGTGCGTACAGCAAGCATATACTTCAGAAGCACCGTTCTCTACAAGAGCGTTTGCTGCTAATGTAATTGTACCAGCTGTATCAATGATGTCATCAATTAAAATTGCTGTTTTACCTTCAATATTACCAATAATGTTCATTACCTCTGATACGTTCGGACGAGGACGACGCTTATCAATAATAGCAATTGGTGCTTTTAGGCGATCTGCCATTTTTCGAGCACGAGTTACACCACCGTGGTCAGGAGACACGATTACGATATCTTTAAGACCTTTTGTTTCAAAGTAATCTGAAAGAATCGGTACACCCATTAAGTGGTCGATTGGGATATCAAAGAACCCTTGAATTTGTGGAGCATGTAAATCTAGAGTGATTACACGAGTTGCACCTGCTGTTTCAAGCAAGTTTGCTACAAGTTTCGATGTAATTGGTTCACGAGAACGCGCTTTACGGTCTTGACGCGCATAACCATAGTAAGGAATAACAATATTAATTGTTTTTGCAGATGCACGTTTTAATGCATCGATCATAATAAGTAATTCCATGATATGTTCGTTTACTGGGAAGCTTGTAGATTGAATAATGAATACATCGCAACCACGGATACTTTCTTCAATGTTAATTTGAACTTCTCCATCACTAAAACGATCAACAGAACATTTTCCTAGTCCTACCCCAATATGCTTTGCAATTTGCTCGGCAAGTTCCTTATTAGAGTTTAAAGAGAATACTTTCAAATTAGAATTTAGATATTGAGTCGACATCTAGATTAACCCTCCACATTATGATTTTTTCTTATTCAGCAATTGATCAACATAGTCTTCTTTGTTAACTTGACGTGCACGTGCTACTGATAATGCCTTTGATGGAACATCCTCTGTGATTGTAGAGCCTGCTGCTACATAAGCACCATCTTCAACTGTTACTGGCGCAACAAGATTTGAATTGCATCCAATAAATACCCCGTTACCAATCACAGTTTTGAATTTATTCTTGCCATCATAGTTCACCGTAATTGAACCACAACCAAGATTCACGTCTTCTCCAACTTGTGCATCCCCGATATAACTTAAGTGTGAAGCTTTACTTCTATTACCAAAAACAGTTTTTTTGATTTCCACGAAGTTTCCAACGCGTACTTCATCTCCAATAACTGAATCTGGGCGAATATGTGCAAATGGACCAACCGCTACTTCTGTACCAAGTTTACTATCATGTACAGTCGATTGACGAATTGTCGTACGATCTCCAATTTCACTATCGCGAATTACTGTATGTGGCCCAATTTCACAATCAGAACCAATTACAGTATTACCCTCAATAACTGTTCCTGGATGAAGAACTGTATCACTACCGATAATTGCATCGGCAGAAATATATGTGTTACTTGGATCGATAATTGTAACACCATTTACCATGTTCTTTCGATTGATACGGTTTTTCATAATAACTTCCGCTTGCGATAGAGCGACTCTGTCGTTAACACCTAACGTTTCATCGAAGTGCTCCGTTTGATAAGCTGATACAATATGACCTTCATTTTTTAAAATCTCAATAACATCTGGCAGGTAGTATTCACCTTGTACGTTATCATTTGAAACTTTAGAAAGTGAAGCGAATAAAGCTTTATTATCAAAACAATACGTACCCGTATTGATTTCTTTAATAGCTAATTCTTTCTCATTTGCATCCTTATGCTCAACAATCTTTTCAACATGACCATTCTCATTACGAACGATACGACCATATCCAGCAGGTTCTTCTATGTAAGCTGTTAGCACCGTTGCCATTGCCCCTGCTTCTTTATGTTGCTGAAGTAATGCTTCCATCGTTTCAGCAGTTATTAGCGGCGTATCGCCACAAATAACTAAAGTTGTTCCTTCTTCATTTGCAAGTACACTCGCAGCTTGATCTACAGCATGCGCTGTACCAAGTTGTTCTGCTTGTAATGCAAACTCACTTACGTTTCCTAGCTGTTCTTGTACCATTTCAGCACCATGTCCCACGACTGTTACAAGTTTCTGCAATCCTAATTGAGATACTTGATCGACAACATGTTGTACCATAGGTTTTCCACATACAGGATGAAGCACTTTGTATAGCTTAGACTTCATACGTGTGCCTTTACCTGCAGCTAGAATCACTGCAAATCTGTTTGACATATAGACCCTCCATCGCAACCTATTTATCCATTAACGATATTATCCTAAATCATCATATATTTCAAGAAACACATTTTAACTATTAAATTTTACCATAATTCTTATAAGATGTTTTACTCTTTAGTATCTTTTTTAAGAAATAAGCTATACTATTTAAAATGATTTTGAAAAAATTAGAAGTTTCTCTTCTTCACCTTAATAAATTTCGAATTTTCTGGATTTCGAATGTATAAAAACAAAAAAACAAACCCCTGTAAATACTTACAGGGGTTTGCTACAAAATTATAAGACTTTCTTTCAAAAGCCCTTTTCATTCGAATTTTACGAAGCACCTGCTTCTTCAAACTCAACCTCTTCTAACTCGCCTAAACGGTGATACTCTGTTAAAACCGCATCTTGAATTTTAGAGCGTGTATTAGAATTAATTGGATGTGCAATGTCACGGAATTCTCCATCTGGAGTACGTTTACTTGGCATTGCTACAAATAATCCATTATTACCATCAATTACACGAATATCATGAACAACAAATTCATGGTCTAGGGTAATAGAGGCAATTGCTCTCATGCGGCCTTCTGTGTTTACGCGGCGTAATCTTACGTCAGTTACTTCCATCTTGTGTTCACCACCCTTTTCTAAATAAGCGATATATTTGTATAAATTCCACAAAATTTCTATTTTCCCTTTAATTTTTTAAAAATTTTTAAGATAAAAATTTTTAACACAGTTGAATATAAAGATTAATAGAGGTTATCGCTTACAAAGACTTACTTAACTAGGGCAATTACTTCGATTTCAACTGAAACATCTTTCGGTAATTTTGCTACTTGTACACAAGAACGCGCTGGTTTATGAGTAGAGAAATAAGAACCGTATACTTCATTAACAGCATTAAAGTCATCCATATCTTTTAAGAATACTGTTGTTTTTACTACTGTATCAAATGAAGCGCCCGCTTCTTCTAATACGGCTTGTAAATTTTCAAATACTTGCTCTGTTTGTACTGTCACATCTCCTGCTACAAGCTCTCCGCCTGCAGTTAATGGAATTTGTCCTGAACTGTAAAACATATTATTTACAATAATCCCTTGTGAATAAGGTCCAATCGCTTGTGGTGCCTTGCTTGTTTGAACAACTTTCATATTTTTCACCCTTTTATTATTTATTTTTACTCTTTAAAAATAGTGCACGAAAAGCAGTTTGTCCATCTATTTTATAATTTATAAATAGAATAAAAAAAGATAAAGCTATACGCTTTACCTTTTTTACTCAGCCTCTACAATTCCTTCATCAAATGGTGCCAGTGAATAATTTCCCTTTTCCACCTGAATTGCTTTTTCTTTCACATCAACTTCTGACAGACGAATTAATGATACAAAATTACTAATCAATCGCTCTTCGATGTCCGTAGATTCTACTAATACTCCAATACCGACAACATTAGCCTTAAACTCTTCTAACATACTCATCATACCTTGAATTGTTCCGCCAGCTTTCATGAAGTCATCAATAATTAAAACATTTGATCCCTCTGGAAGGCTACGCTTTGCTAATGTCATTGTTTGAATTCTCTTAGAAGAACCTGATACATAGTTAATACTAACAGTAGGTCCTTCTGTTACCTTATTGTCTTTTCTCGCAATTACTACCGGTACATCTAAGTAGTTTGCCACTGCATAAGCAAGTGGAATTCCTTTTGTCGCTACCGTCATAACCGCGTCAACTGGTTGCCTAGCAAAAACAGAAGCAAACAAGCGACCTGCTCCATTAATGTAGCGAGGATTGCTTAAAAGATCTGTCATATATAAGTAACCGCCAGGCAAAATACGACCTGGATTTTCAAATAAGCTACAAAGCTCACCAATAATTAGGTCTGCCTCTTCTTCACTTATATATGGTATATATTTCACTCCTCCTGCTGCTCCTGGTATCGTTTGCAATGTGCCGACCCCTTGTTGTTCAAACGTTTGCTTAATAATAACTAAATCTTCACTAATGGAAGACTTAGCTGATTGATACCTTTCAGCAAAAAAAGTGAGAGAAACTAGCTGACGAGGGTTTTGTAACAAGTAATACGTCATATCGACCAGCCTTGTACTTCGTCTAATTTTCATACTCTCACCTCAAATCACGAATATTCTAAACAAATCATAACGTATTATACGTCTTTATTCAAGCGTTTCTCGCTCTCCTAATAAACGTACTGCATATACTTGTTCACAAAATCCTTTTAATCCGTTATAAATCCGATGCATTCGCGAATCATGGTGTACAAGGCCGAATACAGTTGGACCACTTCCACTCATTAATACAGCATCTGCTCCAAATCGCTTCATCTGTGCTTTAATACGAGCAACTTCAGGATGCATCTTAAATGTTACATCTTCTAAAACGTTACCAACAGTATTACAAATCCCTTTGTAATCTCCAGCGTTTATAACATCAACCATTTTATCTACATTTGGATGTGTAACTCGATTTAATTTTAAATTTCCATACACATCAGCAGTAGATACACCAATATGTGGTTTCGCCAAAATAACCCAACAAGAAGGTGGAGTCTTTATATGCTCAATTTTCTCTCCTCTTCCAGTGGCAATTGCGGTCCCTCCGTATACACAGAACGATACATCTGATCCAATTTCTGATCCAAGCTTTGCTAATTCGTCAATTGTAAGTCCTAAATTCCATAATTTATTAAGACCACGTAATGTCGCTGCTGCATCACTACTTCCACCTGCTAATCCAGCTGCTACTGGAATCGTTTTTTCAATCGTAATAGATACACCTTTTTTTACATTAAACTTCTCTTTTAATAATTTCGCTGCTTGATAAGCTAAATTTCGTTGGTCGTCTGGGACATACCGATTATGGGATAAAATTTCAATACGGTCTTCTGCTAATTCCGTTAGTTCTAAACGATCCGCTAAATCAATTGTTGTCATAATCATTTTCACTTCATGATATCCGTCTTGTCTTTTTCCCAGTACATCTAACGACAGATTAATCTTTGCTGGTGCTTTCACTAGTAGCTTCAATCTATTCACCCACTCTATGTACTCAATCTTTTATCGTTTATTTTACCATAAATTTATAGTAAGACGATGACACTTCCCTAATTATAACGAAAAGCATTCAGAATGAAACTACTTATGTCAAATGATGGCACCTTTTAGCGTGCAAAAAGCCGAGGAATCTCTCCTCGGCTACCGTAGCATAGAAAGTATCTTACAACTACTGGTTTTGTTTCATTAATTGCTGTTCAGCAATTTCTATAGCACGTTTCACCATATTACCAGCATCTTTCGCACGAATTCCGCCCCATCCTTCTTTCTGAACAACATCATAAAAGCCAAGCTCTTTTGCAAGCTCTTCTTTAAATTGATTTGACATGACTCCTCTTCGTCTACTCAATGCAGAGTCCCTCCTTATTTTGCTACGGTATAATTAGTATGCAAAATAATATAGCCTTTCATTTATGGGAATATATGTAACAAATAACACATCAATTATAAAATGCTTCATTCTGGGGTTCATCATAAAATGTTAACTCTACTGTCTCTGTTAAAACATCTGCATAACTATACGATACACGTTGCAATGCGTCTTCTTGCTGATCTAATTGTACAACAAAGACAGAACGATACGTTTCTGCAAGTACACCCGATTGCTCCACAGTTTTTCTTCTTCCACTATTCGCCTTTAACATAAGTCGCTGTCCAAGATGGTGATCTAATTCGTTTTTAATATCATCTAAACGTTTTGACATATCCCTTGCTACACCTCGCTGTAATTTAGATTGAACACTTAAAACACGATATCTATCCCAATGATTAACCGCAATTCACAGCTAATATCATTATAAAAGCATTCTGCGTTTGAATAGATAGAAGAAATACTATATTGTAAAAGTATCATTACGTAGTCTGTACGTTCTTGCCTCTTTTTATCCAAGTTCATTCAAATCCTTTCCATACAAAAAAGCAAGATACGTATGTATCCTGCTTATTCTTCATAATGTTGAAAGGGTAACCCAGTTCGTAAAATCCCTCTCGTTTCAATTCCGCCTAGTCCCTTTTCACCAGTAATCGTATTACGTACAACATCCCATACGTTTACTCTCTCCATAAATGAAGTAAAACTAATTTTACCAACCACATATACAGGATCTAATGCATGAATATTAATCCTGGATGGAGAACTAGCGAAGTTAGCACCTGCTCGAATTAACGCCTCAAAATGCGATTGACACGCCCCTGCAAAAATAACGAGTTGATCCAATGATGGATATTTTTTTCGCACTTCTCTAACAGCCTGTACAAAATGCCTCGAGTGCCTATATGCTGCTAAATCTCCCTTTACCCCTTTTGACTTTGTATACGCATCATGGCCTGTAATAACTAAAATGTCTGGACGAAAATGATCGATTAAATCTACTACCTTTTCATGCATCTCTGTTTCCTTACAATGAATACCTTGTACAGGAACACCAATTTTATTATATAAATCTAAGCACTTGCGCAAGTATAACGGATCTCCATCTATATGCAATACACGCCCTGGCATTTGAAAATAATTCACTTCACTTGTGTATCCACCAGTTGAAGTGTGTTCATGCCTTTGTTTCATCAATACATAATCTTGTTGAAATAAACGGTACGTACGCTCCATCGTTTCTTTTTCACGCTTTACTCTATTTTTATGTTCTCGTTGATCTATACTAACTAAATCTTCAAGTGGTGCATCTGCTACAAGTCTAATTTCTTCTCCAAACAATATTGCTGTTTCACCTTTTATTTCTATAATACGAAAAAGGATATCCCTATTATGAGAATATCGTTCCACTAATTCTCCAACATGTAAAGCCATTCTCCTACCCCCAAACTCATTAGGCCATCTTACCTGTTTTTAAAGTATGAATTTAGGAGCATAAAGGTGACAAAAGGGACAGCTCGACTTGAGCTGTCCCTTTTATATTCTTATGATAATTTATGAAGAACTAATGCATTACTTAATGTTGCAAATTCTTCGATAGATAGCGTTTCGCCTCTGCGCTTTGGATCAATTCCTACATCTGTTAAAATTCGATCCAACAGCTCTTTATCTTTTGGGAAACCATTTAAATTATTTGATAAATTATTCATTAAAGTTTTACGACGCTGTGCGAAACTTGCTCGTACTACTTCAAAGAAGAACGTCTCATCTGTCACTTCTACAACTGGCTTCGGGCGCTTTAGAAGACGAATAATCGCGGAATCCACATTTGGTTGTGGTACAAACACTGTACGCGGTACAGTCATAACGGTTTCTACCTCTGTATAATACTGAATCGCAATTGATAAAGAACCATATTCTTTCGTTCCAGGTTTAGCTGCTAAACGATCTCCAACTTCTTTTTGCATCATAACAACAAATCCACGAACCGGTAATTTTTCTTCAAGCAATTTAAATAAAATTGGCGTTGTAATATAGTATGGTAAGTTAGCTACTACCATTACATCTTGTCCTTCTTCAAATTGCTCACTAAACACTTCATGTACATCTGCCTTTAGTACATCTTTATTTATAACAGTAACATTGCTATACGGAGCTAACGTCTCATCTAAAATTGGTAATAATCTCTGATCAATTTCAAAGGCCACTACCTTTTTAGCACGCTTCGCTAATTGTTCTGTTAACGCACCGATACCTGGTCCAATTTCAATTGCACCACTTTCTGACCCGATTTCTGCGTGATCAACGATACGATTTAATACATTTGTATCAATTAAAAAATTTTGCCCTAAACTTTTTTTGAATGAAAATCCATACTTTTCAACAATGTCTTTTGTACGATTTGGCGTTGCGATATCCTTCATTTCTTTTCCTCCTGTATTACTTGCTTATAAGCTTCTGCAAATGATTCCTTTGAAACTTGAAACATTTGTAAACGTTTATGTAACTGTTTTGCGTTTGTGTAACCAATCTTTAATAGCTTACCCATTCTTTCTCTGCGACTCTTTGCCATTTCTCCGCCCACTAAGCCTGCATCGACTAGATCACTCCAACTAATTTCACTTGTATAAGCTTCCATTTCTTCATGTATATTCTCTAAAGCACGGCGAATGGATTCATTAGAAGCATGTTCGATTCCAACACCTTTTTTCCTCTTAGCAAGTGCCTCTTCCTTCGGTAAAAAAGCATGCTTACATCCAGGAACCTTGTCAGAAATAATTTTTCTAATACGCTCTCCAGGATAATCCGGATCTGTGAAAATAATAACGCCTCGTTTTTGCAGCGCTAATTTAACTTGTTCAATAACATGATCACCGATTGCTGAACCGTTCGTTTCAATTGTATCCGCATCAACAGCGCGTTTAATTGCAACTGTATCATCTTTACCTTCTACAACGATAATCTCTTTAATTTTCATGCTTGCCTCCACACTCGTTTCGTCTCTACTTAGTAAAACAAAAAAATGACGACTTTTCCATTATTATTTTCCCCATTCTTAGATTTTAAAAAATAGAATGGCAAAAACTTTGTTCTCTCTCTTTATTGTAACACTTCCTCATTCGCCCTTGTTTTCTCTACTATTTCGTTCCTCAAAAAATAAAAAAGAATGGGCTTCCCCATTCTTTTTTATTCAACACCAAATAAGGCTTTTGCATTCTTTGTTGTTGTTTCTGCTACCTCTTCATAAGAAATTCCTTTTAAATCCGCAATTTCTTCTGCTACGAGTTTTACATAGCTCGGTTCATTTCGTTTCCCGCGAAATGGATGTGGCGTTAAATATGGACAGTCAGTCTCAATTAACAATTTCTCTAGTGGGATCTCCACAGCAACTTCTTTCGGTTTCTTAGCATTTTTAAATGTAACTGGCCCACCCAAAGAAATTAAAAAGTTCATATCAACGCATCGCTGCGCTACTTCAACACTACCGCTAAAGCAATGCATAATGCCTCCTACTTCAGCTGCATTCTCTTCCTCTAGAATATCAACAATATCTTGAGTTGCATCGCGGTTATGTATAATAATTGGTAATTTCACCTTTTTGGCTAATGCAATTTGTTTACGGAATACTTCTTTCTGTATTTCCTTTGGTGACTTATCCCAGTGATAATCTAGGCCCATTTCTCCAATAGCAACGACTTTAGGATGGGAAGCAAGTTCTTCTAACCAAGCTAAATGTTCTTCTGTCATGTCGATTGCATCCACAGGATGCCATCCAACCGCAGCGTAAATAAAATCATAGGCTTCCGCTAATTCAATTGCTTTTTTTATCGTTACTTCATCAAATCCAACAACAACTGTATATGTAACTCCCGCTTCTTTCATTCGTGCAATAACTTCTTGTAAATCTTCTTCAAATTGCTCTGCGTTCAAATGTGAATGTGTATCAAACAACATAATACATAACTCCTTTTATATTGAAATCAAGTTTATTCTACAAAAATAAGCTCTTTAATAGCTTAACGATAACAATACTACAATTTAAATGCAAAAATAGAGTGTGTAAAAAGAAAAAAGACGCTTCACACATGTTACACGTGAAACATCTCTTTTCTTGTCTTAATTACTTGATTTTCGTACCATTCGGTAGGTTTTGGTCGATTGATGCTAACGACAATACGCCATTCTCTTCACCTGCTAAAATCATACCTTGTGATAATTCACCGCGTAATTTTACAGGCTTTAAGTTCGTTACACAAATAACCTTTTTACCTTTTAGTTCGTCTGGAGAATAGAATTTTGCAATCCCTGAAACAACTTGACGCTTTTCTGTACCTAAATCAAGCTGAATTTTTAATAACTTATCTGCTTTTTTCACAGGTTCGGCCGATATTACTTCCGCTACTCGTAATTCTACTTTGAAGAAATCATCAATTGTAATTTCTTCTGCTTTCGGTTCTTCTTCTTTTTTCTCCTCAACTTTAGGAGCAGAACCTTTCATTTGTTCTTTAATATACTCTACTTCTACTTCCATTTCTAGACGCGGGAAGATTGGTTGTCCTTTTTCTACTTTTGTTCCAGCTGGAATACAGCCAATTGCAGATAGACTTTCCCAAGATTTATGTGCTTCATCCGTAAGGCCCAGTTGAGCAAACATTTTGCTCGGTGCCACTGTTAAGAATGGCATAAGCATAATACCCGTTTGACGAAGTACTTCAGCTAAATGAGCCATTACAGAAGCTAATTTCTCACGATCATTCTCATCTTTCGCTAGTACCCATGGTTGCGTTTCATCAATATATTTATTCGTACGGCTAACCAATTGCCAAATTGAGCTTAGCGCCACAGAGAATTCCATATTCTCCATTGCTTCTTCTACTTTTTTCAATGTATCTTGTGCAAATGTTACTAATGTTTCATCAAACTCCGTTACGTTTGCTTTATATGCAGGAATTTCTCCATTAAAGTATTTATCAATCATAGCTACTGTACGGTTTAATAAGTTACCTAAGTCATTTGCTAAATCGAAGTTAATACGTTCAACAAATCCTTCTGGTGTGAACACCCCGTCAGATCCAAATGGGACTTCGCGAAGTAGGTAGTAACGTAATGCATCTAATCCGTAACGATCAATTAATGTAACTGGATCTACTACGTTTCCTTTTGATTTACTCATTTTTCCATCCTTCATTAAAATCCAACCATGAGCAAATACTTTTTTCGGAAGAGGTAAATCTAATGCCATTAAAATGATTGGCCAATAAATTGTATGGAAACGAACAATTTCTTTTCCAACTAAATGCACATCTGCTGGCCAGAATTTCTTATACTTCTCTTCATTCGCTGTTCCATATCCTAATGCGGTAATATAGTTAGATAATGCATCTACCCATACGTAAATAACGTGTTTTGGGTTACCTGGAACACGAACTCCCCAGTCAAATGACGTACGAGAAACTGCTAAATCTTCTAATCCTGGTTTAATGAAGTTATTAATCATTTCATTTTTACGAGACTCTGGTTGAATGAAATGTGGGTTATCTTCATAGAACTTTAATAGTCTGTCGACATATTTACCCATTCTAAAGAAATATGATTCTTCACGAACAAGTTCTACGTCATGCCCACTATCTGGACTTTTTCCTCCAACTACTTTATCACCTTCCATAATTGGATCTACTAATTGATGCTCCGTATAGAATGTCTCATCTTGTACTGAATACCAACCTTCATATTCATCCAGGTAAATATCACCTTGATCTACTAGTTGCTTGAAGATTTTTTCAACAACATCTTTATGACGATCTTCAGTTGTACGAATAAAATCATCATAAGAAATGTCCATTTTTTCCCAAAGTTCTTTAATTCCTGAAACAATGTTATCCACATACGCTTGTGGTGTAACATTTAATTCTTCTGCTTTCTTTTGGATTTTCTGTCCATGCTCATCAGTTCCTGTTAAATAATGGACATTGTATCCTTGCATACGCTTATATCGCGCCATCGCATCTCCTGCTACTGTCGTATAAGCATGTCCAATGTGTAATTTTCCACTTGGATAATAAATTGGGGTAGTAATATAAAAGGACTTATTTTCCTCTGTCATTGTTTTGGACCTCCCGAATAACCTCATATGTATTTATAAACAGTATATCAAAAACTCATATATAAAGTGAAACTTTAATCAGTAAGGGGTTTGTTCATCTCCGGCTGATCATTTCCTTTCACCAATTAGGCTTTTACTAACAGCAAAGCACTCACTTAACTTCTTTGCTCCAGCCTACTTTTAAGGTGCAAGTCTTACTATTCGAAAATAATGGCATAGTAACGAGCTGATGCTCAATATATGTATCATCTATTACTCATATTTCAAAAAAATATACACTCTTCACATATAATGTATAAACTTTTCGGAAAATAAAGTGAAATAATTGTAGAAATTACTCCCATTCTATTATATATAAGAAGTAAGAAATCTATAAATCTTTTTAAAAAATATAGAATTTAAGAATTGACGGAAATGTAAATGATTGGTATCATATGTCCATAGGGTATTTTGTCGAAAAATGACGAATCTAAAAATAGACTCGAAACTTATAAACTATTTCTTTAGGAGGAAAAGAATTATGAAATCTACTGGTATCGTTCGTAAAGTTGATGAATTAGGTCGTGTAGTAATTCCAATCGAATTACGCCGTACTTTAGGTATTGCAGAAAAGGATGCACTTGAAATCTACGTTGATGATGAGAAAATCATCTTAAAAAAATATAAGCCAAACATGACTTGCCAAGTAACTGGTGAAGTATCTGATGGTAACCTATCTTTAGCTGAAGGTAAAATTATCTTAAGCAAAGAAGGCGCTGAGCAAATCTTAAACGAGCTTCAAGATTATATCGAAACAGCAAAATAAGCTTCTCAATTATGAGAAGCTTATTTTTTATCGACATGATAGATTTGATATACATCGCGTTTCGACAAATCTCGATCTTTAGCGACTGTTTTAATCGCCTCTTTTGAATTCATATCTTTTTCATTTATATAATGTTCAATATGATCGTATACTGAAATAGATTCCCACCACTGTTCTTCTGCCACAGGTTCTTCCGTTGAACCAGCTACTAAAATACAAAACTCACCACGAACTTCATTTTGTTTCGTCCACTCAATTGCTTCTTCGACTGTTCCTCGGATAAATTCCTCGAATTTCTTCGTTAACTCTCGACATAATACAATTTCTCTATTCCCCAATACTTCTTGCATGGAGATTAAAGTATCATCCAGGCGGTGAGGAGCCTCATAAAACATCATTGTAGTTTGTACATATCGAAGCTTTTCTAACTCCAGTTTTCTTTCCTTTTTGTTTCTTTGTAAAAAACCATAGAAATAAAACTGTTTTGTTTCTAGGCCTGATGCAATTAATGCTGTAAGAGCTGCATTTGCCCCAGGAAGCGGAATTACGTGATATTGCTCAGCTACTGCCTCGACAACAATATCATAGCCTGGATCGGAAATACACGGCATACCAGCATCACTTACGATAGCTACAGTCTTGCCCTCTTCCAATTTATCTAAAATTTTACGTCCACTTACTTCCTTATTATGCTCATGATAGCTCATAACCGGTGTTTCAATTTCAAAGTAATTGCAAAGCTTCTTCGTTTGCCTTGTATCTTCCGCTGCAATAACATCTGCCTCTTTTAAAATGCGGATTGCACGAAATGTCATATCTTCTAAATTTCCAATTGGAGTCGGTACTAGATATAACATTCCTTTTTCATTTTGCTGAAAGCTTTTTTGTTGCCACATAACGTTCTCCTTTTTGCATATATTCTTCTTTTTGTTTTCTATTTAATTGCTTAAAATAATACTCCGCTTGCATAGCCGTGCGCTTATCTTCGTGGTCCTCTACATATTTTAAAACAACAGGAAGTCTAGCTCGTGTATACCTAGCCCCTTTTCCGCTATTATGAGTCTGAATTCGCTTCTCTATATGATTTGTATATCCGGCATAATAACTTCCATCAGAGCACTCCACCACATAAAAACAATGCTTATTCTTCTCCATATAAAATTGAACGCATCTCCTTTGTATATTCATTATTTTCTTCATATACAAAAAGAGGTGGTAAGATTTTTAAATCTGCATTTCCATCCTTAATTCCTTCAATTAACAATGTGTTTGCTTCTTTCCCTGCCTTAGGATACACGAATCGTACACGTTTTGGTTCAATTTTGTATTTGCGCATTAATGTAACAATATCTAGTAAACGACCTGGGCGATGTACAAACGCTACTTTCCCGCCTTGTTTTACTAACTGACTACTTGCAGATACAACATCCTCTAATGTACACATAATTTCATGACGAGCTATCGCTAAATGTTCATTTATATTTTTCTCGGAAGTTTGAGGTGTTTTGAAATAAGGAGGATTACATGTAACAACATCATATTGATGACGTTCAAGTTTCTCCGGCATATCTTTTAAATCTCCATGTATTAAATGAATTCTTTCTTCTAACTTATTGTACTGAACACTTCTTATTCCCATATCGTATAAACGTTCTTGAATTTCCACGCCTGTAATATTCCCTTTTGTTCTTGTACTTAATAAAAGGGGGACAACTGCGTTACCTGTACACAAATCAAGTAAATTACCCTTTTGAATTGGCACCCAAGCAAAATCCGCCAGCAAAACAGCATCCAAAGAAAAATTAAATACTGATGGACTTTGTACAATCTTCATATCTTGCGCTAATAAATAATCTAAACGTTCATCTTCATATAAATTCATATATTACTCCTTCTCTTACCCTTAACCTACCCTATTGGATCTTCTACTAATATAAAATAAATTTCATTTTATTCTCATGTATAAAAAATTACCTTTCCAATTATAATTGGAAAGGTAATTTCACTTTTTATTTAAAAATGACAGACAGAATAAACAATCTCCCTCTTTACGTACACTTCCATAATGTAGATTGCAAATATGAAAACCTTCTTGATACAGTCTTGCTAAATTATCGTAGCCTTCACCAATATCTGTCTTCGGCTTCACTTCTTTACGTTTTTGAGTTTTTTGTTTTTCTTTAATCTGCACTTCTTCAAAACGGTGTCGCAAATTTTCATTTTCCATTTTTATATGTTGGTTTTCTTCCAATAACTCTGCAAGATGTTGTTTTAGCTCTCCCAACTGTTTGTATAAATGTCCAATTTG
Organism: Bacillus sp. AFS029637; assembly: GCF_002584985.1. Lineage (GTDB taxonomy): Bacteria > Bacillota > Bacilli > Bacillales > Bacillaceae_G > Bacillus_A. The sequence continues at coordinate 4,393 of NZ_NUPZ01000027.1, read as the reverse complement.
CTCTTCCATACTAGAAACCGATGCAAAAATATCCTTTTTCTCCACAAGCACCCACCTCATTAATCTGTGGTTTGACTCGAAACGACCCCTTTATTCACTAACTCATCTAACGTATATTCTACTATCCGTTCCTTGTCTACTAGTTCCACTTGAATTAATCTTTCTAAAATATTTAATCCGATAACACGGCCAGTACCATGCGGGGTTTGTATACGTTGATCTAAATCAGGAAGTTGTTCCTTTGCTGCCTCATATTCGTCATTCTCATATTTTAAGCAACACATTAAGCGACCACATAAACCAGAGATTTTTGCAGGATTTAATGATAAATTTTGATCCTTAGCCATTTTAATGGATACAGGTTCAAAATCTCCTAAAAAAGTAGAACAACAAAGCATACGACCACATGGACCAATACCACCAAGCATCTTCGCTTCATCACGAACACCAATTTGTCTTAGTTCAATTCTTGTCCTAAAAATTGCTGCTAAGTCCTTCACTAGTTCGCGGAAATCAATCCGACCATCCGCAGTAAAGTAGAAAATAATCTTATTACGATCGAACGTATACTCTACATCTACAAGTTTCATATCGAGATTATGCTCTACTACCTTTTGTTGACAAACTTGATATGCTTCTTTTGCAGCATGTTTGTTCTCTTCAACAATGGTACGATCATTTTCATTTGCAATACGAATAACCTTTTTCAGCGGTAATACAACGTCATTTTCATCAACTTGCTTTTTGGTAATAACTACTTTTCCGTATTCAATACCTCTTACCGTTTCTACAATTACGAACTCATTTTCAGAGATATCGAACTGATTCGGATCAAAGTAATATACCTTTCCGGCCTTCTTAAAGCGAACACCTACTACATCATACAAAACGGTCATCCCTCCTGCAACCGCAACACTAACTGTTCGAACACAAGCTGCGCATTTACATTAGCGTTGATTCTATTTTTTGCCTCTAATATATTAAAGAGAGCTGATACAATGCGCTTCTGAGCATAAGAGAAAGATTCAAACATCTCTTTCTGCTCATGAAAAACAAGACGATCTTCTTCTCCAAGTTGAACATATAATAAATCCTTATAAATAAGGAGTAACATATCTAAACCTTGCTGTAATTGCTCTTTCTCTCCAAAGTGTTTTCCCCATTTTTCTTGTACAAAAAAAATAGAGGCTTTATCTTTTTCGAGCGCTTCACATAATTTTATCACTAAAGTTCGTCCTTGTGCAAACCATTCATCGTTACACAAAGCTAAAGCTTCTTCAAAACTATTCGTGAGTTGCGCAGCAAGGGTCGCTAAAGATGCTGTAATCCCTTCATCCTGTAATCTTCTAATTAAAGATTCTGTAGGTAACGGTCTAAATGTAACAACTTGACAACGAGATAAAATCGTATTTAAAATTTGATGACTTTGTTCAGTAAGTAAAATAGCTGTTGTATCGCTACTTGGTTCTTCTAAAAATTTTAAAAGTGTATTCGCCGCATTTGCCGTCATACGATCTGCATGCTCAATAATATATACTTTTTTATTTGCCTCTAATCCTGTTTTTGAAAACTCTTCTTGTAAATCATGAATTTGCTGCTTCTTAATAGATAATCCGTCTGGTTTTACAATATGTAAGTTCGGGTGGTTACCTGAATCAATTCGCTTGCAATTTGTACATACATGACAGGGTTCTACCCCATTCCTTTGAGAACAGAGAAAACTCTTGGCCATTTGAATTGCTGTTGCAAATTTTCCTGTCCCTTTCCCTCCCTCTAACAAGTAAGCGTGGGATATACGCTCTTTTGCAATGCTATTCATCAACATTTTTACACCGATGGGTTGTATAGCAGAAAGCTGCTCCCACGTCTTCGTCATAATGCATACCTCACTTATTTCATTCTTTCCCTCTATTATAACAATTTCTTTTCTATAATCTGAACAACTTCTTCTATAAGTTTTTCCATCGGTTGATCGGCATTTACTAATACAATACGATCAGAGAAACGCTCTACAACTTGTAAATATCCTTCACGCACACGTTTATGGAAAGAGATATCTTCCATATCTAATCGGTTTACTTCGCGACCTGCATCTTTTTCAATACGTGCTAAACCAACCTCTGGTTCAATATCTAAGTAAATTGTTAAACTAGGCATACAGTCTTCTGTTGCGAAACGATTGATTTCAAATACTTTATCCATGCCTAATCCTCTTGCATAGCCTTGATAAGCTAAAGAACTATCTATAAAACGATCACATAACACAAGATAATTCTCATTAAGTGCGGGCATAACTTTTTCCACTAAATGCTGTCTGCGTGCAGCAGCATACAGCAGCGCCTCTGTACGTGCTTCCATCATCGTATATTCTTTTTTATGTAAAATCGTTCTAATATCTTCAGAAATTGCAATACCACCTGGTTCTCTCGTCGCCATTACCTTTTGCTCTTTTTGCTCAAAGTACGGTAATAATCTTTTAATTAACGTTGTTTTACCCGAACCTTCTGGCCCCTCAATTGTTACAAATAATCCCTTCATCCTAAAACCTACTTTCTATATCATACACTTTCATATCTTTCGTGCTCCCCTGAAAACGAGCTCCTGTGTTCTCTAAATATATAATTTTCTCTTTATGTTCTGAAGTAATTCTTTCACCATACATAATCAATGGAATTCCAGGTGGATACGGAATTACCATTTCTGCTGCTATCATCCCAACCGCTTCTTCTATAGGCACTACTTTTGTTTTGTATCCTTCTAGTTGCTTATACGTATACGGTAAAGGAGAAAATTCTCTTTTATAAGTATAACGAATTGATTCGCTCTTGTCTTTCATCTCATAATATTCCAATGCTATTCGGATTATCTCTATAGCCTTTATGTACTCCTCATTTACTTGCAGAGGTAAAATAAATAGGACATTATATGGATCAGCCATTTCTGTATATATTCCTGCCTTTTCGAATAAAGACTGTAATTCATATCCCGATAACTGACAACGAGTTTGTACAGTAACCTTTAAATCATCTTGCAACGGATATTGTAAAACAGCTATTTGCGGAATCGAGCCCAATCCCTTTTTAAATCTCCATAAAAACTCGACAATTTCATCGTGACCTTTTTCTTTTATATTCGCTAGTGTAAAGCGCGCTATATCGAGAGAAGCCATAATTGGATATGACGGACTACTAGATTGTAGCATACTCAAATAAGTAGAAATTCTTTCTTCATTCACTAAATGACTATTTACATGTAAATAGGAGCCCATTGTCATCGCAGGTAATGTTTTATGTGCAGAATGAACTACAATATCTGCACCATATTCTAACGCTGACTTTGGAAATGGTTCTCCTAGGCAAAAGTGTGCTCCATGAGCTTCGTCTACTAAAACAGGGATTTTATGTGCATGTGCATAAGCGATACTTACCTCTAAATCTATCCCCATACCATAATAATTAGGATGCGTTAAAATAAGGGCTTTAGCATTGGGATATTGTTTGATTGCTTCCTTAATAATTTCATCATGAATTCCTACTGGTACGTTATACGCCTCATCAATCCACGGATCTAGAAAAATCGGATTCGCGCCGGCTAGTTTTAACCCATTAATGATTGATTTATGACAATTTCTTTGTACAAGAACAATATCATGCTCACCGCAACAAGAAAAAATCATTGCTAGATTTCCCACTGTTGAACCATTAATTAAAAAATAACTTTTTTTTGCACCATATACAGCAGTTAACAATTGTTGCGCTTCCTCTATACATTCAAACGGACTATGTAAATCATCTAACCCTGTTAGTTCGGTTACATCAATGGATAGTATATCTTTAAACTCCCTAGCGGCTTCCTGAGGGAAGTTTACGCCATTCTTATGACCTGGAACATGAAAGGATAGTGGTCCTCTTTCTTTAAACTCTATTAACGCCTCATATAAAGGCATACGATTTTGGTTCATATATATCTCTTCCTTATTATTCATTCTGTATCTATTATACAGATATTAAGACAAAAAAAATAATAGGCATATGCCTATTTAAAAATATGATACTTCTAATTTTCGAAGTTGTTTTAAATAATGTATATATTTCGGATCATCCGTCTCGGTATTCACCATATCCTTTTCACATTCATGACATATCAAATTATTATACACATATATACCTTCTGTTCTTTTTGTCTCACAAACAATGCATATTTCACTTTGTAATTTCATATCCCTTCCTCCTCTACGTAAATGGACATATTTTATACTTCTATTCCTTAACAATTTACAGAAAAATATACATCAATCTCTTATATAATATGATTTACTCTTGGGCAACGTGTTTGTATTACCTTCACTTCTTTCACATACTGTTTAACAGCACAAAAAAACACGAGTCAAATG
>NZ_NUPZ01000026.1 GCF_002584985.1 Bacillus sp. AFS029637 | reverse complement strand
CTTTCTCCACAGCCTGAAAAGAGCCAACTCATAAGAGTAGGCTCTTTTAGTTATCTACTATGTCCAATTGTTTTCTTATTTCCGTATGTCCTTTTCAGCAATAACATCGTACTGCTTCTCTCACAAGGATTTTTATAGCCGGCCAATCCCAATATAATGTAGTCCGTTTTTTACTACTTCATTTCGTTCAAGACAATTACGGCCATCAACGATTTTACATCCTCGCATTAATTTTTTTACTCGTTGCCAATTAAGTGTTTTAAATTCATCCCATTCTGTGGCAATAACTATACAATCCGAATCTGTAATAGAGGACTCCAATTCAGTATGTTGTGTAACTTGTTTTTTTACATGAGAAGGGAGAAGGGCTACTGGATCATAAGTATGAATTTCGTAACCGAGCGGGATTAGCTTTTCAATAAGTGTGACAGCGAGAGAGTCACGTGTATCATCTGTATTTGGTTTAAAAGAAACCCCTAAAATTGTTAATCTGTTTGAAGAAGGATCTTTTAAATGATTTCTGATTTTTTCAATATAAAGATCTACTTGTGTCGAATTGATAGATTGCACAGCTTGTAAAATAGGGACTGATACTTGTTTACTATTTGCTGTGTAAATTAATGAATGCAAATCTTTCGGAAAGCAGGATCCTCCATAACCAAGTCCTGCTTGAAGAAAGTCGGGATTGATTCGGGAATCATACCCAACTCCTTTTGCTACTTCAGTAATATCAATATGATAAGCGTCACAAATTCTAGCAATTTCATTTATAAAAGATATTTTCGTAGCTAAAAAAGCATTAGATGTATATTTAATCATTTCCGCGCCGTCTAAACTTGTATGAAAAAACGGTGCTTGAATACCTTTATAGAGTGCATGCATAATTTCTAGTGACTTTGTGTCATCTTTTTGTATACCTATGACGGTTCTATCTGGAAAGAGCATGTCATGAACAGCTGAGCCTTCACGAAGAAACTCTGGATTAGAAACGATATTAAAAAGTGAGGGTTCTACACCTTTTTTTATAAGCATTTCGCTCATAAATTGGTTGGTACCTGGTGGAACCGTACTTTTCGTAATAATAGTTTTATATGATTTTATGTTTTGAGCTAATATATCAATAACAGAGTCAATATATTTTAAGTCTGTTTTTCCATTGGACATGGGAGGAGTTCCTACAGCAATAAGAATAACTGCTGTTTGTTGAATAACTTGACCAACATCACTACGGAATTGTAACCGATTGCGATTTTTGTGCATAAGTTCTGTTAAACCTGGTTCATAGATAGGATACTCTCCTTTTTGGAGAGCGTTAATTTTATTTTGATCTTTATCAACACAAATAACATGATGTCCTAAATCGGCTAATACTACTGCTGATGTTAGTCCAACATAGCCAGAACCTATAATACATATATCCATAAAATAATCATCCTTTTGAAATTAGTGCTAGTTTTTCCTTTTAAATAATGATGCAAAAGAAAAACAACTCGAAGTATGTCTTTTGGAAGAATCTTACTCCAAATTGTTTGGAAGTATTCTTATACCATATTTGATTTTAATTTGTTCCAATGATTATGTCTATCGAAGAAAATACGTTTCAGTATATTTGGTTCTATGTCTAAAACCTATCATAACCTGAGCAGGTAAGGGAGTCCCAAATTTTGTGCGATAACTTATGCGTGACGGGGATTTTTAAGTGCTTTTGAAGCTTTTGAAACAAAGGGGAAATGTCTTTTTATTAGTTTTTTAAAAATTGGTCGAGATTACCATACGGAAATATGACAACTACTTGAAAAATTATGTTGACACTTATCGTAAGCGCTTTTATAATCAATTTGACAATAATGAAAATCACTATCACTTAGGGGTAGCAGGGGGAAGCCATTCATGACATTCAAATTAAAAGTATTATCTGCAGCTGCGGTAACATCTCTTCTTTTTACGGGTTGTGCAAAAGAGGAAACAAAAGCAACGGAAGCACAAAATAAAAAGACAGAACAGACAGTGAAAAAAGAAGAAACAAAACAACAAGAAGTGGATTTTGTACAAGCTTACAAGGATGGAGTAGCTGAACTTGAAAAAGCGAAAGAAGGCAAAGAGGTTGACTTTGATAAAGTAACAAAGTTATATAAAGAAAAATTACAACCTCTTGTTCAAAAGCGAGATGGTGAATTCAATGAACAAATCGACCAAACAATTACAGCTGCATTAGAAGCAGGGAAAAAGAAAGAAATGGAACCAATGGTTGTAAAGCAACTATTTGATAAATTAATGCAAAAAGAGTTTTTCCAATCGATGCGCCATGAATTTAAAGAAATCGACACAAACTGGGGCAAAAAAGATGTTGTGAAAAAAGAAATGGATGAAGCACTTGCGTTTTATAAGGGCGTAGAAGGTACAGTTGGAAAACGCGATACAGCGTACGGTACACAAATGGCTTCTCAAATTAAAGGCGGCTTTGATGAAATGCAAGCTGCAATTGATAAAGACGACAAACTTGCATTTGCACTTGGTAAGCAAGTTGTAGATAAAACGATAATGAAAACATTCTACCTAGCGACAGGTGGAGTACCACATGGCTATGCTACAAAAATGGTAGAAGCAGCAAAAACTGATGAAAAAACAGCAAAAATTGAGCAAGCAGAGGGATGGGCATTTTATCAAGCAATCTATCCGTACATAAAAAAAGCAGCTCCTGAAGATGCAGACTTTATCTTAAAGCAGTTTGATTTGAAAACGGATGTAAAAACAGTTGATGCAAAAGCAGTAAATCAAGCGTTTGTACGTGGATTCTCAAAAGTTGCATTAGGTGAGTATAAAGAAAGCCAAGAAAACTTCGGAAAAGATAAAGGTCCTATTACAGCATTAGAAGGCGCGTTGTTCATTAATATCATTGAAAATGATTTAAAATCAGTACTTGGCGAACAGCAAACAGTAGAGTTAACAAAAACAGCACAGTCTTATTTAGATGCAGTAAAAGCGAAGAAGAAAGAAGATGCTGATAAATTGTTACCACAACTTGAGGGCGCGTTAAATAAAGCTATTGAAGCAGCGAAATAATCTGCTCATACGTATACCTTTTTGAAGAAACCTTGTCTTGACAAGGTTTCTTCTTTTACATAGTGTAGTTAAGGGTGGTGAAATGAATGAAAGTACTAATTACTGGAGGGGCTGGTTTTATCGGGAGTCATCTTGCTTTAAAGTTGTTAGAACAAGGAAAGCAAGTTGTACTACTTGATAATTTCCACTCCTATTATGCGAAATCACGAAAACAGTTTCAGCTTGAACAAGTGCAGCGATCTGGAAATGTACCATTTTATGAGTGTGATATTTTGCATAAAGAAGATGTGAAAGCTGTTATGCAGCAAGAGAAGGTTGATGCAGTTATTCATTTAGCTGGATTTCCAGGCGTGAGACCATCGCTTGAAATGCCAGGTGCTTATATTGATATTAATATAAAAGGGACAAGTAACGTATTAACATGCGCAGGAGAAGAAAATGTAAAAAAAATCATTGTGGCATCCTCTTCTTCTGTGTACGGAGAGCAAACAGGAATGCCTTTGAAAGAGGAAATGGCGAACGGCCGTGTCTTATCTCCTTATGCGGCATCGAAGTACGGGATGGAGTCACTTTGCCATGCTTATCAATATATGTATGGATTTCAAATGAATATTTTACGATTCTTTACCGTATATGGTCCGTGGGGGCGCCCTGATATGGCGATAGCAAGCTTTATTCGAAAATTATTACGTGGTGAAGAAATTGTTGTATATGGAAAGGGAACAGGAAGAGATTACACATACATTGATGATATTACAGAAGGGATTGCTCTTACGTTAGAGTCGAATGGAAGCGATGTCTACAATTTAGGTTCAAATGCACCAATTTTAATGACTGAATTGCTTGCACAGCTAGAGAAGCACTTCCCGCTTATGCGTGTAAATAGAGAGGCGCATCGTAAAGGAGATGTAACATCGACATGGGCTGATATTTCGAAGGCGAAAAATCAGCTAGGATATGAACCTCGTGTATCATTTGCAGAAGGGTTGGAGCAGACTATTGCTTGGGCGAAAGAATATCCGGATACTGTTTAATCTTTGTGGGATTTTCTTGTTATGTGTTTTTTTTGTTATATCGTGGCAGTCATTTGAAATGTCTTCTTTGTGGGGAAAACTATATGAATTATGGAAACATCCTTATACCTTAATAGTTATTATTGTGATGTATGGCGTTGCATTTTTCTTTCGTGCATACGCTTGGAAATTGTATCTTCATCATCATATTACAATGAAAGAGGCTCTATATGGATTGTTTTATAGTTTGTTTATTAATCATGTTTCTCCATTGAAAGTAGGAGATGCTGTTCGCATTGCGATCATTACAAAAGAGAAGAAAGTGACATTAGGAGAAGCGACACAATCGGTTGTTATTCTTCGTATATTAGATTTACTTATTCTTGGTGTATTTGGAGCAGTAGGAATGTTTATATTGTGGGGGAATGTTTTACTGAATGTTCCTGTTATCCTTGCTTGCATATGTATCGGAAGTGGAGCGTTGTTTCTTTTATACAAGAAAGTACCGCAATTTGTCGAAGGACAATGGAAGCAACTAAAGACTGTTTTGTTTACAATACAAGGCGTTATCATTATCTTACTAATTGTAATGAGCTGGATTTGCGAAGCTTTTGTCATTTATGAGATTGCGAACTCACTTACATTCCTACAGGCTGTTTGGGTGAATAGTGTGACCATAGCAGGACAAGTATTTCAATTAACACCAGGTGGTCTTGGGACCTATGAAACGGTAATGACATTTGCGCTAAGGGCACTTGGAGTAGGTGAAGTGGCAGCATATGAATGGTCATTAATGAGTCACGGCTTTAAATTTATATTTTCTTACGGTGTGGGTGCAATTCTGCTCGTCTTATATCCAATGGAGTTGCGCTCAATAGTCAGTCAGAAGGGAGAAAACATCCGGTGGAAGAAGTAAAAAAAGCATCAAAGTTTGAAAAAGTTGCAGCCCGCTGCTGGAACTTACTGAATGAAGGAAAACCGTTTACGCCTATTTTTGTATTCGGTACATTTTTATTGTTTTCTATCTCGCAGTTTGGACAAAATGGTTTTATCTCAGCATTTTTTAGTAGCTTTGTCCTCATTGTACCTTTACTTGTTTTATATTATTTGTTTGATTTCCCATTGTTTTTAAGAAATTATTTATGGTTTCCGTTTATTGCATATTTAATTGTATTTAAGACGGTACATTTACCATTATTCTTTTTTGCATTAGGATTATATTTCTTCTTTACAATTCTATTTTGGGGAACTTTATATTATCATTTGCGAATTGGTACATCATGGTTGAACTTCACACGGTTTTGGAAGCTGGTTTTAAAAAATAGTGATTCTACAAGTGGGAATGCACAAGAACAGATGCCAAAGTTCTTACTGCTACTTTCACTTTGGTATTACTATTACGATTTCTTCCAAGCAGGCGGTACATTTAACGGTATAGATTGGAAAGTGCTGTGTATATTTTATGGTGCTCTTCTTATATATACGCTTATTTTACACCGTAATTTATTTGATTGGCAGCCAAAGGCAATTTCTAGCTATACAGAAAACATGCCTGAAAATCAAGAGGCATTAAATGAAAAAGTAGTTGTAATTGTGATAGATGGTATGCGAAAAGATCGTTTTGAGGCGGCACATACACCGTACTTAGATTCCCTTCGAAAACAAGGGACAGAGTTTTTAAATATGGAAACTGTATATCCAGCTCGTACAGTTGTATGTTTCTCATCTATGTTTACAGGAACATATTCCTTTGAGCATGGGATTAAATCGAATATGGTTTGGAAGCATGGAGTGAACGTAGAGAGTATTTTTGATTCTCTTCGTAAAGTGGATAAAACAGGGAAGATGTTGGCGGTTGCTCATCTTGTAGACGCGTTTGGCGATGATGTGGAAACATTTACTGCTGTGATGAAAAATGATGTTGTTGACTCGAAAATTATGGAGAAAGCAAGAAAGATTATGGATGAACAAGATCCAGATCTATTTATCGTCCAGCTTATTTCTACAGATCAAACAGGTCATAGTCGCGGCGTACTATATGATGAATATTTACAAAAAATTCATGAAGCAGATCAGCATGTGAAGCAATTTATTGAGCATTTGGAGAAAACAGGAAAAGCAGAAAATACGACATTTATCATTTGTGCAGATCATGGGCAAGCGGATGGTATTGGTGGTCACGGTCATTTAGACGAAGGAGAACGCTTTGTACCATTCTTTATGTACGGCCCTCATATTGCTCAAGGTGTAAAAGTAGAAGAAAAGAAGAGTCTTGTTTCTATGGCCCCTACAATTGCTTATTTATTAGGAGCACCGTATCCATCTCATAGTCGGGGTCCTGTCTTAGTAGAAGCGCTAAAGGAGCAGGAAAAAGAATGAAAGTAATTGTTTTTATACCCGCATTAAATGAAGAGGATTCTATTGCACATGTCATTCAAAAAGTGCCGCGTCATTTTCATCCAAGTGTAAAGGTAGAAGTGCTTGTTATCGATGATGGCTCAACTGATAGAACGGTAGAGGTTGCAAAAAAGGCCGGGGCTGATCACATCGTTTCACTTGCAAAAAACGGAGGACTCGGTGCAGCTGTCAGAGCAGGGTTGCAGGAAAGCTATCGTCTTGGGGCTGATATTAGTGTAATGATCGATGCTGATGATGAGTACCCAGCTGATGAAATTCCGAATGTACTTGAACCTATCTTTATGGGAGAAGCAGATTATACGATGGGTTCTCGTTTTAGAGGAACCATTCAAGGAATGAGATTACATCGACGTCTTGGAAATTATTGCTTTACGACGCTGCAATGTTTGTTATTACGGAAATGGATTCGAGATGGGCAGTCAGGCATGCGTGCTTTTTCTAGGCAAGCGATGGAGCATGGGGAAATTATTCACGATTATAATTATGCACAAGTCATTACTTTGAATTTAGTACGAAAAGGATTTCGAGTACAAGAAGTACCGATTACTTATAAAGTACGAAAAACAGGTGAGTCTTTCATATCGTTTCGTAAGTATATGACACGTGTATTTCCAGCGATTTGGAGAGAAATGACGCGTCCAGTAGAGAAAGTAAGTATAGACTATACGGCTCATGTATTAATAGAGGATAAGAGGTGCTCGTAGCGAGCGTTTCTTATCTTCATAATGAAAGTAGTAATAATTATCGTTAACCTCGGGAGGAACGTTCATGAAAAGAATCATTACATCATTATTTGTTAGTATTTTCTTACTATTCTCGGTGCAACCAACTGCATTTGCTTATTCGTATGGAAATCCGAACGAAGAAAAAGTAGCTGAAGCATACAAGCAGATGGTTACTAAGTTAGATGAAAATCCGGCAAACTTTAAAGAAGCAAAAAAAGCATATGAAAATGTGCAAGAAGAAATTGATCAGCATATGGGAAAAGAACCTTCTAAAGCAATGATGAAGGACTTTGATAAACAAAATAAAGAAGATATTATTGCTGATATGCAAAAAATTCTTGCGCTTAATATTAATCGTCGTTTAACAAATGTAGACGAAAATTTTAAAGACTATGATACAAGCAAACGTTTATTAGCTAAAGCATTTGCTACATATGAAGCGTTATCACCAGCTGTTGGTGAGCACAATAAAGAGCTAGATACGAAGTTAAAGGATGAATTTAATAAAGCGTTAGAATCATTAGGAAATCCAGGCTTATTTGGAGTAGGTCAAAAAGAAGCAAATCAAGAGGCTTTCAAGAAAAGCAAAGACGTTATTTTAGCAGAGTTACAAAAAGAGTTTAAAATTAAAGACTTTAAAGTTGGACACTTTAGTGCAAATAGTCAAGAAGATCAAGCAGCTTCTGATAATACGGGGAAAACAGAGTGGACAGATTTAAGCAGCCTGAAAAACTGGGCTCCAATCGTAGTGATTGTACTTATACTTGTTGGGGTCATTGTATATGCTGTAAGAAAACGCAAGTAAGGGTGAGGGGGAAGAGCAATGCAACTTCAGGCATTTCTCATTACATTTCGTGAAGTATTAGAAGCGCTGCTTATCGTTGGGATTATTACAACGTACTTAAAGCGCACAGATAGTAAGCAGTATGTGAAATATGTTTGGCTAGGAGCAGGGCTTGCGGTTGTAGCAAGTTATATTGTCGCCCTAGTTTTCCAAGTTGTATTTACTGGTTTTGCTGCTATGGGGAGTGAAATGTATTTAAAAATATCCATTATTTTCATTTCAGCCATTTTACTTACACAAATGGTATTTTGGATGGCAGAACATAGTAAGAATATGACAGCTAACATGGAAAATAAAATGAATCAGTATATTACGGCTGGAAATATAATTGGAATGGTCGTGCATTCTTTCCTTGTTGTACTTCGAGAAGGTGTAGAAACTGTGTTCTTCTTCGCAGCTATTACTGGTGGAAATATTGGAGAAGCGATGAAAGGCTGGGGAGCTATATCAGGTCTACTCGTTGCAGCAGTTGTTAGCTTCTTATTCTTTAAAGGAACGATGCGTATTTCACTCAAAGTATTCTTTAAAGTAACAGGTGCATTTATCGTATTAATTGCAGCAGGACTTCTTGTACAAGGTGTTGCTATGCTTCAAGATTTAAAGATACTTGGTAGCGTAATGCCGCATGTATATGATATTACTTGGCTACTACCAGAGCATCCTATTGATTATGAGCATTATCTTCGTGATCATGGTACTGCACCACTTCTTTCTGGTGATATCGGCATTTTCTTAAAAGCATTTTTAGGATATTCCTCAATGCCGTCCATTGAAGAAGTACTTGTGTATATCGGATATTTTGTAGTGTTGTACATGTTAATTATCTTTAAAAAGCCTGTTAAAAAGAAAGAAATAATGGAAGAAAATAAGTCAGTTAGTTAAAGTACAAGGTGTTTTCCTTGTACTTTTTTTGAAGAAAGGAAATGAGATGAAACAAGTACTACGTATATGGGCAGTTATCCTTATTATTAGTGTGATTTGTATTCGTTTTTTCTATGCAAGTCCGTTTGCAGCAACGTGGGACGAAGTCGATTTTACACTTGCTTTAAAGCAATATGACATATTAGCGATGCAGCCCCATTTCCCAGGGTATCCTTTTTTTATTTTAGGGGGAATGATAACGCATATTTTTATAGAAAATCCTGTGCAATCGTTAGGGATTTTTAATGCCATTATGGCACTTGGCGCAGCTTTCCCGATGTATTGGATTGCACGCCATTATGTAAGTAAAACGAGTGCTCTTATTGTTGTAGCTGTCTTACAAACGAGCGGTTATTTCTCTATTTTAGTAACGCAACCTATGTCAGAAGGCGCAGCTTTAGCAATTGTATGGTGGTATATATGGAGTATAGAACGTGCCTTTCGCACAAAACGTTTTCAAACTCAATTCTGGCCAATTCTCTTCTTTGCGCTATTAATGGGTATAAGGTTATCCTATGCACCGTTTGGAATTGCACTTATTTTATTATTATGGCAACAATGGCATGAAGAAAAATGGCGATTTATAATCTTATTTTGTACAGCTGTCCTTTCACAACTAGTTTGGGTCAGTGCTCTTATTTGGAACATTGGTGGAATCAGGGGGCTATGGGAAATTTCTTTTGGATTTGTAGGAGGCCATTTTACCGAATGGGGTGGAGCAGTTACAGATACGAGTGAATCACTTATTTCACGTCTCTATCGCTTACTTTCTGAAAACATCATCTTTGCAGGAATAGGTATCCACTCTTATTATTTAGTAGGTTTCTTTTTGTTCTTTTTGTTTCTATTTGTTTTACAATGGAAAAATATACGTTGCTATCCAAAGGTTTTGATTGCTCTTGTAGCTTTCTATTTTCTGTGGAATTTATTTGGACAAAACATTGATAAACCTCGTCACTCTTACCCAATTGTAGCGATGTTACTTTGCATACTTGCTATTTCATGGTTAAAAACACATCGTGGTATTATCTTGCTTTTGTTTGCAACCAGTCAACTTATGATAAGTATACCGCTCATGAAAGAACAACATACGGAGGTACCAGCAACATATCAACTCGCGTCATATTTAGAGAGAAAACAAGAGCCGTTTATCGTATACACTTGGGAAGAGACGAGGGTTATGGAATATTTACAAATGCCGTATGAACATAAACGTTTTTACACATATTCATATTTTTTACAAGATAAAAAATATCATAAAAATGAGAATATATATGTTACCAATCATCTCATTGAAGGATTTCAAAAACAAGGAATTCATATAGAAGGACAAGTTGAAAAGGAAGCCGTCTTTCATTCAAACCCATTATTTGATCCTGTTTATCATGAAATAGTTTTATACAAATGGAAAAAGGATTCTGTTGTAAAGTAAGTAAAACGCAAGTAATATTGTGATAATTTATACTTTCATTAATTGTTAAGTGATTAACCCTCTATTTCTCAATTTTAATACAGAGAAATGGGGGTTTTTATTTTGGGATTTATAACGCTAAGCTCATTTCCCTGACGATTAACCCGTTTTTAACAAGATTAAGATAAAATTTGTGTCTTAATGTCGTTTTCAGGTCAGTACCATTTATATGTGCTTGTTTTGATCCCTAAAGATTTTAGGTGTAATATCTGTGTATTTTTTGAATGTTTTTGTGAAATGACTCTGGTCGTAAAAACGAAGCAGGTTCGAAATGTCCGTCAAGGAAAGGTCTGTCGTTATCAGCAGCTTTTTTGCTTCATTGATTTTTTCTTTATTGATAAAATCTAATACAGAAAATCCGGTGATTGCTTTAAACATCGAGGACAGGTAATTTGGGTTTAACCCAGTAATTTCAGAGAGCTGTTTCACCGATATAGGCTCGTAAATATGATTTTTAATATAACTTTCGCAGACTCTGACTGGCTTAGGGAATTTGTGTTCATTTATCTGATTTACCATTTTTGTAAACTCGATTGCAATGGTGTTGCGGTAATCTTGAAGCTGCTTTATATCATCTATTTCCTCTATGCACTGGATTGCCATGTCGCTCATGGTGTACGCCTGTTCCGGATCCAGCCCGCCTTCGATCGCTGCCCGTGTTACAAGTGTTGTATGACAAATGCTGATGTTTTTTTCACTTCGAAGTGAGCTTTTCTTTGAAAGAACTCCAAAGTTATCGTGGAGATTCTTTCTAAAATGTGAAATCGTTTTTTCAAGATTACCCTCCCTTATATACTGGAAGTAATTTTGTTCATATATATAAGGATGGTGAAGCTCATTGTTTTGTTTCCTATTCGACGAAATGTTTTCGTAGTTGTCAGCAAAATTTGTTTTGAAGTTGTTTTGGTATGTGTTGAGATCGGACAACGAGACAAAATCTAATTTCTGCCCATACAAAATATAATAGATTAACTGACTTAAATGTAAGAGTGTGTTAAAACTGACTATCGGAAGAATGTTGAAATAACTACAAAGCTTTGCCTTGTCTACCAAGGAAATTTTCTCTTTGGAAACTACTATATTTACGGTTTCAGTGTCCATTCTTGAGCAGATTGAAGGACCAATAACAAATTTCCCACTATATGTGTTGTTTGTGTACAAGTTTACGGCAACGAAATTCTCGGAAAATTTCGTTGACTTGAAAATGGGAAGATTGTGATGCTCACTGCTTTGAAACAAATCAATGATTGTATTATGTATATTTTCGTTAAGAGGGTTGTTCAATGCCGTACCGCCGGCAGAAAATATTATATCATTTGAGCTGCTTAGGAAACAGACAGATATGTCAAATAAATTTGATAATAAACCGCAAATATTCTCAATGTTTTCAGTTGGATTTTTTTCGGATTTTGACAAATTCAAGACAATACGACCTCCTTGCTTTTTATAGAAAATCTTTTAAAAATTTCACAATCAAACTATACAATATATCTAAGAATAATACAATAAAGCGCTTTCTTGATATTGTAAATTATAAGAGAATTATATTTTAATACACGGTTTGAAAAGTTACATACTAACTTAATAGCAGGAGAAATATTTTTTACTGCTATTACCAGCCTTGTGGGTAGCGTCTTATCAGACAAAACTAGAAAGCAAAAAAATCTATCTTTATGTTTCTAGCGTGATTATCGTAATCGGTATTGTGTTTTACATTATACAAAACGTTAAGACCTTTTTTATCGTAAGTACATGGTTCCTTCAGAAGCACAAACTACTGCCGGTGGGATAAAGTTAGAGTACATTAAAACCGTGATATTGGAGGTAAAAAAGATGGCGAAAAAATTTGTATTTGATGAGGTGCCTGTTGTTCAGACGAAAGCAGGTCAATTAAAAGGCTATTTTTATGATGGAATTCATATTTTCAAAGGAATTTCTTATGCACAGGCAAAAAGGTTTCAAATGCCAGAGGAATTAACTCCATGGGAAGGTATCAAAGATGCTACATCATATGGATATGTATGTCCACTGATGCAACAGGATAATCCAACCGCAGAACTGATGGTGCCACATCGTTATTGGCCTATGGATGAAAAATGCCAGAATCTTAATATCTGGACAAAAGTTCTTGATAAAGATGCTAAAAAACCAGTTTTGGTATGGCTCCACGGCGGTGGCTTCACTGCTGGATCATCCATTGAGCAGGTAGCATATGACGGTTTTAATATGAGTCAACTCGGTGATGTAGTAGTAGTGAGTGTGAATCACCGTTTAAACATTCTTGGATATATGGATCTTTCACCTTTTGGAGAGAAATATAAAAATTCAGCAAATGCTGGTCATGCTGATCTTGTAGCAGCTTTGAAATGGGTTCACGAAAATATAGCTCAATTTGGCGGAGACCCTGAAAATGTTACGTTGTTTGGACAGTCTGGTGGTGGTATGAAAGTTACTGGTCTTATGCAGATACCGGCTGCCGACGGACTTTTCCATAAGGGAATTGTTATGAGTGGTATTGACGATGGTAAGTTAATGCCTCAACAAAATGGTGATGGAAGAATGATTGTAACAGCAATGCTTGAAGAATTAGGACTTACAGAAAAGGATGTGGAGGCTTTAGAGACACTTCCTTACAGTGAACTGGTAAAAGTCTATGGAAAAGTATCTCCAGCGATTATGCAAAAGGGCGGCTATATGGGCTGTGCACCACTAAAAAATGAGTATTATCTTGGAGAACCTCTTATACATGGCTTTACCGAACATGCAAAAACTATTCCATTAATGGTAGGCTCTGTATTTGGTGAGTTTGCATTTAATCTAGCGACTTCTAATAAATATGAGCTTTCTGATGATCTAGAAAAAGAAATGCTTTGCAAGAAATTTGGTAAGCATACACAGGAGCTTATGGAGTTGTTTGTAAAAGCTTATCCTGAAAAGAAAGCGGTGGATTTATTGTTACTTGACAGAATTTTCCGTACGCCTTCTAAAGAACTAGCAAAACTTTTGGCAGAAGGAGGAAAGGCTCCTGCTTTCTTGTATAATTTTACTCTGGAATTTCCGATTGCTCATGGAAAGGCAGCATGGCATTGTTCAGACATTCCTTTTGTCTTCCATAATACAGATAAAGTTGAAATCTGTAATATGGATGGCATTTCAGATGAACTGGAAGAAAAGATATTCCAAGCAGTCATCCATTTTGCACAAACCGGTAATCCAAATCACCCAGGGCTACCTGAGTGGACAGCTGTGAAACCAGAGGACGAGCCTACTATGATTTTTGATCGAGATTGCAAGGTTCTTCATAATTATGATGATGAATTGATAAATTTATTTAATGAGGTATGCGGTCCTATCAGTCTTGCAGAGTTATTCGATCAGAACGTTCAGCATTAAGAAAAAGTACCATAATCACCCGTTAGTCGGGAGGGGGGTGCACTATCCATCTCAAAAATACCATCTCTTTGTTTTTTATAGCAAATATTGTATTAAACAGTTTGAAAACGAAATGCTATGTATTTTGCTATTCTAAATCACTAATTTGGGCTTGTGAAATTATATACAACTCAAAAGGGGGAGAAGTATTATGGAAACAATTAAAACACCTTTTACGCGATTGGCTGTGGGGATCTCAATTGGTTTTGGATTGATGCTTATGGGCTTCCTGACTGTTGGTGCAATATTGATACCACTAAAGGTTATGACTATTGATCCTAAGGGTTACGCCGCATCCTATGGTCTGGTGGCAGGAGTAAGTGCAATTTTTGCCTTAATCGGTAATCCAATTGGTGGTGCCATCAGTGACCGAAGCAATGTGACTTTTGGAAGACGCCGCCTTTGGATTTTGCTTGGTTCACTGCTCGGTTCATTATGCATCATGTATATTTATTTCTCGAAAACGGTTTTAGGCGTCGTGATGGGATGGGCAGCGGCACAGTTTTTCTTTAATTTCAGCTGGGCAGCTTATACGGCTTTAATTCCTGATCAAGTAGAAGAATCCAAAAGAGGTACCATGTCTGGTATATTTGGTATCTTATTGCCTCTGTTCATGACTTTAGGAATGATATTGATTCAAATCATGAATAATGCAACTGATTTCGTTAAGTTCACAACGTTTGCTGCTATTGGTGTTATCGGACCAGTCATCAGCTTGTTCTTGATAAAAGAAGGCAAGGTGGAATTTGTTAAAAAGAATAACAATAATACTGGATCCTTCGTTGAAAAAATAACAAAATTTTATCCAAGTCCAAAAAAATTCCCTGAGTTTACATGGGCTTTATTTTCAAAGTTCCTACTTATGCTAGGATATTGCAGCATGTTCTATTTAACAATTATGCTAGGTGATCGTATGCATATGGATAAGGAACAAATTACATCAACTTATGCTAATATAATGATTTTTGGTAATATTTTCACTGTTATTGCCAGCCTTATAGGTGGTGTTTTATCAGACAAAATCAGAAAGCAAAAAATATTCCTTTATATTTCTTGTGTAATTCTAACACTTGGTATTTTATTGTACGTTATACCAAGTGTTCAGGCCTTCTATATTGCTGCTATTGTCTGTGCTATAGGCGGAGGTTGCTTTATGGCTGTTGATACAGCTATGGTTGCCCGCGTGCTGCCTAATAAAGATGATGCTGCTAAGGACTTTGGAATCATGAACGTTGCTAATTCTCTACCACAATCCATAGTGCCTGCAATAGGACCACTGCTTCTTTCAATAGGAGGCTGGAACTTCTTTTTCATATTCCTTGCGATTATGCCGATTATAGGTATGTTCGCGATTATGCCTATACCAGAAGTAGGTCATAAGTTGAAATCTGAAAGAGAATTGGAAACAAATAAGTTAGGCGATATCCAGGCTTAAACGATAGTGGAAACAGAATGAAGAAGTTAAAGTATTTACAAATAAACTATGAAGGAATCTTCTATGTAACACAATAAATTATACGGAAAAATAGGAGGAAACATGAGTAAGAGAGCGGTAATTTTTGATTTAGATGGGGTCATTGTTTCAACTGATGAGTTTCATTATGAAGCTTGGAAAAAAATGGCCGATGACGAAGAGGTATATTTTGATAAAAAAATAAATGAACGGCTCCGTGGAGTGAGCAGAATGGAGAGCTTGGAGATTATTTTGGAAAGGTCAGAAACGCTTTATACTTTACAAGAAAAAGAGGAGCTGGCTGCAAGGAAAAACACTTATTACAGAAATCTGCTTAATAAATTGTCAGAAATGGATATTCTTCCTGGGGTTATGAATGTGTTAAAAGCATTGAAGGAATTAGGTGTAAAGACAGCTATTGGATCTTCTAGTAAAAATACGCCCTTTATACTGAAAAGAATCAAACTTGACGGCTATTTTGATGCTGTGGCAGATGGAAATGAAATAAAATACAGCAAACCACATCCTGAGGTTTTTCTGTTAGCAGCAGAAAAATTAGGAATGGATGCTTTTGAATGCGTTGTCATTGAAGATGCTGATGCTGGCATTGAGGCAGCAAATGCTGGAGGTATGAAATCTGTAGGAGTAGGATTTGCAGCGAACTGTGCAAATGCAAAATATAGAGTAAAAGATTTATCTTTACTATCAATAGATGAATTACTAAAGGATTAAGGAAAGGAAGGTTAAAAATGATGAATTTAAGAGAAAAGCCATTTTATTTAAATGATGAGGATATCCAATGGGTAGAGAAAACAATAGCTTCCATGACAGAGGATGAAAAAATATGTCAGTTATTTTGTTTAGTTGCTTATTCTGATGATGAGGATAATATAAAAAATCTAGCTGCAAAGTATATGCCTAGCGGATTGATGTGTAGACCTATGCCAGCAGCTGAGGTTGTTAATACAGTGCGTATCCTTCAAGAAAATTCAAAAATTCCTATGCTGATTTCAGCAAACTTAGAAAGTGGCGGTAATGGTATTGTACAAGAAGGAACAATGATAGGATCTCAGATGCAGGTTGCTGCTACTGATGATGATGAAATGGCGTACAAGCTTGGCGTTGTTGCTGGTCGTGAAGGTTCAGCAGTTGGAGCTAACTGGGCCTTTGCACCAATTATTGATATTGATTATAATTTCAGAAACCCGATAACTAATACACGTACTCTTGGTTCAGATCCAGACAGAGTTCGCCGTATGGGTGTTCAATATGTAAAGGGTGTTCAGGAATATGGTGTAGCTGCCTCAATAAAGCATTTCCCAGGTGATGGTATGGATGAGAGAGATCAGCATTTAGTTACATCTATAAATTCCATGTCCTGTGAAGATTGGGATAAAACCTATGGAGCTGCCTACAAAGCTTGCATTGAAGCGGGTGCTATGACTGTTATGGTCGGTCATATTATGCAGCCTGCATATACTAAGAAACTTAATCCACAAATAGAAGACAAGGATATGTTACCTGCTACACTATCTTATGAATTAGTAACGAAGCTATTAAAAGAACAATTAGGCTTCAATGGGCTAGTGGTAACAGATGCATCATCAATGGCTGGTATGGTAATTCCAATGACAAGAGATAAGGTAGTACCACAGGCTATTGCCGCTGGTTGTGATATGTTCCTATTTACAAAGAACATAGACGAAGATTATGAATATATGAGAAGAGGCGTGCAGGAAGGAATTATTACAAAGGAAAGATTAAACGAGGCTGTAACAAAGATACTTGCTCTTAAAGCGGCATTAAAGCTTCATAAAAAACAAGCGGAAGGAAAGTTAATACCTTCGCTGGAAGAAGCATTAAAGGGGATTGCTACTGAGGAACATAATGCTTGGGCAGCTGAATGTGCAGATAAAGCAATCACATTAGTAAAAAAGGAAGAAGGGGTTTTACCTATTGATCCAAAAAAATATAAGAAGGTGCTGTATTACGATATAGAGAGCCAACAAGGTATAGCGTACTCAGTTAGAACTGGAGTTGCTAAAAAGGTTAAGGATCTTTTAGTAAACGAAGGTTTTGACATAGACGTATTTAAACCAAGTCCAGGCTTTGAAGGTTTAGCTAGTAGTTACAAAGATATTACTGAGAAATATGACCTGATAATATATTTAGCGAACATGGCAACAAAAAGCAATCAAACCACAGTACGTATAGAATGGGCCCAACCTATGGGTGCTAATGTTCCTGTTTATATGTCAGCTGTTCCAACTATTTTTATTTCTGTAGAAAACCCTTATCATCTTTTAGATGTGCCAAGAGTTAAGACATTCATTAATACTTATAGCTCAAATGATCATGTATTACAGGCGTTAGTTGATAAATTGATGGGGAGATCAGAGTTTAAGGGCACAAGTCCTGTAGATGCCTTTTGCGGTAAGTGGGATACTAGGTTGTAATAATTATTACATTCATTAACTTTTCGATAAAACCTGCACCATTGACGCCGAAATAGACTTGGTGAAAAAAGGACTTACTGTGCAACAACAGTAAGTCCTTAATCTGTTTGTTATCGTGAGAGAAGCACTAACGTTGCTGCATGCATTAAATATTGTAAGTGTTTAAAAAAATCAAAAAATGATAACCGATACTACGTCAAGAAAATAGACACAGTTTTTTCTACAGTGCTTTCACTTGGTGGCAGCACCTTTTATTAGAATTGTCCCCTTGGTTTAACAAATGCTTTTTTGTAAATAATATGTTCGTTAAACAATTAATTAAGGGGGACTTGTATGCCACAGGATCGAAAAGTAGAAGTTCAAAACGATGCATACGAAGGAAAAGAGATCATACCAGATAATCCACAATATGTACCGCGTCACATGCAAATGGAGCTGCCTCACGAATTTTCTATAAATCCTCTGTTTGCCCGCGAAGGAGAAGCAGCCGTTCCGCGCTTTCACATGCCTGATAAAGGCATGTTACCAGAAACAGCGTATCAAATCGTCCATGATGAAATTGCTCTTGATGGCAATGCCCGCTTGAATCTTGCAACATTCGTTAGCACATGGATGGAGCCTGCCGCAGAGCAATTATATGCCAAATCATTCGACAAGAACATGATTGACAAGGATGAATATCCACAGACAGCCGAAATTGAGGAGCGGTGTGTCCGCATTTTAGCCAACCTCTGGCATTCGCCCACCCCCACTACGACTATGGGTGTTTCAACAACTGGATCGTCGGAAGCATGTATGCTCGGGGGGCTTGCGTTAAAGAGACGCTGGCAAAACGCACGCAAAAGCGAAGGGAAACCGGTGGATCGTCCCAATATTGTGTTTAGTTCTGCTGTTCAAGTCGTTTGGGAAAAGTTCGCGAACTATTGGGAGGTTGAACCACGCTATGTGAAGGTTAGCCCAGAGCATCCCCAATTGGATCCTCAGGGGGTCCTCGCTGTCGTGGATGAAAATACGATTGGTGTAGTACCGATTCTCGGTGAGACTTATACCGGACTTTACGAACCGGTTGCCGCCATTGCGAAAGCGTTGGACGATTTACAGGAGAGGACGGGCCTCGATATTCCCATGCATGTGGATGCGGCTTCGGGGGGATTTATAGCACCGTTTCTTCAACCAGATTTAGTCTGGGATTTTCAATTACCGAGGGTGAAGTCTATCAATGTATCCGGACATAAGTATGGATTAGTCTACCCTGGATTGGGTTGGATAATTTGGCGGGAAGCTGAAGATCTCCCTGAGGATCTAATCTTCCGCGTCTCCTATTTGGGCGGAAATATGCCGACTTTTGCTCTGAATTTCTCTCGTCCTGGCGCGCAAGTGCTCCTGCAATATTACAATTACCTACGTTTGGGGAAAAGTGGGTACTATGATGTCCAGAGGGCTTCTCAGAAAGTCGCTCTTTTTCTTAGTAAGGCGATTCAGAAGATGGAACCGTTCGAACTTTTGTCCGATGGTTCGGATATTCCGGTTTTCGCTTGGCGACTGAAAGATGGTTACACATTAAACTGGAATCTTTATGATTTATCTCGACAATTGCGTGTGTTCGGCTGGCAAGTACCCGCTTATCCATTGCCTCCAGATATGGAAGAGGTGACGATTATGCGCGTTGTGGTTCGAAATGGATTATCAATGGATCTCGCGCATTTATTTTTGATGAACCTCAAACAGGCCGTTGCCTTTCTGGATTCCCTGGACGGGCCTATGCCACATGATACGAAATGTGATAATGGGTTTCATCATTAAAAGGGGAAAGATCCCATAGTCATTAAGTCGACCAATAAGAATATGCTTTATATAGAAGAAAAGTTTATATCAATTATCGGTTTGGGGAACAGATTAAGCACTCGATCTGATAAATAGACGGAGAGATTCCACCTATTGATTCAAAAAATATGAAAATGGGTAATAGAATTTTTAGCTTATGGGAAAAATAACACTATAAAACAAACTAAAAGAGCCAGCTCATACGAGTAGGCTCTTTTAGTTATCTACTATTTTCAATTGTCCTCTTATTTTCTCCGGTATGTCCTTTTCAGAAATAACGTCGTAAGAATACACATACTTACCTTTTACATGAATTTTCAAGTAAGTTTTTCTTATAAAATCATTAGGAGTGTTCGTTCCTACTGTATATTCTTTCTCATTCCTTAATTCATCAACACCTTTTAGTGAGTACATAGCTCTTCCTTTATGATGGTAATCTGGAACGCCATATCCTTTCGCAACGGCGTATACATTTTTTTCTTCAGCAATAGGATTAAATCTGTCCAAATCCCCGCGTAATATGAAAGGTAGTAAGTATATAGGAAGGCCTATTCCTATTATGCAAATTACAAATTTTTTCATGGTTATTTCTCCTTTTGTTCATTTACATGTTTCAGTATAGAAAAAAATTCTTATGAATAAAGGGAGATTTTCTTAAGATTTTCTTAAAAAGAATTTTAAGGTTATTTTAACCAAAATTTTCATGAAAATCCCTTTAAAAAGAACAAGAGTTCGTATATAATGAGAACAAACGTTCTTTTGTTGGGAGTGATTACCTTGTATGATTATTTTCTTTTACCGAATCGTATTATTCTTTGTGTAGATCTTCGTAGCTTTTATGCGAGTGTATCATGTATTAAAAAAGGACTAGATCCACGTTATACAAAGTTGGCTGTTGTAGGAGATGTGAATCAGAGCGGATCAATCGTATTAGCAGCAACACCGCCGTTAAAAGCGTTAGGAATAAAGAAGATGGCAAGATTGTACGAAATACCGAAGCGACCAGATATTATTATTGTGAATCCAATTATGCATACGTATATGAAGTGTTCAACCTATATAACAGGCTTAGCTTTACAGTATGTTGCGCCGGAAGATTTTCATCAATATAGTATCGATGAATTTTTCATGGATATGACCGCAAGTATTCATTTGTTTGCGAGTAATCCGCACGAGTTCGCATTAAAGTTCAAACGAGAAATATATGAACGTACACGGATTGAAAGTACGATTGGTATTGGTCCGAATTTATTATTGAGTAAAGTAGCGATGGATGTGGAAGCAAAAAAGAATAGGGATGGAATTGCGCAGTGGACGTATGACGATATACCCGAGAAGTTATGGAGCATTAGACCGCTCAGTAAATTTTGGGGTATATCGTATAAAACGGAAATGAAATTGAACCGAAAAGGTATACATACAATAGGGGAGTTAGCGCAGTACCCTTTGAAATATTTAAAGCAGTCGTTTGGTGTAATAGGAGAAGAATTGCATTTACACAGTAACGGGATTGATTTTAGCAGAATAGCAGAAAAGTATGTTCCGGCAACAACATCTATAGCGAAAAGCCAAATATTATTACGTGATTATTCGATAGAAGAGTTCATCGTTATTTTACTAGAGCACATAGAAGAAGTTTGTTACAGGTTGAGACGAGAAAAGAAATGCGCACAAACAATTCATTTTTCAGTTGGATATAGCAAGGAATACGGCGGGGGAATAAAAAAGGCACATACGTTAAATAGAGCAACCAATTTAACGATGGATATTTATAATGTTTGTACATATTTTTTATATGAGCGCCATACAGGAGAACCGATTCGATCGATAAGTATTTCGCTAACTAATTTAATAAATGAAGGGGAAGAGCAAATTTCGCTTTTCGATAACATTGTACAAAGAGAAAAAGAAATGCGATTAACGAAAGTTATGGACGAAATTCGAACACGATTTGGTAAGAACAGTATTTTACGAGGTATTTCTTACACAAGCGTCGCAACAGCAAGATATAGAAACACATTATTAGGAGGGCACAAATCGTGAAGAATGCTAACATGCCAAAAGGAAGAGGAATGGTAAAGTGGCAACCGTTTGCCAGCATGCCAGAGCAGTTTGTAGTGATTAAAGAAATGATACAGGAACAAACAAAAATCCCGCGTCCAATTTTAACGCCAGATGCACAAGAAAGGATTGAAAATAAGCTGTTAATTTCATATTTAGGTGAGGAAGAGGTTTTACTTACATATTATAAAAATGGCTATCTATATAAAAATTACATAACAGTAGTGGATATTAATCCATTAATGGAGACGATTACTTGTACCGATGCTTTTCATAATCAAAGAATGTTTAAGTTTGGTGATGTAATCGAGGTTGATTAGAATACTTTTCTATGCAGTAGGTTTATTTTTAGCAGTCTACTGCATAGAAAAATAAAAGGTTCAGACACATAACAATTTTCAAGGTTTTAAAATAACTTTAATACAATCATCTTCACGATTATTAAAAATTTGATAACCGTAGCTCGCTTCTTCAAGGGGGATTTTGTGTGTAATAATCTCTTTTGGATCAAATTCTTTATTTGTTATTTTTTCAAATAGTTCCGGCATAAAATGAATGACAGGTGCTTGTCCCATTTTAAGGTTAATATTTCTAACCCAAAATGCACCGAGTGGAAAGGCATTATAATTGCCACCATAAACGCCGGTCATTTGAACCGTTCCATATTTTCTTACGGCTTTCGTAGCGATTTGAATAGGGCCGAGAGTTCCGCCTTGTAATTTCAATTTTTGTTCCAGAAATTCTAGAGGCGATTTTTTTCCATCCATCCCCACGCAATCAATGACTACATCGGCACCACCATGTGTAATTTCCTTTAAATGTTCTCCCATATCGGGGAATTTTGTAAACTCAAATACCTCAACATTGTTAATCTTTTTTGCATAATTCATCCGATAATCTAAGTAATCCACTGCAATTACACGTTTAGCACCTTGCATCCAAGCAAATTTTTGTGTCATTAATCCAACCGGTCCACAACCAAGGACGATAACAGTATCACCTGGTTTAACGCCTGCGTTTATTACACTCCAATAGGCTGTTGGTAAAACATCTGATAAAAATAGTAGGGATTCATCTTCAAGTTCGCATGATTCCGGTATAACAAATGGAATGAAATTTCCAAAAGGAACTTTTAAATATTCTGCTTGTCCACCTGGATGATTACCAAATTTCTCTGTATAACCAAAGTATCCACCGGAATCGTAATGAGGGTTTGAGTTATCACATTGACTTTCCATTTCATGTTGGCAATAGAAACAATGTCCACAAGAAACGTTGAAGGGGATGACAACACGATCGCCTTTTTTCACTTTAGTGACATCTGGCCCGACTTCTTCAACGATTCCCATTGGCTCATGGCCGATAATGTATCCTTGAGGTAAGGGCATGTTGCCTTGATATAAATGTAAATCAGAACCGCAAATAGCGGTTGAAGTAATTCTTACAATAATATCATCTTTTTTTTCTAATTTTGCATCATCCACTTGTTTAACCTGTACTTGGTTTGGTCCTTGATAGGTTACAGCTTTCATCTCATATCTCCTTTTGAATTATGTCTCAAAACATAATTGTATTTAATCTCTTGGTGAAATAGAAATCTTTCTTTTGTTTACTGAAGGGAATTAGGAAGTATACATAGTGTTTTTATGAAAGTATGTTATATCAGTTATTCTTTCTTATATGTTTTGCCCTACTGTAAGAAAAAAATCAATTTTTATTCATAATCTAATTACCAGAAAAAAGATAATTTTTTTTTCATAATTTGTAGCATATTAACAACATCGGAGGTGAAACAATATGGCAAACAATAATAGTGGAAGTCGTAATGAATTATTAGTTCGAGGCGCTGAACAAGCTCTTGATCAAATGAAATATGAAATTGCACAAGAGTTTGGTGTACAACTTGGTGCAGATACAACAGCTCGTTCAAACGGATCTGTTGGTGGTGAAATTACAAAACGTTTAGTAGCATTGGCAGAACAACAACTTGGTGGTAGAGCTAACCGCTAAGTAATTTGGCATAAAATATAGCAAATATGTAAATCAATTTCTTTTGTGTATTCATAAAAATAAAAAACCTTATATTAAACAGATTCTCACTCAAAGATTATTGATAATCTTCTTTCATATTCTTTGAGTATTTAATTTGTTAACTACTTTCCTAAATAATAAACATGCAGTGTTGGAAAGGTGTTTTCCATGCATAGTAGAAAATCCTTTGCAGGAAAAAGTATACTTAAAAATTTGATTTCAATATTGAAATCAATATTTATTATGATATTTTCGAAAGGTAGGAATTTAAAAATGGGTATATTAAGTGGAAATCCTCAAAATGAACCTTTACATTACGGAGAAGTATTTGATATTTGGAGTTATCTTCTTGCTGCGCAGGGGGCAATTGCAAGTCATCAAGTATTTATGAATCACACAGGTGATGAAGATTTGAAGAAGTTTTTAGAAGGCTTAATTGAAAATGATATGAATTCGGAAATAGAAGAATTAAAAGCTCTTTTAAAGATTAATGGGGTCGCTTTACCGCCTGCTCCTCCAGAACGACCAGTTGCATCTATCGAAGACATTCCTCCTGGAGCACGTATTAATGATGCTGAAATTGCTGCTGCTGTTTCTGCAGGGCTAGCAGCTGGACTTGTGACATGTAGTCAAGTAATGGGAAAATGCCTTCGAGAAGATGTAGGCATGTTATTTGGACAATTTCATATGAAAAAAGCGCAGGCAGGTGTAACTCTGCTACGTTTAAGCAAGAAAAAGGGATGGGTAGTTCCACCTCCATTACATGTAAGAAATTCTGATCAAGCGTAATAAACAAAAGTAAAAAAGTGGCGTTGGCCACTTTTTTATTTTTTAGATGTATCCTCAAGTTTGGATTTATTTATTGTGGAAGAATCTATATATTCATCTGACATTTTCATGGCATATTTATCATGCTGAACATGATTATGATTTGTTAATTCATCGTCGTTACGTAGCACTAGCCTCTTCATATAAATGTGAAAGGAAACTTCTGTTCCACCAATAATTAAAGCGGCTATAAATGAAGAAAGTCTAATGTTACGAGTAGCATCTAAATTAGTAAACAAGGATGTTAGTAACCAAGTTCCGAAAAAGCTTAAGCCGAAATCTGTCATTGTAGCAATCATATTTCCGTATTTAGCTAAAATGAAGAGGTCTCCGATAAAATAGGCTCCCGTCAGAAAAAGAGAAATTAGTAATACTCTAGGAATTGAAATGCCTTGAAAGATACTAAGCATGATTAGCAATACTGTAGTTATTGCTGTGTATTTAATTAATAAGGCAACAATATGTTTCAGCATTTTCCTCCATTGTTTAAACGTATATGGAACACAATATTTTATTAAAAACGGGCTATGCTTTTATATAGCGTAACCCGTTTTAATCACCCTTTAATGGTAAGAAGTACAACCTGGGTAAGAAGCAGGCTTATACTATGGATAGTATTTGCGGAATATCGAGCTTTATTCACAAAGGTTAGTTTCATTCTTATAATAGAGATGTTGCCTAAGTGCAATGTTTTTTTATATTAAACTTAATATTTTTTTTGTTTTGATTTTGCATTATATTTTGATTCGTTAATATAAAAATAAACAAAGTATTTTCACGTTTAATGCATCTTTTTATCTATATATTTTCCGTAATCAGGTACAGCAATTTTATCAAATTCTTGAACGAGTGTTTTGAGGCTTGTTGATAGCAATTCACCCGACATAGGTATCCCATGTCCAGGAACAGCGGTTAGAGGCTTTAACTTCTCTAGCTTAACAACTGACTCTTTAGCAGCTTTCCAGTCTGTTGTTAAATAACGAGGCGGACCGCTTATTTCCTGTTCTTGAGTTATTACTTTATACAGATACTCCTGTTTCACTGTAACAAAATAAATCAGGTAATACTTCGATGCCGTGACCACTTTCAATTGAAGTTTCTAGAATAAACTTGTAATCACTTCCATAATTCATTTCATTTTTCAATTTTTCTCCCCCTTAATATATTTTAATACGACATTATAGTTCCCTAATCTTGAAAATTCATTTTGACGAATTTGAGAAAAGAATTAATGTGGGATTAAAAAACAATAATTTAGTCCTAGAATTAAGAGGGATTCAAATCAATTTATATAGAGTGCAAACAAAAAATATTGCTTTTAAAGTCACAGATTCTACTATTTTTTGAGGCGAATTTATGGCTTAATAAAAGATTTATAAGGATATTACAATATAATTTTATATAAAAAAAACATAACAAAGTTCGATAGAAATCCATTATGTCTAATGATTGCTTTTCATAATCAAAGAATGTTTAAGTTTGGTGATGTAATTGAAGTGAATTAGAGGGGAAATAGAAGTGATAATCTCTTCCTAACTTAATTATATCATGTAATTTACCTTCGAAATAGACTGTTTCTTCTCATTTACTACTGTTACAATCAAGAACACATGAATAGTAAGGAGAGGTGCCAAATGAGTTCTTTCGTTCTCGATTTTCAGGAAATAGAAAAGGTGCAGCTTTCACTCGTCGGTGGAAAAGGATTGAATTTAGGGGCGTTATCAAACATGCGAGGGATACAAGTGCCAGAAGGATTTTGTGTTACAACGGTAGGGTATGAAAAGGCCATCGAACAAAATGAAGCGTTTCAAGCTTTGTTGCAACAGCTAACGAAGTTGAAAAGTGAAGACCGAACTCAAGTTGGTGAAATTAGCAGGAAGATTAGAGAAGTCATTATGGCAGTAGACATTCCTTTTGATGTTGAGAAAGCAGTTACTCATTATCTCTCACGTTTTGGCGATGAGCATGCTTATGCAGTACGTTCGAGTGCGACTGCTGAAGATTTACCACATGCCTCGTTTGCAGGTCAACAAGATACGTATTTAAATGTGATTGGAAAAGAAGCTATCTTACAACATATTAAAAAATGTTGGGCTTCTTTATTTACAGATCGAGCGGTTATATACCGCATGCAAAACGGTTTTGATCATAGTCAAGTTTCTATAAGTGTTGTCGTCCAAAGGATGGTATTCCCGGAGGCGTCGGGAATTTTATTTACTGCTGATCCGATTACTTCTAGCCGAAAGGTGTTATCAATCGATGCCAGTTTTGGACTTGGTGAGGCGCTAGTCTCAGGACTCGTCTCTGCCGATAATTATAAAGTAAAAGAGGGCGAAATCGCTGGAAAGATGATTGCAACTAAAAAAATAGCTATGTATGGACGGAAAGAAGGCGGAATAGAGACGAAGCAAATTGCTTCTAATCAGCAAAATGTTCAAACACTTACGGATCAACAAATTTTACAACTCGCACGTATCGGAAGACAGATCGAAGCTTATTTTGATTGTCCGCAAGATATTGAATGGTGCTTAGTTGATGATACATTTTATATAGTCCAAAGTAGGCCAATTACGACTCTATATCCAATTCCAGAAGCAAATGATGGGGAAAATCACGTTTATATATCAGTTGGTCACCAACAAATGATGACGGATGCGATGAAACCACTGGGATTGTCTTTTTTCCTGTTAACAACTCGTGCCCCTATGCGTAAAGCAGGAGGAAGGCTGTTTGTTGATGCTACACAAAAATTAGCTTCAACTGCTAGCAGAGATTTCTTAATAAACACTTTAGGAAAATCAGATCCGCTCATCAGAGATGCATTAACGACTGTAATCGAGCGAGATGGTTTTATTACATTGTTACCGGATGATGAAAAAGAAAAGAGTGTTAGTAAAAGTGTGCGATCTGCAAGTTCGCAACCACAAATCGAAAACAATTCGGCAATCGTTACGGATTTAATAAAGAATAGTCAAGTATCGATCGAAGAGTTAAAACGAAATATTAAAATGAAATCCGGATCGGCTGTATTTCATTTTATTTTAGAAGATATCCAGCAACAATTACAAAAGATATTGTTTAGCCCGCAAAGTACGGCTGTCATTATGGCAGGTATGAATGCTTCTTCATGGATT
Source organism: Bacillus sp. AFS029637 (assembly GCF_002584985.1). Lineage (GTDB taxonomy): Bacteria > Bacillota > Bacilli > Bacillales > Bacillaceae_G > Bacillus_A. Next base: position 62,151 of record NZ_NUPZ01000026.1, on the reverse strand, counting down.
AATGAAAAGATGGAGCAATGGCTAGGTGAAAAAAATGCAGCAGACACACTTTCACAATCGGTACAACATAATATTACGTCAGAAATGGGTTTAGCATTAATGGATGTTGCAGATGTGATTCGCCCTTATCCAAAGGTCATTGCATATTTACAGCACGTAAACGATAGTAGCTTTTTAGATGAACTCGTTCAGTTTGAAGGTGGAGAAAAGGCTCGAGATGCGATGAATGATTTTCTGAATAAATACGGGATGAGATGTAGCGGAGAAATTGATATTACGAAAACGCGCTGGAGTGAACAGCCAACTACAATTATCCCGATGATTTTAAATAATATAAGAGACTTTGAAGCGGGTGCTAGTAAACGGAAATTTGAAGAAGGGCTGCAGGAAGCTACGGAAAAAGAAGAAGAGCTAGTAGATCGATTGCAGCACTTGCCGGATGGTAAACAAAAAGTAGAAGAAACGAAGCGAATGATTCGTAACATCCGGAATTTCATCGGTTATCGTGAATACCCGAAATACGGCATGATTAATCGCTATTTTATATATAAGCAGGCGTTAAGGAAAGAAGCTGAGCAACTTGTGCAGAGCGGTGTCATTCATGAAGTCGATGATATATATTACCTAACTTTTGAAGAGCTTCACGAAGTTGTTCGTACGAATAAACTAGATTACGAGGTTATTCATAAGCAAAAAAATGAGTACAAATTATATGAAAAACTAACACCCCCGCGGGTTATTACGTCTGATGGAGAAATCATTGCAGGTAAGTACAAACGAGAAAATCTTCCTGCAGAAGCAATCGTAGGTCTGCCTGTTTCTTCCGGAGTAATTGAGGGGAGAGCTCGCGTTATTTTAAACATGGAAGATGCGAATTTAGAAGAGGGAGATATATTAGTTACTGCGTTTACTGACCCTGGCTGGACACCATTATTTGTATCTATAAAAGGATTAGTCACTGAAGTCGGTGGACTTATGACGCATGGGGCAGTTATTGCACGTGAGTACGGATTACCAGCAGTTGTTGGGGTAGAGAATGCTACAAAATTAATAAAAGATGGGCAACGAATACGAGTACATGGAACAGAAGGGTATATTGAGATATTGTAGTTGTGCTTTAGATAAATAAAAAGATCGTCCGCTAAATATAGTGGACGATTTTTTTATGTTTTTAAGCTAGCTACTATTACCTGAAACTGAAAATCAAAATGAGCATATAAATTGGATTTCTTTGAATGTCCCTGTCGTAGAAGAAATTATACATGCCACGATTCGAATTCACATGCAAGAAGTAAGCGTTGAAAACATTGATGAATTAGAATGTATATCAATCTAAAACAAAGAATATTTTCAAAAATATTACAAATTAAGACAATGTATTGTGTAATGTCAGAATATTCTTTATTATATAAAAGTTGGAACATATTTAATATTGGGGAGGAATAGGGATGAAGAAAAAGCCTTTTAAAGTGCTGTCTACGCTTGCGGCGGCAGCTGTGCTTAGTTGCACATTTGGGGTTGGGGGTCAATCTGTTTATGCGGCAACGCCGTCTAATGTAGGATCTTTAAGTCCAATTGATGAAAATTTAATTCAAGAGGAGCGTTTAGCAGATGCGCTCAAGAAACGCGGTGTAATTAGTGAATCTACGTCGAAAGAAGACACATTAAAAGCTGTTGAAAAATACGTAGAGAAGAAAAAAGGCGAAAATGCTGGAAAAGAACCAGCAGCGGGGGACAGTGTTACAAGAGAAGCTGCTGACTTTTTGAAAAAAGTTAAAGATGCAAAAGCAGATGAGAAAGAAAAAGCAGATCAACCTGCTAGTGGCCCGGTAACTGGACAAGAGCCGGTTAAAGGGGGATTAAACGGCAAAGTACCAACTACTTCAGCGAAGCAAAAACAATATAACGGTGATGTTCGTAAAGATAAAGTTCTCGTATTGCTAGTAGAGTTTGATGACTTTAAGCATAACAATATTGATCAAGTACCAGGTTATATGTATTCAAACGATTTTAATCCAGAACATTATCAAAAAATGTTATTTGGTGATGAGCCGTTTACACTCTTTGATGGTTCAAAAATCCCAACATTTAAACAATATTATGAAGAGCAATCTGGTGGTAGTTATACAGTAGATGGCACAGTAACAAAGTGGTTGACAGTTCCTGGTAAAGCAGCGGATTATGGCGCAGATGCAGGAGATGGCGGTCATGATAATATGGGACCAAAAGGCCCGCGTGATTTTGTAAAAGAGGCATTAAATGCGGCTGTAGAAAGTGGTATTGATTTATCTGAATTTGACGAATACGATCAATATGACAATAATGGTGATGGCAATAAAAATGAACCAGATGGTCTGATTGATCACTTAATGGTCATTCACGCTGGAGTTGGGCAAGATGGAGGCGGTGGTAGATTAGGTGATGATGCAATTTGGTCACATCGTTGGAACCTTGGATCACCATATCCAATTGAAGGAACAAAAGCAAAAGTTGATAACTGGGGCGGTAAAATGGCAGCATACGACTACACAATTGAGCCAGAAGACGGAGCAGTTGGTGTATTCGCACATGAATTTGGCCATGATCTAGGTCTTCCAGATGAGTATGATACGAAATATTCCGGATCAGGTGAGCCAATTAACTCTTGGTCTGTTATGAGCGGCGGCAGCTGGGCTGGTAAAATTGCAGGTTCAACGCCACCGAGTTTCTCTCCGCAAAATAAAGAGTTCTTTCAAAAGAACATGGGTGGAAACTGGGCAAATATTGTAGAGGTTGACTATGATAAATTAAACCGCGGTATCGGCCTTGCGACGTACTTAGATCAAAGTGTAACGAAATCAAATCGTCCTGGGCTGATTCGTGTTAACTTACCAGATAAAGAAGTAAAAGGTATTCAGCCTGCGTTCGGTAAGAAATACTACTATAGTACAAAAGGCGATAATCTTCATACAACATTAGAAACGCCAGTGTTCGATTTAACAAATGCAACAAATGTGAAGTTTGATTACAAATCATTGTATGAAATTGAAACGGATTATGACTTCCTTGAAGTACATGCAGTAACAGAAGATGGTACGAAAACGTTAGTGGATCGAATTGGTGAAAAGAATGTAAAAAATGGTCTAGACACAACAGATGGTAAATGGGTAGATAAGTCATATGACTTAAGTAAATTTAAAGGTCAGAAAGTAAAATTAGTATTCGAATACATTACAGATGGTGGTTTAGCACCGAACGGTTTTACTTTTGATAATGCTACATTAACTGTCGATGGAAATGTTGTGTTCTCTGATGATGCAGAAGGCGAAACAAAATTAAAATTAAATGGTTTCGTTGTAGCAGACGGTTTTGATAAGAAGAAGCATAACTACTATTTAGAGTGGAGAAACTACGCTGGTGCTGATCAAGCGTTAAAATATAGCAGTGGTGTACCGTATAATACAGGTCTTCTTGTATGGTATGCAGACTCTAGCTTTACAGATAATTGGGTTGGTATGCATCCAGGCGAAGGTTTCTTAGGAGTTGTTGATTCTCACCCAGAGGCAATTGTTGGAACGCTAAACGGCAAACCAACTGTTAAAAATAGTACACGATTCCAAATCGCAGATGCTGCGTTCTCCTTTAACCAAGCGCCAGCATGGAAAGTTGTATCTCCAACACGCGGAACATATGATTACAAAGGGTTACCAGGTGTAACGAAGTTTGATGATTCTAAATCGTATATGAACGATTTAATCCCAGATGCAGGACGTAAAGTACCGAAGCTTGGATTGAAATTTGAAGTAGTTGGACAAGCAGATGATAATTCTGCAGGCGCAGTTCGTTTATATCGTTAATAATGTAGAAGCTGTTGAAAGGGAGTCCTTTCAACAGCTTTTTTTTACAGAAACATAAATTCCAAGTTATTAATAAAATAATAGAAATTACTAAGCAAGCGGGCTTATTTCTTTAACCCAGCTGCATAAAAAGGTCCATGAACTGCGATTGTTGATAAAATATGAGCAATTTCCTCTGGTGTTTCTTTTTGCCCGCTATTTAACCATTGCTGAATGACACCTATATGAGCAGATGCCATATAAGAAGCTAAGTATTGGCTTGGGACAAGTAAATTCTCTTTCTTTATGAGAGCATCATTCGTATCTTCAAACAGTGTTTTCCACATAAAGTCTTTCAGTTTTGTTTGGAATGATAAATCCCCTTTTGGGCTAAGTACGGCTCTTATAAAATCACTATTTTCATTTAGAAATTCAAGAATAGAAGCGATAAGTACAAATGGAGTCGTTGGGGAAGGATTTGATCCAAGATCCGCAATAACTTCCGGAAATTTCTTTTTTGCAATGCTAGACATCTCATGCATAATTTCTTCTTGGCATCTCGTCATTAAATCAAATTTATCTAGATAATGTGTATAAAACGTACCACGGTTTATGTTCGCTTTCGTTGTAATATCTTTTACTGTAATGGCGTCAAAGCCTTTTTCTTCAATTAATTCCACAAATGCATTTCGTATTGCCGTTTTCGTACGAATCACGCGTAAATCTAAATTACTATCTCGCAAAGTATGTCCCTCCTAAATTTTCTTCAACATATTTATCAAATGTGTCTTATAACCGACACATTCGCGGTTTTTGATTATTGTATAAGGTTCAATGCAAACATATAATTCAAAATATAAATAAACAACACGTTGTTCGCTTATTGTAACTGAAATTAAAGGAGGGGAAAAGAACATGTTTAAAAATAAACTTTTATTATTATCACCAGTCATTGCACTACTTATTGTCTTTATTTTTTCATTAACATTATTCCCGACAGTTCAACCACAGCCAAAAAACTTGCCAATTGCAATTGTAAATGAGGATCAAGGAGTAGAAATTCCGAACCAACCTAAAATGAATATGGGGCAAACGATTGTTGATACGATTAAAAATAAATCAAAAGCAGATGAAGAACCTGCGGTTAAATGGGTAGAAGTAAAAAATAAGGAATCGGTTCAAAAGGGGTTAAATAATAAAGAGTATTACGCGGCATTAGTTATTCCGAAAGAATTTAGTGCAAAACAAGCATCATTACGAACACCACAGCCGTCTTCGCCAGAAGTAGAAATACTCATAAATCAAGGAATGAATACAGCTGCATCAACTATGGCAGGGCAAGTATTACAGGCGATCGTTGATAATATGAACAATACTGTTCGTACGCAGCTACTAGATGGGTTTAAAGCAAAAGGTGCTACTTTAACAACAGATCAAGCTTCAAATTTAGTAACACCTATTGCGAAGAAAGTGACAAATGTGAATGAGGTTGGAAAAAATAGTGCGAATGGTAACTCGCCTATTTCATTATTCCAACCGCTATGGATTGCAAGTTTAGCGAGCGCAGCAATCATCTTTATTGCAATTCGTAAAATGCCAGTCGGCTCACGAAAAGAAAACTTTATATTGAAAGTAAAACAAATCGTAACAGGAGCTATTGCGGCGCTTGTAATTGGATTTGGTCTTACATGGATTGCGGACGGAATGGTAGGATTAAATATTTCGAACTTCACGGATACGGCACTGTTTTTATCTATTACATCCTTTAGTTTCTTCTTAATGATTTCTGCAGTGCTTTCATTAGTCGGACTAAATGGGATCGGTTTATTCGCTCTCTTACTATTCTTCGGGGCACCGTTATTATCGTTAGCACCTGAAATGTTGTCACCATTTTATCAAGACTGGGTATACTCATGGTTGCCAATGCGATTTATGATCGAAGGATTAAGGGACATTTTCTTCTTTGGAAAAGGGTTAAGCTGGACTACACCTGTTACTGTGCTCGTTTGGATTGGGATAGTAAGTATGGTTGTTATACTAGCAACTGCATGGAAGTCTCGTGCAGTAAAGGGACATAAAACAGAATTACATGCTTAAAAAGAAAAGCCGTTTCACTAGTAGTGAAGCGGTTTTTGTGATGAAATTTACATGGTTTTTTGCTGAAGCGAATGACCTTTCGTCTTTTCCATAGTATCGAGAGCTCTAAAGATCACGTACGTTCCAAACAATCTCACCGCGCTCGTCGTCCCACGTACTGTGATGCCGCTTAAAACCTATCTTTTCAAGCACGCGGAGGGAAGCAATATTCCAAGCGCCTACAGTCGACCAAAGTTTGTGGCGCCCAGTAGCAATCGCAGCGTCCAGTACAACGGATGCTGCCTCAGTTGCGTAGCCTTTACCGTGAGCGCTGCGGAATAACTCGTATGCAATCTCGGGCTCTTCAAGTGTGGAACGCCCAATAATCAAGCCGCAGTATCCGATGAAATCGCCTTCGTCGCGCCTTCGAATAGTGAGAAGGGAAATGCCATTTTCATCTGCCTTCTTGCGCATCTCAATAAGCCGGCTACGAACGGAGTCAACGGTTGGCATGTCCACACCACGTTCGCCAATTAATTTGCTCAGCCAAACTGCATCGGATTCTTCCCACATATTCAGCTCAAGTCGTTCAGTTTTTAGCTGGAACTCCATAGTTTTAAATAAAGTTGTCATAGTGGAAACCTCCTAGTTATCACTGCACTTATAATAGCTTCGCATCACCACATCAGGTTGGAAACCCGAGTAATTCGCGAATGTATAGCAACAGTGTACAAAAAAATAGTGATAGCTTATCCGCTATTTGCCGGGCAGTAAAACCCCACTGATTATAGTTTCACTTTATACATAAGCAATTCCTTTGCCAAATAGACCATTGCAGCAATCTTTATTTTAGATCTACAGTTGTCCCGTTATATACACATGCTCCGACTATTTCAAAATGCATAAAATGTTAAGCGACATTATGGAGGGGATACGATGTATAATTCGAATGATTTTGATTGGTATAGGCAGAATGATAAGTTGATTAGTGATATTGAAAAAGCGATTAATGGAGAGTATAGCGCTATAAACTGCTATGCGAAATTAGCCAACATGGCTCCAAATGTGGTGGAACGAAATCAAATTCTTGAAATCCGTAACGATGAAATAAAGCATTTTCATCACTTTGTACAAATGTATACGAATTTAACTGGCAGGCAGCCGAAACCACAGATTACGGAAGACTGCCCGAATACGTACTTGCAAGGATTAGAATTCGCTATACAAGATGAGCAGAAGACAGTAGATTTTTATTTGGAAATTGCTGATGAAACATCAGATGCATCTATGAAAGAGTTGTTGCGGAGAATAGCTGCAGACGAACAAAATCATGCGGTGTGGTTTTTATATTATTTTGTGAAGTCGAAGTGAGTATTGAATGAAATACTTAAATATAAGTAGAAGGAAACCGTTTCACAGTAGTGGAGCGGTTTTCTTGCGATGAAATGCAAGTTACATAGGATCGACAAAATATAGTAGTTGAATTTGGTATATAATGTATGAAACGAAAATGAAAATAAATAAAATGAAACTTTAATCAGTGGGGGATCAAAAAGCGATTGAATTAATGTATAAAAACGCACTCGATTTAGGAGTTTACGTGGAATATATTACAGATGAAAATGATGGCAGAACGCGTTTGTCAGTGTGGTAGCGCTAGGAAAGGGGAACGGAAATATGGAGAGAACTACAGTTCAAGAATATACAATTCGAATTGCTACTGAAGGTGAAAGTGATAGCATTATTACGCTATTAAAAGAAGTAGCACAGTGGTTACAACATAAAGAAGTAGATCAATGGCAGTATCTTTTAGGTGAAGAAGCTACGGCTGAAATACTAGAAGGTATAAGAGAGAAATATACGTATGTTGTTATGAAAGAAGAAGAAATTGTCGGCACGGTTACAGTATCTCCTAAACAAAGTGAATGGGATGAATATATTTTTGGTAAAGAGGAAGTTTCTGATTCGTTGTATATTCATAGATTTGCGGTGAAACGGAAGTATAAGGGGAATGGAATAGGAGAATGGATGTTACGATGGATAGAAGAGAATGTGCAACATGATAAAGAGTATTTGAAGTTAGATTGTGTAGGGCATAATCGGATATTGAATGATTTTTATAAGAGAAGTGGTTTTGAATATATTGGAAGTACGGATGGGCTTAGCAAGTTTCAAAAGAGAAGGGGAATGTGAATGCATCCAATTAACGTAAGTTTAGTTGAAAAGTTAATACAGGAACAGTTTCCTGAATGGGCACATTTAGAAGTGAAATCTGTAAAGCTTAGTGGGCATGATAATAGAACGTTTCATCTAGGCGATCAGATGAGTGTAAGATTACCAAGTGATGTAGCATATGCACCGCAAGTAGAGAAGGAAAACAAGTGGCTTCCTCTATTAAGCAAGGAACTTTCTTTACCAATTTCTTCTCCAATTGCGAAAGGGAATCCTTGTGAAGAATATCCGTGGCCTTGGTCTATTAATAAGTGGATAGAAGGAGAGACAGTTACGAAAGAAAATGTACGTGACTTAAATGAATTTGCGGCGGATTTAGGATCATTTCTAGTAGCATTGCAATCTATTGATGCGAGTGACGGACCGATAGCTGGAGCACATAATTTTTACCGAGGTGGGCTTATATTTGTATATGATAAAGAGGCGAGAGATGCTATCGAAAATAATAAGGACGTTTTTGATGAAACAGTATTAAAGCACCTTTGGGATTTAGCACTTCAGTCAACGTGGAAGCGCAAACCAGTTTGGGTGCATGGAGATATAGCGCCAGGGAACTTACTCGTTACAGACGGAAAGCTTAGTGCCGTAATTGATTTTGGGATATTAGGAGTAGGGGATCCTGCTTGTGATGCGGCGATGGCTTGGACATTCTTTGATAAGAATAGTAGAAATATATTTAAAGAAGTATTACAGATGGACGAAGAAACGTGGAATAGAGCGAGAGGTTGGGCGCTTTGGAAGGCGTTAATTACATATGATGCAAATAAGGGGAGTAATAAGAAAGTGGCAGAAGAATCGTATCGTGTGATCCAAGTGATTGTGGATGATTATTCAATAAAGTGAAAAGGTTTATATAGCATCAGTTTTGATTGAAGTTACTTGACGTTTACTGTGCAATAAAAAGGAGGGAACATGATTGAAAGTCAAGCAAGGGAAATATGAAGAAATAAAATTGCGTGATAGAATTCCAGGTATGGTTGAATATATAGATAGCACAAGGCTTCCGGCTGATTTTCACTACTATATTCCTCCACACTGGCATAGAAGTATTGAAATTAGTTTAGTTATATATGGAGACGTTTTTTTATATGTAAATGGGCAAAAAAAGAAAGTGTCAGCTGGTGAGTTTATCTTTGTAAACAGTGGAGATGTTCACGAATTTGAAAAAGTTGAAAATATAAGTTGTGCAGTCATGATGTTAATTGTTTCTTATGAATTTCTTAAAGAGCTAAATGATGACTTTGATACATATAGATTTAATTTAAAAGAATCCATTGTTCAGAACACAAAGCTCAAAGAAATATTTTATGAATTAAAGGGATTAGTCACAAACTCTGATGATTTAAGTTATATAAAAATGAATAGTTTAATTTATGAGATTGTTTATATTTTATTGCGCCACTGTAAAGATGGGGAGAAAGTAGATAATGATTTTCAACTTGGAAATAAACAAAAAGAGATGATTACATATATTTATGAGCATTACGATGAAGAGCTTAAACTGAAAGATATGGCGAAACACTTTTTTGTAAGTGAGGAACATTTTTCCCGTAGGTTCAAGAAATCTTTCGGATCAAATTTCACCTCTTTTTTAACGAGATACAGGCTTCATAAAGCTTATGAAGATATTATTAGCAGTACAAATTCTATACAAGATATAGCAATAAAACATGGATTCCCCAATGTAAAGTCATTCATTTCACAGTTTAAGGGGAAATATGGATTTACACCATTACAATATAGAAAAAATATGATATCAAAAAATGACAATAATGGAATCAAATATGAACAACAATAAAAATACGTTCCGTGTTACATTTTGTACATGGAACGTATTTTTATTTAGTAGATGAAAATTTACACGATTCTATAATTTTTTTAAAAAATGTAAGCGTTTTAACGCGAGGCAGGGGGAATAAAAGATGACTAGACAATATAGCTTAGATTTATTAGAAAAAATTCAAGAAAAACAAGAAACCATCAATGTACAAGGTGCAGAAGTCTTAGTGAAAAACATACCAGATTGCGATGAAAAGGGAGCGATGGATCCACGTCTTTATAAAGACATGAAGGTTCAAATGAACATAATGAGATTTATGCCTAAAAATATGATGAAAATGGACGCTTCCGAAAAATCAGTAAAGAATATGAGAAAACAGTTTAATGGTATTAAAAGCGTTCCGATTGTCACTAAAGATATAAATATTATGAATGAAACAGTTAAAGCGGAAGATGGATATGATATTCCGATAAGGATTTATAATAGTATTTCGAAACGAGAGAGTGCTCCAATTCTATACTTTATTCATGGTGGTGGATTTATGGCGGGATCACCAGATGTGGTAGAAGAACTTGTGAAATTAATAGTAGAAAAAACAGATATACTAGCCGTTTCCGTAGATTATCGATTAGCTCCAGAACATCCTTATCCAATTGGGCATACAGATTGTTACACTACTTTAAAATGGATTTATGAGAATGCTGAAGCATTCGGCGGTGATAAGAATAATATCTTTGTTGCGGGTGATAGTGCTGGAGGGAACTTAACTCAGTATTGTACAACGAGAGATATGGAAGATGGCAGAAACCTCGTAAAAGGACAATTGCTTCTGTATCCTACAATTAATATGTGTGACTATGAAGACGAGTTTTATTCTTGGAGTATAGATAAATATGAGATCGCTCCGAAATATAAAAAAGGACTAGAAAAACTGCTTAATGTGATGCATTCAATGGCCGGAGGGATGGCAGAAATACTTGGTACGCAAGACATTCATTCGAAGTATTTAAGTCCATATGTTGATGTAAATCCAGACTATCCATGTACATTTATTACGGTAGGAGAGCATGATTTTTTAATGATAGAATGTTTAGCGTATGCAGCTAAATTGACTAAAAAAGGAGTGGATACTGAAACAGTCCTTTATCGTGGTTTAGGGCACGCATATGGAGATAATGTAGGTGTCTATCCTCAAAGTGAAGATTTAGCGATTGAGATGGGTAATTTTATATTAAAACATAGTGGGAAGTAGGGGGAAATGATGAAAAATAAAACAGTGATAGTAAGTCTAATTTTCGCTATTTTACTATGCATATTCGCATTTACAGACCTACAGATATCCCATAGTTTATATGAACCAACTAATAAGATCGCTCTTTTTTTACAAGCTATAGGAGAGATTCCGGCGATGCTTATCGCCTTATTTTGTAGTATGTATTTATTTAAAACTAGAAAAAATAAAGGTTCAAGAGGATATTATCTATCTGGAATTGGATATGGAGTAATTATACTCTTGTTCGCTTTCATAGCTTCATTTATGTTAGTACATTATTTAACAATTTCAAAATCCTTAATTTCGATTATTATGATTTGCTTCATTGTAGCTACTTATATGATTTCTAAATCATGGAGTAAGTATGATGATGTAAGATTGAGAGATATTGCGTTAATTGGATTATTAAGTGTAGTGATCGTGTTAATTACATTTAATCTAATAAAATTAGGATGGGGTAGAGAACGCTATCGTCATATGATTTCTATAGGATCTTTTGAAGGATTTTCAAAATGGTTTATACCCCAAGGAATTGCTAAAAGTGATGAGTTTATGTCATTTCCTTCAGGCCATAGTGCGAATGCAGCGCTCGTTATTTGGTTGAGTTTATTACCAGGGTATATTGCTTCATTCAAACGTAAAAAAATAGGTGTTTGGATTTTCATTCTTATGTGGATGATACTAGTGCCAGTTAGCCGTATTATGGTAGGGGCCCATTTTGCTTCAGATGTTACAGTTGGAGTCGCTATTTCATTAATTGTTTTTATATCTACGAAAAAGTATATATGGAGAAATAAGAAAGTTGATGTGCAGAGTATTCATGAAAGTATGTAAACACTCATTGAAATTTACAGAGTGGACTGTAATCAAAGGGAAGTCATTTTGATTCGAATGACTTCTTTTTGTTTGCCATAAAAGTCAAATTTAGTTTTGGAATATTCCTTGACAGGAATATTCCAACTTGGATATAATCGATTCAACAAGAAGATAATAGTAGTGATGATATGGATGTGTTATAACCGGAGACCATCGCTTAACGAGGTGAGTGATATGTCGGGGAAATTTCCGGGCGTGAACATGGCGACGCTGAATGCCTTATCAGAACCGAATCGTATGAATATCGTTGAACTTTTGCGTAACGGTCCTCTAACAGTTGGGGAAATTGCTGACTATCTAGGATTAAGGCAACCGCAAACTTCAAAACATTTAAAAGTGTTAAGTGATACTGGGATTGTGGAAGTGCAGGCGGAAGCGAATCGCCGGATTTATAAATTACGACCTGAGCCTTTCCAAGCGCTTGATTGTTGGGTACAGTCATTTAAGCATGTAATGGAAGAGAGATTTGATAATTTAGATACGTATTTGAAGGAATTGCAAAACAAGGAAAAGTCTTAAGGAGGAATGAAAATGTCAAACAATACAATGGTATCGAGAGTAGAGAATGGTCAGGTATTAGTACTAGAGCGCGTTTTTGATGCGCCACGTGATCTTGTATTCAGTATGTTTAAAGAAGCAGAGCATTTGAAACATTGGTGGGGACCAAGAGGCTGGGAAATTCCATCATGTACTGTTGATTTCCGTCCTGGGGGAGTTTGGCACTACTGTATGAAGTGTGTTGATCAAAAACAAGGGCAATTTTTTGGTATGGAATCATGGGGTAAAGGTGTATATAAAGAGATTATTGAGCCTGAGAAAATTGTTTATACCGATTATTTTTCGGATGCTGAAGGCAATGTGAATGATTCTATGCCATCAACGGAGATCACACTGGAATTCATTGATTTAGGTGGAAAGACAAAGTTAATAAATCGTGCTGAATATGTTAACGAAAAGGCCCTTAAGACCGTTATGGATATGGGAATGCTACAAGGTATTACTGAAACTTGGGATCGTTTGAATGAACGGCTTGAGTTATTGAAATAGATTTTGTACTGTAATTTCATTTTTGACGATAGTCAAGTTTAATAAAAAATTGTAAGGGAGCGTTAAAAGAAATGATTAATAATGTTGGGCAAATTATGTTATATGTGAATAACCAAGATGAAGTGAAGGAATTTTGGACAGAAAAAGTAGGGTTTATTGTAATTTCAGAGGAAGATAACGGTCAAGGAATGCGCTGGATTGAAATTGCGCCGACTAAAGAAGCTGAAACAAGCATTGTTCTCCATAATAAAGAGCTTATTGCTAAAATGCAGCCGGAGTTAAATCTTGGTACACCTTCTTTAATGTTCTTCTCAAAAGACTTCGATCGTTTATATAGCGATTTAGTAAACAAAAACGTTACAGTTGGAGAAATTGTAACGATGCCTACAGGTAGAATATTTAATTTTGCAGATAGCGAAAATAACTATTTTGCAGTAATGGAAAAGAAGTAAATTTTATTTGAAATTATGAGTGCGATGTTGAACTAAAGGCATCGCATTTTTTATTTTTGTTAAAAATAGTTTAATTTTATATAATAATAAAACGATATATAATAGTATGTTATAGTAACAACAAAGGGGGGGTAAAAATGGAAATTATTCACGAAAGAGCAAAGTTACGACTAATAGATAACGATGATGTCGAAACTTTGTTTTCAATTATAGAAGGAAATCGGGATATTTGGGCGTATTTAATCTCTAAAATGGATAGTGTTCAAGATATGCAGCAATATGTTCAAAAAGCGATAAAGGGCTATGGAAGAGGAACGCAAATACCATTCATCGTAGTCGATCAACAGACGAATACGATTGTAGGAAGTACACGGTTATATAATATTTCAGTAGAAGACAAGACAGTGGAGTTAGGGCAGACGTGGTATCATCCGAGTGTACAACGTACGAGTATAAATACAGAGTGTAAATATATGCTTCTCCAGTACGCTTTTGAAAAACTAAATATGTTGAGAGTGCAAATTAAGACAGATGTAAGAAATGAAAAAGCACAACGAGCAATCGAAAGGTTAGGCGCAGTAAAAGAGGGCGTACTGAGAAACGAAAGAAGATTGCCAAGTGGACATGTGAGAGATGCGGTTGTGTACAGCATTATCGCGAGTGAATGGCCAAGCATAAAAGAAAAATTGTTAGAAAAATTAGAGTTGTATAAAGAAACGTTATAATTCGTGTTTTGAAAGGTATATGGTTCGTAATACATGAAAAATATACCTTTTTTCTTACAAAATGCTACTTTATTTTAATTACTTTCGTTTCATCGTTCCCTTCTGATAAAAAATTCGTTACAATGTAGTTGTATGGTAATAAACTTATGAATTGAAAAATGTAATGAAAACCGCAAATGAAAAATGAATTGATAATCCTCAATTTTAAATGAAAACCCTTTTATATAAATAAAACAAGAAAAATTCCTTCTTTTAAATGAATTCAAACAAACTGATTTGATATATACGTTTTTTATAGAAGTATGGATGATGTACGGAGGCAATTACAAATGAAAGAAAATAAGAAAAGTAAAAAAAGACGAGTCTTTCAAGTATTTTTACTACTGATTTGTTCTGTTATTTTATATGTGAGCTATGCAGCTTATGATATTTGGAGTTATCGCTTTAAAACAGATGCTGGTGTGAAAACAGATGCTGGTATCGTACTAGGAGCAGCTTCTTGGAACGGAAAACCATCTCCTGTATTTAAAGAAAGAATTAATCATGCGATTTCTTTATATAAAAACGGAAATATTAAAAAGATTATTTTTACAGGTGGTACAAAGTTTGAGGCAGAACTCGAGGAATCACGCACTGCGAGAGTGTATGCATTGAAACAAGGTGTAAAAGAAGAAGATATTTTAATAGAAACAAAATCCCTTTTTACTGAAGAAAACTTAAAGAATGCGAAGGAAGTTGGAACAGAGAACGGAATACGCACATACACGATTGTAAGTGATCCACTTCATATGAAACGCGCAATGAGAATCGCGAAACATATTAACATTGAGGCATATGCTTCGCCAACGCCAACATCAGCATATAAAACGTTAGATACAGAAATTCCATTCTTCTTTAAAGAATTGTTCTCGTATATTGGATATGTAACCTCTTTGCCATTAAAGGCATTGAAGGGAGATTAATATAAGAAAAGGCCCTATTTTCTATAGGGATTTTTCTTATAATCCAAAAACATTGTATTTTTATCGGAATAATGAAACAATAGAGAGGTAGCTTCATATAATCATAATGACAAAATGAACGGTTGATGAATCGGGCATAAAGTGAAACTTTAATCAATGGGAGTTTTACTGCCCGTTAATGCGGGATAAAGGAGATTATAGTATGGCACTCTCATTTGTTGAAACAGAAGAACAATCGTATATGATTCAGCAGTTAAACACTTTAATTCCGAAATTTATGGAAAGAGAACCGGAATTAAGTGATTTAGGTTCTTTTCCATATGAAAATATTAATGATTTGAAACATATTGGATATACGAAAGTAACGTTACCGAAGGAATTTGGTGGTCGTGCGATTTCTTTATATGACTTCGTTTTATTTCAAGAAAAAATTGCAGAAGGTTGCGGAGCTACTGCATTGTCAATTGGATGGCATATCGGTATTGTGAAAGAACTAGCTGAAAATCGCTCTTGGAATAACGAGATGTTCAAATGGTTTTGCGAAGAAGTACGTAACGGTGCGCTCTTTAACCGGGCAGCGACAGAACCGAAAACAGGGAGTCCGACGCGTGGCGGCAAACCAGAAACAATAGCGATTCAAAAAGGTGATAAGTGGATTATAAATGGAAGAAAAACTTTCACAACGATGGCACCAGTACTTGATTATTTTATTATTTCAGCAAGTATGGAAGGCCGAGAAGAAGTTGGTGAGTTTGTCATACCGAGGAATACGCTCGGTGTATCTATTGAAGAAACGTGGGATAGCGTTGCAATGCGAGGGACTGCTAGCCACGATTTAGTCTTACAAAATGTAGAAATAGAGAACCGCTTTTTTACGGATGTAAAAGGCGGAAAAGTGAAACAAAAGGGTATTGGCTGGTTGCTACATATACCAGCATGTTATTTAGGAATCGCACAATCAGCAAGAAATTATGCAGTTCAGTTTGCGGAATCATACAAGCCAAATAGTTTAAATCATTCAATTAGTTTATTGCCGAATGTTAGAAGATTAGTCGGAGAATTAGAACTTGAGCTTATGCAAGCTCGTGTCTTTTTATATCAAATCGCGAAAAAGTACGATGAAGCAGAAGATAAGCTTTCACTACAAGCAGAGCTAGCAGCAGTGAAATACGCCGTAACAAATGCGGCGATATCCATAGTGGATAAATCGATGCGCATCGTAGGAGCAAAAAGTTTATCAGAAAAAAATCCGCTCCATCGTTACTATTTAAACGTCAGAGCAGGATTACACAATCCACCGATGGATGATGCGACACTGTCTATGCTGGCGGATGCGGCGTTTCGGTCGTGATGAATAAATGAAAAGGCTGTTCCAAAGCGGAATAGCCTTTTTATAATAAAAATCTTTCTTTTCATTCTTCTTTTTATAGTTTTATAGGAGAAAGCTAGGTTTCTTATTTCACCTACTGTATAATAAGAAAAAAGCACGAAAAGAGGTTATCTCATGCTAGAGGTTATCGCAACATGTTTAGAAGATGTGAAACGAATTGAACGAGCTGGCGGGCAGCGAGTTGAATTGATTTCATCTTATACAGAAGGTGGTTTAACACCGAGTTATGCATTTATAAAAAGAGCGGTAGAAGCGGTACATATATCCATTCACGTTATGATTCGTCCGCATGCGAAGTCTTTTACATATACGGAAGAAGAAATTGAAATGATGAAAGAAGATATTATAGTTGCGCAGAAGTTGGGTGCAGCAGGCGTTGTATTAGGCGTATTAAACGAAAAAAATGAAGTGGATGAAGAGAAATTAGCAGATTTATTGTCTGTTGTAGATGGAATAAATGTAACGTATCACCGTGCGATAGATGATACCGAAAATCCAGTGGAAGCGATGAGAACTTTAAAGAAGTTTCATAAAGTGACACACGTTTTAACTTCAGGTGGACAAGGAAATATAGTCGATAATATTCCAGTGCTTACAAATATGCAGAAGGTAAGCGATGGTCAAATTCAACTTGTTGCTGGAAGCGGTGTGACGAAGGAAAATATAAAGCAGTTGCTAGATGAAACTGGAATTTCGCAAGCTCATGTCGGTACAGCGGTAAGAGAAGGGAAATCCTGTTTTTCTGAAATAGATCCTAATTTAGTACAAGAATTAGTTGAAATAATAAAATAAGTGGTTAAGAAAGAGGAGAAACGATGAAGGAAAATACGAAGAAAGAATTATTCTCTTGGATTAAAACAATTGGGGTTACACTTGTACTAATTGTTATTATTCGAGGCGCTTTATTTACACCTTCTTTAGTACAAGGTGAATCGATGATGCCAACTTTAGAAAATAACGAGCGAGTTCTCGTGAATAAGATTGGTTATAATATAAGTGGATTAGATCGCTTTGATATTATCATCTTCCACGGAAAAGAAGGATACGATCTCGTAAAACGAGTAATTGGTTTACCAGGTGATACAGTTGAGTATAAAAATGATGTTTTATATGTAAACGGAAAAGCGATGGAAGAACCGTATTTAAAAGAATTTAAAGAAAAAGCAGCTGGCCGTGTATTAACTCCTGACTTTACGTTAGAACAAGTAACAGGGAAAACGAAAGTACCAGAAGGGCAAGTGTTTGTTTTAGGTGATAATCGTGAAGTTTCTAAGGATGGTCGTATGTTCGGATTTATTTCAGAAGATGAAATTGTCGGAAAAGGACAAGCTGTTTTCTGGCCGTTGAAACAAGTAAGAGCGTTATAAAGTAAAAAAGTATGGGAGAAATATTCTTCCATACTTTTTTTGTGTCTTTTTATTTAAATTGTTGGTTTTGCTATAACTTGAGCTTTTGAAAGAGAACCATCATTATTTTTAAATTTTATTTTGTACTCACCTTCAGGAAGCCAATCACTCCAATTTATACTGAATTCACTTATCGCTTGTTCCCCAGGTTTTAAAGTTACATCCATCATCCAAGAACCTTTAGCGTTATATAAAGTATAGCTAAAAGGAGAATCACCTATATTTTTTACAAGAACACTTAAGTCATCCCCATGAGAATAGTTAAAGCTAGAAATACTTGATCCGAAAAAATGAATTTCTTCATTCGCTATAGTATGATGTTGGGCCACTTTAGCGGTTGAATGAGTATCTTCGTCTGTCGCAAATGTTACATTATAACTTATACAAAAAGATAGCAGAATGGCAGGAATTACTCGCAGTTTTTTCAAAAGAAACACTCCTCACATTTTGTTGTACATATACCATAATAAACTGGATGAGTTGGAAGATTAATAGTTCAATATAAAAATTTACAAATATACTTATTTTTTTACGTTTTTTAAATAGCTGACAAAAATATATCGGGTTATGAACTAGAAAAAAATATTGATAGAATTGAAAGAATATTTTATAATTTTAAATTATATACTTGTTTCGAAAAACGGAATTTAAGTTCCGAAATTCGGAACTTAAAGGAGATAGGATGAGTATAAATAAAACGGCAGTGAAGACAATGGATATTTTGGAGTTGTTTTATGAGCATGAAGAGCTGAGTCTAACAGAGATGGTTCAGCTTACAAATATGCCGAAAACATCTGTTTATCGTTTAATTGGCTCGTTAGAAGAAATGGAGTTTTTACAAAAAAACGAGAAGGGAAGATATCGGTTAGGAGTTGTTTTTTTACGATTTGGTCAACTTGTTTCACAAAGGTTATCAGTAAGAAATATTGCGATTCCATATATGAAAGAACTTAGGGATAGTTTAGGGCAAGCGGTAAACTTAATTATTCAAGATGGTAATGACGCAATTTACGTTGAAAAGATGGAAGGGGTTCAGCCAGTACGTGTTTATACGGCGGTTGGAAGAAGAGCTCCGCTTTATGCTGGTGCTTGCCCGAGAATTTTACTATCGTATTTTTCTGAGGAAGAGAAAAGAAAGTACATAGAGGAAGCAGATTTAAAACAGTTTGCTGATGGAACGATTGTGAATAAAGAACAGTTGCTAGAAGTATTACATATGGCGAAAGTGGAAGGGTATACAATTAGTTATTCTGAACTAGAAAATCATACAGCAGCTATAGCAGCACCAATTTTTGCAAGTGATGGAACGGTTGTAGCGGGTATTAGTATTTCAGGTGTAGCAATTGAGTATAGCGAAAGTAGTATTCCATATTTTACTGCAAAGGTGAAAGAAACAGCATACCGCATTTCGAAAGAACTCGGCTTTTGGGCATAGAAAGAGGGAGTAGGATGAAATTTTCTGCGTTAGGGGATCAAGCAATTATCGTTACATTTGGCGAAGAAATTAAGATGGATATATACGAAAAAGTACAACGATTATTTCAAGCACTGCAGCAACATCCGTTTGCAGGAATGATTGAATGCGTTCCATCGTTTACTTCATTAGCGGTTTACTACAATTTGTATGAAGTATGGAAGCAAAATGATAGAAATGTAAGACCATATGATTACGTATGCCAGTACATAAATGGATTATATGAAACTTATACGGAAGAGCTGAAACGAGATGCGAAACATATTTCAATACCAGTTTGTTACGGGGGAGAATTTGGACCTGATTTAGAAGAGGTCGCGCATTATCACGGCTTACAGGTAGAAGATGTTATTCGAATACATAGTGAAACAACATATTTTGTATATATGCTAGGTTTTACACCGGGTTTCCCATATTTAGGGGGACTATCAAAAGAACTAGAAACACCTAGAAAAGAAACACCGCGATTACAAATTGCGCCTGGTTCGGTAGGGATTGGTGGAAATCAAACAGGTATATATCCGCTTGAAACACCGGGTGGATGGAATATTATCGGCCGAACACCTATTTCTCTATTTAATCCGAAAGAAGAAACACCAACATATATTCAAAGTGGTATGTATTTACGATTTATCCCGATAACAAAGGAAGAGTACGTATCGCTTGAGGGGGCTAAAGAATGGATGTAGAGGTTTTGCATGCAGGAATGTTTACAACAGTCCAAGATTTAGGAAGATTTCATTATCAGCAATACGGCGTTCCTGTCGGCGGGGCTATGGATCAAAATGCGCTCAGGATGATTAATATGTTAGTCGGTAATGAAGAGAATGAAGCAGGGCTCGAAATGACGATTATGGGGCCTAAATTATTAATAAAGAAAACGACTTTACTCGCGATTGGTGGCGCGGATATGGAACCGTTGCTAAATGGTGAACGTATTCCATTGTGGCGCCCCATATTAGCTGAAGAAGGAAGTATGCTTTGTTTCGGAAAAGCGAAAAGTGGTTGCAGGACATATGTAACCTTTGCAGGCGGTATAAATATGGATCGCACGATGGGAAGTAAAAGTACTTACATACGTGCTGCAATTGGCGGTATGGAAGGAAGAATGCTGAAAAAAGGTGACTATTTTCAAATTGGTGCAGGGGCAGACATTGCGAGTCGCTTCATTCAAAGCTTACGCGATGAAGAGAGAGTCAAAATGAAATGGGCTATTTGTAACGATGCTCTACCAAAATATAAGAAGCATCCTATTCTTCGCGTCATAACAGATTTTGAATATGATCAGTTTACAGAAAACAGTAAAGATTCATTTTTTACAAAAGAGTATAAAGTATCCAATTATGCTGATCGTATGGGATATCGGCTTGACGGAGAAGTGTTACATAGAGCCGTTGAAAAAGAGATTTTATCGAGCCCAGTTACATTCGGAACTATTCAAGTTCCAAATGGTGGACAGCCAATTATATTAATGGCAGATAGACAAACGACAGGTGGCTATCCGAGAATTGGAAATGTTATTTCAGTAGATTTACCTCTTCTTGCTCAGTTGAAACCGGGAGACTATGTTTCTTTTGAGAAAATAACGATAGAAGAAGCGGAGCAATTATACATAGAGCAAGAAAAAGATATGAGTCTATTAAAGAAATTCATCGCTTTGCGAAGCTGAAAGTAGGAGGAAAACATCATGAAGACAATCGATTTAAATTGTGATTTAGGAGAAAGCTTTGGAGCTTATAAAATGGGGAATGATGATGAGATTCTTCCGTTCGTTTCCTCTATAAACGTTGCTTGTGGTTTTCACGCAGGTGATCCATCTGTTATGCGGCAAACGGTTGAAAAGGCACTTCAGCATAATGTAGCAATAGGAGCTCATCCTGGATTTCCTGATTTAATTGGATTTGGGAGAAGGAATATGAACGTTTCAGCAAGTGAAGTGTACGATTATGTTTTATATCAAATTGGTGCATTAGACGGTTTTGTGAAAGCGGCTGGAGGGAAAATGCAGCACGTAAAACCGCACGGCGCGTTATATAATATGGCGGCAACAAATTCAGAAATTGCAGACGCAATTGCAAAGGCTATTTCTCATATAAACCGGGAGCTATCACTTTACGGGTTAGCAAATAGCGAGGCGTTTATACAGGCAGCACAAAAATATAACATCACTCTTGTGCAAGAAGCATTTGCTGATCGTACATATAAGCAAGATGGAACTTTAACGAGCCGTACAGAAGAAAATGCGCTCATAAAAAATGAAGACGAAGCAATAAACCAAGTACTTCAAATGGTGAAAGAAGGCTATGTAAAAGCGGTGCATGGAGAGAAAGTAGCAGTTCAAGCACAAACAATTTGTTTACATGGGGATGGAGAGAAAGCAGTCCAATTTGCAGAAAGAATATACAGAACATTCGAACTCAATGACATTACTATTTGTGCACCGAAATAAAGTGAAACTTTAATCGGTGGGGGGTGTTCATCTCCCACTGATTATTAGCCTACACCAATCGGGCATTTATGGGCAGCAGGGCTCTCACCTAACTTCTTTGCCCCAGCTGAATTTTGAGGTGGGAGTTTTACTGCCCGTTAATACGGGATAAAAAATGAGGGGAAGTGCTAGAAATGATTAAATTAATCGGGATACTAATCGTTGCAGTTGGGTTTTTATTTAGACTAAATACATTGTTAGTAGTTATGGTTGCAGGTATTGTTACTGGGATGGTTTCTGGTTTAAGTTTTCATGATGTCATCAGCATGTTCGGTAAATTTTTCATAGAAAATAGATATATGTCTATGCCTATTATATTAACTTTACCAGTAATTGGAATTTTAGAGCGTTATGGATTAAAAGAAAGAGCAGAAGCGCTTATAACGAAATCAAAGGGCGCAACAACTGGAAGAGTATTAATGTCATATTTTACGATAAGAGAATCATCAGCAGCACTAGGGCTTAATATTGGTGGTCATGCGCAAACGGTGAGACCACTCGTTGCACCCATGGCAGAAGGAGCTGCGCAAGGAAGATACGGTAAACTCCCTGAAAAATTGAGAGAAAAGATTAAAGCAAACGCAGCAGCTGCGGAAAATACAGCTTGGTTTTTCGGAGAGGATATATTTATCGCGACAGGTGCCATTTTATTAATGAAAGGATTCTTCGATTCAGTAGGTATGCATGTCGGAGTATGGGATATGGCGCTTTGGGGAATTCCAACTGCAATATCCGCACTAATTGTGAGCTGGATTAGGTTTAGAAGATTGGATAAATATATAGAGAAAACAATGAAGGCAGAAGTAAAAGAAGAGAAGGAGGCAATATAATATGAACATCATAACTATGGATACAATCTACTATGTATTAGGTATAATCGTTGCCTTTATCGCTGTGCGTATCGCATTTGATCGTGAACATCCAAATCGATTCGGTTCTAGTTTATTTTGGGCGTTGTTTGCCGTTACATTTTTATTTGGAAATGTAATACCTTCGTTTTACGTTGGCTGTATCGTACTCGCTATGGTCGTGTTAGCTTCACTCAATAAAGTAACAAAATCAGAGGAGAAAGAAGTACCAGTGCAAGAACGTGTAAAACATGCTGAGAAATTAAAAAATAAAATTTTTATGCCTGCACTGTTAATCCCGATTTTTACAATTATCGGTACATTGACGTTAGGAAAAATCAAATGGGGAAATGTCAATCTTGTTGATCCTGATAAAGTAACGTTAGTCGCATTAGCGTTAGGTGCATTACTCGCATTCGTTGCAGCGATGCGTATTACAAAAGCAAAAATAACAACGCCTGTTCAAGAAGGAAGCAGACTATTACAAGCTGTTGGCTGGGCAGTTATTTTACCGCAAATGTTAGCGGCACTTGGTGGTATTTTCGCGAAGTCTGGCGTAGGACAAGTCGTTTCTGATTTAGTCGGACAAGTGTTACCGACAGAGTATCCGTTCGTTGCTGTAATGGCGTATTGTTTAGGAATGATGCTATTCACAGTTGTAATGGGAAATGCATTCGCAGCGTTTGCCGTTATTACTGGCGGAATTGGTTTACCTTTAATTGTTCAAATGCACGGCGGGAACCCAGCAATTATGGCAGCACTCGGTATGTTTGCTGGATATTGCGGAACACTTATTACGCCAATGGCCGCAAACTTTAATATCGTTCCGGCAATGCTTTTAGAACTGAAAGATAAGAACGCTGTTATTAAGGCGCAAGTACCAATTGCTCTTTCCATTTTCATTATAAATATGTTTATCATGTACAGCCTTGTATATCGTTTCTAATTAGGAGGATAAAACTATGAAAACAGTATTACTAACAGGATTCGATCCGTTTGGAGGAGAAAGCATCAACCCAGCTTGGGAAGTAGCAAAAAGTTTACATGAAAAAACAATCGGAGAATACAAGGTTATTAGTAAACAAGTTCCAACTGTCTTTCATAAATCAATAAGCGTATTAAAAGAGTATATAGAAGAACTAAAGCCTGAAATGATTATATGTATTGGACAAGCTGGGGGTAGACCAGATATTACGATAGAGCGAATAGCAATTAATGTTGATGATGCAAGAATTGCTGATAATGAAAGAAATCAGCCAGTGGATGTACCGGTTGTAGAAGAAGGACCGATTGCGTATTGGTCTACGCTGCCGATGAAAGCAATTGTAAAAAAACTTCGCGAAGAAGGTATACCAGCTTCCGTTTCACAAACAGCAGGTACATTCGTTTGTAATCATTTATTCTATGGTCTCATGCATGAATTAGAGAACCATGATAAGAAAATAAAAGGCGGATTTGTTCATATTCCGTTCTTACCAGAACAAGCGAGTAACTATCCAGGACAACCGAGTATGTCACTTTCTACGATTAGTAAAGGGATAGAACTGGCAATTGAGATAACGACGGAAGTGGAAGTAGATATTGTAGCGTGCGGCGGTGCGACGCATTAAGTGAAAAGCATGTTAATTAAAGAGGGCTGATGCAGCCCTCTTTGTATTTTTTATTGAAGATACATTATAGAATATAAAGAGGAAGATTGCTGTAATAGGAGTAGTCTAACAAATACGGAATTGTAACCAGCATAATGTTTTTATCCGCTCTTTTTAGGGATAAAAGCATAAAGACTTAATTAAGTTTTACTTCAAAAATTAGATGGAACTTATTCTATGGACTTTTGGTTATTTTGCAGGTGAAGGATTGCTATGGTTATACAAAAAAAGAGTAACCTGTTTGGCTACTCTTCACATAGAAATTTGTATTTGTTTATTTCAATAAGAGACCGTTATTGAAGTCCCTTCATGAAATTTTGGATTTTTGATGATAATGCAAACAGCAGGATGCTAACTAAAATGGAGATAGCACCAATAACACCAAAGTAAATTGTTTCTGTTGCAGGATTATATAGTTTAACAACTTGGGCATTTATTGCTTGCGCAGACGCAGTTGATAAGAACCATAAGCTCATGGTTTGCGAAGAGAAAGCAGCTGGAGCCAGCTTCGTCGTTATTGATAATCCTGAAGGAGATAAACAAACTTCTCCAATTACAATTAAAAAGAAGCTAAGGACTAACCACATAGGATTCACTAAAGAGTGAGTACCGTTGATTAAAGCCGGAAAAATCATAACTAAGAATGATAAACCTGCAAATAGCAATCCAATAGCGAATTTTTTTGCCGTTGAAGGCTGCTTCTTGCCTAACTTTATCCAAATCCATGCGAAAATCGGGGCAAGCGTTACGATAAAGATTGGACTTAATGATTGGAACCAAGCAGAATGTAATGTAATTCCATTGAACTGTAATTGAGTTCGTTGATCCGCGTATGTCGCTAAAATAATAGCACCTTGTTCTTGTATAGACCAAAATATTGTAGCTGCAATAAAGAGTGGTATATACGCAAGAAGACGAGATTGCTCTACTTTTGTTGTTTTAGGACTACGATACATATAAATGAAATAATAGGCTGGAATAACAATCCCTAAGATACTAATGAGGAATGTAAAACGATTTATAGTTAACAACCCAGTTGGAATTGTAACCACACCTAGCAATGTTAATACAACCAGACCAATACTGAAATACTTAATAGTCTTTTTTCTTTCCGAATCTGATAATGGATTAGGTACTTGTGTACCGATTAGACCAAGGTTTTTCTGTTTTGTTCCAACAAATACCCCTAACCCAATTGCCATACCAATTGCTGCAACTCCAAAACCAAGGTGGAAATTATATTGCTGACCTAATGTTCCAACAACTAAAGGTGCAAGTAAGGCACCTAAGTTAATACCCATGTAGAATATACTGAACCCTGAGTCACGACGCGCATCTGTTTCACTGTATAAACTTCCTACGATGTTCGATATGTTAGGTTTTAACAACCCTGTTCCTAGAATTAAGAAGACCATAGAGATAAATAACGCACTTTTACTACCCGGTAAAGCTAAAATAAGATGGCCAATCATAATTAAAACGCCACCAAAGAATACGGTTCTACTTGGACCAAATAAACGATCCGATATCCATCCACCGATAATACTAGACATGAACAGTAAGGAACCGTAAATTGCCATTATCGAGGTTGCGGTAGATTGATCAATTCCTAATCCACCTTTTGCGACCGAATAGTACATATAATACAGCAAAATAGCTCTCATTCCGTAATGAGAAAACCTTTCCCAAAACTCAGTGAAGAATAAAGTGAATAATCCTTTTGGGTGTCCAAAAAATCCTGTTTGAGGAATACTTTGAACAAGTTCGTTTTTTTCTTTCATAATGTTAATATTACCCCTTATTAATTTTTGATATTATACAAGTATAACTTAAGAGACTCCCAGTAGTCTATAACTATCTAAGCCCATCGATGAAGAAAAGCAGCCTTTTGGCTGCTTTCTAAATGAATTAAGAAATCGTCATGTGCTCATTAGACACAAATCTACCTTTAAACAATCCAGAATTGATTGTGAGAGTGCTTTAGCTACGCCATTACCAACAAGTATTGAACAGTAGTTATCTTTGAAACTTTAATTACGCCCAAAAAAGTTTGGGTTTAGATAATGTAACATAGTAAGTAAATGGAATTGTGCAACACCTTTTGTAAACAACTGGTATAATAAGTATAGCAATATACATAGAGGTGATGTTTGTGCAATATGAAGAAGTACGTTCAATCTTAGAAAAAGCGAAGAAAATTACAGTGTTAACAGGCGCAGGAGCAAGTACAGAAAGCGGCATACCAGATTTCCGTTCATCAAATGGATTGTATGCTGATGCGAATGTAGAGATGTATTTATCAAGAGGATATTATAACCGAAATCCGAAAGAATTTTGGAAGCATTATAAAGAAATCTTTCAAATTAATACGTTTCACCAATATAAAGCAAATCGTGGGCATCGCTTTTTAGCAGAGCTAGAAGAACAAGGGAAAGATATAACGATTTTAACGCAAAATATTGACGGTTTGCATCAAGTAGGTGGTAGTAAACATGTCATTGATTTACATGGAACACTGCAAACAGCACATTGTCCGAAGTGTAAAGCGGGATATGATTTGCAGTATATGATTGATCATGAAGTGCCGCGCTGTCAGAAGTGTAATTTCATTTTAAATCCTGATGTTGTTTTATATGGAGATACATTGCCGCAATATCAAAACGCGATGAAACGTTTATATGAAACAGATGTGCTTATCGTCATGGGAACGTCATTAAAAGTACAGCCTGTCGCTTCATTCCCAGAAATCGCAAAGAGGGAAATTGGAGCAACAACTATTTTAGTAAATGAAGAATTAACAGGACAAGAATTTAACTTTGATTTTGTTTTTCAACAAAAGATTGGTGAATTTGTTGAAGGGTTATCTTCGATTAAATAAGTTTTTGTTTTCGTAAAGAAACTGAGGTGTATAGAGGCCACCTCAGTTTTTTATTTGAGTAATCGCTGTTTTAAACCACATGAAAACATGTCGATAATGTAGTAACCACATCTCTATAATTTATAAAAAAGTGTTTGGTAGGTAAAATAGCAGCGTAAGAAGAAATATTATCTTTAGCGAATACACAATCGTCATAAAGTAAGCTAATATGTAGCTGGTGTAAAGGTTCTATTTGATTTTGCTTAAGATATAAAACTAAGTCATTATAAAGTTGCTCACTATACTCACTTACAGAATGTTCTAATGAAAGCTGACCTGCTATGCTAGTCCACCATACTTTAAAACTACATATTAATTCTTTGAATGATTCTTCATTACATACACGGGTGTCAAAAAGCTTTTCATAAAACATATGATTCTCCTCATGGAAAATTTGTAAATCATATCTGTCGTTAGCAATTTGTTTATGGAGTGTATGCCATAATTCTTTGAAATTTGCTTCAAAATCATTAGAAAAATTTAATTTTCTTGCTATGTAAGGGAACCGTAAATTCCCTTTGTTCTCTTTTTGATTGAGATAAATATTTTGAATATAAATCATAAAGTTTAAACAATGCGACGTATTAGTATGTATTGTAAACGAATCAGGCATTTTCATTTGCTCCTTCGTAATGTCTTTTATTGATTTATTTCTTTAGTATACAAAGAAATGTAAACGAATGGTATAAAAAACCGGTTTTATACTCTCTTTCTTTTTGAATACCATTCATGTTATTGCTTATTAAGGGAATGGTAATAAATAGGATGATAAATTAAAAAACTGAAAATTAAATCTTTTCTTTCTTTTGTAATTAATATAAAATTCTATATATATCATATAAATAAATTTGATACATAATCATTTAAGCGTAGAAGTTAATAGAATGAAGCGAGGGAGCGAAATGAGGCAGAAAAAGGAGAAGCAGAAACAGCCGAAAAAGAAAAAGACTCATATTCCATTTCGGTTAAATGTACTATTTTTTATCGTCTTTCTTTTATTTTCAGCTATTATAATTCAATTAGGTAAAGTACAAATCATTGATGGAGAAACGTATAGAAATGAAGTGAACAAAAAGGAAGATGTGACGGTGAGCACGCCTGTTCCTAGAGGGAAGATGTATGATCGGGAAGGTCAAGTGATTGTAAATAATAAACCGTTACGAACTGTTACATATACGAAAATGAAAGGAGTAGACTCGAAAGAGGTTTTACAAGTAGCAAGGGATTTAGCAAAGCTAATTGAAATGCCGCAAGAGGATATGGATAAGTTAACGGAGACTGATAAGAAAGATTTTTGGATGCAGTTAAATGAAAAGCGTGCTACGGAAAAAGTTACGAAAGAAGATGAAAGTAACTTTAGGAAGCAGGAAGTAGAAGGAAAAGAATTAGATAAAAAAGTAGAAGAATTACGCCGAGAAAGAATTACACAAGAAGAATTAAATGAACTTTCAAAAGATGATATAGAAGTGTTAGCAATTAAAAGTAAAATGAATGCAGGGTATAAAATGACGCCGCAAATTGTGAAAAAAGATGTGAGTCTAAATGAATATGCAGTCGTAAGTGAAAGATTGGCAAGCTTGCCAGGAGTAGATACGACGGTGGATTGGGAACGTGAATATCCAAATGATAAAATACTCCGTTCGGTCCTTGGTAGTGTTTCTAGTGAAAATGAAGGGTTACCAAGGGAGCAATTAGACTACTATTTAGTACGAGATTATAACCGAAATGATCGTATTGGTAAGAGTTATATTGAAAAACAATACGAGGATGCACTGCATGGTACGAAAGAACAGACGAAAAATATTACAGATAAAACCGGAAATATTGTTCGGACTGAGAAAGTGACACAAGGAAAAAGTGGGCATAATTTAATGTTAACAGTGGATATGGAGTTACAAAAGAAAGTGGAGGAGAGTCTTGATAAAAATTTAAGAGCATTTCATTCTTCAGAACCGATGATGGATCGCGCATTTGTTGTAATGATGAATCCGAAAAACGGTCAAATTTTATCAATGGCAGGAAAGAAAATTGTAAATAAAGACGGCGGGATGCAAATAGAAGATTTCGCTTTAGGGACGATGACAAGCTCGTATGAGTTAGGATCAACTGTGAAAGGGGCTACGTTATTAGCCGGATATCAAACGGAAGCGATTAAGCCGTATACACATTTCTTTGATGCACCAATGTACTTTAAAGGAAGTGCCAAGCCGAAGAAATCGTGGAAAGACTTTGGGGATATTGATGATTTAAGAGCGTTGCAAGTTTCATCAAACGTTTATATGTTTAATACAGCTTTAAAAATGGCAGGTATTAATTATGTACCAAATAATCCGTTAGATATTAAACAAGAAACATTTAATACAATGCGCTATTACTTTAGACAATTTGGCCTAGGCGTACCAACTGGTATTGACCTGCCGAATGAATCGATCGGTCAAGTAGGTAGAACGGATAACATACCTGGTTTTTTACTGGATTATGCGATTGGACAATATGATACATATACACCGCTTCAGCTCGCACAATATATTTCAACGATTGCGAATGGCGGTTACCGAATGAAACCACAAATTGTACAAGAAGTAAGAGAACAACCAAATAGACCAGAGGATGTTGGGAAAGTCATTCGGACGATAGAACCAACGGTATTAAATCGAGTAGATATGGACATTTCCTATATCAATCATGTGAAAGAAGGATTTAGAAGAGTATTCCAAGAAGCGGATGGAACGGGTACTGCAACGTTTAAAGGATTACCGTATAAACCAGCTGGCAAAACAGGAACAGCTGAGACAGTGTATGGCGGGGAAAGTGATATTGGAAGAGATGAAAACTATAACCGAAAAAAATGTTATAATTTAACTCTTGCCGGTTACGCACCATATGATGCCGATCCGGAAGTAGCTTTTTCAGTTGTTGTACCATGGGTGAATGATGATAAATCAGGAATTAATTCTGCGATTGGTAAAGAGATTTTAGATGCGTATTTCGAATTGAAAGCGAAAAGATCGGGTGTAAATCCACCCCCTGTAGAACAGCCGAACAAAGCCCAGTAAAAATAGTATCACTGCACAGACACATATTGTGCAGTGATATATTTTTTGAGTTGAAAAGCGTTTGAATAAGGTGGGAATGAATATGAAAGAGGAGATTAAGAGAGGTTGGGGGAAGTACATACTATTTATATTTGTCATGGTAATAGCCTACAATTCATTTACGTTATGCAAGGTAGAAGGAAAATCGATGCAGCCAACTCTGTATGAAGAAGACTACGTATTTGTAAATAAAGCAGCAGTACATTTTTCAAATTTACAGCACGGAGAAATTGTCATTATAAAAGAAGAGGATGAATCGAAATATTATGTGAAACGTGTCATAGGGCTTCCTGGTGATGTCATTAACATAACGAACGGAACGGTATATGTAAATGATAAAAAGCAAGAAGAACCATATACAAACAAAGAGTTATTCAACAATACGCAAGTGTTTTATAACTTTCAAAAGACAAAAATCCCGCCAAATAAATTATTTGTAATGGGAGATAATCGTGAACTTAGTAGGGATAGTCGAAATGGTTTAGGGTATATAGAAGAAGATAACATAATTGGCAAAGTAGAATTTGTGTATTATCCCTTTTCGAAAATGAAAATGATAGACTAGTTTAGTATCTTTATGTTCCTCAAAAAACAACCAATGAATAATTAGATGCTTTTATAATGGGAATGAAGTTAACGGTTAAGGAATAGAAAGGAACTGATCACATGTATAAGTACACAATTTGTTTCATTAGACAAGGGGATAACATACTCCTCTTAAATAGAAATAAAAAGCCGAATATGGGAATGTGGAATGGTGTTGGAGGGAAAATTGAAGATAATGAAACGCCATATGAAGGAATAATTAGAGAAACGCTTGAAGAAACAGGCATAGATCTTCCAAGTGTAACCTATAAAGGGAATGTGGTTTTTAAAAGTAAGGACGAGCCTCGGGGTAGTGAAGGAATGTATGTATTTCTTGCTGATCTGCCGGATGGAGTACATATGGACACGCCATTAAGTACGGCGGAAGGATTATTAGAATGGAAAGAAATCGATTGGATATTAAATTGTGATAATAGAGGTGTAGTTAGCAATTTACCAAAATACTTACCAATCATATTAACAGAAGATAAAAAATTAGAGCATATATTTACATATGATAACCGGAATATTATTAATCACACAACGATGCTTTTGACAGAAGATGATGCGAACAAGCGATATGTAAAAAAACTACCCTCATACTCTAGTTGATAAAATATTTTAAAGAGCAATCGGTATTTTCGTATCGATTGCTCTTATTCTATACGCGGGGTGATGATATGTTTCAGAAATTTAATTCATTGGCAATAATCGTCATATGTACGATGTTTCTTTTTGTAGCTTGTTCTAAAAATGATACAGAACTGAAAGATATTCAAAGAGCAGATTATCTTGTATCTTATTCAAATGCAATGAAAAACGGTGGTTACATGTATGCATACGATAAGAAAGGAAATGAGATTAGTAAAATAGAAGTAGATGGGCAAAGTATGATGAGTAATGCAAAAGATGAAAAGGGGTACTACTTTTCATCAAGTAGAAATAACATTCATTACGCAATTGATAAGACAGGTAAGGTGCAAGAGATAAATAGACCGAAACAATTACAAAATGTAAACGCAGGGGCATATTTCATCCATGCAGAGCAAGGATATGTATATTATGATGTGAATATTGGATTGGTAGACGAAAAGAAGGGATATACAAGTGAACTTGTATACTGGAAAGATAGTGACAAAAGGCAAGAAAGTGTAGAACTAAAGGGAACGATTCAAGGAGCGCATATTATTGAGAATCACATATACGCCTTTTCACAAACACTAGACAAAGTATATATTTCAGAAATAGATTTGGCTACAAATAAAAAAACAAATGAATTTGAAATTCCTAATGAAAACGTGTATTTTGCATCAACTGCTCAAAAAATAATTTTTCAAAAGTATAAAGATAAATTATTACTCGCATTAGGTGATAATGTAAATCAAAAGTTACCAGCAAAATTAATGATGATAAACCCGAAAACTAGAGTAGTAGAAAAAGAAACGATAGTAGATGACAAGCAATTTATACCTGTTCTAGTACATGTGAGTGATAATAATGTGTATATTTTAGATCAGGATGAAAAAATGAAAGAGTTAGATGAGGACTTGAACATTATACGTACATATTCATTGCAAAGCGATAAAAAAACAAAAATCGCTAGAGAGGATAAAGGAATATGTGATATACAAGTACAGGAGAATAAAATATACATCCTATACAAAGATATGAATTCGAAGAGTACAACAAAGCAACTTGTAGCTGAAATTGAAGGATATGATTTATTAACGGGAGCCAGCATTGAAAAGACTACTTTGCAATTAGATAAGAAGTGGGATGATATTACCTTTCTTGCATTAAAAGAGTAAATAAAATGATGTGAAGGGGATAACTCAAATTATGACATTCAAAAGTGAGGAAGAACTAAATGAAGCTATTGAAGAGGCTAAAGCAAGTCTAGCAATAGAGGGCATGACTCTTACAAAAGAAATGGAAAAAATTATTAGAGACAAGTTAGCAGGCAAGATAACGCATGAGCAATTTATTGTATTAGCAGATGCGATTGCGAGGCGTGAACGTACTTAACAATCTAGAAGCCACCACGAACTTTTGTTACATAAACAGGAAAAAAGAGATGGAAAATCCATCTCTTTTTCATTTTCATATACTCCATGATTAGCTGCGAATCCCCTTAATGATAAAACGATGTTGCCTCACATCAAAATATCCCATTTGCAAAATGATCTCATGTATACGATATAATTCCTCATAGTAACCCTCGACAGTAAAATCAGGAATTTGCCACGGAATTGCTTTTAAGTAATAGACGATAGCGCCAATATCATAAAAGCGTTGGAAAGGAAACTCTTCTTTTTCTTCTAAAATAGTAAATCCATTTTCCTTTAGTTCATTACATGCAGTTTCAAGAGAACAATTTGCAAATTCGCTATTTAGCGGTGAGATAAACTGCTTATTAAGTTCAGCACAATCAAGACCGCCAACTTGTTGTGTAAGAAATGTTCCATTTGGAGAAAGGATTCTTTTTACTTCAGTAGCAGCATACGATTCATGTTGATTTAAGATTAAATCAAACTGTCCATCTTGAAATGGTAATGCAGTATCATCGCTCACCTCTACAACTTTAACCCCTAAAGGCTCTAATTTCTTCTGAGCAATTGGCACGTTTGGAGCGTAGCCCTCAGTTGCATAAATAGTTGGCGGGAACGGTTGTAACATAGATAAAAACTCTCCGCCGCCAGTGCCCATGTCTAGCATAGAATCTGCACGCTGCAAAAGCTGGAAAGCAGTGCTACCGTACGACCACGATAATGGCTCGCTCTTCATTCGGCCCGTTTCTGAAATGAAAGAAAAATCCCAGCCGCTAAAATGTGTATTTGCACTTTCTAATAAAGTTAAAAATAATGGATCCCGTTTCATAATTTTGTCCTCCTATTTTTTAATGGATAATATGATGAGAAAAAAAGGGAGGACCTCTTATTAATGAGAAGCGGTTTTACGTTTCGTGCTTGAATCGATTCATATAAGTTTGCTCCTTGTGAGAATGGTTATTTATATATTCGGGATAATCGAGTGAAAATCCTTTGAAGCTATAAGAGAGGGCAATTGTTTAATGAAAAAATGGATTGAGTGTATCGTGTAATTTTTCATTCATATGCTACAAAAAATAATTATATTTGCTCCATAAAATGGTAAAATTACATTGGAGGTAAAAATATGAGAAAATTCAGTTTGTTATCGGTAACCTTGATGATTTTGGGACTATTATTGTTTGGATTAAATTGGATAATAGATGGCTATTCTGAGCCTATTGTCCTTTTGGGGTATATCTCTTTTTTATTCGGCATTGTTCTAAGTTTTATCGCGATTGTTAAACGTGAAGATGGAACCTTAAAATTCATATCACTTATTTCTTTCTTCGTTGTGATGTTTTTAATTACTTGGTTTGAGTCGTTTCAGATACTACGAATTATTACGTGGTTAAAAAATATCTATTAAAGTGGGGAACCTTAAATTTAGAGGTTCCTTTTAATTCTTTGAAAACATTCTATAATTTAGTATTGTTTATATATGGAATGTTTTGTTTGTACGAAAGAGGGATAAGGGGTTATATGAAAAGAATGAAAAATGTAATGTTGCTAGTGTTGTGTTTCTTATGTTTAAGTGGTTGTAATTATGAAGATGAAGATCAGGTGAAAAAATATGTGAAAAAAAAACACGGAATCGATGTGGTTGTAACAGATTGGGGCGCTATACATGAAGGGAATATGGGGCATACATATCATACAGTTCAAGCGAAAAATAACAAAAATATTCAATTTAGAGTAGAGGTAAATGGCATCATCTATTCAAGAATAACAGGCGATGAATACGAATACGGGAAAAAAACATATGAGGAATATAAGAAATTCAAACCAATGCTAGAAGAAATTAAAAAATTAGGTTACGTGGAATCTGAAAATGAAAATGCTCTCCAATATATATTGGATGATGATAATATAGGGAGAAAACCAACTGATAAGTTATTATTAACTTTAAAAACGAGTGACAAGATAGATTACAGTCAATTTGAATCAGCAGAATTAGATCGTTTATATGCTCTATTCCAATTCATTCAGAAGAGTAATAGAAAAATAACAGAACTTGAAATTGAGGATCATAATGGTGAATCTATAGGCTTCCCTTTTAA
The DNA here is from genome assembly GCF_002584985.1 of Bacillus sp. AFS029637. GTDB lineage: Bacteria > Bacillota > Bacilli > Bacillales > Bacillaceae_G > Bacillus_A. Next base: position 26,914 of record NZ_NUPZ01000026.1, on the reverse strand, counting down.
TAATGTGCAAAAAGCTATAACGAAAGAAGAACTGCTTCTAGCAATGAAAAATACTGTAAGCAGTTATTGGACATACTTGATTCAAACTGAAACAAAAGTAGATGAAAGGTTAAATGAAATCCAAAATGATCGTTTCGTAATTAAAGATATTACTTGTCCACACCCAAAAGACGGCAATTGTCCAGAGTATAAAGTGACTTTAGTTTTCAATGACAGTGAGATTAAATATAAAGATGATTCCTATGTAATAGAGGATTTGAGAAAGGTAGTCACTATTCTTAAAGAAGAACTACATAATAAGGAATTTGACATATTTTTGACGAACAAGGATAGAACAAGTTATTCACTCTGGCTATCATCAGAAGCAATTAAGAAAAGTAATACCGTAGAAGAGTTAGTAAAATAATGGTGTAAAGAAGAAGTTTAAAGTACTTTTTACGTTTGTTATTTCTTTATTCAAAGGCGCTGTTAAATTTTAATGTTGATAATCTGTAAAAAATTTAGGAAACCCAACATATACTTAGGGGTTTCCTATTTTATCCCGCTTTAATGGGCAGTAAGACCCCCACCTCAAAATTCAGCGAAAGCAAAGAATTTAGGTGGGGGTCGGGCTGCCCATAAAAGTCCGATTGGTGAAGGCTAATAATCAGTCGGGGATGAAGAAAACCCCCACTGATTAAAGTTTCACTTTATTGCACAGTTTTAGTATAGTTCGTCCCTCATAATTGTGTAAGTGGAGAGTTGCTAAAATAGTATTATTTTCTCATTACTCTCCCGATAACTTTTTGTGTTTTTTCATCAACAAGTTTGATAATGTCGCCCAACAAAGCACTTTTTTTAGAACTTAACGTAACCATTGACACTTCTTTACCATCGAAGGAAGGGTCAATTAAACTAAATCTCTTTGTGTCTGCTGTTACTTTACTTACTTTTGCGTCTTTCCAATCACCGACAATTTCTTTTCGTTCCGAGTCAGTAAGCGAATTCCAAGCAATTTCCCGCACGTCTTTTGTTGTTTGTACTGCTTTTGTTCCTGTTTGCTTATCTGAGCTTTGGCAACCACTTAAAACGAAAGAGTGTAGGACTATTGCTGATAGAAGTAGAATTCTCATTATTTTCAAAGTAATTCTCCTTTCTGTGTATAGATTTAATAATTAGATTATCTTATCTTATATTATTTTCTTTAATCAATTATTATCGAACTATTCAGATTACAAAGTTTTAATCGGAACTACACATTAAATTTTGACAATCGCAAACTGTCAAATGTGTAAGTCATTTCAAATATAAATGATGTTAATAGAAATTCTTTAATATGTTGCTTAGTGCTTTCATTACTGTGACTAACAGAGCCTATTCAAAAAGCAAAAACGCTTATACTTCATTTTTGAAGCATAAGCGTTTTTGTGTAAAATACTCAAAAAGAAAAATCCTTTGGTAAAGTACCATTTTTAATTACCGTTCTTAACCCATGTTTTATAATCCAAGGGTTAACTGGATGCTGGTTATCGCGTAATTGCTGTAACCATTGAAAAACGAGCTCTTTATTTTCTTTCGTAATATCATTAATATGATTGGCTACAGATTTTTGAACATATTTAGAAGGGTCATTCATTAATGGTTCAAGAAGTTTTAAATTGTTCTTAAAATCACCTTTCAGAGCTCCCATTTTTTTAGCCCAAGGAAGTCTTGGTCTAGTACCTTCAGAAAGTAATCTTCTAATGTGGCTGTTGTCGTCATGAATCCACTTTTGTAATATGTTTAGTGTGTCTTCATGGTATGTTTCAAGAAAAGGCCGGATGGCATATTCAGCAGTATTCCGTTTTGTTATTTCATACATGGCGTCGAATGAGGATTGAAAATCGTTAAGCCCATATTTTTCAACGTATTTTGCAATAGGCATGTACATATATCCGTTTGTAAATGTGCCTACTTCTGTTGTATTTTCTGGTCCCAATGTTTTCAGTAATATATGTATTGCTTCACTAAAATCTTTTTGTAATGCATTGTGTAATTCATCTGCGATTACTTCAATACGTTGCTTTAATTCTAAATTTTCAACTTTACATGTTACGGAAGCTACAAAGGTTTTTTTAGAGAAATTAGGATCATGTTTACAAATAGAATCAGCCATTTTTTCTGCTAATTCTTCATTAAATAAAAATTTTAACGGAACATATTTACCCATATTTTCACCTCAGTGGTCAGTTGAAAACAAATTTTATTTTTTAATCGACAACCCATAAACCAAAGTTTCACTAGGCGTTGTAATACTAAAACCTGTCGTCTTATAATCCAGTTTCACTGTATCACCAGTATAGTCTTTCGTGAATGAATCCATTTGTACGATGAAATCAGCATCTTCATATACAATATCATCGGCATGATAAGTATCCCAAATTAAATCCACATCAACGAAAATGCTACAAGAGTTTGTCATTGTCCCTCTAATGCGAATGATCTTTTTATCTTCACGTTCTAATCTATGTATAGCTGCTTTTGCTTCATCAGTAATACGAATGTTCATAGTATCCCAACCTTTATGTATATTTCCTTTATTATTGCAAAAACAGGAGCAATAGGGAAGGGAGAAGCATTGCAATAAAAAACGAGCAAACAAATTTGTTTGCTCGTTGCACTTTTATTTTAGTTCACATTTATCAAGTGGAATCACTTTTGTTTTCTTCGTAAATTTATATCCTAACCATAGTACTAAGAAAAGTGGTAAACCGATGTAAGAAACGAATACACCGTTCCAATCGATAGATTCTCCCATAAATGCGCCATAGTTTTGTCCTAAAATGACGATGACACAAAGTGCAAATGCGAAGATTGGACCGAACGGGAACCATTTTGCTCTATATGGTAAGTCTTTTAAATCTTTTCCTTGTGCGATATATGCTTTACGGAAACGATAATGACTAATTGCAATCCCAACCCATGCGATAAAGCCAGACATTCCAGATGCGTTTAATAACCAAATGTATACAACGCCGTCACCGAATAAAGAAGCGATGAAAGCGACACTACCAACAATTGATGTTACGATTAATGCGTTAACAGGTACGCCGCGGCTATCCAATTTCCCTAAGAACTTCGGTGCTTTGCCTTGGCGAGCTAAATCCCAAAGCATACGAGTTGATGCATACATACCAGAGTTACCAGCAGATAGTACGGCAGTTAAAATAACAGCGTTCATAACAGAAGCAGCAAAGGCAACGCCCGCTTTTTCAAAAATAAGTGTAAATGGACTTACTGTAACATCACTTGCAGCAAGGCTTTCAGTTGTGTAAGGAATTAATAAACCGATAACGAGAATCGCAAGGATATAGAATAAAAGAATACGCCAAAAGATCGAACGAATTGCTTTCGGAATATTGCGTTCTGGATCAGACGTTTCACCAGCAGCTACCCCAAGTAATTCAGTACCTTGGAAGGAGAAACCAGCTGCCATAAATACACCGATAATTGCCATAATGCCGCCGTTAAATGGTGCATCTGCAACAGTGAAGTTTTTAAAGCCAACAGATTCGCCGCCCATAATGCCGAAAATCATCATAAAACCGACAATTAAAAAGATAATAATCGTAACTACTTTAATAAGTGCGAACCAATATTCAGATTCACCAAACCCTTTAACAGATAAGTAGTTTAAAAGGAAAATAATAGCTAAACAAAGGCCACTCCAAACGAGTGAAGGTGTATCTGGAAACCAAAATTTCATAATTAACGATACAGCTGCGAGTTCAGCCGCTATCGTAATTGCCCAGTTATACCAATAGTTCCATCCTAGTGCGAAACCAAGTGATGGATCAACAAATTTTGTTGCATACGTGCTGAAAGATCCAGTTACAGGCATGTATGCTGCGAGTTCTGCTAAGCTTGTCATTAAGAAATAAACCATAATACCAATTGCGGCGTATGCAACTAATGCACCACCAGGTCCAGCTGTATGGATAACACCACCGCTGGCAAGAAATAGTCCGGTACCAATTGTACCACCGAGAGAAATCATCGTAAGGTGTCTTGATTTTAAACTACGTTTTAATTCACCTTTTCCTTGTGTAGTTTGCGTTTTAGAGGTAGTTTGATTCGTTGCGCTATTCATGTTCAACACTCCTTTTCTTGTAAGATAGGAAGGAGCGGGGGGAGAAAAGTACAAAAAACCGCCAAAGGAATTTGGCGGAACGTTTCACAAATAACCACCCCATCATACCCTTCCGTTAAGATAGCACCCCACGTTTACACGGTAATTTTGTAAACGTGACAGTTCTGTTCCTTTCGGAGACAGCCCCAGCCCATATTTCCAGAGAAGAAATATAAACTTCGGCAACTTTTCCTTTCAAACGGAGTCGGTGACATTCTCTGTGTCTCGTCCATTTTACTTTTAAAAGTCGCAACCTCTACCTCATCGGACTGATGAGGATTTATATATTGCTAAGATTTTTAATATATCGCAATTGTAATCACTTTCTGAATATATTGCAAGGAATTTTGTTAGGAAAAGTCAAAAAATATCGGTTATTGTTTAGGAAACGCTTGCAAAACTCCACCCGAACCTACTGTTATGTAACAAAAAAATAAAGAAAGAAATTGTTATACAAATGTTTCGCAAAAAATGATGAAAAACCCTTTAAAATTAAAAGAAAATTCGGAAAATATAATTCGACATTCATAATGTGGTCATATTTTTTGTTATAATGAGATAAACGTTTAAAGGAAAAGGGGAAATCATTGTGAAATTAGAAACGGAAAGGCTCTATATAGTACCATGTACAGAAGAGATGTTTCGTGTTGCTGAAAAACAAGGGTATAACAGTGGTCCACATATTATAGGCCATGTAGAACATGTAAAAGAAGATGCGGCTTTATTACCTTGGGGCGCATGGTATGTCATTCGAAAAGAAGATGACATCGTACTAGGGGATATAGGGTTTAAAGGGAAACCAAGCGAGAATGGTACAGTAGAAATTGGTTACGGTTTTATTGAGAAATATTGGAATAAAGGATATGCTACAGAGTCTGTAGCTGAATTAATAAAGTGGGCTTTTCAGACAGGAGAAGTAGAAACGGTTATTGCAGAGACACTTCTAGATAATTATGGTTCAATCCGTGTATTAGAAAAATTACATATGAAGAGAGTAGATGCTACAGAAACGATGATCAATTGGAAAATAGAAAAATACCGCTCGAAATAAATCGGGCGGTATTTTTGTAATTAAGGTAGTATTTGTTTTTGATCTGTCGGGTATCCAATTGTCGAATGTTTCGAATGATTACGGACAGCAATAAAAATAGATATAATAACGACAAGACCAACTGCAACGTAAGAAAGTGAAATAATAGTTGGATCCACTTTAAATGTAGTAAGTAATGTACGTATATTCGTAAAAATAATAAGACCACCAACTAATACGCCAAGTAAATGAGATGGAACGATGCGTACTAACCATGCTGCAATTGGAGCTGCAACAATACCGCCAAGCATTAAGGAGAATACCCAAACCCAGCTTACTTGTTCCCAGCCAAGTGAGATGAAGAAGCCGATTGTTGCAGCGAGCGAAACAGGAAATTCACTCGTATCTACAGAGCCAATCACTTTTCTAGCTTCATTTCCTCTTGCAAGTAGCACAGGTGTCGTAATTGGACCCCAGCCACCACCGCCAGTTGAATCGACGAATCCAGCGAATAAACCGAGCGGTACAAGTTGTTTGGCAGACATACGTTTTTTTGAAGCGACAATTTGTTTTTGAATAAGAAATCGTAATAAAATATAAACCCCTAAAGTGAATAAAAATATTGAAATGTACGGTTTAATCACATTGCCAGGTAAATTACTTAAAAAACATGCCCCAATAAATGCACCAATTGCTCCTGGTAACGTAAGCCTGGAAACGGTATATTTATCCACGTTTCCAAATTTAATGTGAGATGCACCAGAAGCGGCAGTTGTAACGACTTCAGCTAAGTGAACAGAAGCGGAAGCTACAGCCGGTGCGATACCAAACATTAATAATAGAGAAGTAGAGGTTACCCCATACGCCATTCCGAGTGCTCCATCAATCAATTGAGCGAAAAATCCAATAATAGCAAATACAATTAATTTCTGCATAAATATTCCCCCTGTAATAAATAAATGAAAAAGGCACTTTTCCCATATGAGAAAAGTGCCTTTGGTTTTTCCAATCAGCAATAATTAGATTTGTTTTATTATAATACACATTAATCGTATAAATCAACTAGGTTTTAAGGTTTTTTGAATTGAATGAAAGAAAAATAAAATATACAATAAAAGGATGGAGAGAAAGGGGAGAAAGACAATGTTAGCATTTGATCATCTCGTTCATGCAGTGCATGGCACACCGGAGGAAGCAGCAAAACAAATGCAGGAGCGTGGATTTCATACTGCATTAGGTGGACAACATACGACTTGGGGTACTTGGAATAGTTTATGTTATTTTGACTTATCATATATAGAGTTTTTAGCAGTCCAGCATGAAGAAAAAGCGAAAGAAGCAGAAAATCCATTAGTGCAGGAAACGGTCGTGAAATTACAAGCTGGAGAAGGAATGCTACAAATCGCAATTCGAACAGGTGCAATTGAAGAATTAGCAGTTAAGTTCAGAAAGCATGGCATACAAACGATTGGACCATTTGAAGGGAAACGTATGAGAAAAGATGGCCGTCTTTTAGAATGGAAAATGTTATTTGTAAAGCAAGAAGAGAACGGACCGAAATTACCCTTCTTTATACAGTGGAATGAAACGGACGAAGAAAGAAGAATCGATTTACATAAAACAGGGACGATTGCTGAACATAAAAACAAAGTACAACAAATTGAAACGATTCATTATGCAGTGAAAAACGTTCGAGAAACGGTGCGGAAATGGAGAGAAGTAATGAGGCTAACGGCAAGCCAGATCGTGAAAAATGAAGAATGGAATGCAGAGTGTCAAAGCGTATCATTTGGTGACATTTATGTACAGTTTTGTGAACCAATTGGGGAAGGATTAGTACTAGAATGCTTGAAGAATCAAGGCGAATGTCCTTTTGCAGTGGAGTTTAAAGGGGAAAATAAACGAGAACATGAAGTGTTAGGTAGTTTGTACATATATTGAAAGAGAGAGTAAACCGAATTTTAGAAGATTATAATCATTTTTCATCTTATATTCCAAAATGGTATCAATCACAACATGTAGATATAATAAACAATAAATAACGGAGGGATTCATATGGATAAAATAGCAGTAATTTCAGATATACATGGTAATATTCCAGCTTTAGAATCTGTACTGAAAGATATTAAATTAAGAGGTATAGAGCGTATTATTTGTCTTGGAGATTTAGTCGGAAAAGGCCCTCATTCAAGCGAAGTAATTGAAATTATTCGTAAAGAATGTGAAGTAGTCGTAATGGGAAACTGGGATGATTTTATAACAAAATCGACTGAATTTGAAGCGTTAAAATGGCATCAAAAACAACTATCAGAAGAACAAAATGAGTATTTAAGAAGTTTACCATTTTCAATCGAGTTTTATATGAGCGGAAAACTCATTCGTATGTTCCACGCTTCACCGAGAAGTTTATACGAAAGAATTCAACCACATGCTACAAGAGAAGAGCGTATTAGTATGTTCGAAAATAGTGATTTGACGGAAAATATAGAAGGGGAAAGAAAACCAGATGTCGTTTGTTACGGTGACGTTCACCAAGCATTTGTTCAAAATTTCAGAGGGAAAACGTTATGTAATGCTGGTAGTGTAGGAAATCCTCTTGAAATTACACAAGCATCCTATTTAATCTTTGAAGGGACTTACAATGAAAAAGAAGCAACGAGTTTTTCCATCCAACTCGTACGAGTACCGTATGATATTGAATTGGCTATCAGACTAGCAGAAGAACTCGATATGCCGGAAATTGAAGAATATAAACAGGAGTTACGGACTGCTTTGTATCGAGGGTTTAAGGGGAAGTAAGCGAATAATAATATATCAACGATTTTTCAAATATATCTTTCGTAACTTAAAATATATCAACGATTTTTTCGGTATATCGACGATTCGACATAGGATATCGACTTACCGACAAATAGTGACATAAATTCTTACTCATAATTATATTATGTAAACTTATTGTAGGAGGAAATATCATGAACCGTAAAAACCACATAAAAAAAATTGTAGATCATATTTTAAAATTAAACTTAACCCATCCAATAAGAGTGGGAATAAGTGGTATTACAGCTTCAGGAAAGACAACATTTGCAAACGAACTAGCGGAAGAAGTAAAAAAGCAAGGAGTACCAGTAACACGCGCAAGTATTGACGATTTTCATAACCCGAGAGTGATTCGCTATACGCAAGGTAAAGAATCTGCTAGAGGATATTATGAAGATGCGCACGATTATACAGCTTTTAAAGAAAGGTTATTAATGCCTTTAGGACCTAATGGGAATTTACAGTATGAAACGATTTCTCATAACTTAATAACGGATATCCTTGTTCATAATGAACCGCTAGTAGCCCAGAAAAATATGGTATTAATAGTAGATGGAACATTTCTATTGAAAAAAGACATTGAGCATTTATTTGATTACAAAATTTTTGTAGATACAGATTTTGAGATTGCGAGGAAACGTGGTTCGAAGCGGGAGACTGAAGCTTTTGGAAGCTTTGAAAAAGCAGAGAAGATGTTTTTAAACAGGTATCATGCGGCTTGTAAAATGTATATAGATGAGCATAATCCGATAGGGTGTGCGGATGTTGTATTTCAGAATAGTGATTTAGGAAATCCAGGAGTTATATTTCATGAAAGAACGTAATACATAATCAGAAATATATGTATAGCCTTATATTTGTTGTTATAATTCTTGTATAATGAAATTAATTTTATGAAGTGAAGAACAGGGGATAAGGCAATTACAAAACGTAAAAAGGGGACGGGGATATAATGAATGAAGTACTAGAATTAAAAGAAGAACTACAACAAATCAAAAATAACAATTATGCTGTACCAGAAGACGTAGATGCATATCCATATGCACAGTGGATGCTAGATTATATCGGATCACCTGATGCTGAATTACGAGATGATTTGATATATAGTACGCTTCATCAGTGGATTACAAATGATGTGTTTAGACAAAAAGAATTACGAGGATTAATGTTACAAGCAATTAGCCCGGATTATTTATTTTATAAAATTGGAGAAAAGGGAACAGACTCTGTTTTCAAACGTGCATTCTCTGTTTTAATCCCGCCACTTATTTTATCTGTGCATGAAAGAGAACCGTTGTTATCTGAAGAACAACTGTACAGTGTGGCAGAACAAGTGCTAGAATATGTCTATTTAGAAGAAGATGTAAGAGGTTACGTAGAAGGAAAAGGCTGGGCACATTCTACAGCACATGCTGCTGATGCGCTAGATGCTTTAGCTCGTACAATACAAAATCGTGAATTTTCATATGCAATACTAGCTGCTGTTCGTCAAAAGGTTCGTTTAAATGACTACGTATACATACACTTTGAGGATGAGAGATTAGTAACGCCAATTATGTCGTTACGTAACCAAAACCTTTTAACTGAAGAAGAGTGGAGCAACTGGTTACATAGTATAGCTATTGTTGAAGACATCCCGCACCCCCAGTATGATATTTTAGTACAAAATATTAGAGCTTTCTTAAGAAGTTTATATTTTAGAGTTTTAGAGACAGAGGGCAGTACAGCCTTTACAGATGATATATTGGAGACTTTGAAGGATTTGCGTAGGTATTAAAAAAGTCTTCGGATTAGAATATATGATTCAATACTTATAATAAATGAAAATACATTATGTTAAAGTACATAAAACCAGCACCTCCCAACCATACTAATAAAATGTGTTGGAGGTGAGTTTAATGGACAAAAAAGACTTTGAAAAAGTTTATAATGATTACTTACATCAAGGGGAAGAGCAAGTTCAATTTGAAGTAGCTCAGAATGTCGTTTCAGGGGCAGAACAAATAGTTGCCGTTCGTAAAAATGATGACGGGGATTTAATTGCATTTAAAACAAGCGGCGGAAGAGAGTTAGATTATATTACTGCTCTTAACGAAGCAAAATCAGGGAAGTTAGCTCATTTGGACGTATTTCATAAGTATGGTAGGGATATTATACGTAGTGAAGCGGATGGTATAAAGGAAAATAATTTAGACAATTTACCTTCATTTTAAAAGGGTAAACCTCAAGAAGAGAATGTTCATTTGGATATTCTCTTCTTTTCTTTCTCTTCAAATAGAAGGTTCATTTCTAAAGTGCAATCACACTTTTAAAGAGTGCTCTAAAGTTCTCTTTATCTTCTGCTGTAAATGGTTTTGGTCCCTTTGTACGCTTGCCGCTTTTTCGAACCATTGCACTTAAATAACGTGTTTGTAATAGTTGGTCAATGTTTTCATTCGTATACTTGTATCCTTTATGATGAAGAACGATACAGCCTTTTGCTAAAGCGAGTGAAGCAAGACCGTAATCTTGTGTAACGATTAAATCTTCTTTTTTTGCTAACTGCATAATCCGGTAATCCGCAGCATCTGCTCCAGAATCAACATAAATTGTTTCCACACCTTTTGGCTGCTCTGCATTAGAATAATGAGAAAAGCTAGTAACGAGTGTAACAGGAATTTCTGCCTTCGTAGCTTCAAAGATTATAACATCTTTTACAGGGCATGCATCTGCATCAACGTAAATTTTCATTTTTATCACTCCTATAAAGTGAAACTTGAATTAGTGGGAGTTTTACTGCCCACAAATAGCGGGATAAATAGGTTCGACTTGATAATAATGGTAGATTTATCTTTTGTCAAACAAGATCTCTTTACCTAATGTTATTTTTCACAAACCAAAATAGCTTCACGCAAACGAGCAATACCTTCCTCAATTTGATCAATATTCACTTTCCCATAAGATAAACGAATATAACCATCTTTCGCGCCGAAAATACTACCTGGCATAAAGGCAATTTCTTGTTTTAAGCTTTGCATAATGAGTTGTTTTTCGTTTATCGGTTCTTTTAATTTTCCCCATATGTATATACCGCCGGTCGGGTTTGAAAAAGAGATTTTATCGTGAAGTTGCTCGTTTAGGGCGCGGACGATAACGTCTCTTTTTTCTGCTAGTTGTTTTCGTAACGGTACGATATGGGATTGAAATGGTACGGTTTCAAAAAACTGCTGCATAAGCCACTGCGGGAATATGCTCATACCTAATTCCATTTGGTGCCGTGCGTCAGATAACCTTTCTACTACAGACTGCGGGGCGACAAGCCAGCCGACTCGTAAACCTGGTGCGATCATTTTTGATAAGGAATGTACATAAATGACTGTTCCGTTTTCATCAATTGATTTTAAAGTAGGACAAGGTTGTTTCTTTTCTAACGTAAGTAAACTAGACGGATCATCTTCAACGATCGCAATTCGTAAGTCTGCGCAAAGTGATAACAGTTTTTTTCTGCGCTTTGGATGAAGCATCGTTCCCGTAGGATTTTGGAAATTTGGATTTAAAAAAATCATTTTAATACGATGCTTTCTAAATAATTCTTGCACATCGTCTGGATTAATACCGTGTTCGTCGACGGGTAACGGGAAAATACGAATACCTGCTGATTGGAATAACGGCAGGGAATAACAGTGTGATGGACTTTCGAAAGCAACAGCATCACCTGGATTTAATAAACATTGTACGATAAGGTGAAGTGCTTGCTGCGCGCCGGATGTAATCATAATGGATTGTTCGGTTGCTTCAACTTTTAAATATTCTTTCATATATCTTACGACTGCTTGTCTTAGTGGGAGATAACCTTGCGGGTGATCGTAACTTAATGAATTCGTTAACGGTTGTTCTCGTAAAATCGTTTGTAGTTGATCGTGAGGATAGAGATTACAACCGAGTTCTCCATTAGCGAAATCTATAATATTTTCATTTTGTTGTACTTCTGACCGAATATGACGAAGTAACGGTAAGTTTGGTAAAAACGTACCACCTTCTACGAAATTTCTCCAGTTCGGCGTTAATGTTGGAGAAACGCCCCACATATGTGTACTCACACGTGTACCTTTACCGGTCGTACTTTCTACAATTCCCATAGCACGAAGTTCATTATAAGCAGTTGTTACTGTACTTCGGTTTACATTTAATTGAGTAGCTAATTTCCGTTCTGAAGGGAGGAAGCTACCTGGAGGAAGTTCTCCGTATGTAATACGTTTTTCAATAAAGTCAACAACTTGCTGATAAATAGGGATTTTACTGTCATTATCTAGCTTCCATTGCATAAAAAACGCCTCCGTATCTTTTCACTACATCAAGTATAGCAAATTGGCTGGGTAAAAAAACAGCCAATTGGACGGTGTTTTATCCAGCCAATTTTACTATGCTAAATATGGAAGGGGAGATTCGGATGAAACGATGGCAAATGGAATGGCTCCTAGTATCAGTTGCATTAGTATGGGGAGCAAATTATACAATTGGAAAGTATGGCGTGGCATTTATGTCATCCATTCAATTTAATAGTTTACGATTTTTAGTAGCATCACCGGTATTATTACTTATTACTTTTATAATGGAACGCTCATTACGTATTGAAAGAAAAGATTGGTTACGATTATTAGCAGTAGGCATTGTTGGAACGACGATGTATCAAACGATGTTTATGCTATCTGTGAAATATACTTCAGCAACGAACGCCTCATTATTAATTGCGATGTCACCTATATTTACAGGGATATTAGCAGTATTGCACAAACAAGAACGTTTTTCGATGAAAGTGCAAATTGGTTCGATAGTAGCATTTATTGGTGCAGCATTCGTTTTATTAACAGGGCATACAGGAGGAGCTACTTACGAGTATGCATGGCTCGGAAATGTAATTGGATTAGTCGCGGCAATTGCGTGGGGATGGTATCCGATATTAGCGCAACCTCTTATTACAAAATACTCTGCAATGAGAGTCACATCATGGTCTACTTTAATTGGAATTGTACCTCTCGTTATATACTGTTTATTCAACGTAAATACATTAACGTGGCCAGTAGATATGCCAAGCTGGGGCTCACTAGCATATTCGATCGTCTTTGCGACAATTTTCGGACTTGCGATGTGGTATGTCGGTATTAGCAAAATCGGCTCAACAAAAGTAATGGTTTATATGTATCTTGTACCATTGTTCGCAGTTATCTTTGCAGCTGTAACAATCGGAGAGGAAATCAATATGATGCAATTAGTTGGCGGTCTTATTATCTTCATCGGTTTATATGTAGTCAAAAAAGGCGGAATCAAAAAGCCTGCTCTCAATTTGAAAAAAGTAAGTTAGTAGTAAAAATGATCTCTTTCACATAGAAGGAGATCATTTTTTATTTCGTAATAAAATCGCTTGTTCAATGGCCCATTTTTGATGATCATGAATGAGAAGCTCTACAGCAAGTAAAGGAGACATCCACCGCAAAACATGATCTTCCTCACAGTTTTCAGTTTGCTGATTCACCATGTTCGCGATGTAAAAGAACCCATCGTTTAAATAATATGTATCTTCCTTTTCAGCATAAAAATATCGCATTGCATTACCGATATACTGCTCAATTTCAATTGCCCATCCTAATTCTTCTAGTAGTTCACGATGTAAGCATTCATCTTTTGTTTCAGTACCTTCCATACCGCCACCAGGTAAAAAGTATCGTTCCCCTTTTTGGACAACAGCAATCTTTGAAGAAGTTGAGTTAAAAATAATTGCATAACAACTAGGTCGTAATACATATTGCTCAGTAAGCTTTTTACAACCAAAAGTAAGTTTAGACATCATAAAACACCTCATCTTTCTATAAAATACATAAAAGGAATATTAAGGTAATAATGGAATTGTATAAGTATAATCTTATGAGATGGGAGTGATACCAAAATGATAAATCGAAAGTGTTCGCGCTGTAAAGAAATAACAGGTACATTGCACGGTGGTAAAAAAATTAAGGAAGAATTTCTATGTGAAGATTGTTTGCAAAAAGGAATTGCGAGCGGAGAAATCGAATTATCACAATTGGAAGAAAAACAAACTTCGTATCTTTCTATAAAGATATTAAAAATAATGAGTGTTATTTATTTAATATTCTCTATTATAACCGCTTTTTCTGCTGGAGCACTTATACAGGATCCAGGGCTTGGTGGAATATCATTTTCAATAACAGGTGCAGTTGGTGTTATGGTAATTGGATCGATATTCCAGTCTGTGCTTGTGTTTTCAGGTATTTGGGTATTCATCCTTCTAGTAGAAACAGTCATTAAAATTTATGAAAAAATGAAGTGAGTGAGAGGGAGAAACATATGCGAGTAAGAAATATCCAAGGGGAAGATTATGTAAAAATTCATTCTGTTTTAAATGATTGGTGGGGCGGGAGAGACATGGCTGGCATGTTGCCAAAATTGTTTTTCGTCCACTTTCAAGAAACGAGTTTTATTATTGAAGAAGAGGGAGAAACGTTAGGTTTTTTATGTGGATTCTTTTCGCAAACGCATAAAGAGGAAGCGTACGTTCATTTTATCGGAGTAAATCCGAAGTATAGAAGACGAGGAATCGCATCGACATTATATTCTTATTTCTTTGATGTAGCTCGTGCAAATAACCGTAAAGTTGTAAAAGCAATCACATCACCAATTAATAAAAAGTCGATATTATTTCATCAAGAAATCGGTTTTCGAATTGAGGCTGGGGATGATGAGGTAGAGGGTGTATCGGTACATACAAATTATGACGGGAACGGCGGGAGTAGAGTTTTGTTTTTGAAACATGTGTAAAAGTAGGCTAGCGCTAAGTTAGCCTTTTTATTGTGAGGAGAAAGAGATATGGAGAGTAAACAAAGTAGAAATGAGTACATAAGGCGCATTTATAAAGTACAAGACTATATAGAATCACACATAAATGATTCACTTTCAATTGAAGAGTTAGCCAATGTCGCAGGATTTTCAAAGTATCATTTTCATAGAATTTTTAAAGGAATAGTAGATGAACCGTTATCCCGGTATGTGAATCGCTTGAAGTTAGAAAGGGCAACAAACATTCTTACATATCGATTGGATATGACGATTACGGATATCGCTTACCATTTTGGTTTCACAGATTCAGCAGTTTTCTCTCGGACATTTAAAAGTTATTACGGTGTAAGTCCGTCTCAATATCGAAACCATAATAGCAAGAATTGCAAAGACGTAAGTGAACCTTCTCAATACAATGAATGTAAGAAGGTTCGAGGAAATGTTGAAATTGTAACAGCGGACGATATAAACGTCGCATACATAAGACATATCGGTACATATGAAGAGTTAACTATAGCTTTTCCGAAAATGATAGAGAAATTATTTCATTACGCAGCTAAGCAAAACTATCATGTATTTGAGGATACGAAAGTATTAACCATTTACCACGATCATCATGAGTTTACAGAAGACTATCATTTAAGAACAAGTTTATGTATAACAATTCCAGATGCGCCCGCAGTAGAAACGAGTGATATTGGAATAATGGTAATAGCTTCTGGAAAGTATGCAGTAGGGCATTTTGAAATATTCCAAGATGAATATAAAGGAGCATGGGATTTTATATACGGTGAATGGCTGCCAAATAGCGGATATAAACCGAGAGATTCGTATCCTTTTGAAGTGTATAGAAATGATCCAAAGAAGCATCCCAGAAAAGAAACATATAGTTGATATATATGTACCTATCGAACCTTTTTAATTATAGGTTAAAGGGAGAGGAATAATGAAAACTGCTGAAAAGTTAGATCAGATTATAAAAGAAGAATATAAAATATGAATGGTATGTTAGTAGTGCAGAAAGGTAATGTTATTTTTGAAAAATATTATAACGGTTACGGACCAAATAATGCATTTCATGTAGCGTCAGTTACAAAAACGATAATCTCTGCGCTAATTGGGATATGTATAGATAAAGGCTATATAAAAAGCGTTGATCAAAAAGTAATAGAGTTTTTCCCTGAATATAAACTTAAGGCATCTGAAGTAACAGTACGCCATCTTCTAACAATGACAGCGCCATATCCTTTTGTAGACTGGCAAGAACCGTTAGAAGAACTATGTACACAAGAGGATTGGGTACAGTATACACTTAATAGAATGGGGAACGGCGGAGAAATCGGATCTTTTAAATACTCATCTGCAGGAGCGCATGTACTATCAGCAATTATTACGAGTGTAACAGGAAAAAGTGCGCGTGAATTTGCGAATGAATACTTATTTCAGCCACTCGGTATGAGAGAAATTCCAAACTACAATATGAAATCTTTTGGATTCGATGACTTATTCGGAAAAGATGTGAAAGGATGGGTTCATGATCCAAATGGTATTTCGACGGGCGGCTGGGGACTAACTTTAACAGCTAGAGATATGGTGAAGTTTGGACAATTATATTTGAGTGATGGTACTCATAATGGAAAGCAAATTCTTTCAAAATCATGGGTAAAAGAGTCGACAGAAATGAACCAAAATCAATATGGTTACTTATGGTGGTTACGAGAAGAGGATGGAATCTTTTCATACTGTGCCATGGGTGATGGTGGGAATGTGATTTGTTGTGTACCGGAGAAGGATTTGGTGGTGGCCATAGCAGCTGGAATTATATTGGAAGCTAATGATGTATGGGAGTTAATTAAAGAGTACATATTTCCTTATTTAAAAGATTAATATGTTTATTTTTATGAAAATGAGAATAAAAGGTTTAGTTATACTTGTTTTGTTCTCTATATTATTATCTTCTTTATTTGTTTGAAACGCTCCCAAATATCGATTTAAACAATAAAGAAGAAATTGATAAAGTCTTACCGTGGTCAACAGATTTACCGTCTAGATGCAGAGTGCCGAAGAAAAGTGAATTAAACAAAAAATAACTCCAAAATCAACTTTCATTGTATATTTTGGAGTTACTTTAAGTTTACGGATATTTCATATGGAGATAGTTTTCTAATTGAGTTATTCTGCCCAGTTAGTGCAGTAACAGAGTGTAGTTAGTTTCGGTACATCTTTTTTATAAACAATACAACTTTGTTTTAAATTAACCATCTACTCCCAAGTTTAAAAATTGAACAAGTTGATCATTTAAATAACTTGTACTATAAGAAAAATCATTTTGATACCATTCAATAATGATGCCAATAATCGCATTCGCTTGGTAGGAACAATAAAGTGAAGGGTTCACCCCTTCTTTAAATAAAGCTTCTTTATCTTGAAGTAACAAATGTTTTATTTCCTCAAAAAATAAATAATAGTATATTAAAGGAACCTTTTTGGAAAATACAATTCTGTAGAATGATTTATATTTTTCGATATGATGAAAAATCCGAATTGTAGTAGGATCTAATTTACTAGTTTTCAATACTGATACGTAGCGATAAGGTTCTTGATAAGAACGTGTCAAATCTGCTGTAATTTCTTTAAAATACTCCTCAAATAAATCTTCTACTTGTTTATAATGCAAGTAAAATGTACCACGATTTACTTTTGCCTTTCTGCAAATTTCCGAGATGGAGATGACTTCTAAAGTTTTTTCGTTTAATAATTCTAACAATGCGTTATGTAACGCCTCTTTTGTTTTCACAATACGCATATCTGTACGCATCATTTTTTTCACCTCTTAATGAACACATTTCTTTCGATGTGTTAATTATTGAACATTTATCACTTTTTTGCTCATTGTAAGCGCTCTTTTAAATTATTATAATTTTTATTGAACAACTGTGCAATAAAAGACAAAGGGGGCCGTTTCAGATGAGATTAGAAGGTAAAGTAGCAATTGTCACTGGTGCTGCGTCAGGTATGGGGAAAGCAATTGCAGAAGGTTATGCAAAAGAAGGAGCAAAAGTCGTTGTATCAGACTTAAATTTAGAAGGGGCTCAATATGTAGTGCAAGGAATTAAAGCTACAGGTGCAGAGGCCATTGCTGTTCAAACAAACGTTACCTCTGATGAAGATATTCAACGCCTTTTCGATGAAACAAAACAAGCTTACGGGGAATTAGATATTCTTGTTAATAATGCAGGTATCATGGATGGAATGGAACCTGTTGGTGAAGTTTCAGACGAACGCTGGGAAAAGGTTTTCTCTGTGAATACAGTATCTGTAATGAAAACAATGCGTATTGCAGTGAATCTATTCTTGGAACAAGGACACGGTACGATCGTCAATAATATTTCTGCAGGTGGATTATGCGGTGCACGTGCTGGTGCTGTTTACACAGCATCTAAACATGCAGTCGTTGGCCTAACAAAAAATACGGCCTTTATGTATGCAAACAACAACATCCGTTGTAACGGTATCGCCCCTGGAGCAGTCATAACAAACATTGCTTCTACAATGACGAATGTGAGCGAATTTGGTGCGAGCCGTCAAGCATTAGGTATGGCAATTAATCCACGTGCTGGACAACCAGAAGAAGTTGCACAACTGGCTATCTTCTTAGGGTCAGACGAAGCTAGTTTCGTAAACGGACAAGTCATTTCTGTAGACGGCGGCTGGACTTCATATTAATTTTAATTCAAGTTTAAAAAAGAAAATAAGTTTTGAAAAAGCAATGCTCCTGTCAATTTGGCAGGGGCATTGTCCATATAATACATATAAAAATAAGTACTTTTTATTTAAGAAACCGTATTGATTAATTTTTCAAAAGGGTTTCTTTTTTGCTTATAGAATTAAAATTGTAGTAAAAAAGAAAATCCCGCGTAACTTTCCACAATAAAAAATCGTTAAACAAATGAATAGATTTTTTATCACGAATGGGGGAGAACCATGAAAATTCTAATACTAGGCGGTACACGATTTTTAGGAAGAGCTTTTGTAGAAGAGGCTTTGAACAGAGGACATGAAGTTACATTATTTAACCGCGGAACAAACAAAGAAGTTTTTCCTGAAGTGGAGCAGCTTATCGGTGACAGAAATGGTGATGTATCAAGTTTAGAAAATCGAAAATGGGATGTTATCGTAGATACATGTGGATTTTCTCCACATCACATTAGAAATGTTGGAGAAGTACTGAAAGATAATATTGAACACTATATATTCATCTCAAGCCTTTCCGTATATAAAGATTGGATCCCGCATGACATAAAAGAAGACTATATATTACAACCTGAACCAACGGGTGAGCAAATAAAGGCTGTAGAGAATGGTGAAATATCTCCTTATGAGTATTATGGTGCGCTTAAAGTATTATGTGAAAAAGAAGTAGAGAAGTATTGGCCGGGGCGTGTTTTACACGTAAGAGCAGGACTTCTTTCAGGAATGTTTGATTATACAGATCGACTTCCATACTGGATTCAGCGTGTAGCAAAGGGCGGAAAAGTGTTAGTTCCAGGAAGAAAAGATCGTCCAGTACAATTAGTTGATATAAAAGATGTCGCGAGCTTTGGACTCGACATGGCAGAAAATAATAAAGCAGGTACATTCAATATAACAGGTCCGAATGATGAATTAACGATGGAAGAACTATTAAATACATGTAAAAAGGTTACGAATAGCGATGCTGAATTTGTTTGGGTTGATGAATCGTTTATGAATGAACATAAAGTGCAGCCTTGGACAGAGATGCCTTTATGGCTTCCCGAAACTTTTCCGTTAGAAGGGGAAACGAAGCCGTGGAAAGGTGGGTTTTCTATTAGTGTCGAGAGTGCCGTTAAAGAAGGGCTTACTTTTAGAAGTTTAGAAGATACAGTTACAGACGTGTATGGGTGGATGAAGGAAATGGAAAATAGGGAATTAAAAGCAGGTATTTCAAAGGAAAGAGAAAAGGTGCTGTTAGAAAAGTGGCATGAAATAAAGAGAGTTTAAATAAGAGTCCAATGAAAAAGGACTCTGTCTATTTGCTAAACAGAGTCCTAATATTCATCTACCACTCAATCGGTTCTTCCCCATACATCTCCCATAGCTTAGGAAACTTCTTTTTTAAACCTTCTTCATTCCAGTCAAACTCAAAATCTACATCGTCGAATTCTTCATTAGATAAGACATGGTAAAGTGTAAAGTAAGTATCATCTTCGTCACCAGTTTTTTCTGCATATACAGTGAAACCGAAATATAAAGAAAGTTCTTCTATTTCTGGGACGTCATACTCACTCAAATTTTCTAATACAGGAATTAACCGTTCTGGATCTTCAATACAAGCTTCGTATGTCTCTTTTCCTTGATATAATAACCATCCGCGGAAGTAATCAAAACAATCGTCCGAACAACCACCTAAAATAATATAGGCAGCAGCCCATAAACGAGACGTATAGGAAGCTGTCAAAATACGATGCATATGCGTATCAAAGGCTACAATTTCATGTACTGTACGTTTTGCGAGATGAGAAGTAAGCCATTCTATTTGTTCTTCTTGGTCTTCACCTTTCGTTTTTGCACGACTAAGTAGTTCCCAAAATTCTTCTTCTGTTATCGTTTTTTCTTTTATGTAAATTTCCCCAGGGCATGGGTCTGTATATCCTTTTTTACGTTTGGAAGCAACTAGTTTGTTAGCTTCTTTCATACATTCTTCTTCTGTTTCAAATTCTTTCGCTTTCACGCTGCCAGCTGTGCCAATTTTCCCATAAAACACAACGTAGTCTTTTTCTTTCACAACGATTTTCCAAAACTTATTGGATTTCTCAGTTTGCTGGATTAATAACGTTTCCATTCGTACCCCCATACTGTTTTTCTAGTGTGCAATGTGATTGTAACATATGTATATACACTTGTAATGATGAAAAATAAGAGTTCGGAAAATTCGAAAATGATTGAATGAAGTGGGCGAATTTAGTAATCTTATTTGTACATACATAATCGTTTTTTTATAATTCGATATTTAATATATAAGGGGGCATTACAGATGGATCTTACGTTTAAAGTAGAGGAAACATGTTTTAATTACCGTGTCGGAGCAATTTGTAAATACGATAATAAAATACTCATTCAGCAAGGTGAAGGTGAAGATTTTTGGTACGTACCAGGCGGAAGGGTGAAAATGCTAGAAAATAGTGAAGGTGCATTAAAACGAGAGCTTGCAGAAGAACTAAATGTTCCTATTGAAGTGAAGAGATTAATATGGTCAGTAGAAAATTTCTTCACACTTTCTGAGCGAAAGTTTCATGAGATTAGTTTTTATTACGAAGTAGAGCTACATGAGTTACCTGCAAATGGAGAAGATCAATATATTTTGGAAGAAGAGGGAAGGAAGTATTTATTTAAGTGGGTGCCGGTAGAAGAGTTAGAAGCATATAACTTACAGCCGGCGTTTATAAAAGAGAAAGTAAAGGATATAGCAGTTCATACAGAACATATCGTCTTACAAGATTAAATGTATTCGGAGGGGAGAACGGTGAAGGGGACTAAAAAAGAGATACATATAAATGACAAAGTAATTCATTATACACATATAGAAAAAGGTTCTAGTACGGTTTGCTTTATGTTCTCAGGTTCAGGATACAATTACGATAAGCCGTTATTTTATTATGCGACGATGTTAATGCTTGAACATAAAATGGATGTTGTACATATTCATTATTCTTATGATGGACAATTAATGAATAAACCAATGGAAGAAGTAACGAAAGTAATGATGGATGATATTCATCCTATAATGAATGAAGTATTAAAAGATGAGCAATACAGTCATACAATGTTTTTAGGGAAATCACTTGGAACGATTCCAATTGCGAATGGTGTAATGAAGAGAGAAGAGTTTTTGCAGTCAAAAATGATATTACTTACACCTTTACTGACGTTTGATACGATTTTTGAATCTATCTTACATAGTGATCATGAAGGGCTTTTAGTAATTGGAGACAAAGATCACCAATACAATGCAGATCAAATTAATCAGTTACATAATACAAATTTAAAAATTGATGTTATCAAAAACGCAAATCATTCTGTAAATGTTGGAGAATATGAAACAGAAAATTCAATTGAAGCAATAGCGAAAATAATAGAAAAGCTTAAAGAAATTATTAGGGAAAACTAACTTATCAATACATGCAAAAAGAGGTGCGAATTGCACCTCTTTTACTTTAATAAGCCTTCAGCACATGAAGCAAATAATCCTTCCGATTCAGCGGATTATAATCAACACGTTTTCGAGTAGGGAAGGGAGGCTTCAGCTTTGTGAAACCAGCTGGATTTGTTGTAAAGATACCTTCTCCTTCAGTAAATGAATGAAGCATGCGTTTAAAATGCTCTGTTTTCGCAACAGGTAATGCTCCTGTTAATTGGTAAGAATCATTATATAATATAGGCTCTGCAAAAGTTGCTGGAATGGCAGCGAGCTTATACATTGCGGTACTAATTGCTTGCTCCGGTACAGTTAATTCAAACGCATTAACTGGTTCATATACATATGTTTTAGCTTGTTTTAAAGCATCCATTAAAACGAGCGGTGTTAAGTTTCTAAAGTCACTCGCTGTTGTAACAGGACTTGCATAGCCGGTATGTGTTAACGTGACGATAATATCCGTAAGTTCCCATCCGTATAAACCTTGTTTTAACGTTTGGAATGCTGTATCTTCAATCGCTTTATGAAATGCTAAAGGCAATGAACCAAGCTCAACACCTAGGTTATATGTTATGCCAGAGTTATGCTTTCCACGTTCAACCTTGAAACCAATTGTCGCGTAAAATGGATTCGCTTTTTCACCCATTACGTCGGCAGCATAACCTATACCGACTGGCTTTTCGACACATACAACTCGTGTGTTTGAAAAAGCAACTTGTATATTGTATTTTTCATAAAGCGTTGTTTCAATGACTTCTTTTTGCACCTCACCGAAAAGGCGAATGTATAGTACATTATGAATATCGTCTTTCCACACTTTAATGAGTGGATCTTCTTCACATAGTTCCATAAGAGCAGCGTATAAATCATGAATTCGTTCCTTAGGTACTGCATCGATTGCAGCTTCCATTTGTGGTTCGGCAAAGTGAATATCTTTTATATAATCCGTCCGTTCACCAATAATATCACCAATTTTAATATCACTCAGTCCCCACACTTTACAAAATTCACCGCTTGGAACGGTAGAAGTTTGTAAAGCATCTCCATTATGAAACATGCACATTTTTTTAATCTTTTCCTTATGTGGTAGAGATTCATTGCGCTGTATATCCACATATTTTCTAACGTGTAAGCTACCTGAAAAAACTCTTACATAAGCAATCTTTTCTCCGGAAGATTCACGTTCAATTTTAAAAACAACACTGGATAATTCTTCATCTTGAGACGAATTATTAGCTGGAAGTAAGGCTGAAATATTTTCAAGTAGTTCAGGTACGCCCATGCCTGTCATGGCTGATCCGAAAAAGACTGGATACACATTTGCTTGCTGTATTTGTTGTTCTAGCTCTTTTCTTAATAATGCGTCCGGTATTATTTCATTATTTACATATGATGCAAGCAATGATTCGTTATATGGCGCTAATCGCCCTATACAATCGTCATATGATTTATATTCAATAATATGAGCTGTCTTTGTTCCTTCGTTATGGACAGAATAGAAGGGGAATGCTTCATTTGAAAGAATTTCTTTTATTTGTTTCATAACTTTTTCAGTATTTGCACCACTACGATCAATTTTATTAACAAATAAAATAGTCGGTATGTTTAGTTTCTGTAATGTTCGCATTAAAATCTTTGTTTGTGCTTGCACACCTTCAACGGCAGAGATAACTAAAATCGCACCGTCTAAAACGCGGAACGATCGCTCCACTTCAGCGATAAAATCAGCGTGTCCAGGTGTATCAATGACATTTATTTTTACATCATCAATAAAGAAAGAAACGACAGAAGCTTTAATCGTAATTCCGCGTTGTCTTTCTAATTCCATTGAGTCAGTTTGTGTACTCCCGCTATCAACTCGGCCAACTTCTTTAATTACATTCGTTTCATATAGAATACGCTCAGTCAAACTCGTCTTGCCAGCGTCTACGTGTGCAACAATCCCTATATTTATTGTTGTCATATATAAATATCCTCATTTCATTTCCCATTTTCATTTCCTCATTTCTATTTGTGTATTGCCGCATAACAATCACTCTCCAGTCATTTAAATTATTATTATTATAATGAAATTTACATTTTTTGTAACGCTACAAAGCGCCTTAATTTGGAAAAATAAAAATGAAAACAAAATGCTTGCATTCTAAATCGATATAGATTATATTAATTGACATATCAACTATTGATACATCAAACATTTTTATTTTGATTGTGAAGGAGGGTTAATTTGACAAGTTCGTGCTCAAAAGAAGCGATTATTTTATATAAATTACACTTTCTAAATAAAGAAGTAAGTTCGAAGTTTGAAGGGTGTACGGGTATGAGCCAGTCTCGATTAGAGCTTATACTTCAGTTATATGAAGTAGGTGAAATTAGTCAAAAAGCACTTCAGCAAGAAGTGAATATTGATAATGCTGCGATTACGAGACATTTAAAGCAGCTTGAGGCAAATGAAATGATTGTAAGACGTAAAAATCCAGATGATAACAGAATTACGTTAGTTTCTCTTACTGAAGAGGGACGAAATAAAATTCAAGCGTTTCAAGAGGAAAAAGAGCGTTTTGCAGCATCTGCATTTAAAGGATTAAGTGAAGAAGAACGAGACAATCTTTTAAATATGTTAAACCATATTCAAGAAAATATAAAAGAATTATAAAAAAAGGGAGAATACAACTATGACTAACTCAGTAAAAACAAATGATTTTAACGAAATTTTAACAGGACGTCGTTCAATTCGTAAGTACGACCCTTCAGTGAAAATTAGCAAAGAAGAAATGACAGAAATTCTTACAGAAGCAACACTTGCACCATCTTCAGTAAACATGCAACCATGGAGATTCGTAGTGATTGAAAGTGACGAAGCAAAAGCAACACTTGCGCCACTTGCGAAATTCAATCAATCTCAAGTAGAAACATCTTCAGCGATGATCGCTTTATTTGGTGACTTAAACAACTTTGATAACGCAGAAGAAATTTACGGTACAGCAGTAGAGCGTGGTTTAATGCCAGCTGAAGTAAAAGAAGATCAAATGAAAAAACTTTCAGCTTACTTCTCAATGGTTACACCAGAAGTAATGAAAGATACGGTTTTAATTGACGGTGGTCTTGTAGCGATGCAATTTATGCTAGCAGCTCGTGCTCACGGCTATGACACTTGCCCAATTGGTGGATTTGAAAAAGACCAAATCGCAGAAGCATTCGGATTAGATAAAGAACGTCACGTACCAGTTATGTTAATTTCAATCGGAAAAGCAGCTGACAGTGGTTATCAATCAGTACGTCTTCCAGTTGAAAAAGTTGCTGAGTGGAAGTAATTTTAAAAGAAATAAGTGGAATATGAGAGGGGAAACACCATGATTATTATTCACGCAATATTTCAAGTAGATCCAGCGAAACAACAATCATTTTTAGAAGAAATTCAGCCACTACTTCATGGTTCTAGAGAAGAAAGTGGAAATGTATCTTATGAACTATATAAAGATACAGAAAAAGAAAGTGTTTATACGATGGTAGAAGTATGGAAAGATGAAGCAGCAGTTGCGAGTCATAATACGAGTGAACACTTCACATCTTTCGTTAGTAAAGCACCGCAATTTTTAACAGCTCCGCTAAATATAAAAGCTTATAATGGAGAATTAGTAAAATAATAAGGTAGAAAAAGATGACTTTAGCATATGGCTGAGGTCATCTTTTTTTGTATAAGTAGAATCTACTTTCGATACAGTTATGTTGAAATAGAAGATTTGCTCGTATCCTCAGTAACAGTGCTGAATTGTATGTTAAATTCGAACATTCGGTTTATTAGAATATTTTTCCGTGGTATAATTTTTGTAAATAAAAGGTAGAGGGGAGTAAGTAATGGGAGAATTTCAAAGTAATTTGCATAGGGCAACGCAACTTGCAACGAAAATGAGAACTGCTTCAGATAGAATGCAGAGTGCTACTAGTCGCTCTATAAATAAGGCAACGCGTACTACACTATCTGTGAACTTCAAAGCACAAGAAGCAAATCAGCAAAATTTACACATCACGAAACAATTTTGCGCTGCTTTTCAACAGACGATTGATAATATCCATTCTGTAGCAAATGAATTTGAGAAAATGGATACCGGACTTCAAAAGACTTTTCAATAATGTAACGGCCTACGTAAAGGGGAAAAGGTAGGGAGAAAAGATGAGTCAAGAACTTGAAACGAGAATCAGTCAATGTAATCAAAAATTACGAATTATATTTGAAGAACAAAATAAAAACCGAATTGCGCTGCAAAATCAAGAACAAGCTGAGGCTAGTTTCTATGAATGGAAAAATCGAAGTAATCGTTTATTCAGCAGAATACTAGAAACTTGGCATGGTGACAAAGAAGTATTTCACCTTTTTACGAATATGCGGCAAGAGATCAGGCAGTATGAAAGAAAACTTACATACGAATTAGAAAACGAAAAAGAGACGTTGCTTAAAGAAAAACGGCATCTCAGTGAGAAAGAAAACGACCTTTCCTATGAACAGCAGCAACTACAAAGGGAGGTCAATACATGAGTTTAAACATGTATTTGGGAGAAGTACAAAATCAAACTCAAAGTATGAACGCTATATGTAATGCTACGATTCAAAGTATGGAACAAGCCATTCAATCTATCGATGCGTTTGCGATAGATACAGTATTACAAGGACAAACATACAGTAGTGCAAAAGCCTACCTTGTCCAAACATTTCGGCCATTAGCGCAAGGAATTATATGCTTATGTGAAGAATTAATTCGCCAAAACGAAGCATTCCCAAATGAGTTCCAAGCAAAAGTTGCTTCAACAGATGTGATCGAACATGAAATAAGACAACAAATACAGGAAATCAATCAATCGATTGCAAGTA
>NZ_NUPZ01000025.1 GCF_002584985.1 Bacillus sp. AFS029637 | reverse complement strand
ATGGGCTATAGCCAAGCGGTAAGGCAACGGACTTTGACTCCGTCATGCGCTGGTTCGAATCCAGCTAGCCCAGCCATTTTTGCGGAAGTAGTTCAGTGGTAGAATACAACCTTGCCAAGGTTGGGGTCGCGGGTTCGAATCCCGTCTTCCGCTCCAATAAAACTTCATATGGCGGCATAGCCAAGTGGTAAGGCAGAGGTCTGCAAAACCTTTACCACCGGTTCGAATCCGGTTGCCGCCTTTTCTTTGTGCCGATGTGGCGGAATTGGCAGACGCGCACGACTCAAAATCGTGTTCCTTCGGGAGTGTCGGTTCGACCCCGACCATCGGTATCGGCGATGTAAAAAGACTCTAACAGAAATGTTAGAGTCTTTTTTGTTAAATTATGTTATGTGATTCTAAAATTCGTAATAAACGTAGGAATTCATGTATAATGTAACTTGTCGAAAGAACAAAATGATAGTGATTTATATTATGTCTGTAATATGAATCAAAAATGAACTTTTTATATTTCTTTTAAAAATGTGTTGAACACACATTATATTTCATATTAATATCTTTATGTAGATTTAAAACGGGAAAGAGAGTGGAAAGTATGGGTCGTAAATGGAATAATATTAAAGATAAAAAAGCATCAAAAGATGCAAATACAAGCCGTATATACGCGAAATTTGGACGTGAAATTTATGTGGCAGCAAAACAAGGCGAGCCAGATCCAGAATCAAACCAAGCACTTAGAGTCGTATTAGAGCGTGCGAAAACATACAATGTACCAAGAACGATTATTGATCGTGCAGTTGAAAAAGCAAAAGGTGGCTCAGAAGAAAATTATGACGAGCTTCGTTACGAAGGCTTTGGACCAAATGGATCTATGGTTATTGTAGATACACTTACAAATAACGTAAACCGCACTGCTGCAGATGTACGAGCTGCATTTAGCAAAAACAGTGGTAATATGGGCGTAAACGGTTCTGTAGCTTACATGTTTGATGCGACAGCTGTTATCGGTCTTGAAGGTAAAACATCAGATGAAGTTCTTGAAATCTTAATGGAAGCAGATGTAGATGCACGTGACATTCTAGAAGAAGAAGATGCTGTTATTGTGTATGCTGAACCTGATCAATTCCATTCAGTACAATCTGCACTTAAAGATGCTGGTGTCGAAGAATTTACAGTTGCAGAATTAACAATGCTTGCACAAAATGATGTAACACTTCCTGAAGATGCTCAAACACAATTTGAAAAAATGGTTGATGCATTAGAAGATTTAGAAGATGTACAACAAGTTTACCATAACGTAGACTTAGGAGAATAAAGAAAAGACCATTTCGTAATACGAAATGGTCTTTTTTATATGGAAATTATAGTTAATACAATGTGCTTGTAAAGGTATTTCATTGATGTTAGCGAATATTGTTGTAGATTGTATAAGCAATAAAAATATTTCCAGGAGGCATTGATATGGAACATAAAACACCAAAGCACATTGTTGCAGTAGCAGGCTATTTAACAAATGAAAAGAATGAGGTACTTTTAACGAAAGTACACTGGCGAGCTGATACGTGGGAAATGCCTGGAGGGCAAGTAGAAGAGGGAGAAGCACTTGATCAAGCTGTTTGTAGAGAGATAATGGAGGAAACGGGCTTAACGGTGGAGCCTATTGGGATTACAGGCGTGTATTATAACGCTTCTATGCATATTTTAGCTGTTGTGTTTAAAGTGGCATATGTAAGTGGTGATATAAAAATTCAGCCTGAAGAAATTAAAGAGGCTAAATTTGTTGCATTAAACGAAGGGAACATTGATGAGTATATAACGCGTCCTCATATGAAATCAAGGACACTGGATGCGATGAAAGCAACGCATTTCATTCCGTATGAAACGTGGGAGGTACAACCATATAATCTTTTAGGAAGGTTGTAAAGAAAAGGTTAGTTATTTGAGGGTGCCTCAAATTGCTAACCTTTTCTTTATGTATACTGTTTCAGAAAAAGGTCACAATAATAAAGTGAAACTTTAATTAATAAGGTTTTTACTTATCTATCATTGATTTGCAGAACGTTTGTTCTGTATAATAGTAATGTATCATATATAATTAGATTACTAGATGTTTAAAAGTAGAAATTTGTAGATGATATAATAAAAGAATAAAGTGAAATTAAGGGAAGCATAATGTTCTTAATTTATACAATGTTATTGGTTGTTAATGTTTTAAAACAATGTATATTCAACATTTCATATGAATAGTAGATAAAAAAGGACTGTGATACAATACATTTTTACACCTTACAATGTTGTAAGGTATGTGTAAGAGAAATCGATGGGATATTCTTTTACAACAAAGTATCCTTAAGGTAAGAGTTATATATGCTGTGTGGAAAAGAGGTGTTCAAGATGAAAGAACGAGTATTATCTAGAGTGAACTATCATCAAAAAGTTGCATTAAATCCATTAACTAAATTCTTTTATAAAGCCATTATATTATTATTATTGTTAAGTTTTGCATTATTATTCGTTGGAAATGTAATGATTGAGCGAAGTGATATTAGTAAATTACATGTACCTGCTAAATTAGATGTACCCGAATCAGTAACACACGCATTTATTGCGACGGAAGATAAAAGGTTTTATCATCACAATGGTTTAGACTATATAGCAATTATTCGAGCTTCTATTGAGAATATAAAAGCTGGTGGTGTTGTGCAAGGAGGAAGCACAATTACACAGCAGCTATCTAAAAATGCTTTTTTAACTAATGAACGTACATTTTCTCGTAAGTGGAAAGAGATTTTCTATACGAAAAAAATTGAACGTACATTTACAAAGGATGAGATCTTAAAATTATATGTA
Source organism: Bacillus sp. AFS029637 (assembly GCF_002584985.1). Taxonomy (GTDB): domain Bacteria; phylum Bacillota; class Bacilli; order Bacillales; family Bacillaceae_G; genus Bacillus_A. The sequence goes on along the minus strand of NZ_NUPZ01000025.1, from coordinate 28,979 downwards.
AGTAATATTTATTATGGAGAAGGTGCATGGGGAATTGAAAAAGCGGCAAATCTTTACTTTGGTAAAAAGGTGGATCAATTAACCTTAGCTGAAAGTGCAATGATGGCCGCTGTAGTAAAAGCACCTGCTTATTACTCACCTGTCCAAAATTATGATAAGGCCGTCGAGAGACGAAATGTCGTTTTGAGATTAATGGAAAAAGAAGGCTATATAAATCATGATGAGTATGTTCAAGCAGTTAGTGAGAAATTAGTAATTCGTCAGGATATAAAAACAGAGCAGTCGATGTTAAATAACGCTCGTGAAAAAGCTGTCAGTTAAGAGAAGTTCCTATATAGGAGCTTCTTTTTTTGAATAAATTGTGACAAATTGTGACACAATATCGTCACAATTGTTGTATTTTTGTAATTTATGTGAGCGTGTTCATTGCGTGACATATGTAAGTATTGATATTATGTGTATTGTGTACAATGCTGTATACAGAATATGAATTTAAAGAGGAATGTATATGAAATCATCGAACAAACTCATGGCTCTTGGTATAGTTTTTTCTATCGCAGTATTGATTGTAATCGGAGCAATTGCGTATAGCATCATAAATGACAAAAAAGATAAAGGAAATGAAATGTTTGCTTATTCTACGCAACAGTCTTTAGGGAAAGATGATGCTCCAGTTAAGGTAGTTGAATTTGGAGACTTCAAATGTCCAGCTTGTCGTACTTGGGATGTAACGGTATTACCACGATTAAAAGAAGAGTATATTGATAAAGGTAAAGTGCAGTTATATTTTATTAATTTCCCGTTTATAGGAAAAGACTCTGATTTAGGTGCCGCAGCTGGTGAAGCAATTTATAAACAAGATCCAGATTCATTCTGGATTTTCTATGATGAAATTTATCAAAGTCAAAAGAAAGATACGGAAAAATGGATTACAGAAGAACTGCTTCTTAACATTGTGAAAGAGAAACTTCCAAAGGTTGATGTAGACCAATTTAAGAAAGATTTACACAGTAAAGAAATTACAGAAAAAGTACGTAAAGATTCAGATCGTGCTCAAAAATTAAAAGTTCAAGGGGCTCCTTCAGTATATGTAAACGGAAATCTTGCAAACCCTGATTTCGATAGTATGAAGAAGGCAATTGATAAAGAATTGAAAAAGTGATGAGGTTTCTCATCACTTTTTCGACTTTTTTCGATAAAATTCTTGCTTCCGTTTTTTGTACATGCTATACTACTTTACATAAGTTATTCTAATATCTTATATGTAATTCATATTTGCGGGTGTAGTTTAGTGGTAAAACAAGAGCCTTCCAAGCTCTGGTCGAGAGTTCGATTCTCTTCACCCGCTCCAAACTTTATTTAATATTTTTCTAATAAATTGTGATCAACGCAGTGTTTCGTTTCCGAGATAAACGAGGCATTGCGTTTTTTAATGTTTGAAAAGCATCATTGTATGCGAAAATAGAAGAAAAGAATAGTATTCCAAAAGTGAATTGCTAACCAATAGAGTGTTACATAAGGGATGGATTCATCTGAGGAGGCGATTAGGAATGGACTTTGAACAATTAAAGCAAGATGTAATTGCGTATAGTAAAACAATCGGTATAGATAAAATAGGTTTTGCGAGTGCTTCCCCGTTTGAGGAATTAAAGCAACGTTTAATCCAGCAGCAACAATTAAATTATCAGTCTGGATTTGAAGAACCTGATATAGAGAAAAGAACGAATCCACAGCTTTTATTACCTGGAGCGAAATCAATTATTGCGATTGCTTTAGCATATCCTTCTAAATTAAAAAATGCACCGTTAAGCAAAAGAGGAGAGCGCCGTGGAATATTTTGTCGCGCTTCATGGGGACAAGATTATCACCTTGTTTTGCGAGATCGTTTGCAAAAGCTAGAGGCATATTTAATTGAAAAGCTTCCAGAGATAGAAGTAAAGTCAATGGTTGATACAGGTGAGTTAAGCGATCGTGCTGTATCAGAGCGTGCAGGTATAGGATGGAGTGGTAAGAACTGCTCTATTATTACACCAGAATTTGGTTCGTACGTATACTTAGGAGAAATGATTACAAACGTTCCATTCCCACCAGATCAGCCAATAGAAGATCAATGTGGAAGCTGTACGAAATGTATTGATATTTGCCCTACAGGTGCTTTAATACAGGGTGGGCAGTTAGATTCGAAGAAATGTATTGCATTTTTAACACAGACGAAAGGATTCCTACCTGAAGAATACCGCGATAAAATAGGGAATCGTATATATGGATGTGATACATGTCAGACTGTTTGTCCGAAAAATAAAGGAATGGATTTTCATAATCACCCTGAAATGGAGCCAGATCCTGAGTTAGTTAAACCGTTATTAACGCCACTTTTAACCATTAGTAATCGTGATTTTAAAGAGAAATATGGTATTATGTCAGGATCATGGAGAGGTAAAAAGCCATTGCAACGTAATGCTATTTTAGCACTTGCACATTTTAAAGAAGCGTCAGCAATTCCTGATTTAATTGGTGTTATGAAAGACGATCCAAGACCAGTCCTTCGCGGAACCGCAGCATGGGCAATTGGGAAAATTGGCGGTGATGGAGTAGGCGAAGCGATTGAAAAAGCAATGCAACGTGAGAAAGATGAAGAGGTCCTTCATGAAATGAATCGTGGGCTTGAATTGTTAGCGCAGAAAAAAGAGTAGATAATATTTCCCTTTTTCATATTGTAATATGGGAGGGAGACAGAATGGCTGTTAAAACGAAGATTGAAAACCAAGTACAACAATTTTTAGCATATATAACGGAGAAACGAACAAATGTGAATGGTATTGCTGAAGATTTATTACAAATAGCGCAGAGAAAGAAACAATTGTTTCAAAAACGTAGTGCACATATAGTGAAAGCAACTGCGGATGTTTCTTTCATTAGACAATTAAATAGTAGTAATCATCAAGAAATTGATTATCAAATACATTTTAAATATTTAATTAGGCATAAAGAATTATTTTATATCGAAGAGGAACAATTAAAACGAAGAGTTTGTTTAAAGAATAGCCGTGTAATAAGTGATTATGCTATTGAAGTGTCAGAAGAAATTGGGATAGGTGAGACATTAGAAAGGGAATTTGTGAAAGAGAAGTACGGTTCTTATCAATATAATCGTTTAGAGGCAGTGAAATATGCAGAGCGTTGGTGGGATGACCGAAATCCTATATATCGCAACTTCCCTGATAATTGTACAAATTTTATTTCACAATGTCTTCATACTGGAGAAGTACCAATGAATGGATATCCTAATATTCGTAAAGGATGGTGGCAAAGGGAAAATCAGTGGAGCTGGAGCTGGGCTGTCGCACATTCTTTTTATTGGTATTTGTCAGGTGCTACAACAGGTCTTCGAGCAGAAGCTGTTGAAAGGCCAGAAGATCTTATTCTTGGAGATGTTATTGCTTACGATTTCGAGGATGATGGTAGATGGAATCATACGACGATTGTAGTAGCAAAAGACGCAGATGGTATGCCACTTGTAAATGCACATTCAGCGAATAGCCGTCGTCGTTATTGGAACTATGAAGATTCTAGTAAATATACACCACAAATGAAATATAAATTCTTTCATATTATTAATGGGTAGAGATTTTTCGCTCAAGTGGTATAATACGTAGTAGACAAAAAACAGAGGTGAATATCGCGTGGGAGTACATGTTGTTTTATATCAACCAGAAATTCCAGCAAATACAGGAAATATTGCTCGTACTTGTGCAGCAACTGGAACAGAACTACATTTGATTAGACCGCTTGGATTTTCAACGGATGATAAAATGTTAAAGCGTGCAGGATTAGATTATTGGCAGCACGTGAAGATTACGTATTATGATTCAATTGAAGAATTTTATGAAAAAAATAAAGATGGTGAATTCTTCTATTTAACAAAGTATGGCGAGAAAGCTCATACAGCGTTTGACTATAGCAAGCGTGAGAAGGATTATTATTTTGTATTTGGAAGAGAAACAAATGGCTTACCAGCTAATGTAATCGAAGAAAACTTCGATCATTGTTTACGTATTCCAATGACTGATAAAGTGCGCTCATTAAATTTATCTAACACAGCAGCAATTTTAATTTATGAAGCGTTCCGTCAACAAAATTATCCAGGATTAGATTTAGAAATCGTTTATTAAAAGTCGCCATTTGGCGACTTTTTTTCTAAAAATAAAAATAATATGCAATCATACATTTTAAAAAGGGTACATATTCATATAGAATGGGATATATGATTAAAAATAGATAAGACGGGTTGAGATAAATATGAAGGAAAAATATAATAATCAAAATACCTTTTTAAGTATGATAGATATGGATTTAGTAAGACAGGGACTGTTGCATGCTATTCAAGATTTAGTGTTTATTGTGAAAGTTATCGATGATGAGACGTTTAAATATATTTATGTGAATAAAATAGGCATGGATTATGCGGAGCTAAGCGAAGAGTGTTATGGAAAAACGTTTGGGGAAGTATTGTCAGTAGACAAAGCAAGAATCTTACAAAGGCAATATACAAAAGTAATACGAGAAGCGAGATCACATACTTTTTGTGATGTGATTAGCTTATCAACTGGTAGTCTACACTATGAGTCTTCACTTAATCCTGTATACGACGATGAAGGGGTATGCCAGTTTATTATTTGTATTACAAGGGATATTACAGCTCAGATTGCGGAAAAGGTAGAAATAGAAGAAAAACAAATGTTATTTAAATCATTACTTGAATATAATAATGACTCCATTATATCTATAGATTCTATAGGTAGAATTACATATGCGAATCCGGCAACGTATGAGATGTTTGGATACCGGCATGAAGAATTAAATAATAAATTTATTTTTAAATTTATTAATGAAGAATATAACAAAGACTTTCAAATGATACTTAAAGAAGCTTTACAAGGAAAGGCAAAACAAATCGTTTCAAAGAAATATGTTCATAAAGCAGGGTACGAGCTATATATTTCTTTGAGAACTATCCCAATTATTGTGAACGGAGAAATTGTTGGGGTATATATTGTTACAAGAGATGTTACGAGGCAAGTATTAAATGAGATGCGAACGGAATATTTAGCTTACTATGATCAATTAACAGGATTAATGAATAGAATTTCATGTACAAATAAGTTAAATGTTTTTTTAAATGAAAATATAAATTTTGCGCTTGTTTTTATTGATTTAGATGAGTTTCATCTTATTAATGATACATTTGGTCATAAAGAAGGAGATAAAGTATTACAAAAAGTTACAGAACGTTTGAGCAATCTACAAATAGAAGGTATGCATTTATTTAGAGAGCATGATGATCAATTTGTTATGTTAATAGAAAATATAACGAAAGAATATGTAGAGGAAGTTGCAAAAAATATATTAAAAAACATTAGTAATTATTTTGTAATAGAAGAAGAGGACGTGTATTTAAGTGCGTCAATTGGAATTGCAATGGCACCAACAGATGGAGAAGATGAAAAAATCCTTTTTCAGAGAGTGGATGCTGCTTTGGAAAAAGCAAAGGAAAAGGGAAAAGGGCATTATCATTTTTATTGCAATGGATTAGATTGTGAACGTGAACAAAGGTTTATAATAGAAAATCAGTTATATCGAGCTATAGAGAAAAATGAATTTTTCTTATATTATCAGCCGCAAGTTAATATTGAGACGAAAAAAATAGCTAGTATGGAAGCTTTAATAAGATGGGAAAATAAGGAGCTAGGATTTGTTTCACCTAGTCAATTTATTCCACTAGCAGAAAGAACCGGATTTATTATTAAGCTTGATGAATGGGTAGTGAATCAAGTGTGTAAACAAATACGTGAATGGCTAAATAAGGACTATGAAGTTGTCCCAATTGCAGTGAATATTTCAGCTAGACATTTTCGTTCTATTACATTAATCGAAATGATTACAAGAGCTCTAAATAAGTATAACGTACCACCTCATTTATTAGGAATAGAAGTTACAGAAGGAGCTCTTATACATAAAGATTTATCGAAAAGAGTGTTGCTGCAATTAAAAGAACAAAATGTAAAGATTCATTTAGATGATTTTGGGACAGGGTATTCATCTTTAAGTTATTTAAAAACATATCCAATTGATACTTTAAAAATTGATCGTTCTTTTATGGAAGGGATACATATAGATGAACGCGATACAAATATTACGGCTGCGATTATTCATTTAGCTCATACTTTAGGATTGAATGTAATTGCAGAAGGAGTAGAAAAAGTGGAGCAAATCCAATTTTTGAAGGAAAAGAATGTGAAACTTGTACAAGGTTATTATTATAGCCGCCCTTTATCAAAACATGATGTGGAGAATGTATATTATAAATAATTGATGCAGAAAAAAAGTGATGTGCTAAAAAGCACATCACTTTTTATGTGTACCAGGTTTATCGTTGTAACCAGATGTGAAAATGGCGGTAAGAAATGTGAGTGATACACCTAAAATTAATAATAATTTCATATTAATATTCCCCCTACTTTTTCGGTTTACTAATTTTATTTACTACTCGAAATGTATGTAAGGTTCTTAGAAGAAAAGAATTAATTTAAAATGAATAGCGGTGTGAAGCCTTTAATATCTTTATTATACAGAATTTTCTTTCAGTTTTGGAGAGAATTTTATTACGCGATTATATATTTCGTTTTGATTTAAAGAATGTTTAAGGACATCCTAGCATACCTTTTATAATAATCCGATTGAACAAGGAGATGGGGGAGGAGCTATAATGGATATTCTAAAGAAAATTGAACAACATCGAGAAGCAGAAGAACGTTTACAATGGGAAGGTACGTTTGCGGAGTATTTGGAGCTTGTGAAAGAAAGACCATGGGTGGCTCAAACAGCACACTCTCGCATTTACAATATGATAAAAGATGCTGGCATTGAAGAAGTTGATGGTAGAAGAAAATATAACTTCTTTAGTAATCAGTTATTTGGATTAGAGGATGCTTTAGAACGCCTTGTGGAAGAATATTTTCATCCATCTGCAAAACGATTAGATGTTAGAAAACGTATTTTATTATTAATGGGTCCTGTTAGTGGTGGTAAATCAACTTTAGTTACGATGTTGAAACGAGGATTGGAAACATATTCACGTACAGATCGCGGAGCTATTTTTGCGATTAAAGGCTGCCCAATGCATGAAGATCCGCTGCATTTAATTCCACATCATTTACGTGATGATTTCTTTGATGAGTATGGAGTAAGAATTGAAGGGAATCTATCACCATTAAATGTGATGCGTTTAGAACAAGAATATGGATCAAGAATTGAGGATGTAGTTGTAGAGCGTATTTTCTTCTCGGAAGATCGCCGTACAGGAATTGGTACATTTAGTCCTTCAGATCCGAAGTCACAAGATATTGCTGACTTAACAGGTAGTCTTGACTTCTCTACAATTGCAGAATATGGTTCAGAATCAGACCCTCGTGCGTATCGCTTTGATGGAGAATTGAATAAGGCAAACCGTGGAATGATGGAATTCCAAGAGATGTTAAAATGTGATGAGAAATTCTTATGGCATTTATTATCACTTACGCAAGAAGGGAATTTCAAAGCAGGTAGGTTTGCGCTGATTTCAGCAGATGAATTAATAGTAGCGCATACGAACGAAACAGAGTATCGTTCTTTCATAGCAAATAAGAAAAATGAAGCATTACATTCGCGGATTATCGTAATGCCAGTTCCATATAATTTACGAGTGAGTGAAGAAGAACATATTTATGAAAAAATGATTCGTGAAAGTGACGTATCAAACGTGCATATTGCACCACATACACTTCGCGTTGCAGCAATGTTTACTATTTTAACTCGTTTAAAAGATCCGAAGCGTCCGGATATTGATTTGATTAAAAAGATGCGTTTATATGATGGAGAAACGGTAGAAGGTTATAATGCGATTGATGTAGAGGAATTACAACGTGAATATCAAGATGAAGGTATGAGCGGTATTGACCCGCGTTATGTTATTAACCGAATTTCTTCGACAATTATTAGAAAAGAAGTACCATCTATTAATGCACTTGATGTACTCCGCTCTTTAAAAGACGGATTGGATCAGCATCCATCTATTAGTAATGAAGATCGTGAACGCTATATGAATTTCATTTCATTAGCAAGAAAAGAATACGATGAAATTGCTAAGAAAGAAGTACAAAAAGCATTCGTGTATTCGTATGAAGAATCAGCTAAGACACTTATGGATAATTACTTAGATAACGTTGAGGCGTACTGCAATAAGTCGAAATTGCGTGACCCGTTAACAGGGGAAGAAATGAGCCCGGATGAAAAATTAATGCGCTCAATTGAAGAGCAAATTGGAATTTCAGAAAATGCTAAAAAAGCATTCCGTGAAGAAATATTAATTCGCATTTCTGCTTATGCACGTAAAGGAAAACGCTTCGATTATAATTCGCACGAACGTCTTCGTGAAGCGATTCAGAAAAAACTATTTGCTGATTTAAAAGATATAGTGAAAATTACAACATCAACGAAAACACCAGACGAAAATCAGCTTAAGAAGATCAATGATGTTGTTGCACGTTTAATTGATGAACATGGCTATAATTCTTCTTCAGCAAATGAATTGTTACGCTATGTAGGTAGCCTGTTAAATCGATAGTTTGATAACAAAACGCTGTCTCTTGTATTTTGCGGGACAGCGTTTTATTATCCGTTTATGTGTATAAGGTGTCATATCTTGTCCAAATATAATAAATTAAGATGCAACTTTATGAATTTATTGTCAATTATTTTTACAATATGCATATGATAGAGTAACCAACCATTCATACGAAAAAAGCCAACACAATACAATATGTTGCAAAGTGAAAATGTGTGCAACAATGCATTGTGTTTCTTTCTTATCGACGGTTAAATGTCATTTCTATTATGTGAGTGGCAAAATTTTGTTTAGGATGCTAGGAGTATTGTATGAAAAACGTTATCTATGTTTATGGGATGATTTTCGATGGACAGTTACTTTTCAAATATTCTAGCTTGCACATTACAGAACAAAATTTATAGATTGCTGTTCATAGAGAAAGACAATTACAGTAAGGAGGGAAAGAAATGGGCGAAGAAAATCAACCAAATTATACGATTTCACAGGAAAACTGGTCCCTCCATCGCAAAGGATATGACGACCAACAACGCCATCAAGAAAAAGTGCAAGAGGCAATTAAAAATAATTTACCAGACCTTGTAACAGAGGAAAGTATAGTGATGTCTAATGGTAAGGATGTTGTAAAAATACCGATTCGTTCTTTAGATGAATATAAGATTAGGTACAATTATGATAAAAATAAACATGTTGGGCAAGGAAATGGTGACAGCAAAGTTGGTGATGTCGTTGCGAGAGATGGATCAGGTGGTCAAAAGCAAAAGGGACCAGGAAAAGGGCAAGGTGCGGGAGATACGGCTGGGGAAGACTATTATGAGGCTGAAGTCTCTATTTTAGAATTAGAGCAGGCGTTTTTCAAAGAGTTAGAGCTGCCTAATTTAAAAAGAAAAGAAATGGATGAAAACCGGATTGAGCATATTGAATTTAATGATATTAGAAAAACAGGGTTATGGGGAAACATTGATAAGAAGCGAACGATGATATCTGCATATAAACGAAATGCAATGCGTGGTAAAGCATCTTTCCACCCAATTCACCAAGAAGATTTAAAGTTCCGTACTTGGAATGAAGTATTGAAGCCAGATTCAAAAGCTGTAGTATTAGCGATGATGGATACGAGTGGATCGATGGGAATATGGGAGAAGTATATGGCACGTAGTTTCTTCTTTTGGATGACTAGATTTTTACGCACGAAATATGAAACGGTAGATATTGAGTTTATTGCCCACCATACGGAGGCAAAAGTAGTTACAGAGGAAGAGTTTTTCTCAAAAGGAGAAAGCGGCGGAACAATATGCTCTTCTGTATACAAAAAAGCATTAGAGCTTATCGATAATAAATATTCACCAGACCGCTATAATATTTATCCATTCCATTTTTCAGATGGTGATAATTTAACTTCGGATAATGCTAGATGCGTAAAGCTTGTGGAAGAATTAATGAAGAAGTGTAATATGTTTGGCTATGGTGAAGTGAACCAGTATAATCGCCACAGCACACTCATGTCAGCCTATAAAAATATTAAAGATGAAAACTTTAGGTACTATATTTTAAAGCAAAAAGCAGACGTATTCCATGCGATGAAAAGCTTTTTTAGAGAAGAATCAGGTGAGAGAATGGCATAATCCCTTTTAAAGGGATTATTTTTTTGTGAAATTTTCAAGAAATATGTATGTTGCCAGTTGACAACGCGAATGAAAATCATTATCATTTATCCGAGAAATGATTACATTTTGAATTATATATTTCGAAGGAGATGTAAGGTTGAAGAATAATAAAAGAAAACATATAAATGCAATTTTAATAGCGGCGACATTGTCGTTGCCGTTTGCGGCATATTCAACACCGGCGTTAGCGGCAGTAGCAATTGAGGTGAATAAAACTGGACATGCTTTAGCAGATGGTACATATGATGCTGTTATTAAAGCGTATAAAGATAAAACAAATGAAGAATCCATGGCAGCTGTTTATATAAAGGATCCGAAATTAAAAATTGAGAATGGAAAGAAAATTGTAACGGCAACGTTAAGTGATAGTGATTTCTTTCAATATTTGAAAACAGAGGATAGTCATACTCCTGGTGTGTTCCATGATGTGAAAGTAATATCAGAAGATAAAAAGAAAAATGGAACGAAAGTGATTCAGTTTGAAGTAGGGGAATTAGGAAAGAGGTATAATATGCAAATGCATATTTATATTCCAACAATGGCTTATGACAATAAGTATCAAGTGCAGTTCGAAGTAAATACTTTAAATTTAGAAAATAATGTTCCAGAAAAGCAAAAGGAAAATAAAGAGGATAAAGTGGAGCAACAAGATGAAAGTGGAAATGTAATTGTAGATAAGCAGTTACAAAGGCATATCAATAAATATAATTTGCATAGAGAGAATTTAAATACGCCAATAACTAAGGAAGATTTATTAAAAGTTAAATCTTTAATAGTTGTTGAGGCAAAAAATAAAGGAATACAAGACGTAAGTGGTCTAGAGTATATGACGAATTTAGAAAACTTAACGTTGGAAGAAGTTAAGTTAGAAAATATACAATTTATCTCGAAGTTGAGGAAACTGAAATCGTTAAGTATAACTTATGGTGAACTTGAAGATATTGGATCTTTGGCTGAGTTAGAACATATTGAGTTTTTAACTTTGAGAAACAATAAAATTTCAGATTTAAGCCCATTAAGTCAAATGAAGAAGATTAAAATGCTAGATGTAAATAGTAATTATATAAAAGATATTAAACCATTATTTACAGTGACATCTTTAAGGGATTTGACTATAGCAAATAATCAAATTAGCAATGCAGGTCTTGAAGGAATTCACCAATTAAAGAATTTGAAGATACTTGAAATAAGCAATAATGGATTGAGCAATGTTGAACATATTAATGGGATGAATAAATTAAGTGAATTAGGGCTTTCAAAAAATGAATTAGTAGATCTTAATCCATTATCACAATTATCAGGATTACAGAAACTAGATTTAGAGGAAAACTATATTTCAGATATAACGCCACTTAGTCAATTAACAGGTTTATATGATTTAAAGCTAGGTTCAAATGAAATCCGTGATGTTAGACCGGTTCAAGAGTTAGGAGAAAGAATATACATCGATATTCAAAGACAAAAAATCTTTTTAGATGAAGCAAGCGTAGATGAAGCAATAAAAATTCCAATATACAATCTTACAGGAGCACCACTTCAAAATATTAATGTAAAAAATGAAGAGGCCACTCTGGATAACGGGTTTATAAAGTGGAATAGTCCTGGAGAAAAAATATATGAATTTAAACTAGATACGAATTCTGCTGAAAGTAAAATAAGCTTTAATGGGAAGGTTATACAAAATATAGTTGAAAAACAAAAAGAAAGTAAAAATGAAATCCTTGATAAAAATTTACAACAACATATTAACAAAGAGAATTTTAGTAGAGAGAATCTAAACGCCCCTATAACAAAAGAAGATTTATTACAGATTAAAAGATTAGAGATACTTAAAGAAAAAGGAAAAGAAATAAAAGATGTAGCAGGTTTAGAGTACATGACGAACTTAGAAAACCTCACTTTAGAAGGAGTGGGCTTGAAAAATATAGAATTTATTTCGAACTTGAAACAATTGAACGCTGTGAATGTATCGCATAATCAAATTGAAGAGATAACACCGTTATCTTCATTGGAAAATTTACAGTGGTTAAATCTGGCGGACAATCGTATTAAAGATGTAACAGTTCTTGGATCAATGTTAGACTTACTTAGCTTAAATTTAGCTGGAAATGAGATTCGTGATGTAAGGCCGTTAATACAATTAGGTCAGTGGTTTACAATTGATGTTGGAAGACAAAATATCGTTTTAAATAATGCAAAAGTAAACGAAGAAATTCAGGTTCCTGTATATGATTTAGAAGGAGAAAGTATTGATAATATTAAATTGACAAGTGAGGATGGAACGATTGATAACGGAGTAATAAAATGGAGTACTCCAGGCGAAAAGGTATATAAATTCGAGTTAGATTCTGATGAAATTAGTATAAGATTTAACGGAACAGTTACTCAGAATATAGTTGAAAAGGAAGACGAAAAAGAACCAACAAAAGAAGTTGAAGAACCGAAAGAAGAAGTAAAAGAACCAACAAGAGAAGTTGAAGAGCCGAAAGAAGAAGTAAAAGAACCAACAAAAGAAGTTGAAGAGCCGAAAGAAGAAGTAAAAGAACCAGTAAAAGAAGTTGAAGGACCAACAAAAGAATTAGCAACTGGATTGGATCAAGAGACAAAAGAGGATAATCAAGTTGGGCCAGTGAAAAACGTAGGACAAGAGGGTGCGAAAGAAACGGATTCAAATAAACAACATGCTAATAAGCAAGAGGAAAATAAGAAATCTTTAGCAGCAACTGGTAGTCAAGTTAACACATCGACTTTACTTTCTGGATTAGCACTTGTTCTTTCAGCATTAAGTATGTTTGTATTTAGAAAGAAATTATTTAAGAAATAAACAACGCTTTATCTTATTATTATATAAAACAACTATAGAAGTTTTTGAGAAGACCTGATCATAGCAATTTCCTGTTGAAATATGCTTATGATCAAGTCTTTTTGAATAGGGAAAGATATTAATACGAGGATGTTTCGATTGCTTAAATAATGGAGCCACTGTAGTAAAATTGTAAGTCCTTTTCGCTCACTATATGTTCAAAATGTATGAAGAAATAATATGTTATTTTTTAATGGAATATAATAATGGTGATGGAATCTACTCATTATCAGTAAAATAAGCACTTTTCCAATGTATGTTTAACTTTACTTTTTGTGGAAAATAGTATATTATATAGATATATAATATATCGGTTATTTTCTAGGAGGAGCCTGTCACAATAGGTTCCTCCTGTTCTTTTTTAGAGGCCTGTTTTACAGGCCTTTCTTTAAAGGGTAAATAACTGAAAATTAAGAACGATAATCTTTGAAAGAGGTGAGGCATACACATAACAAAAGAGGATTGTTTAAGAAAGGGGGATAAGAAATGGTCTTGTTTGGTTATCCACTTGAAACAATTTATTTATATGGATTTATTATTGCTACTATACTTACTGTTATTTATATCTTTTTTGGAGATATATTTGAATCAATATTTAGTTTTGGAGGCGGATCAGTATCCGTCGTAACTTTATTACTTAGTTTCTTCGCCATGTTATGTGGATTAAGTTATATAGGAGAATATTTATTTTCCTTTAATAGTATTGTTATTTTCGCTGGTGCCTTTGCTATATCCTTTATCGGTGTTTTCATCATGAAAATACTAATTTTAAAACCGATTGCAGAAGCAGAGCAAAATACCGTACAACGTATGGATGAGTTTATTGGTTGCAAGGGAGAAGTCATTACGACAATTCCTACAGAAGGGTTTGGTGAAGTATTAATTTCCTCCCAATTTGGAAGTAATGCAATCCCAGCTAAAACAGTTGGGAAAAAAGATATTTTACAAGGAACAGAGGTTATTATCGAGGGAGTTCAAGATGGTGTTTTACTTGTACAAAACATCGCTTATTCTTTAAAAAAACCAAAATTATAAGGGGGAATTTACATGACGATTCCATTAATTATCGGTGGAGTGTTACTCGCAATTTTAATTCTACTTATTTTAGTATTCATTACGAAGTATCGAACAGTTGGGCCGGATGAGGCGTTAATTGTTACAGGGAACTGGCTTGGTGGTGGAAAGAACGTTGTTACCACTGATGATGGAAAGAAGATTAAGATTATTCGCGGTGGCGGTACATTCGTAGTTCCAATTATGCAAAGAGCAGAGCCTTTAAGCCTATTAAACTACAAGTTAGAAGTGGGTACACGTGATACGTATACGAAGCAAGGTGTTCCAGTTACGGTAAATGGTGTTTCTATTATTAAAGTAGGTTCTACAATTGAAGAAGTATCTACAGCAGCAGAGCAATATTTAGGAAAAGAAACAGAAGAGTTAAAAGTAGAGGCGAAAGAAGTTTTAGAAGGTCATTTACGCGCAATTTTATCTTCTATGACAGTAGAAGATGCTTACAGTAATAGAGAGCAATTTGCTCAAAAGGTGCACGAAGTAGCTTCTACAGATTTAAAGAAGATGGGGCTTCGCATCGTTTCCTTTACAATTAAAGAAATCATGGATAAGAACGGCTATTTAGATGCACTTGGTCAGCCACAAATTGCGACAGTTAAGCGTGATGCAACAATTGCGAATGCAGAGCGTGAAAAAGAAGCTCGTATTGAAAAAGCACGTGCTGAAAAAGAAGCAAAAGAAGCCGAATATCAACGTGATGCCCAAATTGCTGAAGCTGAAAAGCATAAAGAGTTAAAAGTACAATCTTATAAGAGAGAGCAAGAGCAAGCACGTGCAGATGCGGATCTTTCTTACGAATTACAACAAGCGAAAGCGCAACAAGGTGTTACAGAAGAGCAAATGCGCGTTAAAATCATTGAGCGTGAGAAGCAAATTGAATTAGAAGAAAAAGAAATTGCGCGTCGTGAAAAACAATACGATGCAGAAGTAAAGAAAAAAGCAGATGCAGACCGCTATGCTGTTGAACAATCAGCTGAAGCTGAAAAAGTAAAACAAATTAAGAAGGCAGATGCAGACCAATATAAGATTGAAGCAGAAGCGAGAGCACGTGCAGAAGAAGTACGTGTGGAAGGTTTAGCGAAGGCGGAAATTGAAAAAGCGCAAGGTCAAGCGAAAGCAGAAGTACAAAAAGCGCAAGGTACAGCAGAAGCAGACGTTATTAGATTGAAAGGTTTAGCTGAAGCAGAAGCGAAACAAAAAATTGCAGAAGCATTTGAATTATATGGTCAAGCGGCGATTATGGATATGGTTCTTAAAATGCTTCCAAGTTATGCGAAAGAAATTGCAAGCCCACTTAGCAACATCGATAAAATTACAGTTGTTGATACAGGCGGCGGTGGTAAGAATGGCGGTGCTGGAAAAGTGGCAGGTTATGCGACGGATTTAATGGCAACTATGCAAGAAACATTAAAAGCTTCTTCTGGCATTGATTTAAAAGAGCTATTAGAAGGATTTGCGGGCAAAGGTGCAGTACAGCAGCTATCGAATGATAAACCTGTTGTATCTGTGGTAGAAGATAAAGAAAAAGAAGTAGATAAAGAGTAGAAAGATAGAAGGAACCTCTAGCATGTGCTAGAGGTTCCTTTTTTGAATACATACAATACGATACAAAGTAAAGAAACTCTATCGTAATCATGGTATGATTACATAAACGTAAAAAACTGTATATTCTTAAAATTTAACTTTAGGAAATGTTAGGGGAATGGTTTTGAAATTTAAAAAATTAAAACTACAACCAAGAATTACATTCACTATTAGTACACTTATTCTAGTTGTACTTCTGTTAACGAGTTATTTATTTTATTACATATTATCTGAAACAGTGGAAGAACAAATTGGAAAAAGAGCTTTGCACGTTGCGAAAACAGTTGCTGCTATACCAGAAATTCAGGAAGCTTTTCAAAAAGAAAATCCGGCTTCTATTATTCAGCCCATTGCAGAAAAAATTCGAATGGATACAGATGCTGATTTTATTGTAGTTGGAAATAAAGAAGGGATTCGTTATGCGCATCCTAGGAAAGATAAAATAGGAGAAGCGATGGTTGGTGGAGATAACAAAGGAGTTCTATTAGAAGGGAAATCTTATGTTTCGAAAGCGACTGGATCATTAGGACCTTCCTTACGTGGAAAAGCTCCAATCCGTAATCAGGAGAATGAAATTATTGGTGTAGTATCTGTTGGTTTTTCAATGGATGATATTCATGGTGTGGTAGAAGTATATGGTACGCGCGTGTTTTGGATTACAATAATAGGTTTGTTGATAGGGATAATCGGCTCTATATACTTAGCGGGAAGTATAAAAAGAATGATGTTTGGAATGGAACCAGAAGAAATCTCCTCTTTATATGAAGAACATAGTACTGTCATTCAATCTGTACGTGAAGGGATTATCGTAATTGATAAAAATGGAATGGTCAGTTTAGTAAATCAAGCAGCTTATGATATTCTTTCGCTAGATACACACAAAAACATTATTGGAGAATGTATTTTAAATGTAATTCCTAATTCATCGATATTAGATGTACTGCAAACTGGTGAAGAACAGTTTGATCGCCAATTAAATATAAAGGGGCAAGCTGTTATTGCTAACCGTCTACCTATTAAAGTAAATAATAAAGTAACTGGTGTTGTTTCGAGTTTACGTTTGAAATCTGAAATGGATCAGTTAACTGCAGAGCTGTCTCAAACTAAGCAGTATACGGAAGCGTTACGAGCACAAACGCATGAATATAACAATCTGTTGTATACGCTTTCGGGTCTTATCCAATTAGAATCATATGAAGATGCTTTAGAGCTCATTCATAAGGAAACGGCAGTCTATCAAGATTTTGTTCAATTTATTATGAAACGAATTCAAAATCCGTGGCTAGGTGGAATTTTAATTGGATTTTATAATAGAGCAAGAGAGTTAAAGATTGATTTTGTATTAGATCGAGAAAGTAGTTTAGAAAAGTTAAGTCCGCATATTGAGAGTAATTATGTTGTTTCTATTTTGGGGAATTTAATTACGAACGCATTTGAAGCAATTGAAAGAAATCAAGAGGATGATAAGAAAGTTAGAATGTTTGTAACAGATATCGGCGAGGAAATAGTAATTGAAGTGGAAGATTCAGGACAAGGGATTCAAGATGAAATCATTACAAGTATATTCTATAAAGGCTTTTCGACGAAGGAAGGAGAAAAGCGAGGATATGGATTAGCGAAGGTAAAAGAGTTAGTGGAAGATTTAAATGGAAGTATTGCAATCGAAAAAGGGGATTTAGGTGGTGCGTTATTTATTATTGCATTACCGAAAGAGAGAGGCGAATTGTAATGACTGAGGAAATTGAAGTATTGATAGTAGAAGATGATATTCGGATTGCAGAGATTCATCGCCGTTTTACTGAAAAGATTGAAGGGTTTAAAGTAATTGGAACAGCAACGACTGGGGAGCAGGCAAAAGAATGGCTAGAACTTGTGAAGCCACAACTCGTTTTATTGGATGTATATTTACCTGATATGCAAGGGACAGAGCTCGTTACATATATTAGACAAAATTTGCATAATACAGACATTATTATGATTACAGCGGCGTCAGAAACAGATGTCGTACGTCATGCTTTACGAGGAGGAGTAGCAGATTATATCGTAAAGCCACTTATGTTTGATCGATTTAAAACAAGTCTAGAAAATTATCAAAAGAAGATTATACAGTTAAAGAGAACGGACCAATTATCACCAGAACAAATTGAACAGCTCTGGTCTCAAAGAGGGGTGAAGGGGAATTCAATCGAATACGCCCCCAAAGGAATAGATCCTTTAACTTTAGCAAAAATAAAAAAGCATATGTTAACAGTTAATGAAGAAGGTATTACCGCAGAAGTGTTAAGCACAATGGTCGGAGTGAGCCGATCAACATCGAGACGCTATTTAGAGTACTTAATATCTGGAAAGAAAGTACATGCAGAGCTTATATATGGAAGTGTGGGGAGACCAGAGAGAAGGTACTTTCTTGTTTCTTCATAACAAAAAAACAGTAGAGGATTCATTTTCTCTACTGTTTTTGTATCTTATATTGGAATAATCCCAATCATAATTCCGGTAATTAACATGACCATTGTCGTTCCAACAGCCCAAAGCAATGTAAAGCGTTGATGTTCACCGAAATCAACTTTGGCCATTCCGACTAATAAATAAGTGGATGCGACAAGAGGGCTTAATAAGTGAACAGGTTGACCGAGTAAGGAAGCGCGTCCCATTTCAGCCGCACTAATTCCGTAAGTAGCAGCCGCTTTCGTCAAAATAGGTAATACGCCAAAGTAAAATGCATCATTGGACATGAAAAATGTGAACGGCATACTAAGAAGAGCTGTAATAATTGGTAATTGTGGTCCCAGTGCATCTGGTATAAGAGTTACTACACCTTGAGCCATCGCATCTACCATTTTTGTTCCGGATAAAATACCCGTGAAAATACCAGCAGCGAATACGAGAGAAACAACTGCTAATACGTTTCCTGCATGAGAAGCAATACGTTCTTTCTGTTGCTCTAAGTTTGGATAGTTAATCATAACAGCAATAGCAAAAGCAACTGTAAATAAAACCGGTAATGGCATAACTTCTAGTATGAGACAAACGAGAAGAGCGACAGTTAATAAAAAGTTAATCCATAATAGTTTAGGACGTTTATGTACTGCCGCTTCGACTGTTGCAGCTTGCTCATCTATTGTTTGCATTTGTTTTAAATATTGTACATCCATAATACCTAAACGTTTTCTTTCTTTTTTTCCAAGATAGTAGGCAACGAAAACTACCCAAATAGCACCAGCAATCATTCCTGGTATAAGTGGTGTGAAGAGCTCTGATGCATCAAGTCCAAGAGCACTCATAACCCGAGCTGTCGGTCCACCCCAAGGTGTAAGATTTGTCACACCTGCTCCTAACATAACAATCCCAGCTAATATAAGTGGATTCATTCCAAGACGTTTATACAGCGGGTACATTGCAGAAACAGTAATCATATACGTTGTTGTTCCGTCACCATCTAATGAAACGATAATAGTAAGAATCGCTGTACCAACAACAATTTTTAAAGGATCACCTTTTACGAATTGTAAGATCTTGCTAATGACAGGATCAAATAAACCACTATCAATCATAATTCCAAAATATAAAATAGCAAACATAAGCATAATACCAGTAGGTGCTAACTTTTGAATTCCCTCTAGCATCATAGGTCCCATATTGGCATAGAAGCCGCCAATTAATGCAAAAACAATCGGAACTAATATTAATGCTACTAGTGCTGACATACGTTTCGTCATAATTAAAAACATAAAGACAAATACCATCGCAAATCCAAGTAGAGCTAACATATGATTTCCCCCTCAAAAAATGATTACGCTTTCAAAATAAAATAAAAATTCAGAAAAATTGTTTTTTGTTTATCATAGTGGCATCTATCCAAATGGTAAATAATTTGAAAAATAACATCATTAGAAGCATAATTTTTATTTTGGTCATTTTGTTCACGAAGGTAATTTTGAATTTTTAAAAATATAATTTACTACTTACAAGAATGATAGAATAAGGTGAAAATAGTGATGTGCGAAGTAGGGAGTAGATTTTAAATGGAAACGAGAATAGAAGAAATTTATAGTTCTTATGAAGGGAAAATAGAAGAGATTTTTGTTAATGAATCTTCTTACGTATATGAGTGGGAAAAATTAATGCTGATCCGGAAAAATAACGGTGAGCTTGAAAAGGTTGCGGTCGGTATTAGTGGAAATATAAGATTAGTAAATGTAGAAATTGGACAGAAAATTAGTGCAGATACATTATTAGTTAAGTTAGAAGATGATTTATTAATTACAGGTTGTGAATGAAAAGAGATGTGTAGAAATAGCTACACATCTCTTTTGTTTCCTATATTACAAAAAGTACATTGTTTTTTCACAAATCTCACACAAGTTTTTGATATTCTCCTTGTGGAAGATACGGCTAAGGAGGAAAAAAATGAGAACAAAATATGTGATGCTTGCTATATGTTTATTCTTTGTCTTTACAATTGTAGGATGTGATAAGAAACAAGCAGAGGCTGTGGCAATTGATGAGAAACATGATAAATGTGATATTTGCCAAATTGGGGTAATGGATAATCAATTTGCAACAGAAATCATTTTAGAAAATGGAAAAGCATTAAAATTTGATGATATCGGTTGTATGTATAAATGGATGGAGATTAATCCAGGTGAAAAGACGAAAGAAAAATTTGTTCGAGATTATGATTCGAAAGAGTGGATTTCATTAGAAGATGCGACTTACGTATATGATAAAACAATAACGACACCGATGGCTTATAATGTTATTTCATTTGAAAATAAAAAGGATGCAGAAAGCTTTGTGTCTAACTATAAAGGGAAAGTTCTTTCGTATAAAGAGCTAGCTGAGCATAAATGGGAAATGAATAAAGAGATGATGGGGAACACGAAAAAAGGAAATCACGGTGGGCATCATTAATAATAGAAAAAGGCAACTACATAAGTTGTCTTTTTCTATTATTACTCAGGTGCAAATATATAAAAGGTGTAAAATTTTTTGAAGAACGGTTACAATGGAATATAGTAACCTAAAGCAATCATTTACCCACTTTTTAGAAATGTATACAAATGCGGCAAAAACGTGCTAAACTAATTGCTTCATAATGTTAATGATGAGGCCACCTGGCGTATCATTCCAATAGGTTGAGAAACATGGTATAAGTTTAAGATAATCCGATTCAAGAAGGAATATAAAGAGCTTATGGATAAATGTACTCAAGAAGAGTTATTGTATGTGATGGAGGAATGGTTAAGAAAACATTATCTTTCATAGGAGCTGTAATTGTGAGAAAACAAAAAATTTTATTATGCATGTTATTAGGACTTTTAATGACGGTAGTGGCTTGCGATAAGCAAGAAGAACCAGAATCAAAACCAGTTCATGTGAAAAACGAAAAGAAAAAAGAACAGTATAAAGAAGAAGAAGAAGTTAAAGAAGAAAAAAGTATAAATTTAATGGACAAACAGTTGTTACTTTCTGCGACTCTTGGAGACACAGAAACAGCTATGAAGCTGATTCAGGACGGAGCAAATATAAATATAGAAGGTGACAACGGAGAAACGCCTATCCTTGCAGCAACGTATCAAAATCATGTAGAGACAGTGAAAGCATTAATTGATGCCGGCGCTAATATTGAAGTGAAAGATGAGAAAAAAAGCAATCCATTTCTTTATGCAAGTAGAGAAGGATATACGGATATTGTAAAGCTATTAATTGCTGCGGGAGTTAATACGAAAGAAACGACTAGGTCAGGTGGAACTGCACTCATTTCGGCATCTGAACGTGGTCATGTAGAGGTTGTTAAGGAATTGTTAGAGCATACAGATATTGATGTGAATTATAAGAATGACCGTGGTGGAACAGCGTTATTAGAAGCAATTGTATTAGGAAATGGTAGTGAAAGTCATAAGAAAGTAATTCAAATGCTTATTGAGCATGGTGCAGATGTAAATATGGCTAATAAGGAAAATATTACGCCGCTGCAATATGCTGAAAAAAGAGGCTTTAAAGATATTGCAAATATGTTGAGGTTGGCTGGAGCGAATGAAGTAGTACAGCCGCAACCACAGCCGGTGGAATAACAAAAAGAAATAAAAAGAAAGCCGTATCCTTTTAAGGATACGGCTTTCTTTACAGGGAGATAAGGGATCAAAGAAATGATGAACTCTTATCTCTTTTATATGAGTAAAGGGTCTAGAACGAATATTGTCCTTTTCATTATTTATTTAACTCCATTGCAACTTGTTTACCATTTATGAAAACCTCTACTACCGCTACTACAACTTCCATCATTTTTTTCATATCTCATCTCTCCTTGTTTTTGTTTCATTTCTTACTTTCAGTATAAGGAAATGGAGTGATTGCAACCATCGAATTGGATGACGAGAGACTTACATTGTTGTAAGAAAAATAGATGCGTTTGTAATAATACTTTCTAACAATTGAATCCAGAAACCCCCTTTAAATAAAGTTATAATTAGAAACAAATGGATTTAGAAAGAAGGGGGAATGAATAGAGCACTTGTTATTAGTTATATTCATAGAGGGATTGATAAGGAGGAACTTATTTCTTTTCATTCGTTATTAAGCTAAATTTAAGGAATCGCTTTTATAATAAATCTTCTCTATACAATTCAAAAATTTAAAGGGAAATCGTTGAAAATGAAAGTACATAATGTAACTATATTCTTTTTTTATGAAAAGAAGAGATGCAATAATAAAGAGAGTTGAAATATACCGTGGAAGGTGAGAATATGCGCTTACTTGTAGTAGAGGACAATGCTTTTTTATTAGAGTCTATTGTCCAAATTTTACGCGATGAATTTGAAGTAGATACAGCATTGAATGGAGAAGATGGATTATTTCTAGCACTGCAAAATATATATGATGCAATTTTGCTTGATGTAATGATGCCAGAAATGGACGGATTTGAAGTGATTCAAAAAATACGTGATGAAAAGATTGAAACGCCAGTCCTGTTTTTGACAGCGAGAGATTCTTTAGAAGATCGGGTGAAGGGATTGGATTTTGGTGGAGACGATTATATCGTTAAGCCGTTTCAGGCTCCCGAATTAAAAGCGAGAATTCGCGCTTTGTTGCGCAGAAGTGGTAGTTTAACAACGCAGCAGACAATTCGTTATAAAGGAATTGAATTGTTTGGAAAAGATAAAGATGTTCAAGTAGATGGACAAGCAATGAAGCTCACATTAAAACAGTATGAACTACTAGAATATCTCATTCAAAATAGCGGCAAAATTTTAATGCGTGAACAAATTTTTGATCGTGTTTGGGGATTTGATTCCGATACAACAGTAGCCATCGTCGAAGTGTATGTACATCATTTACGTAAAAAATTAGAACCATTCGGTTATCAGAAAGATATTCAAACTGTTCGTGGTATTGGATATATACTAAAAGAACAATGAAAAAAGGAAGTATGTTTCAAAAAACACGCATTCGTCTAACTATACTAAATTCGTTAGTGTTTATCATATTAATAGGAGTATTAGGCAGTATTATTTATTCGTACACATATAAGCGTATTTATAATGAAGTGGATAGATCCATTGAAAAAATGGTTCAGCATAGAGAGGTTTTAGATGGTAAAAAGCCCCCTAAAAAATTTAGGGGATATCTTCAAATTGGTGATCCAAGGATAACGGAGTTAACTTGGATTGGAAAAACTGTGGAGATAGGTATCGAAAATCCAAAATTCCGTCTTATTTTTGAAGAGAATTTAGAAAAATTCTCTCCAAAAAAGTTAGGATCTTTGCAAGATATTGAAGTGCAAGGACTATATTTTAGGACATTTGCGTTTCAAGAAGATGGAAAAATAGTTCAAATTGTACGCGATATAACAGCTGAAGAAGAGATGCTAAATACTTTATTTTTAATTCTCGTTATCGGCTGTAGCATAGGAAGTCTATGTGCAATAGGTATTGGATTTTTCTTAGCTGGTAGGGCGCTCGTACCAATTCAAAATTCATGGGAAAAACAGCAGCAGTTCGTTTCTGATGCATCACATGAATTAAGAACACCACTTGCAGTTATTCAATCAAAAACGGATGTATTATTCCAGTCACCATCCGCTACGATAGAAGAGAAGGCGATGGATATCTCTACAATTTCAAAGGAATGTAGGCGGTTATCGAAATTAGTTAGCAATTTATTATTGTTAGCACGTTCTGATTCTAATCAAATTGAGATGGATAAGAAAACATTTGAAATGGATAAATTGTTAGAAGAAATCGTAGATCCATATAAAGAGATTGCTTCTTATCAAGAAAAAGAGATGATATTAAAAGTAGAACAAGATATATCGTTTATGGGGGATAGAGAGAGAATCCATCAAATGATGGTTATATTGTTAGATAATGCAATGAAGTATACAAATGAAGGCGGGCATATTCAAATTGATTGCACACAAACGAGCGGTTCCATTCGTATACAGGTGAAGGATGATGGGATAGGAGTGAAAGAAGAGGATATTTCGAAATTATTTGATCGTTTTTATCAAGGGGATAAAGCAAGAAGTACGTCAGAAGGAGCTGGATTAGGTCTTTCAATTGCAAATTGGATTGTCGAAAAGCATTACGGCAAAATATTAGTAGAGAGCAAATGGGGAGAGGGCACTTGTTTTGAAGTGATTTTCCCTAAAAATCAAAGAATATAAGTGAGAAGACGATCTTGTTTTTACAAGGTCGTCTTTTTTTAAGGGAAAGTTAAGGAACGGTTTATATCATGTATTGTATAAGGAAAATTTGACACATAAAGAAGTAATTATAGAGGGTTTTATTGATCATAATGTTATCTCAAGTAACGATGAGATGTATGTATAGTATTAAAAAAATTATGGGAATGATGGAAAAGAAAGTACAAGGGGGAGGAAGTAGAGTTGAAAAAGAAAATGATGACGGTATTCACTATTGGAGTGATGAGTTTAAGCATATTAGGAGGTGCCTCTCCTTCTGAAACACAAAAAGGAAAGACAGATTACACGCAGCGTAGTAAAGAACAATTAAACAATGGAAAGATACATGCAGTGCATACAGAAGAAAAAGCAGAGAAACTCGGTATTGAAACGGAAGGAAAAGAGCAAATTACGCTAGAAAAAGAAATTCATGAAACAGAAGTAGGAAGAGAAGCGCAGCAGTTAGGGATTTCGATTGAAGGAAAAGATGTTGGAGCTCTTTCAGAAGAAATCTATGAAACAAAAGTGAAGCAAGAAGCATTGAAGCTAGGCATATCTATAGAGAATACATCGATTGTAAATTTAATTACTCAAATCAATACGATTAAAATTAATGATGAAGCGGATAAATTAGGCATTTCGACAACTGGAAAAGAAATAGAAGACATAGAGGAAGAAATCTATGGAACGAAAGTAAGAGAAGAAGCAGGAAAGTTAGGTATTTCACAAAAAGCAAAAGAGATAGAAGAGTTAGCACAAGAAGTGTACGAACAAAAAGTACAGGATGAAGCAAAAAAATATCATATTGATTTGTACGGTAAAGATATATATCAAGTATTAAGAGAAATTAATGAACAAAAAGTGATACAAATGGCAGATGAGCTTAATATGGACAAAACGAATATGAATATTCAAGATCTAACAGAAAAAATAAAAAAAGATCAACCAGAGAAAGGAAAAGAACTAAATTTTGTACCAATGGTTCGAACGGATGCTGACGCGTTTTATTCTTATTTAACGAATTAAAAAGGGCGTGAGAGTGATACGGAAATTGAAGTGGTATATATGTATGACTTTACTTAGTATAGTGGTATGGAGTATATATACAAATGGAATTACAAAGTATGTGGATAAGTTAAATTTCTTCAATATACAAAGCGGAAAACGAATGGATTTTAGTGATAATGATGAAAAGGTCATTTTATCAAATGTACCTTTAATTCAGCAATTACCGGAGTTGGATAGAGGTTGTGAAGTGACAAGCTTAGCGATGATGTTACAACATGCAGGCGTTTCAGTAGATAAAATGAAATTAGCAAATGAAATAAAAAAAGTTGATTTTATAGACGATGGTGTACGCGGGAATCCGAATGAAGGATTTGTAGGTAATATTTATACGTTTTCTGAATCCGGATATGGTGTATATCATGGACCACTTTTTCAGTTAGCTAAAAAATATTTACCGAATAAAGCCGTAGATTTAACAGGGAAGAGTATAGAAGAGATGTATAAGAGTGTAAAAGCCGGGCAACCAGTAGTTATGATTACGAATGCAACATTTACCCCATTAGATGAAGATGAATTTACTACATGGAAAACAAAAAGTGGAGATGTTTCTATTACGTATAATGAACATTGTGTTGTACTTGTTGGATACGATAAGGAATATGCATATATTCGAGATCCTCTCGATGATAGCTTAGATGTAAAAGTGCCAAGAGAAAACTTTGAAAAGGCATGGATGCAGATGGGGAGTCAGGCGATTAGTTACGTAAAGAACTCAAAATAAATTAGGAAAGAGAGCTTTAACTATATAACTGTAAGGTGATGGACAGAGGATTATAGAAGAGAAATTTTAAGTTCTACTACTCATATTGTTTCTCGAATTAATCAAATAGTAGAAACAACGAAGAGAGTCGCTGGAGATACAAGAGAAGTGGCAAATGCTATTGATGAAATTGCTACGTCCGCAGAAGAACTACAAGAAATGACTAGTATATTTGAAGTATAATAACAGCAAATAAGTAAGTAAGGTGAAAATAATATCACCTTGCTTATTTTTCTATTTAGCAATTAGGGGAGTTATTAACGGGATGAAAAAAAGAAAGAAACTATGGAATTTATGGAAAACGATTACATTACTAGTGTGTACAGTTGTAATTTTTTCTTTACTCGTAACAGATTTTTTAATTAGCCATAATGTTGAACGAACGACAGAAGAAAGTCAGGCAGAGAAGGCGAAAACGATTGCACGTATTGTGGCAAATGATTCTATTGTAATTGATGGGTTGGCAGGGAAGGTAGATACCTCCTTGATTCAAGTGTATACAAATAAAATATTAAAGAGTACGGATGTTCAATTTATTGTCGTTATGGATATGAATGGAATCCGGAAATCTCACCCCAATCCTCAAAAAATAGGGCAACATTTCATTGGAGGAGATGAAGGAACGGCATTGAAGGGAAGGGAACATGTGTCGCTAGCAGAAGGGACTTTAGGGGTCTCTATGAGAGTATTTATACCGGTTTTTTCTGAAACAGGGGAACAACTTGGAGTGGTTGCGGTTGGAATTTCAGCAGATAATGTAAAAGAGCGCGTTAAGGAAAGTAGACATATTATGTATATCGGTGTTGGAGTTGGGCTATTGGTTGGCATTATAGGAGCGATATTGCTAGCTAGACATATAAAGAAAAGTTTATTTGGTCTTGAGCCGCATAGGATAGCGAAAATTTTAGAAGAAAGAAATACGATGTTACAATCGGTCAAAGAAGGTATTATTGCTGTAGATAAAGAAGCGAAAGTAACGTTAATTAATAATGAAGCAAAGCGGCTATTTAAGAAAAGTGGACTTAAAGACGACTTTATCGGTAAAGATGTTGAATTGTATATGCCGAATTCACGTATAAAAGAAGTGCTGCAAACAGGAGTGGTACAATTAAACGAAGAACAAAATATTTACGGAATTACGATTGTTACGAATCGTGTTCCTTTATATGTAAAAGGAGAAATAGTTGGCGCAATTGCAACATTTCGTGATAAAACAGAGATTAGAAAATTAGCAGAGGAATTAACTGGTATTAGGCTATACGCGGAAGCGCTACGGGCACAATCTCATGAATTTATGAATAAGATGCATGTCGTGTTAGGACTTACACATATGAAACAGTATGAAGAACTCCAAAAATATGTGAGTAGTATGGTATCCGAGCATCAATATGAAATTGGCGGGGTTATGAAAAAAATTAAAAATCCAGTATTTGCTGGTTTTTTACTAGGTAAACTTAGCTATTCTAGAGAGAAAAATATAAATTTAATTATAAGTGAAGATGCTTACTTGCCGGAAATATATGATGAAAGTATTACTCATGAACTTATTACAATTGTCGGGAATTTAATAGATAATGCATTAGAGGCAGTGATGAATTGTGAAAAGAAACAAGTTGAAATCGGGATACAATATGGGGATGCATTGACTATTACAGTACAAGATACAGGGAATGGCATAAAAGCAGAGGAGATTGATACATTATTTACAAAAGGCTATTCCACAAAAGGAGACAATCGTGGATATGGTTTGTATCTTGTAAAAGAAAGTATACAGCGAATAAATGGGGAGATTCACATTTCCTCATTGTTAGGAGAGGGAACAACGATAACAATTGAAATACCTAAAGGTAGGGATGAGAGGCAAATATGATTAAAGTTTTAATTGTAGAAGATGACCCGATGGTAGCGATGTTAAATACACATTATTTAGAGCAAGTAGGGGGATTTGAACTTGTTCATGCAGTTAACTCAGTAAAATCGGCGATAGAAGCATTAGAAAAATCACAAGTAGATTTAGTGTTACTTGATATTTTTATGCCTGGAGAGACTGGATTCGAGCTTTTAATGTATATTCGGAATCAAGAAAAAGAAATCGATATTATGATGATTTCAGCTGTACATGATATGGGTAGTATTAAAAAAGCATTACAATACGGGGTTGTAGATTATTTAATTAAACCATTTACATTTGAACGATTTAAAGAGGCATTAACTATATATCGAGAAAAACTCACTTTTATGAAAGAACAACAAAAAATTAGTCAATCGGAATTAGATTCATTAATTTTGCAAAAAGAAAAAAGAGAGCCTACTGTCACGAAAGAGCTCCCGAAAGGATTAACGAAGCAAACGTTACAGTTAATTTGGCAGAAGATCGAGTTGCTGAATGGACGAGCGTTTACAACAGATGAAATGGCACAATTAGTAGGAGTCTCAAGAGTTTCTATTCGAAAGTATGTTATGTTTTTGACTGAAATTGGAGTGTTAGAAAACGAAATGGTGTATCAACATGTGGGAAGACCTGTGAGTAAATTAAGATGTGTTGACCAAAATAAAATAGAGTTTTACATATAAGCGACTTATTATAAGTCGCTTATACCAGAGTGTTTGGAAACCCT
>NZ_NUPZ01000024.1 GCF_002584985.1 Bacillus sp. AFS029637 | reverse complement strand
ATTTTTTTGTCTTTCTATCTATCTATGGTCGTATTAACTGCTGTACTGGCAAGTACCAGGTGTAGGACTTGCAATGCTTACGATGGTATTAAATCTACTAGTAGAATGCGGTCAATATTTCCGGTGATGCAATTTGCGCAATGATTGTCACAAAATCAGAGGAAAAATACAATACTGATCAATCTGCAGCATCGTAAATCAAAAAAGGAGTGAATTAATTCACTCCTTTTTTGATTTACTTCCTTTTTTCGAACGATATTCTTTTCCTTTATTGTCGTTACCAGTTTCAAATTCAGTACTAAACTCCTGATTAAACTGCCCTGATTTTGGTGAACCTTGATTACCGCTTCCTTTACTCCCATTACGATTTGTCATATTTCTCCCTCCTTCCTTTACTAGTAGTATGGTACATATTTTATTTTTTATAATCTTTTACATAAGAAAGAAGAGATTCCACATATGAGGAACCTCTTCTTTATCATTTCGTAAGCGCTTTCTTGTTTGTAATTACTTATATAAGTTTTTTAGAAATAGAAATCATTACATTCATTTCATCTTCTGAAAGTGCGGAAAATCTTTCTTGTAAGTATTGTTTTTTCGCATCTTCCATTTTCGTAACTAAATCTTTCCCTTGTTCTGTAATCTCTAAATATACAACTCGGCGATCTGATGTAGAACGCGAACGAGTTACAAAACCTTTATTAATTAATTTTTCTGTAACAGCTGTAATATGACTATTCGACACATTTAGCTCATTAGCTACTCGTGATACCATTTCTTTATTCGTACGATTCAATATTCTAAGAACGATGAACTCATTCCACGGTATGTAACCACCAAATATTTTTCCGATATCATTACGCAATGTGCGAAACATAGCAAAAACATTTGTCGATAGTTCTTCCATTAATTGCTCTCGATTTTGAGACAATTTTGACAGCCCCTTTTATTTCATTTGATTAAATAAAAACCTTATTAATAATTTTACATGAAATCTTACTTTTTGTCACCTTATTTTCCCATAATTCGTAGTTTTTTAATATTTATTTCATGATACAATAAAATTGAATTTCCAAAAAAAGGAGTTGAAATAGTGAGTGAAGAAGACAAATTTTCTAATCTTAATCTAAAAGATAAGACTTTGATTATTGGTTTTGTTATTCTGTTTCTCATTATGTTTTTTGCATTTATATTTTTTGTATATGTAGGAATCTTTCAAATTACAGGTATAGAATATTCATCAAAAACAGCTCTACTACTCTTTTTTTTACTTATTCTTTTATTAGATGGCATTACATATTTTATATTCGTTTTCTTTAAAGTGCTCCTACATCCAATGATGACAAGTATGCCCAATTACCTCTCAATCGTCCTGCTTTCCATCATTGAAATTACGCTAGATTGGTTTGTCATACATACCGCCGACGACTGGATAGAGAGCGTACAATTGTCTAACATAGCTGAATTATGTGTCGTACTATTCTTTTCCCTATTAAATAAATCATTAAGTGACAAGAAGGAGTAAGAATACAAGCTTTTCTACATAAAAATTGGTACAATAAAAACAAATCATACTAAAGAGGTGTTACTTATGAACTTACAACAATGGGCTGATAAAGGTATGTCCTTTGATACATATGTGAATGAAATGAAAGTAAACCAATACGAACTATTACACATTTACAATAACTTTTTAATTCCAAACGAACTACTTCCTGTTTTAGAAGAGCGTCAAAATGATGGATGGAGCGTTATCGTATTAACTGCTGATTGGTGCGGTGATGCCCTGCTATGTGTTCCTGTTATGAAACGAATTTCTGAAGTTGCAAATATTGATATGAGATTATTAATTCGCGATGAAAACTTAGAATTAATGGATCAATATTTAACAAATGGAACAGCACGTGCGATTCCAATTTTCATTTTCATTGATAAAGATGGAAATGAGCAAGCTGTGTGGGGACCACGCGCTCCAAAAGTACAAGAATTAGTAACTTCAATGCGTACTACATTGCCTGAAAAAGAGGATCCAACATTCGAAGAAAAACAAAAAGAAATGTATGCTAACTTCCGTGCTACATTAGCTGATGATACTTCTCTTTGGGAACATGTAATGGAAAGCATGATGGAAAAAGTAGTAAAATAAAAAAACTGCCGAACTCGGCAGTTTTTTTATTACATAATGAAGAAATAGAATACCGCAGCTAAAACGAAACGGTAGTAAGCGAACGGTGTTAGTTTTACACGAGATAATAATTTTAAGAATGAAACAATTGCAAGCATTGCAACAACGAATGCAGTAATAAATCCAGTTGCAAATAACGGTATATCATTTGCGCTTAATATGTCCCAGCTTTTAATTAAATCTAAACCACTTGCTGCTACCATCATTGGCACTGCTAAAATGAATGTATATTCAGCTGCCGCTGTATGCGACACGCGCGCTAATAAACCACCACTTATTGTAGATCCAGAACGAGAAAATCCTGGCCAAAGCGCTAAACATTGGAACATTCCGATTGTAAATGCTTGCTTATATGTGATTTCATCTAACGTTCTTGCTGTACTTGGTTTTGAAAACTTCTCAGCAACAATCATTAAAATACCACCAGCTACTAAGCTAATAACAACCGGTCCTGGACCGAATAAAACTTCTTTAATTGCACTATGGAATAATACACCAAGTACGCCGGCAGGAATCATCCCAATAATAATATGTAATAAATTTAACGATGGTCCGTCTGTTACTTTTCCTATTCCAACTAATGACCATAGACGCTTCCAAAATATAACAACAACTGCTAGAATCGATCCCAATTGGATAACAACTTCGAAAACTTTTGCTCTCTCGTCGTCAAACCCAAGTAAATGACCTGTTAAAATCATATGTCCTGTTGATGAAACTGGTAAAAACTCTGTTAATCCTTCAACAGCACCCATGATTATTCCAATTAACCAATCAGCCACAAGTAGTGCCTCCTTAATAACGAATATGTAATTTTTTCACACCTTATCATAATACCTTATCCCTTTTCAAAGTGCATCCTTTTTTTATTGATTCTATCTGTTGCATACGCGTATTTCTTTTCTATTTTTTGATTAAATTGTATGATAGAAAAGGTTTGTTTTTTATCGGAAAGGGGATTTTATGAAAGAAACTACTTCATTCTCACAAAAGTTAAAACAGTTTGTATTACTCTTTTTCCCGATTTTTGTAACGCAAATGTCATTATTTGCGATGAGCTTTTTTGATACAACAATGTCAGGGCATGCAAGTCCTACTGATTTAGCAGGTGTTGCTATCGGAACGAGTATATGGATTCCAGTTAGTACGGGATTAACAGGAATTTTAATGGCCACTACGCCAATTGTTGCACAACTCGTTGGATCAAAGAAAAAAGAAGATGTTCCACACGTTGTCATACAGGCAGTATATTTAGCAATTTGTGCGAGTTTCATTGTCATTCTTATCGGTTTTTTCACTGTTTCACCTATTTTAAACGGCATGCGCTTAGAAGAACCAGTGGAACGTATTGCAACACAATTTTTAGTTATTATCGCGATTGGCATTATCCCTTTATTCACTTACACTGTCTTACGTGGATTTATTGATGCACTTGGGAAAACGCGAACAACGATGATTATTACCCTATTATCATTACCAATTAATGTAGTATTAAATTATGTATTAATTTTTGGTCATTTCGGATTTCCAAAACTCGGTGGTGTTGGTGCCGCAATCGCTTCAGCAGCAACATATTGGTGCATATTAATTATTACCGTCATTATTATTCGTACGAAAGAACCTTTTGCATCGTTTAATATCTTTAAACAGTTATACCGCCCTTCTCTCACGAGTTGGAAAGCATTCTTAAAACTTGGCGTGCCTATCGGATTTGCCATCTTTTTTGAAACGAGTATTTTCGCTGCAGTAACACTTATGATGAGTAATTTTAATACAACAACTATTGCAGCGCATCAAGCAGCTATGAACTTTGCTTCCTTGTTATATATGACTCCGCTAAGTTTAGCAATGGCAATGACTATCGCAGTTGGATTTGAAGTTGGAGCAAACCGATACGATAATGCAAAACAATATGGATTTATCGGGATTGGATTAGCCCTTGCATTTGCCCTATTATATTCGATCCTTCTCTATTTCTTTGACGATGAAATTGCTTCTATTTATACGACAGATGTACAAGTTCATCATTTAGCAAAAGAATTTCTTATATTTGCGATTCTATTTCAAATATCTGATGCGATTGCAACTCCCGTACAAGGAGCACTTCGTGGTTATAAGGACGTAAATGTTGCCTTAATTATGACATTAATTGCTTATTGGATAATAGGCCTCCCTCTTGGTTACATATTAGCAACGTATACTGACTGGGCAGCGAAAGGGTATTGGATCGGTCTTATTATCGGTCTAGCATTTGGTGCTAGCTTCCTACTTATCCGTCTCTTTCAAGTACAACGAAAATATACAACAGAAAACAGCCGCTAACGATAAAGCGGCTGTTTTCTTTATGCATATTTTTTCTTGTAACGTATAACATAATGAAAAAGAAAGGTGGATACATATGGACGAAAAAGACAAAAAGCAATCCTTTGACGAAGAATTCGCCCCTGAAATTTCACCTGGATATCGGCAAGATGTACATAAGCCGCCTAAATATAAAAACACTTCTTTTTTAATGGGTATAACCATTTTCGCTGCTGTATTACTTGTGCTTATCATTTTCGTTTATTTTTGATGGAAGGTGGTTTATTAATATGAAGAAACAAGATTCCAATCGTTCAAAAAGAACTGTGAAAACTGAAAAAGGATATGCAGGAGATTCTGTTCATACACTGAAACAAGTCGAGCAAGGGAATTTATACATTGCTCAAAAAGAACTTGGACAACAAAATGAAAATCTTTAAAATCCCTCAAAGAACTGAGGGATTTTTTATCCCACTATTTGCGAACAGTAAGAATCCCACTCATTAAAACTTCACTTTATTGTACATATTGTCTTTGTTCTAACACCATAAATATATTATTAACCTTTACAATATTCATATCATAATTTAATTTCACTTCTCTCACCTTCTTCAGTGCCAGCAACATACACTACAGCATGATAGCGAAAACTCTCACCTGTCTCTTCACGTATCTCCTCGCTTTTAAATTTATACTCTAAATCCCGAAAACGATTTGGGTAATAATTTTGTATTAATTGTTCATACCCTCTATTTACAAATAGTGCTTCACTCTTTTTCTTCACATCTTCTTTATTATTAAACTCAAACACTGACAGCTGGGCTGTCACAAAGTACTCTCCTACCTTTTTCATTTCCCTATGAGTTAAAGTTTCTATACTTTTGTTCTTTAATTCCTGATCTAACTGATAGTGATCTATCGGTTTAAAGGTAACAAAAACTATTTTTTTATATGACCAAAACAAACAAAAAATAATAAATAACGAAGTGATTACTATTCTTTTCCTCACAATACACCTCATCCCTATTCATAATAATAGTTATATCTTAACATTTAGAAAGAAAATTCTGATATTATTAAGTGGAATAATTTAACTTAGAAACGAGGTAAAATTATGGACTCTTACAAACAATATATAAAAGAAGCTTTGCCTAATCTTTCTATACATTCATATAAGCAAAATGAAGAAGGATGGGATAATATAGCAGTTATTATAAATGATGAACTACTGTTTCGTTTTCCGAGAAAGGTTGAATATGCAACGCGAATTCCGTTAGAAAAGGAACTATGCGCGCTTCTCTCTCATTCACTAAAAGAAATTGAGGTTCCACAGTATCACCTATTATATAGAAAGGATGCTGATGCGATTCCGCTTTGTAGTTACTATACTCTCATTCATGGTGAACCATTAAAAACAGAAACAGTTATCAAGCTTGACGATAAAGAACGGAAAGCAATTATTACACAATTAGCTACTTTCCTTGCAACCCTACATAGTATTCCTTTAAAACAAGGTACAACGTTAGGATTCCCTCTTGAAAAAACACTTACCTATTGGAAAGAGCTACAAACAAAATTAAATCAGTATGTTACTAACAACCTTACTTCATTACAGAAATTAGCCTTAAATCGTTTATTCGAAAATTTCTTTGCGTGCATTGCTACATCCGCATTTCAAAATACAATCATTCATGCTGACCTTACACACCATCACATTTTATTTAATAAGCAGCATACAACCATTTCAGGTGTTATCGATTTTGGCGATGCTCAAATTGGAGATCCTGCTTTTGATTTCGCTGGGCTATATCATGACTTCGGACATGAATTTACTACATCTGTATATGAGCAATACAGTACTCTTATTTCTCACCATGATCCATTACTCATTCACCGCGTCACGACCTTTTATCAATACAGCCCTTTATTACATAATATTATTTATAACTTTGAGACAGAGAATGAACTAGCATTCATTACGGGTACAGAACAGCTGAAAACGATATTACAGGGATGAGATTACATTCTCTCCCTACATTCTTTCTCCTCATACATCATTAACTTTTTATCCATTTCAACAATAACTTTATATAATTGAAACGCCTGTAAAATTTGTAGTTGCATTCCAAAAGGAGCATTTTGTTCTTTTAACCATTGAAATACTTTCGTTTCGTCTTTCATTGATTATTCCTCCTCGTATTAAAATCTGCTACAAATACACCGTAAATGATGAAAAGCTTTTCATGTCAATAACAAAAAAAGATGCAAATTTGCATCCTTTAATGTACGATATTTTTCCGCTGCTTCGCTTCTTCCTTTACTTCTTCCCCTTGGCATTCACTACGAAAAGCACAACTCATACACTCAGAACGAAAATGCCGCTCTGTGTAGTGCTCAGGTTGTTGCAACATTTCTTTCATTCTAGATAAATCAGCCATTCCAATTATAATATCTTCCTGTTTCGGAATGTACTCATACTTAGTTCCTTCTATTAAATTAATAACTTCAACTTTTCCTGGAAGAATACCGAAAGCTTTATAACTGAATACTGTCATTAACTTTTGACAAAGAGCAAGCATTTCCTCATCTGCATCGACAACATACTTTTTAATTACAAACGACCCAGTACGCCACTCACCAACTTCTAATGTCAATGACATGTGGACACCTAACTCTTCCATATATATTTGAAATTTTTCAAATAAAAATAACGGCGGCGTCTCGCTATCATCTCTTTCAACAAACTGTAATAAGTGATCCGTTAGCTTCGCTAACACAATATAGTACTCCGTCTTCGAAGCAAACATATTAATCCTTACTTTTTCCCAATACTTTTCTATTAATATTAAAAGTACAATTTTCGTTTGTTGACCCGCAGGTAGTGTGTAATACTCGTTAATAATTTGATTCACAATCATCTGTGCTATTTGTTGCCATTCAAAAGAAGAAGGTTCTCTTCTTTTTATATGACGAAAGTAAAATTTATGCGGACAACGCATAAAATCATACAAATGGTAATCTGTCATCGTTTTAATGGCGATTTTCTCATGCACTTGCTCTTCATCTCCCTTCTGCCATTAAGAAAGATGTTTTACAAATTCAGCTCCAAACTGTAAACATTTTTCTACATCTTCATCTTCTGGCGTTAATTCTACTTTTAGTCCTTCTAACATAACTGCTGCCCCACGTTCCTGCAGCTTTTCTATTAAAATGTCAACAGCCACGCCGTATTTCGGATAAGCCGAATCACATGACCCGAATACTGCCGCTTTTTTTCCAGATAAATCAATAGAATCCATTGCGTCATAAAAGTCTAAGAAATCATCAGGAAGGTCTCCGTCTCCCCAAGTGTAAGCGCCTAAAATAATCCCATCATACTGATCTAATATAGAAGCTTCTGGTGAATCCATAATATCAATAACTTCAATTTCATTTTCTGTTTCACGAATTGCCCCTGCAATATGATCGGCCATTTCCTCTGTATTTCCACTCATACTTGCAAAAATCATTACTAACTTACTCAACTTTATCTCTCCCTTTACTTTGTATCTCTTTTTCTGTTTGAATTGCACTCTTCTCTTCTACATATTCCGAACGAATTACATTTCGTTGCCATTCTATATGCTGATCAACATCTTTATTTTTATCTTTTAATCCCCTACGCAGAAGGTGATATTTTTTTCTCATTAACATGTCGCATCCATCCTATTGATAATAATTATCAATTCTAACTACACTTAGATTAATTGAAATTGATTATCAATGTCAATAACTATTTTTAAAAAAATAGTTAAAATGTACAAGCTTGTCCGTTAGCTATTCATATACTATAAATGAGCATAGTTCTTTCTCAGCCCTCTCTGACGGAAAGAAATAAAAGCAACTGCAATAGAGTGCAGTTGCCTTTTTTTATGCTTTTCTATGATTTCAGTAACCTCATCGTTGTTTCTAAAAATAATTCCACTCCATAAATTAAAGCGGATTCATCTACATCAAATCTTGGATGATGATGCGGGTAACATGTATCTATTTTTTCATTCCCCGTCCCCAACTTAATGAAGCAACCCGGTGCTTTTCTTAAATATGCTGAAAAATCTTCTCCTCCCATAGAAGGTTCCAGCTTCACAACACGCTCATGCCCGAATAAATATATCGCACTTTCTTCTACTACTTTCGTGATAGATTCATCATTAATAACTGGATCATATCCATATCGATACGTATATGTGTATGATCCTCCATGTGCTTTTGTAATTCCTTTCACGACTTGCTCAATTCTCTCTTCTGCTTCTTTCCTTAATGTTTGATTAAAAGAGCGAACCGTTCCCATTAAAGTTGCTACATTTGGAATAATATTATCCGCCATCCCCCCATGAAACTGCGTAACCGAAACTACCCTTTGCATAAAAGCGTTTGTATTTCTTGATACGATATGTTGTAAGTTTGTAATAATTTGTGCTCCGATAGCAATAGGATCTACCGTTTCTTCTGGCCGCGCCGCATGCCCTCCTTTTCCATGAATTTCAACTGTAAATACGTCTGGTGCTGCCATCATCGCCCCATACACAATCCCAATCTTCCCGCTTTCTAATCCAGACATAACATGTAAACCTATTACATAATCAACGCCATCCATAACACCTGCCGCAACCATTTCTTGTCCGCCGCCAGGATATACTTCTTCTGCATGCTGAAAGAATAGACGAATTTCACCTACAAACTCTTCCTTTATATTTGCTAGCGTCTCTGCAACACTTAACAAAATAGCAGCATGTGCATCATGTCCACATGCATGCATCATTCCTTTATTTACAGACGTATAAGATTTCCTTGTCTCCTCTTGAATTGGTAGAGCATCTATATCAGCTCGAATTGCAACTACTTTCCCTTGTTCCGTTCCTCTTTTAATTGCTAGTACACTATACTTCGTTGGCCTCGTTACTTCCAAAGTAGAAAATGAGCATAATGTATCATATATAAATTGAGAAGTTTCTTTTTCAGCAAACGATAGTTCTGGATATTTATGAAAATGCCGTCTCCATTTCATAATATTTTTTTCTGAAATAATATCCTTCCACACGCTCTTCATCAAAAATCCCTCCTGTTAAGAAACTTTAGCGATTCATAAATTAACTATGACAAACGCAAAGATACAAACAAATATTGCATTTCTACCCATTCTCTCAGTCCACTTTTATACATTCACACAATCCACTTTCTATTTGCATGTCAAACCCATTACAAATTCATGCTGAATGTAATATAATTGCTAAGTTAGGGATTTTCTTTTTTAGTATTTAGTGCTAATATCAGAAAAGAGCCTTTTGACTTATTTTTACCTAAAATGTGGGATTTTGTTTTTTTCACAATAATGTAGGACATGATACCTACAAAGAGCTATTATTTCATTAAGAGAGGGAAAGACATGGAAAGATTAAAAGAGATATGGTCTCGACCACTCACACAATGGGTTGCAAAGACGGTTTATTACCTTGCAATTTTATTTGCATTACTTTGGTTGTATGGATTCCATGATACAAACACAAGTACATTTATTTACAACGAATTTTAGGGTGGGAACGTTATGAAGTTATTAGAACAAATTGAAAAGTGGGCTGCAGAAACGCCTGATCAAACCGCTTTTGTTTGGCGAGATGCGAAAATTACGTACAAACAATTAAAGGAAGATTCTGATGCGTTAGCACATTGGATTTCTTCTGAGTATCCAGATGATCGTTCACCAATTATGGTGTATGGCCATATGCAACCTGAAATGATCATTAACTTTTTAGGTTGTGTAAAAGCTGGACATGCTTACATTCCTGTAGATTTATCTATCCCAGCTGATCGTGTACAACGTATCG
Organism: Bacillus sp. AFS029637; assembly: GCF_002584985.1. GTDB lineage: Bacteria > Bacillota > Bacilli > Bacillales > Bacillaceae_G > Bacillus_A. Next base: position 224,764 of record NZ_NUPZ01000024.1, on the reverse strand, counting down.
CTGAAAATTCTGGTGCGAAATTACTTTTATCGGCAGCTGAAGTAACTGTAACTGATTTACCAGTTCGCATTGTAAGTGAAAACAACTTAAAAGATATTTTCTTTACTCATAAAGGGAACACTCCAAATCCTGAACATGCGGTAAAAGGTGATGAGAACTTCTACATTATTTACACATCAGGAAGTACAGGTAATCCGAAAGGGGTTCAGATTACTTATAACTGCCTTGTTAGCTTTACAAAATGGGCTGTAGAAGATTTCAACTTACAAGCAGGGCAAGTATTCTTAAACCAAGCACCTTTCTCATTCGATTTATCTGTAATGGATATTTACCCATCATTAGTAACAGGTGGTACACTTTGGGCAATCGATAAAGATATGATTGCACGTCCAAAAGACTTGTTTGCTTCTTTAGAGCAATCGGATATTCAAGTATGGACTTCAACACCATCTTTCGCTGAAATGTGTTTAATGGAAGCATCTTTCTCTGAGAGTATGCTACCGAACATGAAAACATTCTTATTCTGCGGTGAAGTGTTACCAAATGAAGTAGCCAGAAAATTAATTGAGCGGTTCCCGAAAGCCACAATTATGAATACGTACGGTCCAACAGAAGCTACAGTTGCTGTAACAGGTATTCACGTTACAACAGAAGTGCTGGATCAATATAAATCACTTCCAGTTGGCTACTGTAAATCAGATTGTCGCCTTCTTATTATGAAAGAAGATGGCACAATTGCACCTGATGGTGAAAAAGGTGAAATCGTAATTGTTGGTCCTAGCGTAAGCGTTGGGTATTTAGGAAGCCCTGAATTAACAGAAAAAGCATTTACTATAATTGACGGCGAGCGTGCCTATAAAACAGGCGATGCTGGCTATGTAGAAAATGGTCTTCTATTCTATAATGGTCGTCTTGATTTCCAAATTAAGCTTCATGGTTATCGAATGGAATTAGAAGAAATCGAACATCATCTTCGTGCGTGTTCTTACGTAGAAGGGGCAGTTATTGTTCCTATTAAAAAAGGTGAAAAATACGATTATTTATTAGCGGTTGTTGTTCCTGGAGAGCATTCGTTTGAAAAAGAATTCAAATTAACATCTGCAATCAAAAAAGAACTCAATGAGCGTTTACCAAACTACATGATTCCACGTAAATTCATGTATCAATCTTCTATTCCAATGACACCAAATGGAAAGGTAGATCGCAAAAAATTATTGAGTGAGGTTACAGCATGACCGCATATGGATCATTTTATTTTTTCGCTATAGTGGGCATTTTATTAATACCTACTATCATAGCTGGATTAAAAGGTAAAATGTTGCGTAAATATAATGCCGTTTTAACATTAGTCATGCTTGCTATTATATTCTCGGATAAACCGAAGCAAGCAATTATGTTAGCCGCATTTATTATTTGGCAATATGCCCTTATTAAAGGCTATTTACTTTTAAGAAAACAAAATAATAGTACATTCACATTTTGTATAGCTGTTATTTTATCAATTTTGCCACTTATTTTGGCAAAAATCGCACCGTTTGTACCTGAACTAAAGTTTGTTGTATTTTTAGGAATGTCTTATGTAACATTTAGAGCAGTACAAATGGTATTTGAAGTTCGTGATGGCTTAATTAAAGAACTTTCCTTCTTCAATTTTTGGGAATTCGTTTTATTCTTCCCAGCTATCTCAACGGGACCTATCGATCGTTACCGAAGATTCCAAAAAGATATTCAAAAGCCACCTAGTGCAGAAGAATATCAAAACTTACTATATATAGGACTAAACCGTATTTTCCAAGGTTTCTTATATAAATTTATTATCGCTTACTTAATAAAGCAATATTTTATGGATCCAGCATTCGCGCAACACGACACAATCCTTTCAAATATGATTTACATGTATAGCTATAGCTTATATTTATTCTTCGATTTTGCTGGTTATAGCTCATTTGTAATCGGTGTAAGTTATATGATGGGGATTAAAACGCCAGAAAACTTTAATAAACCATTCCTTAGTCGTAATATTAAAGACTTCTGGAACCGCTGGCACATGAGTTTATCATTCTGGTTCCGTGACTTTATTTACATGCGTTTCGTCTTTTTTGCAACGAAGAAAAAGTTAATTAAAAACCGCTACACAATTTCGTATATCGGTGCATTTTTAAACTTCTTCATCATGGGAATATGGCATATTACTGGTGAGCATGTGTATCAATACATTATTTATGGTCTTTATCACGCTGCTTTGTTCATCCTATTCGATATTTTCGAACGAAAAAACAAGAAGCATAAGTTTTGGCCAAATAATAAATTTACGCACGTCCTTGCGATTGTAATTACGTTCCACGTTGTATGTTTCGGTTTCCTAATTTTCTCTGGACACCTTAACAGATACTTTTAATGCACCCTTCTTATTCCAATAAGAAGTTGCACATATAATATATTCGGATATAAAGGAGATTTTAAAAATGGCAGAATTCAAAGAGCAAGTATTAGATATTTTAGAAGAAGTATGTGAAAACGATATTGTAAAAGAAAACTTAGATGTTCAATTATTTGAAGAAGGTATTCTTGATTCTTTCGCTGTAGTATCTTTATTAGTTGAATTCCAAGAGCGTTTAGATATTGAAGTTTCTATTTCTGATTTTGACCGTGACGAGTGGGCTACACCAAACATGGTTATTAAGAAGTTGGAAGAAATCCGATGAACAAAGCAAAATTTGGTCCGATGCTTTTAGCATTGGCCCTTTTTGCTGTATTCTTACTTATTCCAACGCGCTTCCTACTTCCACTTTTAAGTGATGAAAAAGTAGAACAAGCTGCCACTTCTTTAAAAGAAGAAAAGATTCAAAGTATGATTTTACAGCAAAAAATGTTAGCAGACCCGAAATACCTTCCGATGTACGGTTCATCGGAATTCGCACGTATGGATGCTTTCCATCCATCAAATTATTTCAAAGTAAAGCCTGAAGGATTTACACCATTCCTACTTGGACGCGGCGGAACACAAGACCTTGTACATGTATTAAACTTTGCATCTACAATGGACCAATTGAAAGATAAGAAGATGGTATTCGTTCTTTCTCCGCAATGGTTTGTACCACAAGGTATTGATGAAACACACTTTGCACCTAACTTTTCAAAACAACAAGGTTATCACTTCATTTTCAACGATGATTTAAAACCTGAAATGAAACAACAAATTGCAAAACGTTTATTAAACTTTGAGATTGTTAAGAAAGAAACTTTATTAAAAATTTCACTTGAAGGTATCGCTTATGATGATACGAAGCATAAAGTAAAAGCACTTGCTGCTAAACCTTTTGCTTATATTTATCGTAACATTTTAGATCGTAAAGATTTATTTACAGTAATGTTTGATATTAAACCGCATAAAGAAAACCTTGATCCTTCATTAAAACAAATGAACTGGGATGAAGCTCGTAAACATGCAGATCAAACAGGTGCAGCAGAATCAGGGTCTAACGAATACGGTATTGAAGATGATTACTTCAATAACAAAATTAAGAAGAAATTAAAACAGCGTGAAGGCTACTTAAAAAATGATTCTTATGACGAATCACCAGAATATGAAGACTTACAAATGGTACTTGATTTATTAAAACAATCTGGTGCAAAACCACTCTTCATTTCTGTTCCTGTGAAAGGTCCTTGGTACGATTACGCTGGATTCCCGAAAGAACGCCGCGAAGCGTACTATAAGAAAGTTCATGAGCAAATTACGAAAGCTGGCTATCCAATTGCTGACTTCTCAAATCATGAATATGATAAGTACTTCTTAAAAGATCATATGCATTTAGGTTGGAAGGGCTGGGTTTACATCGACGAAGCTATCCAACAATTTTATAAAGCAAACTAATGAAAAGACCGCTTGAATTATTCAAGTGGTCTTTTTCTATATACATTTTGTAATTGTTCGATTACGTTATCCGCTTCTTCCATGACACGCTTCACTACACGCTGCGCTGATTCTATTCGTGCCAATGATGACGCTTGTCCCGCCCAAAGTGACATGTATTCACCCTTATTTTGCTTTGCTGCTTCTTGCCGTATTTTAGAAGTTAATACGTTTTGCACTGGATACATCGGGAGCCTTTCTTCTTCTCCTTCATGTTTCTCTATAAATTCATTACGGATACCCCGCGCATATTTCCCGGAAAACGCACGAGTTACAGTTGTACTCGTATCTGTACTTTGTAATACGAGCTCTTTATATGTATCATGTGTAATACTTTCTTCACTCGTTAAAAAAGCTGATCCCATTTGAACTGCTTCTGCCCCTAACGCAAATGCCGCAACAAGCCCTTGTCCGTTCATTACACCACCAGCTGCAATAATCGGGATATGCGGTACTGCTGCTACTAACTGCGGAATTAATGCAAACGTACCAATCATGGCGTCTTTTTCTTTCCCGATAAAAGTTCCTCTATGCCCACCTGCCTCGCTACCTTGCCCGACAATAATATCTACCCCTAGCTCGGCAAGTACTTTCGCTTCTGCTACATGAGTTGCTGTTCCAATGACCTTTATTCCGCTTCTTTTTAATTCATCTATTTCTTCTTGTTCTAACGTTTGAAATGCAAAACTAACGACCGGTACCTTTTCTTCTAATAATACTTGTAATTGTTCTTTATAACTTTTTGGAAGCTGTAATACATCCTCTTCCTCTATTCCTAACTCTCTATTCACTCCACTAAGTAACTCTTTCGCCCCGTTTACCTTCTCTTCTTCTATCTGTACCTCTTTTGTTAAAAGTAAATTAACACCAAAAGGTTTATCGGTTAGTTTCCTTATTTTATAAATCGCTTCACGAATTTGTTTTGGGCTCATATATCCTGCTCCAAGCGTTCCTAACCCTCCGCTATTACTTACAGCTGCAACGAGTTCTGGCGTCGTAATCGCACCTGCCATACCAGCTTGAATGATGGGATACTTAATTTGCAATCTATCTATTACTCGACTTGTAAACATCATTTCCCTCCTATCCCCCTTATATCTTCTTTATGTGATAAGCTTTCCCCTTCTTTTACAAGGGGTGAACTTCATATGAAGCGAATATATTGAAAGAGAAGGAGGCTGAGAATAATGATTTATCCAAATGCGTTAAAACAAGGTGATACAGTAATGATTATTGCTCCGTCTGGGCCACCAACACTTGAAAACGTATTAAAAGGTGTGAAGGTATTACAAGAGATGGGGTTATCCGTACTAATTGGGAAGAGTGTTTATGAAAAGTATGGCTATTTGGCTGGAAGAGACCAAGTTCGTCTTGATGATATACATGAAGCTTTTACAAATACTGAAGTAAAAGCAATTTTCTGTGCACGAGGTGGTTATGGCAGCGCTCGTCTCCTCCCTTACATTCAATATGAAATCATTAGGCAAAACCCTAAAATCTTTTGGGGATATAGCGATATTACAGCTTTACATACCGCGTTTTCACGCTATGCAAAGCTTGTTACATTTCACGGTCCAATGATTGAAGAATTAGGAAAAGGTATAGATTCTCTCTCTTTATCTTCTTTCAATCAACTATTCCATCCGTGTTCAATCAATTTATCTGCATCAGAATGTATCTTATCCACCTCTGCATGTTCAGTTACAGGGACATTGGTTGGAGGGAATTTAACTGTTTTAACGAGTATAGTTGGCTCACCCTATGAAATAAATACGGCCAATACACTTTTATTACTTGAAGATATCGGGGAAGAACCGTATCGCATTGACCGCATGTTAAATCAACTACTTTTATCTGGACAGTTTAATGAATGCAGCGGTGTTATTTTTACAAGTTGTCACGACTGCACTCCTTCAAAACCATCCCAGTCATTGCAAACAATACTATCTGAATATTTCACGCCATATGATATACCTGTACTATTCGGTTTACCGATTGGACATATAAGCCCAAACGTCGGTATTCCGCTTGGAGCTACAGCGACAATCCATACAAACAATAAAACACTCTCTATTTCTTCCGGCGTGGCCACTCCATATTCAAACTAAAAAGGAAAAGCTATTAAGCTTTTCCTTTTACTTATAATAATTAAAAATTCGTCCAGATGCGATATCCGCAATTTCTTCTGGAACAAATGTTTTACTTATATCCGTACCAACATTTAATACCGCTGTTGCATCTTTCTCGATACTACCAAACAATTCTTTTCCACGTATCGTAACAAGGGGCGTACCTTCTGGCAACACATCTTTTACAAATTCCAATTGTGTAAAGAACGGCACGATCCATCTACCCTCTCCTTGGAAATGACGCAAACGAAGTGTTCCTTCTGTTGCTCCGTCTTCTGCTTCTAGTGAACCGGCAACATAAAACTCTGTTGATAAGAGCAATTCATAAAATTCTTTTTGCTTTTGTTTATTATCTCCTGCTAAAACAACTACTTCTTCTATTTTCTTTACTGGAATTTGCTTCATATGATGCCACCCCTATTTTCAAAATGATTATACTTAGATTATACGAAATATTCTTATTTTTTTCTACATAATTCCGCAATTATTTTCTCAAAATAATTTTAACACTTCTTTTGTCGTCATAATTGTTGCAAATTCATCATGCAAATTGACAAGTGTCATATTATGAATAGACTCTGCACTATACTCTATGCCGTCTGGGCCTATACGATTAAAAGTAGCTGTCGCATCATTCACTAAATACGTAGTAAATCCTAAATTACCTGCCATCCGTGTCGTAGTTTCCACGCAATGATTTGTCGTTAATCCCACAATTACTACCGTATCACATTGTTTCGATCTTAATTGTTCTTCTAAATTTGTCCCAATGAACGCACTATTAACAGACTTTTGAATAATTACTTCACCTGGCAGTGGTTTCACTTCTTCTTTAAAGTTTACTGTTTCCGCATGTTGATAAAACATCGACTGAACATTTTCTTTATTTACATGTTGAATATGAAAAACTGGTCGCTTCCTCTTTCTCCATTCTTCTACTAAACTTTTCATATTTTCTTCGGCAAAAAGATTATTTCTCTCGCCCCAGTATGGTAATTGGAACGCCTTTTGTACATCAATTATGATAAGTGCTGTTTGATTTGTCATCATTCTCCCCTTAATTAGGCTGTAATTGAAACAGAAAACCAAGTTGCTGCGACGCAGTAATAAAACAAATATAAGCACAAAGCTCTACAATTTCTTTTTCCGTCCAATATTGTTTTAATACACGAAACATATTATCATCGATCGCCTTTTTATCATGAACAAATGTATGCGCAAAAGTAACAGCTACACTAATTTCTTCTACCTTTTGCATATCATCTGGTCTTCCCTTTGCCATGCAGTACGAGCATTCATTCCCGTACGCCAATGTTCTTCTTACTTGTTCCTTCAACTCCGCTGAAAGAGTTCCTTTATTATACAGTGTATTTTCTAACGTACTCCACGAATGTAATATATCCCGATTATGGCCTAATAATTTTTGAAACTTTGTATCTCCTACATTTGATAATGAAATTCTCTCCATCATTTCCCCTCCTATTTCTTTCTGTTTTATTGTAAAATAAATAAAGTTCTCTTTACATTTCATATGAATCTTAATTTTTTTTTTCACTTTACAAAAATTATCATTTTACTGGAGGTATATTTACAAATGCAATTAGATCGTGTTGATCGTAAAATTTTAAATGAATTATATAATGATAGTCGCCTTTCGATGCGCGAATTAGCCAAACGAGTAAATTTATCTGCTCCGTCTACTGCAGAACGTGTTCGTAAACTTGAAAGTGAAGGAGTTATTCAAAAATACACAATCGATATTGATTATAAAAAAGCTGGACTTGTTTTAGATTGTATTTTAGAAATCACTTTAAAAAATGGTGACACAACACGTATGCAACAGTTTATTCAGTCTTATCCATCTGCAAGTTTTTGTTACCGAGTAACAGGAAGCTTATGCTACATTGTAAAAATTTCCGTCCCTTCACTCGTTGAACTTGAAGAATTTATCAATGATGTTTCTTCATATGCGACGACAGTTTCTCATATCGTATTATCAGAAGTATCTCTTACTCCGGACATTGAACATATCTTCCCAGAACACTAATTAATATTTATTCAAAAAAATATTAAAAACCCCTTACATTAAGAATAAAAATAATATATTATGTATTAAAATACATAAAGTTCGAGAAAGGGGCTTTACATTGAAAATCTGGTTTTATGAAAAAACGGCACAATTAGACGACTTGCTTGGTATTTGGGATAATGTTCCGACCATCCCTCGAATTGGTGAGAAAGTGGAGCTTTTAAAAACAGTCCGTACTGTTACAGATATTAAATATGTAAAGAACGGTAATAATTTTCGTGTAGAAATTATTACGAATTAAAAAACATCTCTCCTTTTATATATAGGAGAGATGTTTTTTAATTATTTATCATGTGCTTTCTTTATAACAATTGTATCTTCTTCTACGAATACTTTTACATAATCATTTTCTTCTAATCGAAGCTTATTTACAGCTTCATCTGGTAGTTCTACAGCCATCAATCTATCTGTTATAATGACTTGACTATACACTTCATTTTCTTGTGATACATTCACTACTTTTTCTTCATTTATAAAGCGGATCGGTGGCACACCAACTTCTTTTACTATACGCCATTGTTTCCATATGTAAGGAATTAACCAAAGTAATCCAACAGCCGCAAGACCAATGCCAATCCATAAATTACTTTGCGCTTGTAATTCAGGAATTGAGATTGCCCCACTCTCTTCTCCACCTACAAATTGCATACTTGTTGCAATCAAATTATTTAAAGCATGCACCGCAATATTCGTCCATATATTTTTCGTCTTTATGTATAAAAAGCACATAATGACACCAAACATGAAAGCACCGATCACGTCAAAATGTCCGAAACCAAAAATTAGTGAAGATATAATTACAGCTCGTTTAATCCCCCATTTATAAGCCATTCGCTGTAAAAAGAAACCCCTAAAAATAACTTCTTCCATAATAGGCGCTAATACACATGCTGAAATGAAAGTAAATATTGTCATATATATGTTACTCGTATTAATTACATTTCCGTCTTCTAACATACTCACTAAAAAATTAGGTAACGTGTGTGCCAATATGTAAAATTGAATATGAGATATACCGACTGAAAAAATCATTCCCATTATCGTCGCTAATAAAATTAATCCCCACGGTAAACGACTTGGCTTATCAAAAAAACTTTGAAACACAACATTGTTTTTATTTGTTTTTACGTATAACCAAAATAACGGAAATACAAAAAATATAGTTATTTGTGAAATAACCTCTAACGTATTATCTGAAACATTTGATAAACCTAATGGGATCATCGTAAGGAACAACCCTATAATCATCCATCCGAAAAAACTACGTAGCCTTATACGTGAAAATGCATATTGCATATCAATCACCTCCAAAGATAGTAAAAAGTAAAGCATTAATCAATGTTTTATGGGCAATCCATCTCCTACAAATGGTGGAATAACTAAATTATAATATGAATATAGTTGAAAATCTTCCTATTTCTCTCATATACTTTCAAACAGCATATCTCTTAACATATATAGTAATCATTTTATTTAATATACCGTATCACCGTTTTTCAAGTTAAAAGACAGAAGAAAGTTATGTAATAAAAATCCCCGTTTTTACAAGCTGGGATTTCTTTTATCCCGCTTTAATGGGCAGTAAGACCCCCACCTCAAAATTCAGCGAAAGCAAAGAATTCAGGTGGGGGTCGGGCTGCCCATTAAAGTCCGATTGGTGAGGGCTGATAATCAGTGGGGGATGAAGAAAACCCCCACTGATTAAAGTTTCACTTTATTATAATACGTCACGTTTTTGGAATAATGCACTTGATGCTGCAAGCCTGCAATCATTTTTAATAACGTCGTTTTCTCGCTCCCGTTATCTCCAACAAGCCCAACAAATTTCCCTTCTGTAATCTCTATGTTTAATTCACGGATTACTGCTTTTAACCCATATCTCTTCCATAAATTTTCTATTTTCAATAGCTCTGTCATTCTCTCGCTAATTCACGGACAGAGGGAATTTTATCGCCAGGTAATAAATGACCCGTTACGATTTCTTTTTTTATGTATTCCATTACCTGAATGTAAATTGGTGTATTTGGAGAAAAATATATTTTCATTTCTTCCCTCCTTTTGTATCGGTGTACTNNAGTACACCGATACAAAAGGATTGTAAATACCCATTTAATTACAAAAAAATTCTATCCATTAATGAGATAGAACTCTTTAAACAGCAATCACTATATAAAAATAATAGTGTTATGTAAACAAAATCATAAAGAAAAGCTGTCTNNAGACAGCTTTTCTTTATGATCGTATATTAAAAATTAAACACGAAGTCATCGTCAGATAACTTTTCAACGTTCGTTGCTTTTACGTAACCATTTCCTTTTACAGAGAAGAAATCATGGTTTTTCGTATCTGTACGTAAACCATTTAAAACGATTGGGTTAATTTCTTCTTCTTCAAACTTCGGCTCAAGTCCTAAGTTCATAAGTCCTTTATTCGCATTGTAACGAACGAAACGATTTACATCTTCTACAAGACCGATAGAAGTGTAAATTTCTTCTGTATATGCCATTTCAATTTCATATAGTTTCATTAATAACTCTTGCGTTTCTTTTTGCACTTCTTGTTGATCTTCTGCAGAAAGTTCCGCGAAGATTTGTTGTGCTAAAATACCGACGAATACGCCGTGAATTGACTCATCACGAATTATCAAGTTAATAATCTCACCACTTGCCGTCAGTTTACCTTGACCAGCTAAGTAAAGTGGGTAGAAGAATCCACTATAGAATAAGTAACTTTCTAAGAACACACTTGCGACCATTGCCATGTATAACTCTTTTTTCGTTACTTCAGGCTTTAATAAACGACGATAATAACTAGTAACAATACCAGCCTTTTTCTCAAGTAATGGATGGTTGTCTACCCATTCAAAAATATCATCAATTTCTTCTTCTGTAGCTAATGTTGTGAAGATATGACTGTAACTCTTCGCATGTACTTCTTCCATAGCTCCCATGAAAGCTAATACACTTTTCGCTTGTAAATTTTCAAGATGAACAAGTACAAGTGGCATCCCTTCGCCGCCTTGTTTCGTATCTAAAAGTGTTAAACCACCTAATACGCGCTTATAAGCAACCTGCTCTTCTTTTGATAATTGTGCCCAAGTATTTTTGTCAGACGAAACCGCAATTTCTTCTTCTGTCCAAAACTGAGCGATGTTTTGCTTCCAAAACATTAAACTAAAATCATCTTCTTTTTTGTTCCAGTTTACCGCACGCATTCAATCGCCCCTTCTCTAAATAAACATGAAAAATTGATAACTAAGCATGAGCAGGGTTCAGAAAACCCTGCTCATCATGTCTCACTTTTATATTAAACGGTACAAGCCACGCACTCTTCCACGCTTAATTTACGTGTTCTCGTATAATACAGACTCTTTAAGCCTTTTTTATGTGCATAGATGTAGTAACGTGCTAATTCACGTGTTGAAATATCACTATTAACGTAAAGAATTGTACTAATTCCTTGGTCAATATGTTCTTGAATTTCTGCGATTAAATCAATTAGTTTAAACTGATTCATATCGTAAGAAGATTTATAGTACCAGAACGTATCTTTTGATAAATACGGCATTGGATAATATGTTGTCGCATTCGCATACGTTCTTGATTCGATTTGACTTACGATCGGCATTACGCTTGAAGTTGCATTTTGAACGTAGCTGATTGATTGTGTAGGAGCGATTGCAAGACGATATGAGTTGTATAAACCATTCTTCTGCACTTGCTCTTTTAAACTTGTCCAATCTTCTTTTGTTGGAATATGAATTCCTTCAAATAGTTGTTGAACTTTTTCAGTTACTGGGCTGTAATCTGTCGTTTCATACTTTTCAAAGTATGTGCCGTTCGCATAATCAGATTTATCGAAGTCTTTAAATGTCTCGCCTTTTTCTTTAGCAATTTCCATACTTTTCTCAATAGAGTAGTAATTTAACATCATAAAGAATGTACGCGCGAACTCTTTCGCTTCTGCACTTTCATAAGCGATTTTATTTTTTGCTAAATATCCGTGTAAGTTCATTGCGCCAAGTCCAACTGAATGAAGCTCATCATTTGCTTTTTTCACAGTTGGTGCATTCGGAATGATTGTCATATCAGAAACAGCTGTTAAAGCTTCCATTCCTGCATGAACTGCTTCACGAATCTCTTTATTTTCCATTACGTTTACGATATTTAACGATCCTAAGTTACAGTTAATATCACGACGGATAATGTCATCTGTACCGTAATCATTTATTTCAGAAGTTTCTTGAAGCTGGAAGATTTCTGTACACAAGTTCGACATCTTCACAGTTCCAATATCCTTCAGTGGATGTTGGTTATTTGCATTTGATTTAAACATTAAGTATGGGTAACCAGATTCAAGCTGAATCATAGCAATTTTAATAAGCATATCACGTGCACTAATATCTAGCGGCTTCTTCTTCACTTTCGGATTGCTCATTAATTCATCATACATTTCATCGATATCAATATCATCTAAATGCTTTCCATATTCTTTATACACCGTATAAGGCGCGAAAACATGGAAAGGTTCGTTTTTCTCAGCAAGCTCAAAGAACTTACTTGGAACGATAATTCCGATTGATAGAGACTGAATACGGCTCTTCTCATCGGCATTTATTTTTTTTGTATCAAGGAATTCAATAATATCCCAATGGAAAATGTTTAAGTATACTGCGCCGGCACCTTTTCGTTGGCCAAGTTGATTCGCATATGAAAACGAATCTTCAAGCAATTTCATAACAGGTACTACACCACTTGCAGCGTTTTCGATACCTTTAATTTGCTCGCCACGTGCGCGTAGCTTAGATAAGTTTAAAGCTACTCCCCCGCCGATTTTCGATAATTGCATTGCAGTATTAATGTTAAAACCGATTGAATTTAAGCTGTCGTCCATCTCTAACAAGAAACAAGACACCATTTCTCCTCTTCTGCTTCTTCCCGCATTTAAAAAGGTTGGTGTCGCTGGTTGATAGTTTTGTTTGACGATCATGCTTGCGAATTGTTTTGCTTTCGCAACATCACCGCGTCCTAAGTATAATGAAACAATTGCTACACGATCTTCATAGCTTTCTAAGTATTGTTTTTGATCATTTGTTTTTAACGCATAATCTTTGTAGAACTTAGATGCTGCCATATAAGATTGGAACTCGAAGTTTTCACCATAAGCGATGTTATATACCTCTTCTACTTCCTCCAAGCTATACTCGTCCAGAACGTTGTAATAGTAATCATGTTCTTTCATATACTCCATTCGCTCTGCCACGCTATTAAAAGGAACGGTATTTTCTCTAGCTTCTTCCATAAAGACTTCTAATGCCTCTTTATCTTTATGAAGCTGATAAAAACCGTCCTGCATTTGCGTGATTTCGTTATTCAGTTCAATGTGTCGCAATCTCCCGCACCCTTTCCTTAAAATATTCTACATCGTTATTTGTTCCTGATAACTCAAATTTTGATACAATAGGCACTTCATATTTAGCAGAAATTTTGTCAGCACTTGCACCGAACATGTCTCCCCAGTTACGATTGCCGCTTGCAGATACGCCTTTTAATTTGTCATTATTGCGCTCTAAAAATTCTAAAACACGTTCTGGTACATTGCCAAAACCTGTTGTATACGTAATTAAAATAAAGTCTTCATCTATTACTAGATCTTCACCAATTTGAACGGCCGGCATATTTAATTTGTGAATGAAACGCTTCACGTTTCCTGTCATAGAATCATATGCAACTAACATTTCCGACCCTCCCTCTCCAATCTATACTCTCTGTATGTTGTTTCTTGATTTCTCTATATATTGTATTACGTTTCAAAATAAGACACAAGATATATGTATAAATTCTTTCTTTTTTTAACTTTTACTTTTCGACATGACAGTCGTTTTTTTTCAATACAATGACTATGAAACAACATTCTAAAACTCATGTCAATAAAGTGCTTTTCAAAAAAGTTGTCAACGAATTTAACCTTATTTTTAAAAAAGTTACCAATATATTTTGTCATAAAACGGCAAATGCTGGAGGAATATATTTCTCCAGCATCACGCAAAAAAGAACAGACATTAAACGATAATCTGCTCTAAAAAACGATTACATTTATCAATTTTACTTTATTAAATATTATACATATACTTTCAGTTCTCGTTACATACTAAAAGATAACTATTATAGAAAAAGATTATTATTATGGAATTTCAATTTATTTATGAAAAGATTATTCAGAGTGCTCAATACGCAAAATATCTTTTACAAAAATGTGATGTGGATTCTCATCTTTATCAATCATTGTACATACAGGAGCTTCTTCATCAAAGTATACAATCATTCCTTCTACGTACTGATATGTATGTTGAACTTGTACGGTTACCTTAATTTCTATCGCTTCTTCATATGCTCTTTTTATTTTCTGCAGCATTTTCGCTGAACATTTTCGTCTCTCTGGATACATAACCATTCCCATAAACCTATTTCCAGATCGATCTTTCCACATATAATCCCAATGCGGTAATATCCCTTGTTTAAAATCGCCCATAAGTCTCCTCCCCTATATCTTCTAGTTACGAACGTGGCGTTTCTGAATATGTATAAATGACCTGTCCGCCGCGCTGTGCATTCCCAATAATATGTTTAAAATCTTCCCGACTTACTACAACTTTCCTGAACGTATAAAATACATCTTTCGTTGCAACATACTCCTTTATCTCACCATTTTTCAGCTGATCCAAAATTGCATTTGCTAATTGTTCATCCATGTATTTCACCTCTATGCAATATTTTATTCTATCGTATATTCTATAGGTCAACAACTGTAAATTTATCCCGTTGCTATGTCGGCATTTTACTTTCATTATTTTTCAAAAGAGATCTCTTTATTGTATGTCCACTAAATATCATATACTAACATAGCCACTTCTCTATATCAAACATTTTGACATTCAATTATGCAAAGTTCCATACCATTATGCTACAATATATAAATAGAACTAGGAGGGATACTATGATTCGGAAAGCAAAAAAGACAGATGCAAAGGCTATAGCTCCTTTATTGTATAACGCTCTGCACGAAATTGCTGAAAAAATCACAGGTAGCACAGTTGAAACAGAAGTATTACTAGGACTAGAAACATGGTTCTCAAAAGAGAAAAATCGACTGAGCTATGAAAATTGTCTTGTATATGAACAAGACGGGACTGCAGTCGGAATTATCGTCGCTTATCACGGTAGTGAAGCAACAATAATTGACGCACCAATTGTACGTCAATTAAGAGAATTACATAAAGATAACTCTATTACGTTAGAAAAAGAAGCTGAGCTTGATGAGTATTACATTGATACGTTATCAGTTTCAAGTGCATACGGCGGAAAAGGCATAGGTTCTCAATTAATTAAAGCTGCTGAAATCCATGCAACTGAACAAGCGCATGAAAAAATCGCCTTACTTGTTAATTTAGAAAACACACGTGCTTTTTCATTATATGAAAAGCTAGGTTACAAAAAAGATCAAATCGTTATGCTTGTGGGTGAACCTTACGCCCATTTAGTAAAACCATTAAATACAAAGGTTTCTGTATCTTAAAAGGAAAGCACACGATTTATATAAATCGTGTGCTTTTATGTTAAATTCGTATTTAATACATTTCCATCCATCGCCTCGTGGAATGTATATGTTGTACATCCCCATGGCTTCCTATGAAAAATAGGCGAACCAGACCACCCCATTGCCCTCAGTTCAGTCCCAATCATCGTATTAAAATAACTATGACCTACAAGAGCAACACTTCCATAAACGAGAGCATAACGGTACAATAGATGAGCCGCTTGCCTTGCTCTCTCTCTTACTTCCTTATAAGACTCTACATCTTTATGGTAGCCAAGTATCCATAATGTTCGGCCGATAACCATCCATACCTTAGGTTTGCATTTCAACCATTTTGGAAAAAAAAAGCTTGAAGAAACCTCAGCCTCTCTAAAAAGAGAGTTTTGTATAAAAGATAAAGAATCCGTTAATTCAGCTGCTGACTGTACAGCACGCCTTTGATCACTCGTTACGACCAATTTTGCTGCTTCCATCACTTCAATTGTTTCCATTGGTATAGGAGCTTTTGTTGTTATAGTATGTAAGTCATATCGTTTCATCCACTCATGAAATGAAGTAACTGTCATTGGTTCCATAGTACGATTTAAGCGACCATGACGAATAAAAGAAATCCTCATTCTTTTCACTCCCCATTCATCACTTACGAACTCTATTATGCACTATTTCTTATTGCCATCATACCATGCGTAAAAAGAAAGTTATACATTATTACATATCCCCGCCACTATCATGTGTTATCGATGCATGCATACCATCCAATCCGTCAAAATATGCAGTTGTTTCATGGTGCCGAATTTTCTTTAGCTGTATATAAGAAAATAAAAATAATAAAATCGCTATAAAGCTCCCCACAATTTCAAACATCATTTTACCGCCCCTAGTTTCCCCCACTTTAGTAGGTCATTGTACCTTTTCATTATACTCTCATATAAAAATATTCGCATTTCTCTCATTTATCTCCTAACAACATGTTTTTTCATATATTTTCTTACAAAAAGTGAATATTTTTCGAATTTTTACTTTGAAAACATTTACAAAACAGGTAACATAGTTCAAAATAAAGGAAAATAAAAAATCCCAAATTATTCTTTTTTGGAAAAACTGTAACAAGGAGAGTTGCTTATGCAGATCGCAGAAACTGGAGATATCATCGAATTTAAAGGTGGCATGCAAGGCCGTGTTCAAAAAGTAAATCAAAACTCTGTTATTGTTGATATAACAATTATGGAGAATTTTAGAGAACTAGATATGGAACCTCTTACAGTTGTAAGTCATAAAAACTATACTGTCATTAACCAAAATGCATAATATAATAGAAAGAAAGGGCCTGTATAGTATACAGGCCCTTTCTTTCTATTAACGATTATCAATTGTTTCTGGATATAGATCGTGGTTCATCATGCGGTAGTCTGCCATTTGTTCATACTTCGTTCCTGGGCGACCATAGTTGCAGTACGGATCAATTGAAATGCCACCACGTGGTGTAAATTTCCCCCATACTTCAATGTAACGTGGATCCATTAATTTAATTAAATCATTCATAATTACGTTCATGCAATCTTCGTGGAAATCACCATGATTACGGAAACTAAATAAATATAACTTTAAAGATTTACTCTCTACCATTCTTTGCTCTGGAATGTAGCTAATATAAATTGTTGCAAAGTCTGGTTGTCCTGTTTTCGGACATAAGCTTGTAAATTCAGGACAGTTGAATTTTACAAAATAATCACGATTTGGATGATTATTATCAAATACCTCTAAAATTTCTGGGCTATATTCAAATAAATATTTTGTATTTTGATTTCCTAGTAATGTTACATCTTTTAAATCTTCATCTAATCTTCCTGCCATGTTAAACATCCCTTCTCGTTATACGCCGCGTTTATTTCCCCATACTAACGCATGAAGCTGCGGCAATACTTTTGCATCATTCATTGCTTTACAATTTACAGCTTTCTCAATCAACCACTCATACTTATCTAATAATTTTTTAATAAGCATTGCATCATCCACTGTTTTCGTATCATCGTTCCCTACTTGCAAGAAGAATGGTACGTCTGGATAACGTTCGTGCATCTTAACTGCATACTCAAAGTCATAATCATCAAATACGACTACTTTTAAGCTAATATCTTTTCCTGCCAGTTTCTGAATAACAGCATCTAACTTCTGAAAATCTGTTTGCATCGTCGAACTTGGTGGTTTGGGAGAAATCGTTACCTCATCAATTTGAAGTAACCAGTCTTGCCATTTACTCCCTTGCGTTTCGATTGCCGTTCGCATTCCATTCTCTTTTAGTATAGAAAGAAGAAACTTAATATTTTTCAGCAATACCGGATTTCCGCCTGAAATCGTAACATGAGAAAAATTTTCTCCTCCAATTGCAATAAGCTCATTCCAAATATCTTCCGCTGTCATCTGTTTAATTTGATCTTTAGCAGATCCATCCCACGTAAAAGCAGAATCACACCAAGCGCAGCTATAATCACAGCCAGCTGTACGGATAAACATTGTCTTTTGTCCTACAACCATTCCTTCACCTTGAATAGTTGGACCAAATATTTCTAAGACAGGGATTTTACTCATCGAGCATCCACTCCCGTCTTACTTCCGCATAACTAGTCGGCGTCTCAAATAGACGAACAAATTCAACACGAGCTCCTTTATATTCGTTCGCACGATTATCTTTTGTTAATGCTTCTGCCATCTTTTCATAAATCCAAACGACCATATTTTCAGCAGTCGTATTCATTGCAGGTAACGTTTCGTTTAAATAACGATGATCTAAATAAATTTCTATTTCATTTTTCCAAATCTCTTTTATATCTCCAAAGTCAATCGCAAGGCCTATTTCATTTACATATCCACTAATCCCAAATACAACTTTATATGTGTGACCATGTAAGTTTTTACATTTTCCTTCATAACAGTGTAAATGGTGTGCTGCATCAAATGTAAATTCCTTGCTGACCATTACTCTTTTATTATGATATTTAAGTTGTTTACGCTGAATATCCTTGTCCATTTTTTGCAAATTTTCTACGATGCGAAATCCAAAGAAATTATCCATTAATTGCTCGCTCCTTCGCGTTCTTGTAAGTACGTATCTAATCCTGCTTTACGAAGTTGACATGCTGGACATTCACCGCAACCATCACCAATGATTCCGTTATAACATGTTAATGTTTTTTCTCTAACAAACTCAAATGCACCAAGTTCATCAGATAATTTCCATGTCTCCGCTTTATCAATCCACATAAGTGGTGTATGAATGACAAACGGATAATCCATAGATAAATTTAATGTAACGTTTAATGATTTCACAAATACGTCACGACAATCTGGATACCCACTAAAATCAGTTTCACATACGCCTGTTACAATATGACGCGCTCCAACTTGTTTCGCTAATACAGCAGCGAATGATAAGAATAGTAAATTTCGTCCATCCACAAATGTTGATGGTAATTCACCTTCTTCATGTGTAATCTCCATATCCGTTCTCGTTAATGCATTTGGAGCAAGTTGATTTAATAGACTCATATCTAGTACTGTATGTTTAATTCCTAGCTCTTTCGCAATTTCCGCTGCACAATCAATTTCTAACTTATGACGCTGATTGTAATTAAACGTTACAGCTTCTACTTCTGCAAACTGCTCTATCGCCCAAAATAAACATGTTGTACTATCTTGTCCACCACTAAAAACAACAACCGCTTTTTCTTTTTTCATTTCACTCATTCTCCTTCTCTACTACGAATAAGAAGAAAGAACGTTCTTGAACTGTCGCAATAAAAAAACAAAACAATACCTAGAGATATTGTTGTTTCCATAGTTTTTTATAGAGGGAGTTCACGAACCTCTCCCGTGCAGTGCACGGAATTTCTTCTTTCATTGACAAAGCTTATTGTAACATATTGTATACTACCATAAAAAATTTCTGATTTTTCCGCTATTTTTATTTCATTTTTTTCATTTTATAGTATGATTAATCTAATATTAGAAGGGAGGGGGCATCCTACTGAAACTCTTTATTATTTACCTCTTTTTAAATATATTATCCATTCTCGTTACGATGCTTATCTATCACTTATTTTGGAATCAAAAAGGCAAACGATCTCCTAAATTAAATTCAGCTATATTTATTGTATTGTGTTGCCTCGCTACCATACTATGTATCACATTTGGTGCAAAAACAAATTATGGATTTCAATTTGATATGCGTCATATCGTATTAATTGTCGGCACATTAACAGGGGGGCCTATTGCTGGTGCTTCCATCTTAACTGTATTAAACATATACCGCTTTTTATTAGGAGGAGTTGGTGTTTTCCCATCCCTTATCGCTTCGGTTCTCTTGTTTATTGTTCTACTATTAACATACAAACTGTTTAACCGAAGTTCTAACCGTATAAAAATAGCACTTGCTGTCTTTTACAGTCTCATATTCGGATTTGGCTGGATACCATTTTTCCTTGCAGAGGTTACAAATAAGGCTGATTATATACCGCATATTATCGTATACGAAATATGTACAATGATTGGCACAATCCTTATTTTATATTTGCTACACATATTACAAACGCAAGTTCGACTTCAAAATGAACTTATGAATGCTGAAAAATTTCATTTAATCGGTGAAATGGCAGCTTCTATCTCTCATGAAATTCGTAATCCTTTAACTTCAACGAAAGGATTTTTGCAACTTTTACAGTCAGATACATGTTCTGAAAAGGAACGAAAATTATATATCGACATAGCCATTAATGGGATCGAACAAGCAAATCATGTTCTTACGGATTACTTAACTTTTGCAAAACCAAGTATTGAAAAAGAACAACAATTACAAGTAGAGGAAGAATTACTTCATGCGCTATCTTTAATTACACCTCTCGCCAATTTAACAAATGTTCGTATACACTATATAAAACAAAGTACATCTTTTTTTATAGCTGGTGAAAAGCAAAAACTGAACCAATGCTTATTAAATATTTTTAAAAACTGTATTGAGGCAATGCCTAACGGCGGTGACCTTATTCTTACATTAGTTCCAGACCATAAACATATACAACTGTATATAAAAGACACAGGAGTTGGTATGGATCAAGAACAAGTAAAGCGGCTCGGATCACCTTTCTACTCAACGAAAGAAAAAGGTACTGGACTCGGAATGATGGTCGTCTTTAGCGTCATCCAAGCAATGGATGGAAAAGTTGATATTATAAGCGAAAAAGGTACAGGTACAACCTTCTTGTTAACTTTCCCGCTCATAAAAAAAACGTGATGGAATTCATCACGTTTTTTCTGTTCCTTCCACTAATTCAGCAAAAGCTTTCACTTTTCCATGTGGTTTTTGATTCTCTTTACGAGCTTTCCAAGCACGCTCTTCTTCTCTCTTCTTCTTCGCCATACACTGTTCACTCCTTCTGACTCTTTCACAAAGTATTATTCCAAAGTGAGATAGGAAACTATGCATAGTTTTTTCTATCCCTTTTGATTATGTAACATACAGCCCCCAGCTTTTGAAGTGAGGCTATAACTACGCACAAAAAAAGAAACGGGCAGATCACCCGTCTCTCTCTTCTTACCGTTGTAGTATTGCATGTTTCGCCTCTTTTAACTGCGTAAGATGCCTTTGTTCATGCAAATCAAGAAATTGAACCCACTGATACAAATTTAAATCATTAAAAATAGGATGCTTTAATCCATTTTCAAATAATTCATTTTCATCTATAACACTATGAAGCGCATGTAATAGTTCTTGTCGTGAATGTTCTAGTAATTGAATTCCTTGTTGTTTTTTCATTAAAGTTTCTGTTGGTTTCATTTGCTGAGGAGCTTCTCGTTTATGTGTGCGATCAAGCGTAAGTTGGAGGTCTTTAAATGGAGCCAGTTTTCTTTCTTTTTTTTGTAAAGCATATACAAGGGCAGATGTGACAGATTGTTCAACTAAATGCAAGTGATGTAAAATTTGAATAATACTCCATTTATCACGACGTGGCTTTACATTCACTTCTGTATCATTTAACATTTCAATTTCTGATAATAGTGTGCCTCGGGTAGAGTGTAATGAGTTCACCAAACCTTCTAAACTTACATCCATATTAGAGTGGAGCATACTTCTTTCCCCCTTTTTGTTGGTGAAAAGAGGTGCTCCTTATCCGAAACACCCCTTTTAATAATTCTGAATTTTCTTTTATTATCTCATTATTTTCCCATTATGTCGATGTTAAACATGTGAAAAAAAGCGCATGTTTTTTACAATTTTGTGTCGTCAATCGCGTGTAGCCATGCTTCAATTTCTGTAATGACACTTTTCACACAGCCTTCAGCAAATGGCGATGTTAAATTCGCAACTTCCACTAATTCTAAGAATGATTTACTTCCACCTTGTTGGCACAGATTCACATAATCTTCCCACGCCTCTTGTCTATTATCTCTTGCACGTTTCCAAAATTGCAGCGCACAAATTTGCGCTAACGTGTAGTCAATATAGTAGAACGGCGAGCTATAAATATGTCCTTGACGTTGCCAGAAACCACCGCGCTCTAAATACTCATTATCTTCGTAGTCACGATGTGGCAAATACTTCTTCTCTATGTTACGCCATGCTGTCTTACGCTCCTCGGGTGATGCTTCTGGGTTTTCATACACAAAATGTTGATATTCATCAACAGATACACCATATGGTAAAAACAGAAGTGCTGAACTTAAGTGAGAGAAGTAATATTTATCTGCATCTTCTTCAAAGAATAGCTTCATCCATGGCCATGTAAAGAATTCCATACTCATAGAATGGATTTCACACGCTTCATATGTTGGCCAATTATATTCTGGAATTTCAAATTTACGGCTTTCATATACTTGGAAAGCATGACCAGCTTCATGCGTTAATACGTCAATGTCACCAGATGTTCCATTAAAGTTCGAGAAAATAAATGGCGCTTTATAATTCTCGATATATGTACAATATCCACCGCCAGCTTTTCCTTTTTTTGCAACTAAATCTAATAAATCATTATCTAACATGAAATTGAAAAATTCATCTGTTTCAGCCGATAACTCTTTATACATCGTTTTCCCATGATTAATAATCCAATCTGCATCTCCTTTTGGAGTCGGATTGCCTGTAGCAAACTCAAAGTTTTCATCATAATATGCTAACTTTTCTACACCAATACGCGCTTGTTGTCTCTTTCTTAATTCCGTTGTAACTGGAACGATATAATCAAGCACTTGCTGACGATAATTCGCCACCATCTCCGCATTATAATCTGTACGGTACATTCTTGCATATCCGAGTTCAACAAAGTTTTTGAAACCTAAAGATTTCGCGATTTTCGTTCTCACTTTAACAAGCTCATCATAAATACGATCTAGTTCTTCCTCATTCTCCGCTAAAAATCCGTAGTATGCTTCACTTGCTGCTTTACGTTCGCTTCTTTCTTTTCCTTGCATAAACGGAATCAGTTGTGATAACGTTCTTTCTTCTCCAGCAAAGTCAATTTTTGCAGATGCTAATAATTGTGTATATTGTGAAGACAGTTTATTCTCTACTTGTAAATCTTTCACGACTTCATCTGAATATGTTTTTAAATCGCATTCTGCTAGAGCAAATAATTGTTTTCCATAATACGCCTCTAATTCTTCACGGAATGGAGAATTGATTAATGCCTTATAATATTTTGTTCCATATCCTTGTACAACTGGAGAGTATTCATCAAAGAAATCTTGCTCTTCCTTATAAAAAGCATCTGTCGTATCAACAGAATGACGAATGTAACAAAGGTTCCCCATTGTACCAAAATCATTACGAATTTCATTAATCGAATTGATTACTTGTTTTTGTTCTTCAACCGTTTTTGTATTATCAAACTTTTCTAAAGCAACAGTAAACTTCTCTTTTAATTCTTCAATATTTGGCCGCTTATATTCATAGTCTTTAAATGACATGAACGAGCCTCCTCTCCGTTATATGCATCATTACTATAATTCAATGCCTACTTACATATTCCCTTTTATTCTTCAATAAAAAGCGGCAGTAGCTGTCATAATTACATATAAACAAAGAGGCTTTGGATTTATTTATCCAAAGCCTCTTTGGAACATATTATTATTTTTCATACTTTCCAATTTTTTTTAGTAGATCAAGTAATTCATCCTTTTCATCTTTCGTTAACATTTCAAAAGACTGATGTATAACTTGCTCATGACCTGGAAAAATAGAAGCAATAAAGGTTTCTCCAGACTCAGTTAATTGTGCATAAATAACACGTCTATCATTCGGACATGGAATTCTCTTTACTAGCCCTTTTTTTTCTAGCTTATCTACAACATATGTAATGCTGCCACTAGCTATTAAAATACGCTCACCAATTTGCTGCAGTGGTTGACCACCTTTATGATATAGCAGTTCTAACACAGCAAATTCAGTTGGATTTAACCCATTACTTTGTATGGACTTATTTGTAGTATCCATAACAGAACGATGTACACGAGATAATGCAATAAATACTTTTAAAGATTGAGAAATATTTTCTCGTTCATTATTTGATGTCATACAACTTTCAACCCTTCACTTAAATTCTCAGCAATAAAAAGAAAAACCAGCTTCATACTTCATGTAATTTCCGAATGAGTACTCACTCATTTCCTCTCCCCTAACGTACCCCGAATGATTCTTGAATAAAAACATGACAATTTTAACATAGTTTATATATAATGATAATAAAAAAAGGAGTACCAAATTTGAAATTCAAATTCCAAAGCATAATTTTATATATATTGCTTGTTATCCTACCAACAATAGGGATTGGTGCTACATTTTATTCGTATCATACGTATAAAATGGAACAGGAAAACAAACTAGCTGCTCACACTGTCCTCTTTTTATATAGAGACTATTTAGACCATCATCTTGGTGAAGCTATCTCAGCCTTAGAAATGCTCGCAAAGGTCGTAGGGACCGAAACCGGAAACACTAATGGGATTAAGCAGATTGTACATGATACGGATGGTAATGATGAACGTTTTTCTGGTATCTATTACACTACGACAGACGGCATGATTACAATCGCATCCGAAGGCGAACCAAGTCCTGTTGACGTCTCAGACCGCCAGTATATTCAAGACGCATTACAGACTAAGAAAACAACTGTATCATCAGTTATTACAGATCGCGTTCTTGGACATCAAGCTATTATGATTGCCTCTCCAATATTTAGTAAACAAAAGGAGCTCTCAGGCTTATTATTAGCTAGTTTACGCTTTGACTACATTTCCTCTTCTTTAAATGCTATTAAACCACAATACCATTTCGAAGTAACGGATAAACATGGTGTAGTGTTTCTAACTGATGATAATAATGACACAACTGATAAGCATTCTAATATGCTTATTACCCCACTACAAAAATTAAATTGGACGGTCTCTGTTTCTCCGTTACCTATTCACAAACAAACTTTACACCAGCTAGTTTCAATAGAGTGCGTGGCTACTTTATTTTTAATGTCTATTTTATTTTTACTTGCCCAATATATGTTATTAAAACGTCAAACAAAACTGGAAAGACAACAAAATGAACTGCAAAAAATTGAATTGGTTGGAACTTTTGCAGCTAGTACAGCGCATGAGATACGTAATCCTCTTACTGGAATTAAAGGACTCGTCGCTCTATTAAAAGAGAAATATAAAGGTGAACAGGATCAGTTCTACTTTTCCATAATCGAACAAGAAATAGAACGAATTAATGAAATTGTAAGCGAATTTCTTATTCTTGGAAAGCCAACTGCTATCATCGAACAAACATATGACGTAAGAACAATTCTAAATGAGGTAGCATTAATTATTCAATCTGAGGCGAATCTACATAACATTGTATTCCATTTACATTTGCCAGACCATCCTGTTTATATTCGGTGCTCAAAAGACCATATGAAACAAGTGGTTTTAAACATTACAAAAAATGCAATTGAAGCCATGACTTCTAGTGATACATTAACAATTATCGTAACAAACAATAAGACACACGCACAATTGCAAATTATAGATACCGGAAAAGGGATTCCGAAACATATTCAAAAACACCTCTTTCATCCGTTCTTTACTAATAAAGATACTGGAACAGGTCTTGGACTTGTCATATGTAAACGAATTGTAGAGATGTACAATGGGCATATTTTTATTGACAGTATAGAAAACGAAGGAACAACAGTTCATATCGAGATTCCGTTACACATAGTATAATTATCCTTATCCCGAAAGGATAATTATACTTATTTCATAAAACCAGCCACAAGCATTCGCCAAAAATTATTTGATTTCCCTTCATACCCAATTTGAAAAATAGGTACCTTTATAATTGAAAACCATTTCGGTGTTTGTTTTTCTTTATAACGCTGGTACTGTAAAATAAGCTTGTCCAACTCTTGACTAACTTGAATTGTCTCCATACTATTTAACCCACTTGTTAATCCTAATTGAATCATTTCTTCACGTTTCATATGAATATCACGTGAAAGCTTTTCTAATGTGTACTTCCTTTTTACAGTAAACATCCATATCCCCCTTAGTATACTTCCATGCTCTTCACTTCTCCATTGACCTTTTAGCCGCTTAACCATATGTAAATTTGAAGAATCAGAAAATTTAACATTTTCTCCCTTTAATTTACAAATCTTTACCCTCACTTTGAGAATTATTACAAATTATTCTATCTTTGTAAATACATTCGCAATAATAGACATTTTTTTCATCTTCTTTTTTTACAAATACCAATTAAATAGCTGATTCTTTATTTTCGCCACCCTTTTCTTCGACATTTTTTGTTTAATTTATATAAAAAAGCAAAACATAATGATGATTGATAAAGTGAAACTTTAATCAGTGAGGTTTTCTTCATCCCCCACTGATTATCAACCCACACCAATCGGGCGTTTGCGGGCAGTTTTCCTACCTAATGTCTTTGCTCCAGCAGAATTTTGAGGTAAGAACCTTACCGCCTGCAAATAGCGGAATAAAATAGAAAGGAAATATTTATATGCGCAAATATACGATTGCAGTACTCATTTTCACTATGTTCTTACCGTCCTTTTTGTTTCCGATTCAAGCAAATGCTCATACGAATAAAGTAGCCATTGTCATTGATGACTTCGGCAATAATATGAAGGGGACCGATAAAATGTTATCACTTCCCATCCCACTGACTGTTGCTGTTATGCCTTTTCTTCCTTCCACAAAAGAAGATGCGATAGCAGCCCATAAAAAAGGACACGAAGTTATTATACATATGCCAATGGAACCTATTAAAGGTAAGAAAGAATGGCTTGGACCAAAAGCAATTACAACTGATTTAAGTGATGAAGAAATAAATAATCGCCTCGAACAAGCGATTCAAGAAGTACCGCATGCAATTGGAATGAACAATCATATGGGGTCAAAAGTAACAGCAGACGAAAGAATTGTACGACTTATACTTGCAGCTTGTAAAAAGCACGGTTTATTTTATTTAGATAGCAAAACAAACCCTAATAGCGTCGTCCCAAAAATCGGAAAAGAATTAGGAGTGCCTATAATTGAAAACCAACTATTTTTTGATGATGTGTATACAGCAGGACATATTTCAAAACAAGCCCAATTACTCATCAAAAAAATTCAAGAAAAACCTATAATGGTAGCTATCGGACATGTTGGGCCTCCAGGTGAAATTACGTCACGCGTTATAGAAACTTCTATTCCTAAAATTCGTGAACATGCAGACTTTATTTTTTTATCTGATTTAGCATTATCTCCACCTCCTGTTTCAAAATAAAATTCATTCTCATACTAAAAAAGGTACCAATCGATATGTAGCAGATAGGTACCTTTTTTAACTTAAATATAATCTACATGACTCACCCTAAAACCTTTTTTCTCTATTTTTTCGATTAATAGCTTTAATCTTTTTTCATTTAACTCATCTGTTATATTTACAATAACACGACGAATATATTGATCACCGTTATCTAGCGTAAACAGTCCACCGATATTATATGCTTTTAACAACGTTCCAAGTTCTTTAATCGTTCCTTTACAATCTTGTGTTGCAATTGTTAATATATACCCACCTGTCTGCATACCGAATGAATCTTCAATAACATCAAATACATTGGAATGTGTTAAAATACCGACAAACTCATTATAATCATTTAAAACCGATAAAAATGGTAAACGACGAATAACATAAAATGCTCTGAAGAATGAATCCTTCTCGAAAATAAATGCAGAGGAGTCTTCCAGCATATCTCCTGTACTTAATTTCTCTAAACCGTTATTACACTTCTTTTCTAATAGATCTACTTTATAAATAATCCCCATGAATTTCTTCTCATCTTCTGCTAATACAGGGATTGCTCGAAATCCCGTTTCATTCATAATTTGCAAAGCCTCTTCACCGGAATCGTTTATTTTGCAAAAGGTTACTTGCTGTTTTGGCAGAAAATGATATTTAACTCGCAAAATATGTTCCTCCTTACATGTCAACATGTAATCTATATATAATAAGGAGACCTATATTTTATGAGTAAAATTATTTTTAAAACGCTTTCATTTGTTTGTTGACTTGTAACAACATTACAAACGTTCTTATATAACCGAACTTTTCGCACCTTTAATCATTAACAACTTTACGTGATAGTTCATTAAATACTCTATACCCTCTAGCCATTTTTTCGCTTCTTCTGGCGTTTTTCCCCACACGATCATACCATAATTATGAACAAGGACTACTCCGCCGCCTTCAATAAAATTTGGAACATTACTTTCTAATAAATCAGCGAATTTTTTTTCATCTTCTACAATCGGAATTGTCATTTCTGTTATGCCTTCTTTTCCGAAGACACGTTCCACACTACGTTTATCGAATGTTACTTCTCCTTCTTTTCCATACAACTCTGATATTAAATGACTATCTACAGTCTGTACTTGTAAAATGCATTCTGCACTACTTTTTTTATAAATATCCGCATGCATAAATGATTCGGCAGCTGGTTTCTCTTCATTTTCAAAGACTGGCTCACACATACAATTTACGACAATAAAATCTTCTTCTGAAAATAACCCTTTATCTCTTCCCTCGACATTCACTAAAAATGTTAATGGCTCTTTTGACGTACATAACGATAAACTAATTTTTGTGCCATAAAACCAATCACGAAGTGCCAATTCCGACTTTACACCTTTTAATTCATTCCATTTCTTCAGAAAAAATAACATCTCGTCACCCCCGGCGTAATATTCATATAAGGTTCGAATCCTTTTTATGTAAAAGGAATATTTTTTGATTATTCTAAAAATTTAATTGAATTATCACATGAGAATGCTTTTTTGTCAATATGGTTTCACGGCTCTTCTATAAAAAGGGCTATTCATATACTTATTATCCTCTTCATTTCGTACATGAAAAAATACGTTATTCTTCTTATTTAAAGAATAACGTATTTTTCTCTTTTTTATTTCATTATTGCGTTATATAAAAACTGCGCATACTCTTCGCGTGTTACGAAGTCATCACCTAAAAAGTTTCCTTTCCCATCACCTTTTGATATATTATTGTCCGCTAAAGCTTTCACATATCCTTCTGCCCAATGACCCTTTGGTACATCTTTAAAGCTCTCTACAATATTTCCATTTTCCTTCAACTTGAATACTTTTTGTAGTACTACTGACATTTCATATCGAGTTAATACTCCATCTGGACGGAACTTACCATTGCCATCGCCCGTCATAATTCCGGCTTGTGCAACTGTCTCAATAGCCCCTTCATACGCATTTCCTTTCGTATCTGTGAACTTCGTTTTCTGTTCTACATTTTGCTCCAACTTCAAGTACTTTTGTATTAAAACTGCTACTTGACCACGAGTAATGTTATCACTAAATCCAAATTGTCCATTTCCATAACCTACAAATATCTTTTCTTTCGCTAAATGATTAATTGCTTTCTCTGACCAATGGCCCTTTGGTACATCTTTAAATGCTATTACTTCTTCGGATACTTTTTCATTTACAACATTTTGAATCACAGAACCAGTGAAGAAAATGCCTGTGTCCGCAAATGGGTCCTTCACACCAAATTCATATACTTTCTCACCTGGTGTACTCCACTTCACCGCATCGTTACTATACGTACCCCCTTCACTCTTCAAACGAATTTTTGTAGAGATTTTACCATCTTTTTCGTATACAGGTACTTTCACTTCTTTATTTACTTCTGTTTCCTCTAAAAATACTTTTTGATTTTGAACATTAATGTAAGCTGTTTTACTTAGTTCTACAACTGGTCGAACATCACGGATTTCATTTGCAACAAAACTTAGAAATACTAACTTTTTCAAATTGCTAGCTGGTGTTAAGTCTGAAATATAATTTGCTTCTAAATCAAGTTTTTGCAAGTTTACTAGACTTGATAATGGAGTAATATCCTTTAACTCATTGTTAGGTAAGTTTAATACTTTCAGCTGTGTCATCTTACTTAGAGGGGTAACATCTTTTATTTCATTTTTCCCAATCCATAACTCTTGTAATTGATTCAATTGATCTATACCTGATAAATCTTTCACCTTATTACGTGTTAATACTAAATCTTTTAACGGCAACGTATAAAGCGGTGTAATATCTTCAATTTGATTTCCTGCTAAAGATAAGTATGTTACATTTTTCAACTTACTTAACGGAGCAACATTTGAAATTTTATTGTTTGCCACATTCAAGTAATCTAATTGTTCCATTTTCGCTAATGGTGCCACATCCTCAATTTGATTTCCTGCTAAATATAAACTTGTTACATTTTTCATTTCCGTTAGTGGTGCAACGTTCGTAATTTTATTATTACTTAAATCAAGAGATTCCAAATTATCCATCTTAACAAGTGGTGTTACATCTACAATTTCATTAGCGCGTAAAGCCAAATGTTTCAATTGCTTTAAGTTCGTAAAGAATGACGGATCTTTTATCTTTGCATTTGCAACTGTTAAAGATTTTAAATTTGGCATATATTTTAATGCACTATAATCAAGAATCTCATTCGTATTTAAAAACAAGTCTTTTACTTGTAATAATTCCTCTTTCGTAATTGGTGTATCTACATCTTTTCTATTAAATACCTTTTTATTAACAAGTTCTCTTAACTTTTTATCTGTTATCATATTTTGACTGTCGACTTGATCATCTGTTTCCGTATTACCTGAATTAGAATTATCATCTGGGTTTTCAGTTTCTTTGTTGCCTAAAGTCGGATCTACAATTTTAAACTGAACTTGATATTTATGGTCATATCCAATAGCCGGAATAAGTATATGCATTTGCATATTATGCTTCTTCTCAAACTCGCCAATTTCAAATTGAACTACTTTCGTTCCATTTTTCCTCTTATCTTCTGACAAAACTTTCACATCATGAAATACACCAGGTTGGTTTTTATCTTCTATTCTAAGATATTGAAAATAATCGCTATCTTGCATTGTTACAGTAACAATTTTTTTCCCGTCTTCAATCGCTACTTTAGGATTTTTTATGTATTGAGAAACCATAGATGGCTCGTCTTTTTGATCCTTATAAATTTTAATCTCAGTATCATACGTGCGATCACTCGCTGCTACCGACTGGTTTGCTTCAATTTTTATTGCTGCTAATGCTGGAGTAGAATACGCAGCAAATGGAATTGCTAATGTTGTTGCTACTACTAGTGCCTTAATATAATTTTTTTTCAAAATAATATCTCCTATCGTATATAATTATTTAATTGATAAAAATTATCAATTATCCACGAATAAATGATAATGAATCTCATTATCATTGTCAACGGTAATGTTACATTAAATTTATATTTATAAAGATAAAAATAAAAAACCCTTTATTCAAAGGGATTTTTTACTTAACGTATGAAGAATTTCACTTTTTTCCTTCTCATTAATTACACCGATTTTTTGTAAGATATTTGTATACAATACAAGTTTGTTATAAATTCGTTCTGACATATTACCCCTTCTTTCCTCCGACCAACTTTTTTTATATTGGTAAATTATATGAAGGAAATAAGAAAATGTGTCCATTTTTTTGCATAAATGCAAATCTTTTATTCCTTTATTTGTGGACAGTAAGACTCCCATCTAAAAATTAGGTAGGAGTCTTACTGTCACTTTATTTAGCAAACTATCCATTGAATATTATGCCTTTTGACTTCTTCTTCAAAACTATGTGGCATTTTTTTATCACAAATAACATGCTGAATACGAGAAAATGCTGCTATTCGATAATTCCCTTTTACGCCTACCTTTGTATGATCACATAGAATATATGTTTTTTCCGCTAATTTCATCATCGCTTCTGACAGTTTCGCCTTTTCTAATTCAAAGCTGGAAACTCCAAAACTAGGTAATAACCCATCCATCGAAACAAACGCTTTATGAAAATGAAATTGATGAATGACTTGCTGAGAGATAGATCCTGATACGCGCGAATGCTTTGGAGATACTTTTCCACCAATAAATAAAACTTCACCGTGAAACATCTTTTTATTAATGGAAGAGATTAATTGTGTTGCAACTGGAAAAGAGCTTGTCACAATCGTTAAATTTTTACGATGAACAAGATATGGTACCATTTGAAGTGGTGTACTCCCATCATCAATCGCAATAACATCTCCATCTTCCACAAACGTTGCTGCTTTATAACCAATTCTTTTCTTCTCTTCTATATGCAACATTTCTCTTTCTAACATCGGTGCCTCTATCCCAGCACCAGGCAGTTGAACAGCTCCACCATACACTTTCTTTAGCTTCTTTTCACGATCTAATTCTTCTAAATATCGACGAATTGTTTCTGTTGATACAGCAAATTCTCTCGCTAATTCTGAAACTTTCACTTTCCCTTTAAACTCTACCTTTTCAAGAATGGTACGCTTTCTTTCTTCTCCTACTACAGACATAGCTTCACCCCATTTATATCTACCTCATAAACTTCCTTGCCTATACAAAGTTATAATTTTCTTTGCAAGTAAAAACCTCTTCATGAATATGAATACCACGCTTTTCTAGCTCATCAAAAATCATTTGTGGATTTTCAAAAGCGAATTCAGGAGTAATAACACCAACTTTATTAACTACTCCTTTTGCAATTAACTCTGTAGCGATTCCAAATGGGATCCCAACATTTCTTGTATAAGCTCTTAACTTCTCCCAGCCTCCTACAGAACCATCAGATAACGGATGTGTATGATATAACACACGTCGCTGTTTTTGATTATTTTTCATACCTACTACTTCTACATGAAGAGCATAACCATAAAGCTCTGTTTCTTGTCCTTCTTTCGATTTTAGTAAATACTTCGAAATGCAATCCATAATCCCAATCTCTTTACCATTTATTTCAATCTGATCATTACGCAATATGCCGTAATCATATAAAGCGCGTACGAGCTGCATGTTTTGCTTTGGCCAAGTTCCTCTCGTCTCTATTAATTTGACACCTTTATTTTCTAACGCCTTTGCTAACGTAAACGTTTCAGAATGCGGGATTATATACTGCGTTGCCTTACCATAAGGCGCTGGCAATTCAATTTCTCTCGGGCGCGCAAACGGGGGTACCTGCTTAAACTCACCATCTTCATACACTGTACGCGATGGTAAATGTGGGTCATATTCATACGTCGTTGTTTCTGTAATGGATGCAGAAAAAGCAATTGGACGATACGAGCCGTGGCTTACACGAACAGACTCTACCGTATCTAACTGATTTGCTGCATGCATCGCCATCATTTGCGTTACACCTGGCGTCATACCAAACCCAGGTAAACACGTTTTGTCATTTTGAACAAATATAGAATGCGAGTCATTTTCTTCACCAAACCCATTCAAGTTCACACCATGACACCCAGCTTCCGCAATGGCGCGCGTAGACAATCCATTTAACTTAATCGTCGTACCGTCCATTACAATGTCATAACCTTTCATTTTTGCAACTGTATCCTCATGATTTGTAACATCTACTTTCACAAAATTAACACGAGGATCGTTGAGCCATTCTACTACTTCAAGTCCCTCTTCTTCGTTAAAATCTGCTACTGTAATCGTCTCAAAAGATGAAAATTGAACTAAATCCAAAATTGCTTCACGACAAATTTTACCTGCCCCACCTAAGCAAAATACTTTCACCCTATAACAGCCCCTTTAGCAATACTATCAACTAAACGATTTATGTCTTCCTCATGTACATCACCAATATTTCCAATGCGGAACGTATCTACCTTCGAAATTTTCCCAGGATAAATAACAAATCCATAACGTTTTAACTCGTTATATAACTGTTGAAACTCGAAGTCCTCTTCTGGATAAATGAAAGATGTAATGATAGGCGATTGATATTTTTCATCTACTATTGACTTAAAGCCGATTTCTTTCATTCTATTCACTAATAGTTTTTGATTGTTGTAATATCGATTGTAACGCGCTCTTACTCCGCCTTCTTTTTCTAGTTCAAGTAGCGCTTGGTAAAAAGCGTGTACAACATGTGTAGGTGAAGTAAAACGCCACTTCCCATTTTGCTCTTCCATCGTTTCCCATTGATCATATAAATCCAGAGATAAAGAACGAGCTTGTCCTTTACACTTCAGTAATTCAGCACGCTTTGCGATTACAAATCCGAATCCTGGAACACCTTGAATGCACTTATTCGCACTACTAATTAAAAAGTCAATTTGCAACTCAGCAATATCTATTTCAATACCACCAAAACTACTCATTGCATCAACGATTGTAACTTTCTCGTACTGTTTTCCTAATTTACATACATCTGCAATTGGATTTATAATGCCAGTCGTTGTTTCGCAATGAACGACTGCAACATGCGTAATCTCTTTATCTTCTTGCAATAAGTTTTCTACCTCTACAATATTAGTAGGTTCCCACTCTTCTGTTTGACTGACCACCACATCTATACGTAACATCTCTGCCATTTGCACAATGCGCTTACCGTAAGCACCATTTGTGCAAACAAGAAGCTTTCCGTCTGTAGGAATAACAGAACCCAACACTGCTTCAACTGAAAACGTACCGCTTCCTTGCATTAAAACCGTTGTATATTTCTCTTCTTCCTTCGTTGCTAATGATACAAGTTTAGCTCTTACATCTTGCACCATTGTGTTATATTCCGCATCCCACGTACACCAATCGTATAGCATAACTTCTTTTACTGTTTTTGTTGTCGTTAATGGTCCTGGCGTTAATAATAAGTAATGATTTTCATTCATGATCCTATGCCCCTTTTATGAAATAATAAGTTCTTGTTTCTCGATATGTTCAATTACGCTCTCGAGTTCTTGCATCGTTTCAATCGTAAAATGAGCCCCGTTTTCAACAAAACGATTACGAACTACTTCCATCTTTTCACGAAGTTCTACCGGGTCCATAGTTTCAACTTCCTCTTTCGTTAAACCAAGCTCACTACTGCCAAGGATTACACCGACTGTCCACATTCCAGCATTTCTGCCCTCTTTCATATCTGACACCGTGTCTCCCACTTTTACCATATGACTCATCGGATACACACCAAGTTCCATCGCATTTTTATAGCACATCCAAGGGTACGGACGGCCTGCTGGAACATCATCTGGCGTCACAAGAAAATCAGGTTTATATCCTTGTATTTCTGCTTCTTTTGCAACAATGTCCATCATTTCTCTCGTATAACCAGTTGTTGAGCCAATTTTAATGCCTCTTGCACGTAATGAAGCAACCACTTCTTTCACCTCATCAATTGGCGTGGCATATTGTGGCAAAATAGTAAAGAGAATTTCTTCAAATTCTTCATACATCTCATGAATGTCTGCTTCAGTTGGTAAATGTCCGAAAACACGCTCCCACTCATTCGCAATACGAGGCATCTCTGTTAGTGCCCTTACATGATCTATTTTCAATAATCCCATTGGCTTACGTGCTTCTTCTGCTGTAATTTCAACTCCACGTTTATAGAAAATCTTCATGAATACTTCGAGTGGTGCAAAACATCCATAATCAACTGTCGTACCTGCCCAATCAAAAATAACTGCTTCCATTTTCATTCACTCCATCACCCTTCTTATTTATCTTTTTTGCCATTGTGACGTTCGG
The DNA here is from genome assembly GCF_002584985.1 of Bacillus sp. AFS029637. Taxonomy (GTDB): domain Bacteria; phylum Bacillota; class Bacilli; order Bacillales; family Bacillaceae_G; genus Bacillus_A. The sequence goes on along the minus strand of NZ_NUPZ01000024.1, from coordinate 188,893 downwards.
TTACGAAGTGCTTTCGTTCCCCATTCATATACAACTCTTACTACAATATTGGTAACGACAATGAGTACACTCATCGCAGCTGCTGGTGCTACATTTCCTGCATCATCCATATTTACAATTGATACAGCAGCTAGTTTAAAATCTGCCGCATACAAGAACACGACTGCTGAGACAGTTACCATTGAATTCACGAAGTAGTACATAACCATTTCTAAAATGGCTGGTAAACACATTGGTACGGTTACTCGAAAGAATGTTTTATAAAATGGAATACCCATTGACTGTGAAACGAGTTCAAACTCTCGATCTAGTTTCTTTAAAGCAGTCGTTGCGGTAACAAACGTTACAGAGTAAAAATGAATGATATTTACTAACACTAAAACAGCAATTGTGCCATATAAGGAATGAAACGGATTCGTTACTGAAAATCCTAGTATTTGTATTGTTGGTTGGCTGAAGAAAAAGACATATCCTAATCCAAGTACTAATCCAGGAATCGCTAACGGTACGATAGAGAAAAAATAACCTACTTTTCTGAAAAAATGTAACTGTTCTATTTTTTCAATCGCATAAGCAAACACAAATGTTAAAATCGCTCCAATCACCGCTGTAACGGCTGAAACAATTACGCTATTTTTAAACGCTTCAAGTCCATCTCCTGTTAAACTCGAAAAGTTAAAATGCTCAAATGTAAAACTCATATTATATGGCCACACTTTCACACTTGCAGCAATACCAACTGCCACGAATAAAAGAATGATCATAAGCGTTATTACGCTACAATACATAAACGAAATAACATCTCTTTTCTTATTATTTTTGATTCTGTAAGGTACTGCTTTTGAAGATAAAAGATTCGCCTGTTTCCTTTGCGTAATACGATCAACTGCAAAAGCAAAGATAGCTGGGATTAATAAAATCATTCCGACAGTTGCACCCATGGACATGTTTTGCTGTCCAATTACTTGCTTATATACGTCGGTAGCAAGTACATTGTATTGTCCACCAACAATTTTTGGGGCTCCAAAATCAGTGAAACTAAGCGTAAATACAACGAACATCGCGCTAATTAATCCGTACTTTACACTAGGTAAAGTAACCGTGAAAAATTGCTTTGTCTTACTCGCTCCTAACATATTAGAAGCTTCATATAAACGATAATCGGAACCTTGGAAAGCAATTAATAATATAAGAAATGCTTGTGGAAATGTATACATAACTTCAGCCATTACAATTCCTACCGGTCCGTATAACGGTATTTGTATTCCTTCAAATAACCCGAACATCCCTTTCGTTATTAACCCTTGATTACCAAATAAATATGTAAGCGCAATACCATGCATCATCGTCGGTGCGAATAATGGTAATAACGCTACGTATTGAAATACGCGCTTTCCAAAAACATTTGTACGAGCAATCGCATAGGCGTAAGCGAATGCGAGTGTAACTGAAATAATTGTTGTAGCGCCCGAAATCCATATCGTATTTTGTAATGATTGTACTAGCGTTGGTGTTGTAAAATATTTACTGAAATTCGCAATACCAACGAAAGCTCCATCTTTATCGTAAAAGGCTTGTGTAAACAGTTGTAATAGAGGCAATACAAGCATGATAAAAAATGAAAGAAGCATACCAATAATTAATAGTCTCTGTATCCACTCTTCTTTACCGATACGTCTCTTAATCTTTTTTTTTGTACTTTCTACCTTAAAATTTTCTAACATCTCCATCTATACAATGACCTTCTTTCCATATGACAACACATGATTTTCTGAGAAAGAGATTTGAATTGGCTTTCCTTTTCTAATAGTATTTGCCTCTACTTCTGATGCCAATATATCCACTACAATTCTTTCATTATATAGGTTTGTCTTCTCTTCTACGATTCGTACTTCCGTCCGGTATACAGATCCTCGAAATTCCATGCTCTCTACAACTGTTTTCATACCATTATTTTGTACAACTGCTACATGTTCAGGACGAATTGCATGTTCCTCGTTATTTTTCGAAAAGAAATTAATAGAACCAATAAAATCTGCCACAAACGGATTGGCTGGTCTTTGATAAATCTCCTCTGGTGTTCCAATCTGCATAATTTCCGCATGATTCATTACAACAATTTTATCAGCCATCGTTAATGCCTCTTCTTGATCATGCGTGACCATAATAGTTGTTACTCCCACTTTTTCTTGCAAATCACGCAGTTCTCTACGCAACTTTCCACGCACTTTTGCATCTAAAGCAGATAATGGCTCATCAAGTAACAAAATATCAGGAGACAGAGCGAGCGCACGTGCAAGTGCTACTCGCTGCTGTTGTCCACCAGACATTTGAGCAGGATATTTATCTTTTACATTCATCAAATCTACAAGTTCTAACGCATCCAGCGCTTTCTCTTTTACTTCTGCTTTTCCATATTTTTTTGTCTTTAAGCCGTATTCAATGTTTTCAAGTGCAGTTAAATTCGGAAATAATGCGTACGATTGAAAAACCATTCCGAAGTTCCTCTTTCCAGGTGGTAAAGCTGTAATATCATTTCCATTCACAGCAATACTACCTGTTGTTGCCTCTTCTAGCCCCGCTAAAATTCGGAGCAACGTCGTTTTCCCACAACCACTTGGGCCTAATAAACAAACAAACTCATTTTTTTTCACAGTAAAAGAAATATCTTTTAGCGCTGTAAATGCATCAAACTGTTTTTGAATGTGTTGAATTGATAAATATTCGCTCATTTTTCTCTCTCCCACTCACTTACTTTTTCGGTTCTGCTTTTTGACCAAACTCTTTTTCCCATTTTTCTAAAATTTTGTCACGATTTTCTGCTGCCCATTTAAAGTCATTCTGTTTGTATAACTTTTCTGTCACATCTTTCGGGAATCCATCTGGAAGTTTATAATCATTTTTAATTGTCGCAAATCCGTTTTTCTCGAAGTATAACTTCATTACATCATCTGTAATGGCCCAATCTAAAAATGCTTGTGCTAATTTATCATTCTTTGCATTATCTTTCTTAATAAGTGCGTTCGCTTCTACTTCCCAACCTAATCCTTCTTTCGGCAGTACAACTTCAACCGGTGCACCTTTTTGTTTCTCTTTTAAAGCGCTATAAACCATTGATACACCAACTGGATATTCACCTGCTCCCGCTAATTTCGCTGGTTTTGAACCTGAATGCGTATAAGATGCCATATTATCATGAAGTTTCTTCATGTAATCCCAGCCTTTATCTTCACCCATAATTTGTAGCCATGCAGAAACTGTTAAAAATCCCGTTCCAGAAGAAGCTGGATGTGGCATAACAAGCGTTCCTTTATATTCTGGTTTCGTTAAATCTTCATATGATTCTGGCATCGGTAAGTTTTTCTTTTTTAATTCTTCTTTATTCACAGCAATTCCCGTCATAAATGCCGTATTGCCTACCCATTTTTCAGGTTTCTTATCATCTTTAAATTGCGGAAGAACGCGATCTGCTCCTTTTGGAGAGTATTCTTTTAACATATCTTTTTTCTCTAAAGCTAATAGACTAGACGCCGCAGTTCCCCATACAACATCTGCTTGTGTATTTTTTCCTTCAGCTAGTAATTTCGCTGTAATAACCCCTGTTGAATCACGAACAATGTTCAACTTCACATCTGGGTACTTCTTTTTGAAAGAATCAAGATAAATTGGTACAAGCTCTTCTTCAATCGCTGTGTACACAGTTAATGATCCAGATAATTTATCATCTTTCACTTTTGCTCCAGCACTTTCTTCTTTCTTTGCACCACACCCCATTAATAACGAAAATACCATTCCAGTTGCTACAGCTTTAAAGATTGTTTTTTTCACTGTTTCTCTCTCCTTTTACAAATCTTATGTACTACTCAAATATAAACAACTAGTGTAAAAGCAGTATTAAACCAACATTAATCTTTCGTTTGTTGGTTGTTTTTGTGTAATACGTTGCTACTTCTATGTTTTTTTGCATTTTTCTGCTAATAATAAACGCTAAATTTACAAATAATTAAAAAAACCTTTATAATCCCACAAAAAAATGAGGCGTTTGTAAAAAACGCCTCATTTTTGTTTACCTTTTTTTGAATTACGATTTGCATACTTCGCACTATTTTCTCCTTCATACTCTAATGCAAATTCTGCATCTGGTAAGCTTTCTTTCGGAGTTTTATTATTGTTGATTGCCGCATTTTGTTTCACTTTTCTTTTTACCAATACATTCACCTGCTCTCAAGAAATCACTTTCTACTCTAGTTTGGAGCAACCTGAAATAATTATTACTGGCAAGTGTTAACAAGTACATAAGAGCCGCTAGATGGAAATACTACATATGAACAAATGATTAAAAAGGAGCGATAATTTTGAAGAAGAAAGAAAAGATTCAGTCACCAATCTTAGACGAAACGCTCCCACATCAAATGAACTTTCCTTCTTTTAAAGGTACAGGAAAACAAATGCAACAACCTTTTATAAATCAATATGATGTTGTAATCGGAGACAGTAAATATGATTCCGAAAACAGTCCGCTTAACAATTGGAGTGATGAAGTAGATCCTGCCATCATGGCTGGAGAAGAATGGATTCATCCTACAAATGATATTGGGTGGATCTCAGAAGAAAATCAAGAGTTGCTAAAAAAAGAAGTGGACAATAAGAATGAGGCTTTTATGCACCCTCAATTTGGCATTAACGACTAAAAAACCATTCTACCTAAGTTAGGTAGAATGGTTTCATATGCTATCCAATAATAATTCGCTCTTTCGGATATTTATAGCGAGGCGGCTGTTCCCTTCCACCACTAGCTAAAATAAATGTTAAAATACCGACACGTCCAATAAACATAAGTACAATGAGTACAAGTTTACCGACAGTTGTTAAATCTGGCGTAATCCCCGTTGATAGCCCTGTCGTTCCGAAGGCAGAACAAACTTCAACGATTAAACTCATAAGTGGCACATTTTCCGTAATAGATAAAATGAATAACGCTGTGGCACATAATAAAATCCCCATCGTCATAACGACTGATGCTTTCAGTACATCTTCTTCATGTATCTGACGTTTGAAGACTCGGACTGTTCTCCCGCCCCTTGCAAATGTATATAAAGATAATATATTAACAGCAAATGTTGTTGTACGGATCCCGCCCCCAACCGAACTTGGTGATGCCCCGATAAACATTAATATACTCATAAACAAAAGCGTTGGTTGTGACAGTTCACGTATATCCATTGTAGCGAGTCCACCACTTCGCGTCGTCACAGATTGGAATAATGTATAAAATACTGTTTCATGCCATGACTTTCCTACTAAAAAATGATTTCGTTCTAGTAAAAAAATCATAATAGTTCCAACAACAACGAGTGCAAAAAATGTTGTTGTCGTCAATTTTGTAAATAATGAAAAACGAAATAGTTGCTGTCGCCTTTTACTAAAGAATTGCTTTACTTCCATTAATACAGGGAAACCGATAGCTCCTAAAATAATAAGTAACATATGAATCATTTGAACAATATAATCTTTTTTGTACGGAATTAATGATTGCCCGGTTAAATCAAATCCTCCGTTCGTCGTTGCACTAACAGCCGCAAAGAAACCGTGAAAATAAGCTTCTTGCCAAGTCGGAAAGTAAAGTAGAAATCTAGTCCCTAACAGTATTGCTCCAATGAGCTCTATCGAAATAATTACAATTAAAATAGAACGCATCAATTCTACAAGACCTGATAGATTTCCTTGATTATGGTCTGCCATAATTAATCTTCTTCGCTGTAAACCAATCTTTTTCCCCGTTATGATCCAAACGAACGTACCAAGCGCCATAATCCCTAAGCCGCCTAATTGTAAAATTAGGGCAAGAACAATAATTCCTGCCGTAGTAAATGTATCTGAAATCGTAACAACAGACAATCCCGTCACACTTACCGCACTAACAGATGTAAATAAGGCGTCGATAAACGTCCATTTCACACCATCCTTCGTAACAAACGGTAAACTAAGTAATATCACTGATACAACTACTGCTAATAAATAAAACAAAACAATAAGTTGTACAGGACGTAATTTTTGTAAAAACTTTTTTATATCTCTCATTCCATCACTTCGCTACCTTTTTTCTATCGATTAAATAAAGAAAAATCTTCACTTTCTTTATTTGTAAATAACTGCTCAAATAATTTGGCAAACACCATTCCATATACAGTTCCATTACCTCCATACGGCAATGCATAAAACAAATTATGTATCTGTTTATCCTCTTTTAAAATAGGAAGACCATCGTGACTACCACCAAATGCTGCTGCCCAATAGTACTCTGCCTGTATATTTTTATATTGTGGGAACATTTCTTTTACAAGATTAATAAGGATATTACGCTTATGCAATAATTTCGTATCACCGATTGCTTGAATTTGCATCGCCTCATCTAATCCACCTATAATAATGCGATTTTGATACGTTCGAAAATATAAATAAGGTCTTGCTGTTTCCCAAATTAAGGATTGCTCATACCATCCCTCAAAATGATCTACCTCATTTGTCACAACTGCATAAGATGTCTCTACTGTTGTATTTTTTTCTTTCTTTCCAAAAAGTGCTTCATAACCTGTAGCCATAATAATATTCTTTGCTACAATTTGATTTCCCATTTTCGTATAACATATCAAATCATCTTGAAGTTTTTTTATATGTATTGCCTCTGTATGTTCATGTATAGTGGCTCCCATTTGGCTTGCTTTATGCAAGAGACTATGCGCTAATAAATATGGATTCACCTCAGCATCGCCATGCGTATATAGCGCCGCTTTTTTTATAAAAGAATAACGCTTTTTAATATCAGATTCTGCAAAGTATTCAACTGGAAACCCATACTCATGTAACGTATTATATTCCTCTTGTAAAAATGAAACATCTTCACTTTTACTTGCATAATATAAACTATTTCGAGGAATAAAATGGGGATTCATATCAAGAGTCGGCACAACTTCCTCCATTGTTCTTAACGCTTCATAACAGAGTCTATATGCTCGTACCCCTTTTTCTCTACCAAATGTATGAATTAGGGAGGTTAATGATTTATCATGAAGAAATTGCAATAAACCTGTATTGGCAGCTGTGCTACCACATGCGATTGCCCTTTTTTCAATGAGCGTAACACTCATTCCAATTTTCGCTAACGAATACGCTATATGAGCACCTGCTTCTCCACTTCCAACTACGAGCACATCACATATCATATCACTTTCTAACGGTGGATAACAAGGTACAGAAACACCTGTATTCCAAAACAACTTACCGGTCATAAGCTTCATAATTATACTCCTATAATGTAAATTTCTCCTTTCTATGTTTTGTTATTTCCCATAAAAAAATCCAACTAACGTGCGCTAGTTGGATTTTTTTATTTTTAATTAGAACGCTCTTCAAGCCAATTTCCAATCGTCGGATATGTTTGTTTTACAGCTGTTCCACCGTAAACGATAGACATATGTCCTGTTGGTAAACATACATATTGTTTATCTGTACTAGAAATATGATCAAGTAACGCTTCTACTTGACATGGCAGAGCAATATGATCACGTTTTGCGGAAATATTTAAGACATTCGCCTTAATATTTGCAAGGTCTACCTTTTGTCCGCGAATAACGAGTTCACCCTTAACCAATTTATTATTTTGATAAAAATCACGAATCCACTGTCTATATGATTCACCTGGGAACGGAATACCATCGCCAACCCACTTTTGAACTAATTTCCAACTTTCGACGAAGCGCTCATTTTCTGAGCGATCGACTAAAGCAACGTACGGACCAACAAAGTTTGTAATTGGCTTTAACATCTTGTTTCCGAAATCAATCATTTCTGGTGGAATGTTTCCGAATGTATCAACCGCTTTATCTAAATTGAAATATTTTTCATCTAGTAAAGGACCATATAATCCTGTTTCAGAAAAGTCAAAAGGACTTGTCATGAAAATTAAATTACGAATTGGCATGTGCGGATGAAGTGCTGCATAAATGGATGTTAATGTTCCACCCATGCAATAACCAAGTAAAGAAATCTCGTCCGATTTTGCAGTTCTCATTACTTTTTTGACTGCTTTCGCAATATAATCGAACACGAAATCATCAAATTTCAAATGACTATCTTCTAAACCAAATGTGCCCCAATCAAGCATATATACATCAAAACCACGATCTACTAAATATTCCACTAAACTATTTCCTGGAGTTAAATCCATAATATATGGCTTATTAATAAGAGCATATATTAATAAGATTGGTACTCTCTGTGTTTTTTCTTGTTTTGGAATGTAACGATAAAGCTTCGTTTTATTCTTCGTCCAAATAACCTCTTTCGGTGTTAAACCAACTTGTGGTTCTGGTTCGCGTAATAAAATTTCACTCGCTCTTTTCACACGACGATATGCTTTGCGATATTCTTCTGGGTACAACTCTAATTGCTTTTCCCATTCTGTTACGAATGTAGTCATTTTTCTATCTCCTTTTCGGTCGATTTCTTTCTAAAAAAAGAAGTGCATTCCTGATATGGATATGCACTTTTTTCTTACTTCATTACATGTATAATCCGCCGTTAATATTTAATTGCTGACCTGTGATATACGCACCGTCACGGCATAGATATACTACACCTTTTGCAATTTCATCAGCTTGACCAAAACGTTTTTTCGGGATTTTCGCAACGATTTTTTGACGTACTTCTTCCGGTACTTCTGCTACCATTTCAGTATCAATAAATCCTGGGCAAATTGCGTTTACAGTTACATTTGTTTTTGCAAGTTCTAACGCTAATGATTTTGTGAATCCTAGCATACCTGCTTTCGCTGCTGAATAGTTTGTTTGTCCAAATCCACCAGCTTGACCGATAATAGAAGAAATACTAATAATTCTTCCTTCTTCTGCTTCCGTTATGTATGGAAGTACCGCACTTGTTGTATTAAATACACTGCTTAAGTTCACGTCAATTACGCGCTCCCAATCTTCACGATTTAACTTTTTGAATGTACGATCTCTTGTAATACCGGCATTGTTAACAAGAATATCAACTTTACCAAAATGATTCACAGCTTCTTCTACAAGACGATTTGCATCTTCTACTTTAGAAACATCCGCTTGCACTGCATAAACGTCATGTCCTTCTTTTCCTAATTCATTTACTAAATTTTCAGCTGCTTCTTTACTGCTGTTATAATTAATAACAACTTTAGCGCCCTCTTGTGCTAATGCTACTGTAATTGCTTTTCCAATTCCTTTTGCCCCACCTGTTACGATTGCTACTTTGCCATTTAATTGAACCATTTCTTTTCCCCCTTAAATGAATTTGTGAACGAATGTTATGAATCATTTTGGTACTCATACTATTGAGTCCCTATATAATTATGTTTCACTGTTTATACACGAAAAGAGATTCTCCCTCTCTCTTTTACCTGTTATAAACAAGCGCTTTTATCATTTTTTATTTTCCGGCTTATTCGTAGGTTTTACTTCTTCTTTTACAGGTTCTTGTAGTTTCGCTAGCACTGCATTTTGCTTTTCTAGCAATTCTAAAATTTGATCAACTTTCGTTTCTAACGTCCGAATATCTTGTTTTACTTTCGTAACATCACGCTTTAATGTAGGAGCTTGTCCTAAAGAATCTACTTTCTCCTCTAGAAACTCCTCGATGTTATCTACTTTATTTTCCAAGTTAATAACAAGCGTAGCCACTCTTGCAATATCCTCTTTTGTCGGTACGTTTACTTGTTCTAAATAGCTTTTTGTCGTATCATTTAATGCTTTTTGATAAAACAAATTCAAATCTAGAACGCTACCCATCCAAGCAGAATATTCTTCTGTTTTAATTGTTTCATTGAGCGCTTTTCCCCAAAATGTTTCGGTTTGTTCATAAGCATTTTTCCATGCTTGTAGTGGATCGAATTTTTGATCAATCACTTTACCTACACTCCCTTTTTCGTTTTTGAAACAATTCAACCTATTCACTATTTTCTAATATTCTGAATAAAACTTCAACCCTATATTTTATTTTTCTTTATTTTCCAACAAATGTATTGACATTAAAAACAGATAGGTGTAAATTGCACTTATAAGCAAAAAATTCCATCTAACTGATTCATGAGGTGATGCACAATCATGCTACATAATGAACCAGAACACCCAGAAAGTTTGGAAAAAAACCAAGCGAAACAACCAAACTCCATGCCAAAAAACTTCTTAGTTCCTTTCTTACTTCTCTGTCTAAAAGACTGGAGTCTTCACGGTTACAAACTTATTCAAATGCTAATGGATATCGGCTTTTCTTCTGTTGACCAAGGTAATGTGTATCGAACACTACGCAAATTAGAAAAAGAAAACCTTATTTCTTCTACTTGGGATACAAGCGACGGAGGGCCAGCAAAAAGAATTTATTCTTTAACTGAATATGGAGAGCAATATTTAACAACATGTGCGACTTCTTTTGAACATTATCAAAATATGTTGCGAACGTTTTTCACGTTATACACCAATGCATTCTTTCCATTTTCTACTTCTCCAGAAAAGGATGAAAAGGATTCTTCATCTTCACCTGGTGGTACAGCAGAGTAATCTGCGTTCACAATATGCAAAAAAACATTTGGGGGTCAAACAATGGAAACTAAGCCATACGAATTAGTCGATGCATTTTGGAAAAACTGGTCTCAATCTCTTTCCCTTTTCTCTTCAGCTGGGAAACAATTAGAGCAACTTACTTTAGAAACGTTAAAACAACAACAAGACGCTTTGCATAAATTAACATCAGGAGTAGATGAACTAGAAAAAGAACTACAACAATTTACTGCTCAGTTCAATAACCAATACACGGATTACGTGAAGCAATTAACTGGAAACTCCTTAAACGATCAAATTAACGAGTGGCAAGAAAAATGGAATGAGCTTTCTACTCAAATGCACCAACTTACTGTTTCTCCTACGAAAACATCTTTGTCTATTCTTACTCAAACTAGCGGTCAATTTGAAGAAACAACAAAGCACTTTATCGAACAACAACAAACGCAACGTGAAGAGGTTCAAAAACAGTTAGAAGTTTTTTTGGGAGAGTTCAAGTCCAAACAACTAGAACTCGCAAAGCAGTTCGAGGAAAACTCAAAAAATCTATTTACTTCCATCAAGTAAGAAAAATGTGGCAACTAACCGCAGCACAAACAAAACTCTTTCTTCCTCCTACTACATCAAGATGGCTGGCATTTTTCGATATGGAAAAGAAGGAGGACAAAATGAATCCATTTCAAGAAGCACAAACTGTTCCGGAGCTTCGTTATGATGAGATTCAAGTCGGTGATCAAGCATCTTTAACAAAACAAATTACGGATGAGGACGTTATCAATTTTGCAAAATTGACTGGAGATGTCAATCCCATTCATATTTTAGATTCGTTTGCAAAAACGACAATGTTTAAAGAACGTATTGCTCATGGCATGCTCGTTTCCAGTTTTATTTCCACCATTCTTGGAACGAAACTTCCGGGCAAAAATACGATTTATTTGTCTCAAAACGTTTCATTCCGCGCTCCTGTCAAAATCGGCGATACACTTCGTGTAGTGGCAGAAGTTATTAAAAAACGGGATGATAAAAAAATCATTACATTACAAACAAACATCTATAATCAATCGGGTGATATTGTCGTGGAAGGTACAGCGACAATACTGAAAAAAGAGTAGCAAATTTGCTACTCTTTTTTCTATCCAAGAACTTCTAATCACACCGATTACTTCCGGGTATGAGTACATCGTTTCCACATAAAATAACGGTACCAGTTTAGATAGTACTTAACTAAACTGGACTACTCATAAGGATGTGTATCAACATGGTGAAAACAAACAAATTACTAGTTCCAGGTGCAGAACAAGCGCTTGAACAATTTAAATATGAAATTGCACAAGAATTCGGTGTTAGCTTAGGGTCTAATACAGCTTCTCGCTCTAACGGTTCAGTTGGCGGTGAAGTAACAAAACGTCTTGTCGCTTTAGCTCAACAACAATTACGTGGATAATACTATAACATATGGCTTAGAGGCAGATATTCTCTGCCTCTTTCTATTTTTAACATACATAATCGTGCTTTTTCACATACTAGTAAAAGCAAAACGAAAGGAGTGATATGTGACATGAAACGGATTAATATTAGCATGAGTCCTCCCCGCGTTCTTACTTTATCTTTTATTGTGTTATCAATTGTTGGCACATGCTTATTAAAATTACCAATTGCTACAACAACGTCTATTTCATGGCTCGATGCCTTATTTACAACCGTTTCTGCTTGTACTGTTACTGGGCTTGGTGTTGTGGATACTGGAAAAGTATTTACTTTATTTGGACAGTGTGTCATTTTAACGCTTATACAAGTGGGTGGGCTTGGCATTATGAGCTTTGCTGTTTTAATTGCGATTATGCTCGGTAGAAAAATCGGGCTTCAAAACCGAATTTTACTGCAACAAGCATTAAATCAAACGAATATCGGCGGGGTCATTCGTCTTGCCAAATCATTATTTTTATTCTCTTTTACAGTTGAATGTATCGCTACTTTGTTTCTCTCTTTTGAATGGGTACCCAAATACGGGATTGCGAAAGGGATATATTATAGTTTTTTTCATTCGATCTCAGCCTTTAATAACGCTGGTTTTTCTGTGTGGAGTGATAATTTAATGTCCCATTCCCATAGCATTCTTGTCAATCTTGTTATTTCCTCCCTCATCATTTTAGGTGGGATTGGTTTTACAGTCATCATAGATATCAAAAGAAAGAAAAATTTTAAAAACCTTACTTTACACTCAAAACTTATGCTCTCTTCTACTCTAATCGTAAATATTATTGCTACCGTTTTAATTTTTATATTCGAGTTCCATAACTCCCTTTCTATGAGAGGATTTACCCCTTTTGAAGAAGGAATGGCCGCTTATTTCCAAGCAATTTCAACGCGAACTGCCGGGTTTAATACAGTTGATATTTCTGCATTATCCAAACCTTCCCTACTATTAATGATGCTCCTTATGTTTATTGGCGCTGGTAGTGCTTCAACTGGTGGTGGAATTAAGTTAACAACCTTTTTAATTATGCTTTTTGGCGTATTTAAATTTTTACAAGAACAAGATGATATTGTCGTGTTTAAAAAATCCATTAAAGATACTCTCATTGTCAAATCATTAACCATTACTATTATTTCCATTTCATTTATCTTTTTTGCTATTTTAATTTTGAGTATTACTGAGCGTGTTCCTCTATTGATGAGTGCTTTCGAAGTATTTTCAGCATTCGGTACTGTCGGCCTCAGCATGAATTTAACACCCCACTTAACTATGATCGGAAAAACTATTATTATCTTTATGATGTTCTTTGGCAAAATGGGACCTTTAACATTGGCCTTTTCATTTGCACGTAAAAAGAACCGAAAAATAAAATATCCGAATGAAGATATTTTAACAGGTTGACAACCGTATAAATTATCCATATAATGAGAATACAATAGCATATCTCCAAAGGGGAGTAGCGTCCAAGAATTATTTCTTGGAAACAAAGTCGTCATTACGTAGAACTTAGTTCTTCCGGCTTTGTTGGCATTTTCATTACATATGTCTAGCAAGACCTTTGCCTATTAACGGCAGAGGTCTTTTTTGTATTCATTACCAAATTATTCCAAAGTTAATAGGCAGGAGTATGGGGAAACTAAATAGTGGGGAAATTCTTCACTTATTTAGTACTTATAGAAATGAGAGGAGAATGTACATGGATGTATCATTATTATTGGAGTATGGTTGGGTATTACTCATCCTAATTGCACTAGAGGGGATTTTAGCGGCTGATAACGCTCTCGTTCTGGCAATTATGGTAAAACATTTACCAGAAGAAAAACGAAAGAAAGCACTATTTTATGGATTAGCAGGGGCATTTGTTTTCCGCTTCGGATCACTATTTATGATTTCATTTCTAGTCGATGTATGGCAAGTGCAAGCAATTGGTGCCATTTATCTTATGTTTATCGCTGGTAATCACTTATTTAAAACGTATGTTAAAAAGAACGCACCTGAAGAAACAGAAGAAAAAGAAACAGAGAAAAAGCAAGAGAACTTTTGGTGGACTGTCTTTAAAGTCGAAGTTGCAGATATTGCCTTCGCAGTTGATTCTATTTTAGCTGCCGTTGCATTAGCAATGACTTTACCAAAAACAGGGTTAGGTACGATTGGTAGTCTTGATACAGGGCAATTTATCGTTATCTTTACAGGTGGACTTATCGGATTAGTTATTATGCGATTTGCAGCATCTGCTTTCGTACAAATATTAAAACGTAAACCAGGACTTGAAACTGCAGCATTTTTAATTGTAGGTTGGGTTGGTGTGAAATTAGCAGTGTATACGTTAGCACACCCTGCTTTAGGTGTCCTTCCACACTCATTCCCAGAATCTACTCCGTGGAAGCTTACATTCTGGGGTGTATTAGTTGGAATCGCAGTTTGTGGTTGGTTCTTCTCAAAAGAAGTAGAAGTAAAAGTAGAAAAGAATTTAGACGAAAAAGCGCTGTAATTACAGCGCTTTTTCTTTTCCCTTTCTATTTTCAGAAAAAATTCCATTATACTACCTTTTGTAAACGCTTCCCTTCTGTATGTATGTCCTTTTTGTGAAATATTGAACAAACTTATTGAAAACGAGAACAAATCCATGTACTTTATTCATATAAAGAGTATTTAGAGACGATGTATTAAAGGAGCGTATTATTCATGCTAGAACAAGGATTAGATTATGTTGTCAAACTGGCTAAGAGCAAGAAGCAGATGCTAGATACAAATCCAATGCAATATTTCATCCGTGCTGCACTTGCTGGCGTTTATATCGGTTTTGTTATTGTACTATGTTTTAAATTAGGTAACTTTTTTCACATTGCAGATTCACCAGCAACCTATTTAGCTGAGTCCATGTTTTTCGGAATTGCTCTCGTACTTATTATATATGGCGGTGCTGAATTATTTACTGGAAATACAATGTATTTCACAGTGGCAACTTTACGAAAAGAAACAACGATTTCTGATACACTTCGTAACTGGGGTGCTTGTTATGCAGGTAACTTAGCTGGCGCTTTATTCTTTGCCTTACTATTTTACGCAACTGGCATTTTTGGAGCAATCGATCACGGTCATTTAATGAATACAGTCGTTGAAGGAAAAATGAACACACCTACAATGCAATTATTCTTTAAAGCGATTTTATGTAACTGGCTCGTATGTCTTGCCTGCTTCTTACCTTCTCAAGTAAAAGGCGATACAGCAAAAATATTGATGATAATGATGCTCGTTTTCACATTCTTCTTGTCTGGCTATGAGCATAGCATTGCAAACTTATCTCTGTTTGCCTTATCTTTAGTTTCACCACATCCTGATACAATTACTTTTGCGGGTGCTATTCATAACTTAATTCCAGTTACAATCGGTAACATTATTGGCGGATCCGTATTTGTCGGTATGGTTTATCATTACTTAACAAAGAAAGCACCTACTGTTAAACAGGAAGAAACTGAATTAGCAGTAGCTCAAACAGAGGAAATCATTCCTTTACAAGCACATATGAAACATTAAAAACTCCAAAGTATCACTTTGGAGTTTTTAGCTCCCTACATATTTAACGACAATATGAGGATCAATCTCTCCTTGCTCTTTCCCTCTTTCTATTCTTCGCTTCATTTTATGCATACCAATGACATCATTTGTATGCAAGTGAATTTCCTTAACATATAATCGCTCTTCACAAAAAGCATCTACGAAATCAAGCCCATTACTTTGTCTCCATCCCATATTAAAATCAAGAGAAAGAATATTCACATCATAATCCCGAACCATTTGCAAGGCACATTCTACTGTAGTTGCTAGCACATATCCGAACAGACAAATTCTTTGATCATCCATATACACATTCATTTTCTATTTCCTCTCTACTTTGAATATGCGATCAATACATAACATATTGCCCCAAGGCTAATAAAAGGTCCAAATGGAATTTGGGTTCTTATTTTAATACGTTTTAATGCTATACCAATCCCGAAAAAACAAAGACTAAAGCAAGATGATAAAAGTAAAATCATAAAACTCCCTTTCACTCCTACTACAAACCCAAGTAACGAAAGTAATTTCACATCCCCTCCGCCAAGACCCTTTGGATAAATCCTTCGCACACAATATAACAGAATAAAAATAATCCCACTGCCTGCTATACTATCTATCCAAGTAACTAACGGTACAAAAATACATTCTAAAGTAAGCAAAAAGGCAAACCAAATTAAAATACGATTAGGTATTAACATATATACTGCATCTGTAACCGTAATAATGAGAAGTAAAGAAAAGAGCGATAAAATAGGAATAAGCTCTCGTTCTATTCCAATTACATATACAGTAAGAACAAACAAACTCCCTGTAATAAATTCAAATGCTATGTACAAACTTGAGATTTTTCTTTTACAATTCGTACAACGCCCTTTCTGCATACAAAATGAAATGATTGGAATCAATTCTTTTGGCTGTAACGTATACTTGCAGTAGTGACAATGCGAACGCGGTGTAATAATAGATTCCCCTACAGGAATCCTCATTGCGATTACCATAAAAAAAGAACCAAACACCATACCCACTAACAATGCATATACATAAGTGAACATCCCTTCCTCTCCTTTCCAAAAGAACATAGCAAAAAAAGGAGAGAACTTCTACTTCATATTATCCTTTATTCTACTAAAAAAGCAGGCCATTTTCTGGCCTGCTTTCCCCTATTTTATACGATGAAATATACTGCTTTTAATGGTCCGTGTACTCCGACAACAAGATTCATTTCAATATCAGCCGAGTTACTAGGTCCCGTAATAAAGTTAATACAAGATGCTACCTCTTCGCCCTTTTCTACACGGGCGTTCATATGCTGAACTGCTTGCGTAATACGAGGCACAAGTGTTTCACGTGGAATAATAGCAAAATATACAGTCGGTAAAAAGTGTAAAGAACGTCCTTGCCCTTTATGACTTTGTACAACAATTGTACCGGATTCAGCTAATGTATAATCACTAAATGCAATACCAATATTCGCCCGTTCAGCTAAACGCATATTTTCTTCTTTTCTCTCTGGATCCCATACATTTACTTCAATATCATGCTTTGGCAGTTCTTCTTTAAATAAAGATGTTAAACCATATGCATCAAAACGGTCATCGGCTGATAGCATAATAGGTCCGCCGCCGTTTTCCATGATTACTTTTTGAATTTCTTCACGTAAACGATCATTTGTCGTTTCCACTACAGTTGTATGAATGTTTGTACATTGCTTTTTAAATACTTCTAACAATTCTTCTTGTGAATAATCTTTTAACGTTTCTACATTCACATTATTTTTCCATACTGGACGCTCAACACCTTCTGTCTTACGTTCTCGCCCAAGTTCTTTTGCAATGTTATCTAGAAAGGAATCACGGTTTTGAATTAATCCTGTCATTATTGATCGCCGCCTTTCTTATGATCTTTATACCAATCACGGAACCGTTCTTTACTTGGCGCTGGGAATTCACGAATATCCGTCCAGTTTTTAAGTGGTCCAACACCTTTTGATACACGGTTACCAGATGTAAATGGACTCATTGCTGCCGGAGCTATTTTCGATCCCATTTTATATAAGGCAGCTGAAGAAGCACCCATACTAAACATTTTCATTGCTAATTTCTCTGCTAGTGGCGCACGTCCTTCTTGTTCAACGATTACTTGACGATGTTTTAACAATAAATCATGTAACGGAATCTTTACTGGACAAGCTTCTGTACATGCTCCGCATAAACTAGATGCATAAGGAAGCTCTTTGTAATCATCATATCCACCTAAAAGTGGTGTTAATACCGCACCGATCGGTCCTGAATAAATCGAACCATATGAATGTCCACCAACGTGACGATATACAGGACATACGTTAACACAAGCTGCACAACGAATACATTGCAATACTGAACGGAACTCCGATCCAAGAATTTGAGAACGGCCATTATCAACAACAACTAAATGGAATTCTTCTGGTCCGTCAACTTCCTCTTCTTGAATTGGTCCTGCTACTGTTACATAACTAGTTAACTTTTGCCCTACCGCACTACGGCATAGTAAACCAACTAAAACATCTAGTTCTTCCATTGTTGGAACCATACGTTCCATACCCATTACTGCAATTTGCGTTTTTGGAATCGACATAACAAGATCCGCATTCCCTTCATTCGTTACTAAACAAAGAGAACCAGTATTTGCAACAGCGAAGTTACAACCTGTTACACCAATTTCTGCATCCATAAATTTTTCACGAAGTTGTTTACGAACAAACTTTGTCATTTCGTATGGATCATCAGAATTTTCATAGCCAAGCTTTTCTTTAAATACATCACGAATTTGCGTTCTATTTTTATGAAGTGCAGGCGCAATAATATGTGAAGGTGGATCGTTATCTACTTGCAGAATATACTCTCCTAAGTCACTTTCTAACACTTCACAACCAACCTCTTCAAGTGCGTGGTTCATACTAATTTCTTCAGTTACCATCGACTTTGATTTCACTACTTTTTTCGCTTGCTTCTTTTTCGCAACGTCTTGAATATACTTTGCTGCTTCCTCTTTCGTTTTCGCAAAGTACACGTGTCCGCCTCTTTTTGCTACATTATCACTTAACTGCGTTAAGTAATAATCAAGATTTTCTAACGTGTGTTGACGAATTTGTTCACCTAGTTCACGCCACTCTTCCCAGTTTCCTAATTCGTCCGCTGCTTTTAATCGATTCGTATATAAACGTGTTTGTGCAGACGATACCGCACCGCGCATAAACGAATCTTGAATTCCATCGCCTACGCGATCATTAAATTTTTTCTCACTGATTTTCATAGACATAGCTTATGTTCCCCCTTCATGAGCGACTATTCAGTACCTCAGCAATATGCATTACTTTTACTTCTTTTCCTAAACGTTCAATACGTCCGCCAATGTTTAACAAACACCCACAATCTGCACCGATTAAATAATCAGCACCTGTTTCCATTACGCTATCTACTTTTTCATCTACCATTTGCTCAGAAATTGGAGTCATTTTAACTGAAAACGTTCCCCCAAACCCACAACAATTTTGTACGTTTGGCAGATCTCTCACAGTTAATCCTTTTACGTTTGATAATAAAATTCCTGGCGCTTCTTTTACTCCAAGCATACGTGTCATATGACAAGATTTATGAATAGTAGCTATTCCTGGTAAACTTGCACCAACATCTGTAACTTTTAAAACATCTACAATAAATTGTGTAAATTCATATGTTTTATCAGCAACTTTTTGTGCACGTTTAGCCCACTTCGGATCATCTTTAAAAACATGCGGATACTCATGAAACATTGTCGCACAAGAACCAGATGGCGTAACGATATATTCCGCGTTTTCAAAAGTTTCAATCATATGCTTCATCGCTTCTTTTGCTGCTTCTATATGGCCGCTATTATAAGCAGGCTGACCACAACAAACTTGTGCTTCTGGAAATTCAATTTCACAACCTAAACGCTCCAACACTTCAACTGTTGCTTTGCCGACGTTTGTTTCAAACATATCGACTAAACAAGTAACAAATAAAGTAACTTTCATAATTCTTACTCCCCCTTTTTACAACTCCACCAACAAACGTATGGTCATCAGATGACTAAGAAAGAAGAAATAGGCTCAACCATGGCCTATCCCCTCCCTCTTCTAAAGAAAACGCTTACTTAATCTCTCTCTATTTTATCAGAAAATTAGATTTTTAAAAGATTAAATTACGAATTTTTATCTGTTTTACCTGTGACAATATGTTCTACATTTGTTAAATGATCTAGCATTGCTTGCTGCGCTAATTCTACATCTTGCTTTAACACCGCATCATATATAACTTGATGCTCTTCTATAAGTCGTTCTGATGTTGTTTGTTCACCATATAAAATAATGCGTCTTGATTCACCAATCGTTTCAGCAATCATCTCTGAAACATGATTCATGAGTTCAAGCAAAATGTTATTATGCGAAGACTCCGCAATTCCCATATGGAACTGAAAATCTGCTTTTTCACCAGCCTTTTCATCTCCAATGCTCTTTGCCATTTCATCTAACCAATGCTTCATATTTTTCAAGTTATCTTCCGTACGTTTTGCCGCCGCTGCTCGAACTGCCCCCACTTCAAGCACCTTTCGTACTTCTAATAAATTCAAAATATCTTCTTTCTTCATTAATAATCTATTGTTTAATGATTTTGTTAATGAAGAAGAATCGAAATTCTTCACATATGTACCTTCTCCTTGTTTCATTTCAATTAAGCCCATCGCTCTTAGCGCACTTAGCGCTTCACGAACAGCAGATCTGCCAACTTGAAACTGCTCAGCTAATTGATGCACAGGAAGTAGTTTGTCACCAGGTTTTAATGTACCATTTTTAATCATTGTTAAAATAGCTTCAGATACTTCTTCGTAAATTTTTTTCGGTTTAATAGATTTGTACTCCAGTTAAATCACCTCAGTATCTTCCAAACAACAATTGAAACGATTTATAAAAACTTTGCATCATAACTATTTTAGAACGAATTGGTAAGAAGTACAAATGTTTTGTTCATAAAATAGTCAAATTTTTAATATTTATTTAATATTAATTTATATTTATTAAAAAGCATGTCCTTTTACATTAGAACATGCCTCCCTCATCTTGTGTCTTTAATTTTATACTAACTGTCGTTCCATTCCCTTTTTCACTTTCAATGCTCCACTGTCCATCATGTATATGAACAATTTGCCTTACAATAGCAAGTCCTAAACCAGTTCCGCCATGTTGGCGACTTCTCGCTTTATCAACTCGGTAAAAACGTTCACCAAGATTTTCTAAATGTTCTATATCAATACCTATTCCTGTATCTTTTATTTTCAATTCACAATAACCGTCTATTTTCTCTAAAGTTATTATAATATCCCCGTTTTGATCGGTATACCGTATCGCATTATCTAACACGTTATGAAGTACTTGTTGCATACGATCCTCATCAATCATTACAATGATCTCTGGATTTAAATTTGTTGAAATACGAATTTCCTTTTCTATAAACTTAATCTCATACGTATCTAATACATCCTCAATAAGTTGTGAAAAAACGATAGGTTGCTTCTTTAACGGAAAATGTTCACCTTCTAGCTGCGCTAAATCTAATAAATCATGAACGAGGCGCTGCATGCGATCTGCTTCTTTATGGATGAGTTGCGTTACTTTTTCCTGCTGCGGCCCCTTTGCTACACCGTCTAAAATAGCTTCACTATATCCTTTAATATAACTAAGTGGCGTTCTAAGTTCATGCGAAACATTCGCTAAAAATTCCTTACGCTTTACGTCTTCTGTTTCCAAAGAATTCGCCATTTTATTAAACGCTTTTCCCAATCGTCCAATTTCATCTTCTGAAGAAATTGTAATTCGCTCTGAGAAATCTCCTGTAGCCAGATGATTTGCAACTCGTTCCATTTGCGAAAGCGGTCTTGTAATAGCAATAATAATTTTTCTACCAATCCATATTGTAATTAAAATCATAGCAAGTGCTAACGGCGCTAAAATAAGACCCATATCAAATATTAAATCTTTTATACTTTTTAAAGGAATATAAGAGTATACAATACCAACTAATTTTTTATTATCTAAAACCGGAATGACAACACCCATAATATTGCGATCAAAATGTTCTTCATACCCTATCTTTGTCACAGTTTTTCCATCTAATAGCGACTGTCTATCCCCTTCACTTATAAGAGAATGATGGTGAACATCAAAAGGCAAACATGCGCTTAAATCACGCGGATTGTACACGAAAAGAACATCTGAACTAGATATTTGATCGTATGCTCTTACTTTCTCTTCGAAAGTGGCTACTCCTTCATGTTTATCATATTGCGTAGCAAGACGCTTCCCTTCCACTACTAATGAATCTTTTAAATTGTCCACGTATAGCTTTTCATATGAGTATAAAGATACAAAATAAAGAAAGGAAACTGTTACACATACTGCACATACTACTGTAAGCCAAAGCTTTTGTACCATCGTAAACATACGTTACACCTCAAATTTATAACCTACACCCCAAACAGTTTGAATGTAGTTTCCACTTTCTCCGAGCTTTAGACGCATCGTTTTCACATGCGTATCTACCGTTCTTGTACTTCCTGCATAATCATATCCCCACACCTTTTCAAGCAATTGTTCCCGACTAAATACTTGTCCATTATGTTGGCAAAGGAAATATAGTAAATCAAACTCTTTAACCGTAAGTGATACTACTTGTCCATCCGTCTCAATTCGTCTACTTTTTTCATTAATAAAGATTGGTCCAAACTGAATCTCCTCTTGCTGTTCTTGCTTTGTATATCGTCTTAACACAGCTTCCATACGAGCAATCAACTCACCAGGACTAAACGGCTTTACAATATAATCATCTGCTCCCATACGTAAACCGTTCACCCTATTCCACTCTTCACCTTTTGCCGTTAAAAATATAATCGGCACATCTGACGTTTTTCTAATTTCTTTACAAACTGACAGTCCATCCATTTCAGGCATCATAATATCTAGCACAACGAAATCATAGTGATCCGACTCTAATTTTTTCAGAGCCTCTTTTCCATTTTCGGCTTCTCCCCATTCGTATCCGAAGTTATCTAAGTACATTCCTACAAGTTGTCTCATATCACTTTCATCATCTACAACTAGCACTCTATATTTACTCATTACCCTTCCCCTTCTCTCTCTATGAGTTGAAACGGTCCTTTTCCGACTTTAATTGTTTGTTTTATTTTTAAATTCTTCATATCGATGACGCACACTTCATCACTATCATAACTTGCTACGTATCCTTCTGCCCCGCTTTTTAAAAATGCAAATGGGTTCGATCCTACTTCTACAGAAGCTACCTCTTTATACGTGCTAACATCAAACTTTCGAAGTGTATTCGAACCGTGACTTAATGCATAGACGTACTTATTATCATTCGTTATGTTCACGGGCATAAATGGAGCGTGTAAAGAACGTACCATTTCTCCGCTCTGTAATGAATACACTAATACTTTCTCATTCACTTGATTTCCATCACCATGTCCGCCAATCCATATTTCTTTCCCATCAGGACTAACCGTCGCTCCTGTTGATGCTGGTGGAATCATAAAGGATTGTATAACCTCTTTTGTCTTTGTATCAATTGTCGTTAATTTCGTATCATAAAAGTTTAATACAGATAACTGGTTATGATGCTCTACCATCGTTATTGGCCCTTTTCCAGTTGACACGCTCCCTGTCTCTTTCCCTTTTATCGTAAAGAACCTTACCTTTTGAGCAGTTTGATCGGCAGCGAATAATTGCTTTTTATCTTCTGATACGACTACATTTACAATGCCTTTTCCAGTTTTATATTTTTCCACTTGCCTTCCTTCCGTTAGTGAATATACATACATGTACTCTAATTGCTTGCCGTATACAAGTATGTCCTCACCGTTTGGAAGTAGTGCAATTCCTGCCATCGGCTCATTTAGTTCCCATGTCGTAATTAGTTTTTTAGTTTGTTTATCAATAAAACTAATACTACCTTCTTTTATATTCGTAGTTATAATAACATTTTTATCATTAGCAATCGGTGTATATGGACTTCCTTGACACCCTACTAATAGAAATAAAAAACAGAGAAGAAAAACATACTTTCTCAAAAGATTCCCTCCATCTTCAGATGATTTCGTTATAATTGTAAAATACCAAATAAATGTGTGGAAAGTGTGAAATTTCCCTTTCTTACTCCATTTACATATATAATGTACAACAAATAAAATTTGAGGTGTGTCAATTATGCTTTTTCCTGATTTAGCGAATAAAATTGTACGAGAAGTACGCAGACTAATTACAGAAAATATTATTATCATTAATATACAAGGTGTTATTATCGCAAGTACAGATGCAGAAAGAATTGGTCAATTTCATGAAGGTGCACTCCGCTGCGCGAAACAAAAAAAAACTGTCATCATTACAAAAGAAGATGAACGGCGACTGCAAGGTGTAAAAGCTGGGATGAATCTTCCGCTACTATTCCATGACGAAGTAATTGGTGTCATCGGCATTACAGGAGAACCTGAAAACATTTCACAGTACGGCGAAATATTACGTAAGATGACCGAACTATTAATTCACGAAAACTACTTTTTAGAACAGCTGGAACTTGAGCACCGTTCGTATGAAGCATTTGTCTTTGATTGGCTTCAAAATACAGACTGGTCTCCTAGTTTTCTCGATCGTGCAAAAACACTTGGCATTGATTTATATAAGAAGAAACAGCTTATTTTGTTCTCTATCGATCAAAATGACACGATGCTTTAGCGTAAAATTTGGCAGCATATACGCAATATATTAACAACGGAACATCTATTTGTTCGCTGGGGAAATGATCGATTCATTTTATTCACAGCAATGCGTTCCAAAGAGCAAACTTACCAATTTTTAAAACGGTTAAAACAGGATTGTGAAACTTTATTTTCTATTCCTTTATATATCGGGATTGGACAAACCGTTACTCCAAGCAGTATGAACATATCATACGAACAAGCATTGCGAGCTCTTTCTGTATCACTTGAAACGAAAAAAATTGTATTTAATGAAGATTTACGTTTAGAAATGTGCTTACAAGATATTTCTACTGAAACGCGGGAACAGTTTCTAGAGCGTACCATTGAAAACTTAGTATCATCTCTTGAGCTTATGCAAACTTTACGTTTATTTATCGATTATAACCAATCTTATAAACAGACAGCTAAGCAATTACATATACACATTAACACATTGCATTACAGACTAAAAAAGATTGAGGAATATACAGGACTTGATCCAAAACAATTCAAAGATTTAAATGTTTTATACTTCGCACTCCTCTTGTTAGATAATCATACAAAAAAGAACGACAAAACAGATTAATCTTTAGATGATTACACATAGAAAGAATCCCCCGATTTTTTTATCATTATAATGAAAGCACTGTTACAACGTTTTTTATTATAACTAAACACGTTAACAGTTTGAGGGGGATTTCCAATGTTAGAAAAGCAAATTATTGATTCATTCGTATCCATTGTTGGCGAAGATAATGTAGATACATCCAATATGGGGCGTTTAACTTATAGTTATGATGCCACTCCAAACTTCCAAGCAATGCCTGATGCAGTCATTGCTCCTCGTAATACAAATGAAGTAGCTGAAGTGTTAAAAGTGTGTAACACTCACAAAATTCCTGTATATGTTCGCGGGTCTGGAACAAACCTTTGCGCAGGAACATGTCCACTTGAAGGCGGTATCGTCCTTATTTTCCGCCATATGAACAACATTTTAGAAATTGATGAAGAAAATTTAACAATTACTGTACAAGCGGGTGTTATTACACTTGATATTATTAAAGCAGTTGAGAAAAAAGGGTTATTTTATCCGCCAGATCCAAGTTCGATGAAGATTTCTACAATCGGCGGTAATATTAATGAAAACTCAGGTGGATTGCGCGGATTAAAATATGGCGTAACACGTGATTATGTAATGGGACTTGAACTTGTCTTACCAAATGGAGATATTATCCGTACTGGCGGTAAATTAGCAAAAGATGTAGCTGGTTACGATTTAACTCGTTTATTTATCGGTTCTGAAGGAACACTTGGTGTAGTAACAGAAGCGATATTAAAACTTGTTCCTATGCCTGAAACGAAGAAAACAATGCTTGCACTATATGAAGATATTAATGAAGCTGCACGTGCTGTTTCTTCTATTATTGCAAATAAAATCATTCCAGCGACACTGGAATTTTTAGATCAACCGACAATTGAAGTAGTAGAAGAGTTTGCGCAAATCGGTTTACCTACCGATGTAAAAGCAATTTTATTAATCGAACAAGACGGTCCACCCGAAGTAGTCAATCGAGATATCGAAAACATGGCTAACGTTTGCCGCTCTATGAACGCAGTTGATGTTCGCGTTGCAAAAGATGAAGCGGAAGCAGATGCGCTTCGTACTGCTCGCCGTAGTGCTTTATCTGCGCTTGCTAGATTAAAACCTACTACAATATTAGAAGACGCAACTGTACCACGTTCACAAATCGCTCCGATGGTTGAAGCTATTAATGCCATTGCAAAAAAATATAATATTCCTATTTGTACGTTTGGACACGCTGGTGATGGTAATTTACATCCAACTTGTATGACAGATGCTCGTAATGAAGAAGAAATGCACCGAGCTGAACAAGCTTTTGCTGAAATATTTGCGAAAGCAATTGAACTTGGCGGCACGATTACTGGTGAACATGGTGTTGGTGCAATGAAAGCTCCCTATTTAGAAATGAAACTAGGTAAAGAAGGTATTGCAGCTATGCAAGGTATAAAGCAAGCTTTCGATCCAAACAACATTATGAATCCAGGAAAAATGTTCGCGAAAGACTCTCGTAAAAGAGTGGTGGTTGAGCGATGACCACATTAAATAAAGAAAACATTCAAAAGGAATTTAAAGAACGATTAAGCGAAGATGAACTACTAAATTGTATGCGATGTGGTTTCTGTTTACCGACTTGCCCTACTTACATTCAATCAGGTTATAAAGAATCACATTCACCACGCGGACGTATCGCACTAATGAAAGCAGTCGTTGATGGTTTAATCGAGCCAGATGAAGATGTTGAAAATACATTAAACGTCTGCCTCGGCTGTCGTGCTTGCGAACCTGTTTGTCCATCTGGTGTGAACTATGGACATTTATTAGAAGAAGCTCGTGATATTATTAATCAAAATAAAAAGTTCTCGGTGCCAGTAAGAGCTGTACGTAAAGTCGTGTTTGAAGGACTATTCCCGCATCAAAATCGAATGAGAACATTAACAGGATTAATTGGATTTTACCAGCGTTCTGGTTTACAAACGCTAACACATAAAACAGGTATTATGAAGTTATTCCCTGAAACACTTGCAACGATGGATTTAGTTTTACCAAAAGTCCCTAAAATGAAAGCAATGAAAGACCGCCCTACATTTTTACCTGCTGAAAGCACAAAGAAAAAACAAGTTGCATTCTTCACAGGCTGTTTAATGGATACAATGTTTTTAGAAACAAATAACGCAACGATGAAACTTCTTCAGTTAGCTGGTTGTGATGTCGTTATTCCGAAAACACAAAACTGCTGCGGAGCATTACATGGGCATGCTGGTGAAAAGAGTGGAGCGAAAGAATTAGCGAAACGAAATATAAAAGCATTCGAAGATTTAAAAATCGACTATATTATTACGAATGCTGGTGGTTGCGGAGCTTACCTCGTAGACTATGACTATCTTTTAAAAGACGATCCTAAGTGGGCTGAACGTGCAAAGCAGTTTGTTTCTAAAATTAAAGATATTACTGCTATACTAGTAGAATTAGATTTCCATAAACGCAATGACTTACGACTCACGCCGCAAATTATTACGTATCAAGACTCTTGTCACTTACGCAATGTTATGCGAACATCTTCTGCACCTCGTATATTACTAGAAGCCATCCAAGGTGCAACATACCGTGAAATGAAAGATGCGGATCGCTGCTGTGGTTCTGCTGGTATTTACAATATTGTTCATTCAGAGTTATCAATGGAATTTCTAGATTACAAAATGGACCGTGTGCATGAAACAGACGCAGCAACCATTGTTACTGCAAATCCAGGTTGTTTATTACAAATGAAATTAGGTATTGAGCGCGAAGGGCTTTCTCATAAAATGAGAGGAATTCACATTGTAGATCTATTATTAGAAGCAATTGAAACCAACTCGTAATAACTCGTAACATACGTAATAATAAGAAAACGGCTATCTCCTTCGTCTATGTAAAGAGATAGCCGCTTTTTTGTCCGCTACAACATTAAAAATATGTTACTTTATTATAAAAAAGAACAACAGAAACATTACAGTTTTGTAAAAATCAATCCATTATATTCCTCAGAAAACCGCTCAAACCATTGATACAATAGGATTCTTCATTTTCTATTTAGGTAACTTTATCCAAAAACCCCCTCTTAAAACAACGTATACAGATGCTGAAAATTCCTTTTATACTCTACGTTTCTCTTATTTCTTTCCTTTTCTTCACTTAGGATAAATTAGGTAATTTTTAAGTCTATGAATTTTTTTCCATCTTTTTTCTCGCAAATTGTATGCTACGATGAATTTGTCAGTCAGACAGGCTGTCAAAACAAATCGTGTGAAAACAAATTAAAACTTTATATAGGGGGACACACATCATGAAAAAGCGTGTTTTATTATCTGTAGCTGCTGCAACAGCTCTTACTCTAGGAGTATCATCTTTAGATGCACAAGCTGCAACAGTACAACCATCTAACATAAATGTTCAAAATATTCAGCATTCAAAAGTGATGATGAAGCAAATGAGCCAACAAGAATTACAAGCATTCTTACAATCTATGGGAGTTGAATCATTAGCACAATGGCAACAAGCTAACTTCCAACCAAACTGCTTCGTTCCTGGTCAACAACCTACTGAAAATGTTGTAACTGAGCAACCAACAGCTAAGCCAGAAACTCAAAAGCCTGTTGAGCAAAAACCTGCTGAACAAAAGCCTGCTGAAGAAGTTCAAAAACCAGAAGCTTCAAAACCAGCTGAAAATAATAACACTCAAAACGAAACACAAAAACCTGCTGAAAAGCCTGCTGAAGAAGCAAAATCTTTAAGTGAGTTCGAACAACGCGTTGTTGAATTAACAAACGCTGAGCGTACAAAACAAGGCTTACCAGCACTAAAAATCGATACTGAATTAAGCAAAGTAGCACGTATTAAATCTGAAGATATGCAAAAGAATAACTACTTTGATCATAACAGCCCTACATACGGGTCTCCGTTTGACATGATGAAGAAATTTGGTATTTCTTATACATCTGCAGGTGAAAACATCGCTCAAGGTCAACGTACACCTGAAGAAGTAGTACAAGCTTGGATGAACAGCGCTGGACACCGTGCAAACATCTTAAATAGTGGCTTCACTCACATTGGTGTTGGCTATGTAGAAAATGGAAACTACTGGACACAACAATTTATTACGAAATAAATAGATTAAAAGAGTCTTCTCATAACAAGAAGACTCTTTTTTAAGTTTCGTAACTTTCTATTATGTAGGAATATAAAATGTAGAACATAAACAAAATAGAACCACAGCTTATTACACTAAGTAACACATAAAATCCCCACTTCAAGTTCAAAAACAATGAAAATAATATACCACATGCCATCACTTGAAAAATCCGCCTACTCACTAAACGAATCTTTTGTAATTTGATTGGATCTTTCTCCGTACTCTTAACCTTTTTAAACTCTTTACTAAGCATAAAAAGAAACATACTAATCCCAATCGTTAATCCTGTCTGAAAAGATATAATGCTTCCAAAATTAATAAAGAGAATGAGCATATGGATAAACAACATAAATAAAGTAATCGTCTTTATAAACCCACTTATAATAAAATGCTCTCTTTCATTAAACTTATATATATTATGTGAAATAATATACACGAATCCATGTAAGAAAATAATAAGACAAGGAATAAATAATACTACAACTTGTTTACTCATAAACTCGTTCGGCCCGCCATTTTCATTCCAATGCACTGCCATCCGGTTTGGTAAATATGGATAGAGACATAGAGTAACTAAGAGACAAGCGAAACATATTCCTAGTATATATTTATATTTGACCAAGTGATTCTCACCTCTCTTTTCTCTTAACGGCTTCGCTTCTTTTAGAGAAATTCCTGCAAAAATCTACTTTTCTCAAATTGATATTTACATTTTACGCATTCACTCTTTGAAATTCTTTCAGAGTATTGTTTAATTTTGTAGGAAATGGTACATCAACTTCTATCTCTTCTTTCGTAATTGGATGTAGGAAATTAATTTTCATTGCATGTAACGCTTGCGCTGACATATATTTTGTTTGTCCACCATATAATACATCCCCTACTAACGGATTACCATTATAGCTCATATGAACACGAATTTGATGCGTTCTACCTGTTTCTAATTGTAACGTGATGAATGTTGCATCTTGCTTCTTAAAGTATTTTTCTACTTTATAGTAAGTTATAGCTTCATCCCCTTTTGGAGAAATTCGACGTCTCGTAGCATGATGTCGATCCCTTCCAATAGCTACATCAATTGTTCCCTGCTTCTTTTTTACTTTCCCTTCAACAAGCGCCGCATACGTTCTCTTAATTTTTCGTTCCATTAATAAACGATCCATAATCGCACCAGCAATTCTATGCTTAGCAAACACAACACCACCTGTTGTATCTTTATCTAAGCGATGAATATGACGAACTTTCGTCTCTAAACCTTGCATTTGAAAATGAAACGCAACAAGGTTTGCAAGTGTTCCCTTTCCACCTTTTTCAGCAGGATGCGTATCCATTTGCTCTGGTTTATTTACGATGAGTACGTGATCGTCTTCAAATATTACATGTAACTCACCATATTCCGGTTCTACACCGTACTCCTCCTCCATAAACATATGAACTTGCAATTTATCGCCCTCTTTTAAAGGTTCATTCCATCTTCTCTGTTCCCCGTTAACAGTAACTCCTTTTTCCATACGAAGCTGATGTAATAATTTTTTCGGTATTTCCCATTCTACTTTTAATAACGATTCGATACTTATACCATTCCATGTAGCTGGAACAGTCATTTCGCACCATTCGCCCTTCTTCTTTGTTTCCATATTGTATCACCTTATTTCTATTGATTCTCTCATTGTAACGGAAAACACACTTTGATGCACCGCTAAAAACAGAGGACAGTCTTATAGTAGACTGTCCCTCATGCTCTAAGCTTTTTCATTTCCTGCAACAATTCTTCAGCTTTTTGTTCATACGATAAATCTTTAAAGAAATCCGCCAATCGTTTATAGTCGTTATACGTATCTAATAAATCGTCAATCTTTTCTACTTTCATCACTTGGTGTTTTTGCTTCATTTTTACTGGATAACGATAGCCTGATACTTCTTGTATTTTATAATACTCATCCTCTACTTGAATGACCTTTACAAGCTCCTCTTCTTCTGCATCCATCGTGTACCCGTCAAATTCTCTAAGCAGTTCATAAATGATATGAGTCCATTCATCTTTTGGATAAAATCCTTTTTCTAACCGATAACCGACAATGCGATACATATGCCCATCGTTCTCAGCAAACTGTACTGTATCATTTAATTTAAACTTAAAATAACGAAACATTGCCTTCACCTACTTATTATGTAATGTTCTTATCACATACTATTTGCAAAATGTAGGCTTTGCTATTCATAAAAAAACGCTCATCAATATGATGAGCATTTTTCAAGATGATTTTTCTCGTTTTTTTCGAAATGGTAGCCACCAGTTCCAGTCTCCAAACAACTTCATCAAGCTTGGTACGAGCATAAGTCGAATAATTGTTGCATCAAGAAATATCGCTAATGCCACCCCAAGCCCCATCTGCCTCACTGGTAAAATATCAGTAAATGCAAACGCACCAGTTACAACGATCATAATTAAAGCAGCTGATGTTATAATTCTACTCGTTGAAACGAGCCCTTCTAACGTTGCTTGATCATTATCTCCTGTTTCTTCATAGATCTCATGAATACGTGAAATAAGAAATACTTCATAATCCATACTAAGCCCAAATACGAGACCGAAAATGAAGATTGGTAATACAAATAGAACAGGACTCGCTTCTAAACCAAAATGCCCACCTTCAAATAACCAAACAACAATTCCAATTGTTGCGCTTAAACTAAGTATATTCATAATAATAGCCTTAACTGGAATGAGTATAGAGCGAAATGCAAATAATAATATAACAAAGGTCGATCCAAATATAACAGACATACCAATTACCACATTATCTTTAATTTCATCTTCCAACTCTTGTTGGAACGTCGTCATTCCGCCTAGATAGTACGTAACATCTGTTTCTTTATAATTCTTTTTAAAATCACGAACCCACTGTTTAGCAGTTTCCGTACGTGGTTTTGTTTTCAAAAAGACTTCTATCGTTGTCTTATTTCCTTTCGTGTACACTTCAAATACAGGAGCTAGTTTCGCGGCTTCTGGCGACTGTAATATTCCAGCAACTTGCTCTGCTTTCATTCCAGGTAATCCGTCGTATAAACTTCTTACTTCATGTACTTTCTTATCATCTTTTAACTTTTGAACGACTTCTTCTATCTTTTGTAAACTTTCTTTTTCTTTCATATCTTTTTTTGTCTCTACCACTAACGTAACATCCGCATGTGTTTTGACAATTTTATTAAATGCTTCTTCATACTTTTCATATGCAATCCTTGTATCACTCTGTTTAGGTAGAGCTTCCACATCAGGGAACTGCAAATTCGCAGTACGTAACGGCAATAAACAAATCACAATAAATGTTGTAACAACAATAATCATTGCGATTGGATGTTTCATTACAAATTGTGCAAATGTACGCCACGCCTTTGCCGGCGTATGCGCTACTTGATTCTTTTTTAATATTCGTTTACCAATTAACGATAATAGCGCCGGAAGAAGTGTGAGTGAAAATAAAATACTCATAATCACAACAATCATTCCGCTAATAGCAACAGACTGAATATAATCTATCTTAAAGAAAAACAAACCAGATAATCCGACAAATACACATAATCCCGAAAATACGATAGCGCGACCTGCTGTCTGATATGTAATTGCTATCGCTTCTTTTACTGTTCGTTTTGCAACTTCCTCTCGAAAGCGATTCACAAATAATAGCGCAAAATCAATAGATAGCGCAAGTCCGATCATCGGTGCAACATTTAACACAAAGATAGATAGTTCTTTATCGCTACCTATAAAGTATAATATGCCCATCGTACTAATAACACTAAGTGCCCCATTTACAATTGGTAAAATAGATGCCAAAAGGCTACCAAATGAAAATAGTAATACAAGAAACGCAATTGGTAAGCCAATCATCTCTGCTACCTTTAAATCATTTTGCGTTCTTTCATTAATCTCTTGATTAATTTTAGGGAACCCTGTAGGTGTTACTTTTAGCACTCTATTACTTTCCTTCTCAATTTTGTCAGCGAATTGTAATGTCTGTTCCATTCGTTCTTTATTTGTTTTCCCGGAAAATAAAATTGTCGCATAACCGATATCATCTTGTAACATTTCTTTATTTTGCACTGGGTGATGGAAAGATTCATACGTCTCTTTCTCTTGAATATTCTTTACAATTTTCTCTATTTGCTTTTGGAATTCCTCATGTGAAGCATCCTTATTTTTTTCAAAAACGAGTAGGAGTGTATCTTGGGACCTCTTAAAATCTTTATCTAAAATTTCTTTCGTTTTTTGATAGTCCCCTTCTGTTTGGAAACCATCACCGCCCAACACTCCTGGAAGCTTTGGAGCGAAAATACCGAGTGCTACTGCGAGTAATAATAACGCTACAATTACCGTATAACGAAACTGGTATAAAAAAGAGCCTAACTTCCCCCACCTATCAACTTTATGTACATTCGTCTTCACACATTTTCACCTACTTTAAAAAATTCAATTGTCATTTATACTGTATCACATCTTCACATAAACAAAAAACGTCTAAAAAAACTANNTAGTTTTTTTAGACGTTTTTCTATCTCTCGTTATTAAGCCCAAGCCTTTCGGTAAGCAAGCGATGAAAATAAATTGCTATAATTAATAAAATGCCACCGAAACAGTAACCAGCTAAAATATCAGTTGGATAATGTACATTTAAAATAATTCGACTTAATCCAATCAATATGATTAATATACTTAGCAAAATCGTTATGACATATTTCCCCGTTACACTCTTCAAATTTGCAGCAATGATATAAGCAAGAAATCCGAATGTCATAATGGATAGCATTGCATGCCCACTAGGGAAACTATATCCAAGTGCATCTAGCGCTTCATTTAATGACGGACGGTCCCTTTTCACAATTTCTTTAATCCCTTTATTCACAAGATGCGTTACTAAAATACCTACTGGATACACAATCATCGCAGCATAATAACGCTTCTTCCAAAAAACGAGCAAACTTATAACGAGCGTAGTTATGATCCCAATCTCAGATCCCATCTTTGTAAAATATGAGAAAAATGTAAGTGAGCCTTCTGTCTGTAACCCTTTTACCAATCCATGGACATATGTATCCATCACTGTAACGCCACCTGCATGTACGCGCCAAGCAATAATACTAAATACAGCAAGTAATAAACCGATACACATTATCTCATATTGATGTAACTTCTTCTTCAAACGAGTTCCTCCTACTATGAAAAAATGCGATTTCTACTTTAGAAACCGCATTTCCTTACTTATTTACCTTTTGTTTTTAACTCTGTCCAGTAACGATCGTAGTCTTTTAACTTATCGTCTACATCAACAAGCCATTCTGTACGATCTAATTCTTCTTTCGTTAAGAAAATCATGTGATTCTCACGATATTCTTTACTGTGAAGAGGATAAGCTTTTTCATTCGGATTACTGTACCCAATTGACTCGTAGTTTTTCACACTTACTTTTTCATCTAATAAGTAGTTCATAAACTTCTCTGCAAGTTCTTTATGTTTCGCACCTTTTGGAATTGCTAACGTATCAGCCCAAATTGTGCCGCCTTCTTTTGGTACAACGTATCCTACATCTTTATTGTCTTTCGCGATAAATGCTGCATCTCCAGACCATACAGTTCCAATCCAAGCATCTTCTGTAATGAATTTTTGTTTAATATTATCTGTATCGAATGCTAATAAGTTTGGAAGTAGCTTCTGTAAATCATTTGACGCTGTCTTTAACTCTGCATCAACTTTCGTGCTATTTGAGAATCCATTCTTTTTAAGTCCCATTCCTAGCACTTCACGAGAATCGTTTAATAAAGTAACATGCCCTTTATATTTCTCGTCCCATAAATCTGCCCAGCTTGTAGGTGTTTCTTTCACATACTTTTTATTGTATGCAATGCCTGTTACACCCCAAGTATATACTAGAGAATACTTATTTTCTGGATCAAACGCAGGTGTTTTAAAGTTAGAAACAAGGTTCTCAATGTTCGGGATGTTCTTCTTGTCTAACGGCTCTAATAAGTCCATCTTCGCCATTGTTTTTACCATGTAATCAGATGGCTGAATTAAATCATACGTCGCGCCACCAGCTTGTAATTTTGCAAGCATTTCTTCATTACTTGCATATTTATCATAATTGATTTTCACGTTATACTTCTTTTCAAAATCTTTTAAAACTTGCTCATCAAAGTTATCAGCCCAACTATAAATGTTTAGTTCTTCTTTCTTCTCACCACAGCCCGCAAGTACACCTGCAACAAGACCAAAGCTAATAGCTGCGCCAGCTAATGTCTTCACTAATTTCATCGGTTTATTACCTCCTCGTACTTTCTATATCATTCGTATTATAAAGGAAGGTGTCCTCCAGAGTTTTCTTCACCATCTGCACCTTTATTACGGAAGATTTCAGATAGAACCATTAATCCTACGATAACGACAATTAAAATTGTAGAAAGGGCATTAATTTCAGGTGATACTCCGCGCTTAACCATACTGTAAATGTATAATGGCAATGTTGTTGATCCTGGTCCTGATACGAAGAAACTAATTACAAAATCATCAATTGATAATGTGAATGTTAATAATGCTGCCGAAACAACTCCCGGCGCAATTGCTGGAAATGTTACATAGCGAAACGTTTGCCACGGTGTTGCTCCTAAATCATTTGCAGCCTCTTCTAAATCACGTCCCATACTAGAAAGACGCGCTGCTAAAATAACAACCACAAATGAAATACTAAATGTAATGTGCGCAATAATAATCGTTACTTGTCCAAGTTCCATACCTAATTGACTAAATAAGATTAGTAAAGATAATCCCATTAAAATATCAGGAATTAAAATGGGTAAGTATACAAGACCATTAATTGCCCCTTCAAAACGATATTTATAACGATGTAAGGCAATCGCAAAAAACACACCAAGAATTGTCGTTACAACCGTTGTTATAACTGCAATCGTCATACTATTTATAAACGCATCAATAACATCTTGTTTTTGAAATAAATCTGTATACCAATGGAATGTAAAGCCTTCCCATTCCGCATTAATGCGCGAATCGTTGAAGGAATATACCATTAAAACCAGCATTGGAAAATACAAAAACAATAAAATTAACCAAGAATAAGAAACTAAAAACTTCTTCATCTTTGCCTATTCCCCTCCGTTTCCATCATATTTATATATTTTCGTTGCACGATAATATAAGTAAATTAACAGAACAGAGAATAGAACAACAATCAGAGATAACGCGGAACCAAACGGCCAGTCACGCGAGCCTAAGAATTGATTTTGAATTACGTTTCCGATTAACGCTACTTTCGATCCACCCATAACGTCTGATACAACAAACATTCCGATAGAAGAGACGAATACTAAAATAGAACCAGTAACAATCCCTGACATCGTCATCGGTACTGTTACATTCCAAAATGCCTTTGCTGGTGTTGCTCCTAAATCATAAGCTGCCTCTAGCTTACGCTTATCCAGCTGCTCAATTGCCGCATACACTGGTAAAATCATAAATGGTAATAAAGAATATACCATTCCGAGTATTACAGAAGGTGTATTATATAATAAATTTAAAGGTTCACTAATAATGCCTAATTTCAATAACAATGTATTTACAAGACCTTGTGAACGTAAAATGACAATCCATGCGTATGAACGAACAAGGAAGTTAATCCAGAACGGGATCGTTGCCAATAATAAAAGGATAGAACGATATTTACGATCAACAATTGTAATTGTATAGGCAAATGGATAACCAATTACTAAACAAAGTACTGTCGTAATAACCGCAATTTTCACCGTTTCCCATAACGTCCCCATATATAACGGATCAAACACGCGCACGATGTTATCTAATGTAAACTTCATTTCCACTGTCCCGTATGCTCCGCGCTGCATGAAGGCAAATGCAAGTACGAACAGAAGTGGAATTAGGAAGAAGAGTAACAGCCATACGACTGTAGGTAATGCGAGTAATTTCCCTTTTTTCAATTTAAGGTCACCTCGTCCTCTTGCTCCCAGCCTACATATACATTATCTCCAATGCTCCACTGTGCTACTTCTTCAGCAGTTTGATACGCCATTAGTAATTCTGATGTTCTCTCATCACGTACATAAAGCTTTTCCATATTTCCAACAAACTCAATGTCTTCAATATGTCCAAGATGGTATTCTTTTAAAATTGGCTCTTCAACCGAACGAACCTTTACATTCTCAGGGCGAATTGCTACGTAGCTTTCCCCATTTTTCACGATATTATTTTCACCGATGAACGTCGCAACGAACAATGTTTTCGGTTGATTATAAATTTCTTTCGGCGTACCGACTTGTTCAATATGTCCTTTATTCATAACGACAATACGATCACTCATACTCATCGCTTCTTCTTGATCGTGCGTTACGTATATGAACGTAATTCCTAAATTACGCTGCAAGTTCTTCAATTCACGTTGCAAATCTTTTCGTAACTTAAAGTCAAGTGCTCCAAGTGGCTCATCTAATAATAATACGCGTGGGTTATTAACAATCGCTCTCGCAATTGCTACACGCTGCTGCTGTCCACCAGAAAGCTTTGAAGGTTTACGATTACGAAACTCAAGTAACTGCGTTAAACGCATTGCCTCTTCAGCACGCTCTTTCTGCTCTGCTGCTGGTACTTTCTGCATTTTCATACCGAAACAAATATTTTTCTCCACACTCATATGCGGGAATAATGCATAATGTTGGAACACTAGGTTCATATGACGCTTATATGGCGGCAAATCGTTAATTTTTTCATCATCTAATAAAAGATTCCCTTTAGTTGGCGTTTCAAAACCCGCGATCATACGAAGTAACGTCGTTTTCCCGCAACCACTCGGTCCTAAAATTGTTAAAAATTCTCCTTCTTTAATATCTAAAGAAAGAGGTGGGATAATCACTTGATTTCCAAAATGTTTTTCTACTGCTTCAACTTTAATAATCTTTTTCATTTTCCCGTCCTATCTACCTTAAATTTTAATTTTTATATTTATGAATAAATATTTATATTCTATAGACTATGTTTTGTTTTGTTTTGTTTTGTTTCGATCCAAACAAAAATGATTATTTAACAAGCGTTCGCTTCTATTCTTTATGTAGTATGTTTGATTCATTTTCGCACGATACATAACGTCGAACAGAAAAACCCCTTCCATTGCGAAGGGGCTATTATCATACGGCTACGCCTACTGATAAACACCATCATCATTTTAACAACTTTCGTATGAATTTTAAAGCACTTTTTGTAGAAGAGTAACGAATTTTCATGTCGAATGCTGTAGATTGGACTAAAATGCTTTTATAATGTGAAAAAGTCCGAAAACTTTCTTCACCATGATAACTACCTAATCCACTACTTCCGACGCCTCCAAAAGGTAAATATGGCGTTGCTAGATGATAGACAACATCATTAATACAGCCTCCACCATATGAAATATTACTAGTCACTTTCTTTTGTACTTCTTTATCTTCAGAAAATACATATAAAGCTAACGGCTTCGGATGTTGCTGAATTGTGTCAATGACATCTTCTATTTTGTCATATTCTATAATTGGTAAGATCGGTCCAAAAATTTCATCTTCCATAACAGTACTTTGCCATGTAACATTTGTTACTACTGTTGGTTCAATATGTAATGTTTCTTTTTTATAATTTCCGCCAATTTCAGTTTTACCATCTTTCAAAAATGTACATAATCGTTCAAAATGACGCTCGCTCACAATTCGTACGTAGTTATCATTATTAAGTGGCTCTTTTCCATACTGCTCTGTAATTTCATGTCTCAGTGCCTCAATTAACTGTTCTTTCACGGAAGAATGAACATACATATAATCAGGCGCTACACACGTCTGTCCAGCATTTAAAAACTTGCCCCAAACAATTCGTCTTGCGGTTACATCTACTTTTGCATCTTTATGTACAATACATGGGCTTTTTCCGCCAAGTTCTAACGTAAGCGGCGTTAACTGTTTCGCTGCTGCTTCCATTACAACTTTCCCAACGCCAACACTACCTGTAAAGAAAATATAATCAAATGGTTCCTTCAGCAAAGCTGTACTCTCTTCAACGCCACCTTCTACTACTGCTACAAGCTCTTCTGGGAATAATTCCTCTACTATTCTCGCAAGTACTTTTGAAACGTTTGGCGTTAACTCTGATGGCTTTAAAACAACTGTATTGCCAGCTGCCAGAGCTCCTACAAGTGGTGCAATTGCTAATTGAAATGGATAGTTCCACGGTGCAATAATCAGTGTCACACCGTACGGTTCTGGTACTACTTTCCCCTTTGATCCGAAATGAGTAAGTGCTGTTCGAACACGCTTCGGTTTACTCCACGATGAAATATGTTTTAATTGAAAAGAAATTTCTTTTAATACGTATCCTATTTCTGTTGTAAACGATTCGTGAACTGACTTATTTAAATCTAATTTCAATGCTTGAAATATCTCATCTTCATAACGCTGAATGCCACCATAAAGCTTCTTCAAATTAATTTTTCTTGTTTCTATACTTCTTGTATGTCCATTATAAAAATATTTCTTTTGTTTATTTACAATAGAAGAAATGCTCATCCATTCACCTTCTCCCACTAGTTTTATCCCGCTATTAACGGGCAGTAAGACTCTCACTTCAAACTCCAGCGAACGCAAGGAAGTTAGACGAGAGCCGAACGAATAATCAATCGGGATAACCCCTGATTAAAATTTCACTTTATCCAATTCTTTCATTATTTATATAGAACTTTTTTATTCGTAAAGTTACATTATATATAATTTTTTCTTTTTAATAAAATTCATTGCTCACAAAAAACTACCGAAAGAAAATCTTCCGGTAGTTTTGCAGTATTAACGGTATAAACGAACAGCACCTGCAGAATTATCATCAGCTTGTCCTACTACTTCAAACTTCAGACCAAGCTTCGGTAAAATACGTCCTGCATCTGGAATTTGTTCATTAATATACTTTTTAGAATCATCAAACTTCGGTACACCTGCTAAGCCATTATACGTAAACGTTCCACGCGTTGGAGATACAACTTTCCAAGCTGGCGTTTTATCGAATGAGAACGCCGCATCAGCGATTTGGAATCGTGTACTACTCTTAACTGTCGGTTTACCATTTAAAGTTCCTACAATAGCTTCTGGATGAGAATCAACTACACCAAGGAAACCGTGTCCTGGATGTACGCCAACCCAGTTATCTGTATACTCTGAATCCGCATACCATACAACCATACCAGTGTTATATTGTGGACCACGAGCAAATTTCAATGCGTTGTCTGAACCAGCATAGTTTCTCCACTCTACATAGTAATTATGTTCTTTCTTCTCTGTTCCGTTAGAAACAGCGAAACCATCTAATTTGAATTGTGGTGCACCTTCTGCATCATCAGAGAATGCAACTTTACCATCTACTGTTAATGACGCATTATCAAGAGCGAATCCGTTTAACGCTAAACCACCATCAGTAATGTAATCAAATGTTAATTTTACTTTCTTACCTTTGAATTGGCTTAAATCATATGATTTATCAATCCATTTTCCATTTGTCGTAGCTGCATTTCCACTATTTGCTTTCTCACCAAGTCTTTCAATTAACGTTTGTGTACCGTCTTCTGTTACAGCGTGTACTTCAAGGAAGTCATACTCTGCTTCAATTTCATATAATGATTTGAAATCAAATTTTGCAGTCGTTGCATTTGTTAAATCAAACAGTGGTGTTTCCATCTTCGTATGAAGATCGTCACCTTTTGTACTGTAATAGTATTGTTTACCAAATGCTGGTGCAATTGTTTTTACATCTTTATCTGGTAAGTTTACACGAATCAAACCTGGTCGGTTAGATTTCGTAACACTCTGGTCTAAATATGTTGCTAGACCGATACCTTTATTTAATTTCTCGTAATCTACTTCTACGATATTTGCCCAGTTACCACCGATTGTTTTTTGGAAAAATTCTTTATTTTGTGGTGATAAACTCGTTGGCGTTGTTCCTGCGATTTTACCAGCCCAGCTTCCGCCACTCATAATAGACCAAGCTTCAACTGGCTCACCGTTACCGGTATATTGTGTATCATACTCATCTGGAAGACCTAAATCATGACCGTATTCATGTGCGAATACACCAACCGCGCCATCTTCTGGTTCAATTGTGTAGTCGAACGCTGCCATCTTTCCGCCCCAATATGGAACTTTCGCTTGTGTACCTTCAATTTGGAATGGTTTTGGTCCAACAGTCCAGCGATGTGACCAAATTGCGTCATCACCTAATTTACCGCCGCCAGCTTCTTGTCCAACACCCGCATGAATAATCATTAAGTGGTCAATTAAACCATCGGGTTGATTTTGATTTCCATCGCCATTTACATCATATTGATCAAATTGATCAAACTGTGATAAATCAAGACCGCTATCTACAGCTGCTTTTAATGCATCTTTTACTAGATCACGTGGTCCTTTTGGTCCTTTATTATCATGGCCTGTAGCAGCATCTGCACCGTAATCAGCAGCTTTACCAGGAACTGTTAACCATTTTGTAACTGTCCCATCTACAGT
This sequence comes from Bacillus sp. AFS029637, assembly GCF_002584985.1. Lineage (GTDB taxonomy): Bacteria > Bacillota > Bacilli > Bacillales > Bacillaceae_G > Bacillus_A. Next base: position 147,122 of record NZ_NUPZ01000024.1, on the reverse strand, counting down.
GTAACTACCACCAGATTGCTCTTCATAATATTGTTTAAACGTTTCGATTTTACTTCCATCATCTAATGTGAATGGCTCGTTACCGAATAACATTTTTTCATAGTGTTCTTGATTAAAATCGTTAGAATACATATAACCAGGCTCTTTATCGATATTGTTATGTTTGAAATCAGCGTACTCTACAAGTAAAACGAGTACTTTATCTTTACGAACTTCACCGTTATATGCTTTTTGCTTTGCTGGAGAAGTTGGTACTTTACCATCTAGTCCGCCTCTAACTGGGCCTGTTGCTGCAGGTGTCCCTGTTGCAGGTTTGTCTAACTTCTCTTTCGTATCTGCTTTCGCATCTTTCACTTTCTTTAAAAAGTCTGATGCATCTTTCGTAAGTGGGTCCCCATTTATTACTTCTTTCCCAGGATTTTCACCCTTTTTGTTCTCAACGTATTTTTCGACGGCTTTCTTTGTTTCTGTCTCTGAAGCCTTCGAATCAATTACCCCACGTTCCTTTAGTGCATTTGCTAAACGCTCCTCTGGAATTAAATGATCATCAACTGGGCTCGTAGCCGTCTTATTCACAGGCGTTTCAGCATATGCTGATTGGGTACCAGCGCTGAATGAAATACCTAAAACAGCTGTTAAAGCAATTGATGATAACACTTTAAATGGTTTCTTTTTCATCCCTTATTTCCTCCCCTAATAAATAATATGTATTACAAATTGAATTTTATTAAAAATTCAATATTTTTTCAATATTTAGTTATATTATGTAATTTTTTTAATATATTTGTAAAAATTTCATAGTTAATATACGAATATATCACAATTCAACAATATTTTCTGAAAATATTGAAAATATTTATCGAACAATTTATAATAATTACCATTGAGGGAGTTTAATGGGGAGTTTATCTTTGTTTTATCTACACAATATTTGATAATCCGATACATAAAATACAAAATTCGATTCATTATCATTTATTCTGTAGCAACAATTATGACCGATAATTAGGGAGGTATTTCACTTGTACAAAGATAAGACAGACGCACTGGACCAAGAGTGGATTGATCTAATACTTGAAGCTCTAGATGCTGGTATCGCCCTGCAAGATATTGAACACTTTTTCCAACGTATGAAGCCATCAAGTCAGGCTCAATAGCTTTGTTCTTTTTAACGAAGTTTATGCTATAATAATGTTATAATAATGACACCCTAAGACGACTACATATTGATAGAAAGGTGCGCAAATATGATTGGAGAACGTATAAAACGCCTTCGTTTACAAAAAGGTATTTCATTAACTGAACTTGCCGAAAAAGCTGGTGTTGCTAAATCTTACATTAGTTCTATAGAACGAAATTTGCAAAAAAACCCTTCCATTCAGTTTCTTGAAAAAATCGCAGCAGTTCTACAAATTCCAATTGATACTTTACTTCACGATGAAACAACAAAGGAAACCAACCTAGACTCCGAATGGACACAGCTCGTTAAAGATGCGATGAACTCCGGTGTCTCCAAAGAACAATTTCGCGAATTTCTTGAATTTACAAAATGGAAGCAAGATCACAAATAATACATAGAAAGAAGTGCTTACAACTGGCACTTCTTTTTCTTTATACAAAAAAGCGGGGGGTACCCGCTTTTTGATTTATTATCTTTCTTCGCCATCTGTTTGGCTTGCGTTGAATGTCCATTCTAAGTTCAATGAATCGCCTTGGAATTTGTTTTGGTCTTGATCATTCTCTTCGAATACAAATTGTACCCATAGGTAGTCTTCTGAATTCGGTGCTAGACCACCATTCTCTGCCCACTCTGGAGCAAAGATGTCTTTAGCTAAAACATCTGGATCCACATTTTGTAAATCTGCTAAAGTTGTTTCATATACAGGCTCACTTTGTTTATCCCAGTTCCAAAGGAATTTCACTTTAATGTGCTTACCAAAGTCTTCACCAGCATTATCGCCCTTTGCATCTGTAACCTTGTACTTTGTCGCTAATTTAACGTCTTTAATCGCTAACGTACCGTCGTTCTTTAATAAGAACTCTTTCTTAACAGAATCCCCTGGTTTTAAATCTTTAATATCTACAAGCGTTTTAGGGTTTAATGTAAGGTCTAACGTCCCAGCTGCAAATGTATTGTTTGATACTTCTTTATCGCTAAAGAATGCAAATGTTCCTCCACCAATTAAAGATAACCCCAGTGCCGCTGATGCAACTCCCATACCTAATTTCTTTTTCAGACTCACAATCAATTCCCCCTAGCTGTTTTTTGTATTTTTATATTGCTATCTCTTATATAAATAAGAGGTGTAACTAAAACTATATTAGCTAAGCTAACATTTGTTCTTTTTTAAAAACCTTAAGTTCATTATAACGAACAAAACTATATAAATACAACACATATTTATTAATATTTTCAGTTATTTTTATTTCTCAATATTATTCTGACTTTTCTGTTTATACTCACACATAAACAATAAGTGCGAGGGCAAATACTCCCTCACACTCCTATATAGTATTCTTTTTCATGACGATCACCAAGTTGTTCTAATGCGTTCTCTGACACCACAACCCTATCCTTCAATTGTTTCTCTTGATTAGTTGATAGTAATCTTTTCATTGGTTCCTTGCTCAGGCTTTTTAGCTGTTTCTACTTGTTTCTGCTCTTCTACGTGTTTCTGTTCCTCTGCTTGTTTTTGCTCTTCTGCTTGTTTTTGCTCTTCTGCTTTTTTCTGCTCTTCTGCTTTTTTCTGCTCTTCTGCTTTTTTCTGTTCTTCTGCTTTTTTCTGCTCTTCTGCTTTCTTCTGCTCTTCTGCTTGTTTCTGTTCTTCTGCTTGCTTCTCTGCTTCTATCGCATCATTTAATTGTTGGTGCAGAGCCTGAATTTGTTCATCAATAGCTTGCAAACTAATTTCTTTCTCAATATAATCACGCTTATCTTTTATACTATGAAAGCCTTCATTCACATATAAAGCTACTTGCTGAATCGACTCATCTTTATTCACTTTTAATTCTTCCTGTATTTGATTGTAAGGAGCTTCTATTTCAGTATATACATTTTGCAGTGCTTCCTTCTCAGAAACAATTTTCTCACGTCCTTGTTGCCATACAGTAATTGCCTGTTCTATTTCTTCAATAGAAGTCACTGCTAATTTCTCCTTCATCGCCCCATACTCATGTTCAATAAACTGTTTATGTTGCTCAGCCTGTTCTTTAAACGTATTTACTGTTTTCGGAAATATAATTGCTGTAGAAAGGGTCGCTTCTACTTTCGTTTCATGAATGAACGCCGCTTCCGTATGCGTCATGATTTGAGATCCTAAATAAAACGTAATAGAGCACATACACGGCAATATAAGCATCTTTTTTAAATTACGCGGTCTTTTCAGCATCTTAATCTCTCCCATCGAACGTTACGTTCTTTATACAGAACATTATCTTTATTATAATAAAGAACGTTACAAAATGATAGCTATATACTAGAAAAATAGAAAAAGGACTATCCATTTGATAGCCCTTTTTTATTATTATCTTTCTTCACCTGCTGTTTGTTGTGCATCAAACGTCCAATCCAATTTTAATTTATCGCCTTGGAATTCATTTTGATCTTTTTTATTATCAACAAACTCGAATTTTACTGTAAAGTTATCAGATTTACCTGCAGAAATACCTTTTTCATCCCAGAACCAAGCTGCTAAATCATTATCAACCGCTGTAAGCGTGTCACCCTTCAACTTATCTAGTGTTGTTTCTTTTACAATTGTTTCATGCTTATCTACATTTTTTAAGAATGTTACTTTAATATGTTTACCAAAATCTTCTTTATTGTCGCCTTTTGCATCTACTACACTATAATCCGTTTTTAGTAAAACTTTTTTAATATCTAAAGAACCTTTATTTTCTAGTTTAAAATCTCTTTTGATTGTATCCCCAGGTTTTAAATTTGATACATTAACAACTGTTGATGGATTTAATGATAAATCAAGCGTACCAGCCGCAAATGTATTGTTTGACACTTCTTTATCGCTGAAAAATGCAAATGTTCCTCCACCAACTAACGCTGCTCCTAGTACTGCTGATGTGATACCCATTCCTAATTTTTTCTTTAAAGTCATGTCCATATCCCCTTAATTTATATATTTGTCAACTTCCTAAACGGAAAGTATAACCAAACACACTAGACGGATTGTTCTACTTTTTTCTCTTTCTTTTCTCCGTCGATGCTACGAATTGCACTAAAAATAGAAATCGCAGAATAGCCTAGTAAAAAGACTCCTGGAATAATAAGAAGCAATGCAGCCCCAGCCTTTGAACTAGCATAATTTAATGCATACCCTACATAAGGAACTGTAATATCCGCATATTTCCCAATTACATTCTCCGCAAGCACTGGCTCTAAATCTGGCCCGTTGTTGTTATCCCCTTTTGTTTCATACATTACTTTTCCATTTGTATCTTTCACACCGATAATACGGTGAGTGATAATTTTTCCATCTTTCTCTTTAAAGGTAATCACATCACCTTTTTGATATTTAGAACCATCTTTCGTTGGCTCTATCGCGATGATTGACCCTGTTAAAAATGTTGGTTCCATCGAGCCTGATAGCACGGATTTAAATTGATATCCCATCACTGTCGGATCCCCACCACTCGCCTTTGACGAAATAACTATAAAAGCTAAAAAAACCATCAATGCAAATAAAACAAATGAGATAACGTTGCTAATAATCTTCCAAACGAATTTCATCGTCTCTCTTCCTCTCCGTTGTTTTATATTATTTAAAATATGTAACACCTTTCGTTCTTTAACAAGAACACAAGTAAATGATATAATGAACTTTATATAATTGCAATAAGAAAATTTACAATTATTAGTTAACTCTCTTTTTAATCATAAAAAAAAGACTGTGACGAAATCTCTTCACAGTCCTCATACTTTTTTACTTTTCTTCTAATTTTATCCCTTGCCTATTTCGGCGCAACACAACATATAAAATCGCTCCAAATAATACAATCGCGCCTATCCCAACACTTATCACTTTCACATTTGATTCCTTTGCTTCCGGCGCAACTGTATCTTTTTGAGGCATCGCAAAAGTAACATCTTCCTTTGAAAGAACATTTATCGTCGCAATTGTTTGATTATTTTTCGTAATATCAACTGCACCAACTACCTCACCACGATGGATCCCCTTATGATACAAAGAATCTTTGTCTAATGAAGCTGCCCGGAAAATAGTTCTCACATTTTTCCCTTCATCTTTCTTAAGCATAAGCTCTGCACTTTTTTCAAGTTCGCTATCAATATCCTTATTTAAATACGTTGTCTTTTGATGCCAACTCTGTTTATCTAGCACCGTTTGCTTCACAAATTGCCCGAAAGAATATTCTGCCATCTGCTTTAAATCTTCATAAATTTCAGGTCTTTGAGAAGCCATTACTACATTTATAATACGATTTCCATCTCTCTCATTTAATAAAACGAGTGTATTACGTGCTTCATTCGTAAAACCCGTCTTACCACCAATACTATATGGATTTTCAAAATAAGTAGATTTATTAAAAATAGAAACCGTCTGCCTAGATGTCGTAACGCTTGTTCTTTTCGTATTCATCGCTTGCAAAATTTCAGGATACTGTTGCACACCTCTCGTAATCATAGCCATATCATATGGCGTCGTATAATGATTTGGATCATGCAAACCATTTGGTGTTACAAAATGACTATCTGTAGCCCCTAATTGCTTCGCTTTTTCATTCATCATATTAGCGAAATTCTCAACACTCCCGCCAATACGCTCCGCAATCGCATATGACACATCATTCGCACTCAGCACCATTAAAATCATCAGCGCCGTATTGCGGTCAATCGTCTCACCAGGTTGAAACTCAATTTGATAATTACTCTTCTCCTGATCTAATGCTAATTGTGAAAACGTAAATTGATCCTCAGGCTTCGTATGCTCCATAAGTAAAATCGCTGTTAACACTTTCGTCATACTAGCAGGAAATGCACGATGACGTGCGTTTTTGTCATACAACATATCTCCCGTTTTCGCATCAATCGTAGCTGCAAACTGACTAAAAACATTTGGCCCTTCCGCAGGTGGTGGTGCCACTTGTTCTGGATTCACTCCAATATTCGTCTCAGCGTATAATGTCATAGGTGTCAAAAAAAATAAACAAATAACTGTAATAAAAGCCAAAATCTTCTTAAAATTTACCATATGACTCTCCCTTTTCAATTTACTCCCCTAACAAAAATATGAATCCACCAATCTTTATGTAATTTGTATTAAATTGGAAGAATATTCACTATTTTTTACTATATCATACTTTTACGATAAAGGACATAAATATACAATAAAAATAAGAAGGAATTACTCTTTCTTATCCTTCTCATCAATCAACGAATCTATTAAATTTTGACTAGCTTCCTCAAGCGTAATCTCATCCGTCATCCCCATAAACGACCAACCTTTAGAATCCACCCACTCAACAAACTCTTGCAAAAACTCATCATGTGTAACATCCACATCAAGAATCGAACCATTAATCGAAATCGTTCTATTTCTAGACACACGCATCTTGAACGTTTTTCTCACCATTACAACTTTTCTCCCTCTACTCCTGAATATTTATAAAATAATCTTGTATCTCTGTTATACATGATTTTAAGTAAATTGTAAAAAGGATATATTGGCCAATTTGGATATTGAAAGTGGAAATCTCTTATCCTACATAACTGTCATACGGCATACAATCGGCCATAAATCACCAAATAGATCCATATAAAACAAAACAACTTACATTTTATCACACCAAATATACTTGACTTTAGCACAACAAGATGGAATATATTAGAAAACAACTTAAAATGAGGAGGAACTCCATGGCTATCTGTACGTATTGTAAAACGAAGTGAAAAGTAAAAGAAGTATGGTCAATACTCGTAACATTTGAAAAGATTGTCCATATTGTTTTGGAAGACAATATTTATCAAAGAAAACATTGAACGCTATGCCAGAGTTTATAAGCTTACCTCTACACTTCTTATTCCCTTTTCTAGTTGATTTGAGTGATGAAGGGCCTTTGGATTGGTATCGGAAATCATAGCACTCCAGCATCTTCTACTTATTAAATATAAAAACATACATACTAATATCCCTCTGAAATAAAACCTATTTTCTATTACACTCCCTCTTTAAAAACTTACTACACAAAAATATTGTAAATTTTCAGTTAATTATATATAATTGCTTTAACATAGTGATTAAAAGTGCAAATACATAATCATTTTTGAAGATCCCGTAGCTCAGCAGGGAGAGCGCCACCTTGACAGGGTGGAGGTCGTGAGTTCGAGCCTCTCCGGGGTCATATCGTAAAAATGGGGGTCTATCAACTGATTGATCGCTATTTTTACGATGATTTAACCGTCAGAACTGGCAGTACATTACAATAACTTCCTTATTACTACGTTCTTTTCCATTTAAATAGCTTTAATTCTTCTGAGTATGTATTATTAGACACGAAAAATCCCCTCCAAGTAATAGTGTAGTTCTTTTAAACTTCCTACTTAAAGGGGACACTATCAAATTTCTATATTATTATTAGTAGTTACTTGCTTTTCCTTAATAGCCTTAATGATCGATCCGGTAGCGATTAAAAGAGTCCCTGCGATAAAGAATGCTGCGCTAAGTACAAAGAACGCTGTAAGTAGATTCGAGTTAATAATGTAGTTGTACGCGTCTCCTCCCACATAAACGTGTTTATTTAACTCACTATATTCACTAGCCATATAATACCCTTCAATTTTGTCAATTCCCTTATATAGCAGTACCGCTGAATGTACGTAAAAAATTACCGCTCAGATTATCCAATTTTTCATGATTATATTTACACCTGTTGTCTATCTTATTATTTATTACTCTTATAAAGCCTACGATACTCACAAATATGACTGCATTTGTGATCGATTTTCTTAGCTTTAGCTTCTTGTAATTGCTTTAGAAGGCTTTCTAAATCTTTCTTTCCAGTATTTCTCTAAACTTATTCAACTGGAATAAGTTTAACTTGCTCTGCTGTCTTGATAATATCACCAGTGCCAGTAAAGAAAGTATAATCTCCACGACCTACCGAACTATTGCCCAGAATTGTATTTACTGCTGCTGAACCACTCTTGCTATCGTATACAACAAAGTTACTACCACGACCTACTGCCGTAGCCTTATATCGACCAGCAGGAACATCTTTACCCACGATATATTCACCTGCACCTAGCATTCTAGGTTCTTCTTGCTTAGCCTTAACGCCTTCTGTAAGTTTCTGTAGTTCGCTCGTCTTAGCTTGGATATCCCCGTCCAACTTTCCTACTTCTCCCTTTTTAGCCTCTACATCTTTACCTAGTTTATCAACTTCTGATGTTAGTTGATTCTTATTAGCCACTAGAGCCAAAGTCTCTTCTACTTCAACTTTTTTGTCAGCAAGCTTCTTTTGCTCTGCATCAATACCTTCTTTGACTTTGCTCTTCGTGTAACTTAATTCATTCTCTTTTTCTTCTGCTTTCGCTTTCGCCTCTTCATATGTAACCTTTTCTTTCTCGATAGCAACCTTGGCTCCACTAGCGCCAATTGAATATGAAATTACTAATCCAACGATTACTGCTAAAGTAATCCATAACTTCTTTGACTTTACAATTTTCATAATTTATTCCTCCAATTAAATTCATCATATTAATATATCATATTTCCGAAGCATTTATAACTTGAAAAATGTAAGATTCTCGATATGATATCTCACTAATTTCTCTCCCGTCTTGAATGGATTTTATGACCACACTTACTACTATCCATATCGCAAGCACACCTCCTTATATACAAATTTTTTCTTTTCCGATTACTAACATTCTATAGTTAATATAAATAAGTAATGTTATTATATTTTAACGGATAAGATTCCAAAACTTTCCATTACAATCACAGCATAGAACTACACATAAGGAGCAACGGAACATGAAACATAAAAAACATTTATCTATCGCATTAATCGCACTTACTATTACTTCAGGAATAGCCGGATGTAGTAATGGAGCATCATCGACACATTCCACCACGGTAAAAGCAACAAACACTGAAACAGAGACACAAAATACAAAGGATATTAAAGCAGCTCTTATTGCGAAAGCTGATGCTGTCTCTAAAAAAATCGATGAAGCATCACAAAAATCAGGATGGATAGAAGCTACAGATTTCCCTGACATTGCATCTGACCTTCAACTTTTAGCAATCACAGTAGGAATGGAACATGAAAAACTAGTAAATGATAATGAATCATTACGAAATAAAATTATGGATATAAAAAAGAAAGTTTCTTCCTTTTCAAATGAAGAAGCAACCGGAGCGAATAAAAACCTTACAAGCGGAAACGTTATTTATCAGGCTATACTAATGGACGATTTCCACAATATTTTAGATGAAGTGAACTTAAGCCACAGCAATAACGATTTGGCAACACTCGTTTCTATAGATAAATCCTCGCCTGAAGCCGAGATTATTAAGCAAGCTCGAGAGGGTATTGAAAGTATTGAGAAGTATACGTATCCAACTATACAAAGAATAGAAAAAAACTTTAGTAAATATCCCAATTCCTTTTCTGATAAAGAATTTAAATTAATCGGTGAATCTATCAATAATTTAAAATCGTCTCTTGAGAAGCAACTTAAAATGATGAAACAATTTGACGGAAATACTGAGAACAGTGAACTGGATTATGAATATCTCTTAAAATCAGCTACAGAAGATTATCAAAAAGCTGAAACAAACATCGAAAATCTTGAATATTCTTGGAACATAGTATATACAAGCAAATAAAGTGAAACTTTAATCACTCTTTATAACCACATTTTTATAAATTACATAAAAAAGATGCCAGCAAATGCTGACATCTTTTTTACTACTTTCAAATTCTCACTCTAACGTTGTATAACTATCACTCTTTTACAAGAACTCAATCACTTCCCACCAAACATCTTCTCCAAAGATTTCGCATTAGCAAACAACACTTCTTGTAAGTTATCATCACCAACGATTTTGTAGTCACCATCTTTATCTTTCTTTAAATTCAATGTAACTTCGCGAGTTGCCATTATTGCATCTTTATCTGATAAGTGTTTGATGATAGCTGATGTCATTGCTTTTTCAGATTGCTCTTTATCTTCGCTAAAGGCACTAGCGAAGGCCATTGGCATAACTTCTCCCATTGCTTTTGTTACGGCAACGGATAGATCGGCAGATGTTACTTTTACTTTCACTTCTGCTTTATCATCGTTTTTTGATACTTCTTCTAGCTTTTCAAATTTAAAGTTCTTCGTAATTGCGCTTAGCATTGCTTTTGTTTCAGCGTCTTCTGTTTTTTCATTTAGTTTACTGAACTCTTTTTCACTTACAACAAATGTACGAGCCTTGTCTATATCACCTTTTTGTAACGCTGTTAAAAATTCTTCAACAGTAGCTTTCGGCTTTGCGCATCCTGCTAGAACACCGACTGTTAATCCTACTACCATCATTAGCAGCAATAATTTCTTTATCTTTTTCACGTTCATTCTCCTCTTATCTTTTCTAGTAATCCAGCACTATACAATAGTATAAAACTTACATTAAAAACATTTTTCGACATATCATTTATATGATTTGTTTTCTATTCCTTCAAAAAATAAAAAGAGCCTTGCAGCATTCCTACAAGGCTCCTCTTCTATCAATCCGTATCCGTAGCACAAATTAACCACAATTTACGCTCCTTACTATCTAAAACCATCCAAGTAACATCCCACGCAACATCGTAAAACCAATCTGTCCAAGGGCGGTAGCTTTCGAACACTTTAATATTTTCGTATCGATCTTGGAACATGTATTGGCATACATTAACTGCTAATTGCTTTGCGATAACTGGTCTTCCCTTAAATTCTTCGTACGCTCCGCCCCATAAAATTTGAGCGGCAATGCTACCATCAAGCATGACTGCCAGCTGCTCTTTAAAACGAAACTTATATTTGTCTGATGTATGTATTTGTAACTCTTCTAAGTTATGTATTATATCTAAAGAGTTGAAGATTCTTCTGAAAAAGTGCTCGTGTCCATCTTCTCCATGTGGTATTTCTTTGAAAAAATTTTCGTTATGCACTTTAAAACAGCTTATTACCGCTCCACCATTTAAATTTTGTTTCTTAAATGTGTTTATAAGCTGCTCAATAGATAATTCATTTGTTTCTATTTTTTCAAAAGTTCCCTCTTTCCATCTCATACCGCTCACTACTCTCTATGAAAAATTTATTTCTTCATTATAAATAGCAAAATAAAACCCAGCAACTTTAAGATTACTGGGTTATCTCTTATTCATATTCGAAAAAATAATAACAATTAAGCTAAGTAGATCATGCCCCGCTACCTATAAAATGAAGTCTCTCTTTTGCAGCGCCTCTCTATTCATCAAAATGTAAATAGCACCGATAGGAGGAATGATAAAGCACAGGAAAAAGACAAATATTTCCCTTAACGACCACGGATATGAAATTACTGCCTGCATATAAGTCTCCTTTTCATTATAATACTTGCTTTAGCATCGGCCTTGCTACTCTATATTCTTCACTATTAGGCTCTTTTACGATTATGGGTGGTCTTTTCTCCTCTTTTTCTACAATCATTTCAAATACTTCTGTTTTTTCTTGTAATATGTTGGACTCACTGTCTTTAGTAGGCTGTTTGCTCGTTTCAATTTTCTTTGTTACCTCGCCAAGTTTTTGTCCGACTTCTTCTGCTTCGGCAGGTTCATCCGTAACGTAGTATTCTTGTTCGTTCCATACTAATATAGGTGGTACTTGTTCTCGTTTGTTACATATTATATAAGTGATACTAGCTATAAGTAGTAGACCTATTCCTATAAAGAAGATAGCTTTTTTATTCATATACTATTCTCCTTATCTATCATTTTATTGGATTATATAATATAGGATATAGATAGTAAATTGTTTTTATGGTAATTTTTGTTTTGTTTTCAAAAAGAAAAACCTTACATAAGTAAGGTTCCATTTTTCAATGTTACAGTGACTGATTTATTAAAACGATCATTACGATAATCGCTATAAACATAACAACTAAACAGCCAATCATTTTATAAAATCCTCTTTTCGTTAACGTCCCGCCTTGAACGTCTTTACGAATAAATAAGAATACGGCTAAAAATAATACAAGCCCAATGCCAAAAGCATACATCATTTGCATATGTTAATCTTCCTTTCTCTTTTCCATCTTAATATCTTTTTGCCAAAACAACAAATGAGATAAAGACGGTACTCATTGTGAGTGCCATAAATATAGAAGAAACTTTTCATTTTCAGCATGTCTATTTTGAAACGAAACATGGAACAATGTATATATCCGTTACTATATCCCCTCCCCACTTTTGTGAAAATTTAATATCTCCATATTTGTTTTATCCTTTTAAAGTATTCCATTCTCCTCTTTATTTCATAAAATGCGTTATTGGTTTTACGTTGTTTTTCGGCATATTGATAGAAACTAACGGGTTATGGAGCATTTTTTATGTTTAGCCACTTTTTTTGTAGAAATCCTTCGTTTTCCTTTCGATATTTAACACTATCGAAATAAAGTTTACGATAAATTCATAATTTTTTATTTTTTATACTATATTCCGTTATATTGTTGTATAATATCAATGAAAGCGCTTATTATTTCAATATACATAATTCGAACTACATTTTATCGAAACATTCTAACTATTATACCTATATTTAAATGCAACAATTATAGTTATTAGTATAGGTATACCAAATATATCCACCCCATTTTTCTGTAAAATTACTTTATAACATGAAAGATTAACTTGGGTGATAAGTTATTGTGAATGTTTTTTTACAAAACAGATAAGTAATAGTGTTTGGTATTATGTAAATTATTGTAATAACATAAGAGTAAAGAAAACAATTACATTATTTATTAGTTAATCAATTATTGAAAAAGAGCAAAATGCACCTTTGTATGGAAAAGGATTATATGCATTGGGAGGTTTAAACAAATGACGAGGAAGAATACAACGACAAACCCTTGGGCCAAGTTCCACGGTCCGAACCTTGGTTATGTTATTGAGCAGTATGATCTTTACGTAACTGGAGCAGGTTCTGTTGATCCGGAATTACAAGAGCTTTTTGAAATTTTTGGAGCTCCTTCGTTTCAAGATGATGTCGTAACAGGGGACAACACAGCAACACATTTTTCTCCTCAAAACACAGGGAACATTGAAAAAATTCTTAAAGTCGTTCAACTTGTTGAGCAGATTCGTTCTTTCGGGCATACGTTGGCTCACATCAACCCGATGGAAGATGCTGCAAATGGACAATCTCTTCTTGAGAAAGCAATGAACGAACTTAGCGATGCTGATTTGAAAGCGATTCCAGCAAAAACAGTATGGCAAGATGCACCAGAAGGTATTCACACTGCACTTGATGTAATTCATAGATTAAAAGACGTTTATACAAAATCTTTAGCTTATGAATTTTCTCATATACAAGATAGTGAAGAACGCGCGTGGTTGCATCAAATGGTGGAATCAAATTCATTGCGTCAACCACTATCAAATAAAAAACGAACTGCTCTTTTAAAACGTTTAACAGCGGTTGAAGGTTTCGAGCAATTCTTGCATAAAACATTCGTTGGGCAAAAGCGTTTCTCTATCGAGGGCGTTGATATGCTTGTACCTGTTCTAGATGAGATTGTTCTAGAAGGTGCTAAGAGCGGCGTAGAAGATGTCATGATTGGTATGGCTCACCGCGGTCGTCTAAGCGTACTTGCACACGTATTAGAAAAACCATATAGTCACATGTTTGCTGAGTTCAAACATGCAAAAATAGAAGGCGCAGTAGCAAATTCTGGCTGGACTGGCGACGTGAAATACCATTTAGGTAGAGAACAAGTCGTTAGTAAAGAAGAAGTTAGTACTCGCGTTACATTAGCAAATAACCCAAGTCATCTTGAGTTCGTGAATCCTGTAGTAGAAGGTTTCGCACGTGCAGCTCAAGAAAACCGTAAAAAATCTGGTCTTCCAGAACAAGATACTTCAAAGTCATTCGTAATTTTAGTTCATGGTGATGCTGCATTCCCTGGTCAAGGTATTGTATCTGAAACGTTGAACTTAAGCAGATTGAACGCGTATCAAACGGGCGGAACAATTCATGTTATCGCAAACAATGCAGTTGGTTTTACGACTGATAGCTATGATTCTCGTTCTACGAAATATTCAAGTGACCTTGCAAAAGGTTTCGATATTCCGATTGTTCACGTGAACGCTGATGATCCAGAAGCTTGTCTTGCTGCTGCTAACCTTGCGATCCAATATCGCATGTTGTTCAAAAAAGACTTCTTGATCGATTTAATTGGTTATCGCCGCTACGGTCATAACGAAATGGATGACCCAGCAGTTACGCAACCACAAGTATACAAAAAAATTAAAAACCATCCTACTGTAAGAGCAATTTATGCAGATCAATTACAAGCTGCTGGTGTTCTAAATGCAGATGAGGTTGAAACGATTACACAGTTTATACAAGAACAATTAAAATCTGACTATGCACAAGTACCACCAGCTGATACGAGCGATGCAACGATTCACGTTAAAGTACCAGATGTTGTTGCAAAAGGCATTCAGCCAATCGATACTGGTGTTGAGCTTGATTCACTTCGTGCAATTAATGAAGGTTTATTATCTTGGCCAGAAGGATTTAACGTATATCCGAAGGTGAAGAAAATTCTAGAGCGCCGTAAAGATGCTCTAGAAGAGAACGGTAAAATTGAATGGGCACTTGCTGAGTCATTAGCATTCGCTTCTATTTTACAAGAAGGTACGCCAATTCGTTTAACTGGTCAAGATTCACAGCGTGGTACATTCGCGCACCGTCATATCGTATTACATGATACGGATACAAATGAAACATATTCACCATTACATCGCTTACCAAACATTAACGCTTCATTCTCTGTTCATAACAGTCCGTTATCAGAAGCTGCTGTTGTTGGTTACGAGTACGGTTATAACGTATTCGCTCCAGAAACGCTTGTTATGTGGGAAGCACAGTACGGTGACTTCTCAAATACTGCGCAAGCATTATTTGATCAATATGTTTCAGCTGGAAGAGCAAAATGGGGTCAAAAATCTGGTTTAGTTCTTCTATTACCACACGGTTATGAAGGTCAAGGACCAGAGCACTCTAGCGCACGTCCAGAGCGTTTCTTACAGTTAGCTGCTGAGAACAACTGGACAGTTGCAAACTTAACGAGCGCGGCACAGTACTTCCATATCTTACGTCGTCAAGCATCTATCTTAGGAACAGAAGCTGTTCGACCATTAGTACTTATGACGCCGAAGAGTTTATTACGTCACCCACTTACGCTTTCAACTGCTAGTCAGTTAAGCGAAGGACGTTTCCAACCTGCTTTAGAACAAGAAAACCTTGGCATGAAACCAAACAAAGTAAAACGTCTTGTTTTAAGTACAGGTAAAATGGCGATTGACTTAGCAGCAGAAATCGAGTCTGGTAAACATGAATACAACTTAGATGAAGTTCATGTTGTTCGTATTGAACAATTGTACCCATTCCCTGCTGAGAAAGTTCAATCTATTATTAAACGCTTTAAAAACTTAGAAGAAATCATTTGGGTTCAAGAAGAACCTCGTAATATGGGCGCTTGGCATTACATGGCTCCAATTCTGTTCGAACTAGCTGGAGATACAGTGAAAACAGGTTACATTGGACGCCCAGACCGTTCTAGCCCATCTGGTGGCGATCCATTCGCTCATAAAGCTGAGCAAGAACTAATTGTTGCACATGCTTTAGATGTGAAGTATAACTTCCGTCAAGATAAACAAGAAATTGAAGTTTACAGCAACTAAAAGTAAGAATGAAGGTTTCTAGCTTGCCTTGGGCAGAATATCTGCCCAGGGTCAGGCTAACAAATGGAGATTACCGAAGACAAAAGAAGAAAAAACACACCGTTAGGCAAATAAGGGGAGGACATTTAAAATGATCGAAATTAAAGTACCTGAGCTTGCAGAATCTATTACAGAAGGAACTATCTCACAATGGCTTATCAACGTAGGCGACAAAGTTGAGAAAGGTGGCAGCGTTGTTGAGCTTGAAACTGATAAAGTCAATGTAGAAATCATTGCAGAAGATTCAGGTATTGTATCGAAATTACTAGGCGAACCTGGGGATACAGTTGAAGTTGGCGCAACTATCGCAATTTTAGATGCAAACGGAGCACCAGTTGCAGTAAGTACACCTGCAGCACCTGCTGAGCAACCAAAACAAGAAACAGCTGAAGCACCGAAAGCAGCAGCTCCAAGTGCTGAACAAACTGCAACTCTACAAGGTTTACCAAATACAAACCGTCCTATCGCATCACCAGCTGCTAGAAAAATGGCTCGTGAATTAGGAATCGACTTAAACGACGTACGTAGCACAGATCCACTTGGACGTGTGAGACCACACGATGTACAAGCTCATGCTGCAGCACCAAAAGAAGCACCAGCTGCTCCAAAAAGTCCAGCTCCTGCTTCAGTTGCAAAAACTGAATTCGAAAAACCAGTTGAGCGCGTGAAAATGTCCCGCCGCCGTCAAACAATTGCAAAACGTCTTGTAGAAGTTCAACAAACATCTGCAATGTTAACAACATTTAACGAAGTTGATATGAGTGCGATCATGGAATTACGTAAAGAGCGCAAAGATGCTTTCGAGAAAAAACATGATGTACGTCTTGGTTTCATGTCATTCTTCACAAAAGCAGTTGTTGCAGCATTAAAACAATTCCCATTATTAAATGCTGAAATTCAAGGTGACGAGCTTATCATTAAAAAATTCTATGATATCGGTATTGCAGTAGCAGCTCCAGATGGATTAGTTGTTCCAGTTGTACGCGATGCTAACCAATTAAACTTCGCTGAAATCGAAAGCGAAATTCGTAATTTAGGTATGAAAGCACGCGATAACAAACTTTCATTAAAAGAACTACAAGGTGGTACATTTACAATTACAAACGGTGGTGTGTTCGGTTCTCTAATGTCAACACCAATCCTAAATAGCCCACAAGTAGGTATTTTAGGAATGCATAAAATCCAAGTACGCCCAGTTGCAATCGATAATGAGCGTATGGAAAACCGCCCAATGATGTACCTTGCTTTATCTTACGATCACCGTATTGTTGATGGTAAAGAAGCGGTTAGCTTCCTTGTTGCTGTTAAAGATATGCTTGAAGATCCAAAATCATTATTATTAGAAGGTTGATAGACTAAAAGTCTATTCAAGGCTGTAGAATGAATCATTCTACAGCCTTTTTTATTGCGTTCATACTGGACAAATCACATGACATACGTTAATAATGTATGCCTAAAACGTAAGGAGGATTAAAATGAGTAACCTTCCAACTCATGCAAAACTTAAAGTAAATAAGGATACTTTCTTTCTCCCTGACTCAAGCGGGGGTGTCTATTTTCGAAATAACGCCAGTTCATTTCGCATGGACGGTGATGGAATTTATAACTGGATTGAAAAATTAATGCCGATGTTTAACGGGCATTATTCTTTAGATGAAATAACAGACGGACTCCCTCTCCCTTATCAAAATCGTGTATTTGAAATCGGAGAGATTTTATATGAAAATGGTTTCGTTCGTGATGTAAGTCAAGATGCGCCTCATGAATTAAACAGTGCATTACTTGATAGATACGCTTCGCAAATTGAATTTCTAGAAGCTGATTCTCATTCAGGTGCTTTAAAATTCGAAACGTACCGCGCAGCAAATGTCCTTATAGTTGGTTCCGGATATATGCTTACTTCCTTAGTTTCTTCTTTACTTGAATCTGGTTTACCTACATTTCATTACCTCGTTACAGATCGTGCTGAAACAAATTATGACAGAATTCATGAGCTAATAGAACGTGCATATGAAGTTGATGATTGTGTACTGATTCAAGAAATAGATACGACAATTGATCGTCCCCTGCATGAAGTATTCGAACCTTTCGACTGGATTTTGTACGTTTCTCAAGATGGAGATATTGAAGGTTTAAGAGCCGTTCACACTATTTGCAAGGAACTAGGAAAAAACTTCATACCAGCCATTTGTTTAGCAAATTTCGGTTTGGCCGGCCCTGTCGTAACGGCAAATCATGAAGAGTGCTGGGAATCAGCATGGCATCGGCTACATGAAACGACTTTGCAAAATGAACATTCACCAGATTCCTTCTCTTCTATTCCATATGCAATGTTAGCAAATATAATCGTTTTTGAGTTATTTAAACACGTCGCGAATGATTCTTACCGAGAAAAGGAACCACAATTCTTTTTATTAAACTATGAAACACTCGAAGGAACATGGCATCCTTTTATAAAACACCCTCTTGCTACTGATGAAAGTTTTACAATCGATACGATAGAAAATCTTTCCGAAAAACTTGAGCATCGGTCCAACCAACATGCTTCAACTAATTTATTTCGTTTTTTCGACTCGTTAACTTCTAAAGAAGCTGGTATATTCCATGTGTGGGATGAACAAGATTTATATCAATTACCGTTATCACAATGCAATATTCAAATAGCTACGCCACTATCAAATGGCCCGGCTACCCTCCTCCCTCTTATGACTTGTGGAGGATTGACCCATAATGAAGCGCGCCGAGAAGCTGGTTTAACAGGAATTGAAACATATATAGCAGAAATCATTCATCGCCTTATTCCTGAACATAACGATATCGGTATCGGCGCTGGGGAAACGATGACAGAAGGTGTATACCGGGCTCTACAACAACATGTAAACAATAAACTGTATGAACGGCAGTCACATATGCTAGAAGAGATTACAACAATCAACGTAGCGGAAATTCATGATAAGCATTGTAAGTTTTATTACGATGCCCTTTCTACAATCCACGAAACACCTAAAATAGCAATGAGTGACGAGATTCTCAGTTTTCCTGTCGTTTGGGTCGGTGTAAATGAGAGATGGTATGGTGCATCGAATATTAATATGACGTTAGCATTACGAAATGCACTACAACTATCACTTCTCCATATTCAAAATGAAAAGACTCCTTACAGAGCTAATATTTTGCCTGACTCATCTATTATTTTATATGAAACGGACCCTTTTAGAGTGGAAATACAAGCAGAAGAAGACATTCCAAGTGTGCAATCTTTACAGCTTGCCTTACAGCATTTATCGGAACATAATTTTTATCCATTCGTATTTGATTTAGCAATTGAATCATTTTTGAAAGAAAATTTAGATGGTGTGTACGGGGTATTAATTGCAAAGGAGGATAGTCTATGACTCAAAATATATTGCTTATAGGAGATGGCCTACTTGCAGACTACGTACATGATCAATTATGCAAACAATACGCTATCATTCGCCAACATACTATCACAGAAGAACTTCCTGAAAATATTCAACTCGCTCTCATATTACATGACGGCTCCCCTTCTACTATTCATCATGATGCTGAGTTGATTTTTCGTTCCAACCACATTCCGTGGCTACGTGCATTTACTTCATTTGGTGAGGGTATTATCGGTCCTTACATTCATCCTCCTGCAACTGGATGTACCCATTGTGCCGATGGACGACGCTTTATCGCTGGATTTGATCAAAAAGAAATGTGGGAATTACAGCAAAAATATGCGCTAAAAGCAGCGAACGTGACGAGACGTGATGTACGTGCCACCCAAAACGGTATTCTACAAATGTGCCAGCTCATTCATGCTGAAACGGAGAATATATTAGCTAACGGACATTCTTCTTTAGAAAATGAACTCATTTTACTAAACTTACAAACATTGCAATGTACGCGGCATTCTTTTCTTCCTGATCCTCTCTGCCCTGTATGTAGTGATTTACCTAATGATACGGCGGATGCAGCAGAGATTTCTTTACAACCGAGCTTAAAAACAAGTACTGAAACGTATCGCTGCCGTTCCATTCATGAGCTAAACACATTTTTAACGAGAGATTATTTAGATTACCGGGTTGGTATATTGAACGGAAAAATGCAACATTCTTTATTACCCTTTGCTGACGTTATTATAAACATGCCTTTAATATTTGGAAATGAAGGTGTTGCAGGTCGAACTCATTCATTTGCAATAAGTGAAGCAACTGCGATTTTAGAAGGATTAGAACGATATTGCGGTATGTCGCCCCGCGGGAAAAAGACAAATGTGCATAGTAGTTTTCATGATTTAGAAGGTTATGCACTGAATCCTCTCACCCTCGGTGTACATACAAATGAACACTATAATCGTGATAGTTTCCCGTTTAAACCATTCGATCCTGATTATGAGCAAAACTGGGTATGGGGCTATTCTTTATTACAAAACAGGCCACTTTTAGTTCCTGAATCCATTGCTTATTATAGCCTCGGTCATCGAGATGCTTTCGTGTATGAAACATCGAATGGATGTGCAATTGGTGGTAGTTTAGAAGAAGCTATTTTTCACGGCATTTTAGAAATTGTAGAGCGTGACGCCTTCCTGCTCACTTGGTATGCTGAATTACCTCTTCCCCGCCTTGATCTTAGTTCAGCAAATGATACAGAACTACAATTAATGATCCAGCGGTTACACACGATTACTGGATATGAACTACATGCTTTTAACGCGACGATGGAACACGGCATCCCGAGCTTATGGGTAATTGCGAAAAATACTCGTGAAAATGGGATGAACGTTGTTTGTGCAGGAGGCTCTCATTTAGATCCAATCCGTGCTCTAAAGAGTGCCATTCACGAAATAGCAGGCATGTTACTAATAACAGACGATGAACTCGAGCAAAAAAGGGAGCACTACGAAAACTGCTTACAAGATCCTTATCTCGTTAATAAAATGGAAGACCATAGTATGCTTTACGGATTGAAAGAAGCGGAAGAACGCCTTCACTTTCTTTTACGTGAAGATGCGCCATTGCAGACGTTCCAAGAGATGAATGCATTACAATCATTTCATATGGATTTAACGTCCGATCTTCATCAACTTTTAAATCGAATACATCAATCTGGACTTGAGGTGATCGTTGTAAATCAAACGGTACCGCTTATAGAGAAAAATGGATTACATTGTGTAAAAGTAATAATTCCAGGCATGTTACCGATGACGTTCGGGCATCACCTTACTCGTGTTACAGGATTAGATCGAGTGTATACCGTACCGGTGACACTTGGATATAGAGCTGAACCGTTAACAAATGAACAATTAAATCCACATCCGCATCCGTTTCCATAATAGAGGAGGGGATTTCATGCATCTGGATACTTTTTTACATCATCTCCATTTCTCTATCGATGAAATTATGCCGAATCATGAAGTCGATTGGCAAGACGCGCCGCTTCCTTATAAATTATATCGAAATTTACCTGTCATCCCTCTCTCTTTAGAAATTCCGTTGTCTTTGCCGAGCTCTTCTACTGCACCTACTTTGGATAAGATTGGTCATTATCTTTGGCACTCATTTGGTTTAACACAATTATGCCAGCTAAACAGCGAGAGGAATGTATTCCGAAGATCTATCCCTTCAGGCGGCGCTTTATATCCGAATGAATTGTATATATACTTAAAGATTGACGATTATCCAGACGGCATTTACCATTACGATGCCGCTCATCATCGACTTATCTTACTTCGCGAAGGAAATTTCGATTCATACCTTACAGACGCACTCGGCAATCGTTGCAATATACATTCTTGTTTTGGTGCTGCATTTGTATCCACTATGTTTTGGAAAAACTTCTTTAAATACAATAACTTTTCTTATCGTCTGCAAGGATTAGATAGTGGTGTTCTCATCGGTCAATTGCTTGAATGCGCAAAACAATTCGGTTACACGAATGGCGTATATTTTCAATTTCTAGACCGGGCAATGAATCATTTACTCGGACTGTCTGAAGACGAAGAAAGTGTGTATGCAGTTATTCCTTTAAGTACAGAACCAAATATAGCTTGGTTTCATGACAATCATCGTGAAAATAAAACTGTTACTTCTCATGAATTACTACAGCAAATTCCGCCGTTAGCACATGAACATTTCGTTCGCTCAAAGCATGTGAATAAATATCCGATGATAACAAAAATAAACGCGGCTTCTATGATCGAATCGACAGAACACTTCCAAGCATTCGCTCATGAAGAATACTATCAACATAGTGCTCACGCCATACAGCTACCAAAAGTAGAACGGTTATCGTATGATTTCTTACACCTTTGCAAAAAACGATATTCCCCTGATGCTGACTTTACTTTAACGAAATGGGATGCAGCCGAGCTCGCTACTTTACTACAAGAAGCGAGTCTCTCTTTTCCTTATTACAACGACGTTGATGGCAATTCTTTAAATAAAAATGCGCGAGTCTCATTATATGGATGTTTTTATAACGTAAAAGATATAGAAAACGGTGCTTACACTTATAACAGTAAAACCCATTCCATACAGCCACTTCGATACGGAGATCTTCGTTATCCCCTTCAATCTAGTATGACGATGGATAACGTGAACCTTTTTCAAGTACCACTTTGCTTACATGTAGTCGGAAAGAAAGATTACTATACAAATGCACTAGGCTATAGAGGATACCGTATTCACCAAATGGAAGCTGGTATACTCGTCCATAAACTCGTTTTCACTGCAACCGCTATGGGGATGGGTGGGCATCCGTTACTAAGCTTTGATACAAATTCATGTGATCAACTGTACGGGATTGATGCTGGAAATGAAACGTCTCTCATTCAAATTCCTGTTGGGGCGTATCGGGCGCGGAATTGGTTAAAAGGAGCTTTGCATAATTAGAAGCACGCCGATTGATGGCGTGCTTTTTCTAAAGGACTTAATTTATAAAAAGCGAAATAAATATATATTCTTATATAAAAGGAGAGTTTAACTTGAGCATTTTACAACGGTTAATTCAGCAAGCGAAAAATCCTCGCGGGACAATTGGTTCTTCCATGCTTTGTATTATGAACGCTGCACATACGAGATTAACACATTGGGGATTACAAAAAATACATATACGTAAAGATGCGATTACTTTAGATATTGGTTGTGGGGGCGGTAAGACAATACATACTCTTTCAAAACGGATTCCACTTGGGAAAATATATGGAATTGATTATTCAAATCAAGCTGTTGAAAACTCAAAGAAAGCCAATATACAGGACGTAAAAAAAGGAAAAGTAATCATTCATCAGGCAAGTGTCTCCTCTATTCCTTACAATACAAACTTCTTCGATCTCATTACCGCTTTTCAAACTCATTACTTTTGGCCTGATGTTGAACAAGATATAAAAGAAGTATTTCGCGTCTTACAACCGAATGGATCTTTTTTATTAGTAGCTGAAACTTTTAAAATTCAATATCATATGGAGAATTTTAAAACGAATGAAGAGTTAGTAAACCTTTTTTATAAGACTGGATTTACAAGGGTACAATGTTATGAAGAAAAAGGATGCCTTTGTGTAATAGGAAGTAAATAAAAAGCAGACCTTAAAAGGTCTGCTCTTTTTACTAGATTAACTTAAAAATACTCTTAATTTGTCTCGCAAATAACCAGTTTTTCGTACCGTAGTTATCATTTAAGCTATCTAAATCAATAGATTTACCATTAGCAAACTTTAATGCTAACGTTGTATTTTTGTCGTTTGTTTTTAAATTACTATTTGTAATGTCATCATACTTTAATTTCTCAATTTCAACATATTCATCTGTTTCTTGTCCAATTACGACATGGTCTTGGAAGAAGAACAATACTTCTACTTTTTTGCCGAAACAAAATACATTTTTCGCATAAATTAATGTCGCATTATCAAGTCCGACGCAAACTTCTTTCATCTCTTCAACAACACGTCCAAAGTCTTCTTCCTGTCTTGCGTTTGATTCAGCAATCCATTCTTCGATTGTTTTTATGTTAATTGCCATACTGTGCCCCCTGGTTCGTTCATTGCTTTCTTTTAAAATAAATACTATATGAAAATATAAGCGATACGTACTATGTTTTCAAGGGTGAACGATACATTCGAAATAAAGTGAAGTTTCAAATTAATATACAAGTAGAATCCATTTCATTATATTTTAAACGTTTGAAAGAGACATTCTTCATCATCGATTAACTGTTTTTTCTAATCAAATTCGATGTTTACCTCCCTTTGCACAAAAAAATAGCACTTAAAAAGTGCTATTCTGCTCTTCTTGCCGCTTGTTGAATTGGATCCCAAACGCTGTTATATGGTGGTGCGTAACTTAAGTCGACATCTTCTAAATCGTGAATACTCATTTTATTGAAAAGTGCCATTGCGATCACATCAATACGTTTATCTACGCCTTCTTCTCCCATTACTTGTCCGCCTAATAATTGTTTCGTGTCAGTGCGATATAATAATTTCAAGTGAAGTGGTTTGGCACTTGGGTAATAGCCCGCCATATTTGTAGAATCTACTTTGACTGTTTTATACGGAATGTTTAGTCCTTTCGCTTCTTTTTCATTTAAGCCTGTCCTTGCGAGCGTCAAATCCATAAATTTAATAATGCCTGTACCTAACGTACCTTTAAATGCTCTTCGCTTATCAACCATATTGAGTCCAGCAAGTCGCCCTTGTTTATTTGCAGTCGTTCCGAGCGGGATATGATCATGAATTTCCTTTATAACATGGTAATGTGTGGCGCAATCACCAGCTGCATATACGTCTTTTACATTCGTTTGCATATATGCATTTACCTCGATTGCCCCTTTATAATTTGTACGTATACCCGTTCCTTCAAGAAAATCACTATTTGGTTTTACTCCGACAGATACTAAAACAAGATCCGCTTTGTACGTGCCTTTATCCGTTTCAATTTGTTCTACTCGCTCTTTTCCGATAAACGCTTTTACATTTTCATTCGTTAAAATTTCAATATGATGTTTATCTGCTTCTTTATGTATATACTCTGCCATATCTGCATCATAAATCGTACCGACATAATCGTTTCGCTCAATCATTCTTACTTTCTTACCAAGCTCTACGAATGTTTCTGCCATCTCAAGTCCAATGGCACCGCCGCCAATAATCGTTACATTCTCAATTTCATTCGTTTCTAGCGTTTTTACTATACGCTCAGCATCCGGGATTGTTTTTAAAAGATGCACACCTTGTAACTCTCGTCCTTCCCACTCTGGCATAACAGGACGCACTCCAGTTGCAATTAATAAGCGATCATACGGAAATTCAAAAACATCTCTCGTCTTCGTATGCTCTGCGTACACAATCTTCTTTTCCGTATCTACTTTTGTAACTTCATGACACACTTTCGCATCAATTCCATATTTATCACGAAATGTCTTCACATTGCGCGCTATTAATTTTTCAGCTGAAGCGATAGCACCGCTAATTACATAAGGCAAACCGCACTGAGCGTATGAATAGATTTCACCTTTTTCTAACGTCACAACATTTGCCGATTTATCGTTTCTAACAATTTGCATTGCTGCGCTCATACCAGCTGCATCTCCGCCAATAATGACATAGTTCACTTTACCACTCCTTCTATTTTACATACTCTTTACGATTTCCATATTCTATAAAAATAACACCTCTCCCTATTGTAAAGAAAGAATATTTCATCTACAAATTTGGTGTACAAAACTATGCGTAAATAGGTAACCGTCGTGTCTTATAAACAACATGTTTAATATGCTATAACAGTAACTATTGAAAGTAGGTGAAACATACATGTGCGCCAGCCTTCTCGTCCAGCTTCCAGAGGAACCGATAGAACCGAGACCCGCCCTCCCGCTTGAACAAGAATTTTCCGTTAATGCAACTATTTATAGTGCTCGTGCTTGGTTATCTAATGATGAGACTTTTGCACAAACGATTTGGAAAGCCTCTCGCTTCGCTTCTGCATCACACGCTCGCAAGTCCATCTTCCCAGTTGGTACTGTTAAAATTGTAAATTTTTCTGATGATACAATAACAGTTACTATATCATCAGAATCAGAAGATGCACTCAAAATAATCGTCCCCCCTCATTCTGAAGCTGCTTTAACGTCTAGTGCTTTGTCTGATGTGCAAGCAAGTACATCAGGAAAAGCAAGTAAAGTCACATTCCTCTTCCACATCTTTTTCTCTAGGGATCCTGGTTCAGATAAAAAACCATAAAAAAGGTACAGTTATGCACTGTACCTTTTCACGTATTCTATTCTCTTGATTTGATTAATTCAACATTATAAGACTCAATATTAGTCAACACTCCTGTAAAATATGGATTTTCTCTATACCAAGATTGTTTTGAAAAGTACGCTTGCATATCTTTCGTTTGAAACATATGTCCATGCCTTGCGTATATTTCATTTCTAGCAATTTTTAACTGTTCTTTCGATAAGTATCTTAAATCTGAACTCGTTAATTTTCGAATATCACTATCTGGAAAGATGAAACCATTATATACATACCCAGTCGTGGGCGTCGGAGCAACATTATAAACAACTGTTTTTTCTTCACTTTTCTTTTGAAATGGAAGATTATAAGACGAAAGTGCCGTTACCGTTTCTACTTTCGTCGTTTCCCGTCCACTTTCTCCATTTCGTTCTAAATAAATCGTCGCGCTTCCATCAGTCGCTATCGGTCCCCACGTAATTTCTTCTCCAGCCAGCGCTGTAACTGGTTTTTGATTCACGTACAATGTCGCGCCTGGCATATTCGTTTGAACTGTAATATATTTTCCTTGTAACGTTAAATCGATCGTTACATTATTTTGGCTTTGTTTCATAAGTACGACCTTTTCCTCGCGTAATAGTTTTACATATTCATTTTTATATTCTGATTGAAATACTTGCGTTCCTGGAAGAAACGGTCCATATTGCTTCTCAAACTTTTTGTCATCTGTCTTATCAATTTCTTTTCCGTTCATTTTTAAGGATGTGCCTTTTTCATTTGAAAGCAAAGTTGTATAGTACGTCTTCGCTTTCAATCTATACCGATCAAATATAACGAAATACTTCCCGTCTTTCGTTAAAGAAAAATCTGCTCTTTCAATTCCGTCCCCTTGTTTTTCACCTTGTATCAAATATGCTTTCAATTCATTCACATAGGATGGATTCTCTTTTATATACGAAAATAGAGGCATTACACTCTCTCTCGTTACAACAACTGATGGATCATCTGCCGTGATGATCTCAGCTAATTTCTCCCCGTCCCTCTCTTGTAAAATCGTAATCATCCGGTCTACTTGTGCCCCCTGCGCATAATACGATGATCCGTACAAATACAATCCAACAATCGCTATAATAAATAGCGCTAACAGTGTAATACCAACTTTTGTACCACCGTTCATATTCTTCTTTACTACAGGATTTCCCCTCTTCGTCCCGCAGTTTTGACAAAATTGCACACCATCTTCAAACTGAATTCCGCACTTTGTACAGACATTCATCCATTCACCCACCTTTTCTTTAGAAGCCAGTTAATCCTCCAGTAAATGTTTGAATTATCATGTTAAAGTAAGACCAAAATATAATCCATACTACGATTCCGTTTAAAACATTTGCGATAAGAAGAGTGTAAACAAGATCTAGTCCACCGTTATCTAATTTTGCTATAGCTACAACTATACTAATTCCCATATACGTTGTAGCCAGCCCTAATAATAACGGTAAAAAAAGGATTAATAAGAAACTAAACAGAAAAGAAAGTACTAATATAGCAATAGCTGGAGTCGCTATCGTTCCCCATATACCGAATACTTCAAGAAACGAAAAAGAAGATTTCATCATCTTACCACTTACAAAAATAATAAATCCGACAAATAAAGTTAAAATTAGTAAAAATAAAAAGACCTTTATAGACTCTCCAAAGAAAGAAGGCGTAGATAAATCTGGCGCTAATGTTCTCGTAAGTGCTGCCCCAGCGCTCATTATTCTATAAAAAATACATGCTCCTAAAAAACAAATAAGTAAAAGGCTTGTAATTCCATTTCGCACTTCAATATTGCCACTTTTCATAATTGCTGTCGGTGCTTTTAAAGCATGTTTAAAAAACTGGAAATAGCCACTTGCAAATCGCTTCGCTTGCTCTACTGTTTCATTTGGACGTGTTTCCTTCACTTGTGCTGCCGATGGTTGATGCCCCCCTTCTGGGACACCACTCGCTACTACTTCTTCCGTTAACGAATGTCCACAATTCCCGCAAAACTTTGCCTCTGCTGCATTCTCTGTATGACACGCTGAACATTTCATGCTCTCATCCCTCCTTATGCATATACCTGATAGGGTGTTACAAATTCAATATATGACTTTGTACATAAAACATGACTACAAGAAGAAGATTATGAACTCCTCCTTTTGAAGAAAAATATATAGACTAGCAATCTAGAAAAATAATGCTATTATGAAACAGAGCAAATAACATTTTAAACAGATTGGATGAAAGACAATGGAATTTGTAAACTCTATTTTTCAAATACTCCTTACAAGTGTAATCCAACTATTTTCTTTAATTGGAGTCATCATTGTAATCGGATTTCTATTAGGTTATTTAGAATCACTAACAAGAACGTATTGGTCGAGAGCTTTCGGAAGAAAAGGATTCCTTTTGACTGCATGGATTGGTGTTCCTATTCACGAACTCGGACATGCCATTATGTGCATACTATTCCGTCATAAAATTGTAGCAACGCAGTTCTTCCCAACAGATACAAGTCAAGGAGCTTTAGGTTACGTACAACACCAATACAATCAAAAAAGCATATATCAACGAATCGGGAATTTCTTCATTGGAATTGGCCCTATTATTTCTGGTATTACTGCATTAATCCTTTTAATGCGCTATTTCGTACCCGAATCTTATTCTTTATTTAATATAACTCTCGAAACAACCGTTTCCTCTACTTCTATTAATTTAGAAATGGTTCAGAATATGTTCTTGTCGACGTTTGTGTTATTAAAAAGCTTATTTACAATAAGCAATTTATTGAATCCTTCCTTTTGGTTATTTTTATTTATCGCCATTTGTATTTCTGCTCATATCGCTTTAAGTAAACCAGACATTAAAGGATCGATAGACGGTGTTATCGTCATGTTTATCGTGTTATTTTTATTCAATATAATAGCAGGTCTTTTCCAATACGACAGTAATCTGCTAATTGGACAGGTTATGAAATATAATATGTATCTCATTGCATTTTCTAGTGTGGCACTGCTGTTCTCTTGTATTTCTACACTTGTTAGTTTTGTGTTTTATAAAATAAGAGGAGGGCGTTCGTTTTGACGTCCCTCTTCTATCTTTAAATAATTATTTATCAGATTTAATAAGTTATTGAATGGGAATAGATGGTCCAATCACTTCGTTTTCTTTCCCCGAATACGGTACAAGTGAATATTTTCCCGCCGCTACATTAATTCCATCAAATCTACTAAAAGAAATGTCTCCGCCTTTATTCGATACAAATGAAAAACAATAACCCTATCACTGTTTTTCATATTGCAAACACAATTTCACCATTAAACAACATATATCTTGCTCATAATGAGAAGAGCTAGTTCATTGCGAACTAGCTCTTCCCTTTAATTACTTCTCTTATAATCACAATGCTCAACCGGAACACGAGCATGCCCTTCTTCATCGGTACACCATGACTGTGACTGGAAGGCAAGGAAGATACCGATCCATTCTTCTTCCTTTTCAAAGTGAATGAGTATTCCTCCGTCTTGCCATATACCATTATCACCTTTCCATTTCTCTACATTTCCTTGATTCATGTGAATATCGTGTATACCGTTTCCTGGTTCGAAATGAAAGTAAGAATCAGGTGTATTTTCTTCTGGTCCCCATCTTTCACCAAACGCGTAAATAATTGCTTTTTCTTCTATTGCTCGTTTTATATAACGTTCTATTTTTTCGTTTAAATCATTATCTACTCCTGCTTTTTCAGCAGGTAAAGGAATCATTTGTTTTGAATCAAATAAATTACCTCTTACGTAGTCTAAAGCTACTTTCGGTTCATTGTTTTTTATTTGTGTAAAACCAAATGGTAACGTCGGTAAAATATGAATCGCCTCTGACCGAATATTGTCGCTTGCAAAATATAAAACTTCTGACGGATAACTTTGCGACTTTACGTTAATTGCAATACGATAGTCTACTCCTGCCTCGCCCTGTAAATGAACTTGATAATGAGGTGTTTTCCCTTTTCCAATCTTTGATTGTATAACTGTACCTTTTAACACACCATAATTTTTTAAGGGCATACATTTCATCTCCTATTCATTGAGTAGAAGCTTTTCATACTTTAGGCATTATCCATATAAAAAGAAAATCCTCCTTTCTCAGGAGGATTTCTTATTTTCTCAACATATACCAAATAACAACCTCTACCACTACAAGCAACACCGCACCAGAAATCATTAACGTCGTTTTCTTTAATAGTTCATTTTCACGATGCGGTATATTACATAAATAAGCACCTAGTGTAATCCGTGATGGGCAAGCGATTGTCGCTACTGATGATGCGGTGTTTTGAAGTGTTGTGACGTATTGCCACGGGAGTGCTACGTTTTGTGCTGTTTGCATTTGTAATTTTATAAACATTGCATTTGATCCTGCGTTACTACCTGTTAAAAAACCGCCAATACCTCCAATGAACGGAGCAACGAAAACGAAAAATGTACCAAATGTTTCACCAGCTGTTTTTGCAAGTAATGAATGCATGCCAGATGCCCCCATGAGTTCTGCAATCGCAATAAACATTGTCGTTGTAATAGCGAAAGGAATCCATTGTTTAATCGTTTGCGAGAGTGATTGTTTAATAATGTGAGACGGAATACGGAAGAAAATAATCGTAAATAAACAAGTCATACCGAGCCAAAATCCCGGTGAATATAGCATTTCTAGTTTGTACGAATATGATTTCAAATCGAGAACTGCATACGATTTTAGCAAATCATGTAATGCTGGAACGAGGCG
Source organism: Bacillus sp. AFS029637 (assembly GCF_002584985.1). Classification (GTDB taxonomy): domain Bacteria; phylum Bacillota; class Bacilli; order Bacillales; family Bacillaceae_G; genus Bacillus_A. Next base: position 116,086 of record NZ_NUPZ01000024.1, on the reverse strand, counting down.
AGAAAGCAAAATACAAACGGTTAAGAATATATAAGGGCTAATAATTTTTATAATAGATACTTCTCTCTCCGTTGCCGCAGCATGTTCTGTTATTAAATTTTGTTCACTTTTTCCTTTTAGTTTAATGATAAGAAAGCCAAATGTAATCGTAACGATAGAGCTTAATATACCTGCTAGTTCAACACTTACGTATGCGTTAGAAAGATAGATTCCGAGAGAAAATAATAGAAAGAATCCTACTCCTTCTTTCCACTTTTCAATAACAGCCTTCCAGCCACCAACAACGTGTAAAGAAAGAATGACGAAGTACGCAAACATCGGGATACTTAATAGTGCTGTATTTGTGCCAAGTGTCGTGAGTGGCATATTTATAAGCTGCGAACCGATAATCGTACCTGTTGCCATCGCTCCCCATGAACTAGCTAGTAACCCGATAAATGAGAGCAGTACAGCTTGAAACGGTTTATATCCTAATGAAAGAAAAATAGGTGCCGCGACCATGAAGCCAATACCGAATCCACTTACTGATTCAATAAGCGGGCAAATGCCAAAACACATAAGCAGCATTTGTAATAAGCGATCGTGAGTAACTTCTTCTAGAAAACGTGCTACTTGATCGATGTATCCCATTTTGTTCATGAGGTGAAATAAAAAAATACCGAAAAATAAAACGTATCCAACAATAAAACAAATTAACGAACCTTTAATCGTTGCGTGCACAGTTTCACTTATCCCTAACCGAAATGTTGGCGAGAGTAAAACAATTCCAACAGAAACGGCATAAGAAATTAATGAGGACCTTAATGACGTTTGTTTAAATAAAAATAAACAAATGAAAATCATCATAATTGGGATAAGTGCCAATAATACGGACATGTTATCATCTCATTTCGTTTAAAATACAATTTTTAACTATTATATAACAGATGGAATCACTTTCAATTGTTTTTATAACAGAATCAAAAAAGAACCAACGCGGCTCTTTTTTGATTTAATCCCAGTTTCTTTTATCTTGAAAAACCGTCTGCTGCCTAATTATTTTGTCTAACATAACAAACACAATATAAGCACATATTACTTGCAATACAATATTCCCAAGCTTTATTAATTCAAATGAATAGATCCACCGGAATAATTCATTTAATAATACAATCGAAACGATACTAAATAGTTCTATACTAATCGAAAATATACATACTTCTAAAATAGATTGCTCTTGAATGCGATTTAAGTTGGAAAAGATGAATACATACCCTAAAAATAGAGCCATCACCTCTATTTTCGTCATGCTAATGAGCCAAGCGTATAGTGGTACAGTTAAAAGAAGATATAGTAGTTTCCGTCTTAGCATGCTTTCTCACCTCTAAATTATATGTATTTTCTGTATATTTTAACATTTATTACGCAAAACAAAAAGAAGAGACTTATGCCTCTTCTTTTTGTTTTGTTGCCTGTATTAATTCACATATTTCTTCTCGTTTTTCATTTTCTAACAGCTCAATAACCTTACTCCCAACGACAACTCCGTCACATATTGTAATCATTTCTTCTACATGTTCTTTTGTTGAAATGCCGAATCCTGCAACTACTGGTAAATGCGTATGTGATTTTACCTTTTCTAAGTAACTATGAATCTCACCTTTAAAGTTTTGACGTGCCCCCGTTACGCCTGCTACTGTAACGGCGTAAACGAATCCTTCTGATTCACTCGTAATTTTTTCGATTCTTTCAATAGGACTCGTTACGGTAACAAGTGGAATGAGCGCAATGCTTGCCTCGCGAAGTAACGGGGCAATAATGTCTTGTTCTTCATATGGTAAGTCTGGAACGATGATGCCGTCTACACCTGCTTCCGTACAGTTCTCGATGAATCGTTCTTTTCCGAATGCAAGTACCGGATTTAAATATGTCATGAGTACAAATGGAATTTGTACTTCTTTCCTCACCTCTATTAACGCTTGAAAAATACCTTTTAATGTTACGCCGCTATCTAGCGCTCGTTTCCCTGCTCTTTGAATCGTTGGGCCGTCTGCGACTGGATCTGAAAACGGAATACCGATTTCAACGATGCTTGCTCCTGCTTCATCTAAAAAACGAATTCTTTCTTTTAATTTTTCAAGTCCACCATCTCCGCCCATTACGTACGGAATAAATGCTTTTTTACCATTTTCAAACGCTGCTTTAATTTTTTCTACTCCCATTGTTTACACCTCTTCCATATAACGTTTTATACTCTCTACATCTTTATCGCCACGGCCAGATAAACAAATGACCAGCCCTTCGTCTTGCTTCATTTGCGGTGCTAATTTTAAAGCGTACGCGACAGCATGTGAACTTTCTAGCGCCGGAATAATCCCTTCTTTTTTCGTTAATAATTGAAATGCCTCTAGTGCTTCATCGTCTGTGATTGAATGATAAGAAACGCGGCCAATATCTTTTAGCAAACTATGTTCTGGCCCAACGCCAGGATAATCAAGTCCTGCTGAAATAGAGTGTGCTTCTTGAATTTGTCCTTCTTCATTTTGCAGAAGGTACATCATCGATCCGTGTAAAACACCGACGCTTCCTTTCGTTAATGTCGCTGCATGTTTCTCTGTATGAACGCCTTTTCCAGCTGCCTCTACGCCGTAAAGAGCAACATCTTCATCGTGTACGAACGGATAAAACATTCCCATCGCGTTACTACCACCGCCAATGCAAGCAACAACTGCTTCTGGTAATTTCCCTTCTAGCGCTTCATATTGTTTTTTCGTTTCTTTCCCAATTACACTTTGGAAATCACGAACAATTTGCGGGAATGGATGCGGTCCAAGAACGGATCCCATAATGTAGTGCGTATCATGCACATGTGAAACCCAGTAGCGAAGCGCCTCGTTCACCGCATCTTTTAATGTGCCGCTACCTGCCGCTACACTTTCTACTTTCGCTCCGAGTAATTCCATTCGAAACACATTTAATTTTTGACGTCTTACATCTTCTTCTCCCATAAAGATGACGCATTCTAATCCAAGAAGGGCACATACAGTAGCTGTTGCCACTCCGTGTTGTCCTGCTCCTGTTTCAGCGACAACCTTTTTCTTGCCCATTCTTACTGCAAGAAGTGCCTGACCGATTGTATTGTTAATTTTATGAGCTCCTGTATGGTTCAAATCTTCACGTTTTAAATAAATCTTTGCCCCTCCGCAATACTTCGTCATATTTTCAGCGAAATAAAGCGGTGTTTCTCTTCCGACGTACGTTTTTAAATAGTGATTTAATTCTTTTTGAAACGCTTCATCTTCCATTGCCTCTTTATATGCTTCTTCTAGCTCTAATACAGATTGCATTAATGTTTCTGGAACGTATCGTCCTCCGTATATACCGTAGTGACCTTTTTCATCTGGGTATGCGTAGTTCATTTGGAACACTCCTTCGCTTTTATAATAAATTGTTTTATTTTCTTTATATCTTTCTTTCCTTCTGTCTCTACTCCGCTGCTCACATCAACCATATAAGGCTGAACAGTTCGAATTGCTTCGTCTATATTAAGGACGTTTAATCCACCAGCTAATATCGTTTTCCCTCGCAACTCGTTTGGCATATGAGCGAGTAACTCCCATGAAAATGTCTTTCCATTTCCTCCGTGAAACTTTTCTTTTGGGCTATCAAACAATATAAACTCCGTTTCATATACTTGAGCGTTTTTCATATCACTCTCTGAAGTTACTCCTAGCGCTTTTATAGACGGAATATTCAATCTTTCAATTTGATAATTATCTTCATTTCCATGTAATTGCACATGTGTTAACCCGCACTCATCTGCAATTTTCTGGATCATGTCTACTGATTCATTTACGAAAACACCGACCTTTAAAACATGTGCCGGAATCACCTCAATAATTTCTTTCGCTCTCTCTGGAGTGATTTTCCGTTTACTTTCTGCAAAAACAAATCCAATTGCATCCGCACCATATTCGCATGCAATTTTTGCTGTTTCCATATCAGTGATCCCGCAAATTTTCACTTTCATATGTTCACCTTACAATCTTCAAAAAAGCTACGAATAGAAGACGATGTCATAAGCGCTTCTCCGACTAATACGCCTTTTGCTCCGGCTCGTTTGACACGGATGATATCCTCTTTTGAATGAATACCACTTTCACTAATCCAAAATAGATTTTCCTCATTCAGTCGTTTTCCAAGCTTTTCTGTTTGGCTTAAATCGACTTCGAACGTTTTTAAATTGCGGTTGTTAATACCGATAACGTGCGGATTTAATTGGATTGCAATTTCTAATTCCTGTTCATCATGAACTTCAACGATTGCTTCTAATCCTTTTTCTAGTACGTAGCTATACAGCTCTTTTAATTTCTCTTTCGTTAACGCCGCTACGATTAGCAAAATAATATCTGCTCCTGCTTCGTATGCTCTATCAATTTGAATCTTATCAATTATAAAATCTTTGCATAAAAGCGGTATGTTACTTTCTTCTCTTGCCGTTTGTAAATCGTGAAACGATCCTTTAAAAAATTGACCGTCTGTTAAAACAGAAACTGCACCAGCGCCGCATTCTTCATATGTTTTCACTTGCTTTCGTACATCAACGTGTAAGTTAATATCTCCTTTTGATGGTGATGCTCGCTTTACTTCTGCAATGACAGTAAATTGATCTAAAGCTTTTACAAGTGAGTGTGTTTTTCTGTTTTCTTTTACTGGTGTATACGTTTTATATAACTCCGCAACTTCCACTTTCTTCTGCTCTACAATTTTGTCTAAAATCGTCCCCACTTTAATTCACCCTTTCTAATTTTTCGTTACTTGCTGCAATTAATACGTTTAGTTTCGCTAATGCTTTTCCAGAGTCAATGCTATGCGTTGCTAGTTTAATTCCTTCTTCAATCGTTTCTGCTTTTCCATTTGCAAAAAGAGCAAGACCTGCATTGAATAAAACGGTATCGCGATAAACACTCTTTTCTCCGCTCAATACTCCAAGTGTAATTTTTGCATTTTCTTTTGGATTCCCGCCTCTAATTTCTTCATTTTTCACTTTTGAGAAACCGTATTTCTCAGGCACAATACTCATTTCTACTATTTCATTATCTTTTAAAACGACGACATGATTTTCCCCTTGCAATGAAGCTTCATCTAAAAAGCCACTTCCATTTACAACAAGCGCTTGTTTCCGCCCTAGCTTTTGTAACACTTGCGCAACTGGTAATAACATATCTCGTTTATAAATGCCGACAAATTGTGTTTCTAAATTCACCGGATTTGTTAAAGGGCCAATTAAGTTAAAGATTGTCGGTACATTTAATTCTTTTCTTATTTTCATAATGCGCCTTAGTGCTGGATGCATCGCTGGTGCAAATAAGAAGGCAATTCCTACATTCTCTAATAAATAGTCAATCTCACCCGGCGTACAACTAATATTTACACCAAGTTCTTCTAATAAATCAGCACTACCTGTTTTACTAGAAACAGCACGGTTTCCATGCTTCGCAACCTTTACACCTGCTCCTGCCAGTACGAATGCCGATGTTGTACTTATATTGAACGTTTGCGCACCGTCACCACCTGTCCCGCAATTGTCCATCGCACCTTTTATATGATTCGAAAACGGTAATGCCTTTTCACGAAGAGCACGAACGAGACCGTATATTTCATCTGCAGTTTCACCTTTTGCTTTCAGTAAGACTAGGAAAGCTGCAATTTCACTTTCTAATAGGTTTTCACTTAATAAAAGAAGTCCCGCCCTATACATTTCCTCTTCTGTTAAATGTTGTCCCTCCATTAATTTGCGAAGATAGTTATTCATACTCTTTCCTCCTCTTTCACTTCTGCTAAAAAGGCACGTATTAATTTCCCGCCTTCTTCTGTTGCAATTGATTCCGGATGAAACTGTAATCCGAAAAGCGGATAATAATTGTGACGAACTGCCATTATTTCGCCGTCGTCCATCGCTGTCGCAAGTATGTCAAAACACTCTGGCAAGCTCGTTTGCGCTGCAACAAGAGAATGATAGCGCATTGCTGTAAGCGGCTGCGTTACGTATGAAAAGATTGACGTTCCATTATGTTTCACACGCGATGTTTTTCCATGTTTAATGCGCTCTGCTCTTACAATGTCCCCTCCAAATGCTGATATAATTGCTTGATGGCCAAGGCAAATCCCTAATATGGGAACGTTCTTATAAAAATGATGAATGACATCGATACAAATACCAGCATCTTCCGGTTTCCCTGGTCCTGGTGAAAGCACAATTCCTTTTGGATTCATCGCTTCTAATTGCTCTATCGTTATTTGATCATTTCTTACGACGACAATATCCTCTTCGTATTCACCTAACAGTTGATACAAGTTGTATGTGAATGAATCGTAATTATCAATCAGTACAATCATTTCATTACCTCCAAAAGTGCTCTCGCTTTATTTAATGTTTCTTCATATTCAGCTACTGGATCTGAATCGTACACGATGCCTGCTCCCGCCTGAACGTACGCTTTTTCATCTTTTACAACCATCGTTCGAATTGCGAGCGCCATATCAAGATTACCTGAAAAACTAACGTATCCAACTGCACCGGCGTATACATTTCTTTTTTCTTTCTCTAGTTCATTTATAATTTCCATCGCTCTAATTTTCGGAGCTCCTGATACTGTGCCAGCTGGCAGGCAATAAGCTAATGCATCAAAACCGCTCATTCTTTTTCGCAATGTTCCGTAAACTTCAGATACAATGTGCATAACGTGAGAATATTTTTCTACTTTCATATATTTATCTATTGTAACTGAGCCGATTTCACTCACTCTGCCAATATCGTTTCGTCCAAGATCTACAAGCATCATATGCTCTGCTCGCTCTTTCTCATTGCCTAATAATTCTTTTTCTATTTCCTCATCTTCTCTCTTCGTTTTCCCTCTTGGCCTCGTACCAGCAATTGGATTTGTCATCACTTTATCGCCCCGTACTGATAGCAAACTTTCCGGTGAAGAACCGAGTACAACATAATCTTGGAAATCGATATAAAACATATATGGTGATGGGTTCGCAATTCTAAGTTTTCGGTATAACGCGAATGGATCACCAATACATTCACTTTGCAAACGCTGCGACAATACGACTTGGAATATGTCCCCGGCTCGTATATGTTCTTTCGCCGTTTCTACCATGTCGCAAAACTCTGTTTCAGTTATGGAAGAAGTGAATGATAACGTTGATTGTATTTCATTTCCTTCCGTTTCTTCTCCCTCCAATACTTCATTTTTGTATACTTGCAACCTTTCATACACTTCTTCATAATCTGCTGAATCATCTTTCCTGCATACGTATACAAACGACAACTTTTGGCGTAAATGATCGTAAACGATAAACTCGCGATACAGTAAAAGGTGTACTTCTGGAATATTCAATGGATCGTGTAAATCTGCTCCAATGTTTTCATATTGTCGAATGACATCATAGCCAATATAACCAACTGCTCCTCCGCAAAATGGGAATGGACTTTCTACTTGCGTTGGTGCAATTACTTCTTCTAACACTTGTAACACGTTATCTTGCAACTTTTCTATTTGCCCGTATGTCGTTCGTTCTACTTCCGTACCCACGCTTTTCACTTCACCATACGGATTACATCCTAAGTAAGAATAACGTCCTTTATCTTGATGAAGCTGTGAGCTTTCCAGTAAAAACTTCTTCTTTCCGTTCATACGTCTATATAAAGAAATTGGCGTAATGCTATCTCCTTCTTCTTCAGCTATTACTAAAAATGTTTTTCCTTGTTCTTTTCGCTTTATAAATTCTTCTTTCGTCATCATGTCCTTCACCTCGCCCGGAAAAATAAAAAAGCCCTCTACATATCGAAAATATGTAGAGGACGATAAATATACCGCGGTACCACCTCATGTTGGATGCAAAAGCATCCCGCTTTATTCAGGTACAAAATTTATACCTTATCCTTGTAACGGCGGAACCCGGGTTGCCTACTGAAAATAATTGTTCAGCATACCTCTCGTAAGCCCATTCCGTATATGGCACCGCACCGGGCTCCCACCTATCCCCAGCTCTCTGAAACGTCTCCAATATACGTACTCTTCTTACTTAAACGATTTCATTTATTTAATTTTTTGTATACAAAAAGGGAGTACTCATCCTATAGAAAGGACGGGTACTCCCGTGGTGCCACCTTAATTCGTTACGACTGTAACGCACTTTACCGTATCAAAAACAATACGTGTCTCTTGTATCGATGAGATCATGTCGCCAAAGCCTACTTCTTTCGTTTCGGTTTGGAAGCTCCGAAGCCCATTCCACATCAATCCCATACTGATTCGCACCAACCATCAGCTCTCTGACATGTTCATCATGTGTACTCTTCTTCATCAACGCTTGCATTTTTTTAAGTTGCACTCATTATAGACCTAACTTTTTTCATAAGTCAATATTTTTTTGAAAAAATTATTTTTTTCTTGTTTCAATATTATATTGACAAAACAATCTCTTTTTATGTAAATATAATAAATACTCTATTGAAATTAAGCTTTTTTGTCTTATATTTATATATCAAAAAAATAAATCATTGTCAAAAAACGCTTACATTTCAGAAAATTCATATTTCAGCATGGATTTTTCTGAATAATCATGATAGATTATGAATATGCATAACGCATCAAAAGACATGACAAAAGGAAGGGGAACTACATGAGTACGCAGATGTTAACTTTAACTTCTATCTCTATTTACATGCTCGGGATGTTAGTAATCGGCTATTTCGCCTATAAACGAACGTCCAACTTAACAGATTATATGCTTGGCGGGCGTACACTAGGCCCCGCAGTAACAGCATTAAGTGCTGGAGCATCCGATATGAGCGGTTGGCTTTTAATGGGATTACCCGGTGCAATGTTTAGCGTTGGATTAAGTAGTAGTTGGATTGCGATCGGCCTAACACTAGGCGCATACGCAAACTGGCTTTATGTCGCTCCTCGCTTACGTACCTACTCTGAAATTGCAAATAACTCTATTACTATTCCAGAATTTTTGGAACACCGTTTCCACGACAAATCTCACATGCTACGCTTAGTATCTGGACTTGTTATTATGATTTTCTTTACTTTCTATGTAGCTTCAGGGCTAGTTTCAGGCGCTGTATTATTTGAAAATTCCTTTGGTATGAACTATCATGTTGGATTATTCATTGTCGCAGCAGTTGTTGTAGCTTACACGCTATTTGGTGGTTTCTTAGCTGTAAGTTGGACAGACTTCGTGCAAGGAATCATTATGGTAATTGCTCTTATTCTTGTTCCTATCGTAACAATTATGAATTCGAATGGACTTGGACCTGCATTTGATACAATTCGATCTGTAGATCCAACACGCTTAGATATTTTTAAAGGTGCCTCTACTTTAGGAATGATTTCTTTATTCGCATGGGGCCTTGGTTATGTTGGACAACCTCATATTATTGTACGCTTTATGGCGATTTCGTCTGTAAAAGAAATTAAAAGCGCACGAAGAATTGGTATGAGCTGGATGATTTTCTCTGTTGTCGGAGCTATGTTTACTGGTCTTATCGGTATTGCTTACTATTCACAACAAGGGTTGACATTATCTAACCCAGAGACAATTTTCCTTGAACTTGGAAAAATTTTATTCCATCCACTTATTACTGGATTTTTATTAGCAGCTATTTTAGCGGCTATTATGAGTACAATCTCATCTCAGTTACTCGTTACTTCAAGTGCGGTAACTGAAGATTTATATCGTACATTCTTTAAACGTTCTGCTTCTGATAAAGAGCTTGTATTTGTCGGTCGTATGGCTGTACTTGGTATTGCATTAATCGGATGCGCTTTAGCGTTTAAACAAAATGATACGATTTTAGCTCTTGTTGGATATGCTTGGGCTGGATTTGGTTCTTCATTTGGACCTGCTATTTTATTGAGTTTATATTGGAAACGTATGACAAAATGGGGCGCGCTTGCTGGTATGATTTCTGGTGCTGCGACTGTTATTATATGGACACAATTTAAATTCTTAAAAGACTTCTTATATGAAATGATTCCTGGTTTCGCTATTAGTTTACTAGTGATCATAATTGTTAGTTTACTAACGCAATCTTCAAAAGAAGTTGAAGAACAATTTGAGAATTTTGAAAAACAACATAATCTATAAAGGGAAAGCTCTGCTGTTACAATAACAGCAGAGTTTTTTTAATCAAAGTTCGACAATCTTCTTCGCGAACTTAACAAATTCTTTATGTTTCGTTAAATTTAGCATAACACTACTCCTTTATAGTGTTAGTATCAGCACTTATACAGAAAGGGGACTCCAATATGTTAGCATCTTTCCAGCAACAACAAACACGAAAATTTTCACCTATTACAAACGCTTCTACTTCTTGTTTACACATACAACCTAAACCTACAATTTCCATTGCTCCTTCTGTTATTTCAGTTATTGGTGTTCATATGCAAAAAAATAAGTTAAAAATAAAAACTGGGCAAAGCACTGAATTATCAGCTTCTATTTCGCCAAAGCAAGCGACAAATCAAGAGCTTATTTGGACAAATATGAACTCTGATGTCATCACCATATATCCAAAAGGTGATACGGTAACGATTACTGGAAAAAGTGCAGGAAGAGCAGTCGTAATTGTTACAACTGCTGAAGGAAAATTCCGCGACTTATGTGTCATTCATGTACAACCTTATATAATAAATCCAAAGTAAAAGAGTGGCTTCCTTAGCCACTCTTTTACTTTGTTTCAATATTTGAGTTTTTACTCTTTACAAGATAGATAAATCGCTCCTTATCTTTAGGAGAAATAATCTCTGTTTCATATGCCCCGTAAGCAATTTCAAGTCGATCAAATGACAATGCATGAGCTGCTATTGGATTTTTCGTTTCGGAAATTTGTTTTATATCTCGTATAAATATGCGTTTTTTAACGAAACCGGATTGAATAGTAATGATTTCTTCCCCGACAATATATTTTGTCGAAAACCAACTCCAACTAAATAGGATAGCTAACGGAATTGTAAAAAATAAGAGAAAGTAGTCTCTCCCTACAAATATTGGTGCAAAACAAGCACTCACAACAATGAAAAAAACTGGATATAACCATGCATCTTTTTTTGATGGAAATTCCATTCCCCTCCCCCTTCTTCACCTAAATTTCTATAAAACAAAAAGAGAAGCCACACAACTTCTCTTTTCTCCTCCAACATTATAATTCCTGTGTATACACAGGCTCGTTCACCACATTTTTTGTTGTTCGTTTTTGTTGCTGTAGTAAGAAAACAGATACACCAAACAATACGAGCATGCTACCGATAATTTGCATTGCGTTTAATGTTTCTCCAAGTAGGAAGAACGCTAGTATCGATGCTCCAACTGGTTCTCCTAAAATACTCATTGAAATCGTTGTTGCATTCACATAATTTAACAGCCAGTTATTGATTACATGTGACACTGTCGGTACGACCGCAAGTAAAAGAAAAACAGTCCAGTCCCACTTCGTATAACCTGTAAAAGGCACTTGTAGCACGATATTATAAATTCCCATGAAAATACCTGCGAATGCAAAGACTGTAAAGCTGTAAATCCAGTGTGATACTTTTTTTACTGTCGTTTGACCAATAAATAAATAACCAACCACCGCTATTACACTTAAAAAGGATAATATATCCCCATAAATCGCTTGTTCACTTAGCCCTAAATCTCCCCACCCAATACACATTACGCCTAGTATCGCAATTCCCATTGTCGCAATGGCTGAGTATGTCGTTCTTTCTTTAAATAAGAAAAAGCCTCCTACTAAAGATACGATCGGTTGAAGTGCTAAAATAATCGTCGAACTAGCAACTGTTGTATGCTTTAAAGATTCAAACCATAAAAGAAAATGAAGCGCTAAAAAGAATCCAGATCCAATTAAAAATCCCCAATCTTTTATTTGAATCTTATGAAATTCTTCCCGTTTCTTCCAAACGATTGGCAGCATGATAAGTACGATAATCCATAATCGATACATACTTAAAATAGAAGATGGTGCTGAGGACATCTTTACAAAAACTGCTGCAAATGAAATGGCTATAATGGAAATTGCTAATGGTAGTGCGATTGATCTTTCTTGTTTCAAATCCTGTCTCCCCTCTCACCTGTAAAAATCCCACTTCATTATATCTGTTTTCTTTCATAACTTAAATACTAATTTTTTAGATTCTTCGTACCATTATGGTAAAATAGAAATTAAGGCACCTATTAGTGAATATTTCTTTCCTTTTCACTACAAGCGTCGCTCTTACAATCGTTACAGTAAATTTTTATTTAGGGGGATCTACATGAATCAAACAGTAGGGAGAATTGAAGAAATTTCATTTTATAGCACATCACTTCAAGAAGACGTTACGCTTCTCGTTTACTTACCAGTAAATTACACGCCATTACACAAACATACAGTTGTAATTGCACAAGATGGCAGAGATTATTTTCAGCTTGGTAAAGCACACCGTGTAATTGAAAGTCTTCGTGAAACGGAAGACATTGACCGTACAATTATTGTCGGTATTCCATATAAAAATGTACACGATCGTAAAGAAAAGTATTTCCCAAATGAAGTGAAAAATGCTGCGTATATTCGCTTCCTTGCTCATGAACTTGCACCATATATTGATGAAAATTATCCAACATATCAAATGGGCAAAGGACGTGTTTTAATTGGGGATTCCCTTGGCGGCACAGTTTCCTTTATGACTGCACTTATGTATCCGCATACATTTGGTAAAGTCGTTATGCAATCACCATTTGTTGATGAAACAGTGATGAACTTAGCAAAAGAATTCAAAGATCCACAGGCGTTAGAACTTTATCACGTCATTGGGACAGAAGAAACAGCTGTAAAGCGTACGGACGGACAAGTATCTGATTTCGTAGAACCAAACCGTAATTTGAATGCTCTTCTTACAGATCGAAATTTCATTACGCATTACGAAGAATTTGAAGGGAATCATACATGGAAGTATTGGCAAGCAGATTTACCGAAAGCCTTCTCTCATATTCTATCAATGAAATAATAGAGAGCAGTATTCAGAATAATTTGATATAATAGATAAAGAGATTTATTTTTCTCAAAATCTAACTAGACTTACAAAGGGAGGAATTGGAACATGAAATTAGGCATTGTAATTTTTCCATCTAAAATGATTCAAGATAAAGCGAACGGATTGCGTAAGCGTTATGATCCGCACTACGCATTAGTTCCGCCACATATTACATTGAAAACACCCTTTGAAACGCAAGATGATCAACTAGAATCGATTGTAAACGAGTTACATACAATCGCAAGTAAAACGAACCCTTTCACCCTTCATGTTGGAAAAGTCGGTTCATTCGCACCTGTTAATAATGTTCTTTATTTTAAAGTAGAAAAAACACCTGAACTTACTTTCTTAAATGAAGAAATGCATAATGGTTTCTTTACACAAGAACGCGAATACGCTTTCGTACCACATTTAACAATTGGACAAGGTTTATCAGATGCAGAGCATGCTGATGTATTAGGTCGATTACGTATGAAAGATTTCTATTATGAGCAACCTATCGACCGTTTCCATCTTCTATATCAATTAGAAAATGGAACGTGGACTGTATATGAAACATTCCACCTTGGAAAGGGGAACAACTAATTTGCACGCACAAATCGTACAAACAGACGAACAACTAAGAGATGCATTCTCTGTACGTAAGCAAGTATTTGTGAACGAACAACGTGTTTCTGCTGAAGAAGAATATGATGAGTTTGAAGAAACTGCTACACACGTTGTTATATATGATCATGATGTTCCAGTTGGCGCTGGCCGCTTTCGCATCGTTGATGGAATAGGAAAGATGGAGCGCATTTGCGTACTAAGTTCTCATCGCAAAAAAGGCATTGGAAAAATTGTTATGGATGCACTTGAAATACATGCGAAGGAAAACTCACTACCAAAATTGAAACTTCATGCCCAAACACATGCTGAAGATTTCTATACAAAACTTGGATACGTAACGACTTCTGATGTATTTATGGAAGCGAATATCCCGCACGTCGTAATGATAAAAGAATTGTAATTTGAAAACAGGAGGTAACCCCTCCTGTTTTTTACATTGCTATTTTCTTTTTCTTCCGCTAAAGTTAAATGTTGATGCTATAGTTTTGAAGGTGAATATATGACACAAGAAAAATTTTCACAAAAATCGTTAACACACGCTGACATTCCGCGAGCAACATATCATATTCCGAAAACATCTACTCATTTAATTATGGAAGAAGATGCAGACGCGGCGTATTTTCGTGCTCTCGAACAGCAGAACGTTTATTTAAACGAAAAACAATTAGAAGCAGTACGAACAACAGAAGGTCCTGTCCTTACATTAGCTGGTGCCGGAAGCGGGAAAACGTCCGTTTTAACAACTCGCGTCGGTTATTTAGTGAATGTAAAACAAGTTCATCCGCGAAATATTTTACTACTAACGTTTACACAAAAAGCAGCTGAAGAAATTCGAACGCGCGTAGCGAACTTACCTGGTATGAACCATGCTGCAAGCAGCTATGTTGTCGCTGGTACATTTCACTCTGTCTTTTTAAAATTGCTTCGTAGCCAAGGATATAATCAGCAAATTTTAGCAAATGAAAAACATAAACAAATTATGATAAAGAAAATTTTAAAAGAACTACGCTTGAAAGACGATTATGATGCAGAAACGATTCTCGCTATGATTTCACTTGAGAAAAACAAATTGAATCGTCCGAAAGATGTAAAAGCGAAGACACCAGTCGAGCAAGAATTTAAAGAAGTATATGAACGTTTTGAAGAGGTAAAACAACGATATAATTATATTGATTTCGATGATATCTTATTAGAAACATATTATATGCTAGAAAATAATGCGCCTTTGCTTACACAATTGCAACAACGGTTCCACTATATTGAAGTAGATGAGTTCCAAGATACATCGTATGCACAATATGAAATTGTAAAATTGTTAGCTACCCCAAGAAATAATTTATTTATCGCAGGGGATGATGACCAAGCTATTTATGGCTGGCGAGGAGCAAGTCACCAAATTATTTTATCTTTTCCAAAAGAATTTGATAACACTACGATTATTGCGCTTAATACGAATTATCGATCCAATCCATTTATCGTCGGACTTGGAAATGAGGTTATCAAACTAAATCAAGAACGTTTTGATAAAGAGCTATACTCTGTTCGTGAAGAAGGTGTACAACCATTTTACGCACGACCAGCTACGACTCTTGATGAAGCAAATCAAATTTTGCAGCTCATTCAAGAAAAAGTGGATAGCGGCGAACGTAACTTCAAAGATTTTTGTTTACTATATCGCACACACTCTGTAAGCCGTTCATTACTAGACCAGCTTACAATTCATAAAATCCCGTTTATTAAACACGGGGCGAGTCAATCATTTTACGAGCATTCTTTAATTAAGCCTGTATTAGATCATTTAAGACTGGTGATTGAACCGTTTCGACTAGAATCACTTTCAAATATATTACCAACGATGTATATCGGACGTGATGATTGCATTTCATTTATTGAACGTGAACAATGGAAATATGGTGAGGGACGTTTCCCTTCTCTTCTTCATTTCTTACTATTAAATCCGAGCTTGAAACCTTTTCAAGTGAAAAAGGTAAATGAGCGCATCGATTTTATTAAGTTTATAAAAGAATTAGAACCGAAAAAAGCATTAAAAGAAATTATTCATGGTAAAGGAAAATATTTAGAGTACTTACAAAGTAACGATCGTTCTTCCTTTACGATGCATAAAGATATACAAGAAGAAATGTTAGAAGAATTAATGGAGTCTGCCACTCGTTTCACCGATATTCCATCTTACTTACAATTTATTGATGAGGCGATTCAAGGTCAAAAAGAAATGGAAGCATTAAAAACAATGCCACAAAAAGATGCAGTTTCGCTTATGTCCATTCATAACGCAAAAGGTCTTGAATTTCCATGCGTCTTTTTACTTGGAGCGAGCGATGGGATTCTGCCCCATACTTCTTCTTTAAAAGATGCAAATGATCGCGTTACGGATACTTCTGAAGCTTTAGAAGAAGAACGCCGACTACTTTATGTTGCAATTACACGTGCAAAAGAAGAACTTTACATTTCCTCTCCGCAATTTTTCAGAGGAAAGAAATTAGATATATCTCGTTTTTTATATACAGTGCGAAAAGATTTACCTGAAAAGACATCCACTACATAAGGATGTCTTTTTCATATCACGTTATGTACATCCCCACTACATAAATTCCCTGTTTTTATCATATGAATTAACGTAATATCAACCATATCCCATTCATATTGTAATAGTGTATGTCAGAACTCACGATAAGGAGTGAACATAATGAGCTGCAATTGTAATGAAGATAACCAACATGATTTTGATTTTAATTGTGTATCGAATGTCGTTCGTTTTATACATGAATTACAAGAATGCGCAACCACAACGTGTGGATCTGGTTGTGAAATCCCATTTTTAGGAGCACATAATAGTGCTGCAGTAGCAAATACACGTCCTTTTATTTTATACAATAAAGCTGGAGAACCTTTTAAAGCATTTGCACCAGTAGGAGACCTTAAGCACTGTACTTCTTCGATTTTCCGTGTCGAGAGTATAGATGATGATGACTGCGCAGTATTACGTGTATTAACTGTAGTATATCATGATGGGACACCTGTAAAAGAAGGTGACGATCCAATTTGTACGTTTTTAAATGTGCCACATTCGAAGTTAAAATCGACTGCTGCTTGTCTTACTGTTGATTTAAGTTGCTTCTGTGCTATTCAATGCTTACGCGATGTTTCTATATAAAACTAAATACTAATTTAAGCATGGATTGGGTGGNNCCACCCAATCCATGCTTAAAAGGTATTATTATGTATTTTTCTTAAAGTTAGGAACTTGTCTAGGGCATAGAACATGTCCCTTTCATTAACTAAAAGTAGACACAGATAAAGGAGTGAGAAACATGTTCTCTTCTGATCGTGGAGTAACTAAAATTGATTGCAAACCGCAACCAGCTAGCACACTACCTGCCTTTGGTTTTGCGTTCAATGCATCTGCACCTCAGTTTGCTTCATTATTCAAACCACTACTATTACCTAGCGTAAGTCCAAACCCAAATATTACTGTTCCCATCATAAATGATACAGTGAGTGTTGGAGACGGTATTCGAATTCAACGAACTGGTATTTATCAAATCAGTTATACATTATCCATAAGTCTTAATAATTCTAATACAATACCAGAAGCTGGCCGTTTCTTCTTATCATTAGATACACCACAAAACATTATTCCTGGCTCAGGTACAGCGGTCCGGTCTAACGTTATTGGTACTGGCGAAGTAGATGTATCCAGTGGTGTTATTCTTATTAACTTAAACCTTGGTAACTTAATTCAAATTGTACCAGTTGAATTAAGTGGAACTGTAGACATCCGTGCTGCAGCATTAACAGTTACACAAATTGGTTAGTAAAAAGCGGTGTTTCTTCATTGAAATACCGCTTTTATATTTATAATAAAAAACACTCACAGTAACATGAGTGTTTCATTCTCCATATTGTTTTATTATGTTCTTCTTTTTCCCACAATTACATCCCTTTTTCTTCACAAATCCTTGTTGCTCTAATTGCTCTTGATATGCCTGTTGTTGTGCATGGTGCTGTTGCTGTATATTATACCATTGCTGCAGATCATATGAATTTTGCCTTGGATTATTGCTCACAGCAAACATCTCCTCTACTGTCAATTCTGTCTATTTACTATATGAACAACTCCTTATTTCCGTTCCCTCATTCGTTTAAACTCCGCTTTTTCTCGTATTATAAAAATATATTATTCTCCCATAAAATATCCTGTAATCGTTTCGATAATCGCTGCTGCACCCGCAATAGCTAATAATGCAAGTAACGGCTCCGCGACAATAGGGATCCACTTATATAAAACTAATAAAAAAGCACTAACCCATACACCTGTACACCAATAGCAGCTTAATAATTCGCCAATCCACTTTCTTAATCCTTTATCTTTCACCTTTGTAAAAGTTGCTACACTTCCATCTGGCTCTGTAATCTCTAATTCATCAATAAACGGTCTTCGTAAAAAGGCTGTGATTTTATCATAAACAATGAGACGAGTTAACCTAAAAGCTGCTAGTGCGAAAATAAAAAATAAAAGCCAACTTGTAAACAGCATGTTCCCACCTTCCCTTATCTTCTTTCGCCTATTTAAAAAAAAAGGTCTTGAGGTTGTGACCAAATCTCCCCGACTCCAATATCTTATTAATGTAAATACAAACAAGAAGATAAGGAGTGACATTAATGAGTTGTAACGAAAATAAACACCATGGCTCTTCTCATTGTGTAGTTGACGTTGTAAAATTCATCAATGAATTACAAGATTGCTCTACAACAACGTGTGGATCTGGTTGTGAAATCCCATTTTTAGGAGCACATAATAGTGCTGCAGTAGCAAATACACGTCCTTTTATTTTATACACAAAAGCTGGCGAACCTTTTAAAGCATTTGCACCAGTAGGAGACCTTAAACACTGTACTTCCTCGATTTTCCGCGTTGAAAGCGTAGATGATGATAGCTGCGCTGTACTACGTGTATTAACTGTGGTATATCATGATGGGACACCTGTAAAAGAAGGTGACGATCCAATCTGTACGTTTTTAAATGTGCCACATTCGAAATTAAAATCGACTGCTACTTGCCTTACTGTTGATTTAAGCTGTTTCTGTGCGATTCAGTGCTTACGCGACGTTTCTATCTAATAAGTGAAGTAAACTAAAAAACTATTGGGGTGGTAGAACATTTCTACCACCTTTACATATTTATAAACCAGCCATATCAATCGATTTGATATCTTCAATAGATAACTTAATATCTCGCATAGTATTTGGCGGCATAATGGATACAATACCATTACGGTACGATATAATCGAGCCGATATATGAGAGCGTCGCTGTTTTTATTCTGCATCTTATTTTCGGAATGTAATGAGGGCGATTTAATAAAAAATGAATTTTCTCCTCATTATTCATATCCTTAAATGATTTATTGTACGGAACCGTTCTCACTTGCTCTTCTTGTTCTTGTTCCTCTTCTTCTATTTTTTCTTCTACTTGCTGCTCTTCTTGTTGTTTTTGTTCTAGTATCTCTTCCACAGCACTACTTACAATATTTTCATTTCTATTATTTTGTTCTTTTCGATTCTCATTTTCAAAGTTTGTAAGAATAATTCTTTTTATTTTCGTCGTAGCAAGTTCTAAATTTACTTGCGTGATATATAACAACGGTTTTCCAACTGTTGAGCTTTTATTTTTATTTTTCACACTCGTCCCTCCCACTTCCATACGTAGCTGGATAAATCGTGTACTATTATAGTTATATTCATCAAGCGGCAAGAACTTTCGTAAAAATCTTTCTTTCTAAGAACAATAAAAAAGGGCAGCCTCAATGTTTAGAGACTACCCTTTAAAAATTATAATCAATATTTATCCTAAAATATGATATCCTGAATCAACGTGAATATTTTCTCCTGTTACACCGCGTGCTAAATCACTAAATAAGAATACTGCTGTATCGCCAACTTCTTCTGGAGTTGTTGTACGGCGAAGTGGTGCGCGCTCCTCGATTTCTCTTAAGATTGAGTTGAAATCGCCTACACCTTTCGCAGATAACGTACGAATTGGTCCTGCAGAAATAGCATTAACGCGAATACCATGTTGGCCTAAATCGTTTGCTAAATATTTTACGCTCGCTTCTAATGAAGCTTTCGCAACACCCATAACATTATAGTTTTTCACAACGCGCTCGCCGCCAAGGTATGTTAACGTTAAAATATTTCCGCCTTCTGTCATTACTTTCTTCGCTTCTCTTGCTACAGCTGTTAAAGAGAATGCACTAATATTTTGTGCAAGTAAAAATCCGTCGCGAGAAGTATCTACAAATTCACCTTTTAAATCGTCACGATTTGCAAAAGCAATACAGTGTGCAACACCGTGAATTGTCCCAACTTCTTGCTTAATCGTTTCAAAGCAAGCTGTAAGCTCCTCATCATTCGTTACATCACAAGGTAATACAAGTGATTCTTGTCCTTCTAATGTGTCTGCTAATTCACGAACATTTCTTTCTAAACGTTCTCCTGCATATGTGAATATTAATTTTGCGCCTGCATTATGCAAAGAGCGAGCAATTCCCCATGCAATACTTCTTTGGTTCGCAACGCCCATAACAACAAATGTTTTCCCTTGTAATAGTTCCATGATATATCCTCCCAGAAATACTTATACTTGTTATTAGTACCTGATACTTATAATTATAGTACCATAAAACCTCTTAAAGGCAAACAAAAAAGTCATTAACATAAAATTTGCTAATGACTTTTGTTTCTATAAAAAACCGTTCTAATCCTTCTTCCCAAGAAGGTATTTATAAAAAAGCGAAACCTATTACTCTTTATATTGTTTATCGAAAACTCTCCGAAAATATTTACGGTTATATTCAATTGCAGCATTATTCGGAACATAAGAAGCTGCTAATTCATTGTAATAATAAGCTTTCTCTTGATTTCCTAACTTGCTATAACAAATACACATTTGTAAATATGGTAACCATGTGTAGCTTGCTGGACTATGAAAAGGACTATCCTTTGCCATTGGTACTTCTGTTGCAAGTTTAAACCAAAATATCGCTTCATTATATTTTTCTTGTTCCATATATATATCCTATTCTTGTACAATTCTCTCCTCTTGGAATATCATAGCGAAAAGATTTCGTACAAGATTCAATTGCCTTTTCCCAATCCCCCAATTTTGCATAACAATCCCCTAACTTACCACATGCATAGATTTTCTCTTCATACCAACCTTCGTCTTGATTAAGAAATGTTTCATATAGTAAAACTGCATCCAAACATCAACCTATTGTATTTTCTTCAGCGCGAACAATCATACATAAACTAATTGTAGTCCTTTTCTTGTTCAACACCATCCCCCTCTTCCAAATCAATCATATGTTATACGTACAATAAACTTTCCATTTTTTAACTTGTTCAATAGTTCAAGATTTCTTTTCCATAATTCAAATGTCCGTGTCATTTTCTTCTAGTTTTTCACCTACTATATAATGAACGCTTTCTGGAGGTGAATCTATGTCAAATAATAATTATTCAGACGGATTAAATCCTGATAAATCTTTATCAGCTAGTACATTTGATCCTAACCTTGTAGGACCGACCGGAGATACTGGGCCGACTGGTGACACTGGACCGACCGGAGATACTGGGCCGACTGGAGACATTGGACCGACCGGAGACACTGGACCGACTGGTGACATTGGACCGACTGGTGACATTGGGCCCACTGGTGACATTGGGCCCAATGGAGGTACTGGACCGACTGGAGACACTGGGCCGACCGGAGACATTGGACCGACTGGCGACACTGGACCGACCGGAGACATTGGACCGACTGGGGCTACCGGACCGACCGGAGACACTGGACCGACTGGTGACACTGGACCGTCTGGATTAGGTCTTTCAGCAGGACTATATGCATTTAATTCTGCTACAAGTAGCCTTTCTCTCGGAGTGAATGATCCCGTACCATTTAATTTTCTCGGATTTCAGTTTGGTACAGCAATTTCTCAATTGGACGCTGATACTTTCATCATACATGAAGCTGGATTCTATAAAATTACGGTTATCGCATATACGGCAGCAGTAAGTGCATTAGGTAGCCTTGCAATTCAAGTAGGCGGTTCTAATGTACCAGGTGCAGGCACAAGCTTAATCTCGGTTGGAGCGCCTCTCGTTATCCAAGCCATTACACAAATTACAATAACCCCATCAATGGTTGAAGCTGTCGTTACAGGAACTGGATTATCTCTAGCTTTTGGTACAAGTGCATCCATTATTATTGAAAAAATCGTTTAACTGTTTACTTAGCAGTAAAACTGATATCAGTTTTACTGCTTTTTCAGTTAGGAATTCAATCATGCAACTTTCACTACCTACATAATCATATTGTTGTATGACATTTTGCAGTTGCTTATCCTGAAACTGATATTTACACCCTGTTGAATAAATACG
Organism: Bacillus sp. AFS029637; assembly: GCF_002584985.1. Classification (GTDB taxonomy): domain Bacteria; phylum Bacillota; class Bacilli; order Bacillales; family Bacillaceae_G; genus Bacillus_A. Next base: position 93,939 of record NZ_NUPZ01000024.1, on the reverse strand, counting down.
ACTTTTTACAAAATACTACAGACTATAGAACAGCTCTACTTAGCGCCTACCAATGGTGCAAAGGTTCTTTACAATATTATCGAAGTCTACCAGATCTCATTCCAGACGCACATGTACGTCTTTCTCATTGTTTGGATATAATTATTAAAGAGTTAGATGATTAAGCTATTCGATAAAATAAAAAATGTATGAACTATATACATGATTCGTATAGCTCATACATTTTTCTAAACTACAAAACCCATTCATATAAAAAGCAGTAGAAAGGAATACATACATTGAAAGATTCAAATTCTCAATATCAAATAGACTACGTATTACTACTCATTTTATTTGCCATTGGGACTGTTAGTTGTTTTGCTATTGCAAGCGCGCAAACCTCTTTACCACCATTTTTACAAAACGTAAATTTTGTACTAAAGCAAATTCAATGGTACTTCATTGGGTTTATAGCCATTGGTGTCATTATGATTATCGATTTCGATCGTTATCAAAAAATTGCCTGGTATTTATATAGCTTTGCAATGGTACTACTAATCGGGCTAGAACTTCAAGTCCCAGGTGCCGTTACAATTAAAGGGGCTACCGCTTGGTACAGACTTCCAGGCATCGGAAATTTCCAGCCGTCTGAAATTATGAAATTGTTTTTAATTATCGTCATTGGACGAATTATAGCGGATCATAATGAAAAATATTTTTTCCGAACAATACGCGAAGATTTTATATTACTCGGAAAAATATTTGCAACGAGTTTGCCACCACTACTCCTTATTGCGAAGGAACCTGATTTAGGAAATACGATGGTCATTTCAGCGATGCTCGCAGCAATGATACTAGTGTCTGGTATACGATGGCGTTTCATTTTTGGATTAACCTCTGTCAGTTGTGCTGCAGGTTCTGCCCTAACATATATTTATTTTGCTCATACGGAATTCTTCAAAGAACATATCTTAAAAGAATATCAATTAAACCGATTCTACGGCTGGTTAGCACCTTACGAATATGATTCGCAAGGCTATCAATTAAGACAAGCATTCTTAGCTGCTGGATCAGGAGAAATGCAAGGAAAAGGCTGGGAAAATGGACAAGTATATTTTCCAGAACCACATACAGATTTTATTTTCACGAATGTCGCTGAACAATTTGGTTTTTTAGGCGCAAGTGTCATTATTTCACTTTTTTTCTTACTCATTTTCCGAATGATTCATATCGCTTTAGAAAGTAATGACCCTTTCGGTAGTTACATTTGCGCTGGTACAATTGGCATGTTTACTTTTCAAGTATTCCAAAACATCGGAATGACAATCGGGTTACTCCCTATTACAGGGATCACATTACCTCTTATGAGCTACGGAGGAAGTTCGCTACTTACATACATGATTGCGATTGGATTCATTTTAAATGTTCGCTCAAGAACGAAAATCTTTATGTTTAAATAAGCCACACAAAAAACGGTATTTTTATCTCTATCCTTTTTTAGTTATACTAATGAAAAATAGGCTGGAGGTTTACATATGAAATATGACATTATAGGTGATATTCACGGCTGCTTCCAAGAGTTTCAAAATTTAACAACGAGATTAGGATATAACTGGAATAGCGGCCTGCCGGTTCACCCTGACAAACGTCAACTTGCATTTGTTGGTGATATTACAGACCGCGGTCCTCATTCATTACGTATGATTGAAATTGTATGGGAACTCGTCATAAATCAAAAAGAGGCTTATTACGCTCCTGGAAATCACTGCAATAAACTATACCGCTTCTTCCTTGGGCGTAATGTAACAATCGCTCACGGGCTCGAAACAACTGTTGCCGAATATGAAGCATTACCTTCTCATAAACAAAGTATTATAAAAGAAAAGTTCATCACTCTTTATGAACAATCGCCTCTCTACCACATACTAGATGAAAAAAGAGTAATCGTATGTCACGCCGGGATCCGGCAAGATTACATAGGAAGACAAGATAAAAAAGTACAAACGTTTGTATTATACGGGGATATTACAGGTGAAAAACACGATGATGGCTCACCTGTCCGTCGCGACTGGGCTAAGGAATATAAAGGGGACGCCTGGATTATATATGGACATACACCTGTAAAAGAACCTCGCTTTGTAAATCATACAGTCAATATCGATACTGGTGCTGTATTTGGTGGTAAGCTAACTGTACTACGTTATCCTGAAATGGAAACTGTTTCTGTCCCTTCTTCCCTGCCTTTTGTCGCTGAGAAATTCCGCCCAATCTCATAAAGCCTCTTACTTTGTATAGTACAATTCATCAATTACAGGGGATTACCGTATTTTTAGGCGTATTTCATATAAAAACTAAATAAAGTAATGAAAAAAAGATGCAATAAAGTGCATCTTTTTTTCATTACCCTACATATAATGTCGCAGGAGGTGACAGAATGAAGAAAAAATCTTCTAAACAAAAAAGAAAATTCCCGCCTTTATATCTGCCTATGTACGGAATTAACAACTGGTGCGGTATTCGAGCTGCAGCTTTAGAAGAACTGGAAGAACAAAAGTCATCAAAAAAAAGCAAAGCAAGAACAAAATATGTCTCTTTAGAAAATACTGTAATGAGCCGCATAATCGATAATAGAAAAACGAAGATGCAGCCAAAAGGCAAACCTCTCTCTACTCCTGATGAGCAGGTAATACATTCTGAGCAAACAGAGAAAAATAAAGAGGAAAATATCCCTGTAGTAATAAATAAAAAAGCGGAACTAGAAATTCCAGCTACTATTATAAATCAAGTAAAAAAGATAAAAGAAGCATTAGCTCCATCAAATGATGTACAAACAGAAAAAACTATCATAATTCAGACCCCTACACCTGAAAATACAAAAGTAAAAAAAGGAAGCCGGTATGCACATGCAGAGGGTCTTCACTCTCATGCAGAAGGGGCAGCTTCACATGCAGAAGGGCTTCTTACACACGCAAAAGGTCCTTTCTCTCATGCAGAAGGATCCAAAACAGAAGCAACTGGACATAGTTCGCATAGTGAAGGAAGTGAAACGACAGCAGGCGGCTCTTATTCTCATGCGGAAGGTAAACATACGATCGCTTTAGGCGAAGCAGCACATGCAGAAGGAACCGCAACTATCGCTAACGGATTCTCTTCTCATGCGGAAGGTATGCATACATCGACAGCTCAATTTGCAGGTAGCCATATTATGGGGCGCTTCGGCACGGCAGAAGAATCTTATTCTTGGTTCATTGCAAATGGAACAAACGACACTGACCATAATATAGGTGCAAAATGGCTTGCTCATAATGGAGAAATGTACATTGAGGGCGCTTCTTACAATGCAAGCGGAACAGATTTTGCACAAATGTTTGAAACAGAAGACAACAAGCCAATTGATGTCGGTTATTTCGTTACATTTAGTAACGAAGAAAAAATTCGGATCGCTACTTCAAACGATTCATTCCTGTTAGGCGTGTCTAGTGCCACGCCCGCTATCATCGGAAATAGTGGTGCTTTAAACTGGAAAAATCGCTATGAAACGGATAACTTCGGAAGACGACAATATACAAAGACGGCAACTCAAGACATACAACCCCTCTTAAATACAAACTTGGATCCAACTTGCAAATATATAGCAAGAAAGGATCGGGCCGAGTGGATTCCCGTCGGCTTAATTGGACAAATGTTAGTACGTGATGATGGAACGTGCGAAACTCATGGATATTGTCGCCCAAATGATGATGGCATTGCTACAAAATCCGAAAGTGGTTTTTTCGTTATAAAACGTACGGGTGATAATCAAATTTTAATATTATTCCGCTAAGAAAAAGGGAACAAAATTCTTCATTACATAAGAATTTTGTTCCCTTTTTAAACATGTCTTAATAGCTCTTTCATATCGAGTGGAATTGTCGTAGTAAACGACATTTCCTTTTCTAAAATAGGATGATAAAACGTCAAAGATGTACTGTGAAGTGCTTGTCGTTTCATCTCATCCCTTCTTCCTCCATATAAGTCATCACCAAGCAACGGATGTCCCATATGCGCCATATGTACACGAATTTGATGCGTTCTTCCTGTCTCCAGTTCAAGCGATACATGCGTCTTATGACAGGCGCTATCAATCACTTTAAAGTGAGTAACTGCCCTCTGTCCATCCTCACAAACGGTTCGCTCAATAATGCTATCCGATTTTCGCCCAATCGGTGCGTCAATCGTTCCTTCTCGTTCTAACATCTCTCCATGAACGACTGCTTCATACGTTCGTCTCACAGCTTTTTGCTGATGCTGTTTCGATAAAAGATGATGCACAAAACGATTTTTTGCAATAAGCATAAGCCCTGAAGTATCACGATCTAACCTTGTTACAATATGCACCGTACTTGCAAGATGCTGCTTATCGTAATGAGATAAAAGCGCATTGGCCACACTCCCTACCGGATGTTCTCTAGACGGAATCGTTGACATATTCGCTTCTTTATCGATGACAAGAACTGCATCATCTTCATATACAATGCTTAACGGGATGTCTTCTGCAATCATCCCTTCACTTCTTTCTTCCACTGGAAAAAAGACACGCAACTCTTCACCAGCTTTTAGCTGATAACGAACACTCGTATGTTGGCCATTTATTTCAATTGCTCCGCCACGAAACTTTATATCCGTTAAAGCGGCTTTAGAAATCTCTTTCGTTTTTAAAAACTCCCTAACTAAAGTTCCCTCTTCAGCCGGCCCTATATCCCATTTCAACGTAAATCTGTTCAAATATATAAACCCTTTCTATTTATCTGCAACAAACGAGTCACGAACTCGTTTCCAGAACGGGAACGGACGAAAACGAACAAACCGCACTTTCTCGTTTGCAACGCGATACTGAATTGATTTCACATCTTGATGAACCATCGTTAAATGATCCACCGTAATTTGTAAGTTCATTCCTGCAGCCGGTTTCAACACACATGTATGATGCTTCGGCAATACGAGTGGCGAGCCTACAGTACGAAACACACGGTTGTTAATAGATGCCATTTCTGCAATTTGAATCGCTTCAATAGAAGGGTGAATAATTGCCCCGCCAAGCGCTTTATTATAAGCGGTACTTCCTGAAGGAGTAGAGATACAAAGACCATCACCACGGAACGTTTCAAAATACTCTCCGCGTATTTCCACTTCTGTTACTAATGTACCTTCCGCACTTTTTACAGTCGCTTCATTCATCGCCAAATACTGTGACTCTTTACTACCATTCACATAGCGAATAATCACTTCTAAAAGTGGATATTCCACCACTTGGAATGGTGTTTTCGCAATTGCAATTACTAATTTCTCTACTTCTGTCGGTAACCAATCTGCATAGAAACCTAAATGCCCTGTATGTACGCCAACAAATGCTGTTTCATCTAATCGATCATAATAGCGATGAAACGCATATAAAAGCGTTCCATCTCCCCCAACAGAAATTACAATATCGGGTTCCTTTTCATCCATTATAAATCCAAAATCTAACAAATACTCTTTCATCGTACTTGCTAGTGTATCTGATGATTGATCTCCCTTTGACATAATTGTAAATTTCATCGCCCAACACCCTTTAGTTTATGATTCGGAATCTTTCGCTTCTTGCTTTCTTGAAAAAATCTTCTGCGCTTCTTGAATTTCAAGGCGAATAGAAGACATTTCTTCATCTAATAAAAACGCTGCTTCCGCTGCACGTTGTAAGCGTATTTTAATATCTTCAGGAAAACGCCCACTATATTTATAATTTAAAGAATGCTCAATTGTTGCCCAAAAGTTCATTGCTAACGTGCGTATTTGGATTTCTACCAATACCTTTTGTTCCCCCTGTATCGTTTGAACAGGGTAACTAATGACAACGTGATAAGAGCGATAACCGCTATCTTTTTTTTGCGTGACATAATCACGTTCTTCCACGATTTCAAAGTCATTTCGTTTTCGAAGATATTCTACAACAGGCTTAATCTCATCCACGAATTGACACATCATTCTAAGACCAGCAATATCCTGCATATCTTCTCTCAACCGATCTAACGGTACATTTCTTTTTTCCGCTTTATCGATAATACTCGCAACTGATTTCACTCGTCCAGTTACAAACTCAATTGGGGAATGCTCCGTCAACATCGTAAACTGTGTACGCATTCCTTTTAGTTTCACTTTCAGCTCTGCCACCGCTTGGTGGTAAGGTGCTAAAAATTCTTCCCAATTTCGATTCATTTCAACCACCACCAAAATCAATCCATTTGCTTATAGAAATACTTTTTCTACAGCAGTTACTAATTCTTCTCCGTAATTTGCATTACCTTCAATATTTTCAACTAAATATTCTACTTCTTCTTTTAATCCTTCTAATTCCATTTCAACATCATTCACGTGAATAAACATTGCTGCATCTTTATTCATCGCTTCATGCATTGCTTCCCAGCATGTATGCGGAATACTTACATAAATGAAAGATGATTCGTTTTCTAAGATATATAAAAATGATAAATTGTCTGAGTCTACAAGTACGTGATTACGCGTACTTAACTCCTTTACCTCTATTTCAGTATTTTCTGCACAAAAAATAAGAGCATTCTCTCTCTTTTCTACGCTCTTAACTTGGATTTTATTTTGCATGCTCTAACTCCTCCATCTCAACTTCCTGTCTTACTTAACAGTATTATTGTATCATAACATGGACGCAAACAAATAAAACATTGAACCAAATTTGCGAAAAAGCGATAATGTGTTAAGAATTATTTTTCAAAAGGAGCTCATACAATGACACAAGAAATTGAAATTGAATTTAAAAATATAGTTACAGAAGACGAATTCAGTACATTATGTCAATCATTTTCTATTAATGCCTTTACAAAACAAGTGAATCACTACTTTGAAACACCGAGCTTTTCATTAAAAGAAGCTGGCTCTGCACTTCGTATTCGTCATAAAGGGGAAACTTATACATTAACTTTGAAACAACCTGCAGAAGTTGGCTTGTTAGAAACGCATCAAGTCGTAACAGAAGACGAAGCAAGAATGATGATGGAAACAAATACAATCATTGAAGGGCCTGTAGTAGATCAACTACACAAATTACAAATTCCTGTTTCCGCTTTAACTTATATGGGTAGTTTAACAACAGAAAGGGCAGAAACGTTATTTGAAGGCGGAACGCTTGTCTTTGACCATAGTTTCTATTACAATCACGATGATTATGAAATTGAATTTGAAGTACAAGATGAAGAAACAGGAAAAGCTGCATTTATTCGTTTATTAACACAACATAACATACCAATCCGTCATACAAATAACAAAGTAAAACGCTTTTTCCTTGCCAAACAAAACAAAGCACGCTAAAGTGAAAATTCCACTAGTGAATACGTTCTACTAGTGAATCCATCTCACTAAAAAAGAAAAGAAAATGATCCATTTGCAACATGGAGAATACGCAACGAATGTTTGAGAGGCTGTTTATTTGCCCTCTCGAACATTCCATTGCTACAATAGATATACATTTCATGGAAAAAGGAGTTTATAAAGGATGAGCAAGCAACCGATGACACCATTTGAAGCAATTGGCGGTGAACAATGCATTGCAATATTAGTAGACACATTTTATTCCTATGTCAGTAAACACCCTGACTTATCTCCCATCTTCCCAGATGATTTAACAGAAACCGCTAGGAAGCAAAAACAATTTTTAACACAATATTTAGGTGGTCCTAATTTGTACACTGAAGAACATGGTCATCCTATGTTACGAGCACGCCATCTTCCGTTTGAGATTACTCCAAAACGAGCAGAGGCTTGGCTATCATGTATGGAGAGAGCAATGGATGATACAGGAGTGCACGGTCATATAAGAGAGTTTGTTTTTGAACGTTTAGCATTAACTGCTCAGCATATGGTTAATACTCCAGACGAAACAGGTGAAGTGTAATGGATAAGCAGGAAGCAAAGCATATAAATATGCCATCTCCTTCCGCATGTGAGCATAAGTCTGTAGAAGCATATTTATTTATTGATCCACTTTGTAAAGATTGCTGGGAAATTGAGCCCTTTATTATTAAACTATGGCTTGAATACGGGAAATACTTCTCTATTCGTCATATCGTAACAGGGAAAGTGGATGGAACGAACGCTTCCTCACACAAATGGAATAAACCTGCTAATATTCGATTTGTGTGGGAAAAGACAACAAGTTTACAAGGTTTTTCATGTGACGGAAAGGTACATATGCAAGAAGCATCATCAACACCATATTTAGTTTCGATGGCCATTAAGGCCGCGGAATTACAGGGTCGAAAAGCAGGTTCGAAGTTTTTGCGAAAGCTCCAAGAATACATTTTCCTTAAAAATGTATCAAACCCTGACTGCGAATTATTACTTGCATGTGCGAAAGATAGCGACATTGACGTAGAAGAATTTAAAAAAGACCTACATTCTGCTAGCGCAAAAAAAGCTTTCCAATGCGACTTGAAATTCACGAATGAGATGCATATTACAGAAATACCTTCCCTCGTCTTTTTTCATGCGAATTCAGATGAAGAAGGTATTAAAATTGCTGGAACTTATTCCTATGACGTATACGTACAATTATTGAAAGAGCTCGTAAAATGTGAAATTGAACCAGAACCGTTACCACCTTTAGAAGTATTATTAGAAGCAACACAATTTATCTCTTCAAAAGAAGTAGCATTTATATATGACTGCCCGCAACAAGAAATCGAGCGCGAACTAAAAAAATTGCAACTGAAACGAAAAGTACAAATGATTGAGGTAAAATGTGAACGGTATTGGAAATGGATAGCAAAAGAAAAAGACCTGGTGTAAACACCAGGTCTTTTTCTTTACGGCTTATAAAAATATTAAAGGGGATGGGAGAAATTTTCACGTTCAAACAAAGGGGTATATGTTTGTATGTGAATTCGTTCACGCTTATTATATTACAAGATTCGACGTCAGATGACAACCCCTTTTGTCGAATTTCACACTTTTGTCACATTCTAAACGTTTTCATTTTTGAATAAGCTATATAAAAGCTCTTTAGGAGGTGTTTCTCATTAAAAAATCCTATATTTTACTCATTTTTTTATGTGTTCTCGTTTCTTTTTTCTTGTATATTCTCTCTCTATTACAAGCTTTCCCTAAAATTATTGCCTTCCCTCTTTTATTTGGAGTCATCGTCATTGCTCTTTCCTCTTTCAATCATAGAAAACGATTTAAAAGGTTTTAACTTCAAAAATCAACTGTAAAAATGTCTTCTAATTTAGAAAAAGCAAGGGAACTTACCACTTTTTTCGACAAATATCGACAAATTACTTTTAACAAAAAAAGACGAGGATAACTCCCTCGTCTTTTCTATTACTTCTCTTCAAATAGTAATGCTTCTAATTCATTTAATTTTTCTTCGAATACTTGTAATGCTTCTTTTACCGGTTCTGGAGATGCCATATCTACCCCTGCTCTTTTCAACACTTCAATCGGATAATCAGAGCTTCCTGCCTTTAAGAATTCGTTAATGTAACGTTCTACCGCTGGCTGACCTTCTTCTAAAATTTGTTTCGATAAAGCTGTTGCCGCACTAAATCCTGTTGCGTATTGATATACGTAATAGTTGTAGTAGAAGTGCGGAATGCGAGACCACTCTAAGCCAATTTCTTCGTCGATTACTAAAGCGTCACCGAAATATTTCTTATTTAAATCGTAGTAGATTTCCGTTAACATGTCTGGCGTAACAGCATGTCCTTCTTGTACTTTCTTATGAATAATATGCTCAAACTCTGCGAACATCGTTTGACGGAATACAGTACCACGGAATCCTTCTAAGTAATGATTTAATAAATATAGACGCTCTTTCTTATCTTCTGTCGTTTTTAATAAATAATCATTTAGAAGCGCTTCATTACAAGTTGATGCTACCTCTGCAACGAAGATTGAATAATCCCCATATACGTGCGGCTGTGTCTTTCTTGTATAGTAACTATGCACCGAATGACCAAACTCATGAGCAAGTGTAAATAAATTATTCACATTATCATGCCAGTTCATTAAAATATACGGATTTGTCCCGTATGCACCAGATGAATATGCTCCGCTTCGTTTTCCTTTATTCTCATACACATCTACCCAACGATTTTCATATGCTTCTTTCAAAATTTCAACATACTCATCACCAAGTACGTTTAAAGATTTTACTAACAGGTCTTGTGCCTCTTCATATTTCACGTTCATTTTCACTTCTGGTACGAGCGGTGTGTATAAATCGTACATATGAAGCTCATCAAGTCCTAGTGCTCGCTTACGAATATCAATGTAACGATGTAATAAATGTAAGTTGTCATTTACTGTTTCAACGAGTTGATCGTATACTGCTTCCGGAATATTATTATTGCTTAATGCAGCTTGGCGAGCAGAATCATATTTACGAACACGTGCATTGAAATTATTACGTTTCACTGCTCCGCTTAACGTACTTGAGAATGTGTTCTTAAACTTCCCATACGTCTCATAAACAGCTTTAAATGCATCTTCGCGAACACGGCGATCATCACTTTCTAAAAACTGAATGTAACGGCCATGTGTAATTTCTATTTCTTCTCCATCTTCACCTTTAATAGATGGGAATTTTAAATCCGCATTATTCAACATACCAAATGTATTACTTGATGCGTTCATAACTTCAGACGCTTCTGCTAATAAAGCTTCTTCCGCTTCAGATAATACGTGCGGACGTTGACGTGTAATTTCTTCTAATGCATGTTCATATATACTTAAATCTCTATTTTCTTGTAAGAAAGTTTGTAGCGTAGCTTCTGAAATAGATAAAATTTCAGGTACGATATAAGCTGTGCTACTAGATACTTGTGAATATAAATTTGTTGCGCGATCATTTAACGCTTGATACACAGAGTTTGTTGTATCTTGATCGTAACGCATATGTGCATATGTATATAGCTTACCTAATCGCATTGAAATTTCATCTTCATATTGCAATGCCTCAAGCAAATTGTCTGCAGAGTCTCCAAGCTTCCCTTTAAATTCAGTTAACTTTGGCAATAGCTCTTTAATAGCTTGAAATTCCTTTTCCCATTCTGCATCTGTTTGGAAAATATCTTCTAATCGCCACGTATTTGCTTCTTCAATCTCATTACGATCTGGCAATGTTTTTGCTTTGTTTTGTTCAGACATTCTTTAAGCCCTCCTTTAAATATCTCTACTTAAGTACAATTCGTTTTTTCTTATGTAATTCCTTCACGATCACTCTTTATTATATCCCCTTTTCCTTTTCCCATGTTGAACTTTGTCTCAAATAGAGATAGTGCATACGTTAAGCAAATTTCATCATGTTTCCAAACTTCTTCCTCTGTTTGTAACATAACTACATCCCTTATTTTCTGGTACGTATAATTCCCTACTTTATGCAACACACCTACATAACATAAAAAGGTCATATATTCCGTAACTGCTACTTTCCATATGTGCTGCGAAAAATATGGTAGTAGACGTCTCTTCGTATACTTTTTCACATTATTATATACGTATTGAAGGGAAATACAGTCCCCTACCGCAAGCTCACCGATACACTTCATATATATGTAAGCTTGCCATATAAATGGATTTGTTTGAAACGCAAATGAGGAGGGAAGCGGAACACCAATTTCAGAAGGAAAGCTCGCTGGAGAGCATTTTAATTGATATAAATGGCGTAATAGTGACTTATAATTATAATTCCAAATTGGCAGAGCGTTTTGCCGGAAATAGTTCTTCCTTTTCTTCCATTCTTGCTCTATTTTTTCTTTTTGGAAAGGAACAGCAGAAAAGAGCATTTCAACAGTAGTCGTATCACTTGATAAATAAATAGTATGTGAGAAAGAGACATTTGTAGAAAACGGCGTGATAAATGCGCATTTCATAAATGATTTTTGTTTCGGACAGAAAAAAATAAGAAGTGGCTGAGGATAAGATTGTAAGGAGAAAGCCAAAAACGAGGAGAATTTCATCCAATATGCAGATTGCTTTTTTAATTGATTTCCACCAATAATCCAGATGACCTGTATACCAGCTTGCCAATACGAGTATGTTCGCTTCGAAAGCTGCTCTATGGAAAGATTCGCGCATTGATATTCAATCGCAACTTTTCTACCTGCTCTCTCCACGAAAATGTCTGGTCTTTGCTGAATTTCCGGAAGGTAATGTTCTATATTCACATGAAACTTTTGACGTTTCAACCATCTATATAGCACTTCTTTACCGTGCATATGATATATAGATTCTGCTTCATAAAAAGCAAGACATACATTCGCTTTCTTATGAGCAAAATGCCAACTTTTTTGTGTCCCTAATTTCATGCGCACTTCCTTTCCGCAAGCTACGCAAAAGAAGCGTTCCTTTTTGCGCATACGTTGTAAAAGCTCTTCATCACGATTATAAAGCAGATGAATTTTCTCTCCGTTTTCTCTTCTAGCGATAAACATGAGAATCACACCCTTTCTGCTCCTTATATTCTACAATTTGTTACAAATTCCTTTAAAAAAGAGATGTCCTAATTTCGGACATCTCTTTCTATAACAACGGTGATAATAGCCGATACGCCGATTCCACAATTCGTCTATGGAGACGTCTTTTATGAAAACGATCGACATGAATTTCACTTGATTCTTCTAGATCTTCTTTAAAGTCTTGAACGAGTTTTCGAATGCTGTCTGTATCATATAAAAAGGCATTTACTTCAAAATTCAAATGAAAACTTCTCATATCCATATTTGCTGTCCCAATCGAAGCCAAATCAGAATCGACGATGACAACTTTACTATGAAGAAAACCTTTTTCATATTCATATATCTTTGCTCCTGCATCTAAAAGCTCTGGGAAGTACGATCTTGATGCGTAAAAGACAGTGCGCTTATCAGGTTTACTCGGCATGAGTAAACGAACATCGATACCAGCAAGTGCCGCTACCTTTAGTGCTGATAAAATATCATCATCTGGAATGAAATACGGCGTTGCAATCCAAATGGATTTCCGAGCAGAAGCAATCATTGCAAAATACAAATGTTTAATCGTTTCCCATTTATTATCTGGTCCACCTGCAACGAGTTGTACTCCTCCCCAATTTCCCCCTTCTACTGCTTTTGCTTGTAAATATTCAGGTGCTAGTACGGCCTCACCAGTCATATAAAACCAATCTTGAAGGAAAATAAGTTGCAAACTTTGAACAGCTTCACCACGTAAATATAAATGCGTATCTCGCCAAAAGCCGAAATATTTATCCTTTCCTAAATATTCATCACCAATATTTAGTCCACCTACAAACCCTTCATTTCCATCAATAATAACGATTTTTCTGTGGTTTCGATAATTAATTTTATCGTTTAAAATCGGAAAACGCACAGGAAAGAACGGAATCATTTCTACACCTGCATCGTTTAATTCTTCGATATACGAATTTGATAATTTAAAACTTCCAACTGCGTCATATAAAAAACGAACGACAACGCCTTCTTTTGATTTTTGTATTAAAATATCTTTAATTTCTGTCCCTAGCTTATCATCACGTACAATGTAATATTCCATATGAATATGATGTTTTGCTCGTTTCAATCCGTCCAAAATAGCCTGAAACGTTTCATCTCCATTTGTTAATGTTCTCGTTTCAGTTTGGAATGAAATATTTAAAGCACCTAATCGATCTGCTAAACGAAATAACAACTCCTGATGCTTATGATCACGCAAAATCCGCTCTTCATAATCTTCATGTCCCTTATATTGTAAAAACGCCTGTTCATCGAGTAACGCCTTCTTTTGGAACATTCTTTTTCTCCGAAAGTTCTGTCCGAATAATAAATAAGCAAAGAAGCCAAATACCGGAAAAATACCTAGTACAATTAGCCATGTAAGTGTTTTAGATGGATGGCGATTTTCTAAAAAAATAACGCAGCCAATTAAAAATGCAGATACCGTAAATAAAATACTAATAATACCTAAAATCGAAACATCTTGTATCCCAATCACATCCGAATAAAATGCTACATCAATAAACATACGTAACGAAACAAATAATGCGAACAATAGTAGAATAAAGAAAATTAGCTTTAACGTATTTTTCATCTCTTACCTCCTAACTAAGAAAGCTTTCCTATTCTTCATATAAAAAGCCGATTTCATACTACAGAAATCGGCCTACGTTTTAGCAGGAAAATTATTGCGAATTGTTTCAAGCGCATGCTCTTTCACAATTTGTTTCCCATACTCACCTACACGATGAATTGTTAAAGTAGATTCTTCTCCATATTCTAAAATAACACTTAAAATACGATCAATTTCCTCTTCATCATGTAGCACTTCATCGAATTCCACATATACATAATAGCGGTCCTCAAATGAATACAGCTCATCTTTTATATCCTCAAAAATAAGACGGTGGCTTAATGAAATAACATCTTCAAAATCATTAAACTTAATTAAAAAGCCAAACGTACCATCTTCATTAAAGGTTGTTCCTATTTGTTCCTCTACCTCTTCCACTAATTCTTGCTGGAATAATGATTCGATTCCTTCATCAAGAGGAATGTCTATAATTTTGTCTACACCTATTGGTAGCTCCAGCTTTTGCCCATCCTTTGACAGTTCTGCTTTCGTTACAAGTACTTCAATCCCTTTATCGACTGCTTGCACTTGAATCCATAGCGGTCCATCAATAAAGAAATCGTCATGATCACGAGCTTCGTCCATCATCTCCCAAAAGAGCTCTTCACTTCGTTCGCGGTCATACCAAATTTCTTCACGGTTAAACCCTCTGTCCTCTATATCAACGTACGTAATAAAAAATTTCATCGTATGATCATTAATTCTTTCAATTTCCAAAATACAACTCTCCCTTCCTGCTTAGAATTGTTATGAAGGGATTCCCCACTCATATGACAAATCAATAGATTCTTGTACTCTCATTTTATGATAAGATTCTCCAGAATGGAAATAAAATCGATTTATTTTACAAAAATAGTTATATGCCTATCTTCATTTGATTGTCTACACGAATATATCATTATAGCGATTTCTTACTCACAAAAAATTTGGACATACATTTCCACATTCCCCCGTACACTGTAATAAGGTGAAACTTCTATTACCGAAGATTTTTTAGTCCCCAAGATACAGGAAACTTTCTTCATCACATACATAAGGTTCGCTTATTAAAACATCATAAATGGAGGCAGACGAATGGACTTAGAGTTTTTAACATCTGTACTAATGATTGTCGGTATCGATGTTGTATTAGGTGGTGATAACGCAATTGTCATCGCATTAGCTAGCCGAAATTTACCTGAACCGAAACGAAATAAAGCCATTTTGATCGGTACTATTTTAGCAATTGTACTACGAATTCTCCTTACCATACTAGCTGTCTACTTACTCGATATCCCATTTCTACAGCTTATTGGTGGGATTTTACTTACATTAATTGCAGTCAATTTATTAACTGATAATAATAACGACCTTTCTTCTATTCAAGGAAAAACAACTTTATTCCAAGCTGTGCGTACAATTGTATTCGCGGATCTCGTTATGGGGTTTGATAATGTTATCGCCATTGCAGGTGCAGCTCACGGGAGATTTTTACTCGTCATAATCGGCTTGCTCATTTCTATACCGATTATTATTTGGGGCAGCAAACTTATTTTAATACTTATGGAACGCTTTCCATTCCTCATCTATTGCGGCGCAGCAATTCTTTCCTATACAGCAGGAAAAATGGTTACACACGAAGATAGACTTGCAACTTTTTTTCATAAAAACCCAAGTTTCACCACAAGCATTCCTTACTTATTCATTTTCACTGTTCTATGCATCGGTATTATCGTTCAACAAGTTCGATTACGGAATGTGAAACATTAAAAAAAACCTTCTACTATATAATAGGTAGAAGGTTTTCATATTATTATAATTAATTTACAAGACGCTGCGCTTCACGTAATTGGAACGTTCTTACTGTACGTGGTAAGAAACGGCGGATTTCGTCTTCGTTGTAACCTACTTGAAGGCGTTTTTCGTCAATCATAATTGGACGACGTAAAATCCCCGGATAGTCACGAATCATCTTATATAAATCTTGAAGTGGTAAAGACTCTAAGTTTACATTTAATTCTTGGAAAACTTTCGAACGAGTAGAAATAATCTCATCCGTTCCGCTTTCTGTCATACGTAAAATCTCTTTAATTTCCTCAATCGTTAATGGATCTGAGAAAATATTACGTTCTGTATAAGGAATATGATTTTCCTCTAGCCATAATTTCGCCTTTCTACAAGACGTACAGCTTGGAGAACTATATAATGTTACCATACAAAGCTCACTCTCCTTAAAGAGTACAAATTCTGTACTAATTACAGTTTAAATTTCTAATTTCAGCAATTTTTCGCGATAACTTGTCTTATTGAAAAGTGCAAAAATCGCATTTCATGTAAGCAACAACTTTTAATACACAACAATTACTTTTAATAAGTAACTTCTATAATCATTATACAATAGATTTTGCAAGAAATATACAGTAAATTTCCTGTTAGTTGAGAAAACTCTTCCGTGTATTTCACTGCTATGTAACATGATGACGCTCACTTAAACTGTCCTTTAACAACGACATTCAACCCTTTTAGCACTCGCTTTTCATAGATTTCTCACATGATATATAGTTATTCCCCCATAATCTTTCCTATGAAAAAGAGAACGTTTTCTTACTTTTTCCTGATAATTCAATTAAGAAATGTAAGACCATACAGGTAAAAACAAAAGGAACATTTGTTCTCATTTTAACAAATATTCCTCCCCCTGTCTATATGATTTCTAAAACACTCCGAATATTTTTCTGACATTTCTTTCTTTTTTTTCTTTTATCTCATACAATAAAAATACAGACAGGCAAAGGGGGAATTTACAAATGATTGCTTTTTTTATTGATTTTGCCATTGTCGCTGCCCTCATCATCGGAATCACAGCATTGATTGGCGTCATTACAAATGGCATCGGAGAAAAACTCTTTGGCGGAAAAGAAAAAATGAAGTTTGTTAACAAAAGTTTGGATGTACAATCCGGCTGGAACCAAGTTGGTGGAAAAGGTATTTATAAAAAACGTACGTATTAAAAAAAAGCAGGTAATCACCTGCTTTTTTTATTTCTCTACTGATGCCCATTTGAAGCTTACTTCGCCACCATATTTATGATTGTACATATCTTTAATTGTTTCTCTTTGTAAGTATGCTCTACCACGTTGATATACTGGAACAATCGCAGCGTCATCAAGTAACATTTTTTCCGCTTCTAATAAGTTCTTCCAGCGAGCATTTACGTCGCTTCCATCTTTCTTCGCTTTCATAATAATCTCATCGTACTTCGGATTAGAATAACCCATTTTATTCTGCGCTCCGTCAGTTACGAACATATCAAGATATGTAACTGGATCTGGGAAGTCTGCACTCCATCCAGAGAATGACATTACATAGTCACCCGCATCTTCTAATTTTAGTTTTTGCGCGAATGGCTGTTGTTTAATTTTCACTGTTAAGCCTGGTAAATTCTTTTCTAACTCACCTTTTAAATATTCACCAGTTTTCTTCGATAATTCAACGTCTTCATTTAATAACTCTAATTCAATTTCATTTTTACCAAGCTCTTTTTTACCAGCTTCCCAATACTTTTTCGCTTCTTTTACATTTGGTGTTACAATATCTCCATTTTCAGCACGGAAATCTTTGTTATCTGGCCCTTTAATAAAGTTATCTGGAATTAATCCCGTCGCTGGCTTAGAACCATTATTTAATAACGTATCAACGAATGGTTTACGGTCAAAACCAAGAGAAATTGCTTTACGAATATTTTTATTTGCTAAAGCTGGGTCTTTTTGATTTAAGCGAAGGAAGAATACAGAAGTATCTTCTACCGTTTTAAAATCTGGTTTCCCTTTATATTTATCGATGAACTCTGCTAATAACGTCGCTCGATCGACTGCGTTTGTTTCATATAAATTAATTGGCGTAGACGTATCTTTTACAATATTAAAGTTTACTTCGTCAAGCTTCACTTCTTTATTGTCCCAATATGATGGGCTCTTTGTCATCTTGAAGCTACGTTCATGCTGCCAATCACTTAATGTAAATGGACCATTATAAAGTGTTGTGTTTGCTTCTAAACCAAACTTCGTACCTTGCTCTTTCACAAACTTTTCATTCATAGGATAGAAGATTGGATAGACCATTAGATCAACAAGATATGGAATAGAATTATCCAATTCTACTTCTAATGTATGATCATCAATTGCTTTTACGCCTAATTGATCTGGACTCATCTCTCTTTTATTAATTTTTTCTGCATTTTTTATATCATACATAATGTACGCTGATTTTGCAGCTGTATCTGGATTAATCGCTCTTTGCCATGCATATACGAAATCTTTCGCTGTTACAGGGTCACCATTTGACCATTTTGCATCTTCACGTAATTTAAATGTATACTTTTTACCATCTTCTGATTTTTGGAATTCTTTCGCTACACCTGGAACTAGCTTATCATCTTTTCCAAGACGATATAAACCTTCCATTGTATTGTTCATTACTTTCGAAGAAACCGCATCAGCTGATAAAGCTGGATCCATCGTTGGAATTTCTTGTGTTTCAATTAAGTTGATAACCTGCTTTGTACCGCTCTTCCCGCTATCCCCTTTTGCGTTCGCTTGCGGCTCTTCCTTGTCATAACTACATGCCCCTAAAATCATGCTCATTGCTACTGTTGATGCTACAAAAACTGGTATCTTTTTTTTCATACTTCCACCCCTCCAAAAAATGTTAGCCCTTTCATTTTCAAACAGAAAGAAATATATATATGTTCTAATAATTCATATTATACACACAAATATATTTTTTGTATATTTATATTTCTATTTTATTAAAATTTTCTGTTAAAAAAATAACTCTTTGTAAACGTTTCATATTACCGTTTATCCATACTAAAGTGCCGAAAATTATTATTTTTATATTTTTCTTAATTATCAGAGAAAAATGAAATTTATATCTCATTATATTTTCCGTATAATTATCCTTCTCTTTTTAACATAAAATAGCGCTCCTTTCATATTAAAAATATGTAGGTTAAATTGAGTGCAAAGGATAAGAAAGTATGTTACGATACACTTTGCTAAAAATAGATATCGGTAAAGAGGGGACGGACATGACAGCAACTCACTCAAAAAACAGGCCGGCAGAGAAATTGAGTTTATTCTTATTAACATGGCCTATTTTTCTAGAAGTTTTTCTTTTTATGTTGATGGGGATCGCTGATACTTTCATGTTAAGTGCATTATCAGACGATGCTGTATCTGGGGTTGGTGCAGCGAATCAATATCTTCATATCGCTATTTTGGTACTAGAAGTTATCGGGAACGGCGCAGCTATCGTTGTATCTCAATACCTCGGTTCCAAACGTTTTATGGAAGCATCTAAAATATCAGCATTAGCCGTTACATTAAATTTAGTGGTCGGTCTCATTATAAGTGCTGGTTTTCTTTTATTTTCAAAACATATGATGATGGCAATGAATTTACAAGGCGATGTATTAACGTATGCGCAAAACTATTTATCTATCGTCGGGGGAGCTATCTTCCTTCAAGCTATTATTAACTCATTAGCTGCAATTATCCGCGTACACGGTTTTACAAAGCAAGCAATGTTTGTTTCACTTGGGATGAATATTATTCATATCGCCGGAAACTACGTACTCATTTTCGGGAAATTCGGTTTCCCAGAGCTTGGTGTTCAAGGGGCCGCCATTTCTTCTGCTGTCAGCCGATTTATCGCACTTATTGTTTTCTTCTGGTTACTATACCGCGTTATGGAATACCGTGTGAAATTACAATATTACTTCACCTTATCAAAAGAATACATCGGAAAAATTTTGAAAATCGGCATTCCATCTGCATTCGAACAAGTTATGTATCAAGCTTGCCAAATTGTCTTCCTATATTATGCAACATACTTAGGAACGGAATCATTAGCAGCTAGACAATACGCTACTAACATCTCGATGTTCACTTACTTATTCGCAATTGCGATTGGCATGGGAACAGCCATTATTATCGGCCGCCTTGTTGGTGGTGGCGAAAAAGATGAAGCATATGAACGTGTATGGAAAAGTGTAAGATGGGCAATTGGCGTAACTTTATGTATGGTCATTCTCGTTATTACATTCCGCACACAATTAATGGGACTGTTTACAGATAATCCGCACATTATTTCATTAGGTGCGTCAGTTCTTTTACTAAGTGTATTACTGGAAACAGGACGCACAATGAATATCGTCATCATTAACTCACTTCGTGCAGCTGGTGATGCAAAATATCCTGTTTTAATCGGTGTATTCTCTATGGTATTAATGAGTTTACCACTCGGATATTTCTTCGTCTTCCATTTAGACATGGGTCTAGTTGGCATTTGGCTAGCGATTGCTATCGATGAATGGACGCGTGCCATTATTATGTTCTTCCGCTGGAGAAGTAGAACGTGGGAACGTTATGCGCTTGTGAAACCGGAAGAGCAAGACGATAGTGTTTCTGTTCAGGCGCAGTAACACTCGTTTGATCAAGATACATTCATTTGCAAATGAAATTTATATTGGAGATTCTTTAAATAATAGAAAAAGAGCCATCCTTCCATAACAGAAGAGTGGCTCTTTTTCTTATTGATAGATTTCTTTGTATTTCTTATACTCTGCTTCAGAACATAATACGAAATGTCCTGGGCTAATTTCGCGCATTGTTGGTGCTTCACTACCATAATTATGCTGCGATGGATCGTATACGATACGTTTACGATTGCGCTCATAATCTGGGTCTGGAAGCGGAATTGCTGATAATAGTGATTTTGTATATGGATGAATTGGATTCGCATATAACTCATCACTTGTTGTTAGCTCAACGATTTGACCACGATACATTACGCCGATGCGGTCACTAATGTATTTTACCATTGATAAATCATGGGCAATGAATAAGTATGTTAAACCTTTTTCTTTTTGTAACTGTTTCAGTAAGTTTACAACTTGCGCCTGAATCGATACGTCAAGTGCTGAGATTGGCTCATCGGCAATGATAAATTCAGGTTCTACAGCAAGTGCTCGCGCAATACCGATACGTTGACGTTGTCCACCTGAGAATTCGTGCGGGAAACGGTTTGCGTGTTCTTTATTTAAGCCAACTGTGTTTAACAGTTCATGAACACGATCCATACGCTCTTTTTTGCTTTTTGCTAGTCCGTGAATATCAATACCTTCTGCAATAATGTCCCCTACTGTCATACGAGGGTTTAATGATGCATATGGATCTTGGAAAATCATTTGCATTTTACGATTGAATTTCTTCAGTTCTGCACGTGATTTTTTACCATGTACATTTTCACCATCGAACAACACTTCACCAGCAGTTGCATCATATAAACGAATAATCGTTCTTCCAGTTGTTGATTTACCACAACCAGATTCTCCTACAAGTCCAAATGTTTCACCGCGATAAATGTCAAATGAAATATCATTAACCGCTTTGACAACACCACCACTCACATCAAAGTGTTGTTGTACATTTTTCACTTCAATTAATTTCTCACGTTGTTTAGTCATGTTGTTCACCTGCTTTCATTTGAAGAATGCGTTTTTCAACGACTGCCGGCGGTTTTACTTCTGGAGCTTGCTCGTGAAGTAACCAAGTTGCCGCATAGTGTGTATCACTTACTTTAAATAAAGGTGGTTCCATTTCAAAATCAATTTTCAGCGCCTGTGGGTTACGTGGTGCAAAAGCATCTCCCTTTGGCGGTTTTAATAAGTCTGGAGGCGTTCCAGGGATTGCGTATAATTCTTCCTCTGATCCATCTAAGCTTGGCATAGATGCGATTAAGCCCCAAGTGTATGGATGTTTCGGATTGTAGAAAATCTCATCAACCGTTCCAATTTCAACAACTTTACCAGCATACATAACCGCTACTCGGTCCGCAACATTTGCTACTACACCTAAGTCATGCGTAATGAAAATGATTGCTGCTTCTGTCTTTTGCTGAATGTCTTTCATAAGCTCTAAAATTTGCGCCTGAATTGTAACGTCTAGCGCTGTTGTCGGCTCATCGGCAATTAATAATTTTGGGTTACAAGCTAACGCCATCGCAATAACTACACGCTGTCTCATACCACCTGAGAATTGGTGAGGATATTGTTTTAAACGTGCTTCTGGATTTGGAATACCTACAAGGTCGATTAATTCTAACGCTACTTTACGCGCGTCTGCTCTACTCATCCCTTGGTGTTTAATAAGACCTTCCATAATTTGATTCCCAATTGTCATCGTTGGATTTAATGATGTCATAGGATCTTGGAAAATCATCGCGATATCTTTACCGCGTACTTGCTGCATTTCTTTTTCCGTTAATTTCGTTAAATCACGGCCATCAAATACAATCTCTCCATTTTTAATACGTCCTGGAGGATTCGGGATTAATCCCATTAGCGCTTTAGAAGTAACTGATTTCCCAGAACCAGACTCTCCTACAATCGCTAATGTTTCCCCTTTTTTCAAATCAAAAGTAACTCCGCGCACTGCTTGTACTTCACCTGCATGTGTATCAAAGGAGACTTGTAAATCTTTTACCTCTAACAATGTTTTCATTTTTACTTCTCCCTCCTCGTTTACTTACGCATTTTTGGATCTAACGCATCGCGTAATCCATCTGCCATTAAGTTGAATGCTAAAATTAACATACTGATGACAACCGCAGGGATGAACATCATGTGTGGATACGTTTGAATAGATTTATAACCATCATTTACAAGAGAACCAAGTGATGCAAATGGTGGCTGGATTCCTAAACCGATGAAACTTAAGAACGCTTCACCAAACACCGCTGACGGAATTGTAAACATTGTCATTACGATAATAGGTCCCATTACGTTTGGAATTAAGTGTTTTACAATTAATTGTGTGTTTGTTGCACCTAATGTACGAGATGCTAATACATACTCTTGGTTTTTTAACTTTAAGATTTGTCCACGAACAATCCGCGACATCCCTATCCAACCTGTAATCGCCATCGCGAGTGTGATCGACCAAATACCAGATCCCATAATGATTACCATTAAAATAACGATGATTAAGTATGGAATACCGTTAATAATCTCCATAATACGTTGCATAATATTATCTACTCTACCGCCGTAGAATGCTGAAACTCCTCCGTATGCAACCCCAATTACTAAGTCAATTGCTGCTGCTAAAAGAGCGATATATAATGATACGCGTGTACCTTCCCATGTTCTTGTCCATAAGTCACGGCCAAGATCATCTGTACCAAACCAGAAGTACTCTTTAATATCACGTTTTGCATATTGGTCAACACCATATTGATCTGTACCGTCAAATGGTAACCAATGAACATTTTCAATAACTGGAATTTTCGGTGGTAATTTCGCACGACCTAAATCTTGCTCTTTATACGAGTGTTTACTTACCATAGGTCCAAAAATCGCTAATAGTGTGATGATAACTAATAATACAAGACCAAGCATCGCACCTTTATGTTGGAACAAGCGTCTTCTTACATCTTGCCAAAACGTTAAGCTTGGACGGGCAATGACTTCATTATCAACATTATTTTGATTTGCTTGCTGAAATAGATCTGGAGATAATTTTTGTACATCTTTCATCATTTTTTCCCTCCCGCTAAACGAATACGAGGATCAATAATTCCGTATAAAATATCGACAATGAAAATAACTAATATGAAGATTGCACTATAGAAAATCGTAGTTCCCATAATAACTGTATAGTCATTTAAAGTAATCGATTTAACGAATTGTTCCCCAAGTCCTGGTACAGCATAAATTTGCTCGATAACAAGTGTCCCTGTAATTAATGCAGCAACCATTGGTCCTAAAATTGTTACAACTGGAATTAACGCGTTACGAAGTGCGTGTTTTACAATGATAACGCCTTGGCTAATCCCTTTTGCTTTCGCTGTTAAAATATAGTCAGACTGCATAACTTCAATTAATTCTGCACGAGAGAAACGTGCGATTGTTGCGATAACTCCCATTGATAGTGCAATTGTAGGCATTACAGTAAACTCTGGTCCTTTCCAGAATGCTACTGGGAACCAGCCAAGTTTTACCCCTACGAAATATTGCAGTAATGCGGCGAATACGAATGATGGTACTGACATCCCGAGTACCGAAATAACTGTTGCACTATAATCCACCCACGTATTATTACGAAGTGCGGCAACAATCCCTAAAATTAATCCGACAAATGTTCCTAAAATAATCGCTTGTAAACCAAGTTGTGCTGATGGTCCAATACGATCCACAATCATATCTGTTACTGGACGGTTATCATATTGGAATGATACCCCTAAATCACCTTGTGCTAAGTTACCTAAGTAACGTGCATATTGAACTGGTACTGGATCATTCAATCCGTATTTTTCAAGAATGATTTCTTTTTGTGCCGGCGATAGCTTCTCCTGGTTTTTAAGCGGAGAACCCGGAAGTAATTTCATCAAAAAGAAAGTCAGTGTAGTAATTAAAAATAATGTCAAAGCCATGTACACGAAACGTTTTAATACATAACGTCCCATAGTCAAGCACCTCCCCGTTTTTCTCAAAAGCAATAAGATAGTTTAAAATATTCTTACTTTTATTTTTTTAAAATAAGAGCATATGCCCATCATAGGCACATACCCCTGTAAACGATGGAAAAAAAGATTATTTTTATTCAACAGATGCCCATTTGTAAGTTAATTTACCCCCATAGTTGATTGGGATAATATCTTTTACAGCACCTTTTACTACATACGCTGAGCCTTTTTGGAAGATCGGAGCGATAACCGCATCCTCTTTAACTAGCATTTTCTCTACTTCTAAAAGGTCGTTCCAGCGAGCTTGTAAATCTTTTGTATCTGTTTTAGCTTTTAGAATTAACTCATCATATTTCGGATTAGAATATCCTGTTTTATTTTGAGAACCATTCGTAACAAACATATCTAAATATGAGATTGGATCTGGGAAATCTGGTCCCCAAATACCATACGCAATATCATATTGCTGAGAATCTTCTAATTTATTTTTTTGTGCGAATGGCTGTTGTTTCATTTTAATCGTTAAACCAGGTAAGTTCTTTTCCATCTCACCTTTTAAGAATTCGCCAATTTTTTTAGCATCTTCATTATCGAAGTTTAAGAATTCTAGTTCGATTTTATCAGTGCCAAGCTCTTTCTTCGCTGTTTCCCAAAGCTTTTTCGCTTCTTTTGGATTTGTTTCAACTAACTTTCCATTTTCATCTCGGAAGTCTTTTTTATTCGGGCCTTCAGCGAAATCTTTTCCAACAAATCCGTAAGCTCCAATTGCACCGTTATTTAAAATAACTTTTGCAATGTTATCACGGTCAAATGACATTGAAATTGCTTTTCTTAAGTTTTTATTACTTAAGTATTGATTACTTTGATTAAATCTTAAGTAAGCAACACCTGCTTCTTTTCTTGTTTCGAACTCTGGGCTTTGTCTAAATTTATCAACAAATTCCGACGTTAAAGCCGCACGATCAATCGCGTTTGTCTCATATAAATTCACATCAGTTGCTGTATTTTTTACAATATTAAAATTAATCTCTTCGATTTTAACCGTTTTATTGTCCCAATATGAAGGGTTCTTCTTGAATTGGAAACTTTGTTCATGTTTCCAATCACTCATTACGAATGGCCCGTTATATAGTGTTGTATTTGCCTCTAAACCGAATTTATCACCTTGTGCTTTTACAAAGTTTTCATTCAGTGGGTAAAATACTGGATAAACTGTTAAATCGATAAAGTAAGGAACAGGGTTGTCTAATTCCACTTCTAATGTATAATCATCAATCGCTTTTACACCTAATTGATCAGCAGGTAATTCTTTTTTATGAATCTTCTCTGCATTTTTAATATCAAACATAATGTACGAATACGTCGCTTTTGTATCTGGATTTACTGCTCTTTTCCATGAATACACAAAGTCTTTCGCTGTTACAGGTTCCCCATTCGACCATTTCGCATCTTTTCTTAATTTAAATATGTATTTCTTCCCATCATCTAGTTTTTCGACATCTTCAGCAATTCCCGGCATTCTCTTTTGATCTTTGCCGATACGATATAAACCTTCCATCGTGTTATTTAATGCTGTAGAAGATGAAGAATCAGATGCTAATGATGCATCCATTGACGGAATTTCAGATAACTCTGTTAAATTAAGAATCTGTTTTCCATTACTACTACTAGTAGCATTCTCTTTCCCTTTTGCTTTTGCGTCATCTTTTTCGTAGCTACACGCGCTAAGCAACATACTTGCAGTTAAAGTTGATGCAAGTAATAACGGTATCTTTTTCTTCATGTTGTGTTGCCTCCCCTAATTGCACTTCCTGTACCCCCACTTGTTAAAAAGTAGAATTGAAAGAATAATCTCCAAGTTTCTACAATTTTCATTATACATATAATACGACGATTGTGAATATAGTTTTTTGTTTTTTTGTTAAAATTTTTAATAAAATGTTTATTTTTTTATTTTTCTGTAAAGGGATACGTTAACATTGCTACCATCATCTTGAAATCAGACCTTTAATTGCGTATAATTTTCAAAAAATTATTTCTAGTACTTATTATAGCTTTTATAGTATAATAATTCTAGTAATATTTTGACGGAGGGGAATATTTTGAATAAAGTTTTTTTCCATACTTGTATACTAATTTTTATAGCGATCATTGCTTCTAGTATTGGCGCATTCCTCATTTCATCTCAATTTTTGTTGAATTTTGTCAATATCTCGTTTTATATCGCACTATTTTTTATTCTGGTTGGTGGTTTTTTATACATATTTCAAAATGGATTTTTTAATGTAACCATGTATGCTTTCCAAAAAGTATTTGGTACGAACAAAAAAATAGACTCTTTAATTGAAGAAGCAGAGGAACCTGTTAATAAGAAAGAACGTATTTATAAAACATATTCATTCAAATGGACATATCCTATATGTATTACAGGCATCGTACTTGGGGTGTTCTCGACTCTCATTAGCTTTACTATTTTGATGTAGTTTGCAAACACTAGCCCATATGATATAATTATCAGCAAAACATTTTGTTATAAAACTTTAGTTCTTTCATATTAAAAGAGCTCAAGTAACAATAAATAAATTTATATGTATGCGATGACAAAGAAGAGTACATATTGAGGCAATTTCAGAGAGCTTGTGGTTGGTGTGAACAAGTAATTGTACAATGTGGAATGGGCTTTTGAGCACCAAACCGAACCGAAAGTAGTAGGCTTTGGCGTTATATCCAAACGTTATTATGGATTAAAGAGATTTCACAGTAGTGAAATAATTAGGGTGGTACCGCGGTCCATTCGTCCCTATCATTTTTGGGATGAATGGGCTTTTTTGTTTGCCTTCTCTTCCCTATCACGCATTCAATTTTAGGAGGAATTACTTATGTCAGTTATCTTTTCTGGTATTCAGCCGAGTGGAACGATTACACTTGGAAACTATTTAGGAGCTATGAAGCAATTTACAGAACTCCAAAACGAACACGACTGTTATTTCTGTATTGTAAACCAACATGCTATTACAGTACCTCAAGATTCCGTACAACTTCGTAAAAATATCCGCAGTCTTGCAGCTTTATATGTTGCATGCGGCATCGATCCTGAAAAAGCTACTTTATTTGTACAATCAGAAGTACCAGCACACGCTCAATTAGGATGGATTATGCAATCTGTTGCTTACGTTGGGGAATTAGAGCGCATGACACAATATAAAGATAAAGCATCAGGTAGAGATTCAGTTCCAGCTGGATTACTTACGTATCCACCATTAATGGCTGCTGACATTTTACTTTACAACACTGAAATCGTACCAGTTGGTGACGACCAAAAGCAACATATCGAATTGACACGTGACCTAGCAGACCGTTTCAACAAACGTTACCGTGAAATCTTCACAATGCCAGAAATTCGCATTCCAAAAGTAGGAGCTCGCGTTATGTCATTAACAGAACCTACGAGAAAAATGAGTAAATCTGATCCAAACCCAAAATCGATGATCAGTATGCTTGATGAGCCAAAAACAATTGAAAAGAAAATTAAAAGTGCCGTAACTGATTCTGAAGGTATCGTGAAATTTGATAAAGAAAACAAACCTGGTATCTCTAACTTATTAACAATCTACTCTTCATTCTCAGGAAAAACAGTTGAAGAAATAGAAGCAATGTACGAAGGAAAAGGATACGGTGACTTCAAAGGCGACCTAGCACAAGTAGTCGTAGAAGCAATTCGCCCAATCCAAGACAAATATAACGAACTAATCAACTCACCAGAACTAGACGAAATTCTAGACAAAGGTGCCGAAAAAGCAAACCGCGTTGCATTCAAACAACTACGCAAAGTAGAAAACGCAATGGGATTAAGTAGAAAGCGTAGGTAACATAAAAAGCGGAGGCGACTGTTTAGCCCTGACGGCTAAGGTTCTTTCGCATAGAAGACGCTCTTTGTCTTCTTATGCGGAAGGTTCTTAGACGCGAAGGGCTAGGAGCCGGAGCTGGATTTCATATAAAGCGGAAGCGGCTCGTTCAGCTCTGACTGGCTAAGGTTCTTTCGCATAAAAGGCGCTTTTTGCCTTCTTATGCGGAAGGTTCTTAGACACGAAGAGCTTGCCGCTGGAGCTGGATTTCATAAAAAGCGGAGGCGGCTCGCTTAGAATGTGAGGGGGATGGAGCTCCTGACGTAGAGGCGTTTTTTGCCTCGCAGGAAGGCGCGAAGCCACCGAGCATTCTTGCCGAATCCATAAAAAAAACCGCCAATTGGCGGTTTTTTTAATTTACCTTCTGCTCATTTTCCATTTCCCATAACTTTTCAAAAAATGGCTGTCCTTTTACAAGGCGCTCGCATAATTGCTGATGCTTCTCAGACCAGCCTGATTTCGCTTCATCATATAATCTAGCCCAAATATCTTCAAACTCCATATGTTGAACCGTTCCATATGCTGATGGATCCCACTCTGTGTACCAATAGCGAATCTCAGCTGTATTTTTCGTTGTATGTAATTGATCTAACGCCATAAATAATAATTGTTTTAACTGTCTTTCTTTACGAGTCAAACCATTCATAATAAAAGGAGATGGCGATAAAATATGATGCTCTTTTTCTGTTTCTTCCACTTGGAACTCATACTTTTCTGCTTGTACGTTTTCTACCATCTCATATACCATCTGCTCTTGGCGAGGTATAAGTCTGCTTTTTCGAATTGGTACATTGTAACCAATTGAATCAATCGCAATAATTCCTTTACCATCTGTAACTACAAAACAATATTCTTGTTGCAAACGTTCGTGATTTTTACGAATATAAGCCTTATGATGTACGTCTTCCAATAACTTTTGCGGAAGCTCTAACAATTCGTTCTCGATGTAATGATATAATGTGGAATCTACTTTTAATAATGGCACTTGATCTAATAGTTCAATCGTATCATCTTTCCGCCATTCGTAAAAATGACAAACGTTATACCCATTTTCTTCACCTTCAAACCAATTTACCCATACATCATGTAGATATAACATTCTCTACCCCTCACTTCACTACTGTTTGTACCAATCATTATGTTCATTTTTGCTTAACTTTATTCCACTTAAGGAAATATATTCTAATTATTATTTTTTCTTCTATACTATTTAAAAAAACAGGAGCCATATCTCCTGTTTTTCATGGCACATGAAACGTATTTGCTTTACTCAATATTTCTTTCGCATCTATAGGTAATAAAGATAGTGTATCTTCTTCCAATGCTACACAATCTTTTACAATATGAAAGCCAAGTGCATAACCAAGCATTTTCGGATAGGAATGAAGGCCATTTAATAAGATGTCATGCTCCCTTGTTCCCCGTTTTATCGTTATTCTTTCGTGTACAACGTTCCTCCAATAATAAAGTGCTTCTTCTTTTGAAAGGTACGTCGTCCACGGTGCATTGTTTTTTTCTGTATACCTTTCCGCTACTGCTTGCTCAGCTAACCCTTCCATGATCATCGTATCAAGTAATGTATACTCTGTTTCTTTCGTTTCAATTTGATGTAACCTGCATATATGATGATATTCATGTGCCAATAACGCTTTTAACTCTTCTAAAGAATTCCGCCCACATACGAACAAGAAAATAACGTGGCGCATCGAAAGCCCTGCTTTCCCGTTATATTCTTCTTGTACAGTTCGATTATAGGAATCTGATAATAAAATAAAGATAGGGACATCCGGACCTTTTAACCAATTTTTCAATTTATCATACTCTATACTTAACTCTTTCCAAATTTCCTTCTTCTCTAACTCTTTAATTTCTTTTTCTCCTCGCATGACTGGGCGATACATACCTTTAGAAATTAAAAATCGATACAATCTTTCTTTCGGCAATGGGATATACTTCGTAAATTTTTCACACAGTTTTTCTGGCCGTCCGTAATATAGATGTAACCACTCAGCTGTTTCAACAATCCCCATCTTTATCCCTCCTTTTTCTTATGTATATGCAAAAAGGAAAAAAGACGTAAAAATAAATAAGGTGTTTTTTCGTAGTTTGTTACGAAAAAACACCTTATTTCATCTATTATTTATACGATTTAAATACTAATACTGCATTATGACCGCCGAATCCTAGTGAGTTACTTAATACTGCGTTTACTTCTTGTTGTCTCGCATTATTCGGTACGTAATCTAAGTCACATTCTGGATCTGGTGTTTCATAGTTAATTGTTGGAGGAATTACTCCGTCTGTAATTGATTTAATCGAGAAGATCGCTTCAACAGCACCAGCCGCTCCTAATAAGTGACCTGTCATTGATTTCGTTGAGCTAATTGCTACTTTATACGCATGCTCACCGAACGTTTCTTTAATTGCCATCGTTTCATACTTTTCATTCGCATCTGTACTTGTACCGTGCGCATTAATGTAATCGATGTCCTCTGGCTGTAGACCTGCATCTGCTAAAGCTTGACGCATTGCACGCACGCCGCCTTCACCGCCAGGAGCAGGCATTGTAATATGGAATGCATCACCAGTTGCACCATAGCCAGCGATTTCCGCGTAAATACGAGCGCCACGAGCTAATGCGTGCTCTAATTCTT
This sequence comes from Bacillus sp. AFS029637, assembly GCF_002584985.1. Classification (GTDB taxonomy): domain Bacteria; phylum Bacillota; class Bacilli; order Bacillales; family Bacillaceae_G; genus Bacillus_A. The sequence continues at coordinate 62,744 of NZ_NUPZ01000024.1, read as the reverse complement.
CAAGAACGAGAATACCTGAACCTTCACCCATTACGAAACCACTACGGTTTTTATCGAACGGGCGGCAAGCTGTTGCTGGATCTTCATTAAATGTTAAAGCTTTCGCTGAACTGAATCCTGCGAATGCCATACTTGTTAACGGCGCTTCTGCTCCACCTGTTATCATTGCGTCAGCATCACCGCGCTGAATTGCTTTAAATGCATCACCAATTGAGTTTGCACCAGATGCACAAGCTGTTACAGAACAAGTATTGATTCCCTTCGCTCCTGTTGCGATTGATACTTGACCTGCTGCCATATCTGGAATCATCATCGGTACGAAGAATGGGCTCACGCGGCGCGGGCCTTTCTCAGTAAAAACTTTAAATTGTTCTTCGTATGTCTCCATACCACCAATACCAGAACCAATCCACACACCAATTCGAGGTCCGTTTTCTTCTGTAATCTCAAGCTTTGCATCTGCAACTGCCATTTTCGCTGCTGCTACTGCATATTGCGTAAAGCGATCCATACGACGCGCTTCTTTTTTATCAATATATTTCTCGACTTCAAAGTCGTTAATTTCTGCTGCTACTTTTGCTGGAAACATTTCTGGATCAATTCTTGTAAGTCGTCCGATTCCAGATACACCCTTTTTAATGTTTTCCCATGCTGTTTCAACATCTGTTCCGACCGGTGTAACAGCTCCTAGTCCTGTAATTACGACCCTCTTTTTTTCCATACAAAATACACTCCTTTTTTTCTCTCAGTCCTTATTTACCCCAACGAAGAGCGACTGCTCCCCATGTTAATCCGCCACCGAAACCAACAAGTATAATTAAATCACCGTCTTGAATACGTCCATTTTGCAATTCCTCTACCATTGCAATTGGAATTGACGAAGCTGATGTATTACCAAACTTTTCAATTGTCATACTCATTTTTTCTTGTGGTAAATTCAACCTCTCTCTTGCCGATTCCATAATACGAATGTTCGCTTGATGCGGCACTAAGAAATCCACATCCTCTTTCGTAAGACCAGCCTTATCTAAAACGCGAAGACATGAATCACCAAGTTGACGAACGGCAAATTTAAAGACTTCTCTGCCATTCATCATAACATACTCATCTTGATAAAGATGCTTACCGCCACTTCCGTCTGCTCCTAATTCGAAAGATAGAACGCCTCTTCCTTCTGAAACAGCTCCCATTACGATAGCACCGGCTCCGTCTCCAAATAATACTGCTGTATTGCGATCATTCCAGTCTACAATTTTAGAAAGTTTATCACTACCAACTACTAATACATTTTTATAAGTTCCCGTTTGAATAAATTGCTGCGCTGTAATCATTCCGTACATAAAACCAGCACACGCTGCACCTAAATCCATTGCAGCTGCATGTTTCGCCCCAATTGCTTCTTGAATCACACAAGCCACTGCTGGAAAAGCACGATCTGGCGTTACTGTCGCTACTAAAATAAGATCGATGTCCTCTCCGCTAATCCCAGCGTCTTCAAGTGCTTTCTTAGAAGCCTCTACCGCCATATATGAAGTATCTATTGTATCATCGGCAATGCGTCTTTCTGCAATTCCCGTTCTCGTACGAATCCATTCATCGGATGTATCCATTATTTTCTCTAAATCGTGATTTGTGACTACTTTTTCTGGCACATATCTTCCGATCCCTAAAATGCCCACGCTCACATCGCAGCCCTCCGTTTTATATCAATTATTATGACTTGGTACTAATTTTAAAACATAAATGTATTTTTGTCTAGAATATATTTCAGCCAAAACATAAGGCTAACGCATTATTCACTTTATTTTTCATTAAAAGAAACAGAAACATACCTTTTCTTGTTTCATTCCAAATAAAAAGGCCCTGACCGCTTCTAACCACGGTTCGAGCCTCTCTCCCCTCAAAAAGAAGGGTTTTATTCTTTATCTGCTTTCCCAAGCTCATATGCTTCGTTCATTACTTTCATCAATAACTCTAACACTGGTTGTGCTTTCTCCATATCAAGTGCAATTCCATTAGAATCTAAAATTGCCTTTGCTTCTGGTAAATGCTTCATTGCGATTTGTAAAAATTGCATGCTTTTTTCGTTCATATTCTATTCTTCCTCTCCAATAAAACTTTCACATACAATAGTGTAACATGCGCGCTACCCTTCGTATAACTCTTTATATTTTTTCATGTGGGCCAATTGCTTATTTAAACCGTATTCTAACGGGGTATTTCTTTTAATTGAAATATCCTCGGCTGCCTCATCTCTTTCTTCTTTACTATTTTTACTCACTTTATCATCTGCACGTAAAAGGCTCATACCTTTTTCCCATAACGACGGTTTACCACTGAGTAAATTGTATATACCAACATGGTCCCCGTTCGTTCCATTTTCCCATAAGTATTCACATACATCTTCAACGTAAAGTAAATCGCCCCCTTTTTCCTCACTCGTACAACGGCACTCTTTCTCATCCAGTTCTGATAAAATGAGCTGATGATACATCATAAAAGATGGTTGCCACGGTCCATATAATGTAGGAACTCGAAATACACTATATTGTAATTTCCCTTTTTTTAATCCTTCTTCCACTTTCAAAAATAGACGTTTATTTTCGGATTCCTTTTGGCTTCCTACTTCAATAGAAGAGATTAAATTTAACTTTATTTTTTGCTCTTCACACATTTTTATCATCCGCTTTAAATATTGTAATATGACTCTTTCATTACGAAATCCGCTTTGCTGATTCGGTTCATACAAGCAAAAGTAAACGGTGTCAAAATTCTCTCCCTCTACTGATCTCCATCCATCCTCATCCCTTATGGAATAGTACGTAAATAAAGCATTTCGCCCAATTAACAATATCTTCTCTTCATTAATTTTTGTCATACTATCGAATTCATCAAAATCAAGTCCATACACTTCTACTTCTTCTGCGATCATTTTATTCACAAGGTGATAACCTACAAACGTAAGTGCACCTATAATCAGCACGCGTTCCATACCACCAACCCTTTCCCCTTGAAACAAATAGCTCCTCATTTATGTATATGGGAGCTTCACAATTCTTCTTCATATTTTTTAAAGAAATCAGTCGTTTGTCTAACCATTTTATATTTCACATCTTGGAGATGGAATAAGACAGAAGTATCACATTGATTGAATTGCCTCATTTTCTCGTATTTACGTAACAATTGTTTTCTTCCTCTTTTTTCTTGTGTTGATACGAAAATTTTAACAGGTACACAAGACGGAAGAAGCGTAAATGATTTCTTATTTATTTTTGATTCTAATTCTTCTTCTTTTGAATCGTACGCCAAACTTAATTCCTTCACTAATCTTTTGTAAAAAAACTTATGCTCTTTTTCGAACTCCACATATTCTGGCAAATCTAAACACGGATTTAACATAATGACAGAACGTATACTTTCAGGGTATTTGTTCATCATTTCAAGCGCTACAAGCGCACCCATACCATCTGCCATGATGTGCATTTTCGTATTTAATGTCTCTTTTCTCAAAACAACATCATATAAACGTTTCGCTAGACGAACAGATTGATCGTTCCCCCAGTGTCTCCCATATAAATTAGAAGAAAAGACCGTGTAGCCTTCCTCAATAAGACCATGTAAAAAATAAGATCTTCCCGCATGCTGTGTCCATAAACTTGTACCATTCTCAATAAAGTAGTTGTAATCACCGAGGAGCATAACCGAAAACCCATTTGGCTTCTCCGGTAAATAAATGACACATGGTTCTTTTTCTAAGTAAAAAAAACGTTCCGTAATACTCATTTTTCCCCCGCCTTATTTTCTAAACGTATAAAACCACTCTTTTATAATGTATGAACGGAATGCAAATTTGCGTTGAAAAATCTACAAATATTTTTCTATATTCTTTTTTCAATTGTGTTACAATAAGGACAGATTGAACGAATAGAGGTGTAAAATATGCGTTTCATTTGGGCATTAATTTGGTCGTTCGCGCTTGTACATATGATGAGCTACGTAATCGGCTCTATGACTGGCGGTACATACGATTTTAACCAAGCGTCTATTTTCTCAGTTGTTCTTGCGGTATTAGTACTAGCGATTTCAGCTACGATTCCAAACGAGCCAGTAGAACAACATTAAAAAAAGAGTCCGGATTTTATCCGAACTCTTTTTTTATTTCACATCAACGACTAACTCGTTATTTTCAACATCAACCACTACGTGACTATTGTCAGTAATCGTTCCTGCAATTAACTCTCGTGCTAACTTCGTTTCGACTTGACGCTGTACATATCGTTTTAACGGACGAGCTCCGTACATTGGGTCAAAGCCTGCTTCTACAACGAATTCTTTTGCTGCATTTGTTAATTCCACTGTAATGTGACGGTCAGCTAAACGGTCTTGTAATTCTTTTACAATTTTATCAACAATACCTTTAATTTCATTCGTTGTAAGAGGTTTGAATAAAATAATTTCATCAACACGGTTTAAAAATTCTGGTCGGAAATGCCCTCTTAATTGCCCCATTACAAGTTCTCTTGACTCTTCTTTAATAGAGCCATCTTCTTCTAGCCCTTCTAATAAGTGAGCAGATCCAATATTTGAAGTCATAATAATAACCGTGTTTTTAAAGTCTACCATACGCCCTTGTGAATCTGTAATGCGGCCATCGTCTAACATTTGTAATAAAATGTTGAACACTTCTGGATGTGCTTTTTCAATTTCATCCAACAAAATAACAGAATACGGTTTACGTCTTACTGCTTCTGTTAATTGGCCACCCTCTTCGTACCCAACATATCCAGGAGGTGCACCAATTAAGCGTGACACTGCATGTTTCTCCATGTACTCAGACATATCAATACGAATCATTTGCTCTTCGCTATCAAATAAAGACTGTGCTAACGTTTTTGCAAGTTCTGTTTTACCAACACCTGTTGGTCCTAAAAAGATGAAGGAACCAATTGGACGGTTCGGATCTTTAATACCAGCACGAGCACGAAGAACTGCGTCTGATACTAAGCTTACCGCTTCCTCTTGTCCGATGACACGCTCTGATAAAATTTGCTCTAAGCGTAATAATTTCTCGCGTTCACCTTCAACGAGTTTTGCGACAGGAATACCCGTCCAGCGTGAAACAATATCTGCAATCTCTTCTTCACTTACTTCCTCACGTAATAAACGATTTTCTTGTTTATTATGCGCGCCCATTTCTTCTGCTTCTTTTAACTCTTTTTCAATCGCTGGAATTTTCCCGTGACGAAGTTCAGCTGCTTTATTTAAATCGTAATTACCTTCCGCTTCTTCTAACTCTCGGCGCAGGCGCTCTAAATGTTCGCGTAAGTCACGAACTTTGTGAATATCTTCTTTTTCTTTCTCCCATTTCGCTCTCATACTACTTGCAACTTCTTTTAAATCCGACAATTCACGTTGCAACGTTTTTAGACGTTCTTGGCTACCACGGTCTGTTTCTTTTCCAAGAGCTGCTTCCTCAATTTCTAACTGCATAATACGGCGCGTTACTTCATCTAATTCTGTTGGCATAGAATCAATTTCTGTACGAATTGTTGCGCACGCTTCATCAACAAGGTCAATCGCTTTATCTGGTAAGAATCGATCAGAAATGTATCGATCTGATAAAACGGATGCTGCTACAATTGCACGGTCATGAATATTTACACCGTGATAAATTTCAAAACGCTCTTTTAATCCACGTAAAATGGAAATGGTGTCTTCAACAGTTGGCTCTTCTGCTAATACTTGTTGGAAACGTCTCTCTAGCGCTGGATCTTTCTCAATATATTTACGATATTCATCTAATGTTGTTGCCCCAATACAATGCAGTTCACCACGCGCAAGCATCGGTTTTAACATATTTCCTGCGTCCATCGCCCCTTCTGTTTTACCAGCGCCGACGATTGTATGAAGTTCATCGATGAATAATAAAATGCGTCCTTCACTCTTTTTAATTTCATTTAATACAGCTTGCAAACGCTCTTCGAACTCACCACGGAATTTTGCACCAGCTACGAGTGCACTCATATCTAACGCAAAGATTGTTCTATCTTTTAAGCCTTCTGGTACGTCCTTTTTCACAATACGCTGTGCTAATCCTTCAACGATCGCTGTTTTACCAACACCTGGTTCACCAATTAAAACCGGATTGTTTTTCGTTTTACGTGAAAGAATGCGGATCACACGGCGAATTTCACTATCGCGGCCGATTACAGGATCAATTTTCCCCGCTCTCACTTCCGCCACTAAATCACGGCCATATTTTTCTAACGCTTCATAAGTTGCTTCTGGATTTTGACTAGTCACTCTTTGATTCCCCCGAACTGTCATTAAAGACTGTAATAAATTATCTTTCGTAATATGAAGTCTTATAAATAATTGATTGATATCGCCTTTTTCTTCAGCAAAAGCAAGCAGTACATGTTCGACTGAAATGTAATCATCCTGCAGTTTTTCGGCTTCCTTCCCTGCTCTTACAAGCAGTTGTTGCAGAGTGCTTGTTATATACAATTTTCCAGCTTCTGCTCCACTTCCCGTTACAGAAGGTTTCTTTTTAATTAAGCTTTCTACGCCTTGCTTTAATGCTTCTATATCAACATTCATTTTTTGAAATATACGTACTGCTAATCCATCTTGCTCCTCTAATAATGCAAGTAATAGATGAACAGTATCTACTTCTTGGTGATGATGAGATACCGCTAAAGATTGGGCACTCATAATCGCCTCTTGTGTTTTTGTTGTCATTTGATTTAAGTCCATCTTTATAGCCCTCCAAAAGTTTGACTTTCTTTGACCTTTGATTTGATTATACGCCAACTGACTTTTTTATACAATAAATTTGCTTATGTATTTTCAAACTTATTATTGGAAAAAGAAAACAGGAACATGCATTGATGCTGTTCAAAACGGTACGGTAAATGAAATTATAATGCGTAACGTAAAAAAAGCCGCAATAACGATTGCGGCTTCTTTTACGGTTTTCTTTTATATGTCCACTGACGGTTATGATTCGTGTTATCTGGAAACTTTTCCCCGGCAGTTAATTTCACCATTTGCGGATCTTTCACCATGCTTCCTGTTTCACCAATTTCTACGTAAATTCCATCATTTGGCGCTTTTTGTCCAGAACGAAACCTGCGATTTTGTCCCATTTCCATTCTCCTTCCATGACGTCTTTGCCTCATTAGTATATCCATTTTAGAAGAAAGCTTTTCTGTCATGTTTAGGAAACAAGTACTACATCTCGTTCTTGTACATATATATGAATGACACAAGCGTAGAAAAGGATTTCTTTCCTATTTGTAAAAAAAGAAACCAACCTACTCTAGGCTAGTTTCAAAGGAGAGTCAAACATATACGAGAAGATTACATGTTCATTATAAGCTCCCTCATACGAGCAATGTAACCCTTTTCACAATTTGTACATAATGAAAGAAACATTGTTTGAACTTTCTAAAAAGATATTGACTTTTCTTCATTTCCAACGATAAATAGTAGACACCACAGCACTTTGGGACGTAAGATGGATATATAGTGAACTTTCCATCTACGGTGGTCTCACCGAGTCTAACCTCTTATTTCTGCATATTAAAAACGGAAATACAGATAGAAACAAAAAAATTATTATAAGAGGTGAAATTATGAACAAACAACATTTAATCGCATTAGACTTAGACGGCACTTTATTAACAGACAACAAAATAATTTCCAATCGAACGAAGCATACAATTGAAAAAGCAAAGGAACAAGGACATATTGTCGTTATTTCAACAGGACGTCCATTCCGCGCTAGTTATGATTATTATAAAGAACTTGGTCTGAACACACCTATCGTAAACTTTAACGGCGCTTACGTACATCATCCTCTTGATGCAAACTGGGGAACACATCACTCTCCTCTTGAGCTAGCAACAGCGCAAGAAATCGTCCGAGCTTGCTTTGATTTCGGCGTAAAAAATATATACGCTGAAGTAATGGATGATGTGTACGTTCGTGAAATTGATGAAGATAAAAAACATATTTTCGAATTCGGTTCTCCAAAGATTTTCACAGGAGACTTATTAAATATTTTAAATGATCATCCAACTTGCTTATTAATTGACGCACATGACGAGCATTCCACTGCCATTCGTCAACATTTAACTGATATGCACGCTGAAGTAATCGACCATAGAAAATGGGGCGCACCTTGGCCAATTATCGAAATTGTGAAAAGCGGATTAAACAAAGCGGTCGGATTACAAAAAATTTCTACTCATTACAACATCCCAAAAGAGCGAATTATTGCTTTCGGTGACGAAGATAACGACTTTGAAATGATTGAGTTTGCTGGTCACGGCATTGCAATGGGAAATGCCATCCCTGAATTAAAAACACTCGCTAATCATACGACGTTAACGAACGAAGAAGATGGTATCGCTCTATATTTAGAAGAGGTTCTTGGGTTGTAATCTAAAAATTCCCTGCTTATAGTTTCTCGCCAAATGTTCATACTATAATTAGACGCAGCATGATCGCGTCGATTGTTTTCAGCTAAATAAAGGGGGTTTTTCGAATGGGTAAAAAGAACAAATCAAAACGTTTTATCCAACAAGGAGCCGATTCTATTATGAAGCACGATGCAAGATTCCCGTACAGAGGTACATTAGCTGAGGCAGAAAAAGCGAGAAGTAACTCTTCTTTTGGAGGGGTTTAAATGGGGAACTTACTATTCCAACAAGCTAGAGACGCTGTTGCAAGTGCCGTTTCTTGTTCAAGTGGCGCTGAGCAACAAGATCTCGTATATAGAGCAAAAAACGCTTTGCAATCCGCTTATGCAAACTCTTCAACTGCTGAAAAAGTTCAGCTACGCGAAATGCAAGAGCAATTGCAAAATATTACGAACTTGCATTAAAAAAGAGGACCAGCTTTGGTCCTCTTTAATCTTTTCGAAACAATCCAAACACCCCGACCGTTTGCAGTATGTTTGTAAATGCACCTGGGTCCACTTGTTTAATAACCCTCTCTAATTCATATAACTCATAACGAGTAATAACAATCATTAGCATTTCTTTATTTTCATTTGTATAAGCACCTGTTGCTGGTATCGTTGTAATCCCTCTTACTAATCGCGAATGAATCGCCTTTCGTACATCCGCTCCATTCTTCGTAACAATTAACGCTGTAATCTTCACATGGCGAGTATGAATCGCATCGATAATTCTCGTTGACACATATAAAGTAACTAACGTGTATAATGCTTTTTCCCATCCATACACATAGCCAGCAGCGATAATGATAATTGCATTAAAGAAGAAAAAATACGTACCGACAGGCTTATCCTTTATTTTCGATAAAATCATGGCGATAATATCTAAACCACCTGTAGAAGCACCCCACTTTAAAGCAATCCCTACCCCAATTGCCGAAATAATCCCGCCAAAAATTGCATTCAAGATGATATCATTCGAGACCGCTCGAACTGGAATAATTTCTAGAAATAATGTCATAAATATGACGCATAGAAAACTAAAAAACGTAAAAGCCTTCCCAACCTTTTTCCACGCTAAAATAACGACAGGAATATTAAATAAACTAAACAATACTCCCGTAGATATATGAATGGATAAAAAATCACCTAATATTTGCGATAATAATTGAGACAATCCAGCAAAGCCACTCGCGTATACTTTCGCTGGTGTTAAAAATAAATTCATCCCAATCGCATTTAATAAACCTGCGACGATTACAACGATTAACTTCTTTATAAGTTCGGTATAATTTAACTTTAAATCCATTTCCAATCCACCTTTATTATTCATAAATGCACCGCTATACATAGTCTTTACGAAAAAGGAAATGATAAACGTACAACGTTTAGAAATGGAGTTGATACATATGCCACATACGAGTGATAACGACAAAAAAGCACGCGATAATAATGCAAAGCGCACACAAAAAAATGAGCAAGAACAAAAAAATATTCAGCAAGGTAAGCGTACGTATTCTAAAAAGACCGATCACCTTTGATCCTATCGTACATCAACATAATTGTTGATGTACTTTTTTACATTTTACAGGGAAAAACATTAAAAATTCACTTCATGTTCACTTCTATATTCTACAATAGCGATAACATATTCGGATGAGGTGTTAGCATGAGAGGGAAACATATTTTCATTATTACTGCACTAATAAGTATATTAATGCTATCTGCTTGTGGACAAAAAAACGGCTCAGATACAGTCGCTACAGCAACAGACTCAACCATTACGAAGAGCGACTTCGAAAAGCAATTAAAAGATCGTTACGGAAAAGACATGCTATATGAAATGATGGCACAAGATGTTATCACCAAAAAATATAAAGTATCTGACGACGCTGTAGATAAAGAAGTAGAAAAAGTAAAAAACCAATATGGAGACCAGTTCAAAACAGTACTAGAAAACAACCGTTTAAAAGATGAAGCTGATTTCAAAAATCAAATTAGGTTCAAACTTGCTATGAATGAAGCGGTTAAGAAAAGCGTTACAGAAAAAGATGTGAAAGACCACTATAAACCAGATATTAAAGCGAGCCACATTTTAGTAAGTGACGAAAATGAAGCGAAAGAAATAAAGAAAAAACTAGACGCTGGCGCTTCATTTGAAGAATTAGCGAAACAAGAATCACAAGACCTACTATCAAAAGAGAAGGGCGGAGACATCGGATACTTCGCATCAGGTACAATGACACCTGAATTCGAAACAGCTGCCTATAAACTAAAGGTCGGACAAATTAGCGATCCCGTTAAATCATCGAACGGTTATCACATTATAAAATTAACTGATAAAAAAGATTTAAAACCTTACAATGAAGTAAAAGACTCCATCCGCAAAAATTTGGAAGACGAACGTATCGCTGACCCTACATTCAGCCAAAAATTGTTACAAGATGAATTAAAAAAGGCAAATATTAAAATAAACGATAGCGACTTAAAAGATACATTTACACTTGTGTCTGAGCCAGTGAACTAAAAAAGCACCGCTTTATTTTTATAAAAAATAAGGCGGTGCTTTTTATTCAAATTATTTCTTAAAGTACGTCCAACCTTCTTCTTGGTACACTTTTTCTTCTTTCATCAACTTACCAAGCGCACGCTTAAATGCAGCTTTACTCATATTGAAACGCTCTTTAATGTCTTCTGGATAACTCTTGTCCCAAAACGGCATTGCTCCGCCGCGTTCTTCCATATACTCATAAATTACTGCAGCATCATCTTCCATTCCTTCTTCTTTACGAGGAAGAAGCGAAATGTTAATTGTACCGTCATCTTTCACATCAATAATACGACCTGTTACACGCTCACCAATGCGGACTTGTTCTTTTCTTTCTGTATGGTGTAAGAAAGCACGGAAATGCTCATCAGTTAATATGAATGAACCTACTTGAAGTGAACGATACACACGTCCATTTACGTTTTTATTGCGCATAGATGGCGTCGCATCTACGATAATCTCTTGCATATCACTATCTCTTGCCGGAAGCGCAATTAAACGATCACGATTCGTTAATTTTAACGTACAATATAATTCGTCGCCTACTTCTGGCCATACCGGCATATAAATTGGGAACTCATCAGCCGGGATTAGTATATCTTTTGATACACCAATATCAACAAATACACCTAAACTAGGAATAACCTCTACAACCTTTACCCAATTCCAATCATATGTTGTAATAATTGGTTCCTTCATTGTTGCTGAAATACGATTTTGGTGATCCAGGTATAGGAATACATCAATCGTATCGCCTTCTTCAATTTCTCCAGCTACTTCGTTTTTATGTAGGAAGATTTCTTCCTCTTCGTTTCCAACCATATATCCAATTTCTGTTTCACGTAAAACAGTTACCTGTTCAATCGCTCCTAATTGCAAATACATATTTTTTTAATTCCCTTCTATATATATCAAATTATCTTTTTTATCATTCCAAACAAAAGTTAATTATAACACGATTTTTCCTTTATTTGTCCAACTGTCCAAAATTCACTATAATAAAAGGAGGTTACATGAATATAAGTATGAAAACACTTAAGTCTAAGCTCGTTTTCAGCTATACTTTAGTATGTACAGTACATAAAAAGATTAGAATTTTATTTGGAGGTGCTAACTATGGCAAAAGATAGTTCTTTTGACATCGTTTCGAAAGTAGAATTACCTGAAGTAACAAACGCAATTAACATCGCATTAAAGGAAATCCAAAACCGATATGACTTTAAAGGAAGTAAAAGTGATATTAAACTTGAAAAAGAAGTACTTGTTTTAACTTCTGACGATGAGTTCAAACTAGAGCAAGTAAAAGATGTTTTAATTTCTAAACTTGTAAAACGTAACGTTCCAATTAAAAACTTGGACTACGGTAAAGTAGAAGCTGCGACTGGTAACACCGTTCGCCAACGCGCAACACTTCAACAAGGTATCGATAAAGATAACGCGAAAAAAATTAACAATATCATTAAAGAAATGAAATTAAAAGTAAAAACACAAGTACAAGATGATCAAGTACGTGTTACAGCGAAAAGCCGCGATGACTTACAAGCAGTAATCGCAGCCGTTCGCAGCGCTGATTTACCAATCGACGTACAGTTCATTAACTACCGCTAAAAAGAAAACTCCTCTCATGAGAGGAGTTTTTTATTATGAGCAGCAATATATTGCTTTATCAAATGATTTTTCCGGAATATACACTTTATCGTTTTCGATTTTGTATTTAATATTATTCCTCTTAAGAACTGCCGTATCAACAGAATGAACACTATCACCCCACTGAACAAATTCCCCATCGTCACCGTTGTCCCAAAAACGCAAACTTACGAATACGATAAGAAAACAAAAACATAGAACGAACCACTTCTTTTTCTGCAAATATCTCACCTCTTCTTAAACTGCAGGCGAACTACTAAAGAAAAGAGTTACTTATTTCCGTTTCTTTTTAACCGCAATTAAAAATGCAATAAATAATACGTTCACACCGACGATTAAGGAAATAAATAACCAATTCATACCTGTCTCTTCACTAACTTTATATACATTTGATTCTTCTCGCTTTAAAACGAGATAAAATCGGCCGTTTTCTTCTCTTATAATTTCATCTTCCAATAAGCCACGTAATTCCTTTTTCTCTCCAATCAAATTCGCATGAAGAGGAACTTTTTGTGTCTCTTTCGTATTGTTAATCGCTACTAGCGTTACCTCATCTTTATACTTTCGTTTTAATACACTCATTCCATCTTTATCGTATAGAAGTTCAAACGTCCCGCGTCGCAAAGATGGTCTCGTTTGCCTAAGCTCACCGAGTTTAGTGATATGCTGCATAAACTTTTCATCTGATTTAAAATCCATTAATCGTCTATTATCCGGAATATCCCCTCCATCTAATGCGATTTCAGTTCCGTAATAAAAATTCGGTATCCCTGGCGATGTGAATAAGTAAGTGAGCGCTAATTTTAAACGAGACGGCGGATAATACATATTTTCTTTTGCAATACGGGTAAATCTTTTTGTCTCCTGATTATCTAAAAACGTATTCGTTAACTCCTTTTCCTTAGAAACAACATGCAATCGTGTCAAAGATGTATTCGTTTTCGAAAATGCTTCTACAATACTTTCATAATACTCATCATCTTTACTACCTTCATCTGTCATAACAAAAAAATCTTTCTTTATCACTTGCATATCTTTTTGCACTTCATCCCAAAAGGAATGCGGCTTTTTCTCACTATGTATCACATAACTTCCATCTAGATCGACTTCTTTTATCCACCATTTCATTGAGTCAATTACTTGTTGTTCGTTTTCTCCAAGCGGAAATTGAAATACCACTTTCATTCCTTTTTCGTGAGCTTCTTTTACAAGCTCTTTCACATCATTTTCCGTTCCGTAATGTTCATTTACTTTTTGAAAATTTTGCACGTCTAATCCATCGTACTTTCCACTTTCAAATAGCGGAGAAAGCATAACAGTGGTAAATCCCATGTCTTTTATGTAATCTAATCTTTTTATAATTCCTCTTATATCTCCGCCCTGATACCCTTCTAAATTAACGACGTCTAACTGTTTGTCATTTTTCGGCTCTCCATTATTAAAGCGATCAATCATAATAGAATATATGACTTCGTCTCGCCACTCTCTCTTTTCTTCTGCAAAAGTATGTATTGGCACAAACAAAATGACAGCTAAACAAAAACAAATGAATAGTTCCCTAGTCCGTATTTTTCCCACATGCATCCCCCACGTTTTCAATTGTAAGAATATTATACCAATTATTCAAACGAAGCGCATACGCTGATTTCATTCCTCACAAAATACTTCATGTCAGATTTTCTAACATCAATTATAAATTTTCTGAATTTTTAGTTGATTTTTCTTTTTATTTCGAATATGATATGAAACATAACAAATTGATGTTATTTTTTGTAACATCAGAGGAGGGAACAGAATGAATACAGGAGATACTGTTTTTATGTTTGTAACGACAGTAATGGTCATGTTAATGACACCAGGATTAGCACTTTTTTACGGGGGCATGGTTCGTAGTAAAAATGTACTTAGCACAACAATGCATAGCTATAGTGCAATGGCAATCGTTTCAATTCAATGGGTTATGATCGGTTATTCTTTATCATTCGGACCAGATTGGCACGGACTTATCGGCAATCTCGATTGGCTCGGTCTAAACGGAGTTACCTACGCACCAAACCCAGACTACTCATCTACTATTCCTCACAATTTATTTATGATGTTTCAACTTATGTTCGCCATCTTAACTCCAGCTTTAATTTCAGGTGCATTCGCTGAAAGAATGCGATTTTCTGCCTTCCTTATTTTTATCCTTCTATGGACAACACTCGTTTACAATCCTGTCGCTCATTGGGTATGGGGCGTCGGCGGATGGCTAAGAGAACTCGGGGCACTAGACTTTGCTGGTGGTAACGTCGTTCATATTACTTCTGGTGTTGCCGGCCTTGTATTAGCAATTTTCCTCGGAAAACGAAAAAATATAAACGGTACTTCTCCTCACCATTTACCATTTACGATGTTAGGCGCTGGGCTAC
The DNA here is from genome assembly GCF_002584985.1 of Bacillus sp. AFS029637. GTDB lineage: Bacteria > Bacillota > Bacilli > Bacillales > Bacillaceae_G > Bacillus_A. The sequence goes on along the minus strand of NZ_NUPZ01000024.1, from coordinate 47,674 downwards.
TTTGGTTCGGCTGGTTCGGTTTTAACGTCGGCAGTGCATTATCCTTAAACGACGTAGCTTTAACCGCATTTATTAATACCAATATAGCCGCTGCTGCTTCCGCTCTAACTTGGATGCTTTCCGAATGGTTCTTCCAATCAAAACCGACTGCGATGGGGGCTGCTTGCGGCGTTGTTTCTGGTCTAGTCGCTATTACGCCAGCTTGCGGATTTGTTACACCTTTCTCCGCTCTTCTTATCGGAGCAATTGGTGGCATATTATGTTTTGGCGCTGTGTTCTTCTTAAAAACAAAATTCGGATACGACGATACACTCGACGCTTTCGGATGCCACGGCATTGGAGGAACTTGGGGCGGGATTGCGACCGGACTATTCGCAACTACTACCGTAAACGGGGATGGTGCGAACGGATTATTTTACGGGAATGCCACTTTACTGTTTAAACAACTTGTAGCAATCGGCGCAACATATGCATTTACCATCATCATGACGTACGCCATTATTAAAGCGATTAACTTCTTCCTCCCTGTTCGGGTCGATGAGCACGAAGAACAAATGGGGCTTGATATTTCGATGCATGGAGAGAAAGCTTATGAATATACTGAGCGAGTGAATTAAAAAAGAGATGCAATCTACTAGTAGTAGATTGCATCTCTTTTTATTGTACTTGTTGGTGATATACCCCATCTAGTATCGACATAAATATATCAGCGATTCTTCGGATATATCGACGATTTTTTAAATATATCAGCGATTCTTTCAATATATCGACGTTTCGACACAACATATCGATTTACTAACAAATTTCGACATGATTTAAACGTAACATACCCCGTTAAATTTCACACAAAAAAGACGACCGAAGACCGGTCGTCTTTCCCTATTTATTTCGGAGCATTTCCTACATATTGCGTAATATCAACATTTAATGCCTGCGCTAAACGCATACCGTACTCTTGGTCTGCACGGAAGAAGTTACAAACAGCTAATAACTTCGTACGTTCATTTACGTCTTTTAGGTCATTTTTTAAGTTCGCAATTAAGTTATCTTGCTCTTCTTTAGAGAATGAACGGTAACGCTCACCTGCTTGTTTGAAATCATTTGGTTTCTCAATTTTTTCACGAGATACGTAGCCTTCTACTTTCATAGTTGAATCACGGTACGCTTTGTCTTCAACCGGATTTTCTGTATGACGACTCGGTTCGTAGTTTATTGTAGATGGATTTTGATTAACTTGCATTGCACCATCACGTTGTTGGTTACGAACAGCTGCATACGGGCAGTTTACAGGAATTTGTAAGTAGTTTGCACCAAGGCGGTAACGTTGTGTATCTGGGTAAGAGAATAAACGACCTTGTAATAATTTATCTTCAGATGGTTCAATACCATTTACAGTTGCACTTGGCGTAAACGCCGCTTGCTCTACTTCTGCGAAGAAGTTTTTCGGGTTACGATTTAACGTCATTGTCCCTACTTCAATTAATGGGAAGCGATCTTCTGGCCATACTTTCGTTGGATCTAGCGGATCAAAGTCTAAAGAATCCGTTTCATCTAACTGCATGACTTGTACGTGTAAATCCCATTTCGGATAGTTTCCTTTTTCGATTGCATCAAATAAGTCACGAGTTGCATGATTGAAGTCTTTTCCTTGTACCTCTTGCACTTCTTTCGCATTTAAGTTACGTACGCCTTGCTGTGGTTTCCAGTGATATTTAATGTAAACAATTTTACCTTCTGCATTAATCCATTTGAATGAATGGACGCCGAAACCTTCCATTTCGCGATAATTTGCTGGTGTACCATAATCAGAAAATACCCATGTCATCATATGTGTTGATTCTGGAGTTAGCGTCATGAAATCCCAGTAACGATCTGGTGTTTGAACATTTGTATCAGGTGCTGGTTTTAAAGAATGCACCATGTCCGGGAATTTAATTGCATCACGAATGAAGAAAACTGGTAAATGGTTACCTACGATATCATAATTTCCTTCTTCTGTATAAAATTTAACAGCGAACCCACGTGGATCACGCGCTGTTTCTGGAGAACCTTGACCATGAATAACCGTTGAAAAACGAACAAATACAGGCGTTTCAGTTCCTTCATTTTGTAAAAATGCTGCTTTCGTATATTGTTTCATGCTTTTTTTCGTTACGAATACACCGTGAGCACCTGCACCACGTGCATGCACAACGCGCTCCGGAATACGTTCACGATCAAAGTGTGCAAGTTTTTCTACTAAATGATAGTCTTCTAACAATACCGGTCCACGGCGACCAGCTGTACGAGAATTTTGGTTGTCTCCAACTGGAGCACCTTGGTTTGTTGTTAAGCGATTATTTGGATTCATGTAGGGGGATCCTCCTCTTTCTTTCGTAGTAATTATTGTTTGTTTAAAATTATTATAAATTAATTATCATTCAAAACTAGATCTTTGTCAACTATTTCCTTCATACCCTTTAAATATGTTATTCATTGGATCTGTTAATTTATGCGCTTACTCTTTCGTAATTTTCGCAAGTGGTGAAATGCCGCCAATCACTTTATAGCGTCCGATTAAATCTTGGAGCGCTTCTACGTTATCTAATGATCTAATGTTTCCGGTGTTCCATATGCCATTACGAGTAAACCTATTTTTTCTTGGTCATCTATATAACACTTCAATTTTGTAAATGAGAATCTTTTTCAAGAACATTCGTTTCCAATTGTAACAAACAATAATAAGTACGTCAAAATAATTATTATAAATAAGTATTATTTCTAATATGATTTTGAATTTTATTTGACAATTTTTTTAACAAAAAAGCGACTTACACAAATGCAAGCCGCTCTTTCTCTATTCTTTAATATTTACCCCGTACTCTTTAAACCAAACATGAATTTGCGCTAAATGAGCTAAAAGTTGAGGCCCAGTCATTAATTGACCGAACCATGGTGTTTGGAATGCACTTCCGCCAGACTCGATTAATCCACTCAGCTGCTTTTTATCAAACAATTCATGCAAAATGGAGCCTTTATCAGTTAATAAATCTTGAAGCCATACTGTTACCGCTTTTGTATAGTGCGGATTATGCGTTTTCGGATACGGACTTTTCTTTCTATACAATATATCATTTGGAAGTAATCCTTCTAGCGCTTTACGCAATAGACCTTTTTCGCGGTTTTTATACATTTTCATTTCCCAAGGAATATTCCACGCATATTCGACAAGTCGGTGGTCAGCAAATGGAACACGTACTTCTAAGCTTGCTCCCATACTCATACGGTCTTTTCTGTCTAATAATGTTGTCATAAACCATACCATGTTTAAATAAAATAATTGTCTTCTTTTCGCTTCTAGTGGGCTTTCCCCCTCTAAAATCGGAACCTCTTGAATGGATTCTTCATAGCGCCTTTGTACATATTGTTGTAAATTTAGTTTACTTCTCCATTCTTTTTTTAGCAGTTGCTCCCGCGCCTCTGTAGAACGCATCCACGGAAATGCACTTGATTGCAAATCGTCTTCTCTATAAAACCACGGATACCCACCGAATATTTCATCTGCACATTCTCCAGATAAACCGACAACAAAATCTTGTTTAATTTCACGGCAAAACCATAATAATGACGAATCAATGTCTGCCATACCAGGCAAATCACGAACGAGTACTGCTTCTGTTAAATACTCTGCCAGCTGTTCATTCGAAATGACGCATCGATGATGAATTGTTTCAAATGTCTCCGTCATTAAATTAATAAACGGCGCATCTGAATTTGGCTGGAATGCATTTGCTTTAAAGTATTTTTCATTATCTTCGTAATCAATTGAATACGTGTGTAGTCGCCCTTTCCCTGCCCTTTCATACTCTTTCGCAGCAATTGCTGTAATCGCACTCGAATCTACGCCGCCCGATAAAAAAGTGCATAACGGTACGTCAGAAACGAGCTGCCTTGTAATGGCATCTTGTAATAAAAAGCGCGTCTTCTCTACTGTTTCTTCAAAAGAATCTTCATGTTTTTTACTTTCAACATTCCAATATCTCCATATACATAAACCATTCTTTGAAAATGTCATCGCATGGCCCGGACGCAATTCTTTCATACCAGCATAAATACCATGGCCAGGCGTTCTAGATGGTCCGAGACCGAATACTTCTGATAAACCTTCTAACGTTACTTCCGCCTTCACATCTGGATGTGCCAATATTGCTTTTAACTCGGATCCAAATAATAATCGTCCGCTATCATATTTATAAAAAAGCGGTTTTACACCTAATCGATCTCTGGCAATAAACACTTGCTCTTTCTGTTCATCCCATACTGCAAACGCATATATACCGTTTAAATGATCGACACATTCTTCTTTCCATTCAATATAAGAAGCTAATAACACTTCCGTATCTGAGTGGCCTTTGAACGTATATCCTCTTCTTAACAATTCTTTTCGAATATCTTCTGTATTATATAGTTCACCGTTGTAGCAAATGGCATAATTCGTTTCATCCTTTAAACAGGTCATTGGCTGTTTACCACCCTCAGGGTCCACAACAATTAACCGCTTATGCCCAAATGCAACATTTCCTTTAATCCAAACTTTATTATCATCTGGACCACGCTTCGATAATGTCTCAGCCATCTTCGTAACGACGTCTCTTTCTCCTTCTAATGAGCGTTTATAATCCACCCATCCTGTAATCCCGCACATATGAATCATCCTTCCATCTTATTTCTTTTCCTAAACAAGCAGTAATCCCCACCCTAGAGGTGCGGATCAAAAAAATGACAAACTTGACGATAACCTACTATCCACATATGGAATAGCATTTTCACTCAGTAAAACGTGTTTTATTGTATGCCCACCTATGTCTAGATGTGTCTAGTTATAAAGAACGCACGAACTGTCTATAACAAGAATAACTACTTTCAATAAAGGAGAAATCATGTATGATACAACGTAAACATATTTTATATAACCAACCCCGCGCTCATACAGTCGGTAATGTAGAATATATAAACAATGAATGGGTGTTCTTTGATGATGAAAATGAGGAAGCATTTTTATTAGAAGATATTGCCGAAGACGGGTTTGAAATTTTGTATAACAACAATTGGCTTCCTGCCCGTTTCTACGAACAAGATGTATTACAAATCGCCAACGAGCAGCACCATTTGCAAAACGGTGAAATGATACGTATTCGAAAAAAATTACTTCTTAGCTATCATGAATGGCTTGAGGAATTACCTGATTCTGTCTTTACATTATTAACCGAGTCATTGCAATCCCTTCACTACTCTTTATATGATTGCATGTATTGTCATAATTATTTATCCTTCTTACCGAAAGAGGAAGCATGCGAAGGAGTAAACATTCTTTTATTCGATAACGAAGAGATGATCTGTACATTGCAGCACCATTTCGTTCGTCACGCTACTTCAAATAAAAACATGTTCCGTTTTACTAAAGTAAATGGAGAAGAGTTACATATTGATGCGACATAAAGTGAAACTTTAATGAGGGGGGTTTTGTTCATCACCACTCATTATCAGCCTGACTTCCACCTAATTCCTTTGTTCCAGCCAAATTTTAAGATAGGAGTTTTGTTGCCCACAAATAGCCGGATAAAATAAAAACCACCTTATCTCCCAAATCCTGGAGGTCATAAGGTGGTTTTATTTTTATTTGAATACGTACCAGCCAATCGGTAATTTTAGTCCAAGATAAATTACCGCTACTAGTGCGACAATAAATAAGCCCCAAACCGCCCCTGTTGGTTTGTTTTTGCTCATTTTTACAAGAACCATTTCCATGCCGCCAATGACTAAAATACCAGCTAACATTTTCATGCCGTACCACATGTGCATGCTACCTGTTGCTGTCTTTACAATACTCATGTACAACATGAAGCCTGTCACAATAATGAAGATATACATTAGGCGAAGCCCCATATGTACACCTTTCCCTTTTCTTCCTGCCGAATAAAGTGAATACGCCACAAAGAATAAAATTAAACCTAACGCCCATGCTGTAATATGCATATGTACCATCGTATCCCTTACCTCCTCTTTTCACACTTTTTCACTTTATATGATAACATGTTCATTTATTTTCAGGAAATGTTTCGCTTTTTTACATTTAAATGATATAATATTTAGAGTATTTACAAACTTCTTGTAATAACAAAAGGGGGAACAATCATGATTCAAACTAAGGATATTATCGAACTTACAGACACATACGGAGCAAATAACTACCATCCACTTCCAATCGTTATTTCTAAAGCAGAAGGTGTTTGGGTAGAAGACCCTGAAGGAAACCGCTATATGGACTTACTAAGTGCATATTCTGCAGTAAACCAAGGTCACCGCCATCCAAAAATTATTAACGCTTTAATCGAACAAGCTAATCGTGTTACGTTAACTTCTCGTGCTTTCCATAGTGATCAACTAGGTCCTTGGTACGAAAAAGTTGCGAAACTAACTAATAAAGAAATGGTACTTCCTATGAACACAGGTGCTGAAGCTGTTGAAACTGCAATTAAAACAGTTCGCCGCTGGGCTTATGATGTGAAGAAAGTAGAAGCAAACCGCGCTGAAATCATCGTTTGTGAAGATAACTTCCACGGACGTACAATGGGTTCTGTTTCTATGTCTTCAAACGAAGAGTACAAGCGTGGATTCGGTCCAATGCTTCCAGGCATCGTTGTAATTCCTTACGGTGATTTAGAAGCATTAAAAGCTGCAATTACGCCAAACACAGCAGCATTCATTTTAGAGCCAATTCAAGGTGAAGCAGGAATTAACATCCCACCAGCTGGTTACTTAAAAGAAGCTCTTGAAGTATGTAAAAAAGAAAACGTTTTATTCGTAGCAGATGAAATCCAAACAGGCTTAGGCCGTACTGGTACAGTATTTGCTTGTGATTGGGACAATGTAACTCCTGACATGTACATACTTGGTAAAGCACTTGGTGGCGGCGTATTCCCAATCTCTTGCGTTGCAGCAAACCGCGACATTTTAGGCGTATTTGAGCCAGGTTCTCACGGTTCTACATTCGGTGGTAACCCACTTGCATGTGCTGTTTCTATCGCAGCTCTTGAAGTATTAGAAGAAGAAAAATTAACAGAGCGTTCTCTTCAATTAGGAGAAAAATTAGTTGGGCAATTAAAAGAAATTGATAACCCAATGATCACTGAAGTTCGCGGTAAAGGTTTATTCATCGGTATCGAATTAAACGAGCCAGCTCGTCCTTACTGTGAACAATTAAAAGCAGCTGGTCTATTATGTAAAGAAACGCATGAAAATGTAATTCGTATCGCACCACCTCTAGTAATCTCTGAAGAAGATTTAGAGTGGGCATTCCAAAAAATTAAAGCTGTATTATCGTAATGATAGAGAGGTTGTCCTAATGCGCAGGACAACCTCTTCCTTTCTCTAATCATTTACCTTAAAATAAGATTGAATATTCAGTTTTTTAAAGGAGGAGGAACTGCGTGCTATTAAAATATGGGAAACATATTAACTATTTAGCTACTATTCTTATTTCTATTACATTCATCGGATTCCTATTATCCACAACGTTACTCAGTCACTATTCCACTTCTCATACATTTACATTACTTAAAGCCTCATTTTGGGCTTCCGTTTTCCTTACAGTTATCGGATTTGATCGTGAAAGAAGTTCTCTTGCCGTTATGCTAATCGGGATTTGTACGTTAGCACTTATCGGATTTTATATTTTCGCTATTTTAGATTTTTTCAATAATCCAAGGCCATAAAAAAGAGCTATCTTTTTATAAGATAGCTCCTTTCTTCATTTCACTATATTTCGCAAAGTACCAATTCCTTCTACTGTAATAACCACTTCATCACCTGCATGCAAAAATTTCGGTGGTGTAAAACCTTTTCCTACACCAGCTGGCGTTCCAGTTGCAATAATATCTCCCGGTTCTAACGTCATCCCTTTACTTATCGTTGAAATAATTTCTTCTATTGAAAAAATCATTTTATTTGTATTTGAAGATTGCCTTACTTCTCCATTCACTACTGTTTCAATGTGTAATGCGTTTGGCGTTCTAACCATCGATTTATGAATTAAATACGGTCCCATCGGACAAAACGTATCGAAGCTTTTCCCAAGGAAAAACTGCTTATGCTTCCTTTGAATGTCTCGAGCAGTTACATCATTTATAACCGTATAACCAAAAACATGCTCAAGCGCTTTTTCTTTTTTTATTTGTTTCCCTCGCTTGCCAATAATGATAGCTAGTTCTCCTTCATAGTCTAGTTCATCCGTTGCATGAGGGTGACCATTAATTTGCTCATTTATGCCAATAACTGTTGTTGGCGCTTTCGTAAAGATCATGATATTTTCTGGAATAGACTCTACTCCGCCCATTTCTACTGCATGCTCACGATAGTTTTTTCCAACGCACAGAATATTCTTTCTCGGCCTTGGAATCGGTGCTAATATTTTCACCTCTGTTAACGGATAATACGCCGCTTCCCCGTTCTCTTTTGCCCAATTTACAATTTCACATACCTTCTCAAAGCATTCAGTCCCTCTTTCAATACACTCTAACATTGTAATAGGAATTGTAACCTTTTCCCCTTTTTGCCTTTGCGCTTCCCTTAAATGCAATACCTTTTCTTCTTCTTCATCCACAATACCTACAAATACCTTTTCTTCTTTCTTCGCCGTTACAAAACGCAATATTTCCACTCTCCATCCTAAAACTCATACCATTTAATTGTATTCGCATCCGTAAGAAAAAAACCTTCTCATGCACGCTAATTTTTACAATATTCTTCTCGTACTCTATTCGTTACTCAGCACTATTTGACATAAAATGTAGAAATTATACTTTTTTTAGCGAAAGTGTTTCTTTTTTATGGGATTTTTGTATAATATGTACTACATATATACATAAAATTTATTGAGAGATGGAGCCGATTTCAATGTTTGAGCAAGCTATCGAAAAAAAACGCGAAAAAATGATCTATTTTGCTGAACGCTACGGAATGACTTCTCAAAAAACAGTAAATTGTAGCCAAGAATTGGACAGGCTCTTAAATGTCATTTGGCACATACACACAGATTACACACACACTCAAATGTTCGAAACACATTCGTAATATCGGATGTGTTTCTTTTATTTCAAAAAAGTACACATTTTATTAAAAACGCCCATACAATAGTAGAAAAGAAAATTTAAAAAACGAAGGGTGTTTTGTATGCCAGCTATGGTTGGACATATTCGTATCGTTAATATCGGATCAAGTGGGATTTTTCATATTGGAGATGTATTTGCGATTAGGCCCATTAGTTATTCACGCGCTTTCGCTGGGGCCGGCTCTTTTAATGTTGGAGATAATGTTTCTGTCTACAATTATCAAAGTTCAACGACTGTCAACGATTCAGATGTAATCGATCAAGCAATTATTGGTGCAACTTAAAGGAGGCGATTACATTGAATCTTTACGTAAACCAAAGTATTATCATCAACAGTATTAAGATTGATAGCATTACAACCTCTTCTGTATTCCAAATTGGTACTGCCGGAAGTATTAAAGCTCTATCTAAATTTTCAAATACTGGTGGATTTACAGAGCCTCTTCGCCCATTACAGGCGAAAGGACAAATTATTTCCATCAAACCATCAACTAGTTCTTCTTAAGGCATCCTTGTCATAAATATATAGCAGGAATATATTTACCCTCCCTATTGAAAAGGAGGTTTCACAAAATGAATCAAGATATATATACTTACTTACACCAACTTCAACAAGCTCTCCAAATACAACAGGCAACCATCCTTAACCTAGAAGAACAAGTCCGCCTATTACAAGAAGAGCTTACTGAATTAAAAAGTCGTCCCTCCTCTTCTATAGGAAAAGTGGAATACAAATTCGATCAATTAAAAGTAGAAAACTTAAATGGCACTTTAAATATTGGTTTAAATCCATTTTCAGCAAAAGGACAACAAATTGAGAATTTTGAAGTGGATACAGAAACATTGAAGGTAAATCCTGAAACTGACACAAACCCAGACTTTTACCAAGGTATCCTCCAGGAAATGCATCGATACTTAGATGAAGAAGCATATAGTCGAATTCTCCATTTTGAACAAGAAGAGAGAACGCCACTTGATGAGATGTATCGACAAATGATGGTGGATGACATAAAAAAACAGATGGAACATAGACTTCCTTATTACTTATCACAAGCTCAATCGTATGAAGGGATTTCAACAGATCCTGATTATTTACGAGACCTCATTATTCAAGCAATGAAACAAGATATTGACAAAGCCTTCCTCTCCTTTATTCAGCACATACCGGGCAATTATAGAAAGGAGTAAATATGCATGAATTTAAATGTTATAAACCGAGAAATAAAAGTTGGAAACATAAAAATGAATGGTGTATCTTCATCCGCACTTTTTTTAATTGGAGATGCAAATTTTCTCATTATGTCTTCCATTCTTGATACACCATTCGAATCCGTTACAGAGGGACCATTTGTACCGCTTGTAACAGATGTCCCTCCGACTCCAAGTTGAGGTGAGGAAAAATTATGCTCCGCCATACTTCAGTTGTACAAAATGTTTCTATCATTTCTATGGGGGTTGCGGCCGTCTTCCAAGTTGGGGATGCAAATCAAATGGACTTAAAAAATAGAGCGCTTATTGTTCACCGAGAAATACCTTGTTATATAAAAGGCGAAGGTCGTTTTAATGCGTTTGAAATTTTTACAGATGAACACATTACAATTCCAAAACGCACAACTGATGTAAAAATGAATATTGTCAATGAATGCCCTTTTATTGAAGTCAATGATGTTGAATTACGAACACTTTTAAATTCCGGTTGCTTTCAAATCGGCAATGTTGATTATGTTTTCTCTAATTCTCGTACACTACAGATTCGTCAATATATTACAAATGAACCTTCTAATAAATAAATCATATAGTAATTAAAAAGCTTAGAAAAGTAGGTGAATGGTATGCCCTCTGTTGTTGGAAATCTTGTCGTTCAAAACAGTAATGGCTCTTTTAATTTAGGAGATTTTTATAACGTATCTCCGAAAGAAAATACGAAAGCTTATAACGGATCTGGCGCTTCCAATGTTGGATTTGTCGTGAATACGTTTAGCGGCGTTAGTGCAACAAATACGTTTGATTCTGATGTGGCGGATCAAGATCAGATTGGAACAGCGTAGAAAAAGAGGTGCCCTTCGTACGGGTAGACAGTAAAAAATGTCTCCGATGCCCAAGGTATCGGAGACATTTTTTACAACCTTTGAATAAACCGCTGTATTTTTGGCATACTCAAATAGAAATTCCCTTGATTCATATTTTATGGAGCCATTAGAAGTTGCTCCGTTGATCTCTAATTTTCGGTACCGCCACGCTTCTTCCCAGTCTTACTAATATCTTAAAAGAAGCTGCTAAGCACTGAACCAAGATGCTTGCGAAAAATATTTCATCTTTTCCCACAACTATTTGATAGGTGAATATATTTATCTAAAAGGTTATGGGAGGTTTCTTTTTCATGTTTTTTTAATACTTCTTGTATTGCAGTACCTGTTTTACTTTCAAAACTACCCTCTAATTTTGATGCTATATTACGGATACTCGTTTGCAGAACGTGAAACTCCCTAATATTTTTTTGTAAAGTATGGTTGTCCTCCTTTATAATATCTAATGCTTTCAGGTCTACCTCTGTTTTTAGCATTACACGTTCCATTTGTCTTTCGATTTGTTTTTTAGCAGCTTGTAATTCATCAATAACTTGATTGGCTAAGTCCCCTGTTGTATTAGCAATTTGATTTTCTATTTTTCTTATTTCTTCAATGAAATTCATTTTACACCCCTCACTTTACTAACCCTTTGAAATTTTTATTTAATTGACCATCTTTGTCTCTTAATGAATTAGCTGCATAGACAATTTCTTCCCCAAACTGTTGAAATTCTCTTTGTTTCTTTTTTAAATTATGTATTAATTCTTCTGCAAGTTGTACATTATAAAAATATTCTTGACCATTTTGAGTTGTTTTTGCGACTTCTCGAATAGCATCGTCTATTTCATATTCTGCTAAAAGATGATATTTTCCACCTGGTTGTGTTTCATATTTTAATTTTCTTTTTAATTCTGATATTCTCTCTGCTTCTTTTTGTTGAAACTCCTCTATATTTCTAATTACAGTAGATACTACATCGCTTAACCGCTGAAATTCTCTTGCATGTTTAATAATTTCATCAGGCTCTAACTCTAATCGGACACTACCATTTTTACCGAACATGTCTTTAAAGGTCTTCATAGGATGTTCTCCCATAAATAACACCGCAAGGACTCTATCTACCCCATTACTTTTTGTTGTAAATTGTTTACCAATTGTAGGTGCCCCGAACTGTTCAAAATTTCCTACAGCATCTTTTTTATGTGTATAATCTACAGCCTTATTTTCCATGACACCTTCATCTACCCGTTTTTTTGCTTTATCACTAAGTAAGCGATAAATATTCGGTGCAGCAAATGTTGTTGTATAAAAATTCCTCTCTGCTGCTACATATTGAGCTTCTGCGGCCCCTTTACTGTGTCCAGTAGTGTGAACAGAAGTTGGTTCATATTTTTTATTCACTTTATCTACAAACTCTAGCGCACTATCAAATGATGTAGGTAGATTTTGTACCTTTCCATCTACCATACCTAAGTTTTTTTTCATCCCACCTGAAATCTGAAATGTGTCTGTAGATAAGTCTCCATCAAATTTCCCAAACTCTGTTCCACGGAATGAATAGATGATATTTTCATAATGTTTTTTATTTGGTTTATATTCTTCTGCAGGTACTACAGCGATTGCTTGCAATCCGTTTTTTATTTTCTCTTTATCTGCATCTATTGTTTCTATAACTTTCCATTCTTGACCATTAAATCCTGTTATTTTTGCTCCCTTTTTTAAGACTTCGTCATCATAAACATGATCCGAGAGTTTAAAATAATCTTCATCTGTCGCAATAGGATTCTTTTTAAATTCATTCATATGTTTCAACTCATTTCATGGTATATTTTAACTATATTCAACTTCAAGGGGATATCCTATGAAAAACAAATTGGTAATTTTTACATTTATTATTTGTATTATAGCAGGAGGGTATTTTACTATGGAATACTTAAAACAAAAAGAACAGGAAGAAAAATTTTGGAAAGTGCAAGAAGCAAGAGTCGAAAAGTATATACATTATAATATTAAGGATGTAAAAACGATTACATTTAAGGAGCACAGTGTAAGTCCAATGGGTGTTCCTAGATTAAAAGGTTATATAAACAATGATGAAAAATTAGATTTTATAGCTTATATTAGTACTACAGAAAATTTTGAAGATGATTTTACATGTTCTGGAGAATTAGATGAAATGATAAAAAAACCAGCAAAATCTGTAACCGAAATTGCAAAAGAAGAGAAAAGAGAAGAGTAGTCTTTACACTACTCTTCTCTTTTGCGTCCTACAGTATCTTTTTTACGTGTATAATCTACGACCTTATTTTCCACGACACCTTCATCTACCCTATTTTTGCTTTATCACTAAGTAAACAATAAATATTCAGTGTAGCAAATTATGTTCCAACTCATTCCATGGTATATTTTAACTATATTCAACTTCAAGGGGATATCCTATGAAAAACAAATTGGTAATTTTTACATTTATTATTTGTATTATAGCAGGAGGGTATTTTACTATGGAATACTTAAAACAAAAAGAACAGGAAGAAAAGTTTTGGAAAGTACAAGAAGCAAGAGTAAAGAAGTATATTCATTATAATATTAAAGATGTAAAATCGATTACATTTACAAAACGGGATGTAAGTCCAATGGGTGTTCCTAAATTGAAAGGTTATATAAATAAAGATGAAAAATTATGGTTTATAGCCCATATTAGTACTACAGAGAATTTTGAAGATGATTTTGGACGTTCTGGAGAACTTGGGAAACTTATAAAAGATCCTGAAAAATCAGTATCTGAAATTGAAAAAGAAGAGAAAAGAGAAGAGTAGTCTTTGCACTACTCTTCTCTTTTGCGTCCCGTTTTAAAAAGAATGCAGCGGGACGCTTTTTATAAGGACTAAGGAAGTTATATAATACTCTTTTTATTTAAATGATAACCCGCTCTCCTCCAAAGCTTTTCTAAGCTTCGGCATAGACGCAGGTCCCATTCCATGCAGTTTTAAAATTTCTTTCTCGCTATAAATTGAGAGTTCTTCTACAGTGTGAATTCCATGATGTTCTAGTGCCCTTCTTGCTGGCGCTGAAAGAAGAGAGAGAAAACCTTCTTTTGGCTTTCTCTCTTTCTCACAGGTTGGGCAAGTTGGACAATCGCTACTTTTATAGTACTCGTGTCCCTGTTCACAAGTTCTTAACGTTGCCATTTTTTATAGCCCCTTTCTGCTCTCTATTCCTCAATATGCACAACATGATTCCCATCAAAGAAGTATAAACACTTCTCTTTCACAGGATGTTGTAAGCTTTTTTCGAGTGCTTTTGCATATAACGAAAGCTGCACTTTATATCGATCTTCTAAAATTGGTTTCGCTTGATCGAATCCGCCTGGGAACTTTCCTTCAATCGTATCCGTTTTAAAGTCGATTAACGTAATGCCGTCTTCCTCTTCAATCATACAGTCGATAACCCCTTGGACAAGAATTGCTTCTTCGCTCTTCCCTTGCCAATCTTGATATGCTTCTTCTGCTGCCAGCATCATCGTAAATGGTACTTCACGCTCTACACTTTTTGCCGCTAATACTCTTTTACCTAAATCACTGTCAAAGAATGAAATTACTTTTTCAATCGCTATTTCTTCCGCCTGCTCGAATGTTAATAATTCTTTATTTACCATTGCTGCGATTTGTTCTTGTAGCGTTTCGGTCGTAATCGGTTTCTTCAAATCAACATGCTGCATAACAGCATGGACTGCTGTTCCGCGCTCTGCGTACGTTAATCCTTTTTTCTCCATGAAACGAGGACGCGTTTTAATTGGCGCACGTAGTTTTTTAATAAAGGCGTTATCACTACCATCTTCTGATTGATAGTTTCTCTTTATTTCTGTAACAGATTGCTTCGCGCGGTGAGATGTTGCTTCCTCATATCCGTACTTCCACATTAATCTATCGTACACTTCTTCTTTCCGTTCACTTTCTAACGGAACAGCCTTTTTCTCACGCAACGCTTCTAACAATTCTTGTTTCTCTTCCTGAACTGGTTCTGGTGCAAGTAACGTGTTACCATCAACAACTTCTACTTTCCAACTAGTGTCATACCCATAAATTTCACCTGGAATATTTCCTTGTCCTAATTCAAGTAGTATTTCACTATCACGATGTCTATATAGTGAAGGGGCAATCCAGTCTAAATAACAAGACGCTCCGGCACGAATGTGATCTGGTAATAACCATTCACTATGCTCCCTCGCATCAAGCCATTTTTCCATTTCCTTATTTGCATCCTTAACTGTCCCGATTAAAATTAACTTCTCTTTCGCACGCGTTAACGCTACGTATAATACGCGCATTTCTTCCGCAATTAATTCCATCTTCATTTTACGCTTAATCGCAAGTTGTGATAATGTCGTATATTTAATACGTTTACGAGGATCGATAAATTGCGAACCGAAACCGAAATCTTTATGCAGTAAGAAACGTTTCATTAAGTCTTGTGTATTAAAGCGGCGACCTAGTCCAGCTACGAATACGACCGGGAACTCAAGTCCTTTACTTTTATGAATCGTCATAATGCGAACGACATCTTCTTGTTCCCCTAAAGCTCTTGCCGTACCCATATCATCACCGCGTTCTAAAATACGTTCAATAAAGCGTAAGAAACGGAATAATCCTCTAAATGATGTTGCTTCGTATTGCCTTGCACGGTCGTATAATACACGCAAGTTCGCTTGCCTTTGCTTTCCAGCTGGTAAACCGCCAACGAAGTCGTAATACCCTGTCTCACCATATACTTTCCAAATTAAATCAGAAAGAGATTGTTGACGCGCGAATTCACGCCATCCTTGCAGTAAATTATAAAACCACTCTAATTTATCATGTAGTTCTTGCTCTTCTTCAAGCGGCGCTCCTTTTAAGAACGAGCTCATTACTTCATAAAATGACCCTTTCTTTCCGTGAGCACGAAGCATTGCAAGTTCTTCATCATTTAATCCTACAATCGGTGAACGAAGCACTGCTGCGAGCGGGATATCTTGCATCGGATTATCGATAACGCGGAATACGTTCATCATAATATTTACTTCTGTTGCCTCGAAGTAACCAGTCGCCAGGTCTGCATATACCGGTATTCCTTGCAATTTTAATTCTTCCATAATTTGCGGCGCCCACGGCATCGAGCGAAGTAAAATAACGAAATCACGGTATTGTACCGGGCGCATACTATCATTTTTACGGTCATACACTTCATAACCTGAATCAACCATCGCTTTAATGCGCTGCGCCATAAGACGGGCTTCTAGTTGTGCTTTTTCTACTTCTGCACCTTCTTCTCCGTCCATTACTTCTTCTTCCGTTTGCTGAATGCATAGTAGTTCAGCCGCTACATCTTCACCTTCTGGATAGCTAGCACCTAGCTTTAATTCAGCGTCAGCATCGTAATCGATTTCCCCAACTTCTTCGCCCATAATTTGTTTGAAGATAAAGTTCGTACCTGCTAGCACTTCATGACGACTACGGAAATTTTTTGCTAAGTCAATCTTCATTCCGCCGCCCGATCCTTCTTGTGTGAAGCGTTTATACTTTCCTAAGAATAGGCCTGGTTCTGCTAGTCGGAAACGATAAATCGACTGCTTTACGTCGCCAACCATGAACAAGTTTCCTTCACTCTCAGAATCTTTCGTTACGAATTTAATAATCGATTCCTGTACGAAGTTCGTGTCTTGATATTCATCGACTAATACTTCAGCAAATTTATTACGATATTGAAGTGCTACTGCGGACGGTTTCATTTCACCGTCTTCACTTTGCTCACTTAAAATTTGTAAACAGAAATGCTCTAAATCTGTGAAATCGACCATTCCTTTATCGCGCTTCATCGCTTGGAAACGCTCTGTAAATACTTTTACGAGCTGAACGAGTTTCTCTAATACAGGATGCATATCTTGAAAATCTCGTAAGAAACTTTCTGGTCTGCGGCTAAATAGCTCTTCTTGTAATTTCTTCACTTCATCTTTCGCTTTGTTGCGAAGAGAGTCTACTTGTTTTACAACATCTTCGTTGTAATCACTTTTCTTAATACGCTTTAACGTTTGCCACGATACATTTTGCATCGCTTCATACAAACTTGTCCACGATTCGCGGGCTGCTGATGATAACGTTCCAAGTAAAGCTACATCTGCTTGCAGGGTTTCAACGCGAGGCGCTGGGCCATCTGGAAGCATCGCGAGTTCCGTCGCTTTTCGAATATGCTGTTCCGCCGTTTCAAGCTGGAATTTCACATCTTCTAATAAGTAAGAAGCGTACACTAAATCTTCAATTGTCTTTCCTTCTACGTCGTATGCTTCTACTAATTTATCAAGCCATTTCTCCGGATTTGGATGCGCTCTTGATTCTGTATGAAGCGCTAAAATCATACGTTGTAAATCATCGTCACTACGATCACTCGTATAACGATCAACGAGTTCAAAGAATATCGTATTATCTTCAATTCCATACTCTTCTTCTAATATGTCATCTAATACTTCTTCTTTTAATAATTCATTTTCTGTTTGATTTGCAATGCGGAAACGAGGATCCACATCGAGCATGTAGTAGTATCCTCTAATTACTTGTAAACAAAATGAGTGAATCGTTGAGATAGAAGCTTTATTTAATAGGCTCAGCTGCTTTCTTACGTGCTGCGAACTCGGCTCATCAATTAATACTTTTTCTAACGCTTCCCCAATTCGGTTTTTCATCTCTTGCGCCGCTGCGTTCGTAAATGTTACAACGAGCAGGCGGTCGACATCGACTGGATTTTCTTCGTTTATAATCTTTTTAATAATACGTTCGACTAATACTGCTGTTTTTCCTGATCCAGCTGCCGCTGCGACTAAAATATCACGTCCATTCGCTACAACGGCTTTCCACTGGTCATCTGTCCATTGACTACCTTCTGGTTTTTTAGGCCAATTTTCTATCATTCTCCGCCAACCTCCTCTCTTATTTTCTCCATCGCTTCGCTATCTTTCATATCTTTTAATGCACGGAACTGATTATCTTCAAGTGACTCATCAAACTGACAAACAGATTTGAAGTTACAGAACGTACATGCCGCTTTATTCCCCATTTTATAAGGTGCAATATCGATAACACCTTCTGTAATGTCTTTTCCGATATTTTCAAACGTATGGTGTACGTATTTTTGCAGTACGTTAAACTCTTGCTCACTTGCAATACTTGAACGCGCACTAAAGCTACCGTCTTTTTTCAGACCAGCAGAAATAATATCTGAACTTCCTGTTGAAAGTTTGTTATCCATTAAACGAACAACGTCAGCATCTCCTAGTACGAGTCCTTTCATTTTAAATTTCTTCAAAATTTCTTTTTCAATTTCTGCTTCCGTTGCATCACCTTTCATTTCAACGATCGGGTTATGAATATGGAAGTACAGTACACCAGCTGGTGATGCTGTGTCGCCTTTTTTCATCCACGTCTGTGCGTTTGAAGTAACAACATCTAAATACGTTAACATTTGAAGCGCTAATCCGTAATACACTTCCGTTAAGTCTAACGCTTTTGCACTTGATTTATAGTCAATAATACGAAGGAACGTACCGCTCTCATCTTCCGCCTTATCAACACGGTCAATACGGCCGACCACTTCCATCTTCACACCATTTGGCAATGCGAATTCCATCGGCGGAAGCGATCCTGTACCGCCCATACCGAACGGCACTTCTAAATCAACTGGTACAAATCCGCTTGACTTCGCATGTTCTCGTAGAATGATTGACGTACGGAAAATAATTTGTTGTAGTTTTTGTTTTAAATAGAAATGACGGTTTGAACTTAATAAAATTTGCCTTTGTAATAACGGCGCGATTTCTTCTATTACTAAAACAGAAAGATGCTCACACTCTTTTATTGATAAATCTGCCCAAGTACGATTTTCACGCAACAACTTGTCCGCAATTTTCTTTAGTGCTGCGTGGAATAACTCGCCAATATCTGGTGCATCAAGCTTGAAAATATCACGCTCTCTTAGCGATAAACCGTGCTGCGCAAAATGAGCGTACGCACAACGGTTAAATAATTCCATACGAGAGACGCTTCCCTTAATTGTATCTCCGTATAAATCCCTACTTACAGCTGTACTTAGTTTTTGCGCACGATTTCGGTAAAATAAACTTGATAGCACGCGGCTACTTTTTTGTTTCCATTCATCGGAAGTTACGTAGAAGTTATATACGTCCCACCAAAAGTCTAAATTCCCTTCAAATCCGTATCGCTTCCACGTTTGTAATTGCTGCATAACGTAAGATAACGTCACTTCTGGCGTTGCTACGTATGAAATTTGTTCAGAACGCGATAAGTCGTTTACATCATTCGTAATAAACGAGTCGTTTACATCTGGGAACATTCTTTTTATTTTCTTAATGAAGCTAGACGCTAGTAACGTCTTTCCTTCTTCATCTGCAAGCGGGCATGAAATGTATAATTTCTCAGTCGCTCTCGTTACCATTTGGTACATAACGAACTGTTCTTCTAATAACGTTTGTCTCGTGGTTGGCGCTAATTCAATTCCTGCCGCGCCAAGAACTTCTCTTTCCTCATCAGAAAGCATCCCTTCATCCATCGGTGCTGCTGGAATGACGCCTTCATTTACGCCGATAATGAAGGTTGCTTTCACGTTTGATAAGCGAGAGTGATCAATATTCGCAACTAACACTTGATCTAATGACGGTGGAATGTTAGCGAATTGAAGCGCCTCAAGACCTGTCGACATAACGTCTGTAAACATAGAAAGTGACATTTTCTCTTCACCAAGCATCTCTACAAACGTATCAAGAAGGCTCATTACTTCTTCCCACACTTGCTCATGGTCTGTCGCAAATAAGAAATCTCCGCTCTCTTCTGCACGTATACGTAATTCCTCTAGCTTCTTCGGAACGTCCAGTTCTTCTAAAAATAAGTAAACGGCTTCGCACATTTGCATAACAGTTCCCGCACGCTTCAGTCTTTTTTGCATGCGAATAACAGGCGTTCTTACAACGTCACGCAGCCTGTTTATTTTCTCTTCCATTTCACGCTCACTGTCTGTAATCATCCCGTTCGTATCGTCAAGAGAACGATAGCGGCGATACATCCACGGATCCTCAGAAGTCCATCTCTTTCCTTGTACACCGTACGCTAGGCAGTAATTTTCAAACTCATCCATCTCTTCGCGCATCGCTTCTTTTCTTACGTCTAGCGGATATAAAAGCTCCGTTTTCACGCAACGGAACACTGCATCATAGCGCCAATTCCCGCTAATAATCTCGAGTGCAGAACGAATGCATTCTACTAATGGATGATGTGACATCGGGCGTTTTTCATCGATGAAATGCGGAATATTATAATCCGTAAATAACGTTCGCATCACATCGTAATAACTTTCTCCGTTACGAAGAAGGACTGCAATATCTCGGTAACGATACTGTTCATCCGCGACAAGTTTACGAATTTCACGAGCAACTCCTTCTACTTCCGCTCGTAAATTCGCTGCTGTACTAATTGTGACACTTGCTTCCCCATGAAACTTTTCATTTGGACGAGCTTCATAATGCGCTTCTAAATGAGCTAATGCCGGAGAATGAAAACGAGGCTGTTCCATGAGTGGAATTGTTTTTTCAATTTCTATTTTCTCTTCACGTGCTACTTGTTTTATTTTTTCATATGTTAACGTCGTCTCATAAAATAGGTCCAGTTCATTTACTGGCTGCGCTAACGTTTTTTCATCTATCGTTAACGTAATTGTGACTCTCGCTCCGCACATCATGAGCTTTCTTAAAATTTCTAGCTCTTGCGGGGAGAATGAATGAAATCCATCTATATAAATTTCAGCTCCATTTACATATTCAGACTGCGGAAGCTTTTCCACTAGTAATTGCAAGTAGTCTTCTGAATCTAAATACTTTCCAATTAAAGCACGTTCAAAATCATCGTATAATAGTTGTAAATCATATACTTTATTCGCTAATAGCTTTTGTTCTGCACTGCTACTATGCGCATCTAATTGTTGCCACATTTCATATACGTTAGATGGCGTCACATTATACCGTTTAAACTCTGCAATCATACTGCCAAGATGTTCAAAGAAACCGTTTTGCTCCGCTGCTTTTTGGAACACCGATAATCCATCTTTACGAGACTCTACAATTTTACGAAGTAACATATGTACGCCCGCTTCATCAATATGAAGACGGCTCGCTCCGCCAACTTCTTGCAGCACTTTCCACGCTAATCGTGAAAAACTAAAAACTTGTGCCCGAATAGAACCTCTTACATCCTCACTTCCAATTAACGCCTGCTGCGTTTGGAATGTCATCTGTTCTGGCACAAGATATAATATTGTTTTCCCTCTCGGGCGCTGTTTTAACTCTTCCTGTACTTCGTGTAAACAAAGTGTACTTTTTCCACTTCCCGCTCTACCAATCACAAATCGGAGTGACATGTAACCCCACCTTTCACTTACATAACGAACGTTAGTTTGCTACTATAATTGTATTATAGTACACGAAAAAAGACAAACGGAGTTGTTTGTCTTTTCTATACTTCTACTTCATTATATCAACCTTTTGAAAAATTCGTTTGTACCTCTTTAATTGGCCAATATCGTAAATCAACTTTACCGACAACTGTATCAGCTTTCACAAATCCGAAGTGCCTACTATCCCAACTACCGAGTCGATTATCACCAATTACAAAAATATAACCGGGAGGTACAGACTTTTCTTTCGTTAACTCTTCTAGTTTAAAATCGCCCGTTAGTTGCCGTCCACTTATCTCTTTCTTAAATGTTTCTAAATAAGGCTCATCAACGAATTGTCCATTTATATAGAGTTTATCATGCTTATATTCGATATGATCCCCAGGTAAACCGATAATTCGTTTTACATAGTCCTCTTTTTGATTCGCATGAAACACAACAACATCGAACCTGTTCAAGTCCCCTACTTGATAACTCACCTTATTGACAACGAGCATATTGCCATCTTGCAATGTCGGCATCATTGACTTCCCCTCTACAACGTACGTTGAAAAGAAAAACGTTCGAAAAAATACAGCTAATAATACACCAATTAAAATTGTTCGTATCCACTCTATGCCTTCTTTTTTCAAAGTTTTCTTCATCCGCTTCTCCCCTTACCCTTTAATAATGAAGCTTGCCTTTACAAAGAAGACTATTCTTAATGTAGTTCTAACTTTACTTCAATTTTTTTACCGACATACCATAAAATAAAAATACAAATTGCTACAATTACTGATTTCACCGGGTTATGAATAAATGACATTAAATCATGACCGATATACGTTAAAATAAAAATCATCACAAGCTTTCCAAATACTAATGCAAGTCCAAACTGCTTTACGCTAATGCGAGATAAACCAGCGACAACGTTTATAAGCGCAGACGGTGTAAACGGAAAACAAAATATGACGAAAATCGGTGCGAATCCTTTTCTTTCAATCCATCCCATTGCCTTTCGCACTCTCTCATGCTTATTTACAAAAGAAAAGAAACGACTGCGTCCAAAATGACGGATAATGAAAAAAACAAGCATGGCACCTATTACCGAGCCAATCCATGAATATAGAAAACCGTGCCAAAATCCAAATGCAACAGCATTCGCTAACACAAACACAATAAGTGGTAATGCTGGAATGAGTGCTTCTATCATCGGTAAACCAATACCAAGAAGTGGTCCGAACGCTTTATAACTTTCCACAATATGATCCATATTTTCTGGTGAAAAATACTCTTTGATTGACTGAAAATCCATTCTACACTTTACCCCTTTACTCTATTACTACCTCTACTGTATCACTGCTTAAATGAAAGAGGAATTGGTAGATACGACATATGGAGATGTATTTATTAAACTTTCCATACCTTTCATTAGAATTCCTTCATTATTATGCTATGATAATCTATCAATATTCGACAGAACGTGAAGTTAATTTAGATAACGTGCCGGGATTATAGCTTAATGGTTATATTTTTATGAGAAAGAAGAAAATACAGAAAGTAATAATTAGTCTTTTTCATAAGAATACCCTTACTACATGTAAGGGTATTTCTATCTATATGGAAATGAGTAGCCTTTTCTATTGGCTAGTTCTTACAAGCAATTTTTTTAGCAAGCGTACACTGTCAATCACGATAAGTATTAATATATGTAAGAAAGATAGTATTAATACTGTACTCGAAATAGGTAACATTCGAAATTTGTATAGAAATTTATCAATCATATATATATCTTCTTCATTCGTTATAGTTGCAGGAGTAAAGATAAGGTAATCTTTCCAATTATCTATCCAAGTTAAATTAACTGCGGAAAATCCCATCGTTCCTAACCACAAGTAAAGAAAAATTGGTATAAGAATCATATATTGCAGGCTATGTAATATCTTTCTTTGCTTCTTACATTCAATAATTTGAAAGACAATAAGTGCCAGTACATACACGATTGACAGAAAACATACTATAGTAACAAACGGTTGAATTGAAAAAGCAAATAGCAATTTATCAATTTCACTAATTTGACTATAATCTGTTGCATTTTGAGGTGTGAAAACAAAATATCGTTTATCAGCATCTATCATCAACTGACTACCAGTGAAACTAGTAAACATAAATGCAAGAAAAAATATAGGCAAAGCAAGAATATATTGCGCCCAAAATAACAGGGTCCTTTTCAACATACCATCTCCTTTTTATACAGGATGAAAAAAATATAATGTATGTTCACACTATAGTAAGCATATAGAAGAATTACCATTATATTGTAATTCTATATTATCTTGAGCCCTTCGAGAACAAAAAGTTTGTACATTTCTCTCGTTTTATTTATGAATCTTACAGCGTAAACGGTATATATAATGAAATCAAAAAGGATGAGTCTTCCCACCCTTTTCCTCTCATACATCCTCTTCTCTAACAAAATACACTTTCTCATAAGCTGGTTTTAATGTTAATCCATCTCTTTGATCGACCTCTTTAAAACAAGGATTCCCTTGTTTTTTCCTACGATCTTCATACTCTGTACGCAATTTCGCTGTACGATTTTGTTGATTTTCAAAACTAGTTCTTGATATTTCTAACTTCACAGCAAAGCCATTTATAAATCTAATAATAAGATTTCCATCTTTTAATTCTTTATTACTTTCAATATAAAAATGAGACAACCACGCGCACTCTTTTCTAGAATAAGAATAGGTAGGGAAAAAATAAAGTTGATCTGTCGGACTAATCGCGATCGGTGCTTTATGTGTAATATGAGTTAACTCTTTCGTTCCTTCTTTTCTGCCTAAGAAACTAGAGCCATGTTTGCGGCAACTTCTTTCTATAATATCTAGAGGCTTTTGAAATACGAAAAAAGAATCTTCTATTTCAACAACTCTCGTAACAATTTTCTTTTCACTAAGGATAACAGGAAGTAAGGCCATCGTATTTTTATTTACAACATAATTTTCAACATAACGTTCTACTTTATTTTCCATACTCTATTATCTCCTTTTTATCATTTATATTAGCAGCTGCATTTATAATTTTAGCACTTGCAAATAGGAAATGGCTTACTGATTCCGCTTTTTTACAATCTTTTATCATTTATTAAACAACTTATAAATTTTAAAACACCGATATAGAGATAAATGAATTTATAGTGATAAAAAAGCAATTGCTATCTACAAATAGTAGCAATTGCTTCCTCTTTTTACATCATTACAACAATTACCTCTGCTATAATTAAAATACAAAGCCAATATATGGAGGTTCCTTATGGAAGAAAAAGAGATTCAACCAAACATTCACATGAAAAATAGCAGCATTGTGATCATAAAAAACTCAGCTAGTATTATATTTGGTTTATTTTTCATTCTACTATTTTTCGCCAAACCATTTCGCAAATCCAAATGTCCAGAATGTAAGAAACGTGAGAAGAAAAAAGCAGAAAAAGAACAATAAAAAAAGGATGGCATGAGCCATCCTTTTTTCCATCATCAACTATAAATTATAGTTTGATTACGTTTTTAGCTTGAGGTCCACGGTTACCTTCTTCGATTTCGAAGCTAACTTTTTGACCTTCTTCTAAAGATTTGAAACCTTCAGTTTCGATTGCAGAGAAGTGTACGAATACGTCGTTTTCGCCTGGAACTTCGATGAAACCGAAGCCTTTTTCGTTGTTAAACCATTTTACTTGTCCTGTTACTGCCATGATTATTTCCTCCTAAGAAAATACAAATTTTTAATTTTTTAGTCTTCCTGTCTAAAAAAAGAATCCACACATTATCAAATACGAAACATAAACTAGTTCTCACATACTTTTTCTCGTTCGTTTTCAGCACTTGATAACATATGGATTGCTTAATTTAACTATTCAACTGACATCATCATAGCACACTTAAAATGAAATGTACAATCTTTTTTGAAAATAACTGACAAATTAAATTGAGTTTACATTCACTAATATTCGATTCTAATACACATAGATTTCACTGTTACATGAACACATATTTCATTTACTCTCAAATCGTTCAGAAAATAACAAGGGGCACCCTTCCAAAAGGTGCCCCCTTCCTTTTATTTTGTAAACTGTTCTTCTTCTGTAGATCCTTTTAACGCTGTCGTTGATGAAGTACGGCCTGTAATAACTTGTGCTACTTCATCAAAGTAACCTGTTCCTACTTCGCGTTGATGACGTGTTGCAGAGTAACCATGTTTTTCAGCTGCGAATTCAGCTTGTTGTAGTTCAGAGTACGCTGCCATACCGCGCTCTTTATAGTCGCGTGCTAATTCAAACATGCCGTAGTTTAATGAGTGGAATCCAGCAAGTGTTACGAACTGGAACTTATAACCGTAAGATGCGATTTCTTTTTGGAAGCTCGCAATTGTTTTCTCATCTAATTTTTGTTTCCAGTTAAATGAAGGTGAACAGTTGTAAGCAAGTAGCTTTCCTGGATACTCTTTATGAATTGCGTCCGCAAATCGTTTTGCATCTTCTAAATTTGGTTCAGACGTTTCGCACCAAACGAGGTCTGCATACGGTGCATATGCTAAACCACGCGCAATTGCTTGATCAAGACCTGCTTTCGTACGGTAAAATCCTTCTGGTGTTCTTTCTCCTGTAATAAACGCTTTATCAACTGGATCGATGTCGCTCGTAATTAAATCTGCTGCATCCGCATCTGTTCTTGCAACGATAATGGTTGGTACGTCCATTACGTCTGCCGCAAGGCGTGCAGAAATTAAATTGCGCACCGCTGTTTGCGTCGGTAGTAATACTTTTCCGCCTAAATGGCCGCATTTTTTCTCTGAAGATAATTGATCTTCAAAGTGCACACCTGATGCACCTGCTTCAATCATACCTTTCATAAGTTCGAATACGTTTAATTGTCCACCAAATCCAGCTTCTGCATCTGCTACAATCGGTACGAAGTAATCTGTATCACCGCTTCCTTCCATATGCTGAATTTGATCCGCGCGTTGCAGCGTTTGGTTAATTCGTTTTACTACAGCAGGTACGCTGTTCGCTGGATATAAACTTTGATCTGGATACATATGTCCAGAAAGGTTTGCATCAGCTGCTACTTGCCAACCACTTAAATAAATTGCTTTTAACCCAGCTTTTACTTGTTGCATCGCTTGGTTTCCTGTTAATGCGCCAAGTGCGTTAATATAATCTTCCGTATGAAGTGACTCCCAAAGTTTTTCTGCACCGCGGCGCGCTAATGTATGTTCAATATCAATCGATCCGCGCAGGCGAATTACATCTTCTGCCGAATATGGGCGTGTGATCCCTTTCCAGCGCTTATCTAATTCCCAGTTCTCTTGTAATTTCTCGATTCTTTCGTTTTTCATATGTTCCATCCCCTTTTCACTTTATAAAATTTCATAACCCGGTAATGTTAAAAATGGTACGAATTCATCATTCCGAACGAGATTTGTAAATAACGTTGTTGCCTCTTTGAATCTCCCTTTCTTAAAGGCTTCCTTACCAATCTCTCTTTCTATTTTTGCTAACTCTTCTTCTTTCAGTTCTTCCATCAACTCAAGCGTAATATTGCGGCCATCCTTTAGCTTTCCGCCTTCATGACGAATCCATTGCCACACTTGTGCCCTTGAGATTTCCGCTGTTGCCGCATCTTCCATTAAGTTATAAATTGGTGCTGCTCCCCGTCCGCTTAACCAAGATGCAATATATTGAATACCTACGCTAATATTCATGCGAAAGCCCTCTTCTGTAATCGTTCCCACTGGCACTTCTAGTAAATCTTTTTCTGTAACATGTATTTCTTCACGTTTTCTAAAAATTTGATTTGGTGTTTTCATAATGTGATTAAATACTTCCATCGCGACTGGTACAAGTCCCGGGTGGGCAACCCAAGTCCCGTCATGACCGTCTAAAGCTTCGCGCTCCTTATCAGCACGCACTTTTTCAAAAGCCGCCTCATTTGCTTCCGGATTATTTTTAATCGGAATTTGTGCCGCCATCCCTCCAATTGCCGGTGCATTACGGCGGTGACACGTTTGAATTACTTTCAAAGAATACGCGCGCATAAACGGCGCCGTCATCGTGACTTGCGCTCTATCTGGTAGTAAAAATTCATTATGATTCCGGAAGCCTTTTAAAAAGCTGAAAATATAATCCCAACGTCCGCAGTTTAATCCAGCAGAATGATCTTTTAGCTCATACAAAATTTCATCCATTTCAAACGAAGCGTGAATCGTTTCCAGTAACACCGTCGCTTTAATTGTTCCGTTTGGAATACCGATGTATGTTTGAGCAAATACGAATACATCATTCCACAACCTCGCTTCTAAATAACTTTCCATTTTCGGTAAGTAGAAATATGGGCCGCTCCCTTTTTCTAAAAGAGCTTTCGCATTATGGAAAAAATAAAGTCCGAAATCTACTAAGCTACCAGACATATTCTGTCCGTCCACTTTCATATGTTTTTCTTCTAAATGCCATCCTCTTGGCCTCACGATAAGTACTGCTGTTTTATCATTTAATCTATATTCTTTTCCTTTATCATTCTTATGTGAAATCGTTCCCTTTACTGCATCTCGTAAGTTCAGTTGGCCTTCCACCGCATTTTCCCAAGTTGGTGAATTCGAATCTTCAAAATCCGCCATAAAAAGATGCGCTCCTGAATTTAAAGCGTTAATGACCATCTTTCTATCTACTGGTCCAGTAATCTCTACGCGACGATCCTCTAAATCTTTTGGCAGCTTAGCGATTGTCCAATCCGCTTCACGAATGTGCTTTGTTTCTTCTAAAAACTTCGGAAACTTTCCTGCATCAATTCGTTTTTGTTTCTCTACACGCTTTTGTAAAAGTTCTATGCGGCGCTCATTGAATTTTCCATGCAGTTCCTTTAAAAAATTAAGCGCCTCAGGTGTCAATATTTCGTTGTACGCTGGTAACATTTCTCCTACGAGTGTAACCCGTGAAGTTTGCGTCGACATATTAGCATCCCCTTCTTAAACTGTTTTATAACAGATTTGATTTCATGTTTTATATTATATAACAAATCTTCAGAAAAGGAAGTTTTTTTTGAAAATTCATTTCATTTTTTTCCAAAATGCGATGATTCCGCGCTTTATTCCATACAAAAAAGGCCACTGTTATACAACAACGACCTTTTTGTATGATTTTTAAATTCTACTTTTACTGATTAAACTTTATTGCTGCTCTTCTTCCACATTCTGCAACATTGTTTTATATAAAAACTGTGCGTATTGTTCTCTTGTTACTTTCATAGACGGACCAAATTTATTTTCTCCGATTCCAGCTGTAATATCATTTGTTTGGATCGCACTAATTGCGTTTTTTGCCCATGAATCTGCTGCAACATCATTAAACGTATGAGGTCCCTTTGCCTGTAAGTCAAAAGCATTCGTAAGAACTTGCGCCATTTCTGCACGCGTTAACGTCGCCTTCGGTCTAAAGTTTCCCTGCTCGTCTCCCATGAAAATTTCCATTTCCGTTAAAGCCAATATTTCCTCGATAAAGTCTGTCGAGTTTTCATCGATATCTCCATATGGATTTTCATATTCATCTTGTTCTTCTATATCAAACACACGGTAAATTAAAGCCGCAACTTGCTCACGTGTTACATTATCCCCAAAACCGAAGATTCCATCTCCATATCCAAAAATAATTTCGTTTGCCGCTAAATCATGAATTGCTTCATATGACCAATGTCCTTCTGGTACATCTTTAAATACAATTGTATTTGTATTTTGTAGCGGTGCACTTTCCGCTTTTACATTATTACCCTCTGCTGAGAATAACACCCCACCCATAATCGTTAATGCTGTAGCTGTTTTTAATAATTTTTTGCTCATGAAATTATCTCCCCAATATGTATATGTTTTTTTTAAAATATACATAATTAACGGTATAGTAACAATATATTTTTCGACAAATTCCGTGACATTTTTGTGAATCATATTACACATCGTTTCTTTTTTACGAGGTTGATTATCAAGCTTATGTACAATAATAAACACACATATAGACGTATATTTATTCTTTTTAAACAAACAAAAAAGCACAAATATTTCTATTTGCGCTCTTCTATTTCACGCTATTTCCAATCCTCTTTCAAATGATAATTAATAATCGCATTATTTATAAACTGTGCATATTGTTCTCTCGGTACAAAGCCATTTAATTCATACATATCTTTTCCAGTTCCTGTAACAACCTGATTAGATTGCAGGGCACTAATTGCCTCTTCTGCCCAATGTCCTTTTGGTACATCTTTAAATGTATGCTTTTGTTTCGCTTCGAAAGTATATGCCTTTTGAAGTACTACTGCCATTTCAGCTCGAGAAATTGGTGATTTCGGTCTAAAGTTTCCGTTTGTATCACCTTTAAAAACACCACGTTTTGTTAATGCTAAAATTTCCTTTTTGAAATTAGTAGAACTTTCAGAAATATCTTTGTATGGATTTGCTACTGCTCCTTCGTCTTTCATTTCAAGTGTTTTATAAATAACCCCAGCTACTTGTTCACGTGTTGTAAGATCTCCAACACCATACTTTCCATTTCCATACCCAACTATAACTTTATTATAAGCTAAATCTAAAATAGCATCATATGCCCAAAATCCGTATGGAACATCATCAAATACAATCATTTCCGGATACTCTTCCGCTTTTACAGGCGCCACATTCGTTCCTGCAAATATACCTCCTACCATTGTCGCAATCATCATTACACCCAATATTTTTTTCTTCATTGTCCTCTCTCCCTATTTCTATTTTATGTTAAATAGAAAAATAATAGATAATACGAAGCATTGAACTTCATTGTTTCAGGAGTACTAATTTGTTGGTGAATGTAAGATAAAATGCCAATCTTCTAGAAGAAACATTTTGACTACCTTTCTGCTTTAGACCCCCTTCTTTCTTTTTCAAAAGGAAGTTGTCACATCTTAGGTGTTATATAATAAAATATTCTACAATCTCTTTGTGAACTCCTTTGCATTTTTAAATTTCACTTTATTGACACAAAAAGCGAGAAAAGTGAATTATGTTGCGCTCGTATTCACTGATAGCTCCTTCTCTGTTCCCTTTCGAAAAGTAAATGCCATTCCTACGAATATAAGAACAATCCCTACTACTTGCATACTAGTCGGTCTAAATCCAGTAAAGACTGTATCTAATAGTATCGCAACAGCAGGATCTAAAAATACTAATACAGAAATCAGTCTCGTCGGTAAATCTCTTAAGCTGTCAAAAAATAAGTAATACACAAACCCAGTATGTATAAGTCCTGTCGCTGTGATCATCGTCCAGTTCATCTCGGTTAATCCTTTAAACTGGCCAAAATCTACGAATGGTAATAATAAAAATATGCCTAAAAACGTTTGTACAAATGTCATCGCATACGCACTCGTATGCTTGATTCCTTTCCCTAGTAAAGTCGTAAAAGCATAAAATAACGCCGCAAGTAGTGCCCATACCATTCCAGATGACATGAGTTTCTCAAGCGACACACTTCCATCTACTCCAGCTACTAAAACTGTACCGATGAAACAAATAGCAATCGCCATAACCGCAAATGTTGTTAGCTTCTCTTTAAATACGATACTCCCAATCATTAAGACGATAATTGGCGCAAGATGGTAGACAGAAATCGCAATGGTAATTGACATAACTTCAAACGCTTTAAATAGAAATACCCAGTTAAAAACGAGAAATACACCGCACGCTACTATTTGCACGATCTCTTTTTTATTCCATTTTTCGTTTTTATATTGTCCTGTTACGAACCAACATAACGTTAAAAATACAGTGGCACAAATACAACGAACGAATACTAATTCAAACGACGGTAAACCCGTTTGGACAGAAAAAAATCCAATCGATCCGAAAATAGACATCGAAAGAATCATTTTGATAGCCGGCATTGATTTTGAATGAAACAAAATATTAACCTCCTAAACATTTCACTGAATATTCTTTTTATTATACACTATAATTTTCCAAAACTCGAATACGCCATAATAAAAAGAAGCAGTACACTACTGCTTCTTCGCTTCTTCATATTGTTCAAACGTATGAATTCTTTCAAAAATTGGTGGGTGCGTGTATAAGAAAAATTTCACTAACGCAGGTGGATTCACTTGGCTTAAGCTTGTTTTTGATAAATATTGAAATGTTTTCACACCAGATTTTCCGTCCTTCGTCATATTTAAAGCGTATTGATCCGCCGCGCGTTCTTCTATACGTGAAACATAGTTTGTTGCTGGTTGTGATGCAAAGGATAATACAGAGGAAATTAAGAAAAATAAAGGTAAAATTGAGAAACATGCCACTTTTGAAATTTGCAGCGTATCTCCCCATTTTCGAATACACATATTCAAAATACGGCTAATTAAATACATACCTATAAACGATAGTAAAACATAACTAGCAACACCCCAATATATATGTTTCATAACATAATGTCCCATTTCATGAGCCATTATAAATAAAATTTCTTTATCTTTTAATTGCTTAAGTGTTGTATCCCACATTACAATACGCGAGTTAAGACCGATTCCTGTTACATATGCATTTAACGCATTTGTTTTTTCTGACATATTTACTTCATATACATGTTTAGCAGGAATATCAGCTTTATCCGCCATCGCTAAAATTTTCGTTTCTAGCTCTTTATTTTTCAGCGTCGAGAAGTCGTTATAAAGTGGATCAATAATGACAGGCTGTATGAATGTTAAAAAGATTGTAAATGGAACAGAGAGTGCCCATCCCGCTAGCCACCATCTCTTCGGAAATTTACGGATAAGCCATAACAGAACAGTAACTACGATTAACATAGTTGCATAACTCTCCCAAAAACCGATCACATGATCTTTTATCCAGCTTTGTGTACTTTGCGTTGAAATGCCGTAATCAACGGATACTTTACGGCTAATCCATTGCATCGGCAAGGCAAGAACTGTAGTAAGTAATGATAAATAAAAGAAATAAATCGCAACTTGTAAGACACTTATTTTCGTCGTTTCCTTCGACCATTTCTCAAACTTTCTTGAAATACCGAGCACAAGGACAAGTAATAAAATAATCCATTCAAGAGGCGTCGCTAAAAAGTACAGTAAATTTTTCACGCGCGAATAATCTTGGCTTAGCGCAAGCTCCCTCGCATTCATAAAAGTTTCTGGATCTGAACTCGTTCCTTTATACATCTCCGGAATGAGTTCATGATTCCATCCAAATAAATACCAATATATAAGTAACGCAAATCCAACGTACAAAAAAAGCGACCACCCAATAACTTTCCTCACGCTATTCCCTCCTCTATGCTGCCTGTCTATTATTATTGTAAGTTCGTACATGCTAAATTAGAACAAGCTAATGACATAAAAAAACTCTTCTACATAAGAAGAGTTTCACCTACCTGTATACACTCTATTCGGTTAGAAACACACTCGCATACTTACTAAAACAAGTGCTCTCCTTAAGGTAGAACATCTATTAACAAACTAAAATCGTGTACCGAAAAAGAACTATATTTCATAATACCTTGTACAGCTAAAAGTAAAATAAGACCGATGACACACATATAGTTAATACTTTCTTCACCCTTTTTTTCAGTAACTATTCCGCCACTTATACATAAAATCCCTAATAAATGGAGCGCTAAATACATGAAAAAGTAAGCTTCCTCCCAACGAAGAATAACATTTCCTGTCGTGATTAGCACGATACTAAGTAAAATCAAATAAA
Source organism: Bacillus sp. AFS029637 (assembly GCF_002584985.1). GTDB lineage: Bacteria > Bacillota > Bacilli > Bacillales > Bacillaceae_G > Bacillus_A. The sequence continues at coordinate 14,212 of NZ_NUPZ01000024.1, read as the reverse complement.
AAAACTTATTTGATGATATCGTTTCATTCATATAATTTTATACATTCCTTTCAAACGTCTTCTTCATCTCATTTATCCCCCACTACATCTGAAAAACTCTTTGCCTGCTCTCCATATATAACTGGAACTTCTTTACTCCAATATTTGCGGTTCACAAATAAAAAGATGAGTACTAAGTTTAATCCTGTTATAAAAATTATAAGTCCCGGGAAAAACGTCGTGTAGTTTGAGAAATCTGCAAAACTCATGATCTTTTCTCTACTTACTAGAAACGAAGCACCGATTACAAATGCATTGTTTAACATATGGATTGCAATTGGCATGAGTAAGCTTTTCGTACGAATATATATAATGGATAGTACGATGCTAAATAAAGCGGCACCGAGAAAATCGACATGTAACATCGCAAATAAAAGTGCGACGGCAATCATCGCGATACTCGTTCCCCATTTTGCAGCAAAGCGCTGCAGTAAAAATCCGCGAAACACAAACTCCCCAATAATTGGTGCGATAAATACAATCATAATAAGTTGATATACATATCCCCCGGCACTATCTACAATTGGCTCATGCAAAGCATTCATAATAAAATCTGGTGTAATCCATGCAAAGCTGTACATGTACAAAATAAGATAACCGTAACTGAACATGCATAATATAATCGCAATGTAAAAAACTTGCACCAAATTAAATGTTTCATTTTTATTAATAAAACATGAAAATGAAACACGGTGTTTTCTATATTCATAAAAAATCCATGTAATCGGAAGGATATAGAATATAAGAATATTTATGAAAGAAGAATTTTGTATATGAAATGTACTTTCTAGCAATTCCCCGCTACTTCTCGCTACTAAAGTTAATAGTGCAAATACAATTAAAAAATATCTAGCTCGCATCATTTGAAACGGATTCACACTCATCTCCTCCCCTATGTTACTTTTATCATATCATTTGATTCTTAATTTTTTGTGAAAGAAAACCTTAAAATTTCCTTAAAAATTCCATAAGTTACAAAATGATGGTATGATATTCGAGGAAATTAGGAGGGATTGTTATGTATCAAGCAAATATTTTACTCGTTGATGACGAAACAGCAATTTTACAACTACTAACTACCATTCTTGAAAAAGAAGGTTTTTCCCATATTACCACTGCAACATCAGCTGAAATAGCTTTATCTCTCATCGGGCAACACAATTACGATTTAATCATTTTAGATGTCATGCTTCCTGGACAGTCTGGTTTTGATATTTGTCCAATCATTCGCCAACAAACAGATTGTCCGATTTTCTTCTTAACAGCGAAAGCATCTGATTTAGATAAACTATCTGGTTTTTCATACGGTGCAGATGATTATATTACGAAGCCATTTAATCCACTAGAAGTAGTAGCACGTATGAAAGCGCAACTTCGAAGACATATAAAGCAAGTAGTATCACACGAATCTAAAGCACACTCCATTTCATTCGGAAGATTTAAAATTGATCAACATTCCGCAGAACTTACAGTAGATGGACACGTTGTCGAATGTTCCGCTCAACTCTTTCAACTACTACTCTTCTTTTGCGAGAATCCGAATTACGTATTTTCAAAAGAGGAAATATACGAAAAAGTTTGGGGGGCACCAGCTTATAACGGGGATGACAATACCGTTATGGTCCACATTAGAAAGCTACGCGAAAAAATTGAACAAGATCCAAGTAAACCAGAATATATAAAAACTGTGCGCGGGCTTGGCTATAAGTTCGTTACAAAGTAGGTTGAAAATATGAATTTTAATAAGAGACTTATAATCCAGTTTATCTTACAACACGTTTTTGTCTTAGTTACGTTACTTATCGCAGTAGTTGCTTCTTTTTCTTATTTAATTTTTCTTCTTAATAGTACTTTATATGAACCTAATATTTCTGATTATGATACCTTTACAATCTCCCAATATATTTCTTCTGAAGACAATAACATTACTTTAAAATCTGAGGTAAAAGATTTAATAGCAGAAAAGAGTGATTGGCTTCAAATTGTAGATGAAGATGGAAAGGTTCTTTACAGCTTTAATACACCTAACGATGTTCCGACCTCTTACACAAAGACATCCTTGCTTACATATTTACAGAATGGTAGCAACAATCTTTATAAATTTAACTATTGGGAAATTGAATTAGAAAAGAAACAGGCTCTCGTTATTTACGGTGCCAAACTAAAAAGTAATGCATTACTAAAAACGATACAACAAGAACATCCTTCTTTATCATTAAATGAATTTGCTTTAACTGAACAAGAACAACAATTACTTTCTAAAGAAAAAGCAACACTGCAAATATTTAATAACAGTGGCGAAGAAGTTTTTTCTTATCCAACAGGGAAGAAAAAAACATTTTCAGCTATACAAACGGCTCTTAATGAAAAAGAACCGTGGAATTATAAAGAAAATATATCTAGTTTTTACGATTCAAATAGCGGTCACCTCGTCGTTGTATCCGCTCCAAACGCCCATTATTATCCAGATGATGAATTAGATGATATATTTACTAAGAAACTTCTAATCGGATGCAGTTTAATCCTCCTTATTGTGTTTGTTTATTTAGTCATTCTTTCAATTTGGTATGGAAATAAGTTTGGAAAGCCTTTGTTACACACAATGCGCTGGCTTAAAAACATAGCCGGAGGAAAATATGAAGAGCCTGTTAGTAAAAAAGGCAAACCTGTTCGGTTCCGGCACTCTGGTAAAGAAAAATGGTCGTTCCGTATATTTAAAGATGTTACAAACTCACTAGAGCACCTTTCTATTACCTTGAAAAAGAACGATGCAATGAGAAAAGTACTGCAACAAACACGTGAAGAATGGGTTACCGGTTTAACGCATGATTTAAAAACACCACTTAGTTCTATTTACGGATACGCGTTATTACTAGAATCGAAGCATTACAACTGGACTGAGCAAGACATCCAACAGTTCGGTAGCGTTATGAAAGAGAAATCTCAATATATGACTACATTAATTGATGACTTAAGCTTAACGTATCAACTAAAGAACAACGCCCTTCCTGCACAACACGTAAACGTTGAAATGAATCAGTTCGTCCAAAAAGTATTACTGCAATTCATTAATAATCCGACACTACAAAATCAAAATATTGAATTTGTACCAAGCTCAAACAAAATTCAATATTTTATTGAAGAAAAGTGGTTCCAGCGTATTATCGAAAACTTACTCGCAAACGCTATAAAACATAATAATGAAACGACAAATGTAATCGTAAACCTTTCACAAAATGCTAACTCCTTTACACTATCTATTTCAGACGATGGAAAAGGGATGGATGAAAAAACGAAAGGACTGTTATTTGAACGCTATTACCGAGGAACAAATACAGAAGAAAGCAACATCGGAACTGGGCTTGGTCTCGCCATTACAAAGCAGCTCGTTCATGCTCATAACGGGACAATTTCTATTGATAGCGAACTTGGGAAAGGAACGACGATTATTCTTGTGTTTCCGTTTCGTTCATAGAAAAGGCGCTGTGTCGTGCCTTTTCTTTTTTTAGGTAGTTTGGTGATAAATGAAATTATGTTAAGTATCTTTTATTCTCGGTGATTCCAGCGGTACATGAAATTATATCGACGATTTTCAAAATATATCTATCATAACTCGCATTATATCAACGATTTTTAGGATATATCGATTTACCGACAAAAACCAACAAATATAGCAACCTGTATTATAAGAGCAGCTATTTCATATTTTTTACAAATAGCGATTCAACAATCGGGCTTTTATGAAGTAAAAAAGCGAACCACTCATCGGTTCGCTTTTCTTTCTATTATTTCTTCTTCACTGGTATCCAAAGCTCTACTTGCGCGAACTCACTTTTATCTTCGTGGCAACGCTCATCGTATAGTTCGAACTCTGTAACGCCGCAATGTTCATACCCTGAATGCGGGAACCATTCTGAGAATACTGCATTCCACGTTTGGTGGATAGATGGTACCATTTCTTCGTGAGGCACTTTCGGTGTTGTGAATACTGCATATGTTGCTGCTGGGAACGTACGCTTTGCAACTTCATTTGGTACATTTTCAAAGTCTGTAACTTCCATTCCGATAATATAAGTGAAGTCCCCTGTTTCTAAATTAAAATCTGTACATAATCCAAGCTCTATCCATTGACTCGTATCTTTACGATTCGGAATCGTCGTTCCAAGATCTTTTTGTAAATATTCTTGCCAAAATGCTGGGATGTCTTGATGATTCTTCCCTTCTTTACTTGTCGTCTTCAGTTCATAACCCGCCACTAAAAATTCTGGTTTATTTACAATACGATATTCCATTTGTATGCCCCCTAAATACGGATTTAATTTTCTTTGCTTTACATTCACTCGGTAATACATCGGTGTTTCGATTTCTTGTTTTCGATATTCACTCGGTGTCATTTGAAATAATTTTTTAAAGGCTCTCGTGAACGTTTCATGAGATTGAAAGCCATGCTCAAATGCGATATCAATAACTTTTTCATCCGTGTGAGAAAGTCGATAAGCTGCCCGGGCTAACCTCCTCTTTCGAACATACTCCATTACTGTATCACCTACTAACGCCTGAAATACACGATGAAAATGCGACTCAGAAAAACCTGCGATCCGCGCTAAATTACGCAGCGTCTGTTTTTCCATTACATCTTCCTCAATATAATCAATGGACCTTTGAATTTGTGTTTCATAGCTTTCCATCTCTGTTCACCCGCCTTATATGTATTATGATAAAAGAGAACGCAATCCAATTCTTGACGTTTTTTACTATAATTCCAAAAACAAATGTAACTTTTTTATATGTATTTCGTTGTTATTTATGAAGGGAGGGAAATTAGTGAAACGCAAACAATCATTAGAAGACATTTATTCAGAGCATATGCATGATTTATTTCGCTATCTTCTCTCCCTAACCGGAGATTCTCACTGTGCTGAAGATCTCATGCAGGAAACCTTTTATCGCATGCTCGTCCATATTGACTATTATAAAGGAGAAGAAATTAGGCCGTGGTTATTTACAATTGCCTACAACGCCTTTATCGATTGGTATCGAAAAGAGAAAAAATATAAAACAACTACAGTGGAAGAATTCCATTTACCAAACGTGCCAAGTACAGAACATGAATATTTCGTAAAACATGAGATTGCTAGTTGGTTAGACAGTTTATCTTCTCTTCCCCTTGAAAGACGAAATGTCCTACTACTACGAGATTACTACGGATTCTCGTATAAGGATATAGCAGAAATGACCGGTCTCTCATTAGCGAAAGTGAAAATTGAGTTACACCGCGGACGGAAAGAAGCGAGAAACATAAAGGAGTGATACAGATGGGTTGTGCAGCATTTAAAAAACTATGGGAAAAATATGAAATAGGAATACTCACACGTGATGAACAAGAAGAATTAGAAAGTCATATAGAGACTTGTGAGGAATGTGAAGTGTATTTGGACGAATTGCTTACGAAGAGTGAACCGATCAAGAAAAAGTTACCGCCAAAAGATCTTAAAGTTCCATTTTGGAGAATTAAGTGGAAACAGCGTTGGCAAACCGTTAGTTTTGTTCTTGCTGTTTGTATAGCAATCTATTTTGTCGGTCATTTTTCATCTTCTTTTTACTTCTATAATATGAAAAAGTTAGTCGAAGTAGATGAAATTCCAGCACTCACACTAGAAGCAACAATGCCAAATAGTCGTTCCGCTGGAGGCAGCACAAAGATTAAACCCTTTTTCCGTACAGAAAATGAAATCGATTTATATAAAACGGTCGGCAAAAAAGAAATTCCAATCGGTACAGTAACAACGCGTAGTTTCTTGTCGTCTGTAACTGTCTCAAATCCATCCTGGGAAAACAGATCTTATTCAAACAAACTTTCCTTTGTTCACCCAAAAATCAAGCAAGGTGATCATTTGAAAGAACCATCTAAAAAAGTGTGGGATACACTTGCAAAAGTACATGAGGGAACTGTTGCAGAAGTAGCGATATCTTTCGATAAAGCTTACACTTTACAAGAATTAGAATCAATTCTATATAGCGTATTTGAAGCACAAGAAATGCCGCCAACCCCTGTATGGTACGCTTTAGACACAGGACAAGAAAGAATAAATGAAGAAGATTTTATCCTACATGGCAGAGAGGTTATCGGATTTCGAGAGCATATAAATCTCCCTAATAATGAAGCAAAACGACCAAAGACAAAAGAAGATGAAGTAATAGAAATGATGCGTATTCTTTCTGAACATAAAGAAACTGTAAGTAAAACTACTCAAACTCATGAAAAAGAGCTGAACTTAGATAAGCGCTATCAGTATGTAAAAGATAACGGCGTGAAAGTATACGGCATTGTCATTACTGGGCCGTCAAAAGAATTATTAAAACTACAAAACTCCCCGCACGTACGTTATGCGACTCTTGGAGATATTGAGGTTTGGAATTGGTTTGATTATTAAAAACGAAAAGGTGTCATCATAATTGATGACACCTTTTCCTTTCCATTAATCCGAAATCACTTTCACATACGTCCCTCTCACCGCTTTTTCATAAGCTGTATCACTCATCTGTCTTATGTTTTCTGACACGACAGACGATGGAACAACTTCCCGGGCGCGAAGTAACGGCGGATCAATAAGGCGCACTTTATTTTTCTGATACAAATCATAATCGTTTCTATCTTCTTTTACTGCTACATTTGGATGAACTTTTCTTAATAAATCTTCCACTTCTGGATCGTTACATTGCTGTAATTTCACTATAAGCTCGTCATCTTCAAGAAGAAAATCGTCTGCATGAATGAAACTTTTATGAAGAGCCAACTTTAACGTTTTCGCTAACATATCATTTCCGTATATATTCATTGGCTTCATAAAGAAATCAATTACCTCTTTGTAATACGCTTTTGTAAACCATTCTGCAATTTCGATATTTTGAAGCACCATTTTCCCGTTCACTTCGATGACATCCTCTAAAAAGCTATGAACCTCTTCCAAAGAAATATATCCGTATGTATACATATCTCGTAACGTATAATCCACTCGGTCTGCACATAATTCTGGCGCGGACCTTTCGAGTAACGTCCACTTCGAATCATCTAACAAAATATCTTCATAGTTATAGCCATGCTTCGCAAGAATCGCTGGAATTTCTGAATTTTTCACAACCGAGCTAAATATCTCTTCATGATAACTTTCATTGTCGTTATCAAAAACGTAATCAATCACATGAGAAAAAGCAGTATGCGATACGTCATGCAGTAAACCTGCAATTTGTTCTTCTACTGAACCACCAAGTTTTTTAATTAACAACATAGCACCAACTGAATGATCAAAGCGCGTTACATTCCACTTCTCGTTCATTAAGTAACTCGCTCCGTTTTGATGAATGCCTTTCAATCTTTGCACAGGCTTACTTACAATCAACTCTTCTAACACTTGATCTACTTCAAATTCTCCGTATAGTACATCTGATATAAGCACTTATAATCCCCCTTTATTTCAGCCGCGTTTTATAATCGTACCTCTTTTATACAAATAATACCAACAGAAATATGTATTTTTATCAAAAAATAGAGAGCCATCAGCTCTCTATTCAAACGTAACCTCCACCTGCACAATCTCTGACCTACTTCCAAGTCTAAGCGGTGGTCCCCAAAATCCGAAACCAGAAGAAACAATCGCGTGGAATGCCCCTTTTTGTACGTATCCCCAGTCCAGTTCATACATTCTTCTCGTCACAATATGATTTGGTGCCATTTGTCCGCGGTGCGTGTGACCGGATAATAATAAATCTACCCCGGCATCCGCTGCTTGTTTCAATTCAAATGGCTGGTGATCCATTGCGATAACTGGCATCGCTTTATCTACCGCACTCATAATCTTCTCAAAGCTTTGGCGATCTCGCTCAGTTTTATCTCTTCTTCCAACGAGATAAAAGTCATCTTCAATTGTGATCACTTCATCTAAAAGAATACGAATATCAATCTTATCCATCTCTTGTAAAAATTCCGGAACCGCTCTTCCGTAATATTCGTGATTTCCTAATACGCCGTATACGCCTAATGGAGCTTTCATTTGTTTCATAATAGGCCCCATGTTTTTTTGAATGAATACGCCTGGATGATCATCGATAATATCACCTGGCAGCAAAATAATATCGGGCTCCATTTCATTTACATGACGGACAAGTCTCTTTAAATGTGAAACACCAGACAGTTTACCGAAATGCATATCAGAAGCCATCGCAATGCGTAAACTTTTACGTCCTTCTACTTTTTTCGGTATATGTACTTCGTATTTTCTTACTACCGGGCTATACGCATTAAATACGCCATACGAGAAAATAAAGATAAACGCAAGTATTACGGCCGTCCCTGTCCAAATAATTGCCGTTTCTTTTTCCACCCCAAATTGTAAAAGGAAGACTGTAATATCAGCAAGCGGTAACAGCATAAGCGCATATTGTATGACCGCAAACCAAATCGAACCAATCGTCCGTAGAAATGGAAGGAACTTAAATACTTGCACGAAAATGTACGCATATGCAATAAATCCGACTACAAAAGCGTAATATCCCCAAGACTCCCAGCCGAATACTGCATGAAGCCAAACCCATCCATTCCAGCCGATGTAAAACATGAGTAGTGTGTATATAATTAATATCGTAAATATATTGAGATAACGAAGATTTTTCACAGCGAGCCTCCTTATTAATTTCTTCTATTATAACTTGTTATGCACGTTAAACGTAAATATTAAGCACTTCGTTCGTCATAGTAAAAACCTCTAATTGTTAGATTTGCATCTAACACCCCAATTGGATTAGCTTCAAGATTTAAACAGCCAATATTCTACCCCATAACAAACAAATACTTTTTTACCGTCATTTTCTACTTATGAAACCTTACAAGATTGTCACCTTTACGTAAGGTTATTAGATAGTTTATTTACTATTGCAATGTAATAATAAAAATCTGGTTCTGTTACAATGTCTTCGAAAACTTTGCAACAAAACCTGAAATATACACTTTGCTAGTAACAATGATGAAGGAGAATAGAAAATGAAAATAGCAAAGAGAAGTAGGAACATGCTTATAGTATTTGTTGCTATTTTTGTGACCTTATATACTTATTCGACTTTTACAAAAGAACCCGTTATAGACGCTACAGCTGCTATATTAATGGATGCACAATCAGGAAAAGTTGTTTATGGTAAGAATGAAAATATGCCCCTTGCTCCAGCAAGTATGTCAAAGATGATGACTGAGTATATTGTACTAGAGAAAATTCATAACGGTACATTAAAATGGAGCGATCCCGTCAGAATTGGTCCAAATGCTGTAAATAGCATTGGAGCTAAGATCAATGTAAGAGTTGGTAATCGTTTGACTGTTAGAGATTTATTTCATGCGATGGTAATATCATCAGCCAATAATGCTGCTGTTGCTTTAGCTGAGCATATTTCTAAAAGTGAAGAGAATTTCACAAAACTTATGAATGCGAAAGCAAAGCAATTAAATTTATCTAATGAAACTCATTTTGTTAATGCTACAGGACTACCAAATGCTCAACATCAAGAATCAAAAATGACTGCTTTTGATGTAGCAACGCTCGCACAACATTTGTTACAAACATATCCCGAAGTTTTAGATATAACCAAGCTAACAAACTATACATTATCGTATAATGGTGCAACTATAATGACTACAAATAAGATGCTCGATACATCTAATGATGAATTGTATTTCCAAGGAATTGATGGTTTGAAAACTGGATTTACAGATGAAGCAGGATATTGTTTTACAGGCACAGCAAAACAAGGTGAAAACAGGCTAATTTCTGTTGTTATGGGAACTAGCGAAGATACTAAGAGATTTATAGAAACAAAAAAATTATTTTCATATGGATTTAATAAAATTAGCTCAACTTTTTTGAATTGGTAGCATTAATCTTTAAATTATAATAAATAACTAATATGAATTATATAGATATGTAAAAGCAATTCACTAATTAGCTTCATCACAAATGATGAAACTTTTAAAATAGATCAGCTATAAGGAGTAAATATAATGATTAGAAAATTAATAAGATTAGTAGGGGGCGCTGTTTTTCTCTTCCTATGTATATATATTTTTTTACCTAACATCACTGACATTGCGAAAAGTAAAGACGATATACAAAATAATGATGGATCTGTAACGATTGCATCCCCCGATACTGTAGATGTAGTAGTTAATAAAACTAGGAAACTTCCAAGTAATTATAGACCTGACGATTTAGTTGTACCTAAGGTTACATTTGCATTTGATGGGATTCAAGAAAAAAGTCATTTACGAAAAGAAGCTGCTATCGCTTTGGAAAAATTATTTGCCTTAGCGAAACAAGATGGAATCGTATTACATGCTATATCTGGATTTCGTTCTGAAGAATATCAACAAACTGTTTATAGACGAAATGTAGAGAAACAAGGTCAAATCCAAGCTGATAAAGTTTCTGCAAAGCCAGGGCACAGCGAACATCAAACGGGGTTAACGATGGATGTATCTGCGAATAGTGTCAATAATACACTAGAAACGCAATTCGCGAATACGATTGAAGGAAAATGGCTTAAAAACAATGCTCATCGCGCTGGCTTTATTATACGTTATTTAAAAGGAAAAGAGCACATTACGGGTTATTCATATGAACCATGGCATATTCGATACGTAGGTGACATTGCAACAGAAATATATGAAAAAGGTATCACTTTAGAAGAATATCACAATGAAAAATAAACCATTACCTTGTTAAAACTACTTTAGGAGGTATATGATGAAAAAATTATATACTGCATCCTACCCCTCTGTACCTATAGAATTATCCGGTAATAAAAACAGGGCAGTGGAATTTATTCGTAAATGAACTCAAATGAATATAAAACTGAGAAGAACAGATTAAACAAAAGGCTAAANNTTTAGCCTTTTGTTTAATCTATTTATGTTAAAATATTGCAAGTAACATGCTGTTCTTAACGATTTGATCAAGTAGTAAGCAAAATCATTTAAAAGCGAAGAAAGGATAGTACTAACATGGAAAACGTATCAAATGTACAGAAAGAGGAGTCAATAAAATCCTTACAGTCAACAATTCGTAAACTCGAGAGTGCCTTTTCACAAATGACTCAGAAAGGCTCAAATACTACGTTAGTAAAAAAACGCCTCAAAGCAGCTTGCATCGGCTTAGCAATGTTAGAAAGTGTTTGGAATCAAAAGCCCCATCATTACACCCAAGAAGATTTAGCAGAAGCTCGCACTGTTCTTACTCGTTTGCTTCCATCAATTGAAAATGCTTATGTTAAGTCAAAGGTTGGTAGTCCTCAAAAAACTCTTTTAGAAAGAAGGATTACATCGTTGGAACTTGCTATTCAAGCGATTGATACTACTTCTAATGAATAATTTTTCCGAATAAAACAACTGTAAAGAGCCTTACTACAAACGTGTAGCAAGGCTTTTGTTTCGATTTTTATTATTCGCAAATCAATCGGTCGACTGAAACACGTTCCACTTACTTCTTCACTGATAATTATTATCAATAAATGTTAAAAATAATAAACATCCCATTACACGATGAATGTTTATTTATTACACAAATATGCTTTACGATCATTTTTAAATAATAAATAGTGCGCTGTATGAACTTTTCTCTCTAAATAATCGATTGAGTACGTACCGGATGGATCTACTAAATCTCCAATTGCACCTGAGAGCTGGTCAATTACTTTCTGCAATGTTTCTGAATTTTTCTTCTTATTTTCAGCGTTCATTTCATCCATAATGTCACAAATAAGATATTGCACTCGCCGCAAACGTAATTCCTTTTGCTCCACGTATATCTCCTCCTTACTAGTCATATTACGGTTTAAATATATGGCATCATAGCTTAACCAATGCTAAAAAATATGAAGGCAACCACCTTCATAACGGTGGTTGCCTCTATTTTTTATACTTGTATCGCTTTTTCTCGTAATGCTCTTCGCAGTAATTTACCCGTTGTATTCTTCGGCAATTCTGCTAAAAATTCAATACTCATCGGTACTTTATATTTCGCTAAATGTAACGTGCAGTAATGCATGAGTTCTTCTTCTGTTACGTTCGTTTGTTTCAAAACGACGTAAGCTCGTACTGCTTCTCCTAAGTTTTCGTCCGGTACGCCGATTACGACAACTTCCGCTACGGATTCGTGCGTGTATAATACTTCTTCTACTTCACGAGGATATACGTTATAACCGCCAACTAGGACGATATCTTTTTTACGATCAACGATATAGAAGTAACCTTCTTCATCCATTTTCGCTAAGTCACCTGTATATAGCCAGCCGTCTTTTAATGTCGCAGCTGTATCTTCTGGCGCATTATAGTAGCCCTTCATAACGTTAGGGCCACGCACAATTAATTCACCGACTGCACCGACTGGTACTTCTTCCCCAAGTTCATTTACAATTTTATTTTCTACATGCCAAATATTTGTGCCAATTGATCCTGGTTTACGAGGACGATCTAACGGATTGAAACAAGTAACTGGTGATGCTTCTGATAAACCGTATCCTTCTGAAACAATTACGTCAAAACGTTTTTCAAAGTTTTGCAGAAGGGCAACAGGCATGGACGCACCACCTGAAATACAAAGACGAAGTGTCTTCACGTCTTCTGCGCTCGCTTCCTCAAATAAATATAAGTAATTGTACATCGTCGGTACACCAGCAAAAATCGTTGGCTCATACGTGCGACAAATATGGAATACTTCTTTCGGACTGAACTTCGGTAACATTAAAATGGTCGCCCCGTTCACAATCGGCGCATTTACCGCAACTGTTAAACAGAACACGTGGAACATCGGCAGTGCCGCAACGACGCGGTCATCAGCCGTATATCGTAAATACGACGCCACATCGCTCGCATTACTATATAAATTTTTATGTGTTAACATAGCGCCTTTCGGTTTTCCAGTTGTGCCTGACGTGTATAGGATAACCGCTACGTCTTCTTCATCTAGTTCAGGACCTTCGTAAGTTGTATCTCCAGTTCCTACAAAACTAGTAAACGTTTTCATTTTTTCGGTTTCTGTATGGTTAAAATCTGATGAGGTTTCGCATATGATGATGTTTTCTAATGAAGGAAGTCTTGTTGTAAGAGATTGTATAACAGGTAGAAGGACGTCGAGTACGATGATTGTTTTTACATCTCCATTTTGTAAAATGTAATGTATTTCGTCTGCTGTATAAATTGGATTAACTGGAATGACAGTTGCTCCCGCTTTCATTGTTCCGTATAAACCGACCAAAAAATGTGGTGAATTCCCAACAACTAATGCGACATTGTCCCCTTTTCCAATGCCCATTTTTGCTAAATTGCTAGAAAACCTTGTGACCATTTTGTTTAATTGGTCATACGAGACCGACTGATCCATAAAAACATAAGCCGGTTTATCCCCCTTCTTTTTTGCCGTTTCAGCCAAAGATTGAACGAGATTCACAAAAACCCCACCTTTATAAAATTTAGAATATTTAAAAATTCTAAATTAATTATATTAAAAGAAAATTAAAGTGGCAAGTGATATTCTATTAACTGCATATACACAAATCACCTCCACTTGATTCACTTTGGAAGGATAAGGGAATTTCGTTTGCAAGTAATTTATGAAACTAGCCCAAAAATCATTTTAGGATAATATGCACTCATCTTTTCTCTAAGTCTTTCAACTTCCTCTTTATTTAAACTCGTATACTCCCCGTACAAGTTAAGAACGTCTGCTCCATCTTCATGGAAGAACACAGTAACATACAATGTCGGCAATCCTTTATTGTCCTCATCTATTGAAAAGACGACATCTGGTGTTTTATTCACAGTGCTGAATGTTTCATTTCTTTTCCACTTCTTATTTTGAAACATGTCTTGTATTTCCTGTATCTTTCGTTTGTTATCTGTATGCGTAAAATATATAACATTACCTTTCGCTGGCTTTCCAATAGATAAAAGTGTGCGACTTGAGGAAGTTTCACTGTTACACGCTGTCATTCCTATTACGAAGCTGAGCAATAATACAACGTACATTACTCTTTTCATATCAATCCGCCTCCTTTTATTATGTATATTCATTTATAAGGGGCAGATGTCCTGTGATTTTATGTTTTGTGGTAAATGAAATTATATCGGCGATTT
>NZ_NUPZ01000020.1 GCF_002584985.1 Bacillus sp. AFS029637 | reverse complement strand
GCAAGCCGCTTCCGCTTTTAATTGTTATACAGCTTGTTTACGCTCTTCTACATCCTGTCCATCCCAACACTCTGTATTTTGTAAGCCAGGGATAGAACTTGCAACAAAGACAGGGTCTTTGCCTTGTTTCTTTTGTTTCAAATAGTCTACTAATGCAGCGTAGGCGAATTTGCTAAGGAATGAGATGGCAATTAAGTTTGTGAATACCATTAGTCCCATGAATAAATCAGCTAAGCTCCAAACAGTTTGAAGGGCAGCGATTGATCCGAAGAATACCATTCCGACAACTGCAACGCGATAGATCATTAACCATGTTTTGCTTTCTTTAATGAATGCGATATTTGTTTCACCATAATAGTAGTTTCCTAGTAAGGAACTGAAAGCGAATAGGAAAATAATAATCGCTAAGAAAGTGCTTGCCCACGATCCGATTTGTGAACTTAGTGCCTGTTGTGTTAATTCAATTCCTTGTAAGTTTGATCCTTTGTAAAGTCCAGAGCACAATACGATAAATGCTGTTGATGTACATACTAAGAATGTATCTACGAATACACCTAATGCTTGAACGAGTCCTTGTTTTGCAGGGTGAGATACATCTGATGTTGCCGCTGCGTTAGGAGAGCTACCCATACCTGCTTCTGTTGCGAATAGACCGCGCTGAATTCCGAACTTGATTGCTGCACCGATACCACCAGCGATGGCTTGTTCTAAACCGAATGCGCCATTAAATATTTCCATAAAAATGCTTGGTAACATATTAAAGTTTTTAATAACGACAAAAACAGCCACACCAATATAAACGATTGCCATTGGAGGAACAATCATTTCTGTAATACGTGAAATGCTTTTAATACCGCCAAAAATAATAACCGCAACTAATACGGCTAATAGAGCTCCTACTATCGTTCGCTCTAGTCCAAATGCGTTTTCAAACGCAATTGTTACTGTATTTGCTTGCACCGAATTGAAAATTAATCCGTACGTAACTGTAATAAGGAGGGAGAACCAAACACCCATCCAGCGCTTGTTTAATCCTTTTTCCATGTAATATGCTGGGCCACCACGGAACCTGCTTCCATCTTTTACTTTATAGATTTGCGCAAGTGTACATTCTACAAAACTAGTAGCTGCTCCAATAATTGCGATAAACCACATCCAAAATATTGCGCCAGGTCCGCCCATAGAAATTGCTAAAGCAACACCAGCTAAGTTTCCGATACCGATGCGTGCTGCTGCACTTAAGCAAAATGCTTGGAACGGGGAGATGCTATCTTTTTTCTTTTCTTTTCGATTAAACCCTTTACTAATTAAACTGACCATCTCACCGAAATGAGTAATTTGGACAAATTTTAATTTAAAAGAGAAATAAAGACCGAAGCCGATTAGCATTGCAATAAGAATATATGACCATAAAATATTATTCGTTACCTCAAGGAATCTGCTAAAGATATCAACCATATAATACACTTCCTTTTTTTTCGTAATAAGAAAATTATATGCAAAAAATATACTGGAATCAATTTTTCTAAAAAATTATGTTACTTAAAAGTATTATATGTTATGATTAAGTTACATAATAATTATTTTTAGAATTATTCACATTTTAAAAAACAAAATTTCAAGTGAGAAAGAAGGGATAAAGTGAAAGAAGAGTCTCTGTTGAAAGTAAGTCTTGAAAGTTTGAAAATGAGGAGTAATTTATTTTTTACTTTACATCTTCAAGTATTTGTTTAGGAGCCACCTATTATTACGATAAAAGATTTCCAAGTGACAGATATGCCGAAGGGCTAGAATTTCTATAATGGATTGGATGAACAAAAGACAGAAAAACAGAAAATTCTAACGAAAAACTATTGAGGAGGAGTTAAGCATGAATATTAGAGAAAGTGAACTTCCGGGTATTGGTTATAAGTTTCAAGTTGTTACGAAAGGTAATGAAAAAATGGTGATTGTGATTCATGATGATGGACGTAGAGAAATGTATCATTTTGATTCAGACCATGAAGAGAGTATTTCAAGTATTTCACTACGTGACTCAGAGGCAAGACAAATTGCAGCAATATTAGGCGGGATGGTATATAAGCCTCGGGCATTAGAAACGGTTGAGATGGTCTTTGAAGGTTTAGCGATTGAGTGGTTCAAAGTGGAGAATGCAGCTCCAGCAATCGGAAAAACAATTGGAGATCTTGAAATAAGAAAAACATATAGCGTAACGATCATAGCTGTTATGAAGAAGAACATGAAAAAGCTATTTAATCCAGGACCAGAAACAGTAATTGAAGAAGGAGATATGCTTGTAGTTTCGGGTGAGAGAGAAGAAATTAAAAAAATAATTAACGAATTGCTTTCGAATAGGGGGACTGACTAGATGGATACGTTAATTTTTGAAGTTGGTACAGCTTTAGTTTTAGTAGCAATTGCGGCAGTAATTGCCGGAAAGTTTAAATTCTCAGTAATTCCTTTTTTAATTGTTCTTGGTATGTTAGTGGGGCCACACGCTCCGGTACTAGGTGTGATCGATCTCAGGTTTATAGAGAGTGAAAGTGTAATTTCCTTCCTCGGACGGATTGGCGTTTTGTTTCTTCTTTTTTACCTAGGATTAGAATTTTCGATGAAAAAACTAATTAAATCGGGGCGTTCTATTGCGATTGGCGGAACGATTTATATTTTAATTAATTTTTCACTTGGATTATTATACGGATTTATAATGGGATTCCCTTTGCTAGAAATCTTAATTATTGCGGGTATTATTACGATTTCTTCTAGTGCTATCGTTGCAAAAGTATTAGTGGATTTAAGAAGAACTGGTAATAATGAAACCGAGTTAATTTTAGGAATTATTATGTTTGAAGATATATTCCTTGCTGTATATTTATCAGTCGTTTCTGGCTTAGTACTTGGGGATCACGCTTCTTTCTTAGGTGCCATTACTTCAATTGGAATTGCTTTAGGATATATGCTTCTATTCTTTATTGTGGCTAGAAAAGCTACGCCGTTATTAAATAAATTGCTCAATATTAGTTCGGATGAAATCTTTATTATCGTAGTATTTGCTTCCTTATTCTTCATTGCTGGTTTTTCAGAAACTATTCACGTTGCAGAAGCAATCGGAGCACTTCTTTTAGGGTTAGTTTTCTCTGAGACAGAGCATAGTGATCGAATTGAACATCTTGTTGTTCCATTTAGAGATTTCTTCGGAGCAATTTTCTTCTTCAGTTTCGGATTAAGTATCGATCCGTTTTCATTAGGCGGGGCGATATGGTTAACGTTAGGTGCTGTCCTTCTTACGATAATCGGTAACTTTGTAGCAGGGATGATTGCAGGGCGACAAGCTGGATTATCTCATAAGGCGTCAACAAATATTGGATTAACAATCGTTTCAAGAGGAGAATTCTCCATTATTATGGCCAATATCGGTATTGCCGGTGGTTTAATGTCAGTCTTGAAACCATTCTCAGCATTATACGTGCTTATATTATCGATCTTAGGACCTCTTCTTACGAAAGAGTCAAAGAATGTATATAAATTTTTAAATAAAATCTTTAAGTGGGATATGAAGACTAGATAAATTTTTAACAATTGGTGTGGGCTAATAATCAGCGGGGGATGAATAAAACCCACTGATGAAAGTTTCCCTTTATATAGAGCATTATCGTAAAGGAATCTATAGTTAAATAGATTCCTTTTTTGTGAGAAATTAATAATTGGTTGTTATTTGTTAGAGAAGGATATGTTTAATATTTTACATATTGTGGCATACATATAGGAAAAGGGAGTTTGGAAAGGGGATTATAGAAAAATGGAACTCCAGTTTCAAAATGTATATCAACAGGCAGAGAATTGGTATGTGTTGGATTCGGAGCTTCCTTGGGATGTCAAAAAGTTAAGAGAGGATTTGTTTTCTCTTATTGAAGCATGTAAAACGCCAGTTATTTTTTGTGATACGTGTGATGCAAACGATGTACTTCTATCATTAGGGGAAGAAGAAGAAGAGTTTCTATTTCAAGTAGGTGGCTTTTATCATAAAGAAAAACAGTTAATTTTCGTTTGTATGTGGGAAGAGTATGAACAAGTACTCAAAACGTTACTGCATGAATTCAGGCATGCGATGCAGCATGAGAGAGATGTATTGCAAGTGGAAAATGAACGGTATGAAGAGCGATGGATTGAGAAAGATGCGAGGGCATTCGCGGAGAGGAAATTAGATGAATATAAAAATAGAAAGTTGATGTAAAGCATAGTGGAGAAGTAGCGCTGTGCTTTCTTTGTTGCTTACTAAAAATAAGTGTTTGACTTTTATAAAGTTTAGTTCTAAACTAACGATATGAAACGAGCGAGGTGATGAAATGAAAACAGAAGATAGACTAGGGCTACTGTTATGGTTTCGTTTATCACGTTTTTATAACAAGAGTATTCGTGAGACGAATCAGCATTTGAAAGAATGGAATGTATCTGCCGCTCAATTTGATGTGTTAGCTCAAATTGGAGGACACGATCGTTTAACGCAACAAGAGCTTGGAAATAAGCTATTTGTTACGAAAGGAAATGTCACGCAGCTTTTAAATAAAATGGAGCAGCTGGAGTGGATTCATCGTGAACAAGAAGGTACTACGAAATATATTTCGCTAACAGAAAAGGGACGAGCTTTATATGGAGAAATCGTGTCGCCTCAAGAAACGTTCCAAGCGGAGCAGTTTCAAAATTTAAATAAAGAAGAACAACATCAATTATTACAATTACTAAAAAAATTACAGTGAGAAAAATATTAAAAAAAATCTCGATTTCGAGATAACATGAGGTGAAGGATATGTTTAGAAAAGTTGATCATAAAAATATGGGTAGAGCAAATCACGGTTGGTTAAATACACATTTTCATTTTTCCTTTGCTAATTACTATAATCCAAATAACATGAATTTTGGAGCGTTACGTGTTATTAATGATGATTTAGTAGCAACGCAAACTGGTTTTGATATGCATCCACACCGCGATATGGAGATTATTTCGTACGTTGTAGATGGTGCTTTAACACATGAGGATAGCATGGGAAACCGCGGAACAATTGAACGCGGACATGTTCAATATATGAGTGCTGGTACAGGTGTATTCCATAGTGAACATAATTTAGGAAATGAAACACTACGTTTATTACAAATTTGGATTCTACCAGATCGTGCGGATCATAAACCAAACTATGGTGAGTTTAAATTTGATTGGAGCAAGCGTGAAAATGAATGGTTTCACATGGTATCGCCATTAGAAGGAGATGCACCAATTCAAATTCACCAAGATGCGAATGTATACTCTTTATCATTAGAGGCTGGAAAAGAAATTCATTTTCCTGTGAAAGAAGGCCGTCAATTGTATGTTGTGCAAATTGAAGGAAGTAGTGTAATAAATGGTGAAGCACTTGTTATGCGTGATGCGGCAGAAGCGATTGAAGAAGATATTCATATTGAAGCGAAAGAGCAATCACACTATTTAGCAATTGAATTGAAAAAACAATAACACGTTTATGGAAAAGAGGCTCCCGATAGGGAAGCCTCTTTTTTGATTGGAATTGTCAGAAAACACTTTCTCAAATTTCAGGGAGAGGTATTAACTGGAAAAACGAGAATTGTATAAAAGTGTCAAAAATCTTTATGGGAATGGGGAATGTTATAGTGAAAAAGCAAGTCATTTCATCAGCATTAGCGTTAACTGTTATCGCCGGGGGATTTGGAACATTTGGAGCAACGACAACGAAAGCAGAAGAACAAAAAATTCAATATCATCAAGAGTTTAAAACACCTGCATACATAGGTGAAGAATGGAAAGCACCGGAAGGCCTAGATAAAAAAGAAACGGTCTTTCAATATTTAGAAAGTAAAAAAGATATGTTTAAACTAGCAGGAAACATTGATAAACATTTCAATGTTGTTGGGGAAGAGAAGGATGCTGAATCTGGCACGACACATGTGAAGTTAGTTGAGAAACATAATAACATTCCTGTGTATGGTTCAGACCAAACTGTTACGCTAGATAAAGAGAATAATGTAAAGGCATTCTTCGGACAAGTTATTCCGAATTTAGAGGATAAAAATATTCCTACCTTTGCAAGTATTAGTGCGGAGCAAGCAGAAACAATTGCAAAGGCAGATATAGAGAAAGAGATTGGTCAAGTAAAGAATTATGATGGTGTGAAAAAAGATTTATTTGTGTATGAAAAAGATGGAAATTACTATCTTGCTTACTTAGTTAAGGCATCGATTTCAAAACCAGCTCCAGGCTATTGGCACTACTTTGTAGATGCAACAAATGGAAATGTGATTGAGAAATATAACGCTGTAGATAACATTACAGGATTTGGCTATGGAGTATTAGGCGCTAGACAATCATTTGAAATTGCTCAAGATGAGAAGACAGGAGCATTCAACTTATTTGATGGGAAACGAGGACAAGGTGTCCATACATTTGATGCAGAGAATATGGATGAAAACTGGTTTAATTTATTCTCACAATGGCTTGGATATACAGGAGAAGAAGTTGAAAGTAAATCTAAGTTCTTCGAAGATAAAGCGGCAGTTGATGCGCATGTGAATGCAGGAAAAGTATATGATTACTACAAAAAGACATTTAACCGTAACTCTTTCGATGATAAAGGTGCGAAACTTATTTCTACTGTTCACGTAGGGGAATCTTGGAATAACGCAGCTTGGAATGGTATACAAATGATGTATGGTGATGGAGATGGAAAGACTTTCATTCCGTTATCTGCTGGACTTGATGTTATCGGTCACGAATTAACACATGCTGTAACTGAACATACAGCAAATCTTGTTTATAAAAATGAATCAGGTGCGTTAAATGAATCGTTATCTGATATTATGGGTGTTATGGTTGAGAAGAAGAGCTGGGATTTAGGTGCAGACATTTATACACCTGGCAAACCTGGTGATGCACTTCGTTCTCTGAAAGATCCAGCATCTATTCCAAACCCATTAAAACCAAGTGAAGGCTACCCAGATCATTACAATAAACGCTATACTGGAACAGCTGATAATGGCGGCGTTCATATTAACAGTAGTATTAACAATAAAGCTGCGTATTTAGTATCAGAGGGCGGCACACATTACAATGTGAAAGTAACTGGGGTGGGTCGTGAAGCAACAGAGAAAATTTACTACCGTGCTCTTACTAAATATTTAACTGCAAACTCTGATTTCAAAATGATGCGCCAGGCAGCAATTCAGTCAGCAGAAGATTTATATGGTAAAAACTCTAAAGCTGTACAAGCTGTAACGAAAGCTTATGACGCTGTAGGCGTAAAATAATAAGAGAAAAAGACCTGACTTATGCCGTCAGGTCTTTTCTTTATCCGGCAAACGCCCGATTGGTGAAGGCTAATAATCAGTGGGGGATGAACACCCCTGACTGATTAAAGTTTCACTTTATTTAGTCACGAATACCTAATGCGATTTTCGCCATACGTGACATGCGTTCTTTAGACCACGGTGGATTCCAAACGACATTTACTTCTATTTCATTTACTTCAGGTACATTCGTTGCTAATACTTTTTTAACGTCTGCTATGATTTGACCAGCCATTGGACAACCGATGGAAGTCATTGTCATCGTAATGACAGCATTATTATTTTCATCTGCGGTAACATCATAAACTAATCCAAGATTGACGATATCAACCCCTAGTTCAGGGTCAATAACAGCTTCTAAGTTTGCAAATAATTTATTTTCAAATGCCTCTTGTGACATAAGGAGTACCTCCTATATATTAATGATATCGATTCTCATTATAACGGAATTGTGTATAATGTGCAGGAAATGAGCTCAAAAATATCCCTTTTGGAGGAGGGGTATTTTTTGACCAGCTATTCGGTTTTAAAATGAGATACGAGTTGGTCTAATTCGACTTTATCATGTTGTAGTAAATAACCTCTTAAAGTAGAAAGCTGTACTTGATAAGCGTCCCCGCGCTCTTTTAATTCAGTTGCAAGAGGTGAAATTTCTTGTTGTAATGCTTCAGCTTTATGTGACTGATCGATGGCGAAGTATAAAATGAAAGTTAAGACGATGCCGAATAAAGCACAAATCGTTCCCATCATGAACATAAGTTTTTTTCTAATACTGAAAAAATTCATGTGATAAAAAAATCCTCCTTTTTTAAAATCTTAGTATTATAATTAATAGATGTAAAATCAAAAGAAAGCTTTACTCCAGTTGGAATAAAGCTTTCTTCTTTCCTTTAGGCATTATAGCAGACAGAATTGGAGAGAGAAAGATATATTTTAACGCATTATCCGAAAAAGGTCTCTTTCCTCAAGCGGGTGAAAGGTGACAGATTGATAGGGGGAATTGTTCTTGAAATGTATATATTTGTATATTTGGAGATTGATAAATAAATATTAAAAATGCTATTGTAATTTGAAATAACATCATGTATACTTCTAATTAGTTGATAACGATTATCAGTATCAACTAAAGACATTACTCTTCGTTATGTTGGTCATACCCCTTTTTGACGACGTAAGTCAGAGACAAAATGTTGAAATATCTTGTGTCCTATTCTACAGAATTATGGTAATCTCCAACCTCAACTTATATGCGACAGCATGCAAAAAGGATCCTATCCGTGAAGGGATCCTTTTTTGCATGCTGTCGCAATTAATGTATATAGACCGGGCACGCGTTCTTCAATTCCTTCGGGTGCAGTAGAAGGGAATACCCACTTTTGATGAGACCCGTGTTCTTCAACTAGTTTTTCAATTTTAAAATGTTCTTCCGCAAGTGTTGTAATAATTTCTCCTAGCGTCCAGCGACGGATGGTTGTTTTCGGTAACGATTCTTTCTGCGCTTCTGTAAGAAGGATGCTGTAAGCAACATCATCTTCAATTAATTCTTCATCGAAATAATTTCCATTGGCCCGAAATGATGGGTGGTCTACTCCTAGCAGTTTTGTATACATTGGATGATAATCGCGAAGGATAAGTGTTCCATTTCTTTTTAGTAAAGTAGCAATTTTTTGAAAGAGCGGTTTTAAATCTAGAAAGTAATGAAGTACACCAAGTTCTAGTAATACGATATCAAATGATTCGGAGAGCTGCGCATTTAATATATCAGAAACGACATACTGGATAGAGATACCTGCAGCTTCTGCGAGCTCATTTGCATATTTTGCATTACTTGCTGAAATATCAACAACCGTTACGTCAGCTCCTAAGAGAGCGAGAGCAACGGCTTTATTGCCTTTTGACCCGAGTAAATTAATAATACGTTTTCCTTTTGGAGATTGTATGTAAGGTAAATAGTGATCTACTTCGCGCACGGGATCTTCCATGAGCTTTTTAGCATAATCAGCTGGTGCACCGTGGCGATTTGTCCAAGCTTCATAAGCAGCTGCATTCCAGCTCTTTTCATTTATAGCGCTTAGTTGTTTTTGATTCAATAGTATCACTCCTTTCGTGAACGTATAGGTATTCGGTGGGTGGAGGGAATTTCCTGTTTTTTTGAAATATAATTTGATTTTTCTGTTATTTAGTCGTAAAATACGTGTTATACGTAAAAGCGTTGAAAAGGAAAAGTAGGATGAAAACATTCTTTCCAGAGAGCTTCGGTAGCTGAGAAGAAGCAAGAATATTCATTTGAACAATGGCCTTTGAGCTGCGTCCTGAACTTATCACATGATAATAGTAGGCGGCGACGAGAGTTGGTACTCGTTATCAAAACCACAGTATAAGAGCATAGAGCTCCGTACTTGTTAAGGCTAATTATGTGAGTGATTGGCGAAATAAGGTGGTACCGCGACTGTTTATACAGCCCCGCCCTTATCTTTTTTAAGATAGGGGTGGGGCTTTTTATATTGTAAAGGAGGAGTGTAAGATGAGTACTTTTATTGGAGGCGCTTGGCCGTATGCAAATGGTTCGTTACACCTTGGACATATTGCTAGTTTGTTACCTGGAGATATTTTAGCACGTTATTATAGGGCAAAAGGCGAGAATGTGTTGTATGTTTCAGGAAGTGATTGTAATGGAACACCAATTGCAATTCGGGCAAAACAAGAAGGTGTAACGGCGAAAGAAATTGCTGATAAGTATCATGAAGAATTCCAGCGATGTTTTCAGAATCTCGGTTTTACGTATGATTGTTATACACGTACAGATAGCGAGCACCATCATGAAACAGTTCAAAAAGTTTTTTTACGTTTATTAGAGGAAGGCCATATTCATAAAAAAACAGTGGAACAAGCATATTGCGAAACGTGTACGCAGTTTTTACCAGATCGTTACGTAGAAGGAATTTGTCCTCATTGTCATGAAGCAGCAAGAGGAGATCAATGTGATGCTTGTTCAGCCATTTTAGATCCACTCGATTTGTTAGAAAAGAAATGTAAGTTATGTGGTAGTACGCCATCTGTACAGGAAACAGAGCATTTCTATTTCGCATTGCATACATTTCAGGAGCAAATTAAAGGAGCTGTAGAAATCGCAAAACAAAACGGAACATGGCGTGACAATGCCATTCAGCTAACAGAAAGATATGTAAAGGAAGGGTTACAAGATAGAGCCGTGTCACGAGATTTACCAATCGGGGTTCCAATTCCAGTAGAAGGATATGAAGGTAAGAAAGTTTACGTATGGATTGAAGCAGTGACAGGTTATTATTCAGCGAGTAAACATTGGGCTGAAGAAACAGGAAAAGATGATCGAGAGTTTTGGGATAGAGATGCAAAAACATATTATGTACATGGGAAGGATAATATTCCATTTCACTCCATCATTTGGCCAGCGGTATTACTCGGAATAGGTGAGGAAGCAATCCCGCACCATATCGTTTCGAATGAATATTTAACAGTAGAAAAAAGAAAGTTATCGACAAGTAAAAACTGGGCAGTATGGATACCTGACATATTGGAACGATACGATCCAGATTCTATTCGTTACTTTTTGACAGTCAATGCACCAGAAAATCGTGACACTGACTTTTCATGGCGCGAATTCATTTACAGCCATAATAGTGAATTGTTAGGGGCGTATGGAAACTTCGTGAACCGGACATTAAAGTTTGTTGAAAAATATTATGGTGGCATTGTGCCGAAGGGAACTATCAATGTAGAGCTGAAAGATAAAGTAGAAGGATTATATAAAAATGTAGGAGAGGCGATTGAGCAAACAAAATTCAAGGTGGCGTTAGAGACAATATTTGAGGCAGTACGTTTTGCAAATAAATACTTTGATGAGAGGCAGCCTTGGAAACAAAGGGAAGATGATCCAGCTTCATGTGAAGAAACCATTTATAATTGTGTTTATCTTATCGCTAATTTTGCAAATCTCCTTGAGCCATTTTTACCATTTTCAAGTGAAAGAGTTCGAAACACATTGTCGATTGTAAAACGAAATTGGGAACCTCAACATACGTTGCCGGATAGAATTGATAGCGTGCAGCCATTATTTGAACGAATCGATGTAAAACAAATTGAGCGTGAGGTAGAGAAGCTGCATGGAGCGGTAAAGTGAAATGTAGAAAAAGACCTTTCAAATAAATGAAAGGTCTTTTGTCATGCGCTATGCACACTACTATGTTTCTTTCTTTTTTTAGCTGTAAGCAGCTGAGGAGTGAAAATCCCAATCAATATAAAAATAATCCCAATCCACTGCATGAACGTTACGACTTCATGTACAAGTGTAATAGAAGCGATAATGGCCGTTGGTAATTCAGCTGCTCCTAATATTGTGCCAAGCCCTGTTCCAACTTTCGGTACACCGATGGAAAAACAAATGACAGGTACAACAACACCGAACAATCCAAGGAAGAACGCATATTTCCATAGACCAGCTTGTAGGGCACCATCTGTTAAAAAGGTTGGCGGGAAGAATAGGCATACGATCAGAGTAGCGCTTGTTGTCATAAGAAAGCTTTTCGTATAAGGCGGAACATCTGTAGCGACGCGCCCACTTGCAAAAACATAGAATGAAAAAGAGACAGCGGCTAATAGTCCAAAGATAATCCCTTTTGTAGAAAAATTTTGTTCGAGGCCGTCAAAGATACCACCTGCAAACAATGTACCAGTAAATAAAATAATGATAGATATAACTTTCTCACGGCTTGGAAATGTTCGATTTGCAATTGCTTCGATAACTACACCAATCCAAGTGAACTGGAAGAGTAGGACGACAGCGATAGATGCTGGTAGTTCTTCTACAGAAATAGCATAGAAAATCCCAGTCATACTCATCGTTGTTCCGACTGTTAGTAAGGAAAAGAATTGCTTTTTTGTTACTGTATGACGTGAAAAGAAAAGAACGAGTAAAAGTAGTCCAATCCATCCGAAGACATATTGTCCTCCTAATAGTTGCTGTGCTGAAAAGCCATCAATGAATCCAAGTTTGAAAATAGTTGAAAGTACGCCGTAGCTACAAGCGCCGAATAAAACGAGTAATGAATACTTAAACTTCTCCATAAAAATCCTCCTTATAAATAATAAAAAACGCCCGCTATCCAAAAAGGATAACGGGCGAACGAAACAGAGTAAGACACTCTACAAAATTCCGCCATTCATACGAAGTATGAATTTGGGGTATGAAATTAGAGTTGGTTTTTACATTGCTTTTGGGAATACGATGGAGCATTTTACACCTTGAGGTGTGTTTTGTATTCCATAAGGAAACTGATGTTTATCTAATATTTGTTTTACAATATATAACCCAAGACCACTACCTTGTACTAATCCATGTTTGCAAGGGTTTGCGCGATAGAATGGCTCAAATAAATGAGCAAGTTTATCCTCATCGATTTGTGAACCTGTATTTAATACTTCTAATGCGTAACCGTTTGGCTTTTCATAAAGCTTTATATATACATGCTGATGATCAATTGTATAATGAATTGCATTTGAAATAATGTTAAAAATAGCAGTTTGAATAAATTTAGGGTCAGCTAAAATTTGTACATCTTGTTTAATATTAGATTGAACATGTAATTGTTTTACAGATACAAAATAATCTACTTTCTTCATAACATCCTCAATAATAGTAGTTAATGAAATAACTTCTAAATTCGGTTTAAATTGAGGGTTTTGTATTTTGGATAATTCTGACATTTTTTCCGTTAATACGTTAATATCTTGCATCATTTCGTAGGAGCGTTTTAAATACTTATCTCTATCTTTATAAGCTCCGATTCCGTGAATCATGCCATCTAGTTGTCCCATAACGGCTGCGATTGGTGTTTTTAATTCATGGGATAAAATAGACATAAATTCTTTACGAGATTGTTCTAATTGTTGTTCCTTTTTGAGCTCATTTCTTAAATCTTGATTACTTTCATGTAAATTCTTCACAATATTTGGTACTTGTGAAGCAGCGACTTGTAAATTAAAATCTGTTTGATCTGTATGTTGGTTCAGTGCCTTTTTATCTGAGAAATCAAGATTCATAATATCTTTTAACGCATCGCTCATATATTGAAAAGGTTTGGCAATTAGTTTTGCATAAATTAAAGATCCGAGCAGAGATAATGCAAGCATTGTCGCGCCAATACGCGGAGCTAATTGCTGCAGTGCATCTGCTAATTTTGGATTATCATTTGTATCATTTGTTTTACTTGCTGCCGTTTGTTTATGTAAGGCATCATTGTTAGCGACTTTCTTTTCCGCTTCTGTAAGTGGCACATTAGCGCTATTTTCCCCCGAAATACTTTGTGCATGTTCTTTTGCTTTTACAGTTTGGCTAGGCTGCAAAAGGTGATTGATAGCTCTAGAGAGTGTTTTATAGTCTATAATAGAAGATTGAAAATTAAACATGTTACTCTCTGAAACAGCTGTATTTTGATTCGTTTTACTTTGTTCGTTTTGTTTGTCTGAATCCGCATGTTCTGTAGTCTGCGTTCCATTTGCAAAATGTTCTTTATCATAGTTTGAAGCTAGAAAATAAATAATTTGATAAAGACAAAATGATAAAAGAATACAAAATAATAAGGTTTTGATGAAAATATTTTTGGTGATGTTGTTTTTGCTACGATTCGATTTTGTAGCCAATGCCTTTCACCGTTTTAATATAAGGAATTCCTAATTTTTTTCGTAAGTTTTTAATATGTGTATCGATAACTCTTACATCACCATAATGTTCATAGCCCCATACCTTATTCAACAAATCACTTCTTGATAATACTTTTCCTCGGTTTTGCAGTAAAGTATATATAATTTCAAACTCTTTTGTAGTCAATTCAATTTGATTACCATGAACGTAAGCGGCGTATGCTGTAGAATTTAACATCAATTCATGGAAGTGCAGTATAGTTGCAGTTTCTGCTTCCTTCGTTGCTGCCCTTCTTAATACAGCTTCTACACGCTTAATAAATACGGTGTAATGGAAAGGTTTTGTAATATAGTCATCAATACCTAATTCAAATCCTTTAATTTCACTTTCCTCATTATGTAGACCTGTTAACATAATAATTGGTACATCAGATTGTCCTCGCATAATTTTACAAATACTATAGCCATCTATATCTGGTAACATCACATCAAGGAGGACAAGATCGTATGAATTTTTTTGGAAAAGAAGTATACCTTCTGTTCCAGCGCCAACAACATCAACGGTAAAGTTTTGTGCCATTAGAAATTCACGAATCAGTTCTTGTATATCTGGGTTATCTTCAATCACCAGTATATGCGTCATAGTAACACCTCCTAAATAACGCTTTTTACTGCAATATTCAAATTCATCATTTTTCGAGTGACTCAGATTGTTTATACATATAATAAGCCCCCGCTATAAAAGAGTCATAAAAGTAGCAAGGGGGGATTGTTTATCTTAACTGAATATCTTGGAATTACAGTAATTCCATTATAGTATGTATTGTAAAATTTATAAAATATTATAACTGTATAATTTTAATATCCATGTTTATAAATGTTTCAATATTGTTTAACACAATCTATTCCCATTATATATGCAAGTATAGTCGTTTTGCTACTGTAAATGAAGAAATAAAATAAGCCAAGATATTAAAAATCTTGGCTACACGTAAATCTTGTTCTTAAGTTATTTTACAGTGACAGTAGCTTGCTCCGGAATACGCTCAAATAACCAGCGTACATCATTGTTATACATGCGTATACAGCCAAGTGTTGTCGCCTTTCCAATTGCTTGATTATTGTTCGTTCCATGAATCGCATAAGTAGTTCCGTAAGTACCTGCCATATTTAATCCAAGCCAACGATCACCAAGTGGGTTACGTGGATCTCCACCTTTAATCTTTCCTGTATAGTAGGGACGATTCTTAATTTTATTTACGATCTTAAAAGTGCCTTTTGGAGTTGGCGTTGCAGCTTTTCCAGTCGCAACAGTAAAGCTTTTTACAAACTTTCCATTTTGATAAAAATCCATTTTCTTTGCGTTTGTGTCCACAATAAGTTGATCGTTCGTTGATGATGCCTCAGCAGAAATATGTGGGACTGATAAAAAAACTACTGATAATAAAACGCTTAATAATAATTTTTTCATTATATTCTCCTTTTATTATTGTAGTAGTATTACATACAATGAATTTGTAATCCTCGTAGTGCTTGATTTACATTTTCATTTAATGTTTCAAAGAAAGTAGTAATCTTTGCATTGTTTTTGTTGTTTTTATCAATTAATAATCTTTCATTTAGTAAAAGCTCACCATGTAGTCCAAAACTTTGAACTTGAATATGTAGTTCATCTTCAGTTTCAGAAATGATCGGTAAGAAATAATGAAACGCTTTCGTTGGAATGATGTAGCTTTTGCCAACCATGCTCTCTTGATTTGAATTAATCCATTTTCTCGTGGCAATCTTAATATTCTTTTTTGAAACGACAAAAGACAGCGTTGTAGATTTTGTTAAACTTACGTCAAACTCATTTGTTTCACATATGTGTAAATTAAAAACGGTTTCATTTTGATGAGATTCAACATTTGTTTTAATAAAATCGTGCATTTTATAAGCTTCCATTTCTTATTCACCCTTTTTTCAATTTCGAAAAGCGACTTATATTTATTCAATTTCATGTTTAGTCATATATTAGTTAAATTTTTCAACAAATTCCGATATAATCTTACAATACGTATATGAAGCTAATATGAAGTTAGTATGAGTTTGTGATGGTTTTTTATTGAGAACAAAACAAAGGTAATTTAAGTGTTGAAAAATGTATATTTTTAGGCGGATTGGCTGTTATCTCTCCTTGAAAAAAATTTATATCATTCAAGAAAAAAGGGCGAATTGTAGTTTAATCCTTACAAAAATGTAATAAAAATGTAAGCTATTGTGATAGTTATTTCGACAATTTTTTTATACAATAATAGTAAGAAGTTGCACGTGATTGGAAGGAGAGATGACATGGAATGGGTTCATGAATTATTTCAGCAGTACGGGTACTATGTTGTACTTGTAGGCTTGCTGTTAGAATATATTGCACTTCCGTTTCCGGGAGAGCCAACATTAGCATATGCGGGATTTTTAGCACAGAAGGGCGATTTGAGTTTACCAATTTTAATTATTCTATCCTTTATTGGGACAAGTGTAGGAATGACGATTCAATACTTTTTAGGGAATAAATTAGGTATGCCCTTTGTTCAAAAGTATGGGAAATACGTATTTTTAACACAAAGAAAAATCGACTTAACAAGAATGTGGTTTGATAAGTATGGGTACTTCCTTATCTTTATTGGTTTCTTCATTCCTGGTGTACGCCATTTTACAGGATACTTTGCAGGAATCATTAATTTACCATTCCGTCGTTTTGCAATTACAATTTACTCAGGTGCTCTATTTTGGGTATCATTCTTCTTAATAGGTGGTTACTGGTTAGGTGGAAACTTACATGATATCTTTGGGGTTTTACAAGATCATATCGGTAAAATTATTTTTGGGGTTATTGTGATTGTAGCGATTACGCTAGGTGTTCGTTTCCGCAAACAGTTAAAACGAGTATTCTTACAAAACGCAAGTTAATATGGAATCCATTCTATGTCAGAATTTAGGAAGGCAGTGCTTTTGGGCACTGCCTTTTTTATTTTCCAATTTGTTTTTATCTTTCCTTCGATACCGTAACCAATCACTACTATATAATATGTTCCCGTTTTACTAGGTGAAAGTTCGTACGTATCGTCACTTCGTTCGGAAAGGGGTTCATATTTATTAAATTCACTAGAAAAGTAAGTCCCATAACCTTGGTAGGCGCTATTTTCAGTGACAAGGAAGTTTACGTTAACCTCAATTGTTTCTCCTTTTTTTACATGAATGGGTATTTTATGCGCACCGTTAAAATATGAGAAATTCGCCTCGAATGTATTTTTTGTACTATGCTCAACCCATTGTTCTTTTTGAGTAAAATCAATAGAGCATAGCGCAATGAATAGAAGCGGAATGATAATAGCGGTTGTATATCGAAACCATTTGTATTTATTTGCTATACAGGTACATAAATAAAAGAAAAGTGAACAGATTGCCCCCACAGATCCCATTATGAAAGTTACGATTACATCTCCCCCATTGTATATATGGAATGGGAGGAAGAATAAATAACCACATAAAATATAAAATGAAATTTTTCTTGGGGTGCTATTATGTTTTGAATTTAATTTATCAATTACAAATGAGCATAAGATCGCGTAGAAGAAAAGAAGGTAAAGCCAAAAATTATATAAAAATCCAATTAAGTATCCGGATGTTTTAAAGAAGTTCATATCATTTCTAATAAAGAAAAATAATAAAAAAGCAAAAAAGAGAGAACAGGCCGCTGAAAATTTAATAAGAGCATAAGAAAAAATCCTTTTTTTATCCATGAGACACCTCAATTATGTAGTTCTTAAAAAATATTATATATGTTATATCTAGCATAATATATATAATATTTTTTGACATATATTCACGTCAAAATGACAATTATAATTGATAAAAATAAGGATATTATTTACAATTTTAATTAAATACATAAAAAAGAGATAAGGTATGAAGCTTCAAAATCGGGTAAGAGAATTGCGAGCAAAGCATCGTTTATCACAAGGGGATTTAGGGAAAGTGATTGGCTCATCGCAGCAAACAATTAGCAAAGTAAAGTTGTTAGATGGGAATAACTTCCTTATGGTCATTATGACTTCATTTGTTTTGGTTTTACACGTTGTAACATATATGTACGAAATAGATAGGAAAATGATTTATTAAGGAGAGAGAAAAGTGGATATTTTAAAAAGGCCAGCTGGTTCAGTGACAGCGGCGCTAGTTCTGTCCATTTTATACGGAGTAATCCGAACCGAGAAATTAGAAACGATGTTGAACATATGGGCAGTAGTTGGAATTTTATTGTTAGTGATAGCTATTCATGAGTTAGGACATGTCATATTCGGTTTAATAGGCGGTTTACAATTTAGATTTATGACAGTAGGGCCTATTACTGTTCAAAAAGAGAAGGGGAAAGTACGCATTCGAGAAAATAAATTATGGGCTTATTTTGGTGGCGTCGCAATGTTAGTACCGCCTTCTACAGTGACACCGAATCTTTCAAAAAAATGGGCATGGATGACTTTAGGTGGACCGATTGTGAGTTTACTATTCGGTATTACTTCAGGTTACATATACATGGTAAGTTATTATCAATATCTTTTATATTTTTCCGTTTTCCATTTGGTGATTTTCGCGGTTACAATCGTGCCGATAAAAGGAACGCTTATGAGCGATGGTATGCAATTTCTTATTTTAATTAAAGATGATGAAAAGGCTAGAGAGCATTTATATACGATTCAAGTATCGAGTGAGTTATTTAATTATAAAAGGCCGAAAGATTGGGATGAGAGATTAGTAAAACTTAGCGAAGATAAACTAAAAGAGAATAAAAGTATAAGAGAGACAATGAGCGGACTTATGCTTGTCTTTTATGCCAGAGCGGATCAAGAGGGAATGGAAAGAGCGATACCGTATGTAGAACAAATTGTTCAACTACCTGTGACGAAAGAAAATAAGTTTTTCGTTAGTAGTTTTCATAGTTGGTATCTTTTATATAAAGTTCTTTATCAGGTGGAAAGCCTTTCTTTGCAAGAAGCAAAAAAATATGCGAAGGCCGTTACAAAAATGGATCTAAACGGATATTATCGCACACAAGGAATTGTTAAATATTTAGAGGGCGATATGGAAGCTTCTTGTATTTATATGAAGAAAGCTGGTACAGAGTTGAAGAATGCTGAGAGGAGTGAAATGGGATATTTACAATTAGAGAGAGAATGGTTTGAGCGGCTAAAGG
Source organism: Bacillus sp. AFS029637 (assembly GCF_002584985.1). Classification (GTDB taxonomy): domain Bacteria; phylum Bacillota; class Bacilli; order Bacillales; family Bacillaceae_G; genus Bacillus_A. The sequence continues at coordinate 100,311 of NZ_NUPZ01000020.1, read as the reverse complement.
AGAGGGTATCTTACGATGGGTGAGGTATCCTCTTTTTTGTATGTCATCTTATGCCGTTCCATAAAAAGTCTGAGGCGAGTAAAATAAGATAAGAAGAGCAAAGCTTGGAGGAATTCTAGATGGAAATTTTAACGATTATTTTGATAGCCTTGCTTATTTATGCTGTTTTTAAAGTAGCGTATGTAGCATTAAAAATACTCGCGATCCTATTAATTATCTTTTTAATCGTAGAGTTCGGCAGTAAATTGCTTGGGGGATAGGGTATATTGTGCGTTTTGAGTGTCGAAAAATGTCGGTAGGTCGNNAGAAACATTCGATATATTTGGAGAATCGCTGATATATTTTGGTAAATACCAACTAGGGTATGCAAATCAATCAAAAAAAGCTGGAAGAATATCTTCCAGCTTACGATTTACTTTCAATTTGTCGACCGCTATCTTCTTCAGTAGTTTGTAATAGGTTGAATATGTCTGCTAAGCAGAATGCAATGAACCAAGTCCATAGACCGTGGAAGAAAGCTGAGCTTAATTGAAGTGGTACTGTATAGTCTGTCATTGAGTAGGAAATACATCCTCCAACGATTCCGATCATTGTTAATAACATTGTTTTTTGTGCATTTTCTTCTGGATTGAAGAGGAAGTAAATGTATCCGCCTAAAATTGAAGCGCTTACAAGTGTTTCAATTCCATTAAAAATGATATTCTCTCCAAGCTGAGTGTTTGTCCAGAAGCAGATTGTTCCGCCGATAATAGCAAACAGGACAGCTATTGTATATCGTATATATTGATTCATATGTTCATCTCCCTGTGTAATAAGATGATTTGGAAGTCAAAAAGGTAGGTATAGTCAATTGAAGTGAATTGTTAAAAGGTTATTGAAGAGTAACTAAGTTGATTGGTGTATACCTGACTTCTCGTTTCTTAAGAGAAACCCCCAAAGTCTATACGTTCTTTTTGTATTATAACATAAATGAGCGCATAATAATAGAATTATCTGATTTTGTAATAAGTGTAAAAAATAAAAAGCGCAAGGAATGGTAGTTCCTTGCGCCTTTTTATATGCGTTTGAAACGGCCGACAATTTCAACTGTTTCAGTAATGTTCATAAATGCTTTGTTATCCACTTGACGGATAATACGTTTCATTTCGCCTAACTCATAGCGAGTTACGACAGTGTAAATCATTTTTTTCTTATGGTTTGTATAGCCGCCGACAGCATCTACCATTGTCACGCCACGTATGCCGTGATGTAGTAGTGCGCTTTTTATTTCCTCGCCTTTTTCTGTAACTGTCATTATCGTTAATTTAATATGTTTTGTATGCACGGCATCAATCACTTTGCTGACTACAAACCGACTAATTAACGTATAAAGCGTAATATCCCATCCGAAAATAAATCCTGCTACAACAAGTAAGATTAAGTTGAATCCAAAGATGATTGCTCCAATCGAAATATCTCGATGTTTTGCTACAATCAATCCAACGACATCAAAACCACCTGTTGAAGAAGCAAATCGGAATATGATTCCTGAAGCAGCACCGCAGATGACACCACCGAATACAGAAGAAAGTAAAATATCGTCTGAAACTTGGTGTACGGGAAGAATATTCATCGCTAAAGATGATACTGCTACAAAGTATGCTGTTAAAAAGGTTGTCTTCTTTCCTAAGTAAAAGTGACTTAAAATAAGAAGCGGAATGTTTAGTAAAAAGATAAGTGCTCCGATATTGTAGTGCATTAAATAACCGATAATCATCCCTACACCAGCGAATCCACCGCTAATCATATTATGCGGGATAAAAAACATATTCATAGAAATTGCATACAAAATAGAAGCTATAAAAATAACAATTAACTGTATGATAAATTCTAGATGAAATGTTTTAGCTGCTGGGAAGGATAAAAAGGCGGTGTCGGGAACGTAATCGGCGTCTCCTAGTTGACCCATAGTATGTTTCATCTCCATATTCATTTTTGATTACAAGAAGAGAATAAAGCTTTTTTCAAAAACTGGCAATAGTTTTATTATAATGCAAAAATTTTATAAATTTCTAATAAATTAAACCTATTCATTGATGTGCGTGAATATACTAAAGAAAGCGAATACATTAATTTCCTAGCATAATTTTTTTGAGAAAATATGCAAAATTATTTTTTGCAAACAAAAGGAAATAGAGAATGTTTGCCTAATGTGCTAAAATGACTTTATTAAGGATGTGAAGCGATGGAGTTTTTATTCCAGGATGCAATTCTATATATATCGTTTGTAACGACAGCGCTTTGTTTATTAGAAGTCTTCTTTCTCACAAATGTTTCTCGCTTTGTGCGTCAGCAAGCATCGAGCAGTAGACAAAGAGCTTTTAAACTAGTTGATACGTGTGAAGAGGGTACCGGAACTGTACCGCTTTTCTCCATTTTTTATAAATATGGAATGATTCGTTCTGTACGTAGACAAGAATCGAGTGACGAGAGTGACGAGGTCGGTCCGTATACACCAATGTTTCGCTAAATAATTACGAAACATTGGAGGAATAAACATGTTAAAATCATACCGAGCTAAGCTCATTAGTTTTTCATTAGTACTTGTTTTTGTTTTATCTGGTTGTAGTACTGCAGGCACAATAGATTCACATAGTACGGGAATTTGGAACCATTATTTCGTATATCCAATCTCGTATATGATTCAATTTGTTGCTCATCATATACCTGGAGCTAGCTTCGGGATTGCTATCATTATCATGACGCTCGTTATTCGTTCAGCAATGATTCCATTAGCTGTTTCACAATATCGTAGCCAAGCGAAAATGAAAAAAATGCAACCTGAATTGCAGAAGTTAAAGAAAAAATATGGTGATGTAAGCAAAGATCTTGAAAAACAAAAGCAGTATCAAAAAGAAATGTCAGAACTAATGAAATCAGGCGGTTGGAATCCACTTGCTGGTTGCTGGCCAATCTTTATACAAATGCCAATTTTCTCTGCTTTGTATTATGCGATTAGCCGAACGGAAGAGATTCGCACATCTTCATTTTTATGGGTGAACTTAGGACATGCAGATCCATATCATATATTACCGATTATTGCAGCGTTAACGACATTTATTCAAATGAAGGTATTTCAATCAAATATGGCGTCTGGTGAGCAAGGGCAAATGATGAAAGTACAGCAAATTATGATGCCGGCCATGATTCTATTTATGGGATTTGCGGCACCATCAGGTCTTGTACTGTACTGGATCACAGGTAACTTATTTACAATGACGCAAACAATTGTATTAAGAAAAATAATGGAACGTGAAGAAGTACAATTACAAAATGCATAGAGAAACACCGCTCATCACGAGCGGTGTTTTTTTATTTAAATCGTTAAGGGAATTTTAAGAAACCAACATTACTATGGGTATTGTATACGAAAGTGTACATGCTTTAGAAATATGAAGGAGGAAATTTCCTATGAAGAAGAAAACAGTTGGGTATTTAGCAATTGCGGGTGCTTTATCATTTGGAATTATAGGAGGAGTGGGTGTCCCAGCATTTGCGGCAACAAATACTCCAGCAGCAGATCAGCCTACAAAAACGGTGAAAAAGAACTTAGATGACGCTACGAAACAAAAAGTGAAAACAATTATGGATGATACAAAGAAACAGTTAGAGGAACTAGGTGTAAAGCTTCCGGAGAAAGAAAAACGTAAAGATATGTTTGCAGGATTAGATGAGCAGGCGAAAGAAAAGGCGAAGTCAATTTTAGAACAAGAGAAGTCTGGGAAATTAACACGTGAGCAAGCCAAAGAGGAATTAACAAAATTAGGTGTGAAGTTCCCAGAAAAGGGTAAATACAAAGATATGTTTGCAGGATTAGATGAGCAGGTGAAAGAAAAGGCGAAGTCAATTTTAGAGCAAGAGAAATCAGGAAAGCTCACGCGTGAACAAGTGCAAGAGGAATTAACGAAACTAGGTGTGAAATTGCCGGAGAAGGGTAAACACAAGGATATGTTTGCAGGATTAGACGAGCAGGCAAAAGAAAAAGCGAAGTCGATCTTAGAGCAAGAAAAGTCCGGGAAATTAACACGTGAGCAAGCCAAAGAGGAATTAACAAAACTAGGTGTGAAACTTCTAGAAAAAGCGAAGCATGAAGACATCTTTGCGGGATTAGACGATCAGACGAAAGAAAAAGCGAAAGCCATTCTAGAAAATGAAAAGAAACAATTAGAGGAATTGAATGTGGATCTTCCGCATCAAAAATTTTTCATGAAAAAAGAAGATAAGTAATTGAGTTATGTATCTTTCGTGGGGCAATCGGAAGATACGTATGTGAGGGGGCTGTCCTTGAAACAGCCTCCTTTTATTATTGTCGTTTTCGATGGGGGGATAGGTATATTTCGGAAACCGTTGATATACTTTTTTTACAATCATATTGCTTCGAAGGTATAAGGGAATTAGAGAAGTATTGTATCTTCTGTTATAATATAAGAAGAGAAAAATTTCTGATGTTATATAAAAAATATATTGATTTTTTCTAACAATTCAATATAATGTAAAATAACTACAAAATTCGACATCAAGAAGTGATGATGAGGACATGATCAATTTTTTACGATTCTCAGAGAGGGAAGTCTTTGGCTGTGAGCTTCCTAATACGGAAAAATGGATTACCACCTCTGAACTGCAGCAGTGAACGGATACCTAGTAATTGCTTGCCGGCAAAAACCGTTATGTAGACTTGAGAAATTGGTGAAGTGTGCAACTTTACGAATTGAAACAAGGGTGGAACCACGAATACAACACTCGTCCCTTTTTTAGGGAGGAGTGTTTTTTTATTTCATTTTTGCATCACACTAGAATTGGAAGGAGGATACGCAGCATGCATCATGATGAGAAGAACAAAATTGGTTTAACAGTTGCACTTTCTATCGTAGTAGGAACTATTATTGGATCTGGTGTGTTTATGAAACCAGGGAGCGTATTAGATTACTCAGGGAGTTCTAATATGGCTATTCTTGCTTGGGTAATTGGTGGTCTGTTGACGCTAGCAAGTGGTTTAACAGTAGCTGAAATCGGAGCGCAAATCCCAAAAAATGGTGGGTTATATACGTATTTAGAGGAGATTTACGGAAGTTTTTGGGGGTATTTATCAGGCTGGATGCAAACAATTGTTTATGGACCAGCTATTATTGGAACGTTAGGTTTGTATTTTAGTTCTTTAATGATTAATTTTTTCTCTTTAGATAAAGTATGGAATTTACCAATCGCGATTGGGACAGTTGTGTTCCTAGGCGTTGTAAATAGTATGGGAACAAAGTATGGAGGTATCGTCCAAACGGTTACGACGGTTGGGAAGATGATTCCGATCGTTTTAATTGTTGTGTTAGGTTTTTGGAAAGGGAATAGTGATATCTTTAACGTAGTTGTACCGATATCAGAAAATCAAAGTATCGGGATGGCAATTTTAGCAACGTTATTTGCTTATGACGGCTGGATTCTACTTGCTTCTATTGGTGGAGAAATGAAGAATCCAACAAAGTTATTACCGAAAGCAATGACAGTTGGGATTTTAATTGTAACGGCTGCTTACGTATTAATTAATTTGGCGTTACTGAATGTATTACCAGCAACACAAATTGTAGATCTTGGTGAAAATGCAACAGCGACAGCTGCGGGCATGCTACTTGGAGAATATGGCGGGAAAATTATTAGTATTGGTATTATTATTTCTATTTTCGGTTGTTTAAACGGAAAGATTTTAACGTTCCCACGTATTCCAATGTCAATGGCAGAGCGTGGACAGCTTCCATTTGCTAAGTTTATTGCAAAAGAAAATTCGAGATTTAAAACACCAGCAAATGCGATTACTGTTGAAATCATTTTAGGAATTATTTTAATGCTTATTAGTGATCCGAATAAGCTATCTGAGATTTCCGTATTCATCATTTATATTTTCTATGTAATGACGTTTATTGGTGTCTTCATTTTAAGAAAACGTAATAAAAATAAAGAACGTGCGTATAGTGTACCGTTATTCCCAATTGTACCAATCGTTGCGATTTTAGGTTCGTTCTTTGTAATCGGTAGTGCGATTATTAACGATCCAGTAAGTTGCTTCTTATCGATTGGAATTGTATTTACGGGGCTTCCGGTGTATTGGTATTTGAATAAGAAAAATAAAAGTGAAGTGTCATGATTGAAAGGTAGGCGTATAATACGCCTACCTTTTTTGCTGTGAAAAAATTGTACTTGTATTCACTTTCTATTTTGGTTACTNNAGTAACCAAAATAGAAAGTGTGGGGAAAGACTTGAATTTTCGTGTGTATATTTTAGCTATTGCGGCTTTTGTAGTCGGAACGGTTGAGCTAATTATAGGAGGAACGCTCGATTTAGTGGCCAATGATTTAGGTGTATCAATTAGTGCGGCTGGTCAGCTTATCACAATATTTTCGGTAGTATTTGCTTTGTCAGGTCCAGTTTTATTAGCAGTAACAGGGAAGGTTGAAAGAAAAACATTATATATTGGGGCATTATCGATTTTCTTAATTGGAAATATTATTTCAGCGTTTAGTTTGAATTATGGAATGTTAATGTTCTCAAGGGTTATTTGTGCGGCGAGTGGATCGCTTATTATTGCACTATCTGTAACACTTGCTTCTAGTGTAGTAGAACCGCATTTTCGTGCGCGTGCGATAGGAATTATTTTTATGGGAATTAGTGGATCACTTGTACTTGGAGTACCGTTAGGTCTTGTGTTAGGAAATGCATACGGATGGCGTGCGCCGTTTGTATTAATTTCGATTTTAACAGTTATGGCGATCGCTTGTATTTCATTATTTTTAACGAAAGTACCAGCGACGTCGGTGTTATCAATAAGAGAACAAATTGCTACGTTAAAAGATAAGAAAATTGTAAGTGCACAGTTAACGTCATTCTTATTTTTAACAGGTCATTTAACACTATATGCATATTTAACACCTTTCTTAAAAGATGTGATGCATGTTGAAGCGAATTGGATTAGTGTGTTTTACTTCATTTTCGGAATCGCAGCAGTAATTGGAGGCGGCTTCGGAGGCTGGCTTGCTGATAAATGGGGATCGAAGAAAAGTATTATTTCCATCATTATCGTATTTGCATGTGCAATCTTTATGTTACCAATGATGACATTCTCATTCCCGCTTTTCATTATGATGATGGGGCTTTGGAGTATGCTGAGCTGGGCTATTTCACCAGCACAGCAAAACTATTTAATTGAAATTGCACCGGAATCAGCTGGTATTCAGCAAGGTTTAAATAACTCCGCTCTTCACTTAGGAATTGCGCTCGGTTCAACAGTAGGCGGAGTTGTTATTGAAAAATCATCTGTTATATATAACGCTTGGGTAGGCGGCGGCTTTATTATATTAGCATTGCTTTGTGCGATTTTCTCGATTACGAGAGGGCGCTCTACTCAGTTTGCGAAAGAAGAATCTATCGTTTGATAGGTTCTTTTTTGTTTGTAAAAAATTGCAGGGGTTAGGAGAGATATGGAGAAAGGGGTATATAGCGAGGTGATAGTATATGGAGTATTCAATTATTGGTTTTATATTCACGGTACTTCCGTTATTTGTGGTTATTTTTGTTCTTAGATGGATTCGTTTTATCTATCAAAATTCTGAGAAACAAGTGGAGCAAAATGAGAAGATTATTGAGCTGTTGATGGAGATAAAGGAGCAAAAAAAATCGTGAAATGACCTAATCATTCGAGTGCAAACTTTACAAAACAGACACATCCTTTTGTAGCGCTTTCTGTTATATTTAGGAAGATTATAGTTTCATATAGGAGGGCCACAAATGGGTTTATTTGATATGTTTAAAGGTGACAAAACTCGTACAGAAAATGGGATGGAACCACACTTTGCATTTGCTACATCTTTACTTTACATGATGGGTGCAGATGGAGAATATGATAATGAGGAATTAGGACAATTATTATCTGTTTTAGGTGGTAAAAATAAAGGCGGCAAGATTTATGTAGGTGGAAATAACGATGACCTACTTGAGAAGGCGATTAAGTATGTTCGTAAAAATAGTGTAGATACATTTTTAAGAGAAGCAGCACCATCTCTTACAGATGCACAAAAAATGTGTATTCTTGTTAACTTAATTGATTCATCTCTTTCTGATGGAGAGGCTGAACGTGAAGAGCAAGTAATGTTCGGGAAGTTTTTACAAGCCTTTGACATTTCAGAGGAGCGATTTAAGCCATTCTTTGAAGTAATTGTATTAAAAAATGACCGTTCTGTATTTACAAATCAAAATCATCCGAAAAACAAACTACATAAAGTTGAATTAGCGAAATCATAAAAAATAGCTGTATCAAAAGAGTATATAAAACTCCTTTTGGTACAGCTATTTTTGTGTGAGGAATTCCTTTTGGGATGTGTTAATATCTCAATTTCATCAACAAACTTTTAATTTCCTCATCTTCCATAAAGAGATCATGGTGTTTTTGAGTAATCTTTGCAAGTGCAACATCATGATAGAAGAATTCTGTAAAGAACTTCACGAAAGGTTGTGACATTGTTTTCATCGCTTGCCATGATTCTTGCTCTACACCAGCGAATAAAATTTCGCGGTCGTCTACGATAAGGAGTAAATAACGCTCTAGTGCGTTAGGTTCTTCAGTTGGAATTAGAAAATGCATATTTTCTAATTCTGTTTCTACGTTTCCGACTATGAGGGATTCAATCAAGACACCTTGTTTTGCTTTTTGTTCTAATAATGGAAGATATTCTAAAAGCGTATCATTCCAAGCTGAAATACGAATCGATTCTGTTGCACTTTCTATGAGTTCTTTACTTTGAACTCGAATAGAAGATTGCATCTTTAGGCTCCATACACGGTCATCTGTAAATGATTTTTTCGATATATTCGTTTCCAATTCTTGAATGTTTGATTGGAATTCTGTCGTTAATTTTTCAATTGCTAGCTTGAGTGGCAATGCTGTATACAACTTTTTCTTTTCTGAAACAGAATCCATTACCATTCCTTTATCGATTAGGCGCGCTAGCACTTCATATATTTTTGCTTTTGGAACACCAGAGTGCTTCACAATTGTCGTAGCATCTAACGGTTCATTGCTTGATACGACAACTTCATAAGCTTGGCTTTCATATTGTGAGAAACCGAATTTTTGTAACATAGTTCCCTCCGAACAAATGTGATTATCCCGCTATTTGCGGGCAGTAAGATGCCCACCTCAAAATTCGGCTGGAGCAAAGAAGTTGGGGGGGAGCCCTGCTGCCCGTAAATGCCCGATTGGTGAAGGCTAATAATCAGTGGGGGTGAATAAAATCCCACTGATTAAAGTTTCACTTTATATAGCTTAAGGATAATGAACTATTTGTTTTTGCACAAGTGGTAGTAAGTTTTTTCATCAGATAGAGATGAGAATTAATTTCAATTTTTTAATATTATCTATTATACTTAATATATTGATTAACGTAATTAAAATACAACGAGAAGGGGACGCTTGGGGGAAGATGTTGAGAAGTTTCTGGTGCAATGGATGATGTAAGCGGGGGAGCATCTACTCTTGCTAATAGTGTAGATGAAGTTTCAGCACAACTTGAGAACATGGCGCAGTCAGTGGAACAAATGAATAGCTCCATGGAAAGTTTGACAGAGCATATGAACGATTTAGAAAGACTGGTTGAGCAGTTTAAAGTAGAGGAATAACATATTATTAAAATGATAAAGATTTTGGTAAAATAGACAATGGATATATAAGAAGTGAATATAGGAGGCAAGTTACTATGGCAATTGTTGACGTATCGATTATTCCAGTAGGAACAGGTAATCCAAGTGTTAGTGAGTATGTAGCAGAAGTACAAAAGGTGCTAGAGAAAAATGCAGATCGCGTGAAGTATCAATTAACACCGATGAACACAATTATTGAAGGAGATCTTCCTGTCATTCTAGAAGTTATTCAACAAATGCATGAAGTGCCATATACGAAAGGTGCACAGCGTGTTGCGACAACGATTCGTATCGATGATCGCCGTGATAAAGTAAGCACAATGGAGAAGAAATTAAACTCTGTTCGATCAAAATTATAAGAAAAAGCAGCGATGTTCGCTGCTTTTTTCATATAGGAGGTAGATAAGATGAGTGAAAAGTTTAACGAACAATTTGATGGGTTGTTAGAGAAATACACGGAACTATTACTGGGAGAAAGCAATGAAGAGCGAAAAGAGCAGGTGCAGAAGTGGGCACTGTATTCTTACATTGCGAAGACGATGCCAGCTTTAGTGAAGCATTGGAATGAGACGTATCCTGATGCAAAAGAAGAGATGGTACAGCTAATTACGAATATTAAAAAGCTGAATGAAGAGAAGCGAAATGAGCAGTGAGAAAACCTTGAGGTAATGTTACCTCAGGGTTTTTTTATTAATATCCTTATATAATTTACATGGAATATAAAGGGTTTTATAGGCATGTCGAATATTTTTGGCATGCCTATTTTGTACCTAGTAAACCCGTTTTTTCTAAATGTCGAAAAATATTTCCTTCATATTTACAAGCGAGAATATAAGGTTTTAAATGTTTTTATAGTATTTTATAAATTATCTAAATAATTATTTGTATCAAATAATTTTAAAGAATGATATAATTTTGAAGAGGGGTAAAAAACAGATAAAGTACAGTCATAGGGGTGAATTACATGGAACAATTAATGCGAAATTCGTTTCTTTTCTTATCTAAAAATAAAGCGCTAACAAAACTGGCTAAAAAGTACGGTTTGCGCTTTGGTGCAGGTCGCTTCGTCGCAGGGGAGACGATTGAATTAGCGACAGCTGCTATTCAACAATTAAACAAGCAAGGTCTTTGTGTAACGATCGATTATTTAGGGGAATTCGTTGATAATGAAGCAGAAGCAAATGAAATGGCTAACCAATCGATTGAAGCGATCCGTGCAATTGGAAGAGAAGGTCTTGATTCGCAGCTTTCTTTAAAAATGACTTCTATGGGATTAGATATCTCTGATGAAATCGTAATGAACAATATGCGCCGTATTTTAGAAGCTGCAAAAGAAAATGGTGTGTTTGTTACCATTGATATGGAAGACTATACACGTTGCGGAAAAACAATTGATATCTTTAAACAATTAAAATCTGAATACGATAATATTGGTACTGTTATTCAAGCTTACCTATATCGTACAGAAAAAGATATTGAGGACTTAAACTCTTATAATCCTAATTTACGTCTTGTAAAAGGGGCTTATAAAGAACCTGAAGAAGTGGCGTTCCCGGACAAGAAAGATGTAGATGACAATTATAAAAAGATTATTAAAATGCACTTATTAAATGGAAATTATACTGCAATTGCTTCACATGACGAAGCGATTATTGAATATACAAAAAAACTTGCCGAAGAACACAATATTTCAAGAGATCAATTTGAATTCCAAATGTTATTTGGTATTCGTACAGAGCGTCAACTTGAGCTAGTAAAAGAAGGCTACAAAATGCGTGTTTACGTGCCGTACGGAAACGACTGGTATGGATATTTCATGCGCCGTCTAGCAGAGCGTCCAGCAAACGTTGCGTTCGTATTAAAAGGTATGATCAAAAAATAACCAAGGAGACTAGCTCCTTGGTTATTTTAATTGTTGAAATGCGTAATGTGCCATTTTCTTCGTATCAGGATATAGTTGCGTGCGAGTAGAGGATAATACGACGTTAATGACGCGTTTCCCATCTTTTTCATCCACTGTTACGACCGTATATTTTCCGAGTGTCGATAGACCGCTTTTACTTCCGATCGCATATGGATCATTATATAGTTCTTCTCGTCCATAGTTTGCGATTTTGGGAGAGCGTTCTGAAGTATGTAGAGTTGTACGCGTTGAATTCATATATTCTAAAACAACTGGGTACTTTAATGCTTCTTTCGTAATAATAGCAATGTCATATGGTGATACTTTATTTCCGAGTGCATCAGCACCACTTGCGTTTTTGAAAGTCGCATGCTTTGTACCAAGTTCCTTCGCTCTAGCATTCATCATTTTCACAAACTCATTTTTTGATCCTGCGATATGTTCTGCAATAGATTCGGCAACTGGGTCTGCACTAATGATAAGCATAAGTTTTAATGCCTCATCACGTTTTAATTTTTCACCCGCGTGAAGCTTAATCTTCTTACTTTGACTTTCTGTTTTAATCGCGTTTTCTGTAATTGTAATTTCTTCATCTTCTTTTACATTCTCTAGTAAGAGAAGCGTTGTCATCATTTTGGCTATACTAGCCGGATAAGAGCGTTCATCTTCGCGTTTCCCATACAAAATTTCACCTGTGTCTGCATCGATTGTAATTCCGTATTGCCCTGTAATAGTAGGCTGATCCGCTCTTACAGCTTGTTGCCTTTGTGCATAAGAGAAGAAAATCACCCCTGTAAATAGTGTAGCAATCATTACAATCATAACTATTGTTCGTTTCATTATAATTCCCTCATTTGTTACAAATAAATTGGGCAGAAAAAGCAGCCATTACCCATTATGCCACGTTCTCTGCCCAAAAATATAGCGTTATTTTTCGCCCATATTATGCTTTTTATATTGTTGATTATTACCTTGACGGCCTTTTTCTACACCGTGATTATGCGGACCTGCATTTCCAGTTACGCTTGCTGCGCTAATTCCAGCCTTTGAAGGGTTCTTCTTAAGTTTTGCCATATATATTCCTCCAGTTTCGTCAGATTATAAAAAGGAAAAGTGTATTTGAATGAAGAAAATACATATATAGCATAGCCAAATGAAAGAAATATATTTATTTCAGAAAATTTTATCAATAAATATATTGCGAAAATTTAAACAATAACATATATTTATTAGTAGAGGCTCATTCATTGATTGCGACTTATGTCGAAAAATTGAATGAGCATTCATTCAAGAATAGGGGGAGAATTGGATGTTCCAAATTAAAAAGGCTGCTGTTCTAGGTTCAGGCGTAATGGGTTCAGGAATTGCGGCACACTTAGCTAATATTGGTATTCCGACATTATTGCTTGATATTGTACCACCTGCGCTTACGAAAGAAGAGGAAGCGAAGGGACTTACATTAGAACATAAAAGTGTGAGAAATCGTTTTAGTAATACGGCTGTGCAAAAACTATTAAAGCAAAAACCAGCTCCTCTGACAGTGAAAGGAAATTTAACACTGATTGAAGCAGGTAACTTAGAAGATGATCTTGAGCGTCTAGCTGATGTAGATTGGATTATTGAAGTAGTAGTTGAAAACTTAGATATTAAAAAGAAATTATTTGAAAAAGTAGATGCTGTTCGTAAACCGGGTTCTATTGTAAGCTCGAATACGTCAGGCATTTCAGTTGAAAAAATGGCAGAAGGTCGTTCAGACGACTTCCAGAAACACTTCTTAGGCACACACTTTTTTAACCCACCACGATATTTAAAACTTCTAGAGGTAATACCGACGAAAGAAACAGATCCACAAGTATTAAGCTTCATGAAACTATTTGGCGAAGACGTTCTTGGAAAAGGCGTTGTTATCGCAAAAGATACACCAAACTTTATTGGAAACCGCATTGGTACGTACGGTTTACTTGTAACTCTTCAAGAGATGATAAAACGCGGCTACAGCATTGGGGAAGTTGATTCTGTAACAGGTCCACTTATTGGTCGTCCGAAGAGCGCAACGTTCCGTACATTAGATGTTGTCGGTTTAGATACATTCGTACACGTTGCAAATAACGTATACGAAAACGTACAAGAAGAAGAGCGTGAAGTGTTTAAAGTACCAGCTTTCATGCATGACATGCTTGATAAAAAGTGGCTTGGAAGTAAAACAGGTCAAGGCTTCTTCTTAAAACAAGGAAAAGAAATTTTAGAATTAAATCCTGAAACGATGGAATACGAAGCACGCAAAAAATTAAAAGCTGCATCTATCGAATTAAGTAAACAAGAAAAAGGTTTATCGAATAAATTGAAAGCGCTTGTATACGCGAAAGACCGCGCAGGAGAGTTGTTATGGAACATCATTACACCAACTCTTTTATACTCTGCAAAGCTTCATAAAGAAATTGCTGACGATATCGTTGCAATTGACCAAGCGATGAAGTGGGGCTTCGGCTGGGAACAAGGACCATTTGAAGTTTGGGATGCAATCGGCGTTGAAAAATCTGTTCAAAAGATGGAAGAAAACGGCGCAGTTATTCCTACTTGGGTGAAAGAAATGCTAGAGAAAGGTTTCACTACTTTCTATAAACACGATAACGGTGATAGCTACTATTACGATAATGGCGAATATAAGTTAATCGAACGTAATAAAAAAGCAATTTCTCTTAAACAATTAAAAGCGAAAAACGGCGTATTAAAGAAAAATAGCGGCGCGAGCTTAATTGATTTAGGCGACGGCATCCTTTGCTTAGAGTTCCATTCGAAGAGCAATGCAATCGGTATGGATATTACGCAAATGATTAACTACGCTGTTGATGAAGTAGAAAAGAATTATAAAGGTCTTGTTATCGGTAACCAATCGAAGAACTTCTGCGTTGGTGCGAACCTTGCAATGATCTTAATGGAAGCACAAGACGACAACTACTTTGAAATTGAGTTGGTTGTGAAAAACTTCCAGGATGCAATGACGAAAATTAAGTATTCTTCTAAGCCAGTTGTAGCAGCGCCTTATGGTATGACGCTTGGCGGAGGTACAGAAGTATGTTTACCAGCTGCTAGCATTCAAGCTTCTAGTGAAACGTATATGGGCTTAGTAGAAGTTGGTGTTGGCTTAATCCCTGGCGGAGGCGGTAACAAAGAGTTATACATTAAACACTTAAATAAAATGGCAAACGGTGTAGAGTTTGATCTGCAAAAAGTTGCAAATAAAGTGTTCGAAACAGTAGCAATGGCAAAAGTTTCAACTTCAGGACAAGAAGCAATTTCTCATAACTTCTTAGGTGATAAAGACGGTATTAGTGTGAATGGCGATCACTTACTATACGATGCGAAACAGAAAGCACTTGCTTTATATGAAGCTGGTTATAAAGCGCCGATCCGTAAAAAGGTTCCGGTTGTTGGTGAAACAGGATATGCAACTCTTGCACTTGGTGCAGAAGCAATGCATTTATCTGGTTACATTTCAGAGCACGATCTTCACATTGCGAAGAAACTTGCATATGTCATTGCGGGCGGAAAAGTGCCGTACGGAACAGAAGTTGATGAGCAGTATTTATTAGATGTAGAACGTGAAGCATTTATTAGCTTAGTAAGTGAGATGAAATCACAAGCAAGAATGCAGCACATGCTTGTAAAAGGAAAGCCATTACGTAACTAATAACGAGGGGAGATATCGTTCATGAGAGAAGCTGTCATTGTTGCGGGAGCAAGAACACCAATTGGAAAAGCAAAGAGGGGTTCATTAAAAACAGTTCGTCCTGACGATCTAGGGGCGTTAGTAGTAAAGGAAACGTTAAAGCGTGCGAATTATGAAGGACCAATCGATGATTTAATCTTCGGTTGTGCAATGCCAGAAGCAGAGCAAGGGTTAAACATGGCTCGTAATATCGGCGGATTAGCAGGACTTTCTTACGATGTGCCAGCTATTACAATTAACCGTTACTGTTCTTCAGGTTTACAAAGTATCGCTTACGGAGCAGAGCGTATTATGCTTGGTCACTCTGAAGCTGTATTATCGGGCGGAGCGGAATCAATGAGTTTAGTTCCAATGATGGGACACGTTGTTCGTCCGAATAGTCGCCTTGTAGAAGCGGCTCCAGAATATTATATGGGTATGGGACATACAGCAGAGCAAGTTGCTGTGAAATATGGAATTTCTCGTGAAGAGCAAGATGCATTTGCAGTAAGAAGTCATCAACGTGCAGCAAAAGCATTAGCTGCAGGAAACTTTGCTGATGAAACAGTATCTGTAGATGTAACGTTACGTACTGTTGGATCAAACAACAAACTGCAAGAAGAAACAATCATTTTCGCACAAGACGAAGGTGTAAGAGCAGAAACGACGCTAGACATTTTAGGTAAATTACGTCCAGCATTTAACGTTCGCGGTTCGGTAACAGCTGGTAACTCTTCACAAATGAGTGATGGCGCAGCATCTGTACTATTAATGGACCGTGAAAAAGCAGTGAGTGATGGCATGAAACCACTTGCGAAATTCCGTTCATTTGCAGTAGCTGGCGTACCACCAGAAGTAATGGGTATCGGTCCAATCGCTGCAATTCCAAAAGCGTTAAAACTAGCGGGGTTAGAGCTATCTGATATCGGCCTATTCGAACTAAATGAAGCATTTGCTTCTCAATCAATCCAAGTTATTCGCGAGCTTGGTTTAGACGAAGATAAAGTAAACGTAAACGGCGGTGCAATCGCACTTGGACATCCACTTGGCTGTACAGGAGCAAAACTAACACTATCTCTTATTCACGAAATGAAACGTCGCAATGAGCAATTCGGTATCGTAACAATGTGTATCGGCGGCGGAATGGGAGCAGCGGGAGTATTTGAATTACTATAAAAAAAGTGGAAGCGGCTTGCTCAGAACAGGAGGACGTTGGAAGCCCTGACGAAGAGGCGCTTTTTGCCTCACAGGAAGGGATGAAACGACCGACTGTTCTAGCCGCTGGAACTGGATTATGAAAAAAAGGTGGAAGCGGCTCGTTCAGAATGTGAGGGGGATGGAGCTTCAGACGTAGAGGCGCTTTTTGCCTCACAGGAAGGGATGAAACGACCGACTGTTCTAGCCGCTGGAACTGGATTAGATAAAAAGTGCAGGTGGCTTGCTCAGAACGTGACGCCGCCAATACAAAGAATGGAAGCAACAAAGGTTTATAAAAAATAAAATTGAGAGCCAGCTTCTTTCAAAATGAGAGAAGCGGCTCATGAAAATATGGAGGAGGAAATTTTCATGGAAAAAATAGTAGGAAGTGCGGTTAAAGGCGGTAGCTTTTTAGTTGATGAGATTACGATTGATCAAGTGTTTACGCCAGAAGATTTTTCATCTGAGCATAAAATGATTGCAAAAACGACAGAGGACTTTATCGTAAATGAAGTTCTTCCAGAGCTTGAATATTTAGAGCAACACGAATTTGATCGTTCTGTTCGTCTTTTAAAAGAAGCTGGGGAACTTGGTTTATTAGGCGCTGACGTACCAGAAGAGTACGGCGGAATTGGCCTTGATAAAGTAAGTTCAGCGTTAATCGCAGAGAAATTCTCTCGCGCTGGTGGTTTTGCAATTACTCACGGTGCTCACGTAGGTATCGGATCTTTACCAATCGTATTATTCGGTAACGAAGAGCAAAAGAAAAAATATTTACCATTACTTGCAACTGGTGAAAAATTAGCTGCATACGCATTAACAGAGCCAGGTTCAGGTTCTGACGCGTTAGGTGCAAAAACAACTGCACGTTTAAATGCAGAAGGTACACATTACGTATTAAACGGTGAAAAACAATGGATTACAAACTCTGCTTTCGCTGACGTATTTGTTGTATATGCAAAAATAGACGGTGAGCACTTCTCAGCATTTATCGTAGAGAAAGAATATGCTGGTGTATCTACAAGCCCAGAAGAGAAGAAAATGGGTATTAAATGTTCTTCAACTCGTACGTTGATTTTAGAAGATGCGTTAGTACCGAAAGAAAACTTACTTGGTGAAATCGGTAAAGGTCATATTATCGCGTTCAACATTTTAAATATCGGCCGTTATAAATTAGGTGTTGGTACAGTTGGATCTGCGAAACGTGCAGTAGAAATTTCAGCACAATATGCAAACCAACGTCAACAGTTCAAACAACCAATCGCTCGCTTCCCATTAATTCAAGAGAAACTTGCGAATATGGCAGCAAAAACATATGCAGCTGAAAGCTCTGTATACCGTACAGTAGGTTTATTTGAAAGCCGTATGAGCACATTATCTGAAGAGGAAGTAAAAGACGGTAAAGCAGTAGCAGCTTCTATCGCTGAATATGCAATCGAGTGCTCTTTAAATAAAGTATTCGGTTCTGAAGTATTAGATTATACAGTAGATGAAGGTGTTCAAATCCACGGTGGTTACGGATTTATGGCAGAGTACGAGATTGAAAGAATGTACCGCGACTCTCGTATTAACCGTATTTTCGAAGGAACGAACGAAATTAATCGCCTAATCGTACCTGGTACGTTCTTACGTAAAGCGATGAAAGGTGAATTACCACTTCTTCAAAAAGCACAAAAATTACAAGAAGAGTTAATGATGATGATGCCAGAAGAAGTAGGCGATGAGCCATTAGCACTTCAAAAATATTTAGTAAGTAACGCGAAGAAAATCGGCTTAATGGTAGCTGGATTGGCTGCTCAAAAATACGGTAAAGCATTAGATAAAGAGCAAGAAATTCTTGTGAATATTGCTGACATCGTAAGCAACTTATATGCAATGGAATCAGCTGTTCTTCGTACAGAAAAAGCAATTAAAACGACTGGTCTTGAAAAGAATAAACAAAAAGTGTTATACACTGAAGTATTCTGCCAAGAAGCATTCAACGAAATCGAAGCAGATGCGAAAGAAACACTTATCGCAGTTGAAAATGGCGACATGCTGCGCATGATGTTATCATCATTACGTAAATTAACTCGCCACACACCACTTAACGTAATTCCGAAGAAACGTGAAATCGCTGCGAAAATTTTAGAAGAAGAGCGTTATACAGTTTAATAGATGAAAGAGAACCAGTAGCCTTTTGGCTGCTGGTTTTTTGTTGGTGGATTCTTGAAGAGAGCTGTATTACATATGTATGTGTAAACAGCTTTTTGTGATGGAGGTAAAGGGAATGCAGTTAATAAGAGTAGAAACAGTTCATCAAATCGCATTTTTACCGCGTCTATTTCCGATTAACTGTTACTTTGTCGAAGAAGAATCGGGATTAACTTTAATTGATGCAGCGTTACCATTTTGTGCAAAGAAAATTTTAGAATCGGCTCGAAAAATAGGAAAACCGATTACGAATATCGTGATTACCCATGCGCATGATGACCATATTGGAGCGCTAGACGCTATAAAACAAGAGCTGCCGGATATTCCGGTCTATATTTCTAAAAGAGATGCTTGTTTACTTGAAGGAGATTTGTCACTGCAACTAGGGGAACCGGGCACAGAGGTGAAAGTAGGGGTGTCAAAACAGATAAATACGGTTCCAGATATTCTTCTTCAAGAAGGAGATAGAATTGGTTCACTTGTAGCGATTGCGACTCCAGGTCATACACCAGGTTCGATGTCATTTTTAGATACGAGAAATGATGCACTCATTGTAGGAGATGCATTTCAAACGAGAGGAGGCGTGGCGGTAGCAGGACAAATAAAGTGGTTGTTTCCGTTTCCTGTGTTTGGCACTTGGGATGCAGAAGTTTCGTTAACAAGTGCTCAAAAATTGCTGGAATATAAGCCAGCTATATTGGCGACAGGGCATGGGAAGATGATGAAAGAGCCGTTCGTGCACATGCAACGGGCGATTGAAGAGGCAAAGCAGAATTTAAGTAGAAAGAGCCTCNNGAGGCTCTTTCTACTTAAATAATATTATTTAGCAGGCTTTAGAAATGTATATATTGCTAAGAAAAAATTGAAAAACGTAAATACGAAAGGGTCGTGGCTTGACTCAGAATCATAAGCTTCTTGGCTTTTTGTAAGAAATTCGTGGATTTTCATGAGTATTGCTCCTTTATTATGTAGAATTTATAAAAGGGAGTTTTTTAAAACTACCGCTTACTAATAGAGCTGCATTAATAAATAATAAGAAAAATGTAGTGTTCTGATTTTTATAATTGTTCAGTGCTATAAATAGAAAATAAATGAGAAATATCATGTGTAAAGGTATAGAGGTGGATAGTGGTTTTAAAGTTAATACATCAATGATCGCATAAGCGATGAAGAAGATGACTTTAAATGTTCTTTACGTAGGCACACCTTCTTAATATGTTGTATCTGTGAATTATAAAGTTAAGGATGTATTTTTAATATTTGTATTTTTCTGTAATTATAACATTTTTTTGTCTATATAAATAGATGTTGTTGATTTTAGTATGAAATGAATTTAAGAATGATTTTTAATGAATACGATTTAAAAAGAGCCAAATACTAATGACGAATGAACAAAGAAAGGTAGGAGTATCCTATGCAAAATTTAACAGAACTTGAAGTAGAAAATTTACGTCATTTAATTGGTGGACACGCAACAATTATTAACAAGTTAGAACAGTATGCACAGGCTTGTACAGATCCGCAGCTAAAGCAAATGCTACAAAAAGATGCACAAGATGCAAGAAATACGAAACAACAATTAATGACTTTCTTAGGATAGGAGGAAGCGAAAGATGAATGAAAAAGATATGGTAAATGATTATTTAGCAGGATTAAATGCAAGTTTAACGAGTTATGCAAATTATATTTCTCAGTCTGATAATGAACAATTACATCAAACGTTAATTCAAATTCGTAATCAGGATGAGATGCGCCAACGTAATATGTATGAGTACGCAAAGCAAAAAAGTTATTATAAGCCGGCATCACCTGCGAATCCGATGATTGTGCAGCAATTGAAAGGTCAATTAAGTGCGGAATAATCGGATGAAAAAAAACGGGCGAATGAAGTCGCTCGTTTTTTTGTTTTGTACATGTCAATAAATACATAATAAATATTTTTCCGGTTGTAACAAATATGACGAAAATTAAATATAACAATTCACAGAAAGGACAAAAACTTTGCTCGATATTTCACAAAGTATCCATGGTTTCTATTGTGGGAATCTCTATAATTAGGAGTGTAAAGAACAAAAGAACTAGATTACTATGATCAATTAGGAGAGATTGCTATGAAAAGAAATACAAGAAAAATTGCAATTATCGGTACTGGATTAGTGGGATCAAGTTGTGCGTATTCCATTGTAAATCAAGGGATTTGCGAAGAACTATTATTAATTGATATAAATCATGAACGTGCAGTTGGGGAAGCGATGGATTTATCGCATTGCATTAACTTTACAAATACAAGAACAAAAGTATATGCAGGAAACTATGAAGACTGCAAAGATATGGACATTGTCATTATTACAGCAGGACCAGCACCAAAGCCTGGACAAAGTCGTTTAGATACTTTAGGAGCAAGCGCGAAAATTATGGAAAGTATTGTTGGCGGCGTCATGGAAAGCGGATTTGATGGTATTTTCTTACTCGCATCGAACCCGGTTGATATTATTACATATCAAGTGTGGAAATTATCTGGATTACCTAGAAATCGTGTGATTGGTACAGGTACATCATTAGATTCTTCTCGCTTAAGAACAATTTTATCTGAAATGTTACATGTAGACCCTCGTAGCATTCATGGATATTCATTAGGAGAGCATGGAGATTCTCAAATGGTTGCTTGGTCACATGTAACTGTTGGAGGAAAGCCAATTCTACAAATTTTAGAAGAGCAAAAAGAACGTTTCGGTGAAATAGATTTAGATGAAATTGTTGAGAAGACTGCAAAAGCTGGATGGGAAATTTATAAACGAAAAGGCACTACTTATTATGGAATCGGAAATTCTCTAGCATATATTGCGAGCTCAATCTTTAATGATGACCATCGCGTAATTGCTGTATCAGCTATTTTAGATGGTGAGTATGGTGAATATGACATTTGTACAGGAGTGCCAGCTATTATTACTAGAGATGGTATGAAAGAAGTTGTACAACTAAATTTAACTGAGGAAGAAGAAGCTCGATTCGCAAAATCAAACGATATTTTACGCGATTATATGAAAACAATTGGTTACTAACTTATAGGAGAAGGTGAAACAAATGAAGGAATATATAATGTCTCGTGTATTTAAAGCATCTGCTGGAATCGCGCAAGGTATTTTCGTATCCCTTGGAATTGGTTTACTAATCGAAAATATAGGAAGAATTGTTGATATTCCATTACTTATT
Organism: Bacillus sp. AFS029637; assembly: GCF_002584985.1. Lineage (GTDB taxonomy): Bacteria > Bacillota > Bacilli > Bacillales > Bacillaceae_G > Bacillus_A. The sequence goes on along the minus strand of NZ_NUPZ01000020.1, from coordinate 78,375 downwards.
ACAATCGGAGTTGTTGCAAAATCACTTATGGCACCAGCCATTGGAGCCGGGATTGCTTTTATGCTCGGTGCAAACGGTCTTGTCATCTTTTCAGCGATGGTAGCTGGAGCGATTGGTGCCGGATCCATTTCAATGACTGAAGCTGGTCTCATCATAAAAACAGGTGAACCAATCGGTGCCTTATTAACAGCAACTTTAGCAGTTTATATTGGTAAACGTTTAAGCGGAAAAACTGCTTTAGATATGATGCTCGTTCCATTTGCAGCAATATTAGGTTCTGGTGTAGTCGGTATTTGGTTAGCACAAAATATTAGCCCGGTTTTAAATGCAGTTGGAGCATTCATTAAAGATAGCTCAGCTGGTAGCCCATTCATCGCTTCTGTCGTCATTGCAGTGGTTTGGGGACTGTTACTTATATCTCCAGCTTCATCAGCTGCGTTAGCGATAGCACTTAGCTTAGATGGTGTTGCAGGTGGTGCTGCTCTTGCAGGATGTGTTGCTCAGTTTATCGGATTCGCTGTCATCTCAGCGAAAGAAAATAATTTAGGCGGCATATTAGCTCAGGCCCTTTGTACTCCGAAAGTACAGTTGCCGAACATTACTAAAAATCCAATGATTCTCGTCCCAACTGTCGTCGCCAGCGCCATAGTCGGCCCAGTATCGGCACTCATTTTCCAGCTAGAAGCAGGAAAAGAAATTGCAGGTCTTGGATTAAGTTCTCTTATCGCACCAATTAATTTAATTTCCAGCCAAGGATGGGAAGTTGTCCCAGCGATGATAATCACTTATGTCATCATTCCAGTAGCTGTTTCTTATATGCTTTACAGCGCTCTTAAAAAATCAGGTCGTATTCATTCTGGTGATATGACTGTACCGCAATCTTAAATTGAAAATCTCCTTATTAATAGATAAAAGCAGACTGAAGAAGCCACAGTCTGCTTTTTTGTTGCGTTACATTTTATGATTTTGTTTTACTGGAACCCTTATTGGTTCTTTTGCTAACAATAGCTGAACACCGAAGTATAGTATGCTTGCCAGCGTCATTCCAGAAACGGCATCTATAAATGCATGTTGCTTCGTAAATAGCGTTGATAAAATGATAAGTGTACCGAAGAAAGTAAGAATGTAATATTCAAAAGCGTGCTGTTCTCTACGTTTAAAGGCAGCTAACATAATCACAAATGTAGTAAGGACGTGAATGCTTGGGAAACAGTTTACCGGTTGATCGATACTATAAATATAGCGGACTAGTTCGGAAAATACGTCTGTTCCAACGACGGTTGGACGAGGTACTGTTGTTTGCCAAAAATAATAAATAGAAAAACAAGCAAGTTTGCCAAGAATGACACTGCTTAAAGTAACGTAATATTGCTTTCGATCAGCAAAACAATAATAAATAAGTGTACCGTATAAGTATGGGAACCAAAGTAAATAAGGAATAATAAATGCTTTTACAAATGGAATCCACTCATCTACTACTGTTGTGACGTCTACTGCGTGGACAGATGATTTATTTAATACATCGTAAAGGGGACTTACGAGTACGAGTAGAAGTATATAACTTAACGGAAGAAAAGATGAAAGTTTAAATTTCTTCATGACAATCTCCTATGTTTTTTAGTAATGTAAGTAAATTCAATTGATTATAATATAGAAAATTCAATTGGGCTATTGATTTCACTTACATTTTCTTGAATTAACCTTACATTTTTGTCACTTGACTAAAAAGAAGAGGAGGGTGCTAAATGAAGCGTTTATCGTATTTCTTAGTTTTTATATTGTTATGCCTAGTCGGTGCGGGGTGTGCAAAGAATAACGAAGGAGAGAAATTAGAATATAACGGGAGAGCACTCGTAATTGGAGTTGTTGGAGAAGAGCCGAAAGACACGTTTAGAAATGTAAAGTTTGAGAAAATTAAGTTAGAGGACCTGGAAAAGAAATCTAAGAAAGTAGACGGGTTTCTAATAATGAAAGATCACTTTCAAGAAGCCTCAACAGAGCAGTATAAAGATGTATTTTCATCGCTAAAGAAACCAGTGTTTTTTATCGGTTTACAAGATAAATCATATTCACTTTTTATTACAAAAGGTATAGAGTATAACAGCGCAAAAAAAGATGTAAATGCTATGTATACGCAAGGTTTTGCGAATATCGGAAGTGGTGAAGGGCAGCAATGGGCAGTTGGTTTATCAAATGGTGGAAATACAGAAGAAAGTATTCACAACATGTATATCGTAGTGTTTCAAACAATTGCAGACTATTTGAATAGATCATGAGAAGCCTTTATATAGGGGCTTCTTCTTTTATTTAAATATGTTTGATAAGAACGTAAGGCTTCATTTTGAAAGTGAATGTGAAGGAGTATGGAATTAATCAAACGTTTGTTTAAGATGTATGTTCGGTAGAAAGGAATCAATGCAGTTCAAAGGAAACAAAGGAAAATAGGGAATTAATCAAACGTTTGTTTAAGATGTATGTTTGGTAAGAAAGGATCAACGCAGTTCAAAGGGAATGAAGGAAACTAGGAAACTAATCAAACGTTTGTTTAAGATATATGTTCGGTTTAATGTGAGGAGAATCTAAAAAAATATATATTTATTTTTTTTCTTAACAAATGGCGGAAAAATAAGAAAAATTCGCAGGATTATTAAAATTTATCACGAAATAAGTAAAAGTTTAGCGAATAATCGTTTGAAATAATAAAACGTTTTCTATATGATAAGGGTAAAGGTTAGTAAAAAAGTAGGTGAATTTATGACAGTAACATTTTATTCATATCCAAAGTGTGGCACATGTCAAAAAGCAAAGAAATGGTTTGAGGCAAACGATGTAGCATATGAGATGATTCATATTGTTGAAAATCCACCGTCAAAAGAAGATTTACGTAATTTACATGAAAAAAGTGAGTTACCATTAAAAAAATTCTTTAATACAAGTGGAATGCGTTACCGCGAACTTGGTCTGAAAGATAAGTTAAAGGATGCGAGTGAAGACGAAATGTATGAACTTTTAGCATCTGATGGCATGTTGATTAAGCGTCCAATCGTAACAGATGGAACGAGTGTAACACTTGGTTTTAACGAAGAGCAGTTTGAAAGTGTGTGGAAAAAGTACCAATAAGGTATTTTTACATAATTAATACATTCACTGGAGGTACAGTCATGAGCATTCCAAATAATTTACGTTACTCTGAAGAACACGAATGGGTAAAAACTGAAGGTAATGAAGTTGTTATCGGTATTACTCACTTTGCACAAGGTGAGCTAGGCGATATCGTATTCGTTGAACTTCCTGAAGTAGGTGCAACAATTGAAGCTGACGAGCCATTCGGAAGCGTAGAATCTGTTAAAACAGTTTCTGAGTTATACGCACCTGTAAGCGGTAAAGTTGTAGCAGTAAACGAAGAATTAAGTGACCAACCAGAACTTGTTAACGAATCTCCATACGAAGGTGCATGGATGGTTAAAGTTGAACTTTCTGATGCAAGCCAAGTTGAGAAGTTATTAACTGCAGAAAAATATGCAGAAATGACAAACCAAGACTAATTTTAGTCGACTGAAGGACAGCCTTTGTGCTGTCCTTTTTTATTTTGTGTAAAATAATGAACGTAGAATCATATACTAATTATCGTGTAGGAGAACGCTTTTTGGAAAAAAATTTCGTTTTTCTTTAGCGGCTAGAACGAGCCGCTAAAGCTTTTCATTATTGTCCAGCTCCACCTCCTAGCCCTTCATGTCTAAGAACCTTCCGCACGAGAAGACAAAAAGCGTCTTCTGTGCGAAAGAACCTTAGCCAACAGGGCTAAACAGTCGGTTCCGCTTTTCTTATTGTCCAGCTCCAGCGGCTAGAACAGTCGGTCATTTCACTCCTTCACTTGAGGCAAAAAGCGCCTCTAGTTCAGGAGTTCCAATGTCCTCCTGTTCTGAACGAGCCGCTTCTGCTTTTCTTTTGCAAAAATAAACAGGAAACAACATGAAAATAACGAATATACTATATACTAAGTTAAAGGTTGTATAGTATATGGTGATCGGGTGATGACATATGATTTATGTAGAAAAAGTCATTATTGTAGAAGGTACATCAGATAGAAGAAAGATTGAATCTATTATTCGTGAACCGGTGGAAATTGTTTGTACAAATGGTACAATTGGTTTGTCGAAAATGGATGAGCTCGTTGATCAGTTTTTTGATAAGGAAGTGTATGTGCTAGTGGATGCTGATGATGCTGGAGAAAAGTTAAGGAAACAATTTCGAAAAGAATTTCCGCAAGCAGAGCATATTTATATCGATCGCTCGTACCGAGAAGTGGCAACTGCGCCGTCTTCACACTTAGCAAATGTATTATGGGGAGCTGACATTGACGTCTATACAGAATATTTACGGTAAGGAATGATAGAAGTGATTGACTGGACAGGAGCCGAAGCTACAGCCCTAATAGAGAACGAAGAAAAAACAGTGTTATATGTATATACTCCGATGTGTGGAACATGCCAATTAGCAAAAAAGATGTTAACGGTTGTTGAGATGACAATTGAGGATTTGAAAATTGGAATGTTAGATTTAAATTATGCCCCGCATTTAGCGAAAGAGTATGGAATCGAAAGTGTACCGTGTTTACTTGTTTTTGAAAATGGGACACTAATGAAGAAGATATATGCATTTCATTCGGTTGAATATTTATATACGGAGTTAAAGTAGGCGGCAAAGTTTTTGCCGCCTCGACATATTTCTTGGGAAATATGTCGAGATGCAGGGTGGGTACAGTATTTGTCGAGCGAAAGTAACAGGATTGCTCTTTAGTGAGAGGGAATGGTATGTAATAGAAAGTGATATGAAGGATGTGATTTAGGGTGAAATTATATTCTTTGCTGCAATCATTTGTAAATTACGCTAATGGTCAATACCATTTAGAACCACTTCTAAGACAAGGAGAAAGAATTGTCAACTTCCGTTTTGGGGATGAATGTTGTTCGTTACAAATTTCAAGAGATTATATAGAGTTGTTGAAAGAGGAAAGAGGAACAGAACAAATCGTTTGTGTAGACGAAGAAGATGTAGAACAATTGGTGAACGGAAATATACGATTACAAATGTTAATGAACGATGGACGTGTACATTATTCGGGGACGTATCGAACGATGCTAGTAGTCGAGTCGATGTTTCATATATGTAAACCGATGTCAGTAGGTGCTTAAAATTCTGAAGGTTCATTTTTTACGAAAATTTCTGTTGACACGGTGTGTGGATGTTGATACAATTCAATTCATAAAATATAGACAATTTCATAAATTACAAATCAGACGAAAATGTAATCTGATTTCTCTTATCAAGAGAGGTGGAGGGACTGTGCCCTGTGAAGCCCGGCAACCGTCAACTTATGTTGAAATGGTGCCAATTCCTGCAAAGCAAATGCTTTGAGAGATGAGAGAGAGGGATAATGTTGTTATATACGCATATAAACCTTTCTGCTTCTCTAAAGCGGAAAGGTTTTTTTGTTGTTTGAATGTGGAGGACATTCAAATAATAAAAGTAATGATAACGGTGGACTACACGCATTACAAATAAAAAATTGCGGAGTCAATCAAAAATCCAGCTTCAGCGGCTAGAATGTTCGATGGCTTCGCTTCTTCCTATGAGGCAAAAAACGCCTCTACGTCAGAAGCTCCATCCACTTCACATTCTAAACGAGCCGCTTACGCTTTTTATTAAAAAAAGGGGTGAACATCATGATCTTATTAGAAAATGTAAAGAAAATATATAAGGCAAAAAGCGGTGATGTCACTGCTGTAGATAACGCCAATTTAAAAATAGAGAAAGGTGAAATCTTTGGTGTTATTGGATATAGTGGCGCCGGAAAAAGTTCTTTAATCAGATTGTTTAATCAGTTAGAGAAACCAACTTCTGGCCAAATTACAATTGCAAATCGCGTGATTTCAGCAATTACAGGAAGTGAGCTTCGGAAGGCAAGGCAAGAAATTGGAATGATTTTTCAGCACTTCAACTTACTTTGGTCACGAACTGTACGTGAAAATATTGCATTTCCACTTGAGATTGCAGGCGTTGATAAGGAGAAGAGAAGAAAACGTGTTGATGAGTTAATTCATCTTGTTGGGTTAGAGGGAAGAGGAGACGCATACCCATCTCAGTTAAGTGGTGGACAAAAGCAACGTGTCGGGATTGCAAGAGCATTGGCTAACAATCCACAAGTACTTTTATGTGATGAAGCAACGTCAGCTCTTGACCCAGAAACGACAGATCAAATTTTAGATTTACTCCTAGATATTAATAAGCGTCTCGGTTTAACAATTGTACTGATTACACATGAGATGCATGTAATTCGAAAGATTTGTAATCGCGTTGCGGTAATGGAGAGAGGAAAGATTGTAGAAACGGGTCCAGTACTTGACGTATTCCGTAATCCGCAGCAGGACATTACGAAACGTTTTGTACAACAGTTAACGGATTCTGAAGATACAAATGAAACGATTGAAAGTTTAATTGAAAAATATCCAGATGGAAAAGTAATTCGTTTGCAGTTTATCGGTGAGGCTGTAGAAAGGCCGGTACTTCAAAGGTTAATGCAGCGCAGTGATATAGAAGTAAGCATTTTGCAAGGAAATATCGCACAAACGAATAACGGCTCTTACGGTAGTTTAGTCGTTCATTTAAATGGTGAGGAAATAGCGATCCAGCAAGCGATAGAAGGAATTCATCAAGATCAAGTAGAGCTGGAGGTGATTGCACATGGATAAGTTACTCACAAATGTTGATTGGAATCAAATGTTAGAAGCAACTGGTGAAACGTTATATATGACGGCAATCGCAGCTCTTGCCACATTTATTTTAGGACTTATTTTAGGATTGTTACTCTTCATGACAGCGAAAGATAATTTATGGGAAAACAAAGCGGTTAATACGGCAATTGGAGCGTTCGTAAACATTTTCCGCTCGATACCGTTCATCATTTTAATCATTTTATTAATCCCATTCACAAAAATCCTCCTTGGAACAATTCTTGGAGCGAGTGCAGCACTGCCAGCTTTAATCATCGGAGCGGCACCATTTTATGCAAGAATGGTTGAAATCGCACTTCGTGAAATTGATAAAGGTGTAATTGAAGCTTCAAAAGCAATGGGGGCAAAAACGAGCACGATTATTTTAAAAGTATTGATTCCAGAATCATTACCAGCACTAGTATCTGGTATTACGGTAACGACAATTGCTTTAGTAGGCTATACGGCAATGGCAGGAGTTGTTGGTGCAGGTGGCCTCGGGACACTTGCTTACTTAGAAGGATTCCAGCGAGGAAATAACGATGTAACAATCGTTGCGACAATTTGTGTATTACTTGTTGTATTTTTCATTCAATGGATTGGTGATCGTGTAACGACTCGAATAGATAAAAGATAATGAAAACGGGAGGATGTTTCAAATGAAAAAATTATTACTTACAGCACTTATTTCAACTTCAATTTTTGGGTTAGCGGCTTGCGGGGGAAAAGATAAAGATGAAAATAAACTTGTTGTTGGTGCTTCTAACGTACCGCACGCTGAAATTTTAGAAAAGGCAAAACCGTTACTTGAGAAAAAAGGAATTGAATTAGAAGTGAAAAAATTCCAAGATTACGTGTTGCCAAATAAAGCGTTAGCGGATAAGGAATTAGATGCAAACTACTTCCAGCACATTCCGTATTTAGAAAAAGAAATAAAAGATAAAAAGTATGATTTTGAAGTAGCAGGAAAAATTCATTTAGAGCCAATTGGCGTATATTCTCAAAAATATAAAAGCTTAAAAGAGCTTCCAGACGGAGCGACAATTATTATGAGTAACTCTGTTGCGGACCATGGACGTGGTTTAGCGATTTTACAAAAAGAAGGCATTTTAAAAATTAAAGATGGAGTAGATCCAGTTAAAGCAACGCCAAAAGATATTTCAGATAATCCGAAAAATTTAAAATTCAAAACGGATATTGAGCCTGGTTTATTACCGCAAGTGTATAACAATAAAGAAGGCGATGCTGTTCTAATTAACTCGAACTATGCGATTGATGCGAAATTAAATCCAGAAAAAGATGCGATTGCGATTGAAGGAAATGATTCACCGTACGCAAACGTAGTAGCTGTTCGTAAAGGCGATAAAGATAAGAAAGAGATTAAAGCTCTTGTAGAAGTATTACACTCTAAAGAAATCGAAGACTTTATTAACAAAGAATATAAAGGGGCAGTTGTTCCTGTAAAAGAATAATTGCTGCGGGAGGGCTGGTGTATGCCGGCCCTTTTTATAACTACATAACTATAGGGGAGAAGGGGACGTCATATGAAAAAGATTCTACTGTCAGTTGTTACAGCACTATCTGTATTTACATTAGCTGCCTGCGGGGGGAAAGAGGAGAATAAGCTTGTCGTTGGAGCTTCTAACGTGCCGCACGCTGTTATTTTAGAGAAGGCACAGCCGATATTAGAGAAAAAAGGTATTAAGTTAGAGATTAAAAAATTCCAAGACTATGTGTTACCAAATAAAGCGTTAGCGGATAAGGAGATTGATGCGAACTATTTCCAGCACATTCCGTATTTAGATAAAGAAATTCAAGAAAAAGGATATAAAATTGTAAACGCAGGAAAAATCCATTTAGAACCAATGGGCATTTATTCTAAGAAATATAAAAGCTTAAAAGACTTGCCAGATGGCGGGACAGTTATTATGAGTAATAACGTAGCGGAGCGTGGCCGTATGTTAGCACTGTTACAAAAAGGTGGCGTTATTAAACTGAAAGATGGAGTAGACGTTGTTAAGGCGACAGTAAAAGATGTTGTGGAAAATCCGAAGAACTTAAAGTTTAAAACAGATGTGGAACCTGGACTTTCACCGAAGCTGTATGAAAATAATGAAGGGGATGCTTTATTTATTAATTCAAACTACGCAATTGACGCGAAATTAAACCCAACAAAGGATGCAATTGCGATCGAAGGATCAGACTCTCCATATGCAAATATTATTGCAGTTCGTAAAGGTGACGAGAAGAAAAAAGAAATTAAAGAGCTAGTAGAAGTACTACATTCAAAAGAAATTCAAGATTTTATTAATAAAGAATATAAAGGTGCTGTACTTCCGGTAAGTGAATGAAAATAAGGAAAGGACTGGTAATTTTCCGGTCCTTTTTTCTTTATATATATAAGAAGAAAGGTGTATCATATAAAGGTGAAAAGGAAATACTTATATACATTTGTGAAAAAATTGTTACTTTTTTTCGTCGTTTGCGATATCATTTTATTTGATATAAAATTAGAATGAGAATAAAATGAGAATATGAACGTTTTAGGAATTTTTAAAATGTATATATAGGATTAATGGAGGTATTGAGATGGCTGGTTCTACATTAACGGTTAAAGACTTACACGTATCAATTGATGGCAAAGAAATTTTAAAAGGTGTAAACCTTGAAGTAAAGGGTGGAGAAATCCACGCAATTATGGGACCTAACGGAACAGGTAAATCAACTTTATCTTCTGCAATTATGGGTCACCCAAAGTATGAGGTAACAGAAGGTAGCATCATCATCGACGGTGAAGATGTATTAGAAATGGAAGTAGACGAGCGCGCACAAGCAGGTCTATTCCTAGCAATGCAATATCCAAGTGAAATTAGCGGAGTTACAAACGCTGACTTCTTACGTTCTGCAATTAACGCACGTCGTGAAGAAGGCGATGAAATTTCTCTTATGAAATTTATCCGTACGTTAGATAAAAACATGGAATTCCTAGAAATGGATCCAGAAATGGCACAACGTTACTTAAACGAAGGTTTCTCTGGCGGTGAGAAAAAACGTAACGAAATTCTTCAATTAATGATGATCGAGCCAAAAATCGCAATCTTAGACGAAATCGACTCTGGTCTTGATATCGATGCGTTAAAAGTTGTATCTAAAGGTATTAACGAAATGCGCGGCGAAGAGTTCGGTTGCCTAATGATTACGCATTACCAACGTTTATTAAACTACATCACTCCAGACTTCGTTCACGTTATGATGAACGGTCGTATCGTTAAATCTGGTGGCCCTGAGCTTGCACAACGTCTAGAAGCTGAAGGTTACGACTGGATTAAAAAAGAATTAGGTATTGAAGACGAAACAACAGAGCAAGAAGCGTAAGAGAGGAGCATAAACATGACAATCGGTACATTACCTTTCGATCAAGAAACAATCCGTCAACGCGCAAGCGAAGTAAACGAAGCTGCTTGGTTGACTGAGTTCCGCTTACAAGCTCTTGCACAAGCAACTGAACTTCCAATGCCAACGCCTGATAAAACGAAAATTGACAAATGGGACTTTATCGGAAAAGGCGACGCTGCTAAGCAAGAGCCTGTAAGTTCTTTAACTGAACTTCCAGAAGCAGTGAAAAACTTAATCGATGAAAATAACAGCGTATTAGTGCAACGTACTGGTACAACTGCGTTCGTTTCTTTAGCAGACGAAGCAAAAGAAAAAGGTGTTATTTTTACAGATATCGTAACAGCTGCAACAGAGCATGCTGAACTAGTACAAAAGTACTTAATGAAAGACGGCGTGAAAGTAGACGAGCATCGTTTAACTGCACTTCATGCTGCATTAATCAACGGCGGTGCATTCGTATATGTTCCGAAAAACGTTGTTCTTGAAACTCCACTTCAAGCTGTATTCTTAGTAGACGGCGAAGAAGCTAACGTATATAACCACGTATTATTCGTAGCTGATGCGAACAGTACTGCAACTTATGTAGAAAACTACGTTGCAAATGAAAATGCTAAAGGTATTGCAAATATCGTAGCAGAAGTAATCGTGGAACAAGGCGCACAAGTGAAATTCGGTGCGGTTGATCTATTAGCACAAGACGTAACAACTTATGTGAACCGCCGCGGAGTAGTAGGACGCGACGGCCGTATTGATTGGGCTCTAGGCCTTATGAATGACGGAAACACAATTTCAGAGAACGTTACGAACTTAATGGGCGACGGTTCATATGCTGATACGAAAACAGTAACAATTGGCCGTGGTAACCAAACACAAAACTTTACAACTAAAGTTGTTCACTTCGGTAAACACTCTGAAGGTTGGATCTTAAAACACGGTGTACAAAAAGATAGTGCAACATCTATCTTTAACGGAATTGGTAAGATTGAACACGGTGCATCTAAATCAAATGCACAACAATCTTCTCGCGTTCTTATGCTAGACGAAAAAGCTCGCGGCGATGCAAACCCAATCCTTTTAATTGATGAAGATGATGTAATGGCAGGTCACGCAGCTTCAGTAGGTCGCGTAGATCCAATCCAACTATACTACTTGATGAGCCGTGGTATTCCAAAACGCGAAGCAGAACGTTTAGTCATCCATGGATTCTTAGCACCAGTAGTAAATGAGCTTCCAATTGAAGGAGTAAAAGCACAGCTTGTTGAGGTAATTGAAAGGAAAGTTCGCTAATGAATATTCATGAAATACGCAAACAGTTTCCAATTCTTGATCAAAAAGTGAACGGCAAACAACTTGTTTATTTCGATAGTGCAGCAACTTCTCAAAAACCAATTCAAGTCATTGAAACGTTAGAACGTTATTATAAAGAATATAATTCTAACGTGCATCGCGGTGTTCATACGCTCGGTACGAAAGCTACCGACGCGTATGAAGGTGCACGTGAGAAAGTTCGCAAGTTCATCAATGCGAAATCAATGGAAGAGATTATTTTCACGCGCGGGACGACAACTGCATTAAATACAGTAGCGGCTAGCTATGGTCTTGAAAATGTAAAAGAAGGCGATGAAATCGTTATTTCTTACATGGAGCACCATAGTAACATCATTCCGTGGCAACAAGTTGCGAAGAAAACGGGTGCAACTTTAAAATACCTTCCGCTTCAACCAGACGGTACAATTTCTTTAGAAGATGTTCGTCAAACAGTTACACCGAATACAAAAATCGTTTCTATTATGCAAGTATCAAACGTACTTGGAACGATTAACCCTGTCAAAGAAATCGGTGCAATTGCACATGAAAATGGCGCAATTATGGTCGTTGACGGTGCACAAAGTACACCTCATATGAAAGTGGATGTACAAGATCTAAACTGTGATTTCTATGCATTATCTGCTCATAAGATGTGTGGACCTACAGGCATCGGCGTATTATATGGTAAAAAAGAATTGCTAAACAATATGGAGCCAATTGAATTTGGTGGTGAAATGATTGATTTCGTAGATTTACAAGAATCTACTTGGAAAGAGCTTCCGTGGAAGTTCGAAGCAGGTACACCGATTATCGGTAATGCAATCGGACTTGGTGCGGCAATTGATTTCCTAGAAGAAATCGGTCTTGATAATATTGAAAAGCATGAGCATGAATTAGCGCAATACGCTTTAGAAAGACTATCAGAAGTAGATGGCGTTACAATTTATGGTCCAAAGCATCGCGCTGGTCTTGTTACATTTAATATTGAAGACGTACATCCTCATGATGTAGCGACTGTATTAGATGTAGAAGGCATTGCAGTTCGCGCAGGACACCACTGTGCACAACCGCTTATGAAGTGGCTAAAAGCTTCTTCAACAGCACGTGCGAGCTTCTATTTATATAATACAAAAGAAGAAATTGATACATTTGTTGAATCGCTAATCAAGACAAAGGAGTATTTCACAAATGTCATTTAATAATTTAGATACGTTATATCGTCAAGTTATTATGGATCATTATAAGAATCCTCGTAACCATGGCGTGTTAGAAGATAGTGTTACCGTTAACTTGAACAATCCAACGTGCGGCGATCGTATTCAACTTACGATGAAAGTAGAAGAGGGTATTGTACAAGAAGCGAAGTTTGAAGGCGAAGGATGTTCCATCTCAATGTCTTCAGCTTCAATGATGACACAAGCAGTAAAAGGGAAGAAAATTGAAGAAGCACTTCAGCTTTCGAAAATTTTCTCTGACATGATGCTAGGAAAAGAGTACGATGACAGCATCGATTTAGGAGATATTGAAGCATTACAAGGCGTATGCAAGTTCCCTGCACGTATTAAATGTGCAACATTAGCGTGGAAAGCGTTAGAAAAGGGCTTAAACGAAGATAAGTAATGTTAAAGGTTCCTAAAAACGAGGTTATCTAAGGAGGGACACACCAACATGGCGAAGCAACTGCCAGATATCGGCGATTACAAATATGGTTTCAAAGACAAAGACGTTTCGATTTTCCGTGCTGGACGCGGTTTAACAAAAGAGATCGTTGAAGAAATTTCACGTATGAAAGAAGAACCACAGTGGATGTTAGACTTCCGTTTAAAATCACTGGATAAGTTCTATGAAATGCCAATGCCACAATGGGGTGGCGACTTAAACGACTTAGATTTCGATGAAATTACGTACTACGTAAAACCATCTGAGAAATCTGAGAAGTCTTGGGATGAAGTACCTGATGAAATTAAAGCGACATTTGATAAATTAGGTATTCCAGAAGCTGAGCAAAAATATTTAGCTGGTGTATCTGCACAGTACGAATCTGAAGTTGTATACCACAACATGAAAGAAGACCTAGAAGCTCTAGGAATCGTATTTAAAGATACAGATAGCGCATTAAAAGAGAACGAAGACATTTTCCGTGAGCATTTCGGAAAAGTAATCCCACCAACAGACAACAAATTCTCTGCATTAAACTCTGCAGTTTGGTCTGGTGGATCATTCATCTACGTTCCAAAAGGTGTGAAAGTTGATACACCACTTCAAGCGTATTTCCGTATTAACTCTGAAAATATGGGACAATTCGAGCGTACGCTTATTATCGTAGACGAAGGCGCACACGTACACTACGTAGAAGGTTGTACAGCACCTGTTTACACTACTAACTCACTTCACAGTGCGGTAGTAGAAATCATCATTAAGAAAGATGCATATTGCCGTTATACTACAATCCAAAACTGGGCGAACAACGTATACAACCTAGTTACAAAACGTGCGGTTTGTGAAGAAAACGCAACGATGGAATGGATTGACGGTAACATCGGATCTAAATTAACGATGAAATACCCAGCAGTTATCTTAAAAGGCGAAGGCGCTCGTGGTTTAACATTATCTATCGCGATTGCTGGTAAAGGCCAACACCAAGATGCTGGTGCGAAAATGATTCATTTAGCACCAAACACATCTTCAACAATCGTTTCTAAATCGATTGCGAAGCATGGTGGTAAAGTAACTTACCGTGGTATCGTACAATTCGGACCAAAAGCGAAAAACTCTCGCTCTAACATCGAGTGTGATACGTTAATCATGGATAACCAATCTACATCTGATACAATTCCTTACAACGAAATCAAAAACGATTACGTTTCACTTGAGCACGAAGCGAAAGTATCGAAAGTATCAGAAGAACAATTATTCTACCTAATGAGCCGCGGTATTTCTGAGCAAGAAGCTACAGAAATGATCGTAATGGGCTTCATCGAACCATTCACTCGCGAACTTCCAATGGAATACGCAGTTGAAATGAACCGCCTGATTAAGTTTGAGATGGAAGGTTCTATTGGTTAAATAGAAATGCGGAGCCGACTGTTCAGACCCGTTGGCTAAGGTTCTTTCGCACAGAAGATGCTTTTTATCTTCTGGTGCGGAAGGTTCTTAGACATGAGGGTCTAGGAGGCGAAGCTGGACAATATTTAAAGTGGAAGCGGCTCGTTCAGAATGTGAGGGGGAAGAAGTGAAGCCACCGAACATTCTAGCCGCTGGAACTGGATAATATATGTATGAAGAAAGCGCCCTGCTGTGCAGGGCGCTTTTTTTGTGTTCTGCTTGGTTGAGATCAGTTTAGGCTGAGACGGGATACCCAGGTGGGTGTTCGGTTAAATATATCAGCGATTTTTCAAATATATCGACCATAACTTGGAATATATCAGCGATTATTTTAATATATCGACGTTTCGACAAGGAATATCGATTTACCAACAAATTACGACATGGCAGAGAGGACTGTATACCCGGCAACTATACGAAAAGCAGGTAAGTGAGGCAAAGATACTGACAAATCCCCAATCCCCAATCCCAAATCCCAAACCTCTCCTCTAGCTACAATCATTCCACAGAAAATCTCCTCAAACTAGAAAAAGTAATATAAAGTTTTTCGCATGAAAAGGGCAATCTTTTGCTTTTTCTCATAATGCGAGTACAATGTAAAATAGCAAGAAAAGACGAAAAGTATTTACAGGATTATTGCGTACGTATAGCGTAAATGGCAGTAAGGAACTGAGAGGAGGTTTTTTCTCTGAATATAAATAAAGAAACAATCATCCACCTTTATCATACAAACGATATACATAGTCATTTTGAAAATTGGCCGCAAATTTCTCGGTTTGTACAAGGGGAGAAAAAGCGAAGACAGGAAGCGGGGGAGACTGTTTTAACTGTAGATATTGGCGATCATGTGGATCGTTTTCATAGTATTTCGGAAGCGACAAATGGGCTTGGAAATACGAAGCTTTTAAATGAGGCGTTATATGACTATGTAACGATTGGAAATAACGAAGGAATTACGTTAGCGAAGGAGCATTTGAATCGTCTATATGATGATGCTGGGTTTGAGGTGCTTGTAGCGAATTTATTTGAAAAAGAAGGGGTACGTCCTGGGTGGGCGCAGCCTTATAAATTGCATACAACGACAGATGGGATTACGATTGCCTTTATTGGATTAACGGTAGCGTATCCAGAGTTTTATCAAATGTTAGACTGGCACATTGAAGATCCAATCGAGCATTTAGAATCCATTTTAGAAGAAGTGAAAGATGAGGCGCATGTTACTGTTGTCCTATCTCACCTTGGAAAAAGTATGGATGAGTATATGGCGGAGCATTATGATATAGATGTTATTTTAGGGGCGCATACGCATCATTTATTTGAGCGAGGCGTTCTTGTGAATAATACTTTGCTTTGTTGTTGTGAAAAGTGGGGACGTTACGTTGGACACGTTCAGCTTACTGTGGATAAAGAGACGAAGAAGCTGTTGAAGAAAGATGGTAGAGCGATTAAGACAGAACGGTTAGGTGCTTATAGTGAACCGTTATCCACAATTGAAGCGCTGCAGGAAGAGAGTAAACATATTATGGCAGAGCCTGTCGTTCATTTAAAAGAATCATTACCGGTCGATTGGTTTCATGAGACGACGTTTTCGCACATGTTAGCAAGTGCGCTGAAAACGTGGTGCGGTGCAGAGATTGGAATGGTGAACGCTGGTGTACTTCTTGAAGGATTAAATGAAGGTGTTGTGACACGCGGAGACATTCACAGAATTTGTCCACATCCAATTAATCCATGTTTATTAAAAGTGCCGGGGAAAACGTTAAGGGAAGTTATTTTGAAAGCACGCCGCCCGAATATGGAGAATCTTGAGGTGAAAGGATTCGGATTTCGCGGGAAAGTAATGGGGAAAATGATTTACGCTGGTGTAGAAGTCATTCCAGACACGATTCCTGGGAATAAAATTTTACTCGAAGATGTATTGGTTAACGGAGAATCGCTGGAGTTAGATCGTATATATACGGTAGGAACGATTGATATGTTTACATTTGGATACTTATACCCAGAGCTATCCACACTTTCTGACAAACAATATTATATGCCAGAACTACTTAGAGATGTGTTAACAGACATGTTAATAACTCATACATCTTCCGTCAAACTATAGGCTAGTTAACTTGTAACACTCATTTTTCTCTTGTCATACAGATAAGAAAGAGAGGAGTGTGAACTATGGTTAATGTAGAGCCTATTATAATTGATAACTATACGTTTATTGCCGTTAGCGTCAAACTTCCAAAGACAAATTTGCTAGCTGTAATGAGCGATAAAGGATATATTATGTGCGGTGCATTAGATGTAGGTCTTTTAAATGAGAAGTTAGGAGATCGAGGAATTATTGCTGGCCGTGCGGTTGGCGTAAGAACGATTGAACAACTTCTTGAAGCACCGTTAGAATCGGTAACGACTGGAGCTGAAGCGTTAGGTATTCCAGTAGGAACGATTGGAAAAGAAGCATTATTAAAAATGAGATAAGCATATATCGTCCCTCCTTCTTGCATAGAAATGATATAAGAAGGAGGTTTTTTTATGAGTATATTTCGCTTGAGAAATTCGCGGTTTCGAAGGGGGCCTATTTCCTTTCGGTACATACTGCTTATGTCGTTTATTCTTTTTGTCATATTACTTGTGCAAGGATTATGGATTGTAAATAGTAGTATTCAGCCGACCTTACTTAAATATGGGGAAGTAGAGACGCATAAAATGGCAACAGCGGTTATGACGAAGGCGGTAAAAGACAGGATTGATGAAGGATTCGATGTCGATTCATTAATGAAAGTACAAAATGATAAAAACGGGAAAGTATCCACAATTAATTTAAATACAAAGCAAGTAAATGAAATCGTAACATCAACGACCACATACATAGAAAAATATTTACAGCAAGTAGAGCAAGGGAATTTGAAGGAGCTAGGGCTTTCTGAAAAAAACGGGGCAACGATGTCGATTCCTTTTGGGCGTGTAACGGATAATGCGCTTCTTGGAAATATAGGACCAGATATTCCTATTGATTTCACTACAATTGGTCATGTGAATACGGATATTAAACAAAAAATTGAGCCACATGGGATTAATACGACAGCCATTCAAATTGTTATGGAGATGGAAGTAACATTGCAAGTGATTATTCCATTTCATACGAAAGAAATAACGGTGAAGAAAGATGTCCCAATTGCAACGCGTATCGTCCAAGGAGAAGTACCTACTTATTACGGAAGCGGAAGTGTTGTTGTACCTGATAAGAAGAAAACAGATAGTTAGTGCATATAAAAAATAACCGTAGCAATATGCTACGGTTATCATTTTGTATTCGCTCGTTCTTTTCGTTCCCACAGACTTAAATGCATATATGGATCGAAAGCCCATTCTGTATAACCATTGTCTTTATACATGCCGAAATGTAAGTGGGGCGGGAATTTTCCAGCTGTGCCAGGAGGACCGTATCCAGTGCTGCCAACAAATCCGATTACTTTTCCTGGCTCGACAATTTGTCCAAGCTGTATTTCTTTTGAGAACCCACCTAAGTGAGCGTAATAATGGTAATTATTATGAAGGTCGCGAATGCCGATGCGCCATCCACCAAGACGATTCCAGCCTTTCGTTTCAATAATGCCATAGCAAGTAGATCTAACTGGTACGCCATATCGGGCAAAAATATCTGTTCCTTCATGAATCCTTCTGCCGCCAAAACTTCTTCCAGCGCCAAATGTACTCCGGTAGCTATGATCACTACGAATCGGAAGAGGGAAGGCATTTCCTTCTAAGTTAATACGTCCATACTGTTTATAAATTTGGGCGTATTCGGTAATTAAATCAACTGTTTTCGCACGTCTATAATATTCCCAAAGCATAATTTTTATACGGTCTTCTGACGTTCCTTGCTTCTTTAAAATGGTCGCTGCAGTTTGCAGAAGATCACGATCGCTATTTGGATTTGCAAATCCATCTTTGTCACCATCTAAACCTAACCCGCCAAATAGAGAAATTGTATGGGGGAGAGTATCGTTACTATTAACAGGTCCAGCCCATATTTCTGGTTTGAAATAAAGGGAAATGATGGCATCTGGTTTTTTCGGAATATCTTTTCTTACGCTCCGTATATTTCTTTCATATTGATCCATTGCAGCTAAGTAATACCACGGAATGCCTGAAGATTGCTCGGTTTCTTTATAGAGTGCCATGCGCTTTTCGTATATGCTTTGCTGATTATCTTCACCGTAAGCGATGTTTTGGTGAAGAAGAAAACAAATCGAAAGCAAAAGAGAAATTTTTCGAAGCATGAAATAGACTCCTTTCGCAACATCACTCTTTTTAGTGTGGGATATACGGAGTATTTCATTATAGGGAACGATTGGAAAAAATCTTAGAATCTTCATTTGAGCAAATCGCTTTCATACGTTAGAATAGATATGTTACATTGAAAGAAGCGAACACGGTAAACTATTTCATATTGTGCGGAGTTGATAACCATGACAAAACAAACAGAATATAAGCGCAAGCCCGAATGGTTGAAAATTAAGTTAAACACGAATGAAAACTATACAGGCTTAAAGAAAATGATGCGTTCTAAAAATCTTCATACCGTTTGTGAAGAAGCTAAATGTCCAAATATTCATGAATGCTGGGCTGTAAGGAAAACAGCAACATTTATGATTTTAGGTGCGGTTTGTACACGTGCTTGTCGTTTCTGTGCGGTTAAAACAGGCTTACCAAATGAGCTTGATTTACAAGAGCCAGAACGCGTAGCAGATTCTGTTGTACAAATGGGCTTAAAGCACGTTGTTATAACAGCGGTTGCACGTGATGATTTAAAGGACGGCGGAGCAGCTGTTTTTGCTGAAACAGTACGCGCTGTACGTCGTAAAAATCCATTTACGTCTATCGAAGTATTACCATCTGATATGGGTGGAGTAGAAGAAAACTTAAAAATGTTAATGGATGCAAAACCAGATATTTTGAACCATAACATTGAAACAGTACGTCGATTATCTGACCGAGTTCGCGCTAGAGCAAAGTATGACCGTTCATTAGAGTTTTTACGTCGAGCAAAAGAAATGCAGCCTGATATTCCAACTAAATCGAGCATTATGGTGGGCTTAGGTGAAACAAGAGAAGATTTAATTGAAGCAATGGATGACTTACGTGCAAACAATGTGGATATTTTAACTCTTGGACAATACCTACAACCGTCTAAGAAGCATTTACCAGTTCTTAAATATTACCCACCAGCAGAGTTTGCAGAGCTAAAAGAAATTGCACTTAGCAAAGGATTTAGCCACTGTGAAGCTGGCCCACTTGTGCGTTCTTCTTACCATGCGGACGAGCAAGTACGTTCTGCAAAAGAAAACACAGCAGAAGCGAAATAATGAAAAAAGAGAGCTAATCATTAGCTCTCTTTTTGTTTGTACTCTAAAACGGTATTTGGGCATGTTAATAAAATCTTTTTTAATTCCTCTGTGGATAATTCAATCGTAAATTCAGGTACACCAGGTGTAATTAAAATTTTATCGTACGTATAAATGGAACTGTCCACAATAATTGTCACATCTTGTGAATAACCGAAAGGAGCTACACATCCTGGAGTACAGCCCATTTCCATTCTTAATTCATCAGGAGAATAGAGCGATAAGTGCTCGCCAGTTATTTCTTTCATCTCTCCTCGGTTAAGCCGAGTGCCTTCTAAAGTGAAAAATACGTAATATGCCCCGGATTTTGATTTTAAAAATAAACTTTTACTTGGAGTACCTCGTAAGCCAAGCCTTTCACGCACGATACGATCTGTTTCATAATCGAGTACTGGCTCGTGTTCAAACTTCTCATAAGAAACATTTGTTTTATGTAGTAAAGCAAGTACGTCTTCGTACATATGGAATGATACCCCTTTCTATTGTTAGTACAGTCTCTTCTCGCGGCGTCAACTGAATGTTTTGGAAAGGGATATTACTTGGATGGTACTTCCCATAATCGTTTTATAATCGATTGTTCATCTAATGTAATTTCGTACATATCAGGATTGGTTAAAGTTTTCCATTCATGAAAGCCAATGGAAGGATCAAAGTGCTTTAAAATTAATGTAAGTAAGTTGCCATGTGTAACGAGTACTGTTGTGTCATGCTCTAGTTTTAAAACGTCTTGGATAAGCGATATGGCACGGTCTGTTGCTTGTTTTGTTGACTCTCCGCCTGAAAAGGAAATATCTATGTTTGTAAAAGTAGATTCTAATTTTTGCATCCAATCATCCATTGGAACGTTGCTTAATATGCGCTCAGCTAGTCGCTCATCTTCGTGGATAGATAAATTAGCTTGAAGCGCATAGGGCCGAATGGAATCGATAGCTCGGACAAATGGGCTTGAAATAATATGATTTATTTGTAGATGATTTTCTAAGAGGAATGTAGCAAGGCTGTTTGCTTGTTCTCTTCCTACGTTCGTTAATTCGGCATCACGTTCTTGGCCAGTTGCGGAACAATGTCGTATTACAATAATTTTTTTCATAATTCATCCCCATCTTTCAAGTTGACGCTTATATACTTCGACAAAAGTGGAAAATATTCCTTTTTCTCGGAAAGGGCATAGTGATCTGAATATGTGGAAAAGTAATGTGGATAAAAAAATGAGGTGTCATTATGAAAAAAATAATAGGTATTGTATTTATTATTTGTTTTCTTATGCAATTGTCCACAACATATGCAGCATCCAACCCAAAAATAGACTATCCAAGCAATCGAAATAAACCATTTGTGAGTGAGGATGTGTTTTATGAACAGTTAGATAAGAAAATCTATAAAGAGTACAAAAATGCAGCATACAGCGTTCGGAAAAAAATATCATTTAAAGAAGTGGCCGATGAGACATTTATCTTCCAGCAAAAAACAGCTGTCGGCTGTCGGAGTAGAGTGGTGCTGCATGATTCATTTATTCATCCAGATCGCCAAGTATATTTTTTCGCTTCCTTTTCTCAAAATGAAGTAGAGGAGTTGCATAAATATATCGTTATAGATGCAGAAACAAAAAGGGAGCTGCAAGCGGGTAAAAGTTATCATCATTGTGATGATTCTTATAAAAAATAACCCACCAATTGGTGGGTTATTTTTTACTGCGGCACACTCATTAATTTCGCTTTCATTTTGCGAATAAGAACGACAGCACCAATTGTGAAGAGAAGGGTGATGCCTTCTGCAACAAAGATATTGATTGTTTTTGTTTGGTAAAGTGCCGCGAAGAAGTCTACCAATGCGTGGAATAGTATAGCGTATACAAGGAAGATGTACTTCTTCTGTTTTACCGCGTATAAGACAAGCATTGTAAAGGCGATTTGCAGTACTAGTGCCATAATTCTTTCTAGGCTACCAAGGAGGTGTAAATAGGCAGGTTGTTCAACTAACATGTCTTTTATCAAGTTTAATTGCGATAGTTGTTCTGCTGGTAGTTTTTCAACCATTTGAGCGAAGCTACCGTTGTTAATTGAATTCGCGAATATAAGTGCTTGCAAAGCAGAGAATCCGCCGATTAAAATGGACTCTATTCCGCCATGACCAATTCCGTAAGCGAAACCATCTTTATATTCTTGATATTTTTTTAGTAAGTAGTAAAAGGCAACGAAGCGTCCTAATTCTTCAAAAATACCAGCAGTTAATCCGCCGTATATTGCAAAAATAAATGGGTTTTCTAAAAATGGAGCTATCGCTGGATTACCGCGCATAAATAGGTGGAAAGGTGTTTCGAGAATTTGGGTAAATCCGATAAAGATAAGGACACCAACTCCAACGACTTTCCAACTGATATGATATTTTTTACGAAAATAAACGAGCGCAATAATTGGTACCAGAACTGAAAGCACAAGCTGAATTGTGATGCTGGCAATTACCGTATTTGAAACCATACTTTCACCGCTTTCTAATATATGTACATATATATTATGCATGAAATGGAGGAAAATGTGGAGAGATGAATCTTTCAAAAACAACATGAAGTTTTTATTGACTCTAACGTTGCGTCATACTTTATCGTATGTACTAAGGGGGAGATACAAATGACAATGAGGATAAAAGAAGTAGCTAGTTTAGTTGGAATTAGTGTGCGCACACTGCATCATTACGATGAAATTGGGTTGTTAACCCCAGACGAGACGACAGAGTCGGGATATCGTCTGTATTCCAATGAAAATTTAGAGACATTGCAGCAAATTTTATTTTTTAAAGAGCTTGGCTTCCCTTTGAAGAAAATTAAAGAAATTATCATCAGTCCGTCATTTGATCGCGAAGGAGCACTACAGCTTCATAAGAAAATGCTTCTTGAAAAGCGAGCTAGGTTAGATAAAGTGATTGCGACGATTGATAAAACAATTCAGCATACAAAAGGAGAGATTGAAATGACGAACAAAGAGAAATTTGAAGGATTCGATTTCAGCCATAACCCATATGAAGAAGAAGCACGAGAAAGATGGGGAGATACAGCTGTAGATAAAGCGAATGAATATGCGAAAGGCATGTCAAAAGAGAAGCAAGAAGAATTTAATGATATTTATAGAAATTTAGCGACGCTTAGACACGGTGCACCTGATTCTAAAGAGGCGCAGGACGCTATTAAAGTATGGTACGATTACTTGCAAAACTTTGGAGAATATTCATTAGATGCTTTTAAAGGGCTCGGCCAAATGTACGTCGCGGATGAGCGCTTCACGAAAAATATCGATAAGTTCGGCGAAGGGTTAGCGCAGTTTATGTGTGATGCGATGGAGGTTTATGCGGATCGTAATAAAAAGTAAAAAAGGGTGGAGGTTTTCTCCACCTTTTATTTTTGTATCATATCATTCAAAGTTTGATTCTCTGTATTGTTTAAATGAGGGTTTTTACTCATTTCACGTTTTAACATATCGAGGCTTTGTGTATATTCTGTATCATTTAATGAGCCAGATTGAAGCCCTTGAATTTGAGAAATCAACTTTTGGTTTGTTGATACATATGCTTTATAATAGCGAGGGACGATGGACAAAGCGGTTTTATATACTTGATCTGCTACGAGTTTCTGATCCGTTGTGTTTGCACGATATACGACGAACACTTCATCATCGGTAACGAGTGTAGCGGCATTTGTAACGTCAGGAAGTTGGACTGTCATGCTTGTAATCATCTCAGCAACTTTCTCACGGTTAATGGCCCCTACTTGTTTGTTAGACACTTCATGTTTTTGTTTCGATGAATAACCGACTCTCGTGAGTCTTGTATTTGTATTTTCTGTATGATACATGTCGTTTTTATTGGAAACAAGAACACGGCTTCCTTCTTCGCGTTCCATTTCGGCTTTATTATTTGTTTGGCAGCCTGCAAATAAGGAAAGAGTGAGAAGGGAAAGTACAATTTGTTTTTTCACGATGTATCACCTCCTTCTCCATAGCATGTACTAATTTGCAATTTTTTGTATTTGAAATTGTTGGTTGTTATGCTTTGTGATACGATAAAAAGAAGAATGCTTAGAGAGGAAGTTAATAATGGAGCAAAAGCAAGAGCAAGAGATTCATGCTACGGTGAGCATTAATAATGTTCAGTACGAAGTAATTAAAAACTTTCGTGACGGTTTTAGTGAAGAAGCATTTAAAGAGCGCTATGCAGAAATTTTAAATAAATATGATTACATCGTTGGGGACTGGGGTTATGAGCAACTTAGATTGCGCGGATTCTTTGATGATAGTAACCAACGTGCGACATATGATACGAAAATTAGTACGTTATCGGAGTATTTATACGAGTACTGTAACTTCGGTTGTGCACATTTTGTATTACGAAAAGTGAAGAAATAAAAAAATCCTCTTACGATTGTAAGAGGATTTTTGCATATTCTCGTTCACAAACAAATCGAGATATGATCGCCTTCAGAAAGGAGTGTATTTGGTTTCATTTGTTGTCCGTTCAATTGAATATCCCCACTTTTAATTTTATCCACAATGAGTGTACGGCTCCAGTCGGAAATATATGTGGATAAGGCTTTATCGATTCGGTGGGAACCGAAAATGAGATCTAATACGATTGTGATTTCGGCTATGCCGCTTTCTTTATGTTGCATAATGGAAATGGTAGTAGTTGTTTCTATTTGATCTTGCTGAGTCATATCGACTGTTTCAACGTGATCAGTAAATGCTTTATAAATACGCAGTTTTTGATTCCACGTATGATCTTTCGGACATTTATAAATGGCAAAGCGGTATATGTTTTTTCCATTGGCGTTATGCCTACGAATATTTGTGTCGGTAAATAGGGTAGTGCTTCTGCAATTTTTACAATACTTTTCGATTGTGTTTTGCTCGTTTTCATATAAACTCCAAGAAAGTTGTACTTTCTGCATTTTCCTTCACCTCTTATATTAGTGGCAAAAGAACGTAATACAGCTATTTGGATGTCTTGTAGTATGAAGACAGGAGAAGTAGACAAAAATAAAAGGAGGTTCCCCCAAAGAGGAACCTCCGTAAACATCATACTACAGATGCAATACGTTCCTTTGTAATGGGAATGGGCAGACTACTCCCTTGAAAAAGCGTGGTGCTTTTTTGAGAGTAATGCTATCCAATTGCTGGTCCATTACAAAGTAAATGTTGGCATACGTCGTAAACGTCCTTTCTATCCAAATAGATTTATTCCTCATTATAACATAGAAGATTGAAAATTCGAAACTTTCGTAACAAAAAAACACCAGCTAAAATAGCTGGTGCATACGATAAATTATATAAGTTCAAATAAAAATGAGCGTAATTCTTCTGCAATTTCTTCAGACATAGAAAATGCGTGCTCTAAGTAGCCTGGTTCGTTTAAATCGTCAGGACCGATGATAGCAAATTTATTGCGCTGCATATCAAGCACAATTGTTTTACCGTAATGACGATCAGAGTATAAAAGCGCTAAGTCATGACGCTCATTTTCCCCCATAAAGCTAACGAAACGAGTTCTTGTAGCGACTGTATCGTCGTACAGAAAGAAACGTTCTTCCATACACATGGCTCCTTTTATTAAATATCTAAGTTTAAGTGTGGTTTATGATCTAAATGGTGGTGCGTTTTAATGAATCGCACTGTTCTTGTTTTGTAGCGCATTACGATAGAATATGTTTCAGCTAAATCTCCGCCAAGGAATTTCACGCCGTCTAATAATTCACCAGCAGAAACACCTGTTGCTGAGAAGATTGCATCATCACCAGATACTAAGTCATCTAACATAAGAAGTTGACGAGGATCTTCTAGTCCCATTTCACGACAACGATCTTCTTCTTCTTCGTTCATTGGAACTAAGCGAGCTTGCATTTCACCTTCAAGGCATTTTAATGCTGCTGCAGAAATAACGCCTTCTGGAGCTCCGCCAGTACCTACAAATAAGTCGATACCTGTTCCAGGTAGTGCTGTAGCAATTGAAGCACCAACATCACCATCACCAAATAATTTTACGCGTGCACCTTTTGCACGAACACGGTCAATAATATCTTGATGACGTTCACGTTCTTGAACGATAACCGTTAGATCGCGAATCTTTTTATTGTTAGCTTCTGCTACAATTTCAATTGTTTTTTCAATTGGATCATCTAAGCTAATTTTACCAGCTGCTTTTGGACCAACCGCGATTTTTTCCATGTACATATCAGGAGCATGAAGAAGGTTTCCTTTATCCGCGATTGCAATAACTGCCATTGCATTTGCAAGACCTTTTGCAACGATGTTTGTACCCTCTAATGGATCAACGGCGATATCTACTTCTGGACCGTTACCCGTTCCTAGTTCTTCACCAATATATAACATCGGTGCTTCATCAAGTTCTCCCTCACCAATTACAACTGTACCTGCCATGTTTACTGAATCGAACATATCACGCATTGCTGTAGTTGCTGCATCATCTGCTTCATTCTTCTTTCCGCGGCCCATCCACTGTGCGGATGCTAATGCTGCTGCTTCTGTTACACGGACAATTTCTAGTGCGAGTTCACGTTCCAAGATTCCATTCCTCCAATTTCAAAAATCATACAGGTATAACTATAACAAATAATGGAGAAAAGGTGAATTCGAAAAATTGTCGATTTTTTCAGAAGAAAGCGTTACAATTAAAATGTAAATGCTTTAATTTCCAGGTAGGTGACATTCATGTATTTTGTAGACAGAAAGAAAATAGAACAAATGCTAGTATGTTTAGAACGAGCAACAAGTACATTTCAAGAGAAAAAGATATATGAAACCGAGTTTGAATTTTACGCATTAGAACGCATAGCTCATCTTATGATTGATTGTGTATTAGATGTAGGGAATGCGATGATTGATGGATTTATTATGCGCGATCCAGGAAGTTACGAAGATATTATCGATATTTTAATGGACGAGCGAGTGATAAGTGCAGAAGAGGGACAAGGAATGAAAGAAGTAATCCTTCTTCGAAAAATGCTTACGCAAGATTATATTCAAATGAATCATGATGAATTATATACGACGATTCAAAAACATATTGCAGTGGTAGAGAAATACCCAGCGAATATTCGTAGTTATTTAGAAAAGGAATTAGGACCTGTATCTGCATTTGTACCAGAATAATTATGCGTATAAGATCCCCAAGGGAATATCTTTTGGGGATCTTATATTGTATGGGAGAAAGACAAGGGAGAAGGTTGAATCATGGGGGAAGCACGTACGACGAAAGACGAGATTGTACATTTGTTGAAAGTAAAGGGAGAGCACACAGTAGCGGAATTGGCTGACGTTTTAGAGATTACAGAAATGGCGATTCGAAGACATTTAAGTAATCTTGAGAAAGACGGACTTATTTATTCCAAGATGGTAAGGCAACATGTCGGAAGACCAACTTATTTGTATGGATTAAGTGAAAAGGGAGAAGACACATTCCCAAAAGAGTATAAGCAATTTGCGATTGATATGCTAGAAGATTTAGCTCGTATGGGCGATGAAAAAGTACTTCGTTACGTTTTAAAAGAGAGAACGAAGCGAATGGAAGAACAGTTGCAAAAAAGAGTGAGTAACCAAAAGAATTTAGCATATAAAGTGCAAGAGATAGCGGCTATTCAAGAGAGAAACGGGTATATGGTTCAAATAAAGAGAGATGGGGATAATTCTTTCGTAATGGAAAAACAAAACTGTCCGTTAAAAGAAATTGCAGAGAGATTCCCGCAAGTATGTGAAGATGAAAAAGAAATGTATAAGCGTATATTTGTGGATGCAGATGTAAAGACGCTAGCAAACATGTGCGAGGGCGATTGTAGTTGTTCTTACCAAGTAAAAGAGAAAAAATGAACGTTATGGGGCGCTTTAAGGTAAAGCGTTTTTTTCTTTGGAAAAAGCGGGTAATATAAGAGTGGTATGATAGGTGAGAACGTTAGCGTAGAAGGAGAGACATAATCGATGTATAAAGGTTACTTAATTGACTTAGACGGTACGATGTATCGCGGAGAAGAACAAATTGAAGAAGCAAGCGACTTCGTAAAAGCATTAGGAGAGCACGGCATTCCGTATTTATTCGTTACAAACAACTCTACTCGTAAACCAGAACAAGTGGCAGAAAAGCTTGTTCGTTTCGATATTCCAGCGAAAGCGGACCAAGTATTTACAACGAGCATGGCGACAGCAAACTTCATTTATGAACGTAAACAAGACGCAACTGTATATATGATTGGTGAAGAAGGCTTACACGATGCACTTGTGGAAAAAGGATTTGAACTTGTGGATGAAAATCCTGATTTCGTTGTTGTAGGTTTAGATCGCGACATCACATATGAAAAATTAGCAAAAGCGTGTCTTGCTGTGCGTAACGGTGCGACGTTCATTTCTACAAATGGGGATATTGCCATTCCAACTGAGCGAGGATTATTACCAGGTAACGGTTCATTAACATCAGTTGTAGCAGTATCAACAGGCGTGGAACCAATCTTTATCGGAAAACCAGAATCGATCATTATGGAACAAGCGTTAAAAGTGCTTGGCATAGAAAAAGATGAGGCGTTAATGGTTGGGGATAACTACGATACAGATATTTTAGCAGGAATAAATGCTGGCATGCATACCCTACTTGTCCACACTGGAGTCACAACTGTGGAGAAGTTAACAGAATATGAAGTACAACCGACGCAAGTTGTGCATAACTTGACGGAGTGGATTGAGAAGATGTAATGAAATGCAGGTAACCGGAAGTGGTTACCTGTTTTTTTATGCATAATTGCATATGTAATATAGTTGTATAAAATGTAAAATTTATATGTGGTGATATAGAAAGGGGAGGGAATAAAAGTGTATTGGATGTCATGTATTATGTTTGTTTTTACATTATGTGTTTTGTTCTTTGTTCTATGGAAGACATACAAAATAAATGAAATGAAAAAAGGCGCGGGAAAACTTATTGCAACATATCCTCGGGTGAAACGACGTTGGATTGCATTACTTGGACCAGCGTACTTCATCGGACAGTGTATGTATATATGTGCTCAGTACGTAAGTGGTGATATTGGTACAATTGAACAGTTTCTCATTCAGTTAGGTATTCATGCTGTAGCAAGTTGTTTTATGACTTTAATAGCGATCCATCTTATTAAAAGTGTACAAATATATGAAAAGGGTGTAATAGACGGATTGAACTTTTATTCATACGAAGAATTAAAGGGCTATAAAACATCAACGTGGGAAAATCCAAAAGAAAATATATTTTTATATCGAGGGCGAGAAAAAATGAATGACAATGTGAATTTACTTATTAGACAGGAAGATATGAATGAATTAGAAAACATTCTTCAAAGGTATATTCCGAAATTGATGATGAAATAAAAACTCCGGTTGTTATAACCGGAGTTTTTTTATTAAAACGCTCGATTCACAACATCTTTAACCTCTTCAAGATATTGTTTACGCACATCGTTATCCACAGAAGGGACGCTTGTATAAAATGTATGCTCAAGTGTTTCAATACCTGTAAATTCAAAAATACCAACATCCGCTGTTTTCTTCATTGCGTCAAACATACCGCCTGCTGTGTATGCTTCTTTCGAATTTCCCATTGTAGATAATAATAAGCCTTTTTTACCGCTTAATAACTTTTCAATGCCATTTTCACCGTAAGCATAAGCGAAGCCGTGGCTAAATACGCGGTCAACGTATCCTTTTAAAATAGCAGGAAGTCCCGCCCACCAAACTGGGTAAATGAATGTAATGCTATCTGCCCAAGAGATATGCTCCTGCTCTTCTTTAATATCTTCTGGTGTGTTTCCTTGAGAAAATGAGGTGAAATCGGAAGCGCCTAATACTGGATTGAAGTTTAATTCGTATAGATCACGAACACGTACTTCATGACCTTTTTCTTCTAATTCACTTTTTATTGTTTCTAAAATCGCATGGTTGAAGCTTTCTGTATTCGGGTGTGCATAAACGATTACATGTTTCATTGTCTTCCTCCTATTTGTATTTGTGTAACTAGTATGGTTACCTTTGTTATGATAGTCAAATAATAAATATGTATGTATAAAAAGACGCTCAAAATCGCCTTTCTATACCCCGCTCATACAAAGAACAAAGAAGACAAATAAAATGATGACAATACCAATGCCGAAGTTAAATATGAGAGTACTATCCATATATGTAACCTCCTTGTTTGAAAGTAAAAAGCACTCTAGCGAAAGAGTGCTTTTTTATTTTGAATCTACTTCATAACTTTTAGAAAGGGATTCATGCGTGTAAAGAGTTACATTATTGTATGTGTTTATGTTTTGAAATGAGTAAGTCCTTGTGAAATATAGAAAAAAAGACACTCTTTCGAATGTCTTTCATGATGACAAAATGTGCCAAATGCTTGAATTTGATAAGACGTTAATTTTCCGATTAACGGCCTTTCTTAATCAAGAAGTGTAACAACAGCGATTTAAGTAAATTTTAACATTTTTGAAATGAGCATGCGTATGTAATTATGCATATCACGATTAAAGGGAAATCTAATGTGAAAAGTGAATGAGTACATATATAGAATACTTAATAAGGAGCGAGAGGGATGAATATACATAAGTTAACAGAAGAAGAAGCGATGGAGATAGCGATGTGGACGTACGAGGAGCCGTATAATTTATATAGTTTTTCAGAAGAGGAAGAAGTAATAGAAGAGTTGCTGGACGGAACATATTATGGTTGTTGTAACGATAAGGGAGGGCTCATCGGTTATTTTTGTTTTGGAGAAAATGCACAAGTGCCAGGTGGAAGAGATGCTAATTTATATACGGGAGAAGATGTAGTCGATATCGGAATTGGCATGAAGCCAGATTTAACAGGGAAAGGGATGGGAAAAACATTCTTTCAAGCTGGGATAGTGTTTGCTATTGAGGAATGGCATCCAAAAATATTTCGACTTAGTGTAGCAACATTTAATAAAAGAGCGATTACGCTATATAAAAACATAGGCTTTCAACAAGGACCTATATTTTTGAGTCGCGGAAGAGAATTTATGCTTATGGAATATGAAAGGCCGTCAGTATGAAACTGACGGCCTAGATACTTTATTCTGAGTGCTCAGCTCTGTGCGCTAAACGGCTTGAAGCAGCGGCAGCAATTCCGCCAACGATATCATCAAGGAATGTATGCACTTTTCCAGATGATTTATCATTTAAGTATTCTAAAATACCAGGTTTTAATTTATCAATATATCCAAAGTTCGTGAAACCGATAGAGCCGTACACGTTAACGATAGAAAGTGCGATAACTTCATCAATTCCGTATAAGCCTTCATCACGTTTTACGATATCTTGTAATGGCTGACTTAGCATTCCTTTTTCAGCGAGGACATCAAGTTCAATACCTGTAATAAGTGCGTTTTGTACTTCACGTTTTGATAGTACACGCTCAACGTTATAACGGCATTCTGACATCTCTAGATTTGTATGGTATTTCTTTTGAAGAAAATGAACAAGTTCAGCAATGTCGTCAATTGTTACACCGCGTTCTTGTAATAGTTGTAATGCTCTTTCTTGTAGTTGATTAGATTCTTTCATGTTTATCACCTTTTCTTCTTTTTAGTATTTGTATACGTTTCGTTGCTTTATCATGTGCATAGGAATGAAAGGCGAGCACAAGCTCATATATATATAGAAAAACCATAGGTGGCGACTGCGATGATTCAGCATATTTATGAGCATTATCACATGCATGTTAAAGAATTAATCCCCCTTGGCCCCTATAAAAGCTTTTGGATTCGTAACAAAATTTATGTACTTGTTCCAATTGGAGAAATGGAGGAAGAAGTACTTGTAGAGATGAAAAAGCTCAGTGATTATATGAACCAGCAAGGGGATATAACTGTTGCGACTTTCGTTCCGACTATACACGGTTACTATGTAAGTGAGATAGAAGAAAAAAATTACTGCTTATTAAAAGGTATGCGCGCATTAGAGCGACATGCTATATCATTAGGCAGCGAGCTTTCTATATTTCATAAACGTGGTGCATTCTTTCCAGAAGAAATCGAGCAATTAAGCCGCATTGGTGAATGGAAGGCATTATGGGAAAAAAGGCTCGATCAATTAGAAAGGTTTTGGCAATCACAAGTGATGAATCACCCTACAGATGTATTCGATCAATTGTTTATCGAATCCTTCCCGTATTACTTAGGAGTTGCAGAAAATGCAATTCAATACGTTGTCGATACAGAGATGGATGATACACCGCAAATGAGTGATGCGGCAACAATTTGCCAAGAACGCTTTACACCTTTATTATGGCATCAAACGAAGCGTCTAAAACTGCCTTTTGAGTGGGTGTATGATCACCCAACTAGAGATATAGCAGAATTGATTCGCTATATGATGATAGAAAAAAAGAAAGACTGGGAGCAAACAATCGTTCAATTTGTTACAGATTATGAACGGAATTATTCGCTATCCTCATTTGGTTGGCGCTTATTATTTGCAAGGCTTCTGTTCCCGCTCCACTATTTTGAAACAGTCGAACGATATTACCAAACAGGAAACGAAGAACAAAAAAGCATATATAGAGATCGCTTAGAAGCCATTTTACATGATGTGAACCGCTCCGAGCAATTTATGAGGCATTTTTATGGCTCACTTCGTTTACCAATTGATAAGTTAGGGATTCGGAAATTAGATTGGCTATCTTAAAAATATAAAAAAGAGACCGAGTGAGGTCTCTTTTTTATATACCACAATTGTATGTAATACATTATGCCCCTACTTGTTGATCTGCACATATATTTAAAATGAATTGATGTCTTTCGATTTTTTCATTTACTTTACTCAATAATTCTTGCTGGATTTCTTTGAATAAAAATTGATAGCTCGCATTCCATGTCGGTATAGCGGATGAAAGGTCTAATAAATATTCTTTTTTCTTTTCTAGTTCTTGAATTGTTAAAAAAGTGTTCCCCATTTTTGGCATGTGTCGTCCCCCTATGTTTTTTACTTTATATGTGTGAACGATTCACTATATAGTATCAATTATCGCATTTTTTGAGAAGGATTTCCAATTTTGTTTTATGATGTTAAACCAGAATAGTTATGTGAATAAAAAAAAGAGACCAATTTTGGTCTCTTTTTAGCAAGCGATTCTGAACGAGCCGCCTCCGCTTTTAGTAATATCCAGCTCCAGCGGCTAGAACAGTCGGCCATTTCGCGCCTTCCTGTGAGGCAAAAAGCGCCTCTTCGTCAGGAGCTCCAATGACCTCCTGTTCTGAACGAGCCGCTTCCGCTTTAAATTAAAATACTTGTTCTACTTCGATAACGCCTGGTACTTCTTCAAGTAACGCGCGCTCGATACCAGCTTTTAGTGTGATTGTAGAACTTGGGCAGCTTCCGCATGCACCCATAAGGCGTAATTTTACGATACCTTCTTCAATGTCTACTAATTCAACGTCTCCGCCATCGCGAAGTAAGAATGGACGTAATTTATCTAATACTTCTAGTACTTGTTCTTGCATATGTGGGTTTTCCATTTTTATCGACTCCTTTCATCAGTTTTATTATAATCAAGATAGAGGGGAAAATCTATTTTTTCTGTTCTTGTTTTATTGCCGAAATATTTTATCATGTTTATAACGTGTTTTTTCAGTATAGGGGTATGGAATAAGTTTGTAAAATGATGTGCTTATGTAATAAGACATCTGAATATACTGTTAGAACAAGAAGTGGGGGAGAAGAAATGGTTAATGTGCAAGTGTATGGGACGAAAGTAATTTGTGCGAGCTGCGTTGGAATGCCATCTTCAACAGAAACGTTTGAATGGTTACAAGCGGCGATTGGTCGTAAATATGAAGGACAAGAAAATAAATTTAATTTCGAGTATATTGATTTTCAAGAAGAACAAGAAGATGAAGATAAAAAAGCATTCGCAGAGCGCGTAGTGGAGGAAGATTTATTCTATCCAGTCGTTCTTGTAAATGGAGAAATTGTTGGAGAAGGAAATCCTCGTTTGAAGGATGTTTACGAAGAAATCGAGAAATATTTATAAAACAAGAAGTCTTTGCAAATTAGCAAAGGCTTTTTTTAATGGAGGGATAGATGTGGAGAATGGAGTAAAACATGCTCTACCAGAAGAAGTAAAAAAGTTAATGGGGCAGTACATAGCAGAATTAAAAGAGATTTTTTTAGATGAAAAAATAGTTGGGGTATACGTTTACGGATCTATTGCGCTAGGAGCATTTCATATAGAAACGAGCGATGTAGATTTTGTTACGGTAATAAGTGATTCTGTGAATGAAGCTGAAAAACAACAACTTGTAGAACTACATAAGAAACTTAGTAGTAGTACGTTAGGGAAACGAATGGATGGCATGTATATTCCGCTCGCTGATTTAGGGAAATACAATGATGCAATGAACGAGTACGTATATTGCGCAGAGGGAAAAGCGGCTATTGGTTATTGGGACATTAATGCAGTCACGTGGTGGACATTAAAGAACGAAGGCATTACAGTGATGGGGAAAGAGGCAGGGGACCTTCCATTTCAAATAAAATGGGACGATGTAGTACAAACAATGAAATATAACGTCGAGCATTACTGGAGTGAAAAAGCGAAGCGCCCCTATTTATTTTTCATAGAAGAATGGGTAGAATCGGCTGTCGTTACGATGGGGCGTATTTTATATACACTAGACCATAAAACAATCGTTTCAAAAGATAGAGGATTACAATACTTGTTAGAGCGTTCAGCGAAAGAATGGGAGCCTTTATTAAAAGAAGTAGAGCGAATGAGGCGAAGTCCAATGGAAAAGAAGAAACTCTCTGTTTGGAGAAGAGCGGATATGACGAAGAGGTATTTGCTAAGTTTGATTGAAGAGTGTAGAGAGAAATGGTAGGGAAGAACAAGGATAATATGATATGGGGTATTGTTAGAAAACAAATAAATTACTCGTTCCATGGGGCATTCATTTATTAAACAATTTGTTTTATTTACTAGTAAATTTTCAACTATAAAAAGACGCCTTTTGAAAAGGGCGTCTTTTTATTTTGTAGCAGATAGAAAAGGTAATACGAAATATAGATAGTTTCATGTGAAACATTCTTTATTACAAAATGTTTAACTTAGTGTATTAAATGTATCATTCATAAGTATTTTAATATATTTAAAAGTAAAATGGAATAAGAAACGGGTAATTGTCGGAATATATTCGATTTCCGTTCACTTTTGTGAAATATATGTCTTTTTTGTTAGATTCCTTCGTTTTGTACATATACAATAAAGTTATATAGAAATAAGAGAAGGATGATGTACGTGAAGGACACGGTTTTACAGGGAGCAATTTCTCCGCAAGAATTACATAAAGTTGTTCAAAAGAATACAGCTTATTATGACTTTAAGTGGGGCAAAGTAAAAAATCCAGCGCAAGGAAATACGTGGAATTGGGTAGCCTTTATATTTCCACACTTTTGGTTAGCGTATCGTAAAATGTATAAGTTATTTATTATACTTACATTACTGGCGATACCTACTTTAATTATAGCTACTTTTATTGATATACCAATGTGGATAGATTTTATAATATACGCTGGAACGATGGTCTTTACCGGATGGCAAGGAAACCGTTTATATTATAAGCATGTTACACGCATTTTACATAAAGTAGAAGATGTGCCTGAGTATAAGAAAGAGTATTATTTACAATCAAAAGGTGGCGCTCATATCGGGCTTATGATTGGTTTACAAGTGATAGTATTTGTATTGTTTGCAGGTGCTAGTTTCGGTTTATCTTATGTACCAACGGAACCTAATATTAAAAACGTTGTTCGCTTAAGTCTTGAAGGAGAAGCTTTAGAGTCTATCGCAGACAAACCAAATTGGAAGTATGTAAAGAAAGAACAAGATTATGACGTAGTAGAATTTACTGGTTATGATTATGAAGAAAAAAAGAATGTGAAAATTAAATTCGCTGTATATTTAAATGATGATTACTTTGAATGGCAAGAAATTTATTTAAATAATAAAAAGTTAAGTGAAGAAGAAGCAGAAGAGTATCAAATTTATGTTGAAGAAAATATGTGGTTTTTCTAGAGAGAAACTCGATTAGTTGGAAAAGAAGAATCTTGTGAAGGTTCTTCTTTTTTACTGGAAACACCATATGAATTGAAATTTTGTAAAATACAATAAAAAATGAGAATTTGAGGTAGGCTTGTCAATAACGTGAGACTGTGGCACTATAAAGAAATGCTATACAAATTTTATTTATCGAGATGTAAACATCAATTTTGATTTTTACGTATAAATAATGAACGGAGGAAATAAATTTATGGCTACTTTACCAAATTGTCCAAAATGTAATTCAGAATATACGTATGAGGATGGCGTTCTTTTCGTATGTCCAGAATGTGCTCATGAGTGGGGCCAAGAAGCAGAAGCTGAAAATAATGATGGTGCAAAAGTTGTAAAAGATGCGAACGGAAACGTTCTTCAAGATGGTGATGCTGTTACTGTCATTAAAGATTTAAAAGTAAAAGGAACGTCTTCAGTTGTGAAGATCGGTACGAAAGTAAAGAGCATTCGTCTAGTTGATGGCGATCACGATATTGATTGTAAAATCGACGGTTTCGGAGCTATGAAGTTAAAATCACAGTTCGTTAAGAAGGCGTAAGTAAAAAGAGGAGGCGAGTAGCCTCCTCTTTTTTATTGTCATTTTTTGTCGGTAAGTCGATATTCCTTGTCGAATCGCCGATATAATGTGAGTTACGATCGATATATTTGAAAAATCGCCGATATAATGTGAGTTACGATCAATATATTTGAAAAATCGCCGATATAATGTGAGTTACGACGATATATTCGAAAAATCGTCGATATAATTTCATTCGCCGAGAACTGTGCATCATTTGCTGAGCGAGAGGTACGATTCACTTCGCACCATAATCTACTTCTTTCAACTGACACCGTTTATTAAAGAACGTTTTATATCCGAGCTGCAAGAAGATAATGACAGCGAAAGCGGTACTTCCTGAAATGCCGAGTATGATGGCGATTTGATATTGGATGGCTGTGAACGGTGATACACCGGATAATATTTGACCAGTCATCATGCCTGGTAGGCTTATAATTCCCATTCCGACCATAGAGTTGATTGTTGGTAAAATGGCAGAGTCAAAGGCGTCCCGAATGAGCGGAGCAGCTGCTTCTTTCGGTGTTGCGCCGAGCATAAGTGCTCCTTCAATTTGCCCTCTTTGCGATTTCATACTGTTTAAGAACGTATTTGCACCGAGAGAAACACCTGTCATCGCGTTTCCAACTAACATTCCGGTAATCGGAACGATATATTGCGGCGCATACCAAGGGTCGTGCCCGATAATAACAAAGATAAATAGTAGAAGTGGCCCAATTGATCCGGCGACCATGGAAAGGGCGGCTACTCGTTTTAATTCTTTCGACATTGGGATGTTGACTCGTTTATAAATATTAAAAATTGCAAAGGTAGTAATAGAAGTAATAAGAGCAATTGTATAAAATGGATTACTATTTTCAAATACGTATGTAAGAACATAGGCAACAAGTACGAGCTGAATCGTCATACGGAATGTTGCGAGCGCGATTTGTTTTTCGCGAGGTATTCCCTTTAATTTTACAAGCCCGATTAAAATAAGAATGAAAATATATGCAGCGGCAAGTTGCCAAATTTGGAGTTCAATAACGCCCTTCAACGGAGAGCACTCCCTTTCTAATTGCACCGTTTGTTTTACTAATTTCAATAATATCGTCTGCAATTTCTTCTGGAAGTTGTTGTGAGTGTGTGATGAAGATAACTGTTTTTTTCTTTTCTCTTGCCAGCGTAGAAAATTGTTTCATAACGCGGCGTTCTGTATCACTATCTAGCGCAGAGGTTGGTTCGTCTAATAAATAGACAGGTGGATCCATAAGTACAATACGTGCAAAAGCAAGTCGTTGTTTTTCCCCGCCTGATAATGAATTAGCGTTGTCTTCTAATTTTTTTTCTAAGCTAACAGTCGTTAATGCGCTTCGCAGGGCATCATCATTTGGAAAGGGTTTTTCAGAAAGACGGAGTCCCATTAATAGATTATCTTTAATCGTGCCATCAAAAATAGGTGGAGTTTGCCCAAGCATGACTACGTCCCGTCGTAATTGAATAGGGGGATAATCAGAAATTAATTTTCCGTTATATTCAATTGTACCGGATGTTGGAGATTGCAAATCATTTAGCATGCGGAGTAATGTACTTTTTCCGCTCCCGCTTTCCCCGATAATACATGTGATTTTTTCTTTTTGAATCTGTAAATAAGGAATACTTAGTATATCTCTATATGTAATGTCTTTTAATATAAACATAAATTGCTCCTTTCTGATTCTAGTTATATCGTATCAAAAAAGAGAGAGAAATAGAAAAATAAGGTTATAAAGAGCAACGTTTCTTTTTCGTTTTAATCTCTAGTAACAAGTTAAGTAAGCGATCCAATTCTTGGCTGAAAGAAATTACTTTATCATGAGTGAATCCGTACATTTCAACAAGATAGACCAATTCTTTCTTCTTCATTTCTATTCGATCGTTGAGTTTCGTTACATTCATAAGTGAATTGTAATGCCTCCTAAAAAAGTATGTATTACATAAAAAAATAAGACCGAATGAATTCGGTCTTAACGGAAATAATAAAACAACTTATAAATAGCATACACTTTTCATTCGTAGTTTTTAATATAAAAATGAAAAATAAAACATGATTCATGTTGAGAAAAATATGTCTGATAATTATTTTTCATGGATGCAAAGAGGCTGCCTACGTAGTAGACAGCCTTTAAAATATTAACCTTTATGATGTTTGTACATCCAAAGAAGACCGGATTTTAATAATCTCGGTACACGCCCCATTAATGGTTGGTTTGCTAGTAAACCAAATCCGTGTTTTTTGCCGAGAGAACCGAGAACACCTTTTAATTTTATAACAGGTAGTTCATCAGGAAGTGGCTCATTATTCCAACGTTTTAATAATATTTGGACAATTTGCTCTCCTTGACCTTCAGCAAGCTGAGCAGATGGTGCATGTGGAAGTGCTGCACAATCTCCTACAACGTAAACGTGCTCGTTATTTGGAATATTGTGATATTTTGTTAAAACAACCCGTCCGCTACCATCTTGTTCAACTGGAAGGTTTCGAACAATTTCATTTGCTTGAATACCAGCTGTCCAGACGATTGCATCACATTCAAGTGGCTCATCGTGGTTGTATACAATATTTGGTTCTACTTTTGTAATGTTAGAGTTTCGAATAATGTTAACTTTATGCTTTACAAACCATTCTTCTACGTATCTACTTAATTTCTCTGGATACGGGAATAAAATTCTATCTTTTCGGTCAAATAAATAGATTTTTAAATCCGAACGGCTTTCACGAAGTTCACTTGCTACTTCAACGCCACTTAAGCCAGCACCGACGACAGCTACTGTTGCGTTAGGTTCTAGGCTATTTAGTTGTTCATATGTCTTACGTGTTTGTTCAATTGATTGTAGACTGTGTGTATATTCCTTCGCCCCAGGAACGTTATGATATTTATCTTCACAGCCAAGTCCAATAATTAAATCATCATATTGGATTGCTTCGCCACCATCAAGATGAACAGCTTTTTCTTCGAGATCAATATTTGTTATTGTGCCGTATTGAATATTAAGGCGTGGGTGCTCAGGAAACGGTATGCGAATATGCGTTTCTGAAATTGTACCCGCTACTAATGCATAATATTCAGTTTTGAAACAATGGTATGGTACTTTGTCGATTAATGTCACTTGTACATCATCTGGAAGTTGGTTGCTTGGAAGTAGCCGTTGTAGAATTCTCATTCCACCGTAGCCGCCACCTAGTATTACGAGGTGTTTCATGATGGATTACCCCTTTTCTGTTGAAATATCCCCTAATCCTAAAATTTTATATTAATAAAATATTTCGACTTTACTCAATCAAATTATATCGAATTTGTGAACAAATAACAATGCATGAATGAATACTCTGTTGTACAATAAGAAGAAAAGTAAAGTAAACTGTTTTCCTTTTCTAGTTACTATTTCATTGCGGGGGCCGCAAAGCGTTGCCGTGAATATATTGATATAGAGAAGAATATTTACTTTGAAGTAAATCAGTGAAGGAATTGAATAGTTTAGTAAGTGTAACGAAAACAACGAGAAACAGCTTAGTTTTCTTCTTATAGATGTCAGAAGGTAATTTGTTTTGTAGTACAGGGGGGAGAATTTTGATTAAACCATTAATTGAATTTTGTGTAGGTAACCTGGCAAGTGGTTCACAAGCAGCTTTAGAGAAATTAGAAAAAGATCCTAATTTAGATGTAATGGAATATGGTTGTTTAGGTTATTGTGGTATTTGTTTTGAAGGACCATTTGCACTTGTGAATGGTGAAGTTGTACAAGGTGCGACAGTAGAAGAACTTGTAAATAATGTATATGATTATTTGGATGAAAATCCAATGTTTTAAGGTGTTGCGAATGAGCAGCGCCTTTTTCATTTTATTTTAGATAAAACGTTATTTTGGAGGGTAGATTAAGACTATAGATAAATAAAAAAAGGCCCTTTTAGAAGGGCTTTTTTCCTACACAATTTGTGTAAGAGTGGCTCATCGCCAAACGTTGTCAAATATGAGAAACGGGGGACATTCATATTGTGTTCTAAAAGCATGCATTCTATACTTAAAATAATAAATTATTTTTGGAGTGAATATAAATGAGCCAATTTTCTTTTACAAAAATGCATGGTCTTGGCAATAGTTATATATATGTAAATATGTTTGAAGAACAAATTCCTGAAGAAGATTTAGCTTTTGTGGCGGAAAAGGTTTCAAATATTAATACTGGTATTGGAGCAGACGGGATGATTTTAATTTGTCCGTCTGATGTAGCTCCAGTGAAAATGCGTATGTTTAATAACGATGGTTCAGAAGGCAAGAGCTGTGGTAATGGTTTGCGCTGCGTAGCGAAATATGCGTATGAGCATAAACTAGTAGAGGAAACAGTTTTCACAATTGAAACGTTAGCTGGCATTGTAACGGCGGAAGTAACGGTAGAAGAAGGGAAAGTTACATTAGCGAAAATCGATATGGGAGCACCACGTTTAACACGCGAAGAGATACCGATGCTCGGTGAAGGTGAAACACCATTTATTCGTGAAAACTTCTTATACAATAACCATCGTTATGCATTTACAGCTGTTTCAATGGGGAATCCACATGCGGTTATTTTTGTTGATGATGTAGAGAAAGCACCTCTTACAACACTTGGTCCAGTTCTTGAAACACATGAAATGTTCCCAGAGCGAGTGAACGTTGAATTTATCGAGATTTTAAACGATGAAGAAATGAATTTCCGCGTTTGGGAACGTGGCTCTGGTGTAACGCAAGCTTGCGGAACAGGAGCATGTGCTTCGGTTGTTGCTGCTATTTTGAATGGGAAGATGGAACGTGGTAAAGAAATTACAGTCCATTTAGCTGGCGGCGACTTAATGATTGCGTGGACAGAAGAAGGAAACGTGTTAATGAAAGGACCTGCGGAAGTAATTTGCCACGGAGTGTATGAGTACAAGATAGAAGCGTAAAGATGTATAATAGAATGAGAACAGAAAGGAAGGTGTATTTCATGATTGAAGTAACAGAACAAGCAGCTTTTCAAATTAAAGATATGTTAAAAGATGCTGAAGATGGAGAAAAGTATGTGCGCCTTGCTGTACACGGCGGCGGATGTAGCGGTCTTTCTTACGGCTTAGGATTTGAAGTAGAACCAAAAGAAGACGACACAGTTCTTGAGTTTTTCGGTGTTGAATTTGTTATTGATACAGAAAGTGCTCCCATTGTTAAAGGAGTAAAAATTGATTATAAACAATCTATGCTTGGCGGCGGATTTACAATTGATAATCCAAATGCAATCGCATCATGCGGATGTGGATCATCTTTCCGTACAGCATCGAATGCTGGTAAGCCGGAAGAGTGCTAAGATTTTAGTAGCAATAGAGAAAGACCTTTTTAGCGATGGAATACATCGTTAAAAAGGTCTTTTCTTTTGCTGTAAAAGCCCGATTCGCGAGGGCGGATTAAAGTTTCACTTTACCTTTGCATAGATGCAAGTATCAACTAGTTGTTTACCATCAGCTGAAAGATCTTCATTACGTAATATCCCTTCAAGCTCAAAGCCTAGTTTTTCAGGGATCGCACGACTTTTCGTGTTATTACATTCACATCGTATTTCAATCCTTCTAAATTTGAATAACTGAAATCCAAGGTTTGTTAACGCACGTACTGTTTCTGTCATATATCCACTGCCACTAAATTGCGTGTTAACCCAGTATCCAATTTCACCTTTAGAAACCTTCCAATTAATTCCGTGAAGGCTAGCAGTTCCAATAAAATCATGAGTCTCCTTATGATAGATAAGATAGCGAAAGCTTTCTCTTTTCAAAAAATCTATATGCGCATTTCTCAGGAGAACTTCCGTTTCTTCAACAGTAGGAATTGACTGAAATAAAGACAACCATTGCTTTAATTCACGAATTGAGTCTTTAATAGCTTCATGTACTACATTACCTTCACCAGCTTGAAGTGGTGCTCGAAGAATGAGTCTGTCTGTTTCTATTTGTAACGGAACATCTAATAAAATAGGATCCATATTATTTCTCCCCTCGAAAACTTTAAATTAGGACAGAATGAAACGTATGTAAAAAACTTTCGCTCAAAAGTTAGAGAACAATAAATATATATTCAATTCATCATTTAGAAATCCTTTTTCACATATTGAAAACGAAATCGCCAGTTGGTACAACAATGGCTACCGAAGCATACCTTAGGTTGTTCCACTAATGCATGCGTTAAAGGAGATTGCGTGATGAAATCCGTAACAAGTGTCGTGGCAGATGAAAGTGCAAAACAAAAACGGTATACAGAAATGATGAAGAAGTTTAATGAAGTTAGTAGCCAATCATCCGAGGTTAGAATGTGTACTCCTTCCAATTGGTGATGGAATGACGGTGTCTAGAGTGAAGCGATAATTATTATCTTACAAAAGTGTAATGTTCATGTCATGTTTTTGAATTTCTTCTTTGAGCCCCGGACTTTAAGATAAGAGTATAAGAAAAAACACATGAGGTGAAGGAAATGAAAAGATATATTGCACTTTTTAGTATTTTAGTTGTCTTTGCAAGTTTGTTAGTTGGTTGTGATATTAACCGTATGGGGAAAGATGAGTATTACGTTCAAATTACAGTAGATGGAAAAGAGTATAATGGTAAAGCTGATAATGGTCAGCCTTATAAAGATTACCAATATAAGCTAACTGGATTTGATAAAGAAGGTAAAGAGAAAGAATTAGAATTCACAGCTCAAAAAAACTTACGTAAAGAAGCATTCCTGCGTGTATATCATTCAGATAAAAAAGGTGTATCAGCTTGGGAAGAAGTGAAGAAAGACGAGCTTCCAGCGAAAGTGAAAGAAAAATTAGGCGTGAAATAAGACAGATAGAAAAGGAATTGACGAACAGGGTCAATTCCTTTTTTCGTTCTCAAAATCCTCTTCTGAAACCACTGTAAAGCCATGTCTTTTAAATAAAGCAGTTGTTACCCCGTAACCAGTTTGTTTATTACCGTTAAATTCCCCAGTGTAAATCGTAGTACTACCACAAGACGGGCTACGTTCTTTTAAAATAATATATTCCGGGTGTAAATCTTTAATTTGTTCTAATGCTTTATAAGCACCACGTACGAAAGCTTCTGTGACATCTTCACCATCTTTTGTCATCACTTTCGCTTTTCCATCTAAAACGTCATCGCCATTCCCACCAATAATTTCAGCGGAAGGACGAGGCGTTGGTAATCCTCCTAATACTTCAGGACAAATGAGGACTGTATCTTCTTTTTGCAGAAGCTCCTCTATTTTTGAAACAAGATTGTCATTCCCGTCATACCGACAAGCGATACCACCTAAACAAGCGCTAATTACGATCATATTTTCATCTCCAGTAAAAAAATATTAACTATCACGCCAATTTTACTTCCTACCTCTTACTTATAAGTGAGGTGATATAAATGGGAAGCTTATATAATTTAATGAAACCATATAGTG
Source organism: Bacillus sp. AFS029637 (assembly GCF_002584985.1). Lineage (GTDB taxonomy): Bacteria > Bacillota > Bacilli > Bacillales > Bacillaceae_G > Bacillus_A. The sequence continues at coordinate 34,242 of NZ_NUPZ01000020.1, read as the reverse complement.
AATTTCGAAGTAAAGAAGAGTTTAATACATATCAAAAACAAGTTTTGAAGTGCTATCGATTTCAATTGAATAAAACTGATTCTATCATTATTCATTTTTTAGGAAAGTATGCAGTGAATGAGAAACAAAAAACAGTAGGAGTTGCTTGTCCGTTAATGGAGACGATTGCGACGAATGTTGGAAAGAGTATTCGTACGGTGCGCCGCTCCATTGCAAAGTTAGAGGAATTAGGAATTATTAAGCGTGTTGCGACAAAAGAAAGACGTAAGCGCGGCGGGTATAGTGCGAACTTATATGTATTTCTTGCATCTGCGATTGACCGCATGGATGACCGTATGAAAATGTCCGCTTGTGAAAGTGAAGATGATGCAGCTGGCTGTAGCGGAAAGGAGCAAAAAAGCGAGGGGGAAACAATTCTTTCTAAAAACATTCCACAAATAAAAGAGAAGAGAAAAGGAACGTACGAGCTTGATGAGACGTACTGTCGTCATGATATACCAAAGCCTTTTATATACGCACTTGTGCCAATGACGAGTAATCCAAAGAAGATTAACATACTGTGGAGTAAGGTGGAGCTTGCTTATAAAAAGAGCGGGTTACTAGAGCAAGGTGTTTTACTGGAGCAAATATTAGCTGATGAAGAAGTGAACGGAAATTTCATTTGGCGTGTGAAAAGTGTTGTGAGGGCAGATAAATATGGGGAAATCCGTAAAGACATTGGGGCACTTTTATACAGTACAGTGAGAGATTTATTTTTAGAGGTTGGATTAGAGTGGGGAGCAGCATTAAGGAGAAGTAAGGGGATATCGCTGTTTGATCCATTTAAAAAAGAGCCATGCGTATAACACATGACTCTAATTAGCTAATCAAACTTCCTTACAACCGGAACACGAATCGCTACAAATAGTACGAAGACGATAACAGCGATTGCACCGCTTTTCATAACGGTTACGATTGGAATTCCTATTGCAAGCGCAATGGATGTGAATGCATAAGAGAGCGGAATAAAGCCCATTGATGATAGCATTAGTAAACTCATTACGCGTCCCATCATTTCTTCTTTTACTGTAGATTGAATCATTGCCATAAGCGGGACGATCGCCATTGCGATTGTAATACCGTAAAACATGCCGGCTAATAATGCTTGCCAAAGTACGGTGCTAAAGTTGATGGATAAGAAGAATACACCAGACAGTAGCATCATGATAATACAAAATAGACCACGTCTACGATTAATATTTTTTAATCCGACAATGACAGCGCCTATTGCCATTCCACCGCCTACAGATGCTTCTAAGTAACTAAACTGGAGCGAGTCACCGTGCAGAACGTTTTTAACAAATAGGGGGAAGCCGACTTGCATCGGACCGATTAAAAATAAGTTTAGAAAGGCGCTACAAATAAGGAAAGTTGAAAGGAAAGGTGATTCCTTTACATATAAGATTCCTTCTTTTATAGAAGTGAACATGCCTTTGTCTGTATCTTTTTGTTCTGATATCGTAAATTGTATTTTTTGAACGAGTATGGCTGCGACGATTAACAGCAAAATCGTAATTGAAAAGATTGTTTCATAGTTCGTAAATTTGATGAGAATTCCGCCAAGTACAGGGCCCAAGATGACCGATGCTTGGTTTGTCATTTGTGTAAGTGAATTCGCTTGTGTTAAACGGCTTTTTTCTACAAGTTCCGGCAGAATAGATCCGTCTGCGGACCAGAAGAAAGCATCAGCAAGTCCAAAGAATAAAGCGAATAAAGCAAATGTATATAGTGTTACATCACCAACGATAAACCATGTGAGAATGGTTGCGACAAGAATCGCTCGAATAATGTTGGAGTAAAACATTATGTTTTTTTTCGGGAATTTATCAGCTACAGCGCCGCCAACAATCATAAAAATAAGCCTTGGGACACTTAGAGCCACGAAAACAACACCGAGTGAAGCTTCAAGGTTTAATGTTTTTGCTATGTACCATGTTTGTGAAAATGTAAAAAAGGCTAAAGCAAAACTTGAAAAAAGGGTAGCTGCCCAAAGAAAAAGGAAATTCGTATTTTTTAATAGTGGTTTCGCATTTGCTTCTAAAGCAGATTTATTTTGTTGTAGTTCCTCCATATTGCTTCCTTTCTATGTGACAAATTTAAACTAAAAAACCTGTTAACAATCGTTTTATACAGTTTCTAATATTTCTATACTGCACTTTCTCATTGTAGACAATAATGTTGGATTTGCACAGTAGCTATTTAACGACAAAAAAAGATGCCGAAGAGGCATCTTTTTTAAGCTAAGGCGATATAAATATCTAATTGTACGTTATTTGGATCTACCGCTTTTTCATCATAAAGCTCAAAGTCGGTTGTAAAAGCGCGTTTATTTTCTTTCGACCATTGCCAAATATATTCCCAAGCCTCGCAAACAACTTCAGCAACTGGCCCTTTTCTCGTTGTAAATACCGCGTATGTAGCAGCAGGTATTGTTAAAGTTGTCATATTTTCAGGAACGTTTTCTAACGAAGAAACGGGCATACCAATTGTAAATTGATATACACCCGTTTCATCTGATTCGTAGTTTGAATAGAAAGCGAATGTTTCTTTCGTTTGTTGATTTGGGATGTGATGTATCATTTGTTCTTGGAAGTAGCGGTTCCACAGTTTTGGAATTTCTCCTTCAGTAGATGCCTCTTTTTCATTTGTCGTCGTAATTGAAACACCGATTGCTTGGAAAGCTTCTTTCTTTACGATAATAGGTTCTTTCATTTTATAATCCCTCTATAAACGAAACGTATGTTCTTATTTATTGTAACATATTTTGGAAGGGGAAGGTAGCGCGATAAAAAAGAACTCCTTTCATGTAAAAGGAGTTCTTTTCATTTCTATATTAAAACATACTTGAGCTATGCATCGGTTGAAGTTTTGCGTTTGGATCGAAGTAAGCTTTTGCATTGTTTACTGCTGTCGGTGCTTCACCAAAGCCGCAAGCAATGAGTTTTACTTTTCCTTCATATGTACAAATGTCACCAGCAGCATAAATACCAGAAATATTTGTCTCCATTTTCGAGTTCACGAGAATGCTGTTTTTTTGAATATCTAAGCCCCAGTTTTTAATTGGGCCAAGAGAAGAAACGAAGCCGTAGTTTACAATTACGTCATCAACATCGATAATAACTTTTTCTTCCGTTTTTACGTGTTGAAGAACGACTTGTTCAATTTTGTCATCACCAATGAGTTCAACTGGAACGTACGGTGTGCTTACTTCTGCACGAGAATTCATTAAGCTTTCTACACTATGTTCATGTGCGCGGAATTTATCACGGCGATGAACGATTGTAACTTTGTCAGCGATTGGTTCTAACATCATTGTCCAGTCTACTGCCGAGTCACCACCGCCAAATACAACGACGCGTTTTCCAGCGAATTTATTCATATCATCAACGAAATAATGTAAGTTTGTCTTTTCGTATTTTGCTGTACCTTCTAACTCTAAGCGACGTGGCTGGAAAGCACCATTGCCAGCAGTAATAATGACTGATTTAGAATAGTGAGTTTGTTTATTCGTAACAAGCTTGAATATACCGTCAGCTTGTTTTTCAAGCGTATCAACAGCTTCTTCTAAGCAAACGGTTGGATCAAACTTCTTCATTTGCTCTTTTAAGTTATCAACTAACTCTTGTGCACGCACTTTTGGAAATCCAGCTACATCATAAATGTATTTTTCAGGGTAGAGCGCGGATAATTGTCCTCCAAGTTGAGGTAAGCTTTCAATGATTTTGACACTTGCTTGTCTCATACCGCCATAAAATGCTGTGAATAGTCCTGTTGGACCACCACCAATAATTGTTATGTCGTAAACTTTTTGATTTTCTGCCACTTTCATTCCCCCTATAGATGGAATTTTAATATTGATTTCATATATTGTTCATATGTACACGAAAATCCTGCAAATGATGACACTTTCAAATAAATGATAGCATATTTGAGTTCATAATACTTCTGAAAACGACTGAATTGTGTGTAAGTTTTTGCATAGATGCTTTTGTAATTATATAAAATATAGGGAAAGGAAAATACATGAAAAAAAGGCTGAAAAACCCTTGAAAACGCTATGTTATTTTAAAATATTGATAATTCTCCAGACGCTTGAATTCTGGAATAAAACCGACTAATATAGGGTAGTGTTATGTTAAATTTCTATGACAAAATTCGTACGATTTTTTGACTGCGTTTTGTTACGATATAGAATGTGATAAATTCCACATTCTTGACAAATAGAGTTTTTAGTACTTGGTATTATTTTATTACTATTATATAAAGAAAAGGGTTGTGATTTGGTGAAGACTCCAAAAATCGTAGTTTTAGGTGCAGGTTATGGCGGAATGATTACGACTGTTCGTCTGCAAAAAGCATTATCTGTAAATGAAGCTGAAATTACGTTAGTAAACAACAACAGCTATCACTACCAAGCAACTTGGTTACACGAGAGCGCAGCTGGTACATTACAAGATGAAAAAATCTGTCTAGATATTCAAGACGTTATCGATACAAATAAAGTGAACTTTGTACAAGATACAGTAGTAGAAATTAAAGCTGCTGAAAAACGCATTATCTTAAAAGACGGCGAGTTAGAGTATGACTACTTAGTAATCGGTCTTGGTTTCGAATCAGAAACGTTCGGCATTACAGGATTAAAAGAGCATGCATTCTCAATTGCTAACATTAATGCAACTCGTCAAATTCGTGAGCACATGGAAGCTAAATTTGCTCAATATGCGACTGAACAACGCGATGAGTTAGTAACAATCGTTGTTGGTGGTGCTGGATTTACTGGTATCGAGTACGTAGGTGAGCTTGCGAACCGTGTTCCTGAACTTTGCAAAGAGTACAATGTACCACGTGAAAAAGCACGTATTATTTGTGTAGAAGCTGCTCCAACAGCACTTCCTGGTTTTGATCCAGCATTAGTAGAATATGCTGTAAAACAACTTGAGAAAAAAGGTGTAGAATTCCGCATCGGTACAGCAATTAAAGAAGCAACTGAAGAAGGTATTATCGTTGCAAACGGTGATGATACTGAATTACTTAAGTCTGAAACAGTGGTTTGGGCTGCAGGTGTTCGTGGTAATGGTATTGTGGAAGAGTCTGGCTTTGAAGCAATGCGCGGCCGCGTTAAAGTTGATGAGTACATGCACGCTCCAGGATACGAAGATGTATTTATGGTTGGTGACGCAGCGTTAATCATTAACGAAGAAATTAACCGTCCATACCCACCAACAGCACAAATTGCAATTCAACAAGGTTACAATATTGCACACAACTTAACTGTGTTAGTTCGTGGCAAAGGCGAAATGAAAACATTCGCATTCGACAATAAAGGATCAGTATGTTCTTTAGGTCATGACGATGCAATGGGCGTTGTTATGGGCAAAAAATTAACAGGTTGGAAAGCTTCTTTCATGAAGAAAGTGATCGATAACCGTTACCTATTCTTATTAGGTGGGCCTTTATTAGTTCTTAAAAAAGGTAAATTGAAGTTATTTTAATATATAGTAGAAAAAGCAGAAACGGCTATGAGCTGTTTCTGTTTTTTTGTATAATACACCTTTTCGATATAGGAATAAAAAATAATTGCGTTTCCGAAGAAAGAAAATGCAGATTCGCAAGACCACTGTTTCGTTTCCTTCGTACTTCCTTTTCCTTCTATATAATTCTTTAGCAAATAGTTGTAATTCATCGGATACAGAAATAGACATACAAAAACGCCATCCTTTCTTATGATTTTACAGAAAGAATAGCGTGTTTTTTCATTTTAGCGGCGATTTTGTTCAACTGGAAAAGATAGCCGAAATATTAAAGTATCTTTACACTGATTTCACCATCGCTCTACTGAATATCAAGTTCACTGTAATAACGATGACTGCACCGATAAGGGTTGCAAATACACGGTCAAACAGAATGCTAGAATGAAACGGCTTGCCGGCTTCCATAATCAAAATAATGAGCGGAATCATGGTTGCAGAGTATACAAGATAATTTCGAACCTTTAGAAGAGGTCGAACACTTGCGAATAGCCCGATACTTATAACTAATCCCCAAATTGGTAGACTCGTTGCGAGAAGCAAGCTCGCAACAATCACACCGATTACTGTACCAAGCACTCGTTGTGTTGTTTTGATTGGAAAGAGTTCTATTTTCCGCTGAGTAAGGATTGCTACGGTAATTGCAATCCAATAGAAGTGGTGCTCGGGCCAAAGTATTCGCAATCCCTCAGCTATACCTAGACATAATACGAGCCTGATTGGGAATTGCCAACTGGATAGGTGTGCAAGAGAATGCCACCATAGAATGATTTTTTTCGATGTTGGCTCTTTCACAGCCCCGTCCAGCGATGATTTAAAACAACGGTGTACCCATATGCCTAGCACCAAGCTGATACTGCCGGTCCAAATGGCCCCTGCTAAGATTGAAAAAATTAGTTCCATCCGGTACTCCGTCTGGTCGAACATGTTGAGGATGATGATTAGGAATATGACAAAGCGTGTTGTTGCCACCGCCAAGGCGCGACTATATCCGCCAATTAACGCAGCAAAGCTGACTAGCAGGAGCAAGACACCGAATGTCAGAGAGCCATGTCCGAAAGAGAGAACAGCAGCAATCGCAGCGAGCGTTACTGATATGAGTGCTGACGCCAACTTTTCCCCGTGATTTATAAAACTCGAACCGACTTTCACGCTACTGACTGCCAAACTGCCAATCGATGCAACAAAACCAAGATCGGGATAGCCTAGAACTGTGGCGAACAGAACAGGTCCGGCCATACCTATGCCGGCAGAAATGAGTTCTACTATTTCTACTTTGTCCTTTTTAGACCAAGAAAACAGTTGAGCTCTATATATCTTTGCATTCATCTATAGCACCTCTTCCGACCCAAAGAGTAGGGCACAGTTTAATAATAGGCTCTTTCTTTAATCCATGGACATGTGGTGATACCTATGTCCATCAGGCTGATATTTTGAAGTATCCCCAAAATGAAAGTTTTATCTTTCCAGAGTTAGTTATAATAATTCAGCTTATTCTTTTTCGATATGGGGAAATGCCAATTTTTTAAGTTGATGGCAATGGTGCATTACCCTAAGAAAGGAAAAGTCACAGTGTACTTAAAAATATAGTATAATATATAAAAAAGAAAGAATATTCTGTTCTCTCTAGTGGAGGAGGTTGCATCATGGGGAAGCGCGGGAAAGTATGGTTAGCTGTTAGTGGCTTAGTAGCTACAAAAGATGGCAGGTGGCTATTCGTTAAGAAGAAATACAGTGGATTAAAGGGGAAATGGTCGTTACCGGCTGGTTTTGTGAATGAAGGTGAGACGGTTGATGAAGCTGTGAAGCGTGAAGTGTTAGAAGAGACAGGCATTGTCGCTCACGTGAAGGGAATCATTGGTGTTCGATCGGGCGTTATTCGTAATGAGATTAGTGATAATATGATTATTTTCCTTTTGGAGCCTGAAGGAGAAACTATTATTGTGCAGGAGAAGGAATTGTCTGAAGTAGCGTTTTTACATCCAGAGACTATAGCAGGCGATCCAAATACGTCTGTACTTATTCAATATTTGTTAGAAGGAAGATCAGAGCTACATCTTGAAATGGACAAAACATTAAATCCAGGAGAGCAATTTGGTTATACGGCCTATCACGTATTTACGGCGCATGCGAAGGAGAGGGAGAAGAAGTGAGTATACCGGTACTACTTATTTCAATGATGCTATTCTTTATTTTGTTTTTTGGAATTGGATTTTTACTAAATATGATATTGCGAGCTACATGGGTAATGGTTATTGTGTATCCGATTGTTTGTATGCTCATTATTAATAAAGCGAGTGTGTGGGATTACTTTTCAAAGCCAAAAGAAACATTTTCTTCATTTGGGACAAGTGTATCGCACTTAGGACAAGCAGATGTATTTATTTTATCTACTGGATTAGTAGGAGCTGCTTTAGCGGGAATCGTCATTAAGAAACTTCGGAAAAGTGGATATCAAATGTTTTAATCTCCAATTCGCTTGGGGATTATTTTTTTGCATATTCCTTCATCGTATAGGGAATGATTAACGATGAAGGAGTGTGGAATATAAAAATGTTAAAACGATATTGTATTCGCATTATGATGACTTGTTTACTTGTTTCCGCATTATGCGTAACATGGAATGCTTTCACTGGCGTTTCTTTATTAGAGATTGTAAAGAAATATGAGGAAACGAGTGCAAAAGAAGTACATGCAGCAGAAATGAAGAACAATGTTGCTCCGAGTAAAGAAGTGATAAATGCTTTAGAACAGGCAAATGACTGGTCTAAATATCGTACAATTGAAATGACGGCAACGGGTTATACGTCAGGAGTGGAGTCAACTGGTAAGAGTCCGGGACATCCGGAGTATGGTATTACATATTCAGGTGTGAAAGCGAAACGGGATTTATATTCGACAATCGCTGCGGACTTACGCGTATTCCCGATTGGAACGATTTTATTTGTGCCAGATTACGGGTATGGGGTCGTTGCCGATAAGGGCGGTGCTATAAAAGGAAACCGTCTTGATTTATATTATGATACGGTGAAAGATGTTTATAGCCAATGGGGTAAGAAAAAGGTAAATGTATACGTAGTGAAAATAGGAAATGGTAAGTTTACAGAAGAAGAGTTAACGATGTTAAATGAAGACGAAACGATGCAAGTGTTTCGAGGGCAATATTTAAAGCAAAGATAGTCTAGTGGGAATAGCACTAGACTTTTTTTCTTTTCATATTTCATAATAGAAGAAATTGGATGGGCATGGATGTTACATGTCACAAAATAGAAGTTAGAATTGTCGCATTTTATCGAAAATAAAGTTATAATACAGGTAGAGTAGAGAAATTTAGGGGGTCTGAACATGTTTCAAGTACAAAAAGAATTAGCAGGTCATGAAGCGGTAATTGTTGCTTTATTTGAAGAAGATAAAACGAGTAGTTTTGTACAAGAATTGGATAAGGCGTTTGAAGGGCAATTACAAGTTTTATTAGAAGAAAAAGAACTTTCTACGAAGAAAAAAGCTATTTCAAAAGTACATAGTTTAGGGAAAACAAATGTGAAACGTTATTATTTCGTCGGTTTAGGTAAGAAAGAGTCTTACACGACAGAAACGTTACGTGCAGCTCTTGGTAAGGCGTTTAAAACACTGCAAGCAGCAAAAGTACAAGATGCAGCAATCTTACTAGATTCTTTCGTAACAGAGAAATTGGATGCGATTGATGTAGCTCATATTGCGGCAGAAGTACAAGGCCTTGGTACATATGAATTACAAACGTATAAAACAGATAAAAAGGATTATGTAGAGCTAGAGAAGTTCACGGCTATTACAGCGGAAGATGCACAAGAAATTGAAGCAGCATTAACAGTTGGATACGTACATGGACGTGCAACAAATTCAGCTCGTACACTTGTAAATATGCCGCCAAACGTATTAACAGCGACGAAACTTGCTGAGTATGCTGTTGAATTAGCGGAAAAATATGATATGGATTATAAAGTTCTTGAGAAAGAAGAGATGGAAGATCTTGGTATGGGTGCATTACTTGCAGTAAACCAAGGTAGTACAGAGCCACCGAAAATGATCGCCCTTATTTATAAAGGAAAAGAAGAGTGGACAGATGTAATTGGATTTGTTGGAAAAGGAATTACATACGATACAGGTGGTTATTCTTTAAAACCACGTGAAGGCATGGTAGGTATGAAAGGTGATATGGGCGGTGCAGCTGCTGTTTTAGGCGCGATGGAAATTATCGGAGAACTTCGCCCAGAGCAAAACGTGATTGCTGTTATTCCTTCAACTGATAACGTTGTAAGTGGTACAGCATTTAAGCCAGACGATGTGATTACATCTATGAGCGGAAAAACAATTGAAGTATTAAATACAGATGCAGAAGGTCGCTTAGCGTTAGCTGACGGTATTACGTATGCGAAAAAACTTGGTGCAAACTACCTTATTGATGTTGCAACATTAACAGGTGGTGTAATTGTTGCCCTTGGAAATCATACGACAGGTGCAATGACAAATAATGAAGAACTATTTGAACAAGTGTTAGAAGCTTCTATGGAAACGGATGAGCCAATTTGGCAATTACCGATTTTTGAACGCGATAAAGAACGTGTGAGAAATAGTAAATTTGCTGATTTAAATAACTCACCAGGCCGTGAAGGGCATGCAGTGATGGCGGGTACATTCCTAGGTGAATTCGCAGAAGATACACCTTGGGTACATTTAGATATCGCTGGAACATCTGAAACAACAGGTGCGCATGATTTAGGACCGGCTGGTGCAACTGGTGCAATGGTACGTACACTTGCAACACTTGTTGAACGTTTCGAGGAAGAATAAGATTATGTAAGAAGGCTGTTCCAACACGTTGGAACAGCCTTTTTTCTTGATACAGTATACTTATTGTCAGTTTTTGTCGGTAAGTCGATATAAGTTCATTTACTATCGTACTGTTACAGAGTGAAAGTTGATCCTATAAAGAAATCGTATATAAAGTCCCGTTTAAAGCAAAGGAAGTGCGTCCGGTTTCTTCAGAGACAACTAATATAAGTGCATCGCTTTGTTCTGATAAGCCAATTGCAGCTCTGTGACGTGTTCCTAGCTCAGGATCAACTTCTGTACTTTTCGTTAATGGAAGAATATTAGCTGCTGAGACAATATGATTGTTTTTAACGAGAACGGCTCCATCATGAAGAGGGTTACCTGGATAAAAAATCGATTCGAGTAATGGTGCGGTTAAATGAGCGTTTAACGTTGTTCCAGTTTGAATGAAAGGATGAAGTGTCTCGTTTCGTTCCACAACAATAAGAGCACCATGTTTTCGGGCGCTTAAATGCTGGACAGCTGTTGTAATGAACTGTGAGCTTTCCGTATAAGGTGATAAATAAGCTTGAATATAGTATGTAGCTGCCAATGTTTGTACATTTGCTAACATATGATGAATATCTTCCATTTTACACAAAATACATTCATCTTCCTTATCGATTGCTTGTCTCATGATTGATAGTTCTTTTTCAGCAATTTCAATCATTTGCTTTGTTTGTATTTTGAGCTCTTCTGACAAGCCCCATTCTTGCATAATCCTCATTCCCTTTGGTAGAGTATTTAATCATAGTGTATACAAATATTCCTAGTAAAATCCTGTTAGATTGTAAAAAATATTGAGACACAGGTTGTTTTTTTCATATAATAAAGGTATGAAAAGTGAGAGGAGATAGAATTATGAATTGGAAACAAGAATTTAGTCGCTGGCTTTCATATGCAGAATTAGACGTAGAATTAAAAGAACAACTAGAAAACATGAAGCAAGATGAGAAGAAAATCGAGGACAGCTTTTATAAAAATCTAGAGTTCGGTACAGGTGGTATGCGTGGTGAACTTGGTGCTGGTACGAACCGTTTAAATGTATATACAGTTCGTAAAGCAACGCAAGGATTAGCGAAGTTTATCGGAAAATTAGGTGAAGAAGCGAAGAAGCGCGGTGTTGTTGTAGCGTATGATTCTCGTCATAAATCACCTGAGTTTGCAATGGAAGTAGCTGCTACACTTGGTGCACACGGTATTACAACATATGTGTTTGAAAGCTTACGTCCAACGCCAGTTCTTTCTTTCGCAGTTCGTCATTTACATACAGTGAGTGGAATCGTTCTTACGGCAAGTCATAATCCACCTGAATATAACGGATATAAAGTGTACGGTGAAGATGGTGGGCAGTTGCCTCCAAAAGAAGCTGATGAATTAATTAGCTACGTAGATGCAGTAGAAGATGAATTAACAGTTGAGGTTGCTGATGTGGAGCAATTAAAAGCTGACGGTTTATTACATATCATTGGACAAGAAGTAGATGATGCATATGCTACAGAATTGAACAATGTCATTATTAATAAAGAAATGGTACAAAAGGTTGGTAAAGATTTAAAAATCGTCTTTACACCATTACACGGAACATCAAATGTTTCTGTGCGCCGTGGTTTAGAAGAAGTTGGATTTACAGATGTAACAGTTGTAAAAGAGCAAGAGTTACCAGATCCGAACTTCTCTACAGTAAAATCACCAAACCCAGAAGAACATGCTGCTTTTGAGTATGCGATTCGTGACGGTGAAAAAATTGGAGCTGATGTGTTAATCGCAACGGATCCTGATGCAGACCGTCTTGGTGTAGCTGTTCGTAATCATGATGGTGAGTTCCAAGTATTAACTGGAAACCAAACAGGCGCATTAATGCTTGATTACTTATTGTCTCAAAAGAAAGAAAACGGAACACTTCCAGAGAACGGTGTTGTATTAAAAACAATCGTAACGTCTGAAATTGGCCGTACAATTGCAAAAGCATACGGTTTAGATACAGTTGATACGTTAACTGGATTTAAATTTATCGGTGAGAAAATTAAACAGTACGAAGAAAGCGGACAATATGAATTCCAATTCGGTTATGAGGAAAGCTATGGTTATTTAATCCGTCCATTCTGCCGTGATAAAGATGCAGTACAGTCTGTTTTATTTGCATGTGAAGTAGCTGCATACTACAAAGCACAAGGCAAAACGTTATACGACGGTCTATTAGAAGTATTTGAGAAGTACGGTTTCTTCCGTGAAGATCTTGTATCGTTAACGTTAAAAGGAAAAGACGGAGCGGAACAAATCCAAGAGATGATGGCAACATTCCGTGAAAATCCTCCGAAGGAAGTAGCTGGCTTAACAGTCGTAGCAGTTGAAGATTATAAAGCAAGCATCGTTACATCTTTACAAGATGGACATAAAGAAGAGATTCACTTACCGAAATCAAATGTGTTAAAATATCAATTAGAGGACGGTTCTTGGTTCTGCTTACGTCCATCTGGAACAGAACCGAAAATCAAGTTCTACTTTGGTGTACAAGATAATTCTTTACAAAATAGTGAACAAAAGTTACTTACTATTAAAGAAGATATTATGAATCGTTTATAATATAAAGTAATTTTAAGTGGTAGGGAACAAAAGGGAGCGAAATCTCCCTTTTGTTCTATGTAAGGAAATGATCGTTATTGATTCTGACAGAAGAGAGGGTATTTTGTGATGAAAAAAGTAAGAAAAGCCATAATCCCAGCAGCTGGATTAGGAACACGTTTTTTACCAGCTACAAAAGCAATGCCAAAAGAAATGTTACCGATAGTAGATAAACCAACTATCCAATACATCGTAGAAGAAGCAATACAATCAGGAATCGAAGATATTATTATCGTTACTGGTAAAACAAAGCGCTCTATTGAAGATCATTTTGATAATGCATTTGAGTTAGAGCAAAACTTATTAGAAAAGAAAAAGTATGAGTTACTTGAAAAAGTACAGGCTTCTTCAAAAATGGTAGACATTCATTATATTCGTCAAAAAGAACCAAGAGGATTAGGACACGCTGTTTGGTGTGCACGTAAATTCATCGGTGATGAGCCATTTGCTGTTTTACTAGGTGATGATATCGTTCAAGCTGAAAAACCATGTTTACGCCAATTAATCGAAGAATATGATAAAACGCTTTCTTCTGTTATTGGTGTACAAACGGTTCCAGAAGATGAAACACATCGCTACGGAATTATTGACCCATTAGAGCAAGAGGGACGTCGTTACCAAGTTCGCAATTTCGTTGAGAAACCAGCAGCAGGTACAGCGCCTTCAAACTTAGCAATTATGGGACGTTACGTCTTAACGCCTGAAATTTTCATGTTCTTAGAACAGCAAAATGTCGGTGCTGGCGGTGAAATTCAGTTAACAGATGCGATCCAAAACTTAAATGAAATTCAACGTGTATTTGCTTACGATTTCGAAGGAAAACGCTACGACGTAGGTGAAAAACTAGGATTCGTTCAAACGACAATCGAAATGGCCCTGCAACACCCAGAATTACGTGATGACATGGTTACAATGATGAAGAGAATTTTAGAAGAACAGACGAACTAAGAGTCTTAATATAGTGATATGATCCCCTTTTGATAAGCAGTAGAGAAATGAATGTATTGTTTAATCTAAGGGGATTTTTTTGAGAAAAAAGACACTCTGGAGAGAGTGTCTTTAATTTTGATCGGTAGGTTTCAGCTCATCTGCTTTGGATTTAATTTCATCAGTAATAGCGATATTAATATTTCCTGCTGCTTTTTGGTATTCCTGAATCAATGCATTAACGTTTTGATTAAATGAAATTAAGCTTCCACTAGGGGATTGCGCTTGTTCATTGAGGGCAGTTATAATACCATATATTTTTTTATATTCTTCATAGGTTTCTTTATATTTATTTGGTTGTTCTTTTGCAGCTTCAGATACTAACTTTAAATCGTTCCCCATGTTGCTGTAAAACGTATCTACAGCTACAATTGTTCCATCAATTTCTTTTCTCTTAGAACTTAGTGCATTGTTGAAGTCATGTCTGTTATCTATTGCATTTGACCATGTAGTTGAATACTCGGATAAGACGTAAGATGCTGCATATTTAAAAGTATTTATATTATTATAAAAGGATGCTGCTGCAATTAAGTAACTAGCTTCTTTTTTCTTTTGGGCTTGAAGAGCTTGATATTCCTCCTCCATATTTGTTACTTTTGTTATAGTAAAGAGAAGGACAATGATTGATATAACTGATGTAAGAAATAGTGTTATAGATGTCACTAAGGACTTTTTTGCTGGTGATTTTCGAATTTTTTTTATTAATCCTATCACAATAAAGATTAAAGCCGCGCAGAAACTAACTATAGTAAGAATTAAAAAGAAAAATGCTAGGCCATTTCCAAGCGTGTATGGCATTCCTAACTCGCTATTTCCATATAAATTGTAACTTATGCTCATACTTAGTATGAAAAATAAAGATAGTACTCCGACACTTAGTTTAATAAGTGTGTTTTTTGATAGTTTCACTGATTTTCCTCCAAAACATTGTTTTAATTATATGTGCAAAATGCAAGATTTGCTGAACTAGCATAACAGAATTTATTTTCAATATGTGTCGTATATTGTCGAAATATAAAAAAGAGTTATCTTAGAATACTAAGATAACTCTTTTTTCTTATGAAATCGTCGAATGAGAATGCTGATAAGCAGAGCGACGTACAGCATAGTATATGCGAGGTGCGATAATAGCACCGATAATTGTAAATACAATATCCTTTACTGCAAACCACATCATAATCATCCAAGCAGCTTTATAGCTCATATTACCGCCCATGAAGAGATTGACCGCCCCGTACATGTAAGTAGTACCGATAATATAAGTTAAAATAATTCCAGTGAAAGAGGCAATCGCAAATGTACTGAATGTTGGTCTTTCTTTTTGTTCTACTAATTTTCCTGATACGTAAGCAACGATAATAAATGCGATAATAAAACCACCAGTAGGATCTAAAAGTGCCCCGAATCCAGCTTTGAAGTTAGCGAAGATTGGTGCGCCGGCTACGCCAACGAGCATATATACTGTCATTGATAATGCACCAAGTCTACTTCCAAGAAGAAGTCCTGCTAAAATCGCGAAAAATGGTTGCATAGATAATGGGACGCCCGCTACTTGTAAGAATGGTGCCCAAGATACAATATTTGCACCGATGGCCATAAGAGCAACAAACATGGCAGCTAATGCTAAATCTAAAACGTGAAATCTTCTCATAATGTTAACCTCCTGTTGTTTTTAGGTTAACATTATCGTAGCGAAACTATTTACTTGTTGTCAATCAAAATATTTTGATAAGAAGGCTTAATATAGTCTCTTAGCAACGTATACGGAATACGAAATTGCGGAATTCCACTTGAATAAGGAGCAATCTCATATAAAGGGAAATAAATTACGAGATTGTCCGGTTCTAAAAAGAAGTGGAACTTTGTAGCGCTCATTACTTTTTCCGTTGCATCAGGAAAATAAATGCTTTCATTTTGTTTAATTTGTTTTACAATCTCTGCGCGTATTACTTCTTTGTATTTATCTTCTTGTTGAAATAAATCGTCTAAGTGTAGTAACTTTTTTTCGTTTAGATCAAATGTGTTTGCCTTCCACGTATAAAGACCGTGTGTGCCGCCTGTATATTGATAGTAATTCACATATAAGCTGAGAAAAGGTGGTTTGTTTAAAGAGACTTTATAATCAACATTTGCCACGTACGGATGAAAGGGTGTACTAGATCCTTCTGTTTCTTCATAATATTTTTTTGCGTCTTTTTCTAACTTGTTTTTAAACTTGTCAGTAGATTTTTTGTAATAGAAATTGAGCTTGTTTTGAAATTTAGAATCGGAAAAGTTGTGAAAGGAAGGCCTGTTAATTTGATATTCTATATAAGGTTTCTTACCTTTTTGCGTGACAGTCTTCACATCGATTGTCAGGTTGGATGCTTTGGCTGCTAGTGTACAATTTGGTACAATAGTCAGCAAGGAGAACATGAGCAGTAGTATACAAAATTTCTGTTTCATTTAGGTGAAACCTCCTTATATAAGTGTTATAGGTAGTTTGAAAATAAATAGGTAAAATTATACATTCGATTAACGTAAGAGAAGGGGGAAACGAGATGGGAAAAACTTTAATGGATTCGCTTGGAATTGAGTTGTTAGAGATGACAGAAGATAAGGTGGTTGCTACGATGCCTGTTGATGGGCGGACGCATCAGCCGTTTGGATTTTTACACGGGGGTGCATCTGTTGCGTTAGCGGAAACAGTGGCAAGTGTTGGTTCATACAATTTAATTGATCAAGAGAAATGTATTTGTTTCGGTTTAGAAATTAATGCAAATCATATTCGTTCAAAGCAAGATGGAATTGTAACAGCAATCGGGACACCAATACATAGAGGGAATTCAACGATGGTTTGGGATATTCGTATCATTGATGAAAATGATGACTTATTATGTATTTCAAGATGTACAGTAGCAATTAAAGAAAAACGTGAAAAATAGAAAAGAGGCTGCTCAGTAGAGCGGCCTCTTTTTTATAATTAGAACTGGATTTTCTTCTCTAAGAAACCTTTTAGTTCGCTAATTGGCATACGAACTTGTTCCATTGTGTCACGGTCACGTACTGTAACAGCTTTGTCTTCAACAGAGTCGAAGTCGTATGTGATACAGAATGGAGTACCGATTTCGTCTTGACGACGGTAACGTTTACCGATAGAGCCAGTCTCATCAAAGTCTACCATGAAGTCTTTAGCTAATTCTGCGAATACTTCAGTAGCACCTTCAGATAGTTTTTTAGATAATGGTAAGATAGCTGCTTTATATGGTGCTAAAGCAGGGTGGAAACGAAGAACTGTACGAGAGTCGTTCTCTAATTGCTCTTCTTCATATGCATCACATAAGAATGCTAATGTTACACGGTCTGCACCTAAAGATGGCTCGATGCAGTATGGTACGTAACGCTCATTCGTTTGTGGATCGATATAGTTAAAGTCTTCGTTAGAGTGTTCCATGTGACGTTTTAAATCGAAGTCTGTACGAGATGCTACGCCCCAAAGTTCGCCCCAACCGAATGGGAATTTGAACTCAATATCAGTTGTTGCGTTACTGTAGTGAGATAATTCTTCTTCACCGTGGTCACGAAGACGCATGCTTTCTTCGTGCATACCAAGTGAAAGTAACCAGTTCTTACAAGTTTCACGCCAGAATGCGAACCACTCTAAATCTTCGCCAGGCTTACAGAAGAATTCAAGTTCCATTTGTTCGAATTCACGTGTACGGAATGTGAAGTTACCAGGTGTGATTTCGTTACGGAAACTCTTACCGATTTGGCCAATACCAAATGGAAGCTTTTTACGCATAGAGCGTTGTACGTTTTTAAAGTTTACGAAAATACCTTGTGCTGTTTCAGGGCGAAGGAAGATTTCGTTCGTACTAGACTCTGTAACACCTTGGAATGTTTTGAACATTAAGTTGAACTGACGGATTTCAGTGAACTCTTCGCTACCACAATCAGGACATTTTACTTCATGCTCTTTCATTAAGTCAGCCATTTGGTCGAAAGTAAGACCGTCAACAACCATTTCGATGCCTTTTGCATCTAATGCATCTTCAATTAATTTGTCAGCACGGTGACGAGCTTTACATTTTTTACAGTCGATCATTGGGTCGTTGAAGTTACCAACGTGACCAGAAGCGATCCAAGTTTTTGGGTTCATTAAAATAGCTGCGTCTAAACCAACGTTATGTGGAGATTCTTGAATGAATTTTTTCCACCAAGCTTTTTTAACGTTATTTTTTAATTCGATTCCAAGTGGACCGTAATCCCAAGTGTTTGCAAGACCACCGTAAATTTCAGAACCAGGAAAAACAAAACCGCGATGTTTCGCTAAGTTTACAACTTGTTCCATTGAATACATAAGAAAATCCTCCTTTTGAAAGTTAACGTATTGGCGATGACGTGCTCAGGTAACTTGTGAAACGCGCAGTATATGCTTTGAAAAACATAAAAAAACGCTCATCCCAAGGCTTAATTGCCTAGGGACGAGCGTTTGCCCGCGGTTCCACCCTAGTTGATACACAAAAGGTGCATCCACTTTATCACGTATTGCTCGAGACTGCCGTTTCCTTGCGGCTTCAGGCTTTCACTATCCCTGAATCGCTTTTGTGCAAGTACTTATAAGTCCGTCATCGCTACTTATATTAATAATAATGAACATATTCTAACACGTTCTTTTTTAAATCTCAATAGAGGAACGCGTCTATCTATGATAGAGTCTCGCCTATTTTTTCATTATCTATTCCATAATTTTGTTTAATATGCTTAATTGCTTCACGTTTACTGAGCGGGGCAAGCTCGTTATTTTGCACGTATTCCCAAACGACATCTGGATTTGTTTTTGCGTATTCACGAAGGACCCAGCCAATCGCTTTTTGAATGAAAAATTCTTTTGAAGAATGTAGTTGTCCAATAATCCAGAAAAGAAGTTCTTCATCCATTTTTTCTTTATATTTCAGTTGGAATAAAATAGCGGTGCGTTGTAACCATATGTTGTCTGATGCAATCCATTTTGGAATATAGGCAGAAATTAATTCTGGATGTTTTAAAAAGATACCACCTAAAAAGGTAGGGACGATGCTATCAACAGAATCCCACCAAGATTTCGTGACAATAAGTTCTTCCAAAAAGGGGATATGCGTTTCGTTTATATGCTTTTTATATTTTTGCATAATATCGAGTGCGGCTGCTTGAAATTCACGTTCTGGCAAGTCCCAAAGTTCACGTATGATAATTTGGAAGTCTTTTTGATCTGGGAGAGTATGTATTTGAATGACATCTTTTAATAATTGTCTTCTCTCGGGAGTTTGAATACCGAGAAACGGGAAGTGATTTTTCATATAACGTGCCATCGGTTCTGCTTTTTCAGGGTTTTGATGAGTTGTAAAATGCTCTTGTAATGCTTTTACAAATGGGTGCATAAGTGTTTTCTCCTCTCTCATTATCTTTCTCATATCATTATACAGAGAGTTTGGTTAATTTTTAAAACATAACTTGCACTGTAATGAAATATGTTGAAAGTAGAGAGGAGAGGATAAGATGGAAAATCAAGATGTGCTAGCAAGTTTCTTTGCTCTTAGTTTTGCGTTTATTCTTGTTATATGTATTTGGGCAATTATTTCGTATTTGTTAACGGCTTTTGCACTTTATACGATGGCGAAAAATGATGGTGCAACTGATGGTGTTCTTGCGTTTATTCCTTTTTTGAATAGTAAGACGTGGGGGGACTTAGCGAAGGATAAATTACCGGATTTCTTGAAAGAAGAAGCAGGATGGAAAGTATTCGGTATATATGTCGCATGTTTCATTTTTAATTTCGTACCGATTATAAGTTTAGTAGCAACGGCTGTATCGATTGTGCTGTCTATTTATCTCATCTACGCTATTTTAGACAGATACGGAACGAACTCTATATTATTTACGATTATTCATGTAATCACATTTTCAGTTTTCTTGCCGATTCATCTATTTATCATTCGAAATGAGCCGGTGAGGTACAATGAGTAGTATACGCAATATTTGAGACAGAGAAAGCGCCCTGCTTTCAGGGCGCTTTTTTCTACTACATAAGGTAGCGTAAATAAATATAAATATGAGAAATAATTAATGAAACGATCATAATTGGGAAGCCGACTTTTAGGAATTCCATGTAGCTAAATTTATGTCCTTCACGGCTCGCGATACCTGCAACGATTACGTTAGCAGAAGCGCCGATTAGTGTTCCGTTTCCGCCCAGACAAGCACCTAATGCTAATGCCCACCATAATACATCGATTTGTGCGTCAGAAGGTGATAAACCTAGCCCAACTGCCATATCGTTAATAAGCGGGATCATTGTTGCAACGAATGGAATGTTATCAATTGTTGCAGAGGCGATACCAGATACCCACAAAATCAGGATAGATGCTTGAGAAATATCTCCGCCTGTTATACCAATTACTTTTTGAGCAAGCGTCTTGATCAGACCGATATCAATAAGTCCTCCAACGAGCACGAATAGCCCTGCGAAGAAGAAGATTGTTACCCACTCTACGCTTGCAAATACCTCTTCAATTTCATGTTCTTTCACACCAATTAACATAAGGATCGTAGCGCCAGTTAAAGCAATGATAGCTGCATCGATATGGAAAATAGAATGCGTCATGAAACCTACAATCGTAAGTCCAAGTACTGTTAAAGATTTTTTCATTAAAACTGGATCTTTAATGTATTGTTTTTCATCTAAGCTCATTAATTTCTTAATTTGTACAGGATCAGCAATTAACTGTTTACGGTACATGAAGTAAAGCATTGTTGCTGTAACTGCAATGATAATAATTACGATTGGTGCTAGATTTAGCAAGAATGCATTGAAGTCTAAATGCTTATTTGCAGAACCAATCATAATGTTAGGGGGATCACCAATTAACGTTGCTGTTCCTCCAATATTTGAAAAAATAATTTCCGAAAGTAAATATGGAACAGGATTTACTTGCAGTATGCGCGTAATAGATAAAGTAACTGGAACAACAAGAAGTACAGTTGTAACGTTATCTAAAAATGCGGAACCAAGTGCAGTAAGTAAGGAAAGTGAAATTAAAATTTTAATTGGATTTCCTTGTGCTCCTTTTGCTGCTTTAATGGCAACGTATTGGAAAACACCTGATTTACTCGTAATGTTCACCAAAATCATCATACCGATGAGTAACGTAATCGTTCCCCATTCAATATGTTTCGTAAAGGCGTTGTGTAAATCAACGACCCCCACAATTACCATAAGTGCTGCACCAAGAAGTGCGATTACAGCGCGATTAATTTTTTCAGAAATAATAATGGCATATGTAATTAAAAAGACTGCGATAGCAAAATAATACTGCCAGTTTGCGAGCTCTTGCGTTGTTTCATGCAAAACTCTCATCTCCTTTCGTTTACTTTTCTTAGTGTTTCAAAAATGTTCTCAAAGAAACACACATAACGTCATTATAAAGTAGGAAAATGGCGTATGTAAATGAAAGGGGGGATTTTGTCATATTTTCTGCATTGGTCATTTTTTCTTATTTTTAAAAATATTTATGGGCATTTGACATATATATAAGATACATCCAATCTGAATATTTGAAATAGAATGAGCATTCGAGCTTGTTCGTGTAGGATTGTCAATTAGAAAGGAATGACAAAGATGATAAGGAAGGGATCGTATGGATGAACAACGATTTTTATTTTTAGATTTTGAGTTTACGATGCCCCAGCATAGAAAGAAACCGAAAGGATTTTTCCCAGAGATTATTGAGGTCGGACTCGTTTCGGTTGTTGGTTGTAAAGTAGAAGATACGTATTCATCACATGTTAGGCCAAAAACATTTCCATCTTTAACGGATCGGTGTAAAAAATTTTTAGGGATTAAGCAAGAAGTAGTGGATAAAGGAATTTCTTTCCCTGAACTTATTGAGAAGCTAGCTGAATATGAAAAGAAATGTAAACCGACAATTGTAACGTGGGGAAATATGGATATGAAAGTGCTGAAGCATAATTGCGAAATGGCGGGAGTACCCTTTCCATTCTTCGGACAATGTCGTGATTTATCACTGGAGTATAAGAAGTTTTTTGGAGAAAGAAATCAAACGGGGTTATGGAAAGCAATTGAGGCATATGGAAAAGTAGGGACAGGGAAGCATCATTGTGCGCTGGATGATGCGATGACGACCTATAATATTTTTAAATTAGTAGAAAAAGATAAAGAGTATTTAGTGAAACCGGCACCTCCAACATTAGGGGAACTTGTTGATTTTTCAAAAGTATTAAAGAAAGTAAGTACACAATAACGACCAAATTGCACAACATGTAATTTGGTCGTTTTGTTTTTTAAAGTTTGTAATCTTGTTTCAATTGCGCTAGTGTTTCAAGACTACGTGCTGCAAAAGGTGAATCATCTTCAGAAAATGAATGTATTTGAGTTTCTAATGCTAACTGTAGTGATTCTGTATAATCGGGGATTTCTCCGTCATACTTTTTCACCATTTGTGCTGGAATGTTCGTTTGTTCACGAAAAGCTAAAGCGCGTCTTTCATGGAAAAATGGTACGTCAGCTTGTTTTACGTTATGTAGATCGCCTTGTACCGGGTGCTTTACAACAGCTAGTACTTTTACAACGTAACTGCCAGGGCGGCTATTTGTAATTTCGCCGATGTATTTTCCTGTTTTATAAATACCAGTAACGATTTCACCAATTTCAAGTGTTTCTCTCATATTTTTCACCTCAAGTTTATAGTAAGGAAAGTGTGAGAAGGAGTCAAAGAAATCATTCGCTTTCGGAACGCCCCTTGAGAATATGGATAGGTTACACTATAATTTAAATTGATATAACAGAAAATTCTGATGTTTTTTAAATCCTATAATAAGGAGTGTTCTAATATGATGCCTTTATATTTTCCGGAAGATAAAACAGAATATATTATTCCAGGGATCGTTTGCGTGCTATTTATTATCGGTGCGGTTGCGACGTGGCGCATGTTTATTCGCGTTTCAAAACGCGAAGCGGAGCAATTACAGAAAGTAGAAGAAAAACTTTTAGCTAAAAAGAAACCGTAATGCATTTTTGTATGTTTCCCTCTCTGCTCGGACAATCTAAGGGCAGAATGTATTTTGGAGGGAATAGAATGAAAAGACGGCTTTTTTTCAGTTGTTGTTTATTATTTCTGGTGGCGGGTTGTGACCAAGGAAAGCCGAAAGAAATTGATGTGAAATTACATAATGCTTCAGGAGATGAAGTAGGGACTGCAAAAGTAACTCAGCAAACAAGCGGAGTGAAAATTGTGATTAAAGGGGAAGGTTTCGCGCCGGGCCCGCATGGTATACATGTACATGAAATTGGAGAGTGTAAAGCGCCTAATTTTGAATCAGCCGGGAATCATTTTAATCCAGATGATAAAAAGCATGGGCTTCTTAATCCGAAGGGTGCAGAAAATGGAGATTTGCCGAATGTAATTGCAGACGGTTCTGGAAAGATTAAAGCGGAAATCGATGCACCGCATATAACGATTGAAGAAGGAAAAATGACGATCCATAGAAAAGATGGTGCGTCTATTATTATTACAGAAAATCCGGATGATGGTATGACACAACCGACAGGTAAATCAGGTGATCGAATTGCTTGTGGTGTAATTGTGAAAAAAGCATCGGATATAAAGAAAAAGTAGAAGCTACCGCGAAAGGTAGCTTTTTTGTGAAATGACGTAGTAGTAACTATAAATAAAAGGAGGTTGTTCTAAAAAAATGGAACAGCCTCCTTCGCTATTATGAAAATGTATGGCACAGTCTGTTTAAAATTTCTTCTAAAACAGATCTTGGGCAACCGATGTTAATTCGAATATGTTCTTCGCCACCTAATCCGTACTTCTCACCAGGTTCAACGATTAGTTTTCCTTTTTCCTCAAGTAATGTGGTGCGCTCA
This sequence comes from Bacillus sp. AFS029637, assembly GCF_002584985.1. GTDB lineage: Bacteria > Bacillota > Bacilli > Bacillales > Bacillaceae_G > Bacillus_A. The sequence goes on along the minus strand of NZ_NUPZ01000020.1, from coordinate 10,305 downwards.
TGTTGAGAAAGGTTTAGGCGAGAGCAATCAATCCATAATAAAAAGCTACCTTCTGGCTTTGTAACAGAAAGAGTAGGTATGTGCGTTTCAATGTATTCACATGCAAAACGAGCATTCTCTTCTACATATAAACGGATTTCACTTAGCCAATCATTACATTCTGTATAGGCGCTTTGCATCGCGGTATAAGCAAATGTATTTAACCCATGGAACCCTTGTCGATATTGAATAGACGTAAAGGTATTACGTAGTGTTTCATTCGGAATAATAACGATAGATGCTTGTAATCCAGCTATATTAAACGTTTTGCTTGGAGCCATACAAGTAATGGTACGTGCTGCTAATTCTTCAGATAAAGAGGCAAATGGTGTATGCGTACGATCTCCGTAAATAATATCGGCATGAATTTCATCTGAGACAACAATTACATTATATTTTGCACATAACGCTCCAAGCTTCGTTAGCTCGTCTTTCGTCCAAACGCGTCCGATAGGATTGTGAGGACTACAAAGAAGCATGAGTTTGATCCCTTGTTGAAATTGTTTTTCTAAATGATCGAAGTCTATCATATATGTGCCATCTTGTTTATATAATGGACTCAAGCATAATTGTCTGTCGTTTGTTGTAACCATTTCGGAAAATGGAGGATAAATAGGTGGTTGTACGAGAACGGCTTCGTTTTCCTTTGTGAAAGCTTGTATGCTCGTACTAAGAGCTGGAACGATTCCTGCACTAAAGACAATCCATTCTTTTTGAATATCCCAGTTGTATTGTTTCTTTGCCCAATTACAAATAATATCCCCAATAGTTTCAGGTGGAAGTGTATAGCCGAAAATAGGATGTTCGATACGTTTCTTCAAAGCGGTTTGAATGGGCTTTGGTACTTCAAAATCCATATCCGCAATCCAAGCATGAAGAAGTTCTTCATTTTTATAAGTATCCCATTTTGTACTATGTGTTCCACGTCGATTTACTGTTTTATGAAATAGTTGCATAAGTTTGCCCCCTTCTTCTGTAAAACCGTTAAGTTAGAAAGTTCTCTCTCTTCTTATAGAATAGCTGATGTGATAGGATAAAGAAAAGCATTAAAAAGTGAAAAGGCGGGAAGCGAATGGGTACATATGAAAAGATGATAGAGGTTGTGAAGAATTGGGATCCGTTTCAAATGGGACCGGAGTTTTATGAAACAGAGGCGAGCGATGTTGTGAACGTCGTAAGTGTGTTTGACGATCCAAAATATATCGCAAAGAAGATTCAACATATATACTTTATGTCTTTTGAGGAAGTGCCTGCGCTTGAAAAATGTGAGAAGTTAGCTGTGGAGTTACTTGTAGTAAAAGAAGGTGGAAGTTGTTCATTGTAGGCTGTCGGAATTTCCGACAGCCCTTTTTATATTATTGCGCGGAAAACGCGATGATTTCTTCATAAACGTGTTCAGGCTTTTCTTCAGGTAGTAAATGTCCTGTATTTTCGTAAGAAATAAATTTCGAATTCGGTAAATCTTTGTGTAGACGATGACCTACATGTACAGGGACGACGCGATCTTTTTCACCCCAAATGAGTAGTGTAGGTGTTTTGATTTTTTGTAACTCAGTCGACGAGAGATCACCTTCACGGTCTCGTATCATGCGAGTTAAAGCGGGGAATATACGGTTGTCATAAAAAGGAGCGGAGTAACCTTCCTTCATTTCATCGTCGATTAATGAGTGATCATGAACGACATTCATTAAGTTGTGAACAATGCCGCGCCGTATAATCCAGTTCTTTACGTATAAATGAAAGAACGGTAAATAAGAAGAATATAGTAAAGGTAGGGTTGCGCGTGCTAAATAGCTAGAGCTGCATAGTAAAATCGTCTTTGAGATGAGTTCAGGGCGTATACGATTTACATAAAGAGAAATTTGTCCCCCCATAGAATGCCCAACTAACACAATATTTGAGAGAGATAAATGTTCAATTAGATCGATAATAATCGTTGCTAAATTGTGATAAGAATACTTAAAGAGATGAGACTTATCGCTTTTTCCGAACGGTGGTAAATCAAGAGCCAGTACTGTCCCTGCTTTTGATAGTAAAGGAATGAGACGACGGTAACTGAATGAGGAAGATAAAAAGCCGTGAACGAGTACGAAAGTAGGACATTCCGTTTTGTTATTATGTTCATACAATTCGTAATGAATTGTAGTGCCGCGAGTGGAAAAAGTGAAATAAGGACAAGTATATTCGTGATTCATTTTTTGTCACTCCATTGATTTTTGTTCATATCATTTCCAAGCACGAAAAAAATATGTTAACAAAAAAAGGCAAGATGACGATGTCATCTTGCCTTTTCGTTATTTAATATTAGCCGCGAACAATATTAGGCGGTGTCTTTCCTTGTAATCCTGCGACTAAATTTTCAGCAGCGGTCATAGCCATCTGCTGCCTAGTTTTTAATGTTGCAGATCCGATGTGCGGCAAAGTTACAACATTTTGTAATGATAAGAGCGGATTATCTTTTTGGACCGGCTCTTGTGTAAAAGTATCGATGCCTGCGGCAAAGATTTTCTTTTCTGTTAACGCATGAATTAACGCATCTTCATCTACTGTTTTCCCGCGAGAAGCATTAATAAAGATGGCCGTTTCTTTCATGAATGAAAATTCTTTTTCTCCAATAAGGTGATATGTTTCATCTGTTAATGGAGTAAGAAGGACAATAAAGTCAGACTGTTTTAGTAGCGTCTGTAAATCACAATATGTAGCATCAAATTTTTGCTCAGCTTCTTCTTTACGGCGACGGTTATAATAAAGAACATTCATATCAAATCCGAATTTCGCTCGTTTGGCAACGGCCTCTCCAATGCGTCCCATTCCGATAATACCGATTGTACTATGGTGCACATCTAGTCCGAAGTGTTCTTTTCCGATTTCAGCGTTCCATTCCCCGTTTTTTACATAGGAATTGAGTTCGCAAACGCGGCGCCCAGCAGATAACATAAGAGCGAAAACGAGGTCAGCTACTGTATCATCTAGTACGTATGGTGTATTCGTTCCGATAACATTGTGCTTGGCCATTGCTTGCAAATCAAAATTATCGTAACCGACAGAAATGTTGCTTACTACTTTTAAGTTGGGGGCTGCTTCCAATAATTCATCGTTAATAGCAGATCCAAAATTTAATAACCCATCTTTATCTTGTATTTTCTCCAATAGAACATCACGAGGTACTTTCTCATTTTGCTCCCATTTTTCATAATCACAGTGTTCTGATAAATAGTTTTCTACAAATGTTGGCACTGGTTCAGCAATATAAACTTTTGGTTTCACGGTTCCATCCCCTTTCACTTTATTCTGCATTTTTCCACTGATTAAAGTTTCACTTTATTTTGACATAATTCTCTAAAAAAAGCTTCTTTTCAAACTGGAAAAGGTATTTGTATAATTTAGACACAAGAGAAAAGGAAGGGTGATTGATATGGTGACGGAGAAAGAATTAGAACTATTAGCTTGTCTTGAAAAAAGTAGTCGTTTATCTGTAGATACATTAGCGAAGCTGTTAAATATAGAAGTAGAAGAAGTAAAGAAGATAGTTGCGAAATTAGAAAGTGAAAAGGTTATTGTGGACTATGTAACACATATCGATTGGACAAAAGTAAAAGAACATACTGGCTTAACAGCGATGATTGATGTGAAAGTTACACCAAAGCATGGCGTTGGGTTCGATGCAGTTGCCGAACAAATTTATCGTTATTCAGAAGTGAAATCCGTGTATTTAATGTCAGGGACATATGATCTTTCTATTACATTAGAAGGAAAGACGATGGGAGAAGTAGCGATGTTTGTTTCAGAGAAATTAGCAACAATTGAATCTGTCGTTTCTACAACAACTCATTTCATTTTGAAGAAGTATAAACATGAGGGGATTATTTATGAAAGGAACGATGATGATAAGCGAATTGTGGTGACGCCATGAAGCGGTTTGAACTATCTAGAGTAGCAGAGTCTTTACAACCATCTGGTATTCGAAAGTTTTTTGATTTAGCAGCAAATATGAAAGGTGTTATTTCTCTCGGGGTAGGAGAACCAGACTTTGTTACACCTTGGAATGTAAGGCAAGCATGTATTCGTTCTTTAGAACAGGGATATACGTCATATACAGCAAATGCAGGATTATTGGAGCTCCGTCAAGAAATAGCAAAGTATCTAAAAAAACAATTTGCAGTATCTTATGATCCGAACGAAGAAATCATTGTTACAGTTGGAGCGAGCCAAGCGTTAGATGTAGCGATGCGTGCCATTATAAACCCTGATGATGAAGTGCTCATTATTGAACCAAGCTTCGTTTCATATGCGCCGCTTGTAACGTTAGCTGGAGGAGTTCCAGTTCCTGTGGCGACTATTTTAGAAGACGAGTTTAAAGTACAACCAGAGCAAATTGAAGCAGCTATTACCGCAAAAACAAAGGCAATTTTACTTTGTTCACCAAATAACCCAACAGGTGCAATGTTAAATACATCCGAACTGGAAGAAATAGCAGTGATTGTGGAGAAATACAATTTAATCGTATTATCTGATGAAATTTATGCAGAGCTCGTATATGACGAAGTGTATACGAGTTTCGCGAGCATTCAAAACATGCGGGAACATACGATTTTAATTTCAGGATTTTCAAAAGGATTTGCGATGACAGGGTGGCGCCTCGGTATGATTGCAGCTCCTGTTCAATTTTCAGAATTGATGCTTAAAATCCATCAATATTCCATGATGTGTGCACCGACGATGTCCCAGTTCGCAGCACTTGAAGCATTACGTGGGGGGAATGATGAAGTCATTCGGATGAGAGATAGCTATAAGAAACGTCGTAATTTTATGACGACATCTTTCAATGAAATGGGATTAACATGTCATGTGCCGGGCGGAGCATTTTATGTTTTTCCTTCTATTTCTTCAACTGGACTATCTTCGGCGGAATTTGCAGAACAGTTATTATTAGAAGAAAAGGTGGCTGTTGTACCTGGAAGTGTATTTGGCGGGAGTGGTGAAGGGTTTATTCGTTGTTCGTATGCGACATCGCTTGAACAACTTCTCGAAGCGATGAAGAGAATGGAACGGTTCGTAGAGAATAAAAAAAGGACAAAACATAATACGTTTTGTCCATAAAAGGGGGGGAATACTAGAAAGCCATGTGTTAGTATTCTATCCCAATATTGGAGAATTATACTTGTACAAGGAAATTTTTTCATGATTTTTGAATGAGTTCAGTCATAGTGGTATAATTTACTAATATAAGGTATGCGTATCCTGAGTAGCTTTACTTACGGTACGTACTAACCAATCGGATATTTAACAATAAATACATCTGCTTTGCTATCTACAATTGTAGAGAAAATGGTAAACGTATGGGAGTGTTTCATATGTCAGAACAATATACAACAGGAGTGGTTGTAACAGGGAAAGTAACTGGAATTCAAGATTACGGTGCATTTGTAGCGTTAGATGCAGAAACGCAAGGACTTGTGCATATATCTGAAATTACAAATGGGTATGTAAAGGATATTCATGATTTTTTAAAAGTCGGCGATACAGTAGAAGTAAAAGTACTTTCAATTGATGAAGAACACAGAAAAATGAGTTTATCGTTAAAAGCGGCGAAAAGAAAACAAGGACGGATTCTTATACCGAATCCATCTGAAAATGGATTTAATACGCTGCGAGAAAAGCTAACAGAATGGATTGAAGAATCGGAGTTAACAAAGTAAAAGAGGAGCGCGTATGAGCGTTCCTCTTTTACTTTATATTATGATATATATTTGCAAATATGATTGCATGCAATCATATTCGTATGTCGGAGGTGAAATAAAGACATACTGACTAGCGAATTTCGTTTGTTTCTGGGTGCGTACCAAGATTTTCAGATGGTTTAAAGAGTAAACCAAGGTTGATAAGCCCAGAGATACCAACGATGCCGTAAATAATACGTGCGAGAGCTGAGTTTTGTCCACCGAAAATGGCAGCTACTAAGTCAAACTGGAAGAATCCGATCAGTCCCCAGTTCACGGCGCCAATAACAGTAAAGACTAATGCGATACGTTGCAGAGTACTCATGAAAAAGTCCCCCCTTAATTTTGAAGCATGAGCAAGCGATGAGTTAATTAACTCTTTTATAGAATGGTGTAGTTATGTTGTTTTTATACATAAAAAATATGTGAAAATAGATGTATATACATCTATACCGAAAAATGCGAATTTTTATGCAAAAAATGAACTTTTTCTAAAAAATATACATTGGTTACGTTTACAATTGTTGAACCGCTTGATTTACAACTTTAGTTTCGCTAAAGTGAATACAGAGATACATATACATAATTGGAGGGAAAAAGATGAGTACACATGTAACTTTCGACTATTCTAAAGCGTTATCCTTCATCGGTGAACATGAACTAACTTATTTACGTGATGCAGTGAAAGTAACACATCACGCAATCCACGAAAAAACAGGAGCTGGGAACGATTTCCTTGGGTGGGTAGAGCTTCCGCTTCAATATGACAAAGAAGAATTCGCTCGCATTCAAAAATGTGCAGAAAAAATTAAAAATGACTCTGACATTCTACTTGTTGTAGGTATCGGTGGTTCTTACCTAGGAGCACGTGCAGCAATCGAAATGCTAAACCATTCTTTCTACAATACGCTTTCTAAAGAACAACGCAAAACTCCACAAGTGCTATTTGTTGGACAAAACATTAGCTCCACTTACATGAAAGATTTAATGGATGTATTAGAGGGGAAAGACTTCTCTATTAACGTTATTTCAAAATCAGGTACAACAACAGAGCCGGCACTAGCATTCCGTATTTTCCGTAAGTTATTAGAAGAGAAATATGGAAAAGAAGAAGCTCGCAAACGTATTTATGCAACGACAGATAAAGCGCGTGGTGCATTAAAAACGTTAGCTGATAACGAAGGTTACGAAACATTCGTTATTCCAGATGATGTTGGAGGACGTTTCTCTGTATTAACGCCAGTTGGTTTATTACCAATCGCAGTAAGTGGCTTAAATATTGAAGAGATGATGAAAGGTGCAGCTGCTGGTCATGGTGACTTCGGAACATCAGAACTAGAAGAAAACCCAGCTTATCAATACGCAGTAGTTCGTAACGCTTTATACAATAAAGGGAAAACAATTGAAATGCTTGTTAACTATGAACCAGCACTTCAATACTTCTCTGAATGGTGGAAACAGTTATTTGGTGAAAGTGAAGGAAAAGATCAAAAAGGTATTTTCCCATCTTCAGCAAACTTCTCAACTGACTTACACTCATTAGGTCAATACGTTCAAGAAGGTCGTCGTGACTTATTTGAAACAGTTCTAAAAGTAGGTAAATCTACACATGAACTAACAATCGAATCAGAAGAAAACGATTTAGATGGATTAAACTACCTTGCTGGTGAAACTGTAGACTTCGTAAACACGAAAGCATACGAAGGTACATTACTTGCACATAGCGATGGCGGAGTACCAAACTTAATCGTAAACATTCCTGAATTAAATGAATACACATTCGGTTACCTTGTATACTTCTTCGAAAAAGCATGTGCGATGAGCGGCTACTTATTAGGCGTAAATCCATTTGACCAACCAGGAGTAGAAGCATACAAGAAAAACATGTTTGCTTTACTTGGTAAACCAGGATTTGAAGAATTAAAAGCGGAATTAGAAGAGCGTTTAAAATAATAAAAAGCGACCGTAACCCGGTCGCTTTTTATTATTTTATCGAAAAGTCCATCGGTATATTTAAACTAGAATGGGTATGCTAAAGGAAAAGTCTAGGAGGGATGGACTTGATTCCGATTCAATCAAAGTTAGCAGGACGTACATATGCGTTATATAAGTTAGAAGAGGTTATGAAACCACTTGGATATAGCATCGGTGGCAATTGGGATTACGATAAAGGGTGCTTTGATTATAAAATTGATGAAGAAGATGGGTATCAATTTTTACGAGTCCCGTTCACAGCAGTAGATGGAGAACTAGATGTACCTGGTGTAGTGGTTCGTCTTGAAACGCCATATATTCTTTCTCATGTATATCAAGACGAACTAGATGATAATGTAAATACTTTAACAGCTGGAACGAGTGGGTTTGATCAATTTGCTGAGCCGAAAGATCCAGATGGAGATGTGAAGAGAAAATATATCAATATTGGGAAAGTGCTTATACAGGAACTAGAAAATCATTTTCTTAATGGTGAATAACAATGAGTATGTCGCTTTCGATAAGAATGAAGGAACGAACTGGATTAATCATATATTGATCGTCACGCTTTATACCCAGTAAGAGAATGTTTTGTTTTAAAAGGGTGTAGCTACAATTTGCGAAAGTTTGTCCGATGCAGGATTGGGATGGCTCCATCAGTTGTAATTTGTTATCAGAGATTTCATCATAAAGGGAGAAGAGTACACCTGAAATAGTAGGGAATAAAAGAGAAGCGGTAAATACATAGCTCGTTAATTTATTTCCTTCTATAATTTCTGATACGCCAGCTCTCGTTGCATTTTGGATTTGTTCCGTAGTAAGAAGTTCAGCGATGCAGTGAATGTTTGGGTTCAGTCCTTTTGCAGTTAAAATATTTAAAATAGACTCTGTATCAGCTAAGCTTTCGTTTTTCTCTTTATCGGCTGTTATTAATATAGTGTGAGCAGTTGTAATATTCGCTTTTAATAAAGTTTGATCATGATGCGGACAACCTTTTATAAATTCTAAATGATGAAATGGTTTTGGGAGTAAAGAAAGTGTTTCATCAATTAAAACGATATCAAGGTTTGGTTGTAATATGTGCATTTGTTTTACAACATGTTTTGCTCGCTCATTCCAGCCAACGATAATCATATGACCGTTAGAGGTAGCAGCTTCTTCTCCTTTAATTTTCATATATTGTTTATTGATCATGTCTGTAGCAAATAGAACCATATAATAAGAACAGAATCCAGTTCCTAATAAAATAATGCCCATACCAATAATTTTTCCTACCGTTGTATGTGGTGCGAAATCACCATACCCAACAGTGAAAATGGTAACAATAGACCACCAAATGCCATCAAACCACGTGATGAAATGAGATGGCTCTGACTTATGTATAAGAAAGCCAGAAAAAGTAGTAAGTACAACAATAAAACAAATTAAACGAAAAATAATGGAATCACGAAATGTATCTACTAAATTCGGACGGGATTTCAATTGCTTATTCCTCCTTACTTTGCAGGACTACATTCATTGTTACCATTATAGAAAAAAGAAAAACTCTCTAATTTAAAAGAGAGTTTGTTTTACATTACATACTTTCCACTTCAGTTTGTTGGACACTTTCAAGATGTTGGAGAGCGTAGTAAACATCAGCAGTATGTCTTTTTTGATCGATACATAATTTAAGATGTAAATAGTGAGAACCATTTTCTAATGTTTTAAGCTTCATATTCTTAACTTTTATATCCATTTCTTTTATTTCTTCAATGACAATTGGGATATTGTCCATATTTCGCACAACAAGTTTCACCGCGATATCACGTTGTCGAAATGATCTAGGGCCTACATATTTCATCGTGAGTGGTATAAGTTCTACACTAATCATAAGGAAGCACATTCCGAAAATTGCTTCGATATAAAATCCGGCTCCAACGGCAATACCAATACCAGAAGCCCCCCAAATCATAGCGGCAGTTGTTAGTCCTGCAATACTATCATTTCCTCTTCGTAAAATAACGCCGGCACCTAAAAAACCAATGCCAGACACAATTTGAGCAGCAAGGCGAAGCGGATCCATATTCATATGATCAGTATGTGGTAAGTTGTAAGCTGCTTTAATAGAAACGATTGTTAGGAGGCAACTAATAATAGATATAACTAAGCACGTTTTTAAACCGAGTGGTTTTCGTTTTAATTCGCGCTCTAAACCGATAGCGAATCCTAAAATAGCTGAAAGACCTAGTTTGATTAATAAATCGGTATAGTCCATATGTATTCCTCCTTGTATGATATGGTATATGAATAAAACGTTTATTATAGAAAGAAACGTTTTGGGATAGAGTGACTTTATATAGAATATATGTAGAAATTACTCATACATGAAAGAGATATTTCGTTTAAGTATATGATATTAAAAAAGAAATGTGGGTAGTTTTAAAAAAAGTTTATAAAAGGTGTTGCATTTCATTTTTCTGCATGATATATTAATAACCGTCGCTGATGCGGAAACGCAGAAAACGACAAAAAAGAAATTGAAAAACTTAGTTGACATTGAAAAACGAAGGTGTTAACATAAGGAAGTCGC
>NZ_NUPZ01000019.1 GCF_002584985.1 Bacillus sp. AFS029637 | reverse complement strand
ACCTATATGCCAACAGGAATTTATGTAAAACCGAATGAACAAGTTACAATTGAAGTATCAGGAACACAAATGGTTAGAGCGATTATTGGGACGCATCAATATGATAAAGAATGGGGAAAAGAAGTTAATCTTTCTCCTGGTTCTAATACTATCTCCTCTCCAAACGGTGGTTTAATAGGATTTGATAATCCTCAAGATACAGGAACAGTTAAGGTGAAAGTAACACAAGGCGGAAGCCCTGTTCCATTCTTTGAACTAGGGAAGCATACGAAAGAAGACTGGATTGCGATGATGAACAAGTATCCAGATGCACATGCGGTACAATTGAAATCAGAAAAAGCAGTACTTACTGTTACGCAGGGTAGTGCCAAGAAATATATTGTGGATCAAGATCCTATTCCTCTATTAAAAAAATATGATGAAATGATTCGAGCACAAGATAAGATATCAGGGTTATCTGAAAAAGACCCAAATCCTATACATCGTTCGACTCGTCGCATTTGGGCTTTTGTAGAAAATCCTAACAAACCAGACTGGGGTATGTATGCAAGTTTGGATGGAGCTGCATTTACCACTGCTGGTAATGCAATCGAAAGTGCTTTAAATGTAAATAAATTTGGATGGGGACAACTGCATGAAGCGGGACACGCAAGACAACAATACCCATGGACGTGGAATCATGATTTGAGAGGAATGACTGAAGTTACAGTTAACTTATACTCTTTAGCTGCACAAAAGCAATTATTCCCGAATCAACCGACGCGTTTAGAAAAAGAGAGAGATTACGATAAAGCTTTTGCATACTTAAAACAAACAGATAAAGATTATAAAAAAATTGATGACTTGTTCGTGAAGCTTGTGCTGATTTGGCAACTTCAATTAGCATATGGTGATGATTTTTATCCAAATCTTCACAAACTATACCGTGAATTACCAGAAGATCAACTTCCAAAAACGGATGAAGAGAAAATACAAGCATTTATTTATAATACATCGAAAGTAGCGAAACAAAATTTACTACCATTTTTTGATCAATGGGGCCTAAAAGCATCGCAAGAAACGCGGCAAAAAATAGAAACTTTGAACTATCCAATATTAATCGCTCCTATTTGGGAAGCAACTGATTCTAAGCCTGTTAAAGCGAATGTGCTCAAATTAGGTGGCCGAGTATGGGATGATGGTAACCAAAATGGTATTCAAGATCAAAGTGAAAAAGGAATGGAAGGTGTTCGTGTTCAACTGTTAAATAAAGATGGGAATAGATTAAAAGAAGTAAAAACAGATAAAGAAGGCCACTATTTGTTTGATGGATTAATAGAAAACACATATCGTGTACAAGTAGAGAAGCTTACCGGGTATATATTCATGCCAAAACAAAGTGGGCAAAATGTAACAGTTGACTCTAATGTAAGTGAGGCTGGGGTAACAGATGCGATTACTCTTTTACATAATGATTTAACAATTGATGCTGGAGTAAATAGAATTATATTTAAGGATGTCCCACAAGAACACTGGGCATTTAGTGCGATTTATCATTTAGCGAATGAAGGGATTATTGCAGGTTATGGGAATGGAATATTTGGTATGGGTGATAATGTAACACGTGAACAAGTGGCTGCATTAATTTACCGTACTTTGCATATAGAAAAACAAGATAAATATGAAAATCCATACGGAGATATCGATAAAAATTCAACAATGTTTTCTGAGGAAATACTAGCTTTAACTAAGCTAGGGATTTTCCAAGGCGATCATCAAGGAAACTTTAGACCAAAAGCTGCAATAACACGTGCAGAAATGGCTCAAGTTATTACGAAAGCTTTTAGATTAAATGTGAAGGCTCCGCATAATTTCAACGATGTTCCAGCGAATTCATGGGCAAAAGATGCAATTAGTGCCATACAATCGAACCATATTGCAGCAGGTATTGGTGAAGGGAAATTTGCTCCGGATATGAAAGTTACACGGGAACAGTATGCACAGTTTTTATATAATGCAATTTTAAATGGGCAATCACATCAATAATAAGAAAATAAAGTTAAGTATCATAGTATAAGTTTATATTACTACCTTTAAAATAATTATATCTTTATATTTAGAAAGGAACAAAAAATGAAAAAAATCACATCAACACTATGTATAGCTGGAATGACTTTAACTATTTTAGGAGTAGCCCCTCAAAGTAGCTATGCTCATCTCGATCAAATTGATTTAACTGAGACTGATCCTATCACTGCACGATGGTCTGCAGAAGCTCCGTATCATTCTGATAAAAGTACACATTTATGGATTGCAAAACAAGCTATTGAAATTATGAAAACAGAATCTAATGTTGAAGCAAATAAGCAGGCTGTGGAGTTCTTAAATTATCCGCAATATAAAGATCTATTTTCTAAAGGATTATATGATGCAGATTATAATGCAGAGTTTAACGATGGTGGAACGGGAATAGGCGGCGTTTTTAAAGGCGGATGGAAATCCCATTTTTATGATCCTGATACTAAAGAAAATTATAGAGGAGAAACAGATCCAACCGCTCTTACACAAGGCAAGAAATACTTTTATGAATCTGGAGAACATTTACGAAATAAAGACTATGAAAAAGCTTTCTATTACTTAGGGGTAGCCACGCACTACTTTACAGATGCGACACAACCTATGCATGCAGCTAATTTTACCGCAATTGATACGAGAGCTATAAAATATCATAGCTACTTTGAAAATTATGTTACAACCATTCAAAATCAATTTGCAGTCAATAATGGAGGGAATTATAACGATTCTCTATCTACACCTGAAGAATGGATTGATTATGCAGCCAAACTAGCTAAACCTGAAATCCAAAATATTGCTAATGATAAAACATTTGAGTATTACAATAGCGGTAAGGCGCAATTGTGGCAAGAAATGGTTACCCCAGCTGTGCAGCGAAGCTTAGGAGAAGCTCAGCGTAATACAGCAGGTTTCTTAAATCTTTGGTTTAAGATGTTTGCTAAAAATGTGCAAGCTCCAAGTATAGAGACTGCATTAATCTATGATATAGCAGGAAACTTCATAGAAGCAGGGAAAAGCTATTATATCGTACCAAGTGAATCACCTTATCAAGGGCTAGCATTTGAATGGTATGCGTTAAACCGTTACGATTATGTTTTACTTGCAAATAAAGAGAACAATGCTTTATCTGGTACACCTATAGAATTTGAGTTCTACAAAGAAAATGATGCAAAGCTACACCATGGGGAGAGTATATATCTTCGCATGAAGCACTCGAATTATGATCAATTTCAATATTTAAATTGGTCTAATTATTCGAGTTGGATTCACCTTGCTCAAAAATCTGATAGTTTAGCCGACTTTAAAATTCAAATTAACCCAGATAATCCTACAGAATATAATATTTTTACAGATGGCTATCCATTAAATTATGAGAATATAAATGCAGAGAAAAGTTGGATTGTACTAGGTGAAAAAACACAAAAACCTAGCTCATGGAAGTTTGTACCTTTCAGATAACCTAAAAAGAAACACACTCGTTCCTAATCAGAACGAGTGTGTTTTTTATTAGGCAATCTACTACTAGATGGTAAATTCATTGACCACTGTTCCTCATTAGGTAAACGATGTTCAATTGTTTCAATCGTAAGGTTTTGGACAGACTCCTCCCTATGACCGTCTTTCCTTATACGACGATAAGTGATTGTTTCAACTGTTCAGAATCATTTTCTTTCTCAGCCTCATTAAACAGTTCTAAAGCGAGTTGATTATGAGGTGTTTTTCGATAGGTGTACCATAAATCGGTGAACTACCCGCCATTTAACGTCCTAATGGACTGTTTGAAGTGGGGGCTTCTCGGTTAATCATTACTTTTGATAGTTAACGAATTCGTCCTAAGATAGCTGAGCTAACTCCCTTGTTCCAAAGGTTATTTTATTGTTATTTATACTAACGCTAATAGGCGTATTGCTTCATTTTTGATATTGATAGCTGCGTTATAATCTCTTTAGAGATTTACAGCGCAAATACAAGAATAGACTTGTTCAGACAATGTCATATTTTTTACATTTCCAAAAATGAGACAACTGTTACTACAGAAAAAGCAAAAAATACAATAAGACGTCCATTTGGACAGCTCATTTCCACAATTCTCGATATTGGAAGTTAAAGTAAACCCTTTCCTACATGTGACTGCGAGTTTTTCTTTTTTTATATTTATTTTTTAGTCATTTATATATCGTATAACTGCCATTTCTTTACCGAACATGTCACCATTATCAACAAAACCTAAACTCGAATACAAATAATGGGCCCCTTTATTTTCAGGATGATAACCCACTACTATTTTTTTTGCATTTGGTAATTTAGTCATTTCTTCAATCATTAAATTAGTTGCTGCTTTCCCTATACCATTACCTTGGAATTTCTTATCAATCATTATTCTATATACCCAATACCCTTCAAGTTCTTCCATTTCAGAATTAAACATTAAAAATCCTACTATCTTTTCTTCGCAATAAATTGCATAAGGTTTTAAAGTTGGTTCGAATTTTGATTGAGCTATTGAAATAGCATTTGGTTCAATATAATCTGCTTGTCCATCGGATAACTCTAATTCACAACATTCATACCAGTTTTCTGCATTTAATTCTACAAGTTTCACAGCGGTTTTAATCATAAATTTTCCCCTTTCCAATTTAGAGAATACCTATACCATTTATGTTAATTAGGTGTTATTCCCTTAAAATCATTAACGATAAAGGACCTTCTGTGTGCCATAAAGAAAGCCTCTCTCATTGTTAATAGTCTTTGAATTTATAATTTTTAGACTATTATTATATCATGGTTTTCTATCAAATTATTCTTATAATCAAATTTTCTTTATTTTGGGCTAGGCAATGTTTTTTTTAGTGAATATCCTATACATGTGAAGTTAACATAACGTCCTGTTATTGGTAGCAAGGAAAAGGCAGATTCCTTGTAAGAGTAGGGATCTACCTTTTTCTATTTCTATGATTCTATGCAATTCTTTATACATTCCTATCCTGTCGTGGTTTTTAAGGTTCTCGTTTGTTACTGGATTAGCCGAAAAACTGTATAAAATCTTGCATGCTCATAGCGTGGTTTTTTCAAAAATGCTGGTGGTACCCCATGCCTATCAAGCTAATATTTTAAAGTATCCCCAAAACGAAAATTTTATTATTTTACAGTTATTTATGAAAATTTAACTCATTTTCTTCGTTTTGGGATACATGTTTTTCTTATCTTGATAGTGATGTGGTGAGCACATTTAATTGTAATCATCATTTTAATAACCGTTATCTAAGCTGAGCACTCTTCGATGTGCGGATATTCTATATGAAAGGTAATATGTTATTACTTGTACTGAGGCTCTTCTTGTTCAATTAGCTGAAGACGAGGATTTAAAGATTCAATAATTTCTTGAGTTTGTTGTGCTGCACCTTTATATAATTGTTTTGCTTGCTGGTTATCAGTATCAAGAACAAATCCTTCTAGGCATGCTTGAGCACTCTTTAATCCAGCGATAGTTTGTTTAAGTTTAGTGCTTACTGTCATGTAATATTTCCTCCTTGTAAATGTATTTCAAAATATAGAATGCCTATTTTGTTATCATAGTACGATTTCCAATTTTAGGGTTATGCGAATAAGGAATTTTACAGTTAATTATTTGAAGGAGGATGTTTTAGCCAATAGATACATGGAATACCGTTAAGCGGTGTTATATTAACTTGAATAGAATATTCATAAGAAAAATCTACTATGTAAGAACGTAATTGACTTACATATTCTATGGTAAAGATTAGCTTCATGGATGGATATAGAATAGTTTTGTCCTGATAACAAAAACTAACAGAAAAAGAACGATGATATATAAAGGAGATTAAATATGCTGAAAAAGATAGGGAAAATTCTCCGAGCACTCCTCTTTGTATTTATTGGCGGATGTTTTGTTTTACTTGTTTGGGGTAAAATCGACAGAACAATAGCTGAAAAAAGTGGGAGATTTGACCAGCAGCCTAGCCAATATCCTATTCGTCAAAGTGATATTACTATGTATACAGACGGGAAACAGTTAAACAAGCAATTATTCTCAGATATAAAGAAAGCAAAACATTACGTACATATTAACTTCTTCTCTATTGCTGATGATAAAGTAAGTCACCAGTTTCTAGAGTTATTGAGGAAAAAAAGTCAGGAAGGTGTAGAAGTATACTATGCCGTGGACAGGTTAGGTGGAGTTTTACTAAAGAAGAAGGAAAGAGAATTATTAGTTAAAAGAGGAGTGCATTTTACGTATTATAATAAGCCAGCTTTCCCTTATCTTTTTTCTTCTTTGGATCATCGGAATCATCGTCGGATTTCAGTTATTGATGGGAAAATTGGGTACATTGGTGGATTTAACATTGGCAAGAAGTATTTGGGGGAAAAAGAAAGACTTGGTTACTGGAGAGATTATCACCTTCAAATACGAGGAGAGGGCGTTCAAGATTTAGAACACCAATTTGTGTTAGACTGGAAGAAAAACTCAGAGGAACCGATTCCGATACACAGTGCGATAAAGGAGAAGGGAGCAACCTCGCATCGATTTACTGCATATTATAGTGGCGAAAAACTTGGGCAAGATTATGCAATGCTGTTTCAACAAGCAAAAGAATCCATCATTATATTAACACCTTATTTTATACCAAAAGACAGAACCATTTGGAACGCATTAGTAGATGCAAGAAAGAGGGGAGTCCGTATCAAAATTCTGTTCTCACCTCATTCGGATGCACTGTTAGTTAAAGAAGCAGCGTATCCATATATTCGAAAAGCATTAAAACAAGGGATGGAAGTATATGGTTATAAAAATGGAGTGTTACACGGTAAAGTATTTTTGATTGATGAAAAAGTATTGATGGTTGGGACCGTGAATTTTGATTCGCTCTCGTTTCATTTAAATGAAGAAATGAACTGTTATATTCATGACCCTGTCTATATTTCGAAAATAAAACCAGGGATTACTGCAGACTTACAAAATTCAAAGCGAGTAATATCCTCTGACGTCAATCAATTATCTATAAAAGAAAAAATGAAAGAAAAGGTTGCAAAAATGTTTGAGTATTATTTGTAAAAACAAAGGATTTTTATTTTAAGAAGTAGTAAACTGCATTTTATTAGAATAAATTAAATTACTGACTCTAATAGGGGTAGCGTCACATCGCTATCAAGCTAAGGCTATGAAGTCCTCCCTAAACGAAAATTTTTACCTATCTACAATTCAGCTCATTTTTTGTGTGTAGTGTAAAATCTTAAAAATCCTTCCAGGAAACCTGAAAGGATTTTTTACATAATTAGGATTATTGGATTATTAATTGTTACTTATTTTTTTGTAATAGACCATTGTTCCTCCTCCTGCTTCAATAGCCCCTTCCTTATTCTGTCCCTCTTCTATGATTTTTTGATGTTCTCTTGTTATAACAACAAAGGGATCTCCATTGACTTTTTCAGGAGGCCTTTGTTTTATCTCAAACTGATACTGTCCATTGGAAGCTACTACTTCTCCATTATCATAATTGATAATAATATCATCAGTTGGATATTTATTATTTTTATGTGTTGTAGGGTTTTCAATTCTTTGTTCTTTTGTAAGTTGTTTTGGTTCTTCTGTATGTGCATTTAGTAAAGTGAGTACTGAAATAGCAGCTATAGTAACGAATCCAATCGCAGACCAACGATAAGATTTCTTTTGGAATTTTTTAATCATAAGAATTCTCCGTTTCAACGTTTGTTTATTTCTACTTAAGTTTGCTAAGCTGGGCACTTGATAATAACCTGAATAGTGTTCTAAAAGGCTAATAAGGGTATGACCATATGCAAGTTGTTCCTTTGAATCTATATATATAAGAGCACATGCATCACAAGCTAGTTCCTGATCTTCACGCATGCATGAGTAGGCATACCAAAGAATTGGGTTAAACCAATTTAGAATCAATAAGCCATGCATAAGCCAATTAACACCAACATCCCTTCGCTTGATGTGAGCCAATTCATGATGAAAAATGTATCGTAACTGTTGCTCATCTAGTACTTTCATATGTACACCTGACAATAACACTTTGGATTGAATGAATCCGAACACAGTTGGACTTGAAATTTTCCCGGCTAACAGCAGTGGGATATCCTGTTGAACGGACATAGACTTTTTACAGTCCTCAAAGATTTCGACAACCCTTGGATTTATAATAACAGGTTGTTTTTTTATATAGAGTAATAAACGTCTATTCATACTGAGAGTAGCAAAGCTCAGTATGATAACTCCAGCAAGCCAAATATATAAAATGATGGTATAAATTGATAACCTCTTATCATTTTGCTTTTCATTATTCTGTGCTTGTTTTTTACTTTCCTCAGCTATTTGTGATGAACCAGATGCATAGGTATTTTCTTTTGTGGTAACCTTTGTATCGCCTATATCTGTCTTTACTTGTATTTGTTCTTTTGAAGGAGAAACAGTTATAGAATCTTGATGAAAGCTAACTGAAGTTCCCGTACTGTAAGAAAGGATAGAATAGATACTATAGGAACTATTTGGTGACCACGGCAATAAAAGCCTTACAATTAATATCAACCATAGCATGTACTGCCAGCGTGGGGTCAGCTTGTTCCTTAGCAGGATTTTGACACATAAGATTAAACCAACTACTATACTTGCCATAATAGATGTTTCTATTACCCAATCAAAAAATCGAGGTAGATAGACATTTACAAACATATCTATCATTACTATCTATCCTTCCTTTGATTTTCCTCAGTCTTCTCATCCAGAATGCGTTTTAGTTCATTAATATCTTCTGAAGAAAGTTTTTCTTCTTTTAAGAAATTCACAAGTAAAGGCTTAAATGCTGCACCATAAAACCGTTTGAGTAGGGATTTTGTTTCTACTTGTAAATAACTATCTTGTGATACTAAAGGATAATACGCATACATACTCCCTTTTTCTTGATGATAAGAAACAGCTTCTTTTTGAACTAATCTATTAATAAGTGTTCGAATCGTTTTTGGTTTCCAATCCATTGTTACCTCCAACGCTTCAATCACTTCATTCGCTGTTTGAGGAGATTTTGACCAAAGAACTTTCATAATTTCCAATTCAGCTTCCGATATTTTAGGTAATTCTTTCATTGTATAATCCTCCTTGATTACATTTGTAATCTTTAAATGCATATTACAAATGTAATCCTTAATTGTCAATCATATATTGTATACATATATTTTCATATAACTTAAGAAAATAATCCCAAAATCTATGAAAATACGCTATTCTTTCTGTAGAATCATAGGAAAGGATGGCGTTGTTTAATCCAGTTCGAAGAACCTTTTGTTCTTCTAGAAAGAATATGCTTTGCTTTCGCTAAATTTTTTCTAATGTACGTAAAAATTTAGGGTTCTTGTATGTTGTGCCATCAGAAAAAATGGTAAAATCTTTTAATCCAACATTAATTCCACAAGTGGATTCAGTTTTAGGCATTTGTTATCTTTTTGTTACTTTCACATGAGTTATCTATATGTTAAAATCTTTATATTCCTCCTAATCAGTTTATCCGATTAGGTGAGCCCTAAAGAGTCCCTATCTCTTTAGGGCTCTTTTCATTAAACCTATCATGGTTCTGTTGCAAAGTGTTTAAAACTAAGCTAAACTTTTGCAAAACAGGGTGAGGGAAATCATAAATGAGATATTTTAAAGGAAAACAGTTCAATGTATCCAAATTGTGTCTAAACGTACAATTTTCTTTTTTTGATATGGTAAGGCCATGCCCATCAACTTAAAAATTTTCACTACCCCCAAGTGTAAAAAACGTTATTCTTTCTATGTATTTTTATAAAAAGAGTAACGTTTTTTTTATTATAAGAATACAGATTTATCTTAACTTGATGGGCATGGGGTAATTTTGAATTCTTAAGTAGATGGTAATGGGGTGGGATCAGAAGTTAATCATAAAGTTCAAGTTAGTTGAGAAATAAATCATTAATCTTAAATTATGTAATTTTGCATAATATTACATAAATTCAGTATTTTACTTTTTTTCGACATGGATAGACAGTATAATTTTCGTGAGATTAATATTTTAGAAAATTATATGAGGTGAAAAATATGAGTAATAAAAAAACTTTAGCTACAGTTGCATTAACAACAGGATTAGCTTTAACAACTGTAACACCATATGGAGTAGGTCATGCAGAGGAAACAGATCAACTACAAGTGCAAATTCAGGAGGATTCATTCCGTACAGGTGAACTTACGCAACCATCACAAAAGGCACCAGAGAATGTAGTAAAAGATGCTCTTAAGGAGAAAACAGAGCAAGCTTTGTCTCAAAAACAAGTGAATGGAGAAACAGGAGTAGATTATAAAGTCCTTCAAAAACGTGGTTCTTATGATGGAACTACACTAGTGCGTTTGCAACAAACATATGAAGGAAAAGAAGTATATGGCCATCAATTAACTGCACACGTAGATAATAAGGGTGTTATTAAAAGTGTTTCAGGAGATAGTGCGCAAAATTTAAAACAAGAAGATTTGAAAAAGGCTATTAATCTATCAAAAGAAGAAGCAAAACAATATATTTATACAAAGTACGGGAACGATATCAAGTTTATTTCTGAGCCAGAAGTAAAGGAAGTTATTTTTGTTGATGAAAATAATGGACAAGCTAGCAATGCATACCAAGTTACATTTGAAGCTGCAACACCAAACTATGTATCTGGTACTTATTTAGTGAATGCACATAATGGAGAAATGTTGAAAAATATGTTGAAAGAATCGGACTTAAAAGCAAGTGAAAAGCTTGTTGGAGCCTTAAAAGAAAGTAGAAAAAATAACCTTGCACCATTAACCGGGACAGGAAAAGATGATTTAGGTGTATCTCGTACATTCGGCATTTCTAAACAAAGTAACGGGAAATATGCGCTTGCTGATTATACACGAGGGCAGGGAATTGAAACATATGATGTGAATTACAGGGATATTACTAAAGAAGAGAGATATTATCCTGGAACATTAGCAACTAGCACTTCAACAACGTTTAATGATCCAAAGGCGGTAAGCGCTCATTACTTAGCAACAAAAGTATATGATTTTTATAAAGATAAATACAAGCGTAATAGTTTTGATAATAAAGGACAAAAAGTAGTATCAGTTGTACACGCATGGGACTCTGAGGATACAAATGATCCGAAAAATTGGGAGAATGCGTTAAGTGCTGATAATGGTAGTATGCTTGTATATGGAGACCCTATTGTAAAGGCATATGACGTAGCGGGACATGAATTTACACATGCAGTTACATCTAGTGAATCTAATCTTGAATACTATGGAGAATCTGGTGCGATTAACGAGGCATTGTCTGATATTATGGGAACATCTATTGAGAAATACATAAATAATGGGACTTTTAACTGGACAATGGGAGAACAAACTGGATCAGTTTTCCGTGATATGGCAAATCCGTCTTCAGTTCCGTCTTCAGCTGGGGTACCTTATCCAGATGATTATAGTGAATTTAACGATTTTAATGGATGGGATCAAGGAGGCGTTCATTTTAACTCAAGTATTATTAATAAAGTTGCTTATCTAATTGCAACAGGTGGAACTCATAACGGTGTAACTGTAAAAGGAATTGGCGAGGATAAAATGTTTGATATTTTCCATTATGCAAATACTGATGAATTAAACATGACTTCTGATTTCTCTGAATTGAGACAAGCATGCATTCGAGTTGCGACGAATAAATATGGAGCAAACTCAACTGAAGTTCAAGCGGTTCAAAAGGCTTTTGATGCAGCAAAAATTAAGTAAACGAGAAATATAGTTCTTATCGACATTGAAGAACTCATCGCATTATTATTGTATAAGCAAGAGATAGGCCGTGTTCTGCCAGTGTTTCGACTATATTATGGAAAGTTAGATAGTACATTAAGTATTATCTAACTTTTTACAAAGAATTACCAGAAAATTTGTTCTTTTATGATAATAATTAATATATTAGGGTGAAGGATATTATGGATGCACATATAATCGAAAAGGAAGAAATGATAACATTATTAAGCAGTTGGTATAATGCAATTATTTCTCAACATATAATAAAAGCTAAACACTTAAAAGAAGAAATAGATAGAAATACTCATAGTATTGAAGGAGATAGTAATATCTCTATCTATTATTCACTACTTAACTTTAGATATAATTTATTGGTTTGTGATATAGATGGTTCTAAAGACTGTCTAGAAAAGATTACGCCATTTCCAGAGCAAGCTGAAACATATTTGAAATATTATTATCATTTCTTCAAAGCTATTTATGCAATTTCAATTGGAAATCATAATGAAGCTAAGGGACAATATGAGAAGGCTGAAAAACTTTTAGCAACTATTCCAGATGAATTAGAAAAGGCTGAATTTGATTACATGTTTGCAGTATTCCATTATCAATCCTTAAACCCATTGTTGGCTGCTAAATATGCAAATAAGGCAAAAGAGATATTTTCTAAACATACAGGGTATGAAATAAAAGTTGCTTCCTGTCAAAATACCATAGGACTTTCTTGTACTAAACTTAGATTGTATGAAATTGCGGAGGATAATTTCATTTCGGCTCTTAGAATATTTGAAAAATATAGTGAAGAAAAACTAATAGGTAAAGTAAAACATAATTTAGGATTATTATATGCAGATCAAAACCTTCCAGAGTTAGCGATTAAATATTTAAAGGATTCTTTAAATAATAACCCTAAAACTCTGTTTTTATTAGCAAGGGAATACTATAAGTTAGGAGATAATTTTCTTGCTGCAAATCTAATTGATCAGGGATATAACCTTACAACACTTAAAGAATATAAGTACCATTTTGCTATCTTAAGAGAACTGAATAAGGAATCTAAGGTTGAGGAGTTAGAGAAAGTTATTATGATGGGAATCCATTACTTCAAGAAAGAAAATCTATGGGGTCATGTAAAAACATATGCTTCAATTCTCGGAAATAAGTTCTATGACCTCAACAATTATGAACAAGCCAGTAGATACCTTCACATGGCTCTAGATGCTGACAAAAAGGATTTAGAGAAGGGAGCCTGAAAATAATGAAAAAAGTACTTTTAACTGTAATGATTTTTACAGGGATTTTATCTTTTGGTATTGCTAATCAATCTATTGAAAAGCAATCAGTTAAAGTTAATCTACTTTGTTTAGATCATGGAGAAACTATCTAATTGAAAAAAGAGAGTGCCTTCTTTAAAAAAGGACTCTCTTTTCTTATTTTGTTATTTATTATTCACATATGTATCAAACCATAAGTGGATATATCCAGCTGTAATACGTTGTGCTTCCATTAAACGTTTTCCAGTTACCGGTGTTACTTCAGCACGCCATTTATCAGCAGCGTCTTGTGATATAGCAGCATCTATGAATAACTTTTTTGTCTTATCATTAACAATTAGTGGGAAATCTGCTTTTGCACCAACTGCAGAAGCATGAACCCAATCTTCTGGATTTACACTTTTCCAATTCCAATAGCCATTTCCATCTTTTACTTTATAATTGTCTTTCACAGTATCGACGAAGTTTTCATATTTTGAGTGTAAGGCCATAGGAAGCGAAACGTTGGTAAAGTTTGCTGCATGCATAGGCTGATTAACATCCCCTAAATAATGAAGTGATAATCCTAAGTAGAAAAATGCATTTTCAAAATCTTTATTTTGATAGGATTCACCAGCTAATTTGAAATATTTTGCTCCTGTTTCTTTTGCGTGTTTGGCAAGTGGAAGATACGTACTTCCTGTATCAGGATCATAGAAGTGTGAAGCGAATGTGCCATTATCAAAGTACGGATTTTCATAATCGGCAGAGTAGACACCCTTCTCTAACTCATTACGCCATTCATTTAATAGAGATATCTCATTTGGCTTCACAACGGTCTTATTTTGGGCCATAACTTCAATGCCTCTGTTAACAATCCATAAATGAGTACTTACTCCTTCATCATGGATGGCTTCTGCGGACCACTTATGACCAAAAGATGTCCCATATTGATGGTTATTTTCATGTGCAAACGCCACACTTTGAATAGGGGCTGATAAAGCAATTACTGAAGCTAAAGCAAAAATTTTTCTTTTCATAAATATTCCTCCATTTGATATATAATCTAACATCATCCTCATGTATAATCTTAGCATTGACCAATAAGGAAGTAGATTGTTTTTTGAATATATGTAAAATTGCATATTTAAATTCATTAAAAAACCTAATTAGACTGTTCCATGGCAGATTATGAAACATGGGCAAAAATCACAGAGGTTACTTGGATTGAGAACTATTAGGCACACAGTATTCTTGTGTTAAAATGACGATCTGACGTATATAATTATGATTTCTATTGAATGTACGTTTAATGTGTTTTATTATCAATTGGCAATAATATTCTGTTACGTTTATATGAATAACTTATATATTCTTTAAGAGTAAATAAGAGAAATATTTTTTCGCTATCAATAAAAGAACCGAGGAGATTTTACGAATGAAAAAAAGAATTGCAATCATAGAAGATGAAGACAATATCCGAGAAATATGCAAACGGTACTTAGAAAGGGAAGGCTATGAAGTATATACAGCTGTAAACGGAATAGAGGGTTGGTATATATTTCAGCAATATCAACCAGATTTAATTATTTTAGATCTGATGATGCCGAAAAAAGATGGCTGGGAACTATGCGAGGAAATTCGTCAACAATCTAATGTTCCTATTATTATGTTAACCGCTAGGTCAGAAGAAAGAAATCGAATTTTGGGCTTAACAATGGGAGCAGATGATTATGTAACAAAGCCGTTTTCACCTCGCGAATTAGTACTAAGGGTTCAAATTATATTAAGAAGAGGAAATCAGACAACTATAGAAACGAGAGAACCTGTATCAGAAGTAATAAAGTTCCGAGATTTGGAGATTTATCCAACGAAGAGATGTGTACTTGTTTGTGGGGGTGAAGTTGAGTTAACAAATAAAGAATTTGAGGTACTTTATTTAATGGCCACCCATCCAAAACAAGTGTTTTCTCGTTCACAACTCCTTGAACAAATTTGGGAGTTTGAGTATGAAGGATGTACGAACACAGTAACGGTATTAATGAGTCGTTTACGTGAAAAATTAGAGAAGAATTCAACAAAGAACCGTTGGATTCATACGGTTTGGGGAATAGGATATAGCTTTGATTCAAATGGAGGAAATGAAACATGAAATTACGTTATCAATTGTTACTGATGAATCTATTAAGCATGAGTGTTATGGTCGTTGCTATATGGTATAGTGATACGAAAATGTTACTTAAGCCGGAACAAACACGATTATTAACAGGAATTGCAATCATAGCAATGATTTTTTCAACCTTCCTTTACTGGTTACTTACACGTCCTATTATGAGATCTATTCAAAATTTAATTGAATTAACAAAACAATTTAGTGATAGACATTTTGAAACGATATATATAATTGGAAAAGAACCACAAGAGTTTAAAGAATTAGCAACAGCTTTTCAACAGATGGCGAAAAAATTAGAAGAGGGGTTTACTAAGTTAGAGGAAGGAGAAAAAGCACGTACAGAGCTGATTGCGAATATTTCGCACGACTTACGAACACCTATGGCTAGCGTACAATTGATGATAGAAGCATTACAAGATAATTTAATTGAAGATCCTGACATGAAAATGCAGTACATAACGACAATCCTAAAAGAAATACAACGATTAAATGGATTAATCAATGACTTATTTGATCTTTCAAAGTTAGAACTAGGACAAGAAGAGTTTTATCCAAGTTTATCACATGTGGACAGTGTTCTACTAGAAGTACTAAATTCACATTCTATCTTATTAGAGGAGAAACATATCCATTTACAATTACATGTTTCCGACACATTACCTCGACTTTGGATTATGCCATGTAAAATAGCACGAGTTATCGGTAATTTGTTACACAATGCAATCAGACATTCCCCTGTATCTGGAAAAATCGAGCTGATTGTAGAAGATAATAAACAGAGGCAGCAAGTCAAATTTATATTGCGCGATGAAGGAGAAGGCATTTCCCCTAATGATAAATTGCGCATATTTGAACGCTTTTTCAGAACGGACCCATCAAGAAGTTCACAATCTGGAGGTTCAGGGATTGGATTAGCCATTGTAAAATCATTAATTGAACTGCATAAAGGAGAAGTTGGCGTTCGAGATCGTTCGGATGGTAAACAGGGATGTGAATTTTGGTTTACTCTTCCCATTACTCCAGAAAAGAAATAAGATCGTTGCAAGACTTTTGTAATAGTTATGTTATCGAAATGATAGAATTCCTTGTTAACATACATGTAAGCATTATGTTAGAGGAGGAGCTTTACTTTATGAAAATGAAATATGTATTGTTTATCGGAGGGTTCATAATAGTTGGGGAAATTTTATTACTTTTATTCCGTCCTGTAAAATTATTTATCGATAAGTAAGTGAATCAAGCATTGCGACAAACAGAAATAAAATCAAAAGAATTTTAACTACAAGAACAAATAGTAACCAAAGGACATTTTCAGAACGGTGTCCATGAACCAGCTGGAATAACAACGATATATCAATTAGCTGAGGGTAAACATATTTTATGCCTTACTAATTTTTCAACTTCTAATGGTCCGGACGTTCGAGTTGTTTTAATTCCTACGAAGTAATTGAAAAATAATGAGGATGTTAAAAATTATAAGTATATTGAATTAGGAAAATTAAAAGGCAACAAAGGCGATCAAAACTATGAAATTCCTAATGAGATAGATGTAAGTACATACGGTGCAGTTTCTGTATGGTGTAAGAGATTTAATGAAAACTTTGGTGCAGCTTATTTTGCAAAATAAAAACAGGTGATAGAGTTGAAATCTATCACCTGTTTTTTGTAGAAAGTATGGAAGAGGGAGAAGTTGCATGAAGATTTAGAGAAGGCAAGAACGAGCTTTATTTCTATAAATAACTGTAAAAAAGCAGAATTATCGTTTGGTAACACCCTCTTTGTTAGTGAATTAAATAGATCAAAATTCGTAGAAATCTGATTTATTTGTAATTTTACGAAAGACTTTTGTAACATTTATGAAAGGAATTAGAAAGATATTTATATTATGATGAGCTTCCGAACATTAAATTCAGTTTAATAAGTAGGAAAAAAATATATAAATAAACATAGAGTGAGGAATGACGTTATGAATGAAAAATACAAAAAAAGGATACCAAAAGTCCTACCTGTAGGAATTGCAATGGGTATTTTATTCAGCGCTACCCCATTAGCGGGTCCATTAATGGAAAATAAGGTAAAGGCAGATGTTGATACGGCCGCAACAATTATTACAACATTTGGAGAAGTATATAACACGTTTCTTGCAGAGCCATTTGGGGAGTGGCTAGACGAAACCAGTGCAAAATCCCTTTATAACCGTGGTCTTGAAAACAGTGCTTACATAGCTCCTACTTTTCAAAAAGGAGAGTTTGGTATTACTGTGTTTGATTATTATAAAGATCAAAATTTTAGCAAGAAGGTTAAAATTGCTTATGCTGATGGGAAGATTGAATATAAAACAATCAAGCATGGGCAACAACTTCGTATTAAGCAAGCTGGTACAATAGTAGACTTAAATCCTGATGAACCAGAATTATCTAAACATAATCTTTTGTATATTACACAAAAACAATTAGATGAAGGAAAGACAGGTGTTGCTCTTACAAACTGGCAAACCTTTTATCTAGAAAGTAGCAATGAAGGTCATTACACTAATTTAGCAGATAAATTTGTACGACAAGCATTCCCAGGTGCTTATACTAAAGGTGGTGTGCTTGATGTCCGTTATAATTTTAGGGATCTTTTTAACCAACTACCAGAAGATAAACGAAAATTAGGAACAGCTACTTCAGAGCCGGTAAGTAAAGATGTTCTTTGGAATTATCTCACAAGCGATTCTGAAGCTTTAGCAGATTTTTATGATCAATCAGTGAATCTGTTAGCAGATACGAAACTGATGCTAGAAACAGTTATTACAGTAGGAAATTCTGTATTAGACGATAAACCTTATCAAATTATCCCGATTAAAAAAGGAAGCAATAAAGTAGTTGTAAAAAAAGGTCCAGAGTATCTTTCAGGGAAAGAAGGAACTGATCTTCAATATTCAGGTTCAATTGGGGATGACGAAATATTAGAACTTGCCCCAATCGAAAATTCTGGTAGCAATGAACTTCAATTTAATTTGATAAACAAGAATGGAGCACGTTTGACAGTTACTAACAACCGTGCTGAATTCACTACTGATAAGGAAAGGCCATCTAACCTTCGTTTCACTGCAAAAAACAACAATGAACTTCGTAATTGGTTAGTTGATTGGCATCCTAGTAAGGTAAATGAGACAAAGAAACACGAAGGAATGACATATGCCGGATTGGAGTTCAAAACTGATGCAAAAGATACCTCTATATGGACTGCATACGATTCTGGAAAATTGATAACGAATAGTTGGATAGAGAGAAATGGCTCTCATTATTATGCGGATTCTTCAGGAATTCTTTTAAAGGGCTGGCAAGAATTTGAGGGAAATACGTATTATTTTAGTCCAAGTTCTAATCACAGGGTCAAAGGATCTAACGGATCGGACTCATTAATTGACGGGAAGTTGTATAACTTCAACGATGACGGTGTTCTGCAGAGATCGTCATGGGATAATCTGGGATATTCCGATGCTTCAGGAGCGTTTATTGAAGAAGGCTTAAAAGAAATTGATAATAAAATTTATTATTTTAAAGAGACCTATGCTACTACAAATGAACTGCGTCTAGAAGATCAAGGGGTCATTCTTCACTTTTCTGACAAAGGTGTGCTTGAGAGAGCCACTGATTTGAATGGAAAAGCGCTAAATAGAATAACTTACGTTACTCTTAATGAGAAACAGTTGGTGTTTGAAAAAGATGGTTCTATTAGAAAAAACGGTGTCTCTAAAATCTTTTTACCTGGATTATTTGATGAAAAGGATCAACCCGTACTGGTTTATTACAGTTTCGAAGAAGGGCCTGCCTATACTGGTTGGAAAGAAATTAATGGTAAAAAATATCATTTCGTGGGTGGCAAACACTATACTTTCGATGGTCATGAACCTATTGATGGAAAAAGATATTATTTTAATCAGGACGGAGAAGCTAAGCTAACTGGGTTTGATAAAATTAACAATAAAATATACTATTATAACGATAAGGGCGAAATGCAAACAGGCTGGCAAGAAATCGATGGTAAATGGTATTACTTCGATGAGTCTGGAGCAGCTAAAATAGGATGGTTCGAAGTTGGTGGCGGATACCATTTCCCTTATTACGGATACTTTACTTATTATGCTAAAGAGGATGGTTCTATTTATACAGATACCACGGTTGAAATTAATGGGAAAACCTATAATTTTGACAGCCATGGACACAAAGGCTATAAGTGATACAAAAAAAGTCTATTTTTATAAGTATGACTCGTTAAAAGGGATGCCTTTACCTGATTTAAGCATACAACCCTAAAAAATAAAAATGCCTGTTCCACTCAGTGAGTGAGAAAATCGTTTGAAGAGTTAGCTTATATACAAAATGGGCCATATTATGTACTGGATTTTATCCCTATAATATGGTCCAATTTATCATTTTAGTCAAGAAGACTCCTTCTTAAAGTTTTTGCACCAGAACTTTAAATTTTAAGTAGATAGGCATG
This sequence comes from Bacillus sp. AFS029637, assembly GCF_002584985.1. Classification (GTDB taxonomy): domain Bacteria; phylum Bacillota; class Bacilli; order Bacillales; family Bacillaceae_G; genus Bacillus_A. The sequence goes on along the minus strand of NZ_NUPZ01000019.1, from coordinate 61,959 downwards.
GGTTATGTCCAATATGTAAAATTGCATAGAGTTGCTAGTCAAGATTAGTATATAATGTAATAGAACGCATTGTTTTTTCCTTAATCGTTAGATTCGAACCTAACGTCCTATCAAATTCGTAAAATGTGTAAACTGAGAAACTTTGGAGAGGCATCCGGCAGGATGTCTTTTTTTTATGTGAACAACACTCAAAAAGTATAGTGGAGAATTCTATATCAAAAGAAGATTGTATGTTTAGAAAAAAATTTCTTATAAAAGAAGCACTTCTTTTTCAATTGTGGATGTAATAGGAGCATAGGTTCTAATTAATTTGTTAACAATTTCTTCTGGTATATCATGAACACTGCCTAATTTTTTAATAGAAAAAAGATGTGTTGAAAGAGTTGATATTAGAATTTTCACTATATTGTAGAAAAAGTTATTATTTGTATAAAATGTTAACATTCCAAAAGAATACAGGCGTTTCGTATTGGGAAAGGGAATCCATTATGTGAATCAAAATATTAAAAGGGGGAAATTAGTAACTATGAAAAAGATTTTAGGGGCTGCAATGAGTTTTATATTTGTTTTTATGCTTATAGGAGGAAATGATGTGTTTGCTAAAGAAACATCAGAGAACTTTAGTTTTTCTCTTGAGCAGGGAGGATCATTTAAATGGATGCCTGGAATGAATGATTTATATTTATTTGATCATCCAGTAAATGATGTGACAATTGGAGCAATGCAGTACACAAGAGATGGAAGTGAAGTAAAAGTTATGTATGAATTAATTCCACTTAGTCCATTAGGAAAGTCTTCTGCAAGAACACTGACAGGCATGTATGCAAAAGAGCAAGGAAAGTTGTATTTTAATAATATTCAACGTGGTATCTATGTAATGAAAGTTACAAATCTTTCTCAAGGACCTGTATCTGGAAATTTTTATGCGTTTTATTAGGATGAATATGGGTAGTAAGAAAAGTCTCTTATAGAAGAACATGACTATTAAGTTAGCAGAAATAAACCAGTTGCTGAAAAGTAACTGGTTTATTTTTGTTAGATATACATTTATAATTTGGAACAAAAAGGATACTGATAGTGTTGTATTTTCTAATTTTAGAGGTTATTTGTATAAGCGACTAAATTTGTATTATTTTTTAAAAATATGTATTGCTTTTCATCATCACTTTCGATTAATCTAACTGTATAGTTTAAAGCAATAAGTAACCTAATGGTAGATACAGAATAAGTAAAAGAAAAGGATAGTCAGATTTACTAACTATCCCTTGAATTTTATAAAACTTTTATTGTAATCTCTTTAAAGTATAAGCCATCAGCAGAACTAATTGTTACTTTTGTAGTACCTCTATTTAGAATTTTCATGTTTAAATTACCTGCGTCTGCATATTCTGGGGCGATAGATGCCTCAAGAACATCACGATTTGAAACTGTAATTTGGGAACCTTTTAAAGTATAGGCAAAGTTAAAATCAATAAATGGCTCACGGTTTGTATTTTTATAAACTTTTGAAACTTTGATTTCTGCTGTATCAGTTACATTTTTATTTCCGAATTGTTTTGTATACCAACTAATATTAGAGAAGTTAACTGGAACCCTACTTAATAATTTTGTGCGACCAGGGCTATCAGGTAATTTTTTGAGTTCTTCTTGTACTTTTTTAATATCAGATTGCGTGATACCAACTTTAACAGGAGATCCAATTCCATCTGTAAATAATGATTCTAAGAGCTTTTGACCAGTTTGTAGTTCAGAGAAAAGGTTTTGAGCTTTTTCAATTTCTTTTAATAGATTTGTTTTGTTTTCAGTATTATTTAGTTGATCAACTTTCGCTTTGGCAGCATCAATGTCATCCTGTTTAATAGCAGCTTTTAACGTTTTATGATCATTGGCCGTGAATAAATCGTTAATCGCTTTTTGAGCATCTTGCAATTTGAAAGCCTGGGCAGAATTTAGTAGATTTTGAGCTTTTTCAATCTCTTTTAGTAAAGATTTTTTGTCATTGTTGCTAGGAAGTTGGTCAACATTTTCTTTTGCAGTATCAACATTTGCTTGTGTAGTAGTTTCTTTTAGTGCTGTATGATAATCATCCGTAAATAGATTATTCAAAATTTTCTGAGTTTCGTTTAGTGAATTTAATAGATTTTGAGCTTTTTCAATTTCTATCATTAGAGTATTTTTGTCTTTTTGATTTGATACAAGTTGTACTTTCTCTAGTGCTTTCTCGATGTCCTTTTCGCTAAGTCCATTATTTAATGCGATGTGATTTTCGTCTAAGAAAAGATCATTCACAGCCTTTTGAGCATTGCTTAATTTTGTTACTTCTTGTTCTTTAAGAAGGCGCTGAGCATTTTGAATTTCATTTAATAAATCTATTTTATTTTGGTTGTTAGGAAGTTTGCTAACATTTTCTTTTGCAGTATTAATATCTTGTTGAGTTGTTTCTGCACCTAGTTTGGAGTGAGTATTATCTGCAAAGAGTCCATGCACAGTGCTACGTGCATCATTTAGTAAGTTAAGTAAATTTTGAGCCTGTTCCATTTCTTTATCTAATTGATGTTTATGTTTTGCATCAGGAAGTAGCATTACTGCTTTTTTAGCTTCATCAATTTCATTTTGAGAAATATGAGCATGTAATGTGGAGTAACTTTCATCAGCAAATAGGCTATTCACTGCTTTTTGAGCTTTTGTAATAAGATTGTGACTTACTGTAATACCAACTCGCGAATCTTGTTGGACTTTTGTATCGCCATAATAACCGTAGTAAGATGCTACACTGTAAATAAGTTTCTCATCTTCAGCATCTTCTGGGACAATGAATTCCTTCTGAACAGTTGCTTCTTCTCCAGGTGATAAAATATTGTCAGCACCAATATCAGCATATTCCTGATGCATACCAAGATGCCAATCCGCGCCCCAAACATTCGTTAAGTTTCGATTACCCGTATTTTTAATTTTATAAGTATAAGTTATTTTTTCCCCAGGTGTTACAACTTCTTTATTCGTTGAAATTCTTAATGAAATCTCTGGCTTCACTACATCTACGGTAATAGATGATTTCCCCGCTATTTTTATTTGTTTTCCATCAGCAATACCGTATACAGTAGCTAGGCTTCGAAAAGTTTTCCCCTCTTCTACATCCTTTGGAACAGTATATTTTTTGGAGAGTGTAATTGTTTCTCCAGGTCCGAAAGCGTTATCATTACCTAAGTCAAAATATTCTTGCAGCATGTTAACATGCCAGTCTACAACCCACACATCTTTAATTACTTTATTCGTTGCATTTGTAAGTTTGTATTGATATGTTATTGTTTCGCCTGGCATAGGAGTCGGGTTACTTGGAGTGACCTGTAAAATCATATGACCAACTTGTTCCTCACTACTAACCTTAGAAACTGTGTTTTGTGCTGCAGAGGCTTCGGATACAACCGGGGCTGCTAATACAGATAAACATATTAGTGATGCGACTACCTTTCTCTTAGTATTTTTCTTGTGTGATTCTTGCATGGAATAATCCTCCTTGAAATGATATTTTTGTCAAAATTTTATTCGGAAACAACTTTATAACATTTTGAAAAAAAAATCAAACTTGAATTTTTTAAAAAATAGACTTATGAAAGTCTATTTTTTTTCATAAAAACAATAAATTGCAAATTATGAAGGGGTAAATTTATAAAAAATTAAAAAATGTATGTGAAGGAATTCGAATGAAATAAATTTATTTAACTTTGAGAAAAATATAGAGGAATAATACAACATTTATAGGCAGTAAGGGCTATAACAATGAAGGTTTCCATGTATATAGATTTCTTAAAATAGAACACTTTATAAACCTTAAATTTCTATTTTTGTAAAAATCAAGGTTGAAGTTTAGAGGGAAACGAGATAACCTAATGATTGTGCATTTAGTTATTTGGAAAAATATATCATTAAAACCTTACAGGATTGCTCTGTGAGGACTATTTTTTATATTTAACACTATCAAGATAGTATTAAATATAAAAAAAGGATGTATAGGAGGTGCTTTAACAGTATATTTTTTCGCTCGTTGTTTTTCAGGTTAATGATAACGTATACATTATAGCATTTGTTTATTTAGATTCAAATGACAGAAAAGAGGTAATGTTATGAATAAGTATGTAGTTAGAATCGGGATAAGTTGTTTATTGATAGGTATGGGGGCAGGTTGTTCCAATAAGCAAGAAGAGCAAACAAAACAAGAGGTAAAACAACAAGAAGAAAATAAAGAGGAACCAAGAGTAGCTTTTCCTAAAGAGGCTAAAGAAACAGGAAAAGTTAATATGAAACTAATTACAAATAATGACCAGCAGGAAGAAGGAGGGATTCCATTTTTAAAGGTGGATCCTAAATTAGAATTGGCACAAATTCAAATAGAGTTAGAAGGTCTAACAGCGAAGGAAGAGGTTTATATATATGTCGATCAGAAATTTGTTACAAAAGAAGAAGTAACAAAAATATTTTCAACTTTTATAAATTTAGAAGGTGATCTATTGAAAAAAGGGGAACACACAATTTCAATCGCCCAGTATAAAGATAAGAGTCCGAAAAAAGAATTAAAAAACTACAAAGAAGCAAAGTTCAAAATTGATTAATGGAAGTAGTGCATGCTTATAAAAAGTAAATATGTCAGAATATTTTGGTGAACAGCGGTTTAATAAATTGAAACGTATCATTAACTACTAAAAATGCCTACATAGATATCAAAATTTAACTCTCTACATTCATAATGAAAGAGTGTTTTGGATAAATTTTATACAGATATCTCTATAGGAGGAAAGGTTTGAATATATACATGAATAAAAAAAGAGTATGGATTGGTTTATCCGTATTATTCTTAGGTTTTACGATAATTCATTTCACCAATATGGACTATCTAATATATTGTGGGAAGGTAGTTTTGTCTATTTTAGTGGCGCTTTTAATATTTTTCACGCAATTCCAAGGGGTTCTTTCGTTGTATCAGGTAATGATTAGTTTGTTAGGCCTTTTTAAAAATAAAAAGATGTACCGAGTGGAAAATGAGTTAGAATCTACTCGTTTTGCAGTATTAGTGTGTGCTCATAATGAAGAGAGTGTTATTGGACAAATTATTCAAAGCTTAAAAAAGATGGATTATCCAAAAGAAAAATATGATATTCATGTTATTTGTGATAATTGCACGGATGGAACAGCTCAAATTGTTCGGAAAGCTGGAGTGAATGCTTGGGAAAGACAGGATCCTCAAAAACGAGGAAAGGGTTATGGACTAGAGTGGATGTTTCAAAATTTATTTTGTTTAGAGAAAGAAAACAAGAAAGTCTATGATGCCGTTGTCATACTGGATGCAGATAACATTGTGTCACGGAATTTCTTACAAGTATTAAATTATAAGTTAGTAGCAGAAAAATATGAAGTGATTCAAGCGTATTTAGATTCAAAGAATCCAACAGATAATTGGATCTCAAAGTCATATGCAATTGCTTATTGGTCAACAAACCGATTGTATCAATTTAGTAGAGGAAAGTTAGGATTATCAGCTCAACTTGGTGGAACTGGTATGTGCTTTTCTATGCAGGTCTTAAAGGAAATAGGATGGGGAACACAAAGTTTAACGGAAGATTTAGAGTTTACAGCTAAATACATATTCACAAAAGGAAAATCTGTTGGGTGGGCACATGAAGCAAAAATATTTGATGAAAAACCGACAGATTTTAAAGTATCTTTTCGACAACGTGTTCGCTGGATGCAAGGACATATGGACTGTATGGTTCGCTACTCCGTACCACTTCTTAAAAATTTCCTACAAACATTTAATATAAATGCACTAGATATGTGTATTTATCTTATTCAGCCAACGAGAACAATGTTATCAGTAAACTCCATTATATTATTTTGTTTAACATATTATGAATTACTTCCATCTTATATAATGCCATATGTATTAAGTCCATGGATTTGGTTGATGATAGCACTATCTTTTTATTTATTACCAATTATTGCGCTAATACAAGAAAAACAGATTAAGAATGTAATATGGACACCTATTGTTTATATTTTTGGCTTTTCTTGGGTTCCAATTATATTATTAGGGTTTATAAAAAGAAAGCAAAAGGTATGGGTTCATACTCCTCATAATCGAGTAATGGATAAGGAAAAAATGTTAAAGATGGAGGAATTAACATAAAAACTAACATAAAAAATTGGTAACCGGGGGAGTAAAAGGTGAGTTTATTACTTTTATTAATAATATTATGTAAGCTGTTTGTTGGATATACAGACTTATACGAACAATTTAATATTAATAGTTTTTTAATGGATTCTTTATATATTATATTTTTGTTTTTTTTAATCAGAAGTTTTGCATCGAAAAAAATACGAATAATTTTATATGCTGGGATAAGCATATTAGTAGGAATTATCTTGCTTACTTGTGTGGTATATAATAGATTTTATGGTGTAATGCCGACCTATCACACTTTATTGTTAGTAAATCAAACTACTAAATTAGCAGATAGTATATCCTCTCTCTTAAGTTGGAAAGACCTTTATTATGTTGGAGATATAATCCTTTTACCTTTTATCATATATAGGGCATTTCAACATAATAAAGAACATAGAGATATACGCTTTTCAAAGAAAACGATAGGAATTGCTTCTCTTTGCTTTATATTTATAATTTCTACATTTGAATACACATTAAATAAAAAAGATATATTAAATGATAAGAAGAAAGCTGAAAAAATGGGTATTTTTTCATATAATTTATCATTCCCTTTTAATAGTATATTCCCTGTGAATAAAGCTTACTCTATGGAGAATAAGCAAATAACGAATGAAATGATTAGGGAAATAAAAAAAGAAAAATTAGTGAAGAACCCTGAATATGAAGGCGTTGCAAAAGATAAAAATTTAATTATTCTTCAGCTTGAATCATTACAAGAAAATGTAATGGGCTTAAAAATTAATGGGAAATCAATCACTCCCAATTTAGATAATTTACGTGAACAGTCGTTATCGTTTTCTACATTTTTTCAACAAACAGGTAAAGGAAATACAGTTGATGCAGAATGGAGTGTAAATACATCAACCTATCCAGGTAAACATGAATTAAATGCAAATCGTTTTGCAAATCGTGAAGTCCCAAGTTTACCGAGATTATTAAAACAATATGATTACGTAACAAATACATTCCATACAAATGATTCGGAATTTTACAACCGAAAGCAATTATATCGAGCACTAGGGTTTGATAAGTTCTATGATCAAAAATATTTTGGGAATAAAGATGTGATAGATTTAGCTTCTAGTGATCATGTGCTATATGAAAAAACTCTCCCAATTTTGAAGAAAATAGATGAAAAAGGTAAGAAATTTTATGCTCATATTATTGCATTAAGCAGCCATCACCCTTTTAAAATACCAAGTGAAAAACAACCTTTACCGTTACCAAAAGAATTAGAGGGAACGGAATTTGGGGATTATATTCAAGCGGTTAATTATGTGGATAAAGAATTAGGTTATTTTATAGACGAACTAAAGCGTGAGGGATTATGGGAGAAATCGTTATTTGTCGTATACGGAGATCATCATATTATTGATACAAATTCTTTACCCAATAATTCAAAAAAATATTTACCTGAATCACATGTGAAAAATGAACAGTTTGACCCGTATCGTATCCCGTTTATTATTCATTATCCAGAATTAAAAGAAGGGAAAGAAATAAAAGAAATAGGTAGTGAGATTGATATTTTCCCAACGATTATTAACTTATTAGGAATTCAGCCGAAGGAACAAGTTATGTTTGGACAAGATTTATTAAATACTAAGGACAACATTATTCCGCAAAGATACTTTTTCCCAGATGGAACTTTCATACATGAGAAGTATTGTTATATCCCGGGTGAAAGATTTGAAGATGGACAAGCTGTAAATTTAAATGGAATGAGGGTTCCATTAGAATCCGAAATAAAAGAAGATTTTATGAGAGCAAGAAAATTATTGAATTTGTCCGATCAATATCTTAAAAATCTTCCTGTAAGAAGAGATTAAATGGAGGATTAGTCATGAAGAAAATGATATTTATTATTTTATGTAGTAGTTTTTTTCTCTTTACATTTTATCGCATTATAGATACACCCCACATATTAAATTTCTTATTTCCTGGATATGAGGAGGAAATTAAAGAAGCATAAATGTTAAAAATTTTAGATGCCTGCGGGCATCTTTTTTCATTTTATCGTTTTCAGCCAGAATCAATAATCTCCTATATATTAAAAGAAATATTTTGTCTAGAACAAAACGCACCCTAAATTTTATAAGATTTTACATTATATGCAATAATGCATATAGTATAGAGTAAATCTAGAAAATTATATATAATTATATTAGATTTCAAGGAAGGGAGATGAAAAGTATGCTTACAAATCTATTAAACTTAGTATCAGGCTTATTAGGTACTCTTATTGGCTAAGTAAAAAAAGTTCTGAACCAGAACATTTTTTTACAGCTGAACAGATTGATTTTATAAATCAATCTGTTCTTTCTAAATTTAAGTATATTTTAATTAACAATAAATCCTCTAAAATATTGACTTTAATTTTCTTCCCCATGATATTTTAAATATTACAAAGAAAAGAACATCAAATGAAATCATAAAAAAGTAGCCAAGGTATATACGATGTCTCAAAACTATTCCATTGACAAGATAAAAAAGAAATTAGAAGGTCGCGTTTCGAACAACAGCCCTCAAAAATAAAGTTTTTAATTCATATTTCATCATTTAGTATATAATTATTACACAATAAATTTAAGTTCTTAAAACCTAACTTGAATGCAGCTAAAGACAGTTGAAAATATTAAGAACAGATGCTGTCACATTAAAATAAGGGATAAAAGAATTAAAAGTGGAAACTGTTTCTCCACAAAAATAGGAGAATATCAGCATAGCCATTAAATTAATATTATGTAGAATTTTCAACAAAAATAGCCACCCTTTTACGGAGTATCCATGAAAGGGTGGCTATTTTTATGTCTTCAATACGTCTTACAGAAGAACTATGGTTGTTAGATCAGGCGGATAATGCTTTTACTTGAATGAATTTTCTGTTTCCATGATTACCCACCTTTTTTAGAATAGGACTATCAGTAAATCCAAGCCTAGGAGATTACTTGCAAGAGTCATGGAGTTTTTGCACCAGAATCATATTTAATTATTATTTGAGAGGGAAATAGATGTTTTTTAAATCGAAATATTTGACTTGATAAAATATAAAATACTATTGTGCCAGTAATATAAAGTTTGGAAATAAAATGAAAACAGACGATAATTAAGAAATTTGAAAACGTTTTCTCAACATCTGAAAATTCAGAATACAACAAAAGGGATTGAAGTTACGATGGTTAATTGTTAATATATTCCTTGTATTACCAATATATTGAAAAAGGGGGGGATTTACATGAAATTGAAAATGAAAATTAAAAAAGCTACGCAACGAGATAATCAATGTGTTTGTTTATTATTATGCTAGTTTTGAATTGAAGAAGGTGTGTAAACACCTTCTTTTTCAATGGAATGGAGAGAAAGAATATGAAATTAAAAACGAGTCTGAACTTTAGAGGGTATCCTGATAAAAATGAGGTTGTTTATTATGATGGGGAAGAGCGAGTTATCGAAGTAGATGAGTTTGAGAAATTGTGGTCGTTATTAAAAGTTTTAGAAAACCCTAAAGGTGATATCCTAGAAAACATATATGCTTGGAAGATTAAGAATAGAATGGAAGATCAAGAATTACAAGATATTATTGAATTTATAAATGAGAACCATCTTGTATATAAGCAACGATATGAAGAGGAGACGGAAGAACAGTTATTTAACTTTAGAAATTCGAACTATTTTAGTGTGCATGATCGTACTGTATATGCGGATACAATTGTTCAGAAGATGAAAAGTCTAAAAGTAGTTGTTATTGGAGCTGGTACGATTGGTGCTACATTATGTATGACACTATCTAAAATTGGTGTTGGTGAAATTATTATTATCGATTTTGATACAGTGGAGAGTAAAAATATTAGAGCACAAACAGTATTTCAAACAGAGGATATTCATAAGAAAAAAATAGATGTAATTCAGGAAAAACTGAATAGAATGGATCCTTATGTAAAGACGCAAGGATTTGATATGAAAATAGAAACAATTCATGATTTACTACAAGTAGACTTGAGTGGGGTAAATTATATTTTTGGAAGTTTTGATGAAGCCTCATTACAGCTGCATAAAGATATAATGGATTACTGTGATAAAGAAAACATGAAGTATTTTTTAATGGGATATCATAATGATTTTGTAAAAGTACTGAATGTAAGTAATTACAATGATGGTAATGTAATACTTGAAAATAGCTTTAAAAATTATCATACAGATAACGTAATTTGCGAAAATAGGGGGACAATTATTCAAAGTTTGGCTGTTTCACTTATTATTACCCGTATCTTATTTGAAGATATAACAAATGAAAAACATCATTTAAAAGATGGATATAGTTTTGATTTTATAAATTTCCAAACTACAACTAATAACACATTTAAGCCTCAATATGAAACATTTATACAATCACTACAATCAATAATCCCACTCGAACCAGATAAATTAAGAAGGCAGATAAAAGAAATTTCTAATGTCTATTATGCAGCAGGACGAAACCTGCCAAAGGTAATGGAACTTGAAATACTATCTATGCACCAAGCTTTTGATATTTTAATTCATATGGATCAACTGTCTCATTTACAACTGGAAGAGGCGTATAATGAATTTCTTACACTCATGAACGATATAGAGGAATTAGATGGGAATGAAGAAGAATACGAGCGGTACTTACAGATAATTCGCAGCATTCGAATTCCTTATGATGGTGAGATATATTCTATATTTGAAGCCTTTGAAATGATGCGTAGTTTGAAAAATTATGGCCAGAAGGAAGAGCTTCAAAAAGATATTTACGATATTTTGAAAAACAAAGGAAATAAAATTCTTCAGTTTTTCATAAAGAGTAAGAAAAGATACTTAGCTATGGAAAGTTCAAACTATTATATGGAAGTATTTGGCGTGAAGGAGGAAACGTTATTTACGTTTGAAGAGAAATTACAGCAGAAATTTCATGATCTTATAATGAAAAGTTTATCACTTATGTTTCCAAATTCATCTGGGGAAGTTCAAGCGAATTTCTTAACATATAATGAAGAACAAAGAACAACAGTACCAATTGAAGAGGCGAAAGAATTAATAGTAACAAGTTTGAAGAAACATGGACAAGATCGATGGACAAGCTATATTGAACGGATGTTTCAAGACAATCTCATACAAATATATAATGAGGTGGAAGTGAATAAAACTTATTATTTTCCAAGTATAAAAGAAAGTAGAATTTTATGTAATTATCATGACGATGTAGATAGTTTATTTATATTGTGTCATGAATTAGGGCATGCATATTTTAATAAAAGTTATGATGAATCATTTTTTGACGATAGCACACAGTTATTAAATGAAGTGATGGCATATTATTTTGAGATTACATGTGTACAAGCGATTTTACGGAATAATGATGTAGGAGAAGATATAAGGAAAGAAATCGCAAGACAGTATGTGAAAAGAATTCATCAAGTTGTATTATCTACATATAGCGTCCATTTATTTGAAAAAAGTTTAATAAAACATGTACAGGAGTATGGAGAAATCTCAATTAAAGAGTTTTTGAAAATACGAGAAGAGTATAATAAGCATCATTTTTTTGAAGGTATAAGATTTCAAAATGAAACATACTCCTATTTCAATCCTCTTTTGAAGGCTTCCTTTATCTTTGAATTTGGTGATCACGTTTTGCCACCAATTGCATACTTACTTTCAGTTAGGTTATGTCGTGAAGAAAACTCAACTATCCCAAAAGATATTCAAATACAAGAAGCGTTATTTAATGGGATATATCGTACAGAAGATTTTTTGAATTATATGTCAAAAGAGCTATCATACGGGGAATTTATGGAGCAAGCTATGGATGAATTATTACAAAAATTACATACACTCCAGTCTGTTATGTTAGAGGAGGGAGTGTGTTCTGACTAAAAATAGAGAGTACATGCGATACTCGCTGTAATCATTAATGTATTCAACTTTGTATCAATTTTACTGTTTTTTAGAACTGATATTAAACCATATCTTATTAAATGTTTATATTACGTTATATATCTTATAATAAAAACCAACACATACGAAATGTTTTTTAGAAATGTTGTTATGTGTTGGCTTTTTGTTGTTATGTGTTGGTTTTTTGGTGTAGAGAAATATGCAATTTTACATTTTACAAATAAAGGGAATGGATATACAAAGTACCATTAAATTATATTAAAAACATTTAATATCAAACAATTAATATAAATAAATGAAAATCACAATATTTTAGGCTTAATTACACTGATATAATTACTTCACTTGATGAAATAATTAATAGTATTAACTTTTTTAAATATAATTTTTTTTCATACAAATAAAAAAATATCTGAATTTTCAAATGTTAACAACAGGATTTTACTGTTTACTTATGAAAAACAGAATGTTTAAATGAGTGGGAAGTAAGGTCCTTTTACACTCTATGAGAAGTAAATAATAAAGAGAATTTATCACTCTATCCGAAAAAATTCTCCTGCCTCAATTGTGTGCAAGGAGTGAGCTTAACGCTAGGTTGTTCAAGTTGTATGAATAAAATTGTAAAAAGACAATAGTGAAGAGGTGTACTGAATGAAAAATAAAATACTTACAGGGTTTTTAATAACTTCCATTGTTAGTGGGGCAAATATTCCTATAAATACTCTCGCAACGCCAATCGTCCAGGCAGAAACGCAACGGGAAAATATGGATATTTCCTCATCATTACGAAAATTAGGTGCACAATCTAAATTAATCCAAACATATATAGATAAAGCTTTAATGAGTCCTAATGTACAGCTAGAGGAAGTTCCATCTTTAAATACGAACCAATCCCTGATCAAACAAGATATGAACGAATGGTCATCAGAACTTTATCCAAAATTAATTCTATTAAATTCAAAAAGTAAAGGATTTGTAAGCCAATTCAATAGCTATTATCCAACATTAAAACAGTTTGTAGACAATAAAGAAGATAAAGAAGGATTCTTGGATAGAATTGAAGTTCTTCAAGATAAAGCTACGATAAACCAAGAAAGTGTACAACGTCAGATTAATGAATTAACAGATCTTAAATTACAGATTGATAAAAAGCTTAAAGATCTCGATACTGACGTGACAAAAGCACAGGGTGTACTAAGTTCAGAGGGAACAGGGAAAATAGACCAGCTAAAAAATGAATTGCTAAATACCCAAAAATCAATTCAAAGTGATTTACAACAAATAGCACTGTTACCAGGAGCTTTAAATGAACAAGGATTTAAGATATTCCAAGAAATTTATAGTCTTTCAAAAGATATCATTGAACCGGCTGCTCAAACAGCGGTGGCAGCGTATAACAAAGGAAAAGAAATCAACAGCTCTATTTTAGAAGCAGAGAAAAAAGCAGAGAAAGAAGCGAAAGAAAAAGGAAAATCTGCTCTAGAGATTGAAGCTGCAAAAAAAGAAGCCCGTGAAGCAATTGAGAAAAGCAAACAAGCTGAAATAGCTGCAGCTGCAATTACAAAGACAAAAGAGTATGACCTTACGAAGGTTATTGACCCTGAAAAAATTAAAAAAACTTATAGTGCCTTCGCTGAAGTAAATAAACTAACAACAGAGCAACGAGCACATTTAGATGATTTAGAGAAACAAAACCAAAAATTTTATGATTTAACAAAGAACCTAACAGTAGCAGATTTACAAAAGTCTATGCTTCTTATTATGCAAAATGATTTACATACATTTGCAAATCAAGTAGATGTAGAACTTGACCTATTAAATCGTTATAAAGAAGATATGAATCTAATTAAAAATAATATTACAAAATTGTCTACTAATGTTGATACAACTGATCAGCAGTCTCAAAAAGATACATTAAGACAATTAAAAAATGCAACAAGTTACCTTGAAGAACAAGTTAATAAGTTTTAAAATTACGAATTTAATAAATTAATGTAAAGAGTATAAGAATCTATCAAAAAACTGAGAAGGAGAAGGCTTATGAAAAAACTTCCATTTAAAGTGTTAGCTGTAGCCACTCTAGCAACACTTATTACTGCCACTAACGGTAACACTATTCATGTACTTGCACAGGAAAAAACCGCTCAAGAACAAAAAGTAGGGAATTATGAGTTAGGGCCTGAAGGGCTGAAGAAAGCATTAGCTGAAACAGGATCTAATATTCTTGTAATGGATTTGTACGCAAAAACGATGATTAAACAACCGAATGTAAATTTATCCAATATTGATTTAGGTCCAGAAGGTGGAGAATTAATTAAAAATATTCACCTGAATCAGGAACTGTCTCGAATCAATGCGAATTATTGGTTAGATACAGCAAAGCCGAAGATTCAAAAAACAGCACGTAATATTGTAAATTACGATGAACAATTTAAAAATTATTACGATACATTAGTAGATACTGTACAAAAGAAAGATAAGGCAGGTCTAAAAGAGGGCATAAATGATTTAATCACTACAATTGATACAAATTCAAAAGAAGTTACAGAAGTAATTAAGATGCTAGAAGCCTTCAAAACAAAACTGTACACAAATACTACAGATTTTAAAAATAATGTTGGTGGTCCAGATGGGAAAGGTGGCTTAACCGCAATATTAGCGGGAAAACAAGCACTGATTCCACAACTTCATGCTGAAATTGAGAAACTAAGTGCTACTCAGAAAGAACATTTTGACAATGTATTAGCATGGTCAATTGGTGGTGGATTGGGAGCAGCAATTTTAGTTATTGCAGCCATTGGAGGAGCGGTAGTAATTGTTGTGACTGGCGGTACAGCAACACCGGTTGTTGTCGGTGGCCTTACGGCTCTCGGTGCAGCTGGTATCGGTTTAGGAACAGCAGCTGGTGTCACAGCGTCTAATCATATGAACTCTTATAACGAAATTTCTAACAAAATCGGACAATTAAGTATGAAAGCCGATCTTGCTAACCAAGCAGTTATTTCGCTTAATAGCACAAAAGATACTTTGACATATCTATATCAGACAGTGGATCAAGCGATAATGTCTCTAACAAATATTCAAAAACAATGGAATACAATGGGGGCTAATTATAAAGATTTATATGATAATATCGACCAAATGCAAGAACATAAACTCTCTTTAATACCTGATGATTTAAAGGTTGCTAAACAAAGTTGGAATGATATTCATAAAGATGCAGAGTTCATTTCGAAAGACATTGCTTTTAAACAAGAATAGAACTAAAAATCAAAGTCTATATAGGAGGAATATGAAATGATCAAAAAAATCCCTTACAAACTACTCGCGGTATCGACGTTTTTAACTTTGACAACAACTTCTGTAGTCTCACCAGTAGCAGCTTTTGCAAGTGAAATTGAACAAACTAACAATGGAGATACGGCTCTTTCAGCAAATGAAGCGAAGATGAAAGAAACCTTGCAAAAGGCCGGTTTATTTGCAAAATCTATGAATGCCTATTCTTATATGTTAATTAAAAATCCAGATGTGAACTTTGAAGGAATTACTATTAATGGATATGTAGATTTACCTGGTAGAATTGTACAAGATCAAAAGAATGCAAGAGCACATGCTATTACATGGGATACGAAAGTAAAAAAACAACTTTTAGATACATTGACGGGTATTATTGAATATGATACAACATTTGACAATTATTACGAAACAATAGTAGATGCGATTAATACAGGGGATGGAGATACTTTAAAAGAAGGGATTACAGATTTACGGGGGGAAATTCAACAAAATCAAAAGGTTGCACAACAATTAATAGAAGAATTAACTAAATTAAGAGACTCTATTGGACAAGATGTTAGAGCCTTTGGAAGCAATAAAGATCTCTTGCAGTCGATTTTGAAAAACCAAGGTGTAGATGTTGAGGCCGATCAACAGCGTCTAGATGAAGTTTTAGGATCAGTAAACTATTATAAACAATTAGAATCTGATGGATTTAATGTAATGAAGGGTGCCATTTTGGGCCTACCGATAATCGGCGGTATCATAGTTGGAGTTGCAAGAGATAATTTAGGTGAGTTAGAGCCTTTATTAGCACAATTGCGTCAGACCGTAGATTATAAAGTAACATTAAATCGTGTAGTTGGAGTTGCTTACAATAATACTAGTGAAATGCATAAGGCGCTTGATGATGCTATTAATGCTCTTACTTATATGTCCACGCAATGGCATGATTTAGATTCTCAATATTCGGGAGTACTGGGGCATATTGAAAATGCAGCTCAAAAAGCGGACCAAAATAAATTTAAATTCTTAAAACCTAACTTGAATGCAGCTAAAGACAGTTGGAAAACATTACGAACAGATGCTGTCACATTAAAAGAAGGGATAAAAGAATTAAAAGTGGAACCTATTACTCCACAAAAATAGGGAAATATTAACACTGTTGTAAAGTGACCCAAAACATAGAGAGTCTATGATTACACTGTTAAACAGTAATCCAACAATTAATAAATCCTTATATACCAGAAAGGCGGAGTCTCATTAAAGACTTCGCCTTTCACATATATATAAGTTTCATCCAAATAGCTGTGCCGTTTACTTGTTTTTTTAACTTTGCAATAGAACCGATTAATTGGGGACAGATTATAAAGATTTGCTTGATAATATCGATTCTATGTAACAACATAGATCCTCTTTAATATTTGATGATTTAAAGGCTGCTAAAGAAAGTTAGAATGATACTCATTAAAGATGTAGAACTCATTTCGAAAGACATCGTTTTTAAAGAAGAATAGAACTTGAAATCAAAACCTATATCGGAGGAATATGAAATGATGAAAAAAATTCCTTACAAAATACTCGCTGTATCAACGTTTTTAACTATGACAACTACTTATGCAGTTACACCAGTAACAGTTTTTGCAAGTGAAATAGAACAAACTAACAATGGAGATATGTCTCTTTCAGCAAATGAAGAACAGATGAAAAAATCTTTGCAAGATGCTGTTTTATTTTTGAAATCTATGAATGAATATTCTTATTTGTTAATCAACAATCCTGATGTGAGTTTTGAAGGAATTACTATTAATGGCTATGAAGATTTACCTAGTAAAATTGTACAAGATCAAAAGAATGCAAGAGCACATGCAGTTACATGGAATACGCAAGTAAAAAAACAGCTTTTAGATACATTGACAGGCATTATTGAATACGATAAAAAATTTGAAAATCATTATGAAACATTAGTAGCGGCGATCAATACTGGGAATGGAGATACTTTAAAAAAAGGGATTACAGATTTACGGGGGGAAATTCAACAAAATCAAAAGTCTGCAAAAGCATTAATAGAAGAATTAACTAATTTAAATGGAAATATTGGACAAGATGTTAGAGCATTTGGAAGTAATAAAGATCTCTTGCAGTCTATTTTAAAAAGCCAAGGAGCTGCGGTGGAGGATGATCAAAAGCGACTAGAGGACCTTTTAGGGCAAGTAAACTATCAAAAAGATATAGAATCTAAGGGATTGGACATGGTGAAAATCCCCTTTCTTCCTACATTGATTGCTGGTGGTATAATGATAGGTGATGCAAGAGGTAAATTAGGCTGGCTAGAGCCGGAATTAGCAAAATTACGTCAGAATGTAGATTACAAAATAAAATTAAATCGTGTGGTTGGAGTTGCGTTTCATAATATTAGTGATATGCATAGTGCGATTGATAATGCTATTACTGCTCTTACTTATATGTCCACGCAATGGGATGATTTAGACTCTCAATATACGGGCGTACTGGGACATATTGATAAAGCTGATCAAAAAGCTGATCAAAATAGATATAAATTCTTAATCCCTAACTTGAATGCAGCGAAAGACAGTTGGAAAACATTAAGAACAGATGTTGTCACATTACAAGAAGGGATAAAAATTGCAGAGAAAAAAGAACAGGATTTTATAAATCAGCTTCGTCCATCAAACGTTTCCTACTTTTATAAACAAATTCATAACGCATATACATTTGAAATAAAGACTGGAACAAATGCACCAAATGCGTCTTATAAAGTTATGAATTTAACTAAAAACACTGTTCATGATATGTGGAGTGGAGGACCAAATACAAATATGTGGGCTGACTGGCTTTTATTCAATCCAAAAGATGAATTTGCTGTGGTAGCAGTTGTAGATGGGAAAGAATATGTTGTATATAAAGACAAAATAGAAAATATAATGAACTAAACCCGAAAAGTTAGACAGAAAAATTATGCAGCAATTGGAGATGATACACTAAACTAGACACTAAGTTAAGTGGAAAAGCTGATTCAGAGAGTTCTGGTGCAAAGGTAAAATAAAAGAGAATATAGCGCATTTATTTCGAGCGAAATTGTATTTTATGCTGTTAGCCCAAACAAATGATGGATGAATTCTTTCTGATTCTGAACAGACTGATCCCGTAAATCAATCTGTTCTTTTTTCATCATATGCATGGCTTCTACTCCAGAAAGAATGGATGTAGCTGTGTCAAAGCATTTGAACCCTAGCATAGAACAGATTCGTTTCTTTATAAAGCGATAATCTTGTTCTACTATGTTATTCAAGTACTTTTGTTGTCTAAGTCGCATACCGTTAGGTATGCTTTTTTCTTTTTTCAAATGTTCAATTGCTATAGGATAAGCTGGATTCTTGTCGACCGTTATAACACGAGGCGTTGAAACATGAAAAGACCGCAAAGCTTTCTTGAAAAAGCGCTTTGCAGCCTTCTGATCTCTTGTTTTGCTTAGGAAAAAATCGATTGTGCTTCCTTTCGAATCAACAGCACGATACAAGTACATCCATTGATTTTTTACTTTGATATATGTTTCAGCGACTCTCCAAGTGTCATTTGTTTGTTTGAGATAACGTCGGATTCGTTTATCCAATTCAGGACCATACTGATGAACCCAACGCATAATTGTTGTATGAGAAATGGATAAACTCCGTTCCTCCATCATTTCCACTAAATCACGAAAACTAAGATTGTACCGTAGGTACCATCTTACCGTTAATAAGATAATATCAGGCTGATAGTGTTTCCATTTGGAACAAATTATTCTTTTCCATACCAATCATACACCTTTTTAGAGTAATAGTATCAGTATGTCCAAGTTTTATAGATTTTTTGCACCAGACCCCCAAATCTTGAGGTAGGGGTCTTACTGCCCACGAATAGCGGGATAAAATCATGACAAAAATCCGATAATAAAAAAGAGGTGATTTTGATGAGAAAATGGAATGAACAGGCAGCACCGAATAATAATTTGCCATCCAGCACAATTCGGTCATCTGAACGCCTGTTAGGAAAGAAAGCAGACCATGAATTTTCAGAGGAACTTTCCGATGGTGGAGAAAGAGATAAAAACATTCAAATACTCAAAAATAGTTCTAAATAGAAAAACTGATGCAGCGGTGGCGACGAAAAAATCGCCACCATTTTTTTCTTTGTACACCATATTCTCTCGAAAATACGTTTCAAAATTATATGCCCAAATCAAAAAGATTATTGTATAGTTTAAATATTAGTTCGCCTAAGAAGAACTATGCAGCAGTTAGTGATGTTCCTCAATCACTTTCGAGAAAAGATATTAACTTTGTTTCATTACTTATTATAAGGGGGGATTAGACATGGCACAACAAAGCCTGAAGCGTGAGCTGCAACCACGCCACATTAGACTTATGGCGATAGGCGGGATGATTGGGACAGGAATTTTCAAAGGAAGTGCAGATACGATTTCAGCTGCAGGACCTGGTATCGTTTTTTCTTATTTATTTGCAGGGTTTCTCCTTCTCATTGTTATGAGCGCAATAGCGGAAATGGCTATTGCTTATCCGGGTTTAAATATTCAAGGGATGATTCAAAAAGCTTTCGGTTCTCGTTTCGCCTTTGTTGTTGGTTGGCTCTACTGGATCGATTGGATTTTAGTTATTATTGTTGAAGTTTTGGCAGGGGGTAGCTTTTTACAATACTGGATTCCATCCGCTCCCTTATGGCTGCTTAGTTTAGCATGTACGGTGCTTCTTCTATTTATCAACTTGATTAGCGTCAAACTTTACGGTGAAATAGAGTTTTGGCTTGCAAGTGTCAAAATTATTACTCTGGTTTTATTTATTTTGCTTGGTTTTGCTTTATTATTTGGCTTCATTCCAAATCATGAAGCAGCATATTTCACAAACTATACAAGCCACGGCGGATTCTTTCCAAAAGGATGGGGAAGTATTTTCACAGCACTCTTAATAGTTGTCTTTTCTTTTGGAGGCTCAGAATTAATCGGATTAACTGTAACAGAAACGAAAAACGTGGAACAGACGCTTCCTAAAGTAGTAAAAGGGGTCATGTTCCGAGTAGTTTTATTTTACACATTACCTATTCTCATCATCACTGGACTTATCCCTTGGGACGAAGTAGGAAAGCAAGGCAGTCCTTTCGTACAGGTTTTCTCTGCAACCGGATTACAAGGTGTAGCACATATTATGAACTTCATCTTATTGACCGCTGTGCTGTCGGTTGCTAATTCAGGGATGTATGCTACTTCTCGCATTTTGTACTCTCTGGCACAAAATAACGAGGCTCCGGCTTTATTCTCGCGTCTTACTAAGCGCGGTGTTCCTGTCTGGGGAGTTCTTGTCAGTTGCACTGGTTTATTAATTGGATCTTTTATCGCGTTCCTTACACCAGAGCATGTCTTTGGCTATTTGATGTCTATCCCGGGTTTTACTGTTTTGCTCATTTGGACTAGCATTTGCCTTGCACAATTTAAGTTGCGTAAACAGTATTCTAAAATGCCGTATTTTCGCGTGTGGTTATTTCCTTACAGTACCTTGTTTGCTGCAGCTGCCTTGGCAATTATTTTTATTTTCTTCTTGTTCAATGCAGGCAATATAATTAACTCTATTGTATGCGCAAGTATTCTTATCCTTTTATCCGTCCTATCCATTTTGGTTGGTAGAAAGGAATCGCAATAAAAATCTTCAGCTAAACAGAGGTGCTGCCGCATGCCCATCAAGCTAAGATTTTCAGGAACCTCCCATAACAAAAATTTTACCTTTTCACAGTTATTCATAAGAGGCTCATTTTTTCTTTTTTGGGGCCTTTATTTTTCTTAAGTTGATGGGCATGTGGCAGTAACCTATAATAAAGTTGTTTAAATCTTGTTCAACTAAAGCACCCGTTAGTCCAATAAGAAAACATTATCTATGATTATTAAAGTGGCCCACCTTCAAAACCAATAGGCCATCCATTTTCTTTAAATTTTACTTTATACTGAAACTCAAAGTGACCATCATAAATAAAAGTTAAACTAAACCCTGAAAATATATAATCGTCAAAATTAACCATCTTTCCAAAACATATTGTGGATAGATAGTAGTTCTTCATTTCTTGATTAGGGAAGAATTTCTGTAAATATTTTAATGCACAACTTATATATAGATGGAGTTCATCGAATATTTTTTCTGCCATTTCGATAATCTCCACATCGGGATTTTCATTATTCCCTTGAATAATAATACCCACATCTTCCCATTCTCCGATATTAATACTATAAAACCACCGTTCTTGAATGAGATACTTCTCATTTTCGTATACAGGGGGATTAACTAGGTTTAATTTTTTCACCTCATCTTTAGTTAACGGTTTATCAAGAATAAGTTTTTTATGCAAAATTTCTTTGATATTAGAGACAATATATTTAGATTTGTTTAATTCTAAAGAGTCCATTTTTCACCTCATAAATTATAAAATAAAGTAAACTCCCCCATAATTATATCACCAGTTATCAGTACCGTAAGGATGATCTAGTTTTACACGTATTTCGGCTGAACGCCAATAAGATATTCATAGTCTGCTGCACAATACATTCTGATAAGATGGTGGATTGAGCAAGAAAAGGTTATTTGAGCTATTCTTAATAACGTTTGCTTTACTATTCCTTCATGTAAGCACATTTACCAATGAAAAATTGAACAACAAAAATGGATTCGAAATATCACATTTTTTCTTGCCCTGTCAGTAGTAATTTTAGTATCACTATGTATAGGTTACTTTTAAAACCTTACTTCCGAGAACGAGAATTATGTAAATGAGCTGTCCAAACAGGTAGCTTATTGTATTTTTTGCTTAGCGTGGGGGTTTTCAAAAATGCTGGCGATACCCCATGCCCATCAACTTAAGAATTTTATAATGCCCCCAAAACAAAAAAATTGCTCATTTTCTCCTGAAGATGTCAATTTTCTCGTTTTGGGGTATTTGTTTGTCTTAGCTTGATTGTGATGTGGTTCTACCCCGATTATAGATAATAAGAACTTATGAGTTGGCGAGATGATACCAGCATACTTACCAATCTTGCTAAACGAGCAAAATAAATATGAGTATGCATGTATAATTTCTAATGGTAAATTAGTTAGCTTCACATATAAAAAATTAGATTTTACTTTGTTAACCGTATGAAAATCTACTTTTAAATAAATAAAAACCTGAATATTAAGTGGGGATAATTCTGTCAATCTACACCACTCACAAAAAACAGATTAAATATCATTTTGAATTGGATCTGTTTTTTATTAACAGAAGATATCTTCTGTTAACAAAAGATAAATAACTTGAAAATTTTAATTCTTTTTACAAATAACTCACAAAATTAACATATTTTAGATTTATTGTTATATATGTTGATTATTTTATATGGATAGTTTTTTTATAATTATTACATGACAGGAGGTTTTTAAATGGATATGGATACTTACTATTGGGAAATGGTAAAAAAGAACATTGGTGTCTATTCAAAAGCAGAACAAGAATGTCTTAGGGATAAAAGAGTAATTATCTTTGGATTAGGGGGAGTAGGGGGTTATGAAGCCATCCTTTTTTCTAGAATGGGGGTTGGACATATTACAGGGATCGATCCAGATGAATTTGAAATATCTAATATAAACAGACAAATGTTAGCGCTTTCTAGTGTGGTAGGAAAGCCAAAAGCAAAAGTTGCTGAACAAGTTGTAAAAGATATTTATCCTTATATCTCAACAAACTTTATACAAACAAAAGTAGATGAAGACAACGTGGTGGAATTAATGAAGGGTCATGATATTGTGGTAGAAGCAGTGGATGATATGCCTTCTAGAGTCATTATACATAGAACAGCTAGAGAATTAGGGATACCAAGTGTAGGTATGTCAGGGAGTCCTCCTACAAGAGGATTTGTTTCTACATTCTTTCCAACTGGGATTCCATATGAAGAGGCGTTGAATGTTTCTGTTGTAGGATCCATATTAACAGATTCAAAGTTAAGGCAGCAAATTGCTGATATTAAGAAAAAAAGAGCATGGTATTCGGTTGATAAAGGAGCGCCTGAAGAGTGGGCGAAAGATTTTTGTGAGGGAAAAGTAGGCTGGATTATTACTCCTATGCGAGCACATCTTTTATCGTTATTTAGCTTTCATGAAGCGATACAAGTTTTAACTGGTCGTGAACCTTTGGCTAGAGCACCAAAGGGCATTGTTATAGATGTAGATAGTCTCACACCTGTCCAGATAAAAGAAGCACCAGAAAACGGTTGGGATTATGCAACATTATAAGGGGGAAGCAAAATTGTTCACTGAAAATTTAAATAAACGAAATATATATGAAGAAAGCTTTACACGAAATATTGGTGTAATTTCAATAGAAGAACAGAAAAAATTGAAGAATGCTCGTGTTACTGTAGTTGGTGCTGGGGGAGTAGGGGGGATTACGCTTATCCAGTTGGCACGAATGGGGATAGGGAATCTTCATGTAATTGATCAAGATGTTTTTGAAGCGAGTAATATTAATCGACAAATGCTTAGTTCTATAAGTAAGTTAGGAAAGCCAAAGGCACTTGTGGCTCTAGAAACCTTAAAAGACATTAATCCCCTACTACAGGTGAAAATAACACAAGAGTTTGTTACAGAAGATAACGCAAAAGATCTGTTAGCAAATACAGATATTATTATAGATGCAACTGATAATTTGGTAGCAAGGGTTATTATTCACCGTATGGCTCAAACTTTAAAGATTCCTTCTATTTGGATTGCTGTTACACCACCCTTTAGAGGTGGCGTCATGTCATTAACCCCTGAATCTGTACCTTATGAAATTGCGTTAGGGTATCCATCTTATCAGCAAGAACTAACGCTTGAGATGCAAAACAAAATTCATGGTTTAAAAGATGGACGTGCTCTGAATTCTATTAAACATGGTGCAGATGAACAGTGGGCGAATAGCTATATAAATAAAGAGCGACCATGGGCTGTACTATCTCCTGTTGCAAACATTATAGGGATTCTAGCAAGCTTTGAAGCATTTAAGTTCATTGTAAATCGAGAAGATTTACAACCTATTATCAGTCCAAACCTTATACAGATTAACCTCTCACATCCAAATATGGTACAGGTATGTGAACCTGAAAACGGCAGTTGGGATTATACAACTTTATAGAAGAGGTAAAATATATGGTTTCTTTTCTATTGTTAGGAATTATTTTTATACTTGCTTTGATTGTTAAAGATTATGCACTGGCTATTGCAGCAAGTTTATTAGGTGTGTTATTTGCTATGGGACAAAAAGCTATCTTGCATGCTATTCAGCAATATGCTTTTCCAATTGGCATTTTCTTTCTCATGTTATTTCTTTTAGTTCCCATTACATCAGGGAAGATTTCTAGTGATAACATAATGAAGTTAATTACTTCTCCAATTGGGTGGGGATCGATTTTAGCGGGGTTTATAGTGTCGTTTATAGGAGGAAAAGGAGTAGGGGTACTACCGATGAATCCAACTATATTATTGGGTGTTTTAATAGGTACTTTGATGGCTGTATTGTTTACAAAGGGATTACCAGCGGGGTTAATTATTGCAGCTGGAATAATAGCCATCATTTCTATGAAATGAAAGGGATTTTAAAAATGAAAAAGAATTGGAAATCTATAAGTTTAATGGGTATTTTTTTCGTTCTTTTACTGTCTAGCTGTTCAAATCATCAAGAAGTTTCAAAGGGGACAAAAACTTCTAAAATAATAAAAGAAGAATATAAAATTCCACTAGAAGACGAAACATTATTTTTACTTCATAAAAGTGTAAATACAAAAAAACAATATACATCAGACGAAATCATTTTGTTTTTAGAACCATTTAGTGTTCCTACTGCAGCAGCTTTTGATGTATCAAAATATTCATGGATGGATGAGTATGCAAAAAAAGGATATGATACGTGGGCAATGGATTTTAGAGGGTTTGGTCAATCTTCAAGGCCAAAAGAAATGTCAGAAGCGCCTAACTTAAATAAACCAGTCGTTCATTTAGATGATGCAACAAAAGATTTAGAAACGGTTGTGAATTGGATTAAAAATAAAAGGAATGTAAAAAAAATTCATCTTGTTGGCTGGTCATACGGGGGAGTGGTAGCTGGAAATTATGCAATATCACATTTTGATGATGTTAATACACTTGTTTTATATGGGTACATGCATGGGTTTACGCTTCCAATGATGACAGAGCCCTTTGACAATCCGTTACAGCAGGGGGAATTCAATCCTCATGCACCCTCTTATCAAACTGTAGACTTTGATAAAGGAATGCATCACTGGCATATGATGATGGGCGAGAAAAAAATTGTCACAAATGAAGCTATGGATTCTGTAAAAGATGTATTTCTTCACTCAGATCCAATTAGCGAGAAAAATAATGGCATCATTCGTCGACCAATGGGGCCTCTAGAAGATTTATATTCTATTTGGAATAACCGTCCTTTATATGATGCATCTCAGATTACTTCTCCTGTGCTGGTTATTTATGGAGAAGATGATTTATTTGCCGATAGAGATATGCTATCGAAATTAACTGGGACTAAGCAAAAAAAGGAAGTTGTGATTCCTAATGCAACACACTGGGCAGTATATGAAAAAAATCATGATGTTCTATTTAAAGAAGTATTGAATTTTATAGAAATGAAAGAAGGAAAAAAGGGATGAACAGAGATATAACAATCTTAGATGCTACTTTACGAGAAGGGGAACAACAATGTGGTGTTCGTTTTTCAAAGAAAGATAAAATTACGCTGGTTCATATGCTTGAGGATTTTGGAATCCGGTTAATTGAAGTTGGACATCCTGGAATTTCTCGTGAAGAAGAAGCGGTTTGCCGAGAAGTTGCGGCTGCTGCAGAACAAGCTGCTATTTTAATGCACGCTCGAGCGAGAAAAGAAGAAGTTCATGCTGCATATCGAGCAGGAGCTGATTGGGTAGGGATTTGGGCATCTATTAATCCGATTTCTTTACAAACCAAGTATACAAATCGATCAAAAGATTATGTGATGAATCAAGTGAAACAAGCGATTGAAGAAGCTCGTTACTTAGGCATGAAAATCCGATTCACAATTGAAGATGCTTCCAGAACTACTTGGGAAGATATTTCTTACCTTGGAAAAATCGCATATCAAGCGGGAGCAAATCGAATTAGTTTAGCTGATACGGTGGGAATTTGGGAACCTAATGAGTGTGCAACCATAGTCAAGAAAGCGGTTGAAACATTCCCTTGTGAAATTGAAGTACACCTACATAATGATTTAGGACTAGCACTAGCGAATGCTCTTGCAGCTATTGATGCTGGGGCTTCTGTCATTGATGCAACTTTATGCGGGATTGGTGAACGGGCTGGGATTGTTGATTTACTAAATTTATCTGTTCTGTTATCACAAAAATATAATCAACACTTTCAATTAAAAATGATTCCAGAATTAACACAATCTCTTCAATTGGCTACAGGTTGTAAAGTCGATCATTGGAGACCTATTATTGGAAAAAATATTTTTACACATACAGCACCTTATCACGTAAAAGCTGTGAATCATAATGTTTTAGCATATGAAGGAGTTCAACCTGAAATGATAGGAAGAGTGAGGAAGATCCAACAAAAACGGGTAGAACGAAAAGGCCCTCGCCTTTCAAAGAATTTACGCGTCAGTAAACCATTTGTAAAAGGGGCATCTGAACTTTTGTATCATAGGGATGGGCCAGGAGAACGATGGGTGCAGATGGATTATAGAACAGATGAGCGTGCTTCATTCTATGTAATACAACGTATATTCTGTAATCAGCATATGGACGAAAACTTGGAAGGTCATGTGGATTATCATGCACATCATTGTGATAGTGCTTTTGTATTTTGGGGTAATAACATAGATGGTACAGGGCTTATATGTAAAGTGGAAATCGAGGGAGACGTGCAAACCATTGAGAGCCCTGCATCTGTTTTTATTCCATCAGGTTTCAAACATAAATACAAGTACCTTTCAGGTGTAGGTACATACACAAACATTGTACTAGCCCCTAATTACAATTCAAGCTTGTTGGGGTAGCACCACACATCCATCAACTTAAAAATTTTGACTATTCTTGAAATTAAAAGCGCGTTACTATTTTCTTATATTAATGAGAAAGGGTGACGTGTTTTTTATGAATATGCATCAAAAACAAGAGTTTTCTTTATTTGCCGAAGAGTTATATCGATATATGTCTCCCACCACACTTAATCAATTAGCTATAGAAGCAGGTGGAATGAAACGAAAACGTAAGTGCCACGGGTACCACCTCTTATCTTTGTGTGTATGGTTAAATCAACAAATCGCTACTACCTCTCTTACTCAACTTTGTAGTCAATTAGAAACTTCAACAGGAATTTTATTAAGTCCATAGGGACTCGATCGACGATTTAACTCGTCTTCTGTAGCCTTTTTTCGAACTGTATTTACTACACTTCTACAAGCTAAAATTGGAGGAGCATCTAAAATTTCTCATTCTCTTTCTTCTTATTTTGAGCGGATTCTCGTCCTTGATTCTACAACCTTCCAAATTCCAGATCGATTCCGCAACTACTTATCCTGGTGCCGGAGGATGTAGTCATACAGCTGGTGTGAAAATTCAATTAGAGTATGACTTGTTGAGTGGAAAATTTTCTGATGTGGAAATTGAACCAGGAAAACGAAGTGATCAGGCATATAGTGCAACTCGAACGGGCATGGCACAAAAGAATGAACTATATATTCGTGACTTAGGATATTTTCGTTTCCAAGACTTTAAGTCTATTCAAGATAAGCAGGGATATTATTTATCACGTCTTAAGTTACCAACTAAAATATATAAAAAAGAATTTGAAACAGTGGTATTTAAAACAAAACCCGCTCAATTGAAACCGGTATATATACAAATTCATTTGGAAGACATCATGAAACAATTACAACCTGGCCAAGTATATGAATTACATGATGTATATGTAGGGAGTTACTCGCATTGTGGTTTATAGATGTACCGAGGAACAAAAACAGAAACGCCTACGCGATCGAGCGATTCGCGAAAAGAAAAAAGGGATTAAATATACAGAGCGTACGAAACTTTTACAAGGAATTACGGTATATATGACAAATATTCCTACGGAATGGGTACCAAAAGAGAAAATCTATGATTTATATTCACTACGCTGGAAAATTGAGCTGTTATTTAAAGTATGGAAATCTTGGTTTCAAATTCATCGTTGTAAATCTATTAAACAAGAGCGGTTAGAATGTCATCTTTATGGTCAACTCATTAGTATTCTATTATGTTCTTCTACTATGTTTAAAATGAGGGAACTTCTGTTACGTAAGAAACAGAAAGAACTAAGTGAATATAAAGCGATGTACATGATTAAAGATTATTTCTTACTTTTTCATCAAGCATTACACAAAAACACCCAAGAATTATCAAAGGTTCTCCTTCGTCTGTTTAACCTCCTACAGCACAACGGACGAAAATCTCATCGATATGAGAAAAAGACAGTCTTTGATATTTTGGGTGTTGTTTATGAGTATACCACTTCTACTCATCAGGTAGCATAGTAAAAAAATTGAAACCCGTCAGGGTTTATTTGATATGCCCACTTTTATAAAATCTATAAAAGATAATAAAAAACTATATGGAAGGACCGTATTTTGTATAAAAATATACCTTAAGTTGATGGATGTGGGGTAGCATCACATCGCTATCAAGCTAA
Organism: Bacillus sp. AFS029637; assembly: GCF_002584985.1. GTDB lineage: Bacteria > Bacillota > Bacilli > Bacillales > Bacillaceae_G > Bacillus_A. The sequence goes on along the minus strand of NZ_NUPZ01000019.1, from coordinate 32,754 downwards.
CGGAACAGGTTACACCAAAAACGTCTCCATACATTCCCTTTCAAATTGAAAAATATCTTGATTAATCATTTGACGGAAGTATCTATCCATTTCTTTTGCTGAAACATTGTTTCTATTTTGTAACCACCATGTACTTAACGTTGTAATTATACCCGAATGGAATTCGATAATTAACTCAATTGGTATCGTATGATTTTTACAAATTCGATGAAATTCTTGATTTTCCTGTTTCTTTATTTCAAAAGTTTGATAATGTATTAAATTTAAAAATTGTTTATCATTCATTTGCGACTCTACTATTTTACCGATTTCTTTGTGATGTAAGAATTGTTCTATCACTTGAAATGGCTTAGTTAATCGTTCTAAAAGTGGTATTTTAAAAGCTTCCTCTTGATATTTTTTAAGCCCAAATGCCAATAACGCATCTTTATCTTCAAAATGTTTATAAAATGTTGTTCGATGCACCATCGCAAGATCACAGATTTGGTTGATAGTAATGGAACTATATCTCTGTTTTGATTGCGTCATTAATTCAAATAAAGACTCCCACAATAATTTATGTGTACGTCTAATACGTAAATCCAGCTGCCCCTCAGTACTTTTCATCTACACTTCTCCTTTTCTGTAGATTAAGTATACAACTACTCTAAAATGATTCTCCCTTTTTTTATCTACACATGTATATTATATTACGTATGATACTTTTGTATACAAAAGTATCAAGTGGAGAGACAAAAGTAGATGGAAAATCAATAAATGAATATTATGACCACGAATACTACAAATAGCAAAATCGATATGTCTAATATTAGACATACACCAAGTTTAATTGCATTAACTTTAAGCGTAATATTCGCATTTTTAAACGAAACTTTACTTGGTAATGCTTTAACTGTATTAATGATGATACATTTCGTTCTATGCATGCTTGCCAAAAATAATTTGAAAATAGAATAGAAGATTTGTGAATTATAAGGACCATGATGACTCATTATAAGTAATTTATAATTGGCTTGAAAGCGTATTTTATGTTAAAGAGAGGTTTTCCAATGATAAAAGTAACTCAATCTTCAATAGAAAAGGCACGGATAGAATATAAAGTATTGAGGGAAACAAGACACACAAAAGCGATATTATTTCGTTTATATGAAGACGCTGGCGATAAAATCGATAGGCTTTCTATTATACGCACTTACCCTAGTGAGGCATTTGCTGTTGCAGAAAAAAATGCTCCACACTTATTTGAGCAGGGGGGATTCATCAACTATTTTATATAACAGAATAACTTTTGATAATTCTAATTTATGTAATTATTCCTTTTCTAAAAATGAATAGTTTTTATGGGATATATTTATATCGTGCTTTAGATTCCGAAGAGAATACTATTGATTTTTATCTAAGTAAATCAAGAAATCCTTGGCCTTTTCGTATATTTCTAAACCTGGTGTGATAACAGCAGATAAGAATCCTGCCTACCCTGTAGTGAAGCAAGAGTTGAGCGAAGAGAGAAGGCATATAACTAAGGTAAGTTAGATATCTTAATAATATAGTGGAACAAGATCAGCGCTTTATTAAGAAACGTGTGCGTCCTAAAAAGAACAGCTTGATTTACGGTATCAGTCTGTCAAAAATCAGAAAGGCTTCATCCATTACTTGTTTGGTCTAACAGCATAAAATACAATTCCGCTAGAAATATATGCGCTATATTCTCTTTTATTTTATCTTTGCACCAGAACCGAATATTAATAAAAATATTTTTTTGAATGTATAAACTAAAAAATAGGAGAGGAATATCAATTTTATGAAATCGACTAAACTAACTACAAAAGATTTCCTCGCATCACTTACCAGGCTATTAGGAAAATCTAAGAGAACGCCTGAAGGAACCATGCAATCAATAATGAATATTTTAGAGCTAAAAGATTCTTATACAAAAGGACACAGTGAAAGAGTAGCTAAGTATACACTGATCCTTGCTAAAAAAACTAATAAATATAGTGAAGAGGACCTGATTAAATTTTATTTTTCATGTTTATTACACGACATCGGTAAGATAGGAATATCGAACGAAATCTTAAATAAAACCTCTTGCCTGACAAATGATGAATATAAAGTTATGAAAACTCATCCAACAGTAGGTATAAATTTAATTGAAAACTATTCTTTAATTGAAGGATATGAGGCTGTAATTCGTTCTCATCATGAGAAATGGGATGGGAGTGGTTACCCCGATGGATTAAAAAATAATGATATTCCTTTATGTGCTAGAATTATTTCCATTGCAGATGCTTTTGATGCTATGACATCCACAAGACCTTATCGAGTTACATTATCTCCAGAAGAGGCTTATAAGCAAATTATTGAAGGAGCCGGTAATCAATTTGATCCTGAATTAGTAGAAGATTTTAAAATAGTGTATTCATCATGGGTTGAAATTCTAGAAGATAGTAGCGATTGAGATTATTAAGGGTATATTTACATATATTCACTTTGATTGTTTTTTTCTTATTTTGTAAATCAAGTCGGAAGAGGGCACCCTAGGGTGTCTTTTCTTTATGGGGGACTGACGCATGTCCATAAACCTAAGATTTTGAGGTATCCCTAAGATGAAAATTTTTATCTCTGTATTTATTTATAAGAATTAAGTTCATTATTTGTTTTTGGGAATAATTAATTGTTCAACTTGATGGCGATGCGTCAGTATCCCATATACAATTTCTATTTATTGTAGTTTAAATATACAACAAATAGAAATTGAATCTTTATTCTATTGGAAATTACATATATAAAATAAATGATGAGTGAAAATAATTTAATAAAAGGAATGATTATTTTGATAAATTTAGATGGAAAAGTAGCAATTGTAACTGGTGCAGCTTCTGGTATTGGTAAAGCTACTGCAAAAAGACTAGCAAAAGAAGGAGCAGCAGTTGTTGTTGCAGATTACAATGCTGAAGCTGGTGAAAAAGTAGCAGAAGAAATTCGTGCTGAAGGTGGGAAAGCAGTTGCCCAAAAAGTTGATGTTTCCAACGAAGTAGAAATAAAAGCAATGGTTGAACGTGCTATTAATGAATTTGGTAAACTAAACATTCTTCACAATAATGCAGCTGCAACTGGAAATAATGATATTGATGGTGATGTTGTGCATGTAAAAACAAAAAATTGGGACTACATCATGGCAGTGAATTTGCGTGGCGTTATGCTCGGTTGCAAATATGCTATCCCGGAAATGATTAAAGCCGGTGACGGGGCAATTATCAATACTTCTTCTGGTTCCGCTTTGTCAGGTGAATACGGAAGAACGGCTTATGCAGCATCAAAAGCTGGTATATTAGCTTTAACGCGTTCTGTTGCAACGCAATACGGTAAACAGGGAATCCGTTGTAATGCTATTCTTCCGGGGTTAGTATTAACCCCGGCTTCAAAGGGTGCATTTACGCCAGAAATGTTAGGCTTACTTGAAGAAGGCCATCTTACACCATTTGTTGGTGAACCAGATGATATTGCCAATATGGTTACTTTCTTAGCTTCTGATCGGGCACGCTTTATTACTGGACAACAAATCCCTGTAGATGGTGGTGCGTTAATTACATCAGCTGCAACAGGGATTTTAAAACATGAAATCGATAAAAAATAAGGTAAAACAAAAAACAAGATGTTAAAGTGAAAATGTACCCTATAAAAGGGACAGTTTAATAAAAAGACCTTTAAAAATTAGACACTTAAAAGATGGTTCCGAGTATTGTACCGGAGCCATCTTTTTGAGTGTCCATTGTTAACGATCATATTTATAATCTTCCATCTTGGCCCAGATAAAACAACTTGAAGAGGATCAAACTATCCTTAGTTTTCGCGAACTTGTATCTGATCCTGGAAGAATTGGATTAGATAGTTTGTTACAAGAAATAGAAAAGCTCCGAATTGTACGAGATATACAGCTTCCATCAGATTTATTCTCCGGTGTTCCACCTATCAAATTTTGACACCAAATTTAAAAGGATTTAATCATATTTTTTCTTCTTAATAAATATTTATCGTTGTTCTAAATCTCTTATATAAGATTTTACAGCTTGTAATAAGAATTCTTCCTGTCCCATACCTGCATTTACTGCCATTTGCACTATTTTTTGCTTAAATTCATGTTCTATATGAAAAGTTAATGAATCTACATTACTTTTAAAGTAAATACCTTCTAAATGTGGAAGTATCGTGCTGGATTTCATATGAGAATGTAAGTATTTAATCTCTTCTTGAAATTGCAATGGCTCTACTTGTAATACGAAAGGTTTAATTTCTAATCGGATAGTATCTGATGAAATATTCAATCGCATATTTTTGACTACATTTTCTTAAGAAGACGAAATCTTTTACGGAACTTTTGAATAAGCTATTGCCGCAATTATCGCAACGACCGCTAATTCTATCAGGGAACTCTTTGTATTCGCATATTTTGTTGTATAGGATTGTACTTTATTTTTTTTAGACTTGAATTGTGGCATATCATTTTGTTTCTTGAAAAAACGTGAAAAAGCATCTGCGAGGTTTTTCAATGATGATTGAAGAGCGGTACTATCTACTTCTTTTAACCAAAGCGAATCTTGTCGTTTTTTTAATTGCGTAAGCTGTGCGGAGATAATAAAGTTGTTTTAAAAATTATCAAGACCTAAATTGTAAAAAGTCATAAAAAATAAAGGGTGATACATATTAGTCATATATAATATGTATTACCCTTTTATTTCTTGCTCAGTAATCGCTCCCTTTAATGGAATAACAAAAATATATCCCTTCTTCTTGAACTAACACTCACCAATACTTGAATATGACAAATCTTATTTTATAGGTTCTCCAGAGACAATATGCCAATCAAGGTGTTTAGAATCTTGGTATTTTCCTAAGTTAGTTATTACCCTACATGCCCCGTGTTCGGATGTCACTTTAGCAGCAACTTGTTTTATCACTTCTAATAGTTCAAGCGATAAGTCGTTATCATTTTCATCTAATGTAATTAAAAAGGAAATTTGTTTCTTTGGTTTGGTAACAATATGAACTGGAAATGGATCTTATTTATTTGGTAAGATGGGCTAGGTAGTTGAACAAACAGCAATTTGGCAAATTAAATACTAACTGTGATGGAAGTCTAATGTATTATTTATCCTTTTTGGGGAATTTGTACGGTAAGTATTATTTTTGGGGAGAGTGAACTGATGAAAGCAGAAAAAATATTAATTGTAGAAGATGAGCCAACTATTTCAGATTTAATAAACCTAAATTTGAAAATGGTAAATTATGAAACTATCCAGGTTTACAATGGAAGAAACGCTTTAGAATTAATAGAAACGGAACAATTTGATTTAATACTTTTAGACGTTATGCTTCCAGAAATAGACGGGTTTAGCCTACTAGATAAAATAAAGCATAAGGACATACCTGTAATTTTTTTATCAGCTAAATCATCCATTATGGATAAGGTTAAGGGTCTTAAAATGGGAGCAGATGATTATATAGGAAAACCTTTTGAGTCTATAGAACTTTTGGCAAGAGTTGAAACAGTTTTAAGACGTTACAGTAAAAAAAATAACGCCATAAGTTTCGGGAATTTAGAAATATATATAGAAGAAATGCTTGTGAAAAAAGATGGTAATAGTATTGATTTAACTCTAAAAGAATTTGAGCTTTTATGCCTTTTAATACAAAATAAAGGAATGGCTTTATCTAGGGAAAGAATTTTAGAAAAAATTTGGGGATATGATTACCTAGGGGAAACTAGAACTGTGGATATGCATATTCAAAGGATTAGAAAAAAACTTGATTTAGATGAGAAAATTAGAACGGTCCATAAGGTCGGGTATAGATGGGAGACTTAAATGAAATTTTGGCATAAAATATCCATATATTCGTCATTGTTATTTTTGGTAATATTTAACTTTGGTGCGGTTTGTTTAATACAAAATAGTCATAACTTAAACTTAAAAAGAGAGATTGATAGATCATTAGATGAACATAGAAATATTTCGACAGGAATTAGTTATTATAATACGATTTCAAATAATTACTTATATGTTGAGTCTAAAAATATAGTTAAGGCTGACTATAAAGAAGTTATAAAAAAATATTTAGAAAAATTGAATTCAAAGAATAATTATTTAGAGATAGTAGACAAAAATAATCATGTAGTTTTTAGTAACCTAGATTTTACGGTTTCACAAGATAGAGAAGAGTTAACAAATGCATCTCTCGATAAAAGAAAATACATTATAAGAGATGTAGAAAATAAAACATTATTATTTGTAACTAGTTTAATAAGTATAAATGGAGAAGATTTGAAGTTTTCATATGTTCGTGATGTAACATATATTTATGAATATAAAAAAGAACAATATAATTTTTATATTCGATTATCAATCAGTATAACTATAATTTTAGCTATTGGCATGTATATGTTAAGTAGGTATATTACAAGGCCCATAGAGAAGCTAATAAATATAACCCAAATAGTATCAAAGGGTAATTATTCAAAAAGAGTAGAGATTGATTCTAAAGATGAAATAGGTATTTTAGCAGAAAATTTTAATGAAATGGCAGCTGCTGTTGAACAAAAAATCAGTGAACTAGAAATGAAAGCTGCAGAAAAACAAAGGTTCATAGATAATTTAACTCATGAATTAAAAACACCCTTAACTTCCATAATTGGATATGCAGATTTTCTTCGCTTAACTGCATATAATGAACAGATATTTATAGAAGGGCTAAACCATATATTTAAAGAAGGAAAAAGGTTAGAGGAATTATCCTGGAAAATGATGGATTTAATGTCGCTTGAAAGAGAAAAATTTAAAATGAGAAAAGAAAATATAGGAGATATATTATTTGATATAAAAGATATATTAAAGCCTAGATTAGAGAGTAAAAGTATCCACTTAATGATTAGCGGTGAAGATTATGAGGTAGTTGTCGAAAGAGATTTAATTAGAAATTTCATTTGTAATTTTATTGATAATTCTATTAAGGCTTCAAAAGAAGGTAGCAATATATACTTACATGTATATAAAAATAAGGAAAATAAAACTGTACTTGAAATAAAAGATGAAGGTATAGGAATTTCAGAAGAAGATTTATCTAAAGTTTTTGAAGCCTTTTATATGGCTGATAAATCAAGAACTAGAGCTAATAATGGAGTTGGATTAGGACTTACAATATGTTCTGAAATAGCAAAAATCCATGAAATTGAATTGAAAATGGAAAGCCAACTAAATAAGGGGACAATTATAAGAATAACATTTACCTTGAATTCGTGATGAAAGTTCCTAGCATTTTGTTTGCTGCCTTATGATTTTACAACTATGTTACAATTCGTAGATTGTTTCTATAAGGGTATGATGTATTATTCTAACTGTAGCAAACAAATCAAAGGAGAGAAAATTTTATGAAGAAAAAAGGAATCATTGCATTAGGTTTAATTGGAGCATTAAGTATTAGTGGTGGTGCTTTAACTTTTGCACAAGTATCAAAAAATACAGTACCAAAGAACGAAGTAATGACGGAGTCAAGTACTGCACAAGTGAGTAATAAAGATGAAACCTATAAAAAATTAGCACTAGATGCTTTTAAAAAGTATTTTAATGTAGATGTAATGCAAAATAGTAAAGGGTTAAAATTTGAAACAATAGATAATCCTGAGACGCTTGCTGTAATGTGGGTCGATAAAAGTAATATTATGGTATATGATGCTATAATAGATAAAAAAACTAATAAGATAATACGCTTAGCATGTTTTCCAGAGGATCCTAAAAATGAAGATTATCAAAATCTTTCTTATGATACAGCGAAAGATATAGCAGATAAATTTGTTAAAGATAATAATTTATTCGATAATAAAAATTATGAGTTTTTAGAGAAGGAAAGCATTAAGACAAATTCAAATTTGGATAAAAAATCTCCAAGCTATGTTTTCCATTATAATTGTAATGGAGAAGACTGGTCATTAATTGTAAATAAAGATCTCAAGAAAGTAGATCTATTTCAGAGCTCCCCCGAAGGAGAGATCGGAGTGGGATTGGGCTAAAAGTAGATTTTCATTATGTTATAAAGAGGATGGAAGGTATTGTAATAATTTCAACTTGGGTAACGCACAGTTCAATATTCCCAAAGTTAGAGTATTATGACAGTCCAAAACCTTCAAGGCCTGACCGGCACCACCATGTGTAAAAATGCACTTGGCTTGTGAATCTCTATGTTCCCTACTGGAACTGCGGGTCACGGGCCTTACTTTTTTGGTAGGATAAACTCTATCCTAAACCGACCTATTAATGATCAAATATCTGACGGCCGTCCGTTATGTGGGAGGTATGCCATAACTTTTTGTAAACATCTGCATAAGTTACTTTCAGCTGTTCTCTAGTTGCTTGTTTTCTTCCTCCCATTTTTTGTTCTTCCTTTTTAGAGGTAGTCATAGAAGCTAAAGTGGATTTATTATCTTGGATAGTTGTTTGGTTCATCATAATCAGATTTGTTATTCTTGCTTTTATAACAAGAAATGTGAAAAGTAAGATCCCTCAAAGTTCAGCTATCCAATCCATAGTTTGGAGGATAGTGGGAACCTCAGTTTTTTGGATGGTGAGTATCTTCCTTATTGTATGGTGGTTACTTCCTAGATTTTTGTGAAGAACTGTACTTAAACAAACGGGCACGATTGTGGAGCAACATAAGTAGGAAGTGATCAAACCTTTTTATAAAAGAATGAGTCAATAAAAAATAATAAGAGCGTGTTTTAATAAATCTATTTTTTACAAAAAAACGCTTTTTTCTATATTCGTTCATCAAGATTATTAGTAGCAATTTGATCAAACATTATTTTAAAGCAACACGTAGCTTCTTGTTTTAGTTTTGTAATTGGCTCAAAAAAGAAGGAATCGTTGCCGTACCCCCTTAACGTAGGAAAATAGGCTTTTTATCTCCCGAAAAATGTCTTATCGTGAATTTTATGTTATTTGGTTGGCGGGACCCCATGTATGGTCGAAAAAATAGAGGTGAGTGCTATGAAAAAGTTATATAGCGGAAATGGAATATTAATAGTTATAACGATTATTCTATTAATTACATGTATTATCTTTGTGTATAATCCACTTGTTTTCTCAAATTCTATAAAAAGCTTTTAAAAGAATTAGGATATATAAAACCAACCTAAGAGTAAAGTGTTTTGGATTAGTTCAATCAATAAAGGTAATGGGTATATGATAGGAAGCTACAAGACAATCGGAGGTTACTTTACGCTTCCTATCAAAGGTGCTCTTTCTATTCCTAAAACCGGTCCTTGGAGCCTCTATAGCTCATTAATTAAATTCTATCTTATGTTAATAATGCGACGGACTAAAGTAGTAACCCTGTGGTTACCCCATATAAACGAAAAAACTCTTAAAATATTTGATATCTTTAAAAATGAGCACACCCACTTTATACTTCTTTTTCAAATAACTAAATTTATAATGGAAAAATAAATTATAAGAAAGGACTGAAATTACCCAGATTTATGAAAAAAATAGTTATTATTTCAGTCGCTACGATTGGAATCGGTATCAAATCCTTCACTTATTTCGGTTTGAGATCTCCACTACACAATGAAGCGAAAGCTGTTGAAACACAAAAACATGATGAACATCCAAAAGAAGAGATTCCTGCCTTTCCGAAAGCAGCAGATACAGCAAAAAAAATAGATGAGAACTTTCTTCTTGTTACAAATCCAGATTCACCCCTTGTATTAGTAAATAAACATCGTAAATTACCAGATGGCTATATACCAAAAGATTTAACTAAACCAAACGTTCCATTTACATCTCCAAAAGATAAAGAAAAAACATTACTTCGTAAAGATGCTGCCACTGCTCTTGAAAAAATGTTCCAATCTGCAAAAGAGCAAGGTCTAGAGCTTACAGCTGTATCAGGTTATCGTTCATATAAACGACAACAATCCTTACATAATACGTATATCAAACGTCAAGGAAAAGCTAAGGCTGATTCAGTTAGTGCAGTTCCTGGAACGAGCGAGCATCAAACAGGGCTTACAATGGATATTAGTTCAGAATCTGCAGAATATCAATTAGAACCGATTTTTGGAGAAACAGAAGAAGGAAAGTGGGTAGCAGCACACGCCCATGAATTTGGCTTCGTTATTCGTTATTTAGAGGATAAGACAGATACGACAGAATATGCATATGAACCATGGCATCTTCGCTACGTTGGCAATCCATATGCTACATACTTATATCAAAATCACCTAACATTAGAAGAAGCAATGGGTGAAAAAAATAAGTGAACCATAAAATATACCCTATAAAATAGACACTTAAAAAAATCTATTCTATAGAGTATTTCTTGTATAAGGGGTCCCGCCCCAACGCTATCAACTTAAGAAATTGATTGTTCCCAAAAACGAAAAAAATGAGCTGAATTCTCATAAATAACTGTAAAAAGGTAAAATTCTCGTTATGGGAGTGTCTTAAAATCTTAGCTTGATGGGCATGTATGGTGCCCCCTATTTCAAAGAAGTACTTATCCACCCCCCTCTTACAATCGCTTATATATATCTGCATAACTCACTTTTAATTGGTCACGTAGTTTCTTATTTTCATCTTCTAATTTTTTCATGCGTCGTTTTAAGGAAGCGATGATGGCATCTTTATTATCGTCACTGATTTCTCTTTTTACCTGCTTCGGAGTAGGTACTTGTAACTGTTGCTGACGGAGCATCTCAATTCTATCTCTCAGCTCTCCTGTTTTGTAAAGCGTTGCTTTTGATACACCAGCTTCTTTTGATACACTGTTAAAATTAATCCTTTCATTTGCCCGTATGAGCCTTTTAATACCCTTATCCACCTTTTGGTAGGTAGATGCCTTTCTAGATGCATGAATTTTTTTTAAGTGTTCTTTACGATCGTAGTGTGTCACGCTAAACACCTAACTTTCTTTTCATTCGTTCTTGTCTACCAAAAATAATATTACCGTTTTGAATAGTAATCAAAATTTCCTCATAACGTTTTAAATTTCTTTCATACTGTTCTATCATATCATTACGACCTTTTTGTTTTGCTACTTCCATCGTTTTAGATGTTGTTTTCAAAAGTAACTCGTATTTCTGTACATCCAGTTCAGAAAATCCAATAGCTAAGTCCTTACAAGGACTTCCTCCATTACATGTAAGGCATGGTGGCTCTTCCATATGAGGACACTTTCCATTTAAACGGGCGTGACACGTTCCATAAGGGTTATCCATCGCATTTAGTTTATGATCCTGCCATAACGCATTTAATAAATCATTCGGAATGTCTTCACCAGCCTTAATTTCTTTTACTTCATCGTTGAAATTAAAACTGAATACCCCTTGATTAATCACAGATTCAAATACTTTTCTCTTTGTATCGTCTAATAACTTTGCATATGTCAATGTCATTTCTGGGGAGGCGTGTGCTAATAATTCTTGGACGGTTAGTATATCTGCACCACCGTTTAACATTTTCATGGCAAATGTATGTCGAAATTGATGAGTTTTAAAATGAAACAACTTACCATTTTCATCAACGATTTTTGCTTCTCTTGCTAATTGATTTAATTTATCTCCAACATGCGATTGGTCAAAAGGCCTTCCTTTTCTAGAGCCACGATAACATATAAAAATAAATCCTTCGGGATTATTGTCTTGATTGCTATTTTTCAGTGATTTTTCAATTAAAACAGCAATTATATCAGCTAATTCATCGTCAATAGGGATACGATGTCCTTTCACGTTAGTCTTCTCAATATCAGTCACAATAGAGTATTGACCATTTAAAATATGTAAACAATCAGACGTTAAACCCAATATATCCGAAATTCGTAAGCCTGTTTTAAATGCAATCAAAATGATAGGAATTATATCTTTATTTAAAAGATCAAGGTTAGCAAATAATTGTTCCAATACACAGTCTGGGATATAATCAACTTGATCTAATGGTTTTTTTCGAACTTTCGGAATATCTTCTCGGAAAATTAACATACGTACATTCGCTTTAGGCGCCATATCGTATTCATAACGTTGAATATCACTTAAGAATTTCGAAACTATAACTATGGACTTATTAATATACCCAACAGGATCTGCATTCTTTTTCTTTAAATTGCTCGCACTGTATTGTCTTAGCCATTGAATATATCCTTTTATATGTGTTCGTTTTAATTCTTTTAAACTTCTCCATGTAGGTTCTATAGAAAAAATATAATGAAGAAACTTTGGTAAATATAGCATGTAATTCATTGCCGTAGACCACCTAAAGTTATTTCCACTTAACAATCGTAGTTTAATATATTTTTTTACTTGCTCACGGATATTTATATGATCGATTTTAGTAAAATCAATCATATATGTATTACCACTTTTATTGTAGTCAATTCCATATTTTTTATGTAAAACCCTAACATCCCAACGCTCTTTTTCCCATTCCTCACGATTATCTGTTAATATAAATAACTTTGAATATAAAAGACGTAAAAATCCTGCTGTTTTGCTTTTTATATTATAAGATGGCACACCATATTTTTCTAACATGCGAGTAGTCTTTTTTCCATTTTCATTGAGCCAGAATATCCATTCTTTTTCCACCTTTTCAATTTCTAAATCAAGCAACGAGGAGAGCTTTGGATATTTTTGATTAATAAATGCTATTAATAATCTCAAAGAGTGTTGAATTCCACCAAATGCAGTGTTTATATTCCATTCCTCATTAAAGATACGTCGATAAAATATATACTTCACCTCTAAATTAATTGATGAATTAGCAAACGAAAAACAGATCTTTTTAGACTTTTTTAAATTCTTATAGTTAGATGCTAATTCGTGAAATTGTTTTATTTCGCCTAAGCGTTCGACATTCCATTTATCATTAACCAAGAAATACGGATCTTGAATCTGTTCTATCGTTACTGAGCCATCTTCATGAATACTCTTCTCCGGATATGTTGATAACTCTTGCTGTAATTGCTCATGTAATCTTATCTCTTCCGTAATTGCCTGTTGAGTACGTTTCATGGTTTTACTCCTTTCTTGCTTCTTTATTTATTTTGAAAGCTTCCTGTGCTTGTTCCCAATCCTTTCGAATATCTTCATCAGAAGGATGGAGATATAAATTCATAGTTGTTTGAATCTGAGAATGTCCCAAACGCTCTTGTACCTGCTTAATATCCTTTGTTTCTTGATAGTATATTGTGGCGTGTGTATGACGAAATAAGTGAGGGTGAACAGCTATCCCAGTTTTTTTTCGCAATCGTTTAAATAAGGCTTCCACATCTCCATATGTCATTGGTTTACCCGCATTTACCCCACGCAATTTTACAAACATAAAATTTGTATCAATCTCTAATTCATCAAGAATCTCATATTGATAATCGTCATATAAATCCATGAGAGATTGTGATATAAAAATCTCACGTTCACCCGTTTTCAATTTTGCCCCGTTTGTTAATTCTCCACGATAAGATAAGCGAATTTTATGTCCCCTATGGTTAAATTTAAAATCCTCCATAAATAAAGAAAGTGCTTCTCCAATTCGCAGACCTGTTTCAAATAATAACTTTACAAGAAAGAGGTCTCTTATATTCGTTGTTGCTAGTACAATTTTTTCCACTTCACCTTTTGTTAGTACTTGAATTTTTTTGCGCGGCTCTTTAACCTTTAATACATTCCTTACAGCTAGCTTGTTTTTATTAATGTGATGAAGAAAGCCCTTATATCGTTTATTTCCATTAGTAAATACTTGTCTCATTAACTTCTCATTCATATCTTTTGACAGCTCTTCAGTACGATAAAGAAAGTCATAAAAGTTCGTTACTACTGTAATTGTAAGATTTACTGTTTTCTCGGTTCTCCTCGCCTTTACAGATTGAATAGATTTCACTTTAATACTTTCATACGGATTTCTTAGCCAAGCTACAAATTCTACCAAGTTTTCGAACTGTATCTCTTTATAACCTTTCTTTGCTTCTTTTAAGTATGTAAAATATTGTTTTAATGCATAACAATATGTTTTTTGTGTGTTGCTACTTTTACCTGTTGTATCCAAATACTTCAGATATTTTATCACCACTAACACAGGGATACCTTCGTCATCTATTAACATGTATCTTTTTCCTTGTTCTAAGATAACTTCTTGTACACGCACGTCATCCCCCCCTTTTGGGTATTCAGTTTAAAACTTCGCAACAATTCCAATATCGTCATATATCTACCTATTATCCTAAAGGTATTTCAAGACTGAATATTCTGTACATATTAACCATAATCCTCTATGTCTGTATAAAAAATGTATTTTATAAAAAAAAGTGGATACTATGCTCTATATTGAACATAGTATCCACTAATAATTCAGGTCTCGATAAAATTTACAATAAAGTCATTTAAAAAATAATATAATTGTTTGAAAATCGTTCTTCCACTAACGGAGTAGAATAGCTCAATAAGGAATCAAAATAAGAACTTGTAGCTTCTGAAGAAATGGAAAAAAGAAAGATTTTAAATACAAAGTTGACTCTGTTATACAGAGGCAGACAGATATTATAATTCATTTGTGATAAATTAGGAATAGTTTGAATTGTTTAAAACTGAGCAGAGGATTATAAAGCGTGTGCGTTTTTTTACCAAGTCCTATATGTCTTATTATTCGGAGGAAATATGCTTAAAGATAATTTTAAAATTAGTAATATTCCCGCGGTTTTATGGGGAGGTAAGAGTGAAAAAATTTTTATTGCAGTACATGGAAATATGTCAAATAAGGAAGATGCAGTTATTCAAATATTAGCTGAAGAAGCCAATCAAAAAGGTTATCAAGTATTAAGTTTTGATTTACCTGAGCATGGAGAAAGAAAAAATGATAATACTCCTTGCAAAGTACAGTTTTGTGTTAGTGAATTATCTATAATTATGAATTACGCAAAAGAACATTGGAAAGAAGTAAGCGTGTTTGCATGTAGTATGGGAGCTTATTTTAGCCTGTTAGCCTATCAAAATGATGTGTTAGAAAAGGCATTATTTTTATCACCAGTAGTTAACATGGAACGGATTATCGAAAATATGATGAAATGGTTTAATGTAACACCAGAGCTTTTGCAAAAAGAAATGACTATAGAGATACCTATTGGTCAAAAGTTATATTGGGATTATTTATGCTATGTAAAAGAACATCCTATTAATACATGGAATACAGATACATATATTATGTATGGAGCCAAGGATGAACTGTGCGAATTTGAAACTATTAACTATTTTACAAAAAAACATCGTTGTGAATTAGAAGTCATAGAAACAGGTGAACATTACTTTCATACTAAAGAACAGTTAAAGATATTTGAACAGTGGTTACACAAACATATCGATTAACAAATTACAATTTATCTTGAACCTGTTAGAGAAGAATGGCGAATATATAAACTGATATTATATTTGAGAGACATTATAAATGTGATTCACTTAAACAAACAGGTGCTTTAGTACAATAAGGATTAAACAACTTTATTAATGATTTTTGAGTACCAATACCTTTAAATGTATTGAAATTAAACAACTTTAAAGAGCCTTACCACTCACTAGATTGTAGCAAGGCTCTTATATTTTCATCATAAAATTAAACAACTATATTATCGATTTACATAAGCTCTGCAGAGCAAGAAGGATAGGTTAATCCTTTTCCCACTTCTTTATACGTATTATTCCAAAGAGCAAGAAAATGGTTAAATACAAAGCGACTGCAACCAATTGTTTTAGCAATTAATATTTCTTGTTTCTTATTTGGGTAGATACGAAATTTATATGCTTTATTTACTAACATAGGTTGCACCTCACTTTTTTATAGTATATCTACAGTATACAAAAAACGTAGGCTTACGCCTACTGACATTCATCTCCTACCTAAAATTGGTGTTTCACACCTTCACATTTTTGAGGAAGGAGTCTTCTATCAGAAAACGATAAAAAAGAGGGAGAAGGCATTTTTTATTGAAATTTGTTAATAATAGCTTTTTAACCTGTTAGGGGGGATCGTAAAGTAGATTATTAATCTCTTTGAAAATTCTTATTTTCCTTATAGTACTTGAAATGCTGTATTAAAAAATTTTAATTTTGAAAGGAGAATCAATAAATATGAGCACAAAAAAAAGAATAGGAAATAAGTTATTACTTGTCAGTGCAATTTGTGCGCTAACTTTTCCTTCGGTTTCCTATGCGGAGGAAGTAATTTCACCTAAAAATTTCGAGAGTTCTTCAAGCCTGTTTGAGGGACGGAATAAGGATGTATTGAAAACAAATTTATATCCCGATACATATAATAATCCGTTCAACCACCAATTTAAATCGACGTTAAAGGAAACAAACACAAATATACAAAAAATAGACAATATTGACGATGAAAATCCTGTTATATCTACTACCCTTTCATTTATCCGTTCTATGCATACTGAAGATTATAAATCTGCATTTAATTTAACTTCTCGATCACTACAGAAAATAATATCAGAAAAATGGCTGAAGAGCTATTGGGAGGGAATCCCTACGCAATTACAAGCAGGTTCTTTTATAGGAATTGGAGAGGTTACACAAAAAGAGATAAATTCCGTTCATACAAATGTAGAGATTAAATTAGTTTTTGAACAATTTACTGTACCTTTACTAATAAAACTAGATCCATCTGGAAAAATAGATGATTTTCAAATCAGTATGTCGTTTAGTCCTGTTGCAGAGCGTCCATCATATAGTAAGCCTAAATCATTTGTTGATAAAGAAGTAGTAGTTGGAAGTGGGGCGTTTCCATTACCAGGAACATTGTCTGTTCCGAAGGGAAAGGGTCCTTTCCCAGCGGTTATTCTTGTTCAAGGATCTGGAGCAACAGATCAGGATGAAACAGCGTTTGCTTTAAAACCATTTCGCGATTTAGCTGAAGGTCTTGCCTCTAAAGGAATTGCTGTCCTTCGCTATAATAAACGAACCTATGAACATGGATTGAAAACACAATTGAGCCCTTTTTATACAGTTGATAAAGAGACAACAGATGATGCTCTTCTTGTGACTCATTTTCTTCAAAATGAACCTATGATAGATAAAAATCAAATATTTATTCTTGGTCATAGTCAAGGCGGACTGATGCTTCCGAAAATGATTGAAAAAGACCAAAATCAAAATATTGCAGGGGCAATTGTGATGGGAGGTCCGGCCCGTACGATTCAAGATGTTGTTTTAGATCAATTTGAGTATCTTTTTTCTATTGGAGCAATGAAACCTGAAGAATATAAATTTTACAAATCGCAATTTGAATTATTAAATGATCCCAATTTCTCTAGTCAGAATCCTCCAAAAGATTTTTATTTAGGATCACCATTATTTTGGGATTCTATCCGTAAAATTAAAGCAGCAGAAATGTCAAAAGAACAGAAGACACCGCTTCTTATTATTCAAGGAGAAAGAGACTATCAAGTTCAATCAAAAATTGAAATTCCTCTTTGGAAAGAACAATTAAAAGAGCGAGATAACGTTGATTATCGACTGTATCCAAAGTTAAATCACTTCTTTACAGAAGGAGATGGGGAGTTAAGTAAACCAGATGAATATTATAGTCCTGCTAATATCCCTGAGTATGTTATAAATGATATTGCTGATTGGGTGCAAAGAAGATCGAAATAAAATTAGCAGCCATAATTTTTAATGGACTACTGAGGGTATTTCGTTAATGGTATTAGGGCTTATACTATGATGTCGTTTTTAGCTTATGTAGGGGTTCCAGACTAGGGAGGGTGGTAGGAATTGGCGTATTTAATTCTAATATTTTTGTTTGCAGTTGGATTATACTTCTTAATTTTCGATAACCCTTATATAACTATATTTATTATTTTTCTTATAATGGTAGGGAAGTCATTATATGACAGTAGAAAGAACAAACAGTAATCAAGACTATAGGGGAAGTTTGCGAGCAATAGTGTGAACTTTTCATTTCGGAATATTTATAACAAAGTATTTGTGAAACGAGACGAAGAAGAGGTTTCCAAACTATATTGGAGCAAGGAGATGAAAGTCCTTTATTTGTAAATCAAAGGGGTAACTTTTATAATTCAAAAACGTTATCAAATCAGATAACAGATATGATAAAAAAGACAAATTTAGAGTTTCTGCAGTATCGTGAGAAGCCAGTAACGGCGCATACATTCCGTCATGCTTTTGCAATCATGGCCGTTCGACAAGGAAATGCGGATCTATATCATTTAATGCAAACGCTGGGGCATGAAAATATCCAAACAACAAAAATCTATTTAGAGAAGCATAAGAAAAGGAAGAATAATGTGGGTACTTCCTTTGCGGATATGTTGCAATGAATAAAATAGAAGAAAATAGTTAACTCATGTATAAATATCATAATTAAGCATATGTTATATACAAATATAATGGAGGTGCAACAATGAATATTCAAAGACACGAAAATAATGCAAATGAAGTTCATATTTCAGTTGCTGCAAATGCTATTGAGCAAATGAAGTATGAAATTGCTCGCGAATTAGGAGTTACACTTGGACCTGATACATCATCGCGTGCAAATGGTTCTGTCGGTGGAGAAATTACAAAACGCTTAGTTCGAATGGCCGAGGAACAATTAACAGGAGAATATAGATTACACTAAGTTAAAGAAGTAATAAAAAAGAATCCATTAAAAAAAATGGATTCTTTTTCTTTTTTTTTATAAATTTCAAAATAATGATTGTGAATATAAAAAATGACCTCTTAGATTTCTTTGTAAGCACTTTGAAAATTCACATCAACGCCATAGGTATCGATGTGAATTAAATCTTATATGAGTGGTTACAGGGTGGTTAAACGGTATTTTGTTTTTTGTAATTTTAATTCCATAATACTTAAACCAATACAATACAAATTCATTTATAAGTAATTTTTTGTTAAATAGTTAACCATTTATAATTTCCCCACCATTCACGTGCAGAATTTGTCCTGATATGTAAGATGCATCTTCGGATGACAAGAATACATAAGCAGGTGCCAATTCAAACGGTTGACCGGCTCGCTTCATAGGAACATGGTCTCCAAATGTGGCAAGCCATTCTGGAGGCAAGGAAGATGGAATTAATGGGGTCCAAATTGGTCCTGGGGCCACAGCATTAACTCGAATCCCTTGGGGTGCCAGTGACGATGACAGCGAACGTGTAAAGGAAACAATGGCTCCTTTAGATGCCGCGTAGTCAATTGCATCTTGATCTCCATGATAGGCACTAAGGGATGTTGTATTTATAATGGAGCTCCCTGAATTCATGTATGGAAGAGCAGCTTTCGTCAAAATAAACTGAGAAAAAACATTTGTGTGAAAGGTACTTGTTCGTTGGTTAGAATCTACATCAAGTAGACTGTTCCTTATGTATAGTACACCGGCATTATTCACCAAAATGTCAATACGACCAAATTGGTGAATTGTCTGCATTACTGCTTGTTGGCAATGCTGCTCATGCCCAATATCACCTGAAATGGTAATGCAACTACGGCCATACTTTTTAACATAGAACTCTGTTTCTTTTGCATCACTATGCTCATTTAGGTATGAGATTGCTATGTCTGCACCCTCTTTCGCGAAGGCTACAGCGACAGCCCTTCCAATTCCACTATCCCCACCAGTTATAAGCGCTACCTTATTTATAAGTTTACCGGCTGGCTTGTAGTTGGGGTTATCAAATATAGGTCTAGGTATCATTAATGATTCAATGCCGGGTTTACTTTGTTGTTGAGGCGGGAAACCCATCACATTCACCCCTTTTGGAATTTTCCTATAATAAATGAAATTCTGATATAGGTTATGATTATCATCAGGAAAATATATCCTTCCCAAAAAATTAAATAGAGGAAGTGAAGGGGAATCTACTCCATCAAGGTGTAATATCATTTCCTACAATCTCTTGCGTAAAGCTATAACCCGGAATAACGATACGTTTGTTAGTTAAGTAGTTTATTAGCTCACGAAAAATAAAAATAGATTTGCCACTTACATTTGCAGCCCTAGGAGCTTGTTCTTTTAAAATTAGTCGAGACTGTGAGTCACAAAGCCGATAATTAAATCGCTTAAGAATAAGTTGTTGTTGACTGAGTCTAGTTTTTTTATCAATAGATACAAAATCCGAGAATTCAGCACTGTTAAAATGGGTTTTGAGAATATATTGAAGATCTTCTTCCACTTCGCATAAGTTAAATCGAAAAAATAAGTGTTTTGATTTAACTTATGCAAAGTGGAAGAATAAAATAAATCTTAGATTTTATTGAGTGTAATGTATATAATAATTCATTTTCCATTTAAGACAGGGAAAAATATTGCACACGCTCTTTGGGTGTAAAAAGGGGCCTACTTTGAACTACCCCCACTTTCACTTCGTTTAGAAGAGGGGGATTCCTAAGTAAAGAGTTCTATCGAACTCTAATTTATTAGGCTATCTCCACAGTACTTGCGGTTAGAAGCCTTATCGCTTCATTCTTTAGATTGATACTTGCGTTAATATCCCTATCATGGTGGGTAAGGCAAGAAGGACAGTCCCATTTACGTAGGTTTAGATTTTTAACGTCTTTGTTTTGATATCCACAACAAGAACATAATTGGCTTGAAGCAAATGTTTTCGATACGACAATGATTTGTTTGCCGTACCATTTTGCCTTATATTCCAACATAGTTCGAAACTGAGACCATGATACCTCACTAATTGCTTTTGCTAACTTATAATTCTTTAACATATTCGATACTTGCAAATCCTCTATACCGATAACATCGTGGTCTTTAATGATTTCAGTCGAGATTTTGTCCAAGTAATCTTTTCTAGCATTCGTCATGTATTCATGAATTCTAGCTACTTTTACTCGTTGTTTATTCCAGCGAGAAGATCCTTTCATTCTTCTAGAAAGAACACGCTGTGCTTTTGCCAACTCCTCTTCTAATGATCGAAAAAACTTCGGATTTTTATAAGTTGTTCCATCTGACAAAATGGCGAAATCTTTTAGTCCCACATCCATTCCAATGTAAGAATTTGTTTTCGGAAGTTCTTGCACTTCTGTTTCAACTAACAATCTGTCAGAAGGATTCCGTCTAACTGTAGCATTTAAAATACGTCCCTTTACTTCACGACTTTTGGCAAATCGAACAAGACCTAGTTTTGGCAATTTTATTTTGTTTCCTACAACGGCAATGTTTTCATTTGTTTGTTTTGTGGTATAAGATTGTATGTTGTTCTTCTTAGATTTGAAACGCGGGGCATTGTTTTGTTTTTTGAAAAGGCGTGTATAAGCATCCGCAAGGTTGCGAACAGACGACTGAATCGCAATACTATCCACTTCTTTTAGCCAAACAAACTCTTTCTTCATGGCAGGAAGTTTGGCAGAGCATGTACCATATGTCAAACCTTTTCCTGTTTCTTTGTATGCATTATCCCATAGAGATAGGAAATGATTGAATACAAAACGAGAACAGCCAATTGTTTTATTGATTAGGGTCGCTTGTGCTTTATTTGGATAGATACGAAATTTATATGCTTTATTGATTATCATTCGTTTCACCCCCATTTCGATATGTGTCTATTATACAACAAACATACATTCGATTGGTAGTGAAGTAACAGTTTATGTATGTCGAACAATTAAGATGGCTTCCTGCCATCCCTTGTTCGAAGCCAATTCATCTCCCACCTACTCACTTCGCGTTCCTTGAGGAAGGAGTCTTCTTGGCTAAAATGATAAATTTGATTTATTTCATCTGTTGTTAAAATAGTTAATCGTTTTTGAGTATTCATATTTATTCGTTTTCTACATCTCCTTATGGAGTATATTTATAATAGGTTATAGCATGTCAAAAAGTATACTTTTTGACATGCTAAGTTTACTGAGGTTTTAATATTTCATAATTATAACATAATCATTTTTGAAACATGTCATAATAATTGTATATAATTTGACACTAAAATATAATAATTATATTCTATAACAAGTGAATTTTTACAATTATAGATTATGCAGTAAATTTAAAATGGGAGAGGAGATACATAATGAGGAAATTTTTTTATATTAGAGTAAGTAGTAAAGATCAATCTATTGAAAGACAACTTGCGACTGCATCAGAAATAGGTATTCCTAAAGAATACATCTTTATAGAAAGAGCTAGTGGAAAAGATTTTAAACGTCCTGAATATCAACTTATGAAGCGTATGTTGAGGAATGGAGATATTTTATATATTCAATCATTAGATCGTTTGGGAAGAAATAAACAAATGATTTTAGATGAATGGCAAGAATTAATTAAAGAAAAAGAAATTGATATTGTTGTGTTAGATATGCCGCTTCTTAACACAATGAAATATAAAGATTTAAATGGAATTGAAACCCTTATCTCAGACTTAATTTTACAGTTATTAAGTTATATGGCTGAAGATGAAAGAAAAAGAATCCGTGAACGACAAAAAGAAGGGATTACAATCGCACTTCAAAAAGGAGTTGAGTTTGGCCGTAAAAAAATTAAGATTGATGATAAATTTATATGTACGTATCAAGAATGGAAGCAACATAAAATAACTGCGGTAGAAGCAATGCAAAGAGTAGGAATGAAGAGTAATACATTTTATAGAAGAGTCAAAGAATACGAATACAGCTTAGAAAAAAGCAAGCTTTCTTAAAAAGGATGGGGAATAAAATGAAGCGTATTTCAATTTTAATAGCTGATGATGAGGTGGAAATTGCTGAATTAATTGGGATACATTTAGAAAAAGAAGGTTATCATATTGTGAAAGCTACTGATGGAGCAGAAGCAGTTCGTATCATTCAATCACAGCCAATCGATTTAGTTGTTTTAGATATTATGATGCCCAAAATGGACGGTTATGAAGTAACGCGACAAATTCGTATGAAACATCATATGCCTATCATTTTCTTAAGTGCGAAAACATCTGATTTTGATAAGGTGACAGGTCTTGTACTAGGCGCGGATGATTATATGACGAAGCCTTTCACACCGATTGAATTAGTTGCGCGTGTAAATGCACAACTACGCCGATTTCTTACGTTAAATCAGCCGAAAATAGAGGAGAATAAATCCGTTTTAGAAGTAGGCGGAGTTGTTATTGACCGTGAGCAAAGAACAGTAAATGTGTACGGAGGACAAATTGAATTAACGCCAAAGGAATTTGATATTTTATACTTATTAGCGAGTCATCCGAAGAAAGTGTACAGTGTGGAAAATATATTTCAGCAAGTATGGGCAGAAGGGTATTACGAAGGCGGAAATACAGTGATGGTGCACATTCGTACGCTACGGAAGAAGCTTGGGGAAGATAAAAGAAAGAATAAGTTAATAAAAACAGTGTGGGGAGTAGGTTATACTTTCAATGGCTAAAAAGATGAGAAGCTTTCGTTCAAAAATGATCGCACTATTTGCGTTAAGTATGTTATTAGCAGCTAGCGTAACATATATGATTTATAAAGGATTACAGTTCTATTATAATACGAAGGTGCGCTATTATGAAGATCCTTTAGTACAACTCAGATCAATAGTAAGAGAGTTTGGAGATATTAATTCCTTTTTGATTCTCTTTATCCCATTATCTATTTTATTCTTTTTCTCTTTAACAAAACCATACTTAAAGTATTTTAATGAAATTTCTAACGGCATTCATTATCTCGCTAACGGTGATTTTACAAATAAAGTTCATATTTCATCGAATGATGAATTCGGAAATATTGCGCGTGAAATTAACTTAGCGAGCGAAAAGTTAAAAGAAGCGGTTGAAAGAGGAGACTTTGCGGAAAGTAGTAAAGATCAGCTAGTTGTCAACTTAGCTCATGATTTAAGAACGCCATTAACATCTGTTTTAGGTTATTTAGATTTAATTCTTAAAGATGAGAATTTGACGAAGGAACAGATTAAACATTTTTCTACGATTGCATTTAAGAAATCGCAGCGACTTGAAAGTTTAATTGATGAGTTATTTGAAATTACGCGAATGAATTATGGCATGCTAAAGTTAGATAAAAAAACAATTGATATAAGTGAATTACTTATACAGTTAGATGAGGAATTATATCCTTTATTAGAAAAGAAAAATTTAGAAGCCAGATTGAATGTTAATTCGCATTTACCTATTAATGGTGACGGGAAATTGTTAGCTAGAGTATTTGAAAACCTTTTAACGAATGCGGTTCGTTATGGATACGATGGGCAGTTTGTTGATATGAACGGTTATATTGATCATGAAGAGGTAGTTGTACAAGTTATTAATTACGGAGATAGCATTCCAGAAGAAGATTTGCCATATCTTTTTGATATGTTTTATACAGGTGATAAAGCTAGAACGGAGCAACAAGACGGAACAGGTCTTGGCTTATTTATTGCAAAAAATATTGTGGAGCAGCATAATGGGACGATCTCTGCTGAAAGTAATGTAATAAGAACAATATTTGAAGTGAGATTGCCAAAAGAAGATAGCTCGGAAATTTAATAAAAATTTTAAGTTTACCCCACTTTTTATTTTAATAGTTTTTTCTATCCTATACGTATGTTAGGTTAAGGAGGAAATAGGAATGAAGAAGTGGGGATTTATTTCTCTTTTTATATTGTGCACAGTATGTGTTGGGGTTTATATAGCACCGTTATTTCAAAAGGGGATAAATATTAAAATCTTAGAAAAAGATGATAAAGTAAATGCTGCGAATACTGAAAAGAAAGAGATTACAAAGGAACAAATTCATAAAGGGGATTTATTACTAGTTAATAAAGATTACCCTGTTAAGAAAGATAGTATAAGGTCTGATATTATAAATGTATTTCAAAATACTGAATTAGTAAGAGGGTATGTGATATTTGATAGAAACCTTCGCTTATCAAAGGATATTGTGAAAAAATTTTTGAAGATTGTAGATGCAGCAGAAAAAGAAGGAGTACAGCATTTTTTGATGAGTAGCGGTTATCGAGATTTTAAAGAACAAAGGAAGCTATATGAGGAAAGGGGCTCTGATTACGCACTTCCAGCAGGATATAGTGAACATAATTTAGGGTTATCACTTGATGTTGGGTCTACTCAAATGAAAATGGAGAAAGCTCCTGAAGGAAAATGGATTGAGGAAAATGTATGGAAATACGGATTTGTTTTACGCTATCCGAAAAATAAAAGTAATATTACAGGGATTCAATATGAGCCATGGCATATACGTTATGTCGGTTTACCACATAGTGCTGTTATGCACAAAAAAAATTTTACTTTAGAGGAATATTTGGATTTCTTACAAGAGAAAAAAGAAATTTCAACGTATGTTGAAGGTAAAAAATATACGATTTCTTATTATAAAATTTCAGGTAATATTAACGTGAATGTTCCAGCGAATAAGCATTACGAAATTTCAGGGGACAATATAGGTGGAGTTATTGTGACTGTTTATGAATAAGTAAAGAAGCTATTCTAAATATTGGATAGCTTCTTTGTAATGATTTTTTCAAGAAACTAGAGATTATTAGCCTATGTGGAGGTATGTAGAAGCAACTTTATTGTCGCGCTACAAATGAAACCAAATCAAGCAATAAATATTTAAAACAGACTATAATAAAAAGCAAATACAATGTCTAATTAAGATATTGTATTTGCTTTTTTCTTACATTTTAATGCTGAATGAGGACGAACGAAATGCTAGTACATATAAATAAATTCGGCTACCAATTGATTAGCTTGGGAAAGGGAAACAAGTTTTTCTTGATCAGGTCATTTTTCTTATTCCCCTTTTTCGAGGGGATGGGAAAAAACACCCAACTTACAAATGATATATTGACTCTATTGTTCTTCATATAAATAATAATTTCTATCCTCTGGTAAATGCAAAATAATTATTTTTCTATCACCTTTTTGAAATTCTATAGTATGACCATTTTCACCAAGATATTTCCATCCCTTAGCTTTGTTTATAGGAATAACACTAAAATATCTGTGGACATTCAGTTTATCCTCTTTAATATAAATGGCTGACATTGGTACAGGAAAATCGTCAATCTTTGAATCTTTATTAGACGTAAAAAGAAACACTAAACCACCTAACACCGCTAGAAATATCAAGATAATTATATTTTTTCTCTTAACACCTTTCATAATAATCACTCCCTAAAACAGGCCTTATAAATTGTATAAAAAACAAAATTTTTAGAAAAATAAACATCTATCTATTTACAAAATACATTAAACTACATTAAAATTCAACTTATGGAAAATAAATACATAGGGGGATTTTTATGGAAAATAAAAAAGTGTTGCTAGGTTTAGGAGTCATTTGTGCTCTTGCAATGAGCCCTTTTGATTCGGCATACGCACAGGAGGAAATCAAGAAATCAGAAACAGAACAAATTCAAGAAAAGAAAAAAGACTTTGAAGATACTACTTATGATTCATATACACTTGGTGAAGCAGAAACTATGTTGTTAGATTATTTTAAACGCAATAACATTTCATATAAATTAGGAACCGCAGAATTAAGAAAATATTTATATGATCAATTGATGTATGAAAATGACAAACAATTGAAAAAAGAACCTCACTATAAACTTTTACTCGCTTATGCAGCAAGTTACCTAAATGAAACTGACGGAGACACTCTAAAAGCTACTCAGCAAAAACAACAACCCTTAACTCAATCTTCAAATGTTCAAGATAAAGAAAATGATACCAATCATATAGCAAATAAAACCATAAAACAAATTAAAAATGAAAATATAGAAATAGAAAAACAGAATTCAATTAATAAAAAATTAAAAGAGCCACAATATGCTGTACCAAATGAAGGAGGGTATAATCCTGCTACAGCCACTAGTTATGCCATCAGACATGCTCGTTCTACTTCAAATGATAAATACGGTTACTACGGTGGAGCTGGTGGTGATTGTACAAACTTTGTTTCACAAGTAGTAGAAGCAGGAGGGAAATCAATACATAGACCTGTTCATGTTGATCCAAATACCACTAATACATGGGGTACTACCGACTACTGGTATAACGGCATTAAGATTACTCATCCCAATGGCCCTACATTCAGAAAAGTAACTACAAGTTGGATTAGAGTTTCAGATTTTTATAAGTATTGGACTAAAAGAATAAAGTATTTTGATACTTATAGCGATAATTCTGTATGGAAAGGTGCACAACAAGGAGACGTAGTTCAATATAAAAATAGTACTACTGGTCAAATGTGGCATACTACATATGTTTCAGGGAAAAACCCTCAGGGACAACCTTTAGTAACACAACATAGTGATCCAAAAGTTAATGAGCCAATTGTTTTACCTAGCACCTCATCTTATAGTGTTCTAAAATTTACTTGGTCTTAAAACTAAGTATTTATTTAGATAAAAGTCCAAATTCTAATTATGGTTAAGGACAGAGAAAGAGTAATGGTTGGCATTGCTCTTTCTCCGTCTTAACCACATTATCAATTACACCTTTTCTACAAAATAACTATTTTGTTATATTCCTTGCACCTTTAAATGAGACAAACATAAGTTGTAGTATTATGTTTCATCACATATAGGGGCCTCCTTTTTTAATTCTTATATATTGGTTCAAATCGAATTAAATTAACAACGTTTTTCGTTCTTCCATGCGTGCTACTTTACCAGCTATATAAACGACTGTTCACCATGTTCAGTTGGTGGTGGTTCAACCGCATAAATTTTTCTATATTTCACAACGTAAATAATATTTTCTACTAAAGAAATTTCAGCCTTCATTCCTGCAACACTTTCCAGAATTCTTATTTAGTTGGAGAAAAGTAATCTTAATTCAATACTGGAAGGGATTCGACGAATTAGTAAACTATGCTCATGGAAAAACCATTCAAATGCTTGGAAATCGTACAATAATAAGATTAAAGATAATGGGAGTGTCGATGGTTTTCACGAAACCTATCAAATAGAAAAAGGTGCTTCTGGAGCAATCTATGTTAATATGCCAAAAACAGGTTTATCTAGAGCTACTGAACACATACCAGTATCAAAAGATACTAATACTGCTCAAAAAAGAATGAAGTAGGAGGAAGGCACCTTAAGGTGTCTTTTCTTTATACATTAAAAACACCTATTTACGTATGATTTAAAAAGGCATGCAACTCTGAATACCTTTTTATTATTGAAAATTTCACATACCGAATCTAATATATAAAAACAAATTATACAATAAGGCCTATTCTAACCATCCCCCTACCCAAATAAAAACCCCCTAAAATAGGAGGTTATGAATTTAAATTGTTTGACTTAATTCCATCTGGATTACTACGCATAGGTCCTTCTACATAAATCCAAATCCCATCACTTCTGCAAAAATCTCTAATAACTTAAAAAGAAACACATAAAACAAATATAAAAAAAGTACACTAACACTAACGCCTTCCAATAAATATTTCCTATATAAAACAACACAAACAAAAACATAATAGAAATATTTTGTTCTTTCTGTTCTACATTTTAACCAGTAACACTATTAAGAAACAAGACATCTCCTAACAATCCATCCTCTTATTCTCTAGCCAAGTAGGGGTACGGCAACCATTCCTTCTTTTTGGAGCCACACGCAAAAGTAGCATTAATGCTTTTCTATTTAGTAGAAGTAGAGATGAAGAGATATTCTAACCATACTTTTGTTCGATCTAGTAGATCGAACTCTAAAGAATCCATGGCATCTAATATGTTCAACTAAGTAATTATTACACATTGTGTAGTATGTCTATTAAGTTATAATCATTGTAAACTGATAATTGGTAAAAGTAAATATTTTGTCGAAAAATGTCATTAAAAACCTAATATCAATTCTTTTTTTGTAAAAATTATAAAAAAAGAATTGATATTGGATTGAGATTATATTAATATCTTTCGAGGATAGTATGTACTATTCACTAACTAATGAAGGATGTAAAAAAGAAGATATTTATTAAAATATACTTTTAAATAAACTTTGAATATTAAAGAGCAGATTTAGTCTTAACGGGCTCAAATCTGGCTCTTTTCTTACCATGGGGTTTTTCTATAATAAATGTTAATTGCGAGGAGAGGAAGTCGGCGTTTGGGAAATGCCGAGATATAGGGAGTTTATTATTAACTCTTTCTTTGCTAATCATAGCTTGTGTATTACAGGCTTTGGGAGAGGATACTAAGAAATGATGGAAGCAATTATAGAAATTTGCATAAAATTTATTATGATTTATTGTATAGGCTGTTTTGGTGGTAGTTTATTATGGAAAATAAAAACAGATTGAAAGGAAAGGAGATTCAATATGAGCCTTTCACTCCAAAAAAAGATGTTGCAGCGGGTTGAAGAGAAGGAAATGCCATACCATAATGATGATCCATTGGCTATTGCAAAAGGAATTAAAAATGGATTTCTAATGGTAATGCCATTTTGGTTAGTTGTATTGTATTTAGCTATATGAAAACTACATAACTACGAAAGGGTGAAAGAGATGATTGTTTCGAATGGAATTGCTGATATTCAAGCAAAAAAGCAAGCACATGAACTCGCAATGGAAATGACAGAACAAGTGCTTCATAAAGGTGCTGGATTAACGTGGGTGAGAACTACACATTCATTTTTAAGTGGAGTAATCCTTTATATTAAGGATAAGGAACAGGCTCATTTATCCGATTTGAAGGCGTTTGTTGTACAAGGTGAGAAGAAGGACGGATTTTTAGAATATATCACTAGCCATTTAGAAAAGAATCATCCTTCTTATCATGCTTTTCAAATAATGTTAGTGTGTAAAGAATCGACGCGTGCTCTTTGTTCTTATCCTTTTTGGATTGCGTATGAGAGCAATAGAGAGGTGAGATAACAGAATGAGTTTAATCATTCCACATTATTTACTTGTAGGCGGATGTTCGAAAGACAAAGTGTTACAGGCACATAAAAAAGCGAAAGAAATATTTAATCCGAAGGGTCAAACAAATACATTGGTAAGTCAGTTGAGAAATGTTTCCTTTGTTGTACTTTGTGATAGCAGCCATCATAGATGGAAAAATGAAGATGAATATATGAAAGTGAAAACTGCATATATTCGTTATCTTGTAGAGTCTGATATTCAGTTTGTAGAAATGGCAACACAAGAATTTATTTCTTAAATGTTTGCAAAAGACCCAAAAAAGCTAGAACAACATACTTACCATGTGGAAAGAAAAAACAGCGTATCATTAGTCAACTGATCGATTGCGGATTTTACAAGGATGAAAGAAGACAACTCTATGGATTAGAGCCTTCAGGACTAGAAAAGCTTCTAAAAAACATTAAAAAGGAGCGAGTAATTCTTCATATTTGATGCAAATGAAGTGAGACTGTGGCATCTAATTAGTTTGAAAAAGAACTAGAGAAATCCACTAAAGTAGTTGTAAAGGGGTTGCGATTGGTATCGGTTACTTATGTATCAGCTGGAAGGTGTAGAGAGTCAGAGTCAGAAAATTCGATTTCATTTAGGTGGACCAGAAGAGAACTTGGATTATCTAGTCAAAGCGTTTTGAAGTGTATATAATAACGCTAAAATTGTAGAAAAAACGATGGACCACATTTCGTTTTCACGTAATAAGTTGTTTGGTGGTGCCGTTAGCGGGAAAATGAGATTACAGATAAAAAATTCCTATCACTTATTTAATGTAAAACTAATAAACTAGAGATACCGCTCCATGTCCATCAACTTAAAATCTTGACTATCCCCACGTTATTCTTTCTAAAAAGCTAAATAGAAAGGATGAAGTTTTTTACTAGATTCTTAAGTTGATCAACATATATGGGGCCTCCTAGGAGTTAATACATATGGAAAACAAGAGCTCATGTATATGCAATTTCAAAAAAATTAAACTACCAGAAGCTTAAATCTTATATCAAACACATAGCCGATTATCGACAAGGGGGAAGGAGCGGTGAGTATGACAACAATTTTAGTATTAGAAAATGAGATTACAACTCGTAGTTTTATTACATTAAATATGAAGCGTTCTGGTTTCAATGTTTTAGAAACCGATACAGGTGAAAAAGCTCTTGAGCTTTTAGAAAATCATAATGTTGATATTGTAATACTTGATGTTATGTTACCAGGAATAGATGGTTTTCAAGTATGCAAAAGAATACGAAAAAACAATGAAGAGATTGGTATTATTATATTAACGGCACGTGTTCAAGAGAAGGATCAGGTACATGGTTTGACAATTGGAGCAGATGATTATATTAAAAAACCATTTAGTATAATTGAATTAGTAGCACGTGTTCAAGCATTGCTAAGAAGGGTAAAAGAAAATAAAAGGGAAATGGAATTGATTCATTCGGGACCATTTCAGTTAGATCTTTTGCAAGAAAAATTATATAGGGATGAGAAAGTAATTGATTTAACTCCAACAGAGCATATTATTTTACAATATTTAATGAAAAATTCCATAAAACCAATTTCACGTGATGAACTCTTAAATAAAATATGGGGTATAAGTTGTGTAGGTAACACAAAAGTAATAGATGTGAATATAAATCGTCTTCGTCAGAAGATCGAAACTAGTCCTTCTGATCCTCAGTTTCTCCTTACGGTATGGGGAAAAGGATATCAATGGCAAGGAAGTAAACGATGAGGCAAAAATTAGTTTGTACTTTATGAATATCATAGTTTTAATACTTTATTCTATTGGTAGTAGTTTTTTGATTTCCATTTATCGTTATTATTACAATGTAATAGTTCGCGATATAGAATTACATGCGGAAACAAGTACACGCTTTTTTTTTCAAGTATAACTCATTTAATTATAACTATTTTATCTTTTTAGGAGTATATCCCATCACCATCAAGTTAATGATTTCATAGACCCCCTTTTCAAATTTCTTTCTCGTCAGCTAGATATTCATAAGGGAGACCTATGCAATTTTGCATATCTAAATAAAGAATATCAATATGCAGAGTATGAATAAATTATATTGATAATATTCAGGACTTATTAAATCTCGAATGAATTTAAATAGTTTTTTCAAAAAAAATATACATATCAAGTTATAACTATCATGATTACTTAAGTGAAATTGAATAACAATTTTATAAGTATAATATTTCCTCTCATACCAATATGCACTAGTGGATTATCGAATATAAATCGACAAAATTCTACTATTTACGCATTGATAATCTAATGTTTTAATAAAGGTGTAATTGATTATCCACTAAGGAGGGAGAAAAGTACTAATAAAAGTAGAGTAAAGTTGCAAGTAACATTATATCAAATTAATTATCTGAATAATCTGTATATTTTAAAAGAAATCTAGAATCAGCAAATTATCACATTTTCACACAGTATTGATTTACTTATTTTAGTAACCAACAATAGGTATGACTTCTTCGGAACAACAGAAGATGACTGATATGCTTTCTATACAGGCTGGGACAGATTTTGTATTGTGTACATGGAACTGCCGACTAAAAAATACTGGGAATATATCAGAAGTCATATGCAATTTCATCAATTTATCGAAAGCGTTTTATTTAAAAAATTTAAGAAGAAAGGTTGGTCGATATGAACAAAAGAAAGAATCGTAGATTACAAAAACCAATAAAGATGCTTGCAACATCCGCTATTTTGGCAACTACATTATTCACACCTATTATGACGAATAGTTTAAATGTACATGCTGAAACAGGTGCCTCACAAACTGTAAATCAGTATGTACAGAGGGAGTTTGATCTTC
>NZ_NUPZ01000018.1:0-2500 GCF_002584985.1 Bacillus sp. AFS029637 | reverse complement strand
ACGTGAAATTCCGTCGGAATCTGGGAGGACCATCTCCCAAGGCTAAATACTCCCTAGTGATCGATAGTGAACCAGTACCGTGAGGGAAAGGTGAAAAGCACCCCGGAAGGGGAGTGAAAGAGATCCTGAAACCGTGTGCCTACAAATAGTCAGAGCCCGTTAATGGGTGATGGCGTGCCTTTTGTAGAATGAACCGGCGAGTTACGATCCCGTGCGAGGTTAAGCTGAAGAGGCGGAGCCGCAGCGAAAGCGAGTCTGAATAGGGCGTTTAGTACGTGGTCGTAGACCCGAAACCAGGTGATCTACCCATGTCCAGGGTGAAGTTCAGGTAACACTGAATGGAGGCCCGAACCCACGCACGTTGAAAAGTGCGGGGATGAGGTGTGGGTAGCGGAGAAATTCCAATCGAACCTGGAGATAGCTGGTTCTCCCCGAAATAGCTTTAGGGCTAGCCTTAAGTGTAAGAGTCTTGGAGGTAGAGCACTGATTGGACTAGGGGTCCTCATCGGATTACCGAATTCAGTCAAACTCCGAATGCCAATGACTTATCCTTAGGAGTCAGACTGCGAGTGATAAGATCCGTAGTCAAAAGGGAAACAGCCCAGACCGCCAGCTAAGGTCCCAAAGTGTGTATTAAGTGGAAAAGGATGTGGAGTTGCTTAGACAACTAGGATGTTGGCTTAGAAGCAGCCACCATTTAAAGAGTGCGTAATAGCTCACTAGTCGAGTGACTCTGCGCCGAAAATGTACCGGGGCTAAATACACCACCGAAGCTGCGGATTGATACCAATGGTATCAGTGGTAGGGGAGCGTTCTAAGGACAGTGAAGTCAGACCGTAAGGACTGGTGGAGTGCTTAGAAGTGAGAATGCCGGTATGAGTAGCGAAAGACGGGTGAGAATCCCGTCCACCGAATGCCTAAGGTTTCCTGAGGAAGGCTCGTCCGCTCAGGGTTAGTCAGGACCTAAGCCGAGGCCGACAGGCGTAGGCGATGGACAACAGGTTGATATTCCTGTACCACCTCTTTATCGTTTGAGCAATGGAGGGACGCAGAAGGATAGAAGAAGCGTGCGATTGGTTGTGCACGTCCAAGCAGTTAGGCTGATAAGTAGGCAAATCCGCTTATCGTGAAGGCTGAGCTGTGA
Organism: Bacillus sp. AFS029637; assembly: GCF_002584985.1. Lineage (GTDB taxonomy): Bacteria > Bacillota > Bacilli > Bacillales > Bacillaceae_G > Bacillus_A. The sequence continues at coordinate 1,356 of NZ_NUPZ01000018.1, read as the reverse complement.
TGGGGAAGCTCCTTATGGAGCGAAGTCTTTGATTCCCCGCTGCCAAGAAAAGCTTCTAGCGAGATAAAAGGTGCCTGTACCGCAAACCGACACAGGTAGGCGAGGAGAGAATCCTAAGGTGTGCGAGAGAACTCTGGTTAAGGAACTCGGCAAAATGACCCCGTAACTTCGGGAGAAGGGGTGCTTTCTTAACGGAAAGCCGCAGTGAATAGGCCCAAGCGACTGTTTAGCAAAAACACAGCTCTCTGCGAAGCCGTAAGGCGAAGTATAGGGGGTGACACCTGCCCGGTGCTGGAAGGTTAAGGAGAGGGGTTAGCGTAAGCGAAGCTCTGAACTGAAGCCCCAGTAAACGGCGGCCGTAACTATAACGGTCCTAAGGTAGCGAAATTCCTTGTCGGGTAAGTTCCGACCCGCACGAAAGGTGTAACGATTTGGGCACTGTCTCAACCAGAGACTCGGTGAAATTATAGTACCTGTGAAGATGCAGGTTACCCGCGACAGGACGGAAAGACCCCGTGGAGCTTTACTGTAGCCTGATATTGAATTTTGGTACAGTTTGTACAGGATAGGCGGGAGCCTTTGAAACCGGAGCGCTAGCTTCGGTGGAGGCGCTGGTGGGATACCGCCCTGACTGTATTGAAATTCTAACCTACGGGTCTTATCGACCCGGGAGACAGTGTCAGGTGGGCAGTTTGACTGGGGCGGTCGCCTCCTAAAGTGTAACGGAGGCGCCCAAAGGTTCCCTCAGAATGGTTGGAAATCATTCGTAGAGTGCAAAGGCATAAGGGAGCTTGACTGCGAGACCTACAAGTCGAGCAGGGACGAAAGTCGGGCTTAGTGATCCGGTGGTTCCGCATGGAAGGGCCATCGCTCAACGGATAAAAGCTACCCCGGGGATAACAGGCTTATCTCCCCCAAGAGTCCACATCGACGGGGAGGTTTGGCACCTCGATGTCGGCTCATCGCATCCTGGGGCTGTAGTCGGTCCCAAGGGTTGGGCTGTTCGCCCATTAAAGCGGTACGCGAGCTGGGTTCAGAACGTCGTGAGACAGTTCGGTCCCTATCCGTCGTGGGCGTAGGAAATTTGAGAGGAGCTGTCCTTAGTACGAGAGGACCGGGATGGACGCACCGCTGGTGTACCAGTTGTTCTGCCAAGGGCATAGCTGGGTAGCTATGTGCGGAAGGGATAAGTGCTGAAAGCATCTAAGCATGAAGCCCCCCTCAAGATGAGATTTCCCATAGCGTAAGCTAGTAAGATCCCTGAAAGATGATCAGGTTGATAGGTTCGAGGTGGAAGCATGGTGACATGTGGAGCTGACGAATACTAATAGATCGAGGACTTAACCATATAATATG